>JAHHHQ010000059.1 GCA_019359285.1 Nodosilinea sp. WJT8-NPBG4
TTTCCTCGTCAATCTGGTCTCGGGCCTGATTGCCTACGCCTACCATCCCGATAAGCCCTCGTTGGGTATTCCAGATTTTGAGCTTAAAGCCTTGCCACAAGCTGCTTTTTAGCTGTCGAACTCAGGTGTTTTCAACCAACTCAAGCGGCCTAACAACTTATTATGCTGACAGTTTCCGTATAACTGCCCTTCTAGGGTGAATTATATGGATAGTGGCTGCACAAACTGCCATCTTAGCCATGCTTTAACCGTCGTTGGGGTTGAGCGTAGTGCTCTAGGGCCAGCAGCAGCCCGTTGATCACCAGCGCTAGAACTGCCACCGCGATCGCACCCGCCACAATCTTGTCATAGCGATTGGTTTGGATGCCGTCAAACAGCAGCTTACCCAGCCCGCCAGCGTTGAATTTGGCCCCGATTGTGGCGATCGCAATAGCAACTATCGCCGCAATTCTTACCCCAGCCAAAAACACCGGTAGCACTAATGGCACCTGTACCCGCCACCAGCGCTGGGCCACGCTCATACCCATACCTCGCGCCGCCTCCAGCACCGCTGGGTTAATGCCCGCCAGCCCCACCGTCAGGTTGCGCACCAAAATCACCTGGGTGTAGAGCACCATCGCCACAATGACCGACGTGGCGTTGAGGCCAAACAGCGGCACCAAAAAGATAATCAGCGCCAGGCTGGGAATGGTGTAGAGCACCCCCAGCCCACCGAGCACGGGCACCGCCAGCCAGCGCAGGCGCGAGACCAGTAGGGCGAGGGGAACGGCGAGGGCGATCGCAATCCCCAGCGCAATTCCTGTCATCCGCAGGTGTTGCAGCAGCAGGATCAGCACGTCGCCGGAGTTGCTCAGCAAGTAGCTCATCGCCCGTTCACCGCTGACTCGCGAATGTGGTCGAGGGTGAGCAGCCCCACCGGGTTGCCTCCTTCTAGCACGGTGAGGGCTGGTGCCCCGGTCTTGAGTATCAGCGACAGCGCGTCCCGAAGGCTATCTAGGTGGGAGAGGGTAGGGTTGTGGCCGTTGCTGTAGTTGGGCGGCAGCGCCATCATCGCCGAACTCACCCGCAGCAGACCCAGCTGGCGCACCATGTCGTCGGCCCCCAGCAGAGTGTGCACAAACTCATCGGCGGGTCGAGTCAACAGGTTAAAGGGGGTGTCAAACTGCACCACTTCGCCCAGGCGCATGATCAAGATGCGATCGGCCAGACGCAGGGCCTCTTCCACGTCGTGGGAGACAAACAGAATCGTCTTTTTAAGCTGGCCCTGGAGGCGCAAAATTTCGTCTTGCAACGCCGTGCGGGTGATCGCGTCAATCGCTCCAAAGGGCTCATCCATCAGCATGATGGCGGGGTTGCCGGCCAGGGCACGGGCAATGCCCACCCGCTGCTGCTGCCCGCCAGAAAGTTGAGCGGGGTAGCGATCGCGAAATTCCCCCGGCGATAGCTTCACCAAGTCCAGCAGCTCGTCAATGCGGGCCTGAATCTGGGGTTTGGGCCAGCCCAGCAGCCTGGGCACCACTGCCACATTGTCGGCCACCGTCATGTGGGGAAACAGACCCGACTGCTGAATTACGTAGCCGATCTGCTGCCGCAGCTTGGTTGCCTTGAGCTGGCGAATATTTGCCCCATCTAGAAAGATGTTGCCGCTGGTGGGCTCGTAGAGGCGGTTGACCATCTTCAGCAGCGTGGTTTTGCCGCAGCCCGACGGCCCCAAAATCACCACAATCTCGCCCGAGTTGACCTGGCAAGTCACCCGGTTCACCGCCGGGCGGGCACCCCCAGCAAACCGCAGTGAAACATCGTCAAACTGGATAGCGCTCATGGCTTCTCTCTAGGGGATACTCCGCCAGGGGCTATTCTGCAACTAGGCCGGCATCGACCAAAAATTCTCGCGCTACTTCTGCCGGTTCGCGCTGGTTGCCGCTGACCTCGTAGTTGAGCTGGCGCATGACCTCATCGTTGAGCAGGGGCGAAACCTGGTTGAGGGCCTCAGCGATGGCGGGGTTGGCATCCAGCGCGGCCTGGCTGACAATGGGGGCCACCTGGTAGGGCGGAAACAGCCCCTTGTCATCTTCGAGCACCACCAGGTTGAAGGCGCTGATTTCGCCATCGGTGCCAAAGGCCACGGCCACATCGGCCTCGCCATCCACCAGACCCTTGTAGCGCAGGCCCGCATCGACGGCTTTGTATTCTTTGACAGAAAAATTGCCGTAGGCCGCTTGCAGGCCGGGTAGACCATCTTCGCGCACCTCAAACTCCGGTGGCCCAATCAGGGTTAGGTTACTGGCCTGGGCGGCGAAGTCAGAGATCGTGCGAATGCCCAAGGCGTCGGCCCGTTCCTCGGTCATAGCCAGGGCCTGGGTGTTGTTCATGGGCGAGGGGTCGAGCCACACCAGGTTAAATTGCTCCTGGTAGGCCTGCTTGACAGTGTCGAAGACCGCCTGCTGGTCGCTGCTGACCGGCTGCTTGAGCACAGTGAGCAGCGCGGTGCCAGTATATTCGGGGTAGAGGTCGATTTCGCCGCTTTCAATGGCGGCTTGGGCCACCGGAGTGCCCCCCAGGTTGAGCTTACGCTCGACGGTCAAACCATTTTTTTCGAGCACCAGGGCGTACATTTCGCCGATGATCAGCTGCTCGGTAAAGTCTTTCGAGCCGACGCTAACCACCTCACTGTCGCCACCGCCACCGCAGGCCACTGCTACCAGCGCCGTCGCTACCCCCAGGCAGGCCTGGCTAAACCACCGTCGAGTTAACGTCATAGGGTTAAAAAGGCTGAAAACTGGACAAGTTTGGCATCGCGCCACTGTCCCCCTGAGAATATCACAGGACTTTTAGGCGCGGGTTTTTGCTGGGCAATTCTCCCCCGCTGATGACAGCGGAGCCTAAGTTAGGCCACCCTGGGGTAGCTTCTAGCCATCTGCTCCATGTCTAGCCATAAACCGCCCGCGAGAAATCCCGCGTCCCCCACCCAGAGTCAGCGCTTCATCCGTCGCCCCAGACGGAGAACTCTACTGCTGGGTTGGGCCATCTTGGCCGCTCTGGGATGGCTGGGGTATTTACCCTTTGTCGGGGGGGCTGTGCCTGGGGTGCATGGGTTAGCTTGGGCCTACAGCAAACTTTTTGCGATCGCTCTGCTGACCCTGCTCCCGGTAATTGTTTTGTTGTTGGCAGGCGGTTTGATCCTCTGTCTACTGCTGCTCCTGAGCTTCTACCTAAACTGGCAACAGAGCGCCCCACGGGGCGTAGCAAAAGTGGTCTGGCTGCTGGTCGCAGATGTCCTTATTACTGGTGGCTTTGCTGCCGGCCCTGTTAGCAGGCTATGCTCCCCAGGCTAAACAGGACATTGCCCTCTGGGGCATTACCTATCGCACGGTTTATGTGGCCTTTCCTCTAGGTGACAACTACGGCGATCTGATGCTGCTCAGCTGTCGATCGCTGGGGCTGTGCCATTCGGTCTATCGCGGCTATACCGATATCAGTTCTGCGGGCGAGGCTGCTTTGACGTTTAATGCTGAAACCAACCAGGTAGCGCTGAGGCTGGAGGGGCAGTGGGTCTATGTGCGATCGCCCGACGAAGTGCTTTGCAACCAACCGTCCCAACATACAACTTTCAACGGCTCCTGTAGCTTTGTGCCCAACGAGTAAGACGCAGGTGGATTCGCAGCACCTTAGCGGAGGCCAAACTGAGGAAATTCACGTCTATATGTAGAGCCGTGAAGCAAACGAGGTTGGGTATTTCTGGTCACCCTACAATGAGTCCATACCTTACCTGTTTGAACCTATGCCTGTAGAAACCGTTGGCAGCCCACCCCCCGAGGCCGATCAGGTGCGCTCTGTGCTCGAGCAGCAGCTGCCAGAAATTATTGCCAGCTTTAACCAAGTGCTGCGAGAGCAGTACGGGGTGGAGGGCGTTAGCGTGGGCGGGTTCACCGTGGTGCCCGAGAGTGCAGTGGCGTCTAAAGTCACCTGCGACCAAGACAGCTGTTCGGTTAGCTAGGGCTAGATCGGGTCCGCCATGTCCCCCGTGCCAGAATCCGGCAATCTGTTTCAGCTGCCCGACCCGATACCAGCGGCGGAATTGTTCACCGCCCTGTTTGAAACACCTTATCTGCGGATTGAGCGCATCCTCTCGACCGGGCAGACAACGCCCCCCGACGAGTGGTACGACCAAAGCCAGGATGAGTGGGTTGTTATAATACAAGGAAGCGCCACCCTCACCTACGAGGATGGCGCTTCTTTAGCAATGGAGCCAGGAGACTATGTGCTAATACCAGCCCACAGACGCCATCGGGTCAGTTTCACCAGCAGCGATCCGCCCTGCATTTGGCTGGCAATTCACAGCTTTGGGTGAGCAACCAGGTTTCGGGCTAGGGTTTGGCCAGGCTGATTGCGACAGGCTCTAACTGTCTCGGGTTCAAGGTATAGGGTATAGGGTTCAAGGCAGGCCTGAGACCTCAGACCTTGAACCTATACCCCCATTAACCTTTGCGGACCTAAACTCAGCTCAGTGGTATAGCACCGCCGAACCCCGCTTTTTTGGTCGGCCTAGTTGGCGATCGCATCTACCGTCAGGTCAGAGCGCAGGGTGAGGTCGAGATCGCTGGGGCTAATAACCACGACCGCGCTGTTAGAAGTGACCTGGTTGTCGCCGTTGATGACGGCCCCAACCACGCTGCCCAAGCCGCTGTTGCCGGTAATCCTACCTAAGATCGATTCGGCTGCACCGGTAATTAGCGCCCCTTGCAGGGTGCCGCCGCTGACGCTGTTGGTGGCAGCGATCGCGCTGGACTCGGCGTTGACGCTGTAGGTGCGGCCGTTGACCGTGAGGTTGTCGGCGACAAACTTAGCGGCCGTAATCGAAGAGCCACGAATTTCTACCGGCACGATGCGGCCCACGATGGTGCTGCCCGCAGGAATTAGCACCTGGTTCTGGCTATTGCGAATTGGCGTGGTAACTTGCAGGCTAGTGGCAACGGTTTGGCCAGGGGCTACCACAATATCCACATCGGCAGTGCTGTTGGGGTAGCGCACCGCCAGGGGGGTGCCGCTGGGTACTAGGCGGGGCGAGCTGGTGGAAGTGCCGGTACCAGTGCCAGTGCCGGTGCCGGTGCCGGTGCCAGTCCCAGGGGTAGCGCCGACGATGTAGCTGTTGGCGCTTTGCCCAGCTTGTAGCGCGGGCATGCGGCCCTGGGCCACGAGTGCCTGATAGATAAAGGCTGCTACGTCCGCGCGGGTGGCGGTGCGCTGGGGTTGCAGGGTGTCTACGTTGGGATAGTTGACCACCAGCTTGTTTTCGGTGGCAGCCGCCACGGGCCCTTCTCCATAGCTAGGAATTTGACCGCGATCGCGGTAAACGCCCAGAACTTCGTTGACGGAGCCCCGAGGGCTGTAGTCGAGGCCGTTGGCTAGGGCAACTAGAGCCTGCACTCGAGGAATCTGCTGCTCAGGCTGGAAAGCCCCGTTAGGGTAACCCGAGAGAAAGCCTTGGCCGTAGGCGTCTGCGATCGCAGCGCTGGCCCAATAGCTGCTGGAGACATCACTAAAGCGAGGAGCGGTGCGATCGAGGGGTTGGTCAAAGGCGTTGCGCACAATGGCGGCAAACTGGGCTCGGGTCACCGGCTGATCGGGCCGAAAGGTGCCGTCGGGGAACCCGGCGATAATTTGCTCAGAGGCGAGGCTTTCAATAAAAGGACGCGCCCAATAACCCGAACCAACGTCAGTAAAATCGGCGGTTTGGGCGTTGGCAGGTAGCCCAAACCCAGCAAACGCCACAGAACCCAAGGCCACAAAGGCAGTGGTCTTAGCAGACAGACTCAATACGGTGCTCATACTCAATGATTCCTTAAAAAAGCGGGGTGTTAAGACAGGGGTATTAGAGGGTCAATAGAAGCGGGCGTCATCCATAGCAAAATGGCCCCAGAACCAGCCAGAGCGAGTCAGAGGCAGTGCTATAGAGATGGGCCGTCCTACCAGGGCATCTTTGGTAGAACCAACAGCCTGCAACAAATGGGGGCAAATTTATTCGCTAAACCCTGGAAGTGGGTTTTGGTGTTTAGCCGAGCCAAATGGTAAATGCACGGGAACCTATGGGAGAAATGCTGCGCTTTTGGTTACGAGACCATTAGCACCGGGCTATTGTTCCCCCTTTTCGGGCCTATTTTCCAAAAGATTCGGTTAAATTAGCCTTAGGAGATAGGGCGATCGCCCCTTTCCGCCCTTTCAAGCTCAGTCTAGTCACTTTTGCTCTAAAGCGCCTGTGCCAACGGAGAGGCTTTGCGAATCACTACTACAACCGATGACTAAGGGCCTTCAAACCTTAGCCTTAGGAAAACAGGCGTATCCTAGTACTCGAACCAAGCTAATTGTGAAAGCTCTAGCGGTTGAGGGTTTAGGGTCTAAGGTGTTCGGTTTAAGGCAGGTTATAAACCCTAAACCTTTGAACCCTGACGCCCACTACCCCTTCATCATTGGCTTGGCAGCCTACTAGTCACAGACCTCTTGACCTGCATCTGCGCGCGGCGAGCGCTCAACCCACCATGAAAGCTGTTGCCCTGACCCACTACTTGCCCATTGGCGATCCAGAATCTCTCTTCGACGCTCGTCTGCCCAAGCCTAGCCCCGCGGGTCAGGACATTCTGGTGCGAGTAGAGGCGGTCTCGGTAAACCCGGTTGACACTAAGGTGCGCGCTCCCAAGGACAAAGTTGAAGACACCCCCAAGGTGCTGGGCTACGACGCCGCTGGCGTGGTTGAGAGCGTTGGCGATGCGGTGACTCGCTTCAAACCCGGTGATGCGGTCTACTATGCGGGCGACATCACCCGCCCCGGCTCCAACGCCGAGTTTCAGCTGGTGGATGAGCGTATTGTGGGTGTCATGCCCCAGACCCTTTCCTTTGCCGAGGCCGCCGCTCTGCCCCTTACCACCCTCACCGCCTGGGAAGCTCTTTTTACCCGCCTGGGCATCGATCGCGACGGGGGCCATCGGGGGCAGTCGATTCTGATCATTGCCGGGGCCGGAGGTGTGGGATCGATCGCCATTCAGCTAGCCAAACTGGCTGGGTTGGTGGTGATTGCCACCGCATCGCGGCCCCAATCGCAGGCCTGGGTGAGAGAGCTAGGCGCTGACCACAGCGTGGACTACAGCGATGCGCTGATCGAAGAAATGACTCAGCTTGGCCACCGCGAGGTCGACTTCATTGCCAACTTCAGTGATACCGACGCCTACTGGGGCGTGATGGCCGAGCTGATTCGCCCCCAGGGCAAAATCGTTGGCATCGTCGGCAATACCGACCCCCTGGACCTCAACCTGCTGAAGAACAAAAGCGCCACCTTTGCCTGGGAGTTTATGTTCACCCGCTCGATGTACCAAACCGCCGACATGGCCGACCAGGGCAAGCTGTTGAATGAAGCCGCCGCCTTAATCGACGCGGGCAAACTGCGCACCACCCTCGGGCAAACGCTCTCGCCCATCAACGCTGCCAACCTGCGCCAGGCCCACGCCCAGCTAGAGTCGGGACGGACAATTGGCAAGCTGGTATTGGCGGGTTGGAGAGAGAGTTAGCCTACCGGCTGACTAATGAGCTGGTACAAGACTCTGCTCCAGACTACCGTGATTTACTGGTGTTCTCAACTTCCCAGGCCCGTGCCCATCGAGAGGTAGTTGCAAAGTTCGGTCGGCAGCCCCACCGCAATGCTGTGCTGGGACGCCGCTCAACCCCTGAGGAACTCGAATATCTGGCAACGGGCCAGCTTGTCCATACTCGTTCAATGCCGCCTCATCTATCCAAGTTTCTTAGTAGTTGATGATGCAGAATATCAACCTTTCGCATCAACAAATCTTGTCGTTATTTACTGAATGCAATGGATTTCCCCCACGGTTTTCTACTGTTCTATACGGTGCTGATCTGTTACAACCTCGGCACCATCTGGTTCGTCCAGCTTGTGGTCTATCCTCTTTTTGCTAAGGTTGGTCCAGCAGAATATGTCGATTACCACAAGTTTTGTTCCAGTCAAATACCGCTGCCGGTCATTATTCCAGGTTTTTCCTGCTTTCTTGTGCCGATAGCAATCGTCTTTCTGCGTCCCGAGTCGGTGCCTTTGGGATTAGCCTTGGCTAATGCCGCCTGCGGTCTGTTGGGGCTTTGGGTTACGGTAGCGCTAGAAATTCCACGCCATTTTCGGCTTGAGCGAGGCGGCAAGCAGCCTGAGGTCATTCAAGAGTTGATAGTTTATAACTGGCCACGAACCTTCGGCATTACTGGTTCGGCTGTCTTCACTCTGGCTATGCTGGCCCTGGCCTTTGAGCCAGCCTGAGCGCGATTTTGTGGTTGGGTCAATCGGTCGGGTGTTGAGTTGCCAAGGTCTTATGCAACTCAACACCCGCACCGCTATTTTACCGAGACGCGGCCATCGGCTTCGATGGTGATGCTGCGATCGCTCGGTTCACTGGGCGCATTGTAGAGTTCTACCCGTAGGGTATTGGGGCTAGGTCGACCGAGGCGGGCGCGCACAGGCAACCGCTCTTGCGACCAAAAGAAGAACGATGGTTTGGGCTGCCCGGCCCAGTTGATCCGGGTTTCAAAGGTGTTGCCGGTGTAGAGCAGGCGGGGGCCGAGCAGGGGCGGCTGCTCCAGGCTGAGGGGGCGGCTGCCGACATTGATGACCTGTACGGTGATGCGATCGCCCGGCGTAAACTGAATTTGCCCTGAGCGACAGTTGACGGTGCAGGGGTCGGCTACAGCAGCGGGCACGCTCCACAGCCAGGCCGCCAGGCCAACCAAACATCCCCCAAATAAAAGATTAGACGGCAAAAGCTTCTTCACAGCAACGATCCTCACAGGAAAACGGATCTTTTGTTGTAATCGCTACCGGGGTACGCTGGAGCCCTGTCTACACATCTTGTAGGAATTGCTAGCTATAGCGAGCTAGAGGGTTGGGGAGGATACGTCACAACCGCAACCCTGGGGTAATCCACTTTTCTAAGGAATCTTGCAGTTCTTCGCGGCAAGCTTCAAGGCTATGGCATTGCTCCAGATTCCTTTACAGGCGGGTATCTCGCCGTAGAAGGTGCCGCCTTCTAGAAGCTCATAGGTGGCTTCGTGCATTGTAGCTTGAATGCATCGGGTCGATAAGGCTTGCTGTTCTAAAACCTGGCTGCCATCATACCAACGAGAGGTTGGCAAAGCATGGTGTATTACTCAGCTAACTTGGGAAGAAACGAAAGGTCAACGAAGTATTTTTTAGGATTTTCTCTCTCGATAAAGACGGTAATTGGGTTGCCCGTCATGAATTCGGATGGGTCGTACCATACGCTGCTGCTCTCGAATACGTGTATCTCTGTAGTAGATGGATTCTGCCACTGCGTCGTAATTCGGAAAGGGTGCCTTCCATTAACCGATAGCGTAGTATCGACCTCTACACTCTTAAATTTGGTCTCAATGGGGTTTCCTTGCTGTTTCAAATATTTTTCTTCTCGTTCTTTTATCATGGGCACAACGAGGATACCAGCGCCAACTGTGGAAAATATGCTGCTTAGTGTACCTAAAATAGTGGGCAAACCCCACAGTGAAAAGAACCCATTAATCTCTGCTTTCTGCGGACTATCTGGCAGATAAAAAATCTCTACTGCTTGTCCCTTTGAGTAACTTGGCGGGTTAGAGCCTGACAGCGAGGTGAACTCAATTTCCTCGCCTTCTTGACTAACAAAAACTACAACCGGTTTGTACGTCACTGAATCGTCTGATTGGGACCGTATCAGCTCTATCACCGTCCCTTCTGTTTTGATGGCATCTTTGAGGAATGTGTTGGTATTTGTGTATGTGAAGAATGTGGCTGCCAACATGCCAATTCCGGTCAAGAGGAAAGGGTATCCTATTGCTTTCATCGTTTCGGCTCAACTGTGGATAACTCAGTGCTTTGTCTGGCAACCTGCATCCGTTTCAGGGAGGCTGCCATTGTAAGTGATAGCGTTCCCAAGGGGTGTCATTTATTACCAGCGAGAGCACTCTCTTTTCTGCCAAAAGATAACAGTCTCCACGATCGCTCCTACGGCAGCGGCGATCGCCCTATAGCCTTATAAATGTTGTAGAGATTGCTGAGGGGCGATCGCAATACTATGTTTTTACCATCGCTAACTAGGGGAGAAGAACCTCAACTAAGCTGGCTTGCTTCCCCGATGCCGACACTCTATATATTGATTTGGCCGATTGCCCCAGCGCCGAGCCAGAGGTGCTGAACGAGAACTTAATTATCGCCTCTGACAATGAAGGTCGCCCGGTGGGCATTACAGTCAGACCGTAACCACCCCTGCCATAGAAGTGAGCTTGCCAGGGGAATTGCTATCGACGTCGGCCATGAATTAGATTGGCGTTATGGGCGTCGATTGAAATTTGCTGGGCGATCGCACTTCAAACCCCCACCCACAACCCGCTATCCTAGAACCATGCCGCAACCCGCTGAGGATTCGATGGATACTAAGGCCTTTAAGCGCTCCCTCAACCATTCCGATAAGTACTTTCGCCAGGGGTTTGGCCACGGAGACGCGGTCGCCGGGCAAATGCAGACCGAGTACAACAGCGGGCTGATTCAAGAAATTCGCGATCGCAGCTACACCCTCACTCGCGGCAACGTCACCATCAAGCTGGCCCAGTCCTTTGGCTTTTGCTGGGGGGTTGAGCGGGCTGTGGCCATGGCCTACGAAACTCGCCAGCACTTCCCCACCGAGCGCATCTGGATTACCAACGAAATCATCCACAACCCCAGCGTCAACCAGCGCCTCAAAGACATGGCGGTGGAGTTCATTGAAGTCGTGGATGGTGACAAAGATTTCTCAGTTGTGGGCCAG
This sequence comes from Nodosilinea sp. WJT8-NPBG4, assembly GCA_019359285.1. GTDB lineage: Bacteria > Cyanobacteriota > Cyanobacteriia > Phormidesmidales > Phormidesmidaceae > Nodosilinea. The sequence continues at coordinate 10,842 of JAHHHQ010000059.1, forward strand.
GGCGACGTAGTGATTCTGCCCGCCTTTGGAGCCAGCGTGCAGGAGATGCAGCTGCTCAACGACAAAGGCTGCACCATCGTCGACACCACCTGCCCCTGGGTTTCTAAAGTGTGGAACACGGTCGAAAAGCATAAGAAAAGAGACCACACCTCCATCATCCACGGCAAGTACAACCACGAAGAAACTGTGGCTACCAGCTCCTTCGCGGGCAAATACCTGGTGGTGCTGAATCTAGACCAGGCCAACTATGTGGCCAACTACATTCTCAACGGCGGCGACAAAGCCGAATTCATGGCCAAGTTTGGCAATGCCTGCTCCGCTGGGTTCGACCCCGACACCGACCTCGATCGCATCGGGGTCGCCAACCAGACCACCATGCTCAAGGGCGAAACCGAGCAAATCGGCAAACTCTTCGAGCACACTATATTGAAGAAATTTGGCCCCCAGGCCCTCAACGACCACTTCCTCAGCTTCAACACCATCTGCGACGCCACCCAAGAGCGCCAAGACGCCATGTTTGAGCTGGTAGATGAAAAGCTCGACCTCATGGTGGTCATCGGCGGCTACAACTCGTCAAACACCACCCACCTGCAAGAGATTGCGATCGAGCGCAGCATTCCCTCGTACCACATCGACAGCGCTAGCCGCATTGGCCCCGGCAACCGCATCGAGCACAAGCCGCTCCACGGCGACCTGACGGTGACCGAAAACTGGCTGCCCGATGGCCCCATTACTGTCGGCGTTACCTCTGGCGCTTCCACCCCCGATCGCTCGGTTGAAGAAACCATTGGGCACATCTTCTCTATCAAGGCTGACATGGCGGTGATTTAGGAAACCGTGCTGGCATCACGAGGCGGGCAGCGGCTTACCTGGCTATGGTTTGTTTGCTGAGAAGGTGCGATCGCCTTTCTGGGACGGTCTTTGACCATCGCGGCCAGACTAAAATAACAATGCGTCGCTATAGGTTGAGGCTAGAGCTATGACCAGCACCGCTGCCACCCTCAGAGACCAAATTTTAGAAGAGATAAACGACCTGCCCGTGAAAGCGCTGGCTGAAGTTTTGACCTATGTTCAGAGATTGCGAAATGGTCCAAACGTGGCCCCTCATGACGAAGTGTGGCAAGCCCATCTAGAGTCTGAGAAAGAACGCGAAGAGGTCTACCGTCGCCTTGCCGGCTCCTAGGTTTTTAGGTGCAGAAGCAGTTTCGCGGCTTCATACCAAGCGGATTGAACGGTAAATCGGCGTTGGACAGCCTCCTTGCAACTGCCATTCAAAGCATGCCCTAGGATAAAGTCTCCCCTGTCTGAGACCGTGAATCAGGCTAATCTGAGATAGAACATCTGTTCGCTACTCATGTCTGTATCTCCACCCAAATCTGCTAACGCTGACCTGGCGCTCACCACTGAGCAAGAGGCCGCCTTGGATGCTTTGGATGCCTTTGTGCAGGGCACGGAAAAGCTGTATCTGCTGACCGGCTACGCGGGCACGGGCAAAACCACGCTGCTTCAGGTGTTTGTGAACGGGCTGCGCGATCGCGGTGACGATCGCCCCATCGTGCTCAGCGCCTTTAGCAACAAGGCCACCAAAGTATTGGCGGCAATGGCGGCTCAGTGGCGGCTCGATATTGACGCCATGACCTGCTGCAAGCTGCTGGGCCTACGCCCAGTGATCGACGAAGAGAACGGCAAGCAGGTGTTTGCGATCGATCGCCAGCAAGCCAGCCAGATCGATCGCTATCGCCTAGTCATCATCGATGAATGCTCGATGATCAACCAGGAACTGTGGGAGCTGCTGGTGAATGCCGTGTCGAACCTGTATCGGGGCACCCAGATTTTGTTTGTGGGCGACCCGGCTCAGCTGCCGCCGGTCAACGAGCCCGAGTCGGCCTGCTTTCGCCAGATTATTCACAGATCGCAGCTCACCGAGGTGGTGCGCTATGGCGGGGCGATCGGCGTGGTTGCTGAAGACATTCGCCGCAACCTGGAGCGCGATGCCCTGCCCGAGTTTGTCAACGACACCAATACCGACAACACCGAAGGCTGCTTTGTGCTGCCCCGCAAGGCCTGGCACGATCTGCTAATTCGCGCCTTTACCAGTCCTGCCTACCAGAAAAACCCGGACCAGGTAAGGACTCTGGCCTATACCAACCGCCGGGTAGCTCAGCTTAACCACACCATTCGAGCCGCCATCTATGGTGCCAACGCTAAGCGATTTGTGCCCGGCGAGCGACTGATTGCCATTAATCCCTGTTTGGAAAAAGAGGCGGTCGTGCTACCCACCTCCGCTGAGTGCGAAGTGCTCAACATCGCCCGAGGTCGCGAGGGTGAGTGGCCTCTGTGGATGCTCGAAGTCGAGACCGAAACCGGCGACTACAAAACATTGCAGGTGCTGCATGAGTCGGGCCAGGCCGAGTTCAAAACCAAACTCGACTTTCTCGCCAAAGAAAAGCGCTGGATGGAATTTTGGGATTTGCAGCAGCGCTTTCACACCGTCGACTACGCCTACAGCCTCACCATCCACAAAAGCCAGGGGTCAACCTTTCAAGATGTGTTTGTGGATGTGCCATCGATGGTTGCCAACCGCAATGCGATCGAGCGCAATCAGCTCTACTATGTCGCCTTCACTCGCGCTGCCAAACGGCTGTTTTTATACCAGTAGGATGCGCTGTGATCAGAATTCCTCCCAACAGGTTATGCAAAATGTCCTACCCGATCTGGCGATGGCTATGTTCATAGTCCTAAGTCCAACCACTCGGACGGGCCAGAGGCCCATCCCACAGAAGTGTGATTATTCGAGTCTTGGAAGTCTCTAGAAAAAATCTGTGGGATAGCCGTCCCGGTTGTCCACCACTCTATTGCCCTAGTTCCCTGATCACGACCTCATCCCCCACGGCTAGGCCCAGCTCGGTGGCGCGCCCGGCCCGCAGCTCAATTACCTGATCCACCAGCTGGCTGCCTGGGCCATAAGTCGGGCAAGGGTCGGCGGTGCAGGGAGGAGCCTCCGCGAGCCCCACGATCTGCCCCTGGTGGACAAACACCATGTCCAGCGCCACCGGCACATTCTTCATCCAAAAACTCACCGGGCGCGATCGCCCCATGGGAAACAGCATGCCGCGATCATTGGGCAGCGCGTCGCGATACATCAGCCCTAGGGCCTGCTGCTGGGGGGTAGTCGCCACTTCTAGAAAGATCTCTTCGCCGCCCAGGGTCGTGACCGCTGTGACGGCAAGCTGTTGGCCGCGAGGGTCAGCCATAGGGGTTTCGGTGGCAGTCGGCGTTGATGAGGTATCGTCGCGGGTGGACGGGGGCTCAGTCGCAGAGGGGGTTGGCCCGCACCCGGCTCCCAACACTAAAGCGCTAAGCACCAGACTCAAGGCCATGCCCTGCCTCAGCCAAAGATAAAGCCGTTGGGGAGCCAAACCAGCAAAACGATAGGACATGGAGAAACCAGGAAAAGCAATTGTAGGTGCCCAACCAGGGCCGTAATATTCTAGTCGCTCACCGGCTGGATGTTGCCCCTCACCCGTCCACCCATGCACCCATCTACTTACCGACTGCCTAACTCTCCCGCAGCACGTACCCTACGCCCCGCACTGTCTGAATCAGGCGCTTGTCGTCTTCGCCGTCAATTTTGAGGCGCAGGTAGCGCACATAGACTTCAATTACGTTCGACTCACCCACAAAATCGTAGCCCCAGACATTCTCAAGAATTTGCTCGCGGGGCAGCACCTCGCGGGGGTGTTCCATCATGTATTTGAGCAGCTCAAACTCTTTCATCGTCAGCTCAATGATGCGATCGCCCCGCAGCGCCTGGCGATTGTCTAAATCCAGCGTCAGGTCGCCAAAGCGCAGGTGCTCGACCTCCCCTGGGGCCGACTGCAGGTAGAGCTGCACAATCTTTAAAAAAGCGTCGGCCCGGTAGGGTTTGAGAAAGTAGTCGTCAGCGCCGCACTCGAGGCAGGCTATCCGGTCTTCAAGGCTGTCTTTGGCCATCAGCAGCACAATCGGCGACTTGATGCCTTGGTTGCGTAGGGTTTGGCAGAGCACCAGCCCCGACTCGCCCCCCAACAGGCGATCGACTACAATCAGCGCCGGCTGGCTCTCAGTCGCTAGGGCCAGCCCTGCCTTGGCACTGCTGGCCACTACGGGGTGGTACCCGGCTTCGTGGAGGTCAAACTCCATCTGGCGGGTTTGGCCCTCGTTGGTGCCCACTAGCAAAATGTGGGTGCCCTGATCGGCGATAGATGTGCCCATAGGATTTAAACGTCTCAACGCCTGGGGCTTGGATCAGCGGTTCATCGAGTTAGCGTTTCACAGACAGTGCCTGTAAATGATCGCGATCGATTATAGCGCGGCACTCTGAGCGGCACGGTAGTTAGGGTAATGACCGCTACTGCCGCGAGACTGATTGCTGCTGAAGAATAGTATTAAATCTCTGTTTTCCCCTGTTTTTCTCCTCTAAGTACTTATTGTTACCGTTAGTAACGGGGGCAAAATCCCTCACAAAATCTTCCCCTTGCTTCTCAATTGTGTGTGTTAGATTGGGCGTAATTTGCTGCTAGAACCTATATCACACATGACATTTGCAAAGCGCGGACTGATTCTAGGTGCCACGGCCGTTGCTGTGGCGGCGGTAACTGTAACCGGCGCTGGGATTCACCTGTCCCAAAGCAAAGCTTTTTTTGAAGAAAGCCCCAAGGAACTGATTGATCAAGTTTGGCAGCTGATTGACCGCAATTTCGTCGATGCCACCTTTAACCAGGTCGATTGGGATGCGGTGCGGACGGATTACCTAGGGCGAAACTACACCGACCAGGAAGAGGCCTATGGGGCCATCCGCGAGATGCTAGAGAAGCTAGAGGATCCCTACACCCGCTTCATGGATCCTGAAGAGTTTCGCAGCATGCAGATTGACACCTCCGGCGAACTCACCGGGGTCGGGATTCAAATCTCTCAGGATGAAGAAAGCAAAGAAATAGTCGTCGTTGCTCCCATCGAAGACACCCCGGCCTTTGATGCGGGCATTCGTCCCAAGGACGTGATTTTGGCCATTGATGGCGAATCTACTGAGGGCATGGAGCTCAACGACGCAGTCAGCAAAATTCGCGGCACCGTTGGCTCTGAGGTCAGCCTCACCGTCCGCCGGGGTGAAGAAGAACTGGATTTCTCTATGGTGCGCGCTCGCATCGAAATCCATCCGGTGCGCTACAACGTGCAGGCTGGTCCTGAGGGTCAGGTGGGCTACATTCGCCTCAACCAATTCAGCGCCAACGCCGCTGAAGAAATGGGTGCCGCCATTGAAGATCTCGAAGGCCAGGGGGTAACGGGCTACGTGCTCGACCTGCGCTCAAACCCCGGTGGGCTGCTGTACTCCAGCATTGACATCGCCCGCATGTGGATCGACAGCGGCATTATTGTGTCTACGGTCAATCGTCAGGGAGTGGCTGACGAAGAAACAGCCAATAGCCGTGCCCTAACCGATAAACCCCTCGTGGTGCTGGTTGATGGCGGCTCGGCCAGCGCTAGCGAAATTTTGTCAGGAGCCCTGAGGGATAACGAGCGAGCTATTTTGGTGGGCACGCGCACCTTTGGTAAAGGCCTAGTGCAGTCGGTGCGCAGCCTGGGCGATGGTTCGGGGGTCGCGATTACGGTGGCCAAATACCTCACCCCCGACGGCACCGACATCAACAAGTCTGGCATTGAGCCCGATATTTCAATCGAGCTGACTGAAGAGCAGCAGGAAGAGCTCTCGACCAATCGCGAGGCTATTGGCACCGATGCCGACCCTCAGTATGCGGCGGCCTTGGAAGCGCTAAGCACCGAAATTAAGGAAGCCCGCGCTGGCAGCGTCACGACGGCACCGGGCAACTAGCCGAACAACGGGTTGATAACTCAACTACGCAAAGGTCTGGGCTACGGCTCAGACCTTTTTTGACGGCGAGGGGCTCGCAGGGGATTTCCTCCCAGTACCAGCAGCACCAGGGCGGCGGCCAGCATGCCGGCGGCGACACAAAAGGCCAGCAGCACCCCAAAGGGAATGGCGATCGATTGCAGGGTCAGCAATTGAATGGAGACGGGGGTGGCGTTTTGCACGGCGATAATGGCGATCGCAATCACCCAGACCGCGGGTACCAGGGCAAACATAAATCTAATCATGGGCCAGGGTAGGTTGTGGGGCGACAGGGAAGGGTTGCCAAGAGACAACCCCTTTGGGTAGTATAGTCAACTGGGCTATACGAGAAAAATCATGGCAAAACGGGTACAGGTAGTTCTCACAGAAGATGTTCGCAAGCTAGGCTACAACGGCGACTTGGTAGATGTGGCCCCTGGCTATGCACGTAATTATCTTATCCCCAACGGGAAAGCGGTGCGCACTACCCCCGGCGTGCTGAAGCAGGTGGAGCGCCGGCGCGAGGCGCAAAAGCAGCGGCTGCTAGAAATTAAGCAAGAGGCTGAAGCGACCAAGACAGCGCTGACCACCATCGGCATGTTCACCATTAAAAAGCCTGTGGGCGAAAACGAAGCCATCTTTGGTACCGTCACCTCTGGCGATGTGGCCGACGTGATCAAGTCGCTGGCGGACAAAGAAGTCGATCGCCGCGATATTTCGCTCCCTGACATCAACAAGCTGGGCGAATATCAGGCCGAGGTGAAGCTACACCCCGAAGTGACTGCCGTGGTAAACCTGCGGGTAGTTGCCGAGTAAACTGGGCTGATCTCCTGCTTGGGCTAACCAAAGGACATACAGTATTGACATTAAAATCGCCGTTGGGGAAGCTTAAACGCCTTCAGCGGCGATTTTTTGCCAACAGGGTAGCTACGGTTGACCTGTTTTCCTATGAGCACTACCAAGCAAATGGTTGATGGCTGATTTCTGAACACCATGGGCTACAATCAAGCCACACCCCAACATGTAGTGGTATTCCTCCCGGCTACCGCGCAGTCTCAACACTATGGATACCCCTCGCCTCCACCCCGACACTATCGAAGCGGTGCGTGATCGCGCCGATATTGTCGATGTGGTCTCCCAGCATGTGGTGCTGAAAAAGCAGGGCAAAGATTTTGTTGGCCTCTGCCCCTTCCACGAAGACAAGTCACCCAGCTTTAGCGTTAGCCCCGGCAAGCAGTTTTACTACTGCTTTTCCTGCGGGGCGGGGGGCAATGCCTTTAAGTTTTTGATGGAGCTGAACAAGCGCTCCTTTGCTGACGTGGTGCTTGATCTAGCCCAACGCTACCAGGTGCCAGTCACCACTCTAGAACCCGCAAAACGCCAGGAGCTTCAGCGACAGCTCACCCTGCGGGAGCAGCTCTACGAAATTTTGGCGCTGACGGCTAGATTTTATGAGCACGCCCTCCAGCAGATCGACGGAGCCACGGCCCTGGCCTACCTATACGAGCGGGGCCTGAATGACGCTACCATTCAACAGTTTCAGCTGGGCTTTGCGCCGGGGGGCTGGCAGACCCTCTACGGCTACCTAGTTGAGCAAAAGCACTACCCCGTCGAGCTAGTGGAAAAGGCGGGGCTGATTGTGCCCCGGCAGAAGGGGGATGGCTACTACGATCGCTTCCGCGATCGCCTGATGATCCCCATTCGCGATGGGCAGAGCCGAGTGATTGGTTTTGGCGGCCGCGCCCTGGGCGACGAAAAGCCCAAATATCTCAATTCGCCCGACACCGAGCTGTTTGACAAGGGCAAGACCCTGTATGGGCTAGATCTGGCGCGGGCGGCGATCGCCAAAGACGACTGCGCCATTGTCGTTGAAGGCTACTTTGACGTTATTGCCCTCCACGCTGCTGGGTTAGAAAACTCAGTCGCTGCCCTGGGCACGGCGCTGAATGCCGCCCAAGTGCGCCAGCTGCTGCGCTACACCGAATCCAAGCAAATTTTGCTCAACTTCGACGCCGATGCTGCCGGAGTTAAGGCGGCCCAGCGGGCGATCGGCGAGGTCGAAGACATGGCCTACCGGGGCGATGTGCAACTGCGGGTACTCAACATTCCCGACGGCAAAGACCCCGACGAGTTTCTGCGGCACCATAGCGCCGCGGCCTACCGAGATCTGATTGAGGCCGCTCCCCTTTGGATTGACTGGCAGATTAACAACCTAATTGGTGGCAAAGATCTGCGCCAGGCCGACCAATTTCAGCAGACCAGCCAGGCGGTGGTCAAGCTGCTTAGCGACATCGCTAACGCCGACACCCGCACCCACTACGTGCGCTACTGCGCCGAAATCTTTAGCAACGGCGACAGCCGCCTAGTGCCCCTACTCGCTGAAAACCTGGTCACTCAGGTGCGCCGCCAGCGGCGCACCACCTCCGATGCAGCGCCCGCCCGATCTGCCCCCGCCACTACCCCTAGCGCTAGTTCTCTAGAACAAGCCGAGGCTGCTCTTTTGCGTATTTTTCTCCACGATGCCGCCCACCGCGACGAAATTCGTCAGGTGCTCGAAGACCGCGACCTGCAATTTAGCTACTCTCACCACCGGGCCCTGTGGCGGCAGATGCAGCGACTGCTCACCGAAGCTGACGATCCCAGAGTTGATCTGGTCAACCTATTACGTAACCAACTCGCTGATACTGGCCTGGCCACCACACCTCTGCAAGCCCTACTGCACCTCAGCGAAAAAACCAAACGCGACGTGATCCGTGCCTCCTTGATCGTTCGCGCCGCGGCCGCCTGCATGGAAAAGAACCTTTGTGAGAAGCGCTACCGCCACTTTCTTGCCCTATGGGAAAAGACTGACTGCACCACTGCCCCCGAGCAGTTCGCCGAGTACCAGCGCCAAATCTACGCCGAAAAACGCCGTATCGAAGCTCTAGAAAAAGATCGTCAGGTCAGCTTCGAGGATCTTGCTACTATGCCCTGGGTCGGTGAGCAATACGATTCTCTCGATCGGTAGCCCCCAGTTAATGGTGGGCAGTGCCCACCCTACAGTGCCTCAAGCTATGGCGCTATAAGCCAAGTGATATGGGACAAGGTTTGTGTCTCCCTTATACGCATTGGCAGAACAAAGGTTTAAACCGATGTCGACTAATCCTTTCCGTGAGGTCAAGGACGACGGAACGTCCTTGTCGAGGGGGCCTAGGGCCAGCGAAATGGCCCCAGCGGCAGATCTGGCTTTATCCCCAACTGTGCCGCCGCTACCATCTGTGCGATCGCCCCAAGTCGGTGGTGGGCATTGCCCAGCCTACGCCGAGCGTTATCCTAAACGGAGTTTCCGATAAACAGCACACTCATGCCTAGAGTCGTCATCGTTGGCGCTGGCCCCACTGGAGCAACCCTAGCCCTGCTGCTAGCCCGGCGCGGCATCCCCGTGACTTTAGTGGAAGCCGCCCGCGACTTCCAACGCCAGTCTCGCGGCGAGGGACTAATGCCCAGCGGCCTCGATGCCCTCACCCAAATGGGCCTAGATTCACTGCTGAAGACAGTTCCCCATCGCCCCCTTAGCGCCTGGGAATTTTGGCTCAACGATCGCCGCCTGTTTCGCGCCGACGAGCCCTTAGGTTCAACCCGCCCCTGCACCCTAGTTTCTCAACCGCCGCTGCTAGAAGCTTTAGTGCAGGCTGCCCAGCGCGAACCTAACTTTGAGTGGATAGCCGGAACCGCCGTCAAGGATCTGCTCTGGCAGACCGCTGGCGAAGCCTCCCAACACGGGGATCGTGTCACCGGCATCCAACTTGCCGACGGCCGCACCATAGCCGCTGACCTGGTGATTGGAGCCGATGGTCGCGCCTCCGCGATTCGCCAAAAAGCTGGGCTAACGCTAGAAACTCAGCCCAAAAGTATCGATGTGTTTTGGTTTAAGTTGCCAGCGCCACTAGGTTATGAGGCCGACAATCGCTTCTGCACCGTGGTGAAAAGGGGACGAGTCTTCAGCCTCTTCCACGGAGCGGAGGAGGGCAAAATGCACCTGGCCTGGGCGATCGCACCCGATGAACCCACCGAGCAAAAAGACTGGGCCACTACCTTCGCTGCCCTGGTGCCCCCCGAATTTGTAGAGCACTTTCGAGCATCAGGAGATACCATTTCCGCCCCAGTGCGGCTCTCGGTGCTGGTAGGGCGCTGCCCTCGCTGGCACTGCTCCGGCCTGCTGCTGCTGGGCGATGCCGCCCACCCGATGTCGCCCGTGCGCGCCCAAGGCATTAACTTAGCTTTGCGGGATGCGATCGTAGCAGCCAACCATCTAATCCCGGCACTCAAAACCGCCGATGCATCAGCAGCAGACCCCACAGCTCTCGATCGCGCTTTAGCCTGTATTCAGGCCGAGCGCGAGCCTGAAATCATCCAGGCCCAAAAGCTTCAAGCTCACGAAGCTAGCCGGGGAGAACTGCTGCGCCGCCTTGGAATTCTGCGCCAGGGGCTCAGCACCTTCTCCCCCATCCTTGGCCCTGTGGTTAAACAAGTCTGGACTCAGCAACAGCAGCCTTTGCGCGAAGGAATGACGACAGTACGGCTGCAATCTTAGCTAGGCCCCACTACCTCCACCAAAACTGAAATGTGAGCTGACGCGATCGCCCTAGCAGTTTGCAAAGCCCGCTGGTGTTTACTAAAGAACCAGTAAACACCAGCGGGCAGAGCCGCTGGATCAGCTAATTTAGGTAGAACACTTTGACAATGAGATCCTTTGTACGGGCATTGCAGTGCAATGCCCCTACGTCGAATTTGTCTTAACCCAACGGACGCTGGTAATGGCAGCGTCACGGTATCGATGCTATTCAGGAATAGCCGAAGGGTAGATTTGGGTCGCAATCAGAACCGGCTTTTCGCCATAATCTGCCTCTAGCTGCTGCTGCACTTCAGCATCCCAGGTCAGATCATAGTCGCGCTCCAGTTCACTGACAACGAAGGGGCGCAGCACACCGGTAACTGCAACCTGCTCATTATCAGTAATGGTGGGCGGTGGTGCCGCCTGAGCTTCTGGGGAGCCTGCTTTAGGCTGGGCATAGATAACCAACAAGTTGTCTGCCCCTAACAGCTGCTCTTCCTGGAGGGTGAACGTGTCTTCACTCTGAATCTCTTCCACTTCGCCGGTTACAGCTAAGGTCTCACCATAGTACTGCTCAGGATTTTCAGAGATTTCACCGGGCTCTGGTGCCAGCGCGATCGACTGAGCAATGATGACTGGCTGATCCTCGTACTCTTCATAGAGGTTTGGGTCAAGGGTTAGATCAAACTCTTGATCGACCTCTGAAATCAAGAAGTTACGAACTTCTCCGGTCACCTGTACCTCAACATCGTCCTCCGGCAGTAGCAGGGGTTCGCCCGTAGCATTGATGACCAGAATGGGCTCACTGCCAAAGAACTGCTCATCGTTGATGGTGAATGAGTTATCGCCTACTTTCTCGACTGGTGCGCTCCTAACGGTGACGATTTGGCCAATGTAGCCTTCGGTATTTTCAGCAACTTCCTCGGTCTGCACGTTCGTCGAACCGTCGGAGGTCTCCTGCTCAGGTGTGCTTTCGGCACAGGCACCTACCAGTATGGTCATCAGCCCAAGGGCAAAAACGCTGCGGCAAAATCTTTGGGTTCTAACGTTAAAAACGTTGCCCAACATTTGTTTTTTGTCGTTAGAAATGGGCTGCTTTCTATTAAGTTCAGACATATTCGCAAACTCCAAATTCGATATGACTATTGCTACAAAACTGCCAGGGGAGAGCATTGACATGAATGCCCCTGAAAATACAGGCCCTCGGCTCAGACAGTGCTGAGTCAATAGTTAATGCTTTATCTTGTCCAGTCTTTTTTATTAAGCCTATTTTGGCTACGTCTTAAGTTCTAGTCTGCTACCGAAATGCTGATATAAGGCTCTATCTATTGATAGAAAATAGTGTTTTTGCGCAGGAGCTTGTCGTCCTGTCTGCCAAGCTGATATTCCGAGTTGTACTTTTCTTAATGCTTAAGGGATCAGGGGAATCGGCACGTTTCTACGGCATAGCAGATGGTCTGCTAAATCGGCCTTGCTAGCCCGACGCTTTTAGAAATTAATATTTTTAAACTAAGTTTTGTGAATCTTAAAAAGGCAGCGCAGATTGGTAGCAACGTAAAGTTTTGGTTAGGCGATAGGCATAACCTTTCTACTCATTCACCCTTTTCAGGCAAAGACGTCACAACAGCCCCGTTGCTGAGTTAGAGCAGCTGACCTGTGGCAACGCCTGTCGGCAAAACATCTACGGCCTTGCCCAATTTCCGTCAATCTAGCCCTAGCTCGCGCTTGAGCAGGTTGATCGACTTTTCGCCGATGTAGTTGTCGCAGACTATCAGCTTGGGCGGGCGAATTAGGTCTTCGCGAGCTTCGGCGATCGCCTCTTTGACCGTGGGCAAACTCGCCTCATCAAACACCACAATGGTCTGAGCACTGTGGATCACGGCATTGAGCTTGTAGGGGTCATCGGTTTGCGCTGACATCAGCAAAATTTCGTCGCCCCGCAGGCTGTAGCTAATCACCTCTGCCGCCCGCAAAATGCCGGTGCTGACGCTCACCATGCCCAGACAGGTGCCCTTGGGCAAATCCTTCAGCAGGCTCAGCTCTTTTTTATAGTCGTAAATATCGACTGGGATGACCCGCACCGATTTGGGGGCCGCGATCGCCTCCGCTTCGCTAATGAAGTAGCGACTGGTCACCACCGTGCCCGAGCGGGTCTGGGCCAAAATCGTGTCGAGTTCTTCGAGGGGCACCAGCTGTACCGGAATGTGCAGCGCGCTCTCTAGCTCGCGCACCATCAGCTGTCCGGCTCCAATGTCTTGCCCAGGGGCGGTGACCAGCACCCGCGCGCTACAGCGCAGCCGCCAGTCGATCTCCGCCAGAAATAGCTCCCGCGCTTGGTTGAGCGAGCAGCCCTGCCGCAGTAGCTCGTCTAGCCCGGTCTCGACCACATCGCGAGCCTGGGGGAACTCAGCCCACAGCACGGTCTGGGGGCGGGCACTCTCGGTGCTGCTCTGCTCACGTACGTAGATGCCAGAGCCAGGCATGGCCTCAACCACGCCAGCGTCTTCGAGCTGGCGGTAGACCTTGCTAATGGTGTTGCGGTGCAGCCCTGTCTGCATGGCCAGCTGCCGGGTGCTGGGCAGCCGATAGCCGGGCGGGTACTGCCGGGATGCAATCGCAAACCAAATCTGGTCGTAGAGCTGAGTCGACGCCGGAATCTCGCTATCGGGCTGAATGTGAAACTGCACCACCAAACCACCTCCAGGCTGTTGCCAGACAAACCATCATGCCCATTCTGCGATCAAACCAGTCAGGTCAGACCAACATCAGGGCTACTGAGAACTAAATACACCGCCCGTACTGACAATTTAGGACGATTCTAAAAAAGTCGCTGGATTTTGTTAGCGACCCCCGCCTGCCGCAATGATTTTTGACAATTGTAGCCCTCTCTACTTAGAGATAGGGGCAGCGCTATGGCCAGCGTTAGAGTGAGAGTGATCAGTATAGACAACCACAACTCGCCATGCTGTCCCTCGTGCGTACCGAGACCATCTCTATCCCCAGCGGCGACACCGAGATTTTGGCCTACCTGGCCGAGCCCTCTAGCCCGGGCCGGTCTGGGGCCATTGTCGTGATTCAAGAGGTGTTTGGGGTCAACAGCCACATTCGTGAGGTGGCCGAACGGTTGGCGCGGGCGGGCTACGTGGCGATCGCCCCCCACATTTACCACCGCCAGGCCCCTGGCTTTGAGGTGGGCTATACCAAAGAGGAGCTAGAACTGGGCCGCAGCTACAAGCAGGGCACGAAGGCAGAAGAATTGTTGGCGGATGTGCAAGGGGCGATCGCCTACCTTTATAGCAAAGCCAATGTCATCCCTGAGGGCGTCGGCTGCATCGGCTTTTGTTTTGGTGGCCATGTCGCCTACCTGGCTGCCACCCTACCCGAAGTTAAAGCCACGGCATCCTTCTATGGGGCGGGTATTGCCACCATGACTCCCGGCGGCGGTGAACCCACCCTCAGCCGCACCGTCGAGATTAAGGGCACCCTCTACGGTTTCTTCGGCGAAAAAGATCCCTTAATTGCGGCTGACGAGGTCGATCAAATCGAAGCGGCATTAAAAGACCATAGCGTGCCCCACCAAATCTTTCGCTACCCCAGTGCCGAGCACGGCTTTTTCTGCGACCAGCGCTATAGCTACCACCCCGAAGCCGCCAGCGACGCCTGGGAGCAGGTGCTCCAGCTGTTTAAAGCCGCTCTGCCGACAGCGTCACAAAACTAGTAGCCTGCTAATCCAAGGTGACAGGTTAGTGGCGGTTCAAGGTCTTAGGCTCACAACCTGCCTTGAACCTAAGACCTTGAACCTTAAGCCGGTAAGTAGCCGGAACTTTTTGGGAGGGCTATGAGTCAATTACTGATGGCTTAATCTGGCCATAGGCAATTGCTCGGTAATCAAAGAACTTTCTAATGTGACAGTTGAAATAGCGGAAAGTCTACTCGTCACATTGTCAAAAGCAGCTTTAGATTAAGGAAAGCGAGACACAATTATCTGTTCGCCTTTAAAGCAAGAGTCACCAAGGTTATGCAGTCATCCTATTGCTATATAGAAACTTACTTTGGCTGATTTCCCTACTTCTTAAAAGGCAAAAAGCAGTTCTTAAAGCCAGATAGACAGAGTGAGGATGACAGGCAAATGCTCTGTTTACCACGAAGAGAGGTGCGCAAAAGCATCTTGAGTCGAATCTGCTGAGACGAATTTGCCAAGGCGAATTTACTAAGCCGTGTCCGCATGTTAGTTATCTTTGGAGTTTTTTAAATATGTCTAATTCTTTTCGTCTAAAGTCTGGAACCGCTCTGATGTTAGCCCTTGGGCTGACCGTAGGTGCCTTTACTCCAGTGATCACGGCTGCTCCGGTAGTGGCCCAAACCCAAACCCAAACTCAGTTTAGCGACGTGTCCGCCAACTACTGGGCGCGTGAGTTCATTACTAGTTTGGCGGGTAGGGGCGTGATCGCTGGTTTTCCTGACGGCACCTTTCGTCCCGATGAGCCGGTGACCCGCGCCCAGTATGCCGCTATGGTTCGTCAGGCGTTTAACCAGTCCTCCGTGCGGACCGCGACTAACTTTGTCGATGTGCCAGCCAACTATTGGGCCGCGGAGGCGATTCGTGAGGCGGATATGATGGGCTTCTTGTCGGGTTACCCTGGCAACATCTTCCAGCCCGACCAGAATATCCCTCGGGCCCAGGTGCTAGTTTCCCTGGCCAATGGATTGAACTACACCGCCAGCAACCAGGGCAGCGTTAGCGTCTATCAAGATGCCTCCTCGATTCCTGAGTATGCGGTGGCCAGCCTGGCCGCGGCTACAGAACGGCGGTTGGTGGTGAACTACCCCAACGTGCAGGTCTTACGGCCCAACCAAACGGCGACTCGGGCTGATGTGGCGGCTTTCATCTACCAGGCCCTAGCTAGCCAAAATCAGGTGGCCACGGTCAACTCTCCCTACATTGTGGGGCAGCAGGTGGCGGCTCAGAATAGCCTACCGACGGGCACAACCATGACCACGAACTACGCAGAGAGCGACAAAATTGTCGTGCTCCCCGATGAGACTGCTCCTCTGACCCTGACGGTGGCCCAGGCGATCACCGACAGCACCGGTCGCGTTCTGGTGCCAGCGGGCAGTCAGGTGGTGGGAGAACTGCGCCCCAGCGGCAACGGCTCGCAGTTTGTGGCCCAGGAACTGGTGCTGCCCAGCGGTCAACGACTGGCCATTAGCGCCACTTCGCAGACCGTGACCACGACGGAAACCATCCGCCGGGGGGCCACCCTTGGCGAGACCCTGGCTGGCGCGGTGCTGGGTTCAGGTGCGGCAGCGGCGATCTCCCGCACCACTGGCGACCAAAGTGTCGGCACTCTAGAAGTTCTAGCTGGCACCGCCACCGGAGCCACCCTGGCCCGGCTCTTTGGCCGTGACCGGGTCGAGGTGATTGCTATCAACCCCAGCCAGGATCTCACCCTGACCCTCAACCAACCCCTGGTGCTGTCGGCCCGATAATAGGCGCTGTCTAGTCACCTAGTGCGGTTAACAAACCCCTCAGTTCCCAAATGGGAACTGAGGGGTTTGGCTTGACAAGCTAATCTATAGCGATCGCTTATTGCAGCCTTCAGTCTTTTGAACCATTCGTTGCACCAGGCTACGGGATAATGTAAACACGGATACTTCTGAATTTGCCGCGAGGTGTAGAGCGATGTCAAAGACCGGCCCTAGAGGGCGATCGCTCCTGCCCGTTGTCAGCCACTTGTCCCTGCTACCTCACCGCGTTTAATCCCCATGTCCTACTATCTCTCCCCCCGCTTTCTCGAAAAGCTGGCGGTGCACATCACCAAAAACTACCTCAAGCTGCCCCAGGTCAAAATTCCCCTGCTGCTGGGGGTGCACGGCCGCAAGGGGGAGGGCAAAACCTTCCAGTGCGAGCTGGTGTATGAGCGCATGGGCATTGAAGTGGTGCACATCTCTGGTGGCGAGCTAGAGAGCCCTGACGCAGGCGACCCGGCTCGGCTGATTCGTCTGCGCTACCGCGAGGCCGCCGAACTGGTGCGGGTGCGGGGCAAAATGGCGGTGCTGATGATCAACGACATCGACGCTGGGGCGGGCCGCTTCGACGCCCTCACCCAGTACACCGTCAACACTCAGCTGGTGAACAACACCCTGATGAACATTGCCGACAACCCCACCAATGTTCAGCTCCCCGGCAGCTACGACGAGAATGAAATTCAGCGGGTGCCGATTATTATGACCGGCAACGACCTCTCGACCCTCTACGCGCCGCTGATTCGCGACGGCCGTATGGACAAGTTCTATTGGCAGCCCGATCGCAGCGATCGCATCGGCATTGTCGGCGGCATCTTTGAGCCCGACAACCTCTCGTCCCAGGATGTCACGCTGCTGGTAGACACTTTCCCCACCCAGGCGATCGACTTCTTTGGAGCCGTGCGCGCCCAGATCTACAACGAGCAGATCCGCGACTTTATCTATTCTGTGGGGCTTGAGAATGTCTCCCGCAGCGTGGTCAACACCACTACGCCGCCTACCTTCCGCCGGCCCGACTTTAGCATCTCGCACCTGATCGAGGTGGGCGATCGCCTAGTGCGTGAGCAGCGCCGGGTCGACGACATGCGCCTCGCCAACGAATACAACCGCGTTTTACAGTCGGGTGGTGCGTCCTCAGCCCCTGATGGCAGCTTTTATCGCGCCTACAACCCTGGCGAGGCTGCTGAGTCTCCCGGCGATGCGCCCGCGACTGGCTCCAATGGCAATGGTGATTCGCCCCAGTGCCCCATGCCCGCGGCCCGCGAGACCACCCACTCCCCTACTCCCCCACCCATTCACCCTCCCACCCATTCACCCTCCCACCCTACCCTTCGGGAAGCCGCTACCGCGTCTACCACCCTCCCACCCGAGGTGCGCGATCAGGTCAACAACATCCTCTCCAATGGCTATCGTCTAGCCATAGAGCATGTCGATCAGCGGCGGTTTCAAACCAACGCCTGGCAGAGCGGCCCTACCCTGCCCAACCAAGATGCCGCCAGCGCCAGCGCCGCCCTGGAGCGCTGCCTGGGCGACTATGCCCAAGACTACGTGCGGCTGATTGGCATTGACCCCAAAACTAAACAGCGGGTTATGGAGAAAATCATTCAGCGGCCCAAACGTTAACGGTTTTTCTTAACAGCAATGCTAAAGAGTCAGTTTGGTGGCAGGATAAAAAGCCGAGCGGCTCTCTGATGGTGCTGGCGGAGGATTGCTGCGCTTTAGCATTAACTTTGAGAGCAAATTGGCCAAGATGTCTGAATATCACCGACTTTCCTCAGGAATTGAAGGGCTAGACGAAGTTTTAGAGGGGGGATTTCCAGCGGGGCAGGCCTATTTGGCTAGGGGTGGGCCGGGCTGCGGCAAAACCACCCTGGGGTGGCACTTTCTCACCACCAACCTAGACGATGGCACCCCGCGCCTCTTCATCAGCCTGGGAGAATCGATGGAACAGCTGCGGCGTAACGGCGCGGCCTCGGGCTTTCCGGTCGATGCGGTGCATGTCTTAGATTTGAGCCCCAACGCCGACTTTTTTGTGCAAAACCAGGGTTACGACATTTTTGCGGCCGCCCAGGTTGAGCAGGGCCCGCTGACGGAGCGGATTGTCGAGCAGGTCAGCGCGCTCAAGCCCCAGCGGGTATTCATCGACTCGATGACTCAGCTGCGTTACCTGGCGACCGACGCCTATCAATTTCGCCAGCAGGTGGTGGGGTTTTTGCGCTTTTTGCTTCACCAGGGGGCCACGGTGCTGTTTACCTCTGAGGGCAGCCAGGAGGCCCCCGACGAGGATTTGCAGTTCATCAGCGACGGCATTCTCACCCTGCAGATGCAGGAGGAGGGTCGCCATGTGCAGGTGTCCAAACTGCGGGGCGGCACGTTTCGCAAGGGGCTGCACTCAATGCGAATCTGCGATCGCGGCCTGGTGGTCTTTCCCCATCTGATGCCCAGTGAAGATCGCGTAGCCACCGCTCCGCCGCGCCTCTGTCCAGCGGGCATTCCTGAAATTGACGAGCTGCTCAGCGGCGGCATTGAAACTGGCACGGTGACGATCATTTCTGGCCCTAGCGGCGTGGGCAAAACCACCCTGGGGCTGCAATTTATTAAAGAGGCGGCGGGGCGGGGCGATCGCTCCGTCGTCTATCTGTTTGAGGAGGCGGTCGATACCCTGCTCAACCGCTGTGAGGGCATCAACATTCCGGTACGGGCGATGGTCAATCGGGGCACCTTGGCGATCTTTAAAGTCGACCCGCTGCTGTACTCCCCCGACGAATTTGCCCACCAGGTGCGCCTCGAAGTTGAAAAGGCGGGCACCCAACTGATCATGATCGACAGCGTGCTGGGCTACAAGCTGTCTTTCAAAGAAGACGACCTAATTCGCAATATTCACGGCCTCTGTCAGTACCTCAAAGGGCGCGGGGTGACCACCATTCTCACCAACGAAGTTGAGTCAATTACCGGTGACTTTAAAGCGACAGAACTAGGCGTGTCCTACCTGGCCGACAACATTATTTTCCTGCGCTATCTAGAAATGCGCGGCCAAATGCGGCGAGCGATTGGCGTTTTAAAGAAACGCCTCAGCGATTTTGAGAAGACTTTACGGGAGTTTGAAATTTCTCGCTATGGCATCAAGGTGGGTCGGCCGCTGACTCAGCTGCGGGGCATCTTGAGCGGAGTTCCTGAATTCATTAAGTCCCACGAAAATGAGCCATGATGTTTCACCGCCCTTCGCTGATCCTCTCCCAGATTCCGATTATCAATGGCAATATCGCGTGCTGCTTCAAGGTGGGTCGGCCGCTGACTCAGCTGCGGGGCATCTTGAGCGGAGTTCCTGAATTCATTAAGTCCCACGAAAATGAGCCATGATGTTTCACCGCCCTTCGCTGATCCTCTCCCAGATTCCGATTATCAATGGCAATATCGCGTGCTGCTGGGGGTAGATCATCAGCAAAATCGCCAGCTTTTGTCAGCGCTGTTGAGTCGGTTTTATAGCTTGCAAGACTTGTCAGCGACAGCGCTGAAGTGGGGCCAAGCATTTGACCTATGCATTTTTGATACCGCGTTTTTGGGACGTTGTGGAGAGCACATTGCCCAGCAGCGAGCGGTGGCCAGTCCGGTGTTTTTGCCCTTTTTGCTGCTGATTAAGCGTCCTCATCTGCCCTTGATGACGGCACCCCAGCGCCAGCAGGTAGATGATGTGATTACGATGCCGGTCGATCAGACCGAGCTGCTGCTGCGGGTGGAGTCGCTGCTGCGCGCCCGACAGCAGGCGCTTAAGCTCAATGCTCTGCTGGCCCAGGAGCGGTTGCTTGAGCAGCAGCTAGCGGCCGACAACCAGATCCTCCAGCAGATGGCGGTTCAGGATAGTCTGACCGGCATCCCTAACCGGCGCGCCTTTGACGACAAGCTGGCCTACGAGTGGAAGCTCTGCCGCCGTGAGCAAACCCCGCTGGCGGTGGTGCTCTGCGATGTCGATTACTTTAAGCCCTACAACGACACCTGCGGCCATATCTCAGGGGATCGGTGTCTACGGGCGATCGCCGGCGTGCTCGACGCCGTAATTCGGCGACCGGCCGATCTGGCTGCCCGCTATGGTGGTGAAGAGTTTGCCCTGATTTTGCCGAAAACCGATCTGGAGGGAGCGCTGCACCTGTTGAACCGCCTGCGCAGCACCCTGCAAGCCCGCGCCATCGCCCACCCAAAATCGCCGGTCAGCCCCTACGTCAGCCTGAGTTTTGGCGTAGCTGCGGCTGTGCCCGATCAGCAATTACAGACTGAAGATCTGCTGCGGGCTGCCGATGCGGCCCTCTACCAAGCCAAAGCCGAAGGCCGCGATCGCATTGTTGTAGCCTCTACCCTCACCGCTACTCCGCTCCAGACCTAGCTGCCCCGGTAGGTGCTGTAGGACCAGGGCGACACCAGCAGCGGCACGTGAAAATTGCTGCTGGGGTCAGCGATCGTAAACCGCACAGGTATTTGGTCTAAAAACGGGGGCTCAGAAAGCGCCGCACCCGTTGTGGCAAAATAGGCCGCCACATCAAAGGTGATTTCGTAGGTGCCTTTGTGCAGCTCGTCGCCCTCTAGCAGGGGCTCATCGGTGCGACCATCGCTGTTGGTCTCAACGGTTTTTAGCGCTGTTTTAATGTCGGCTTCATTGCTAAGGGCCCAGACTGTGAGCCGCAGAGAGGCAGCGGGCTTACCCAAGGCTGTGTCAAGAACGTGGGTGGAGAGTCTGCCCATTGTGGTGATAAATCATGCCAGGTAACTACAGACAAAGCATATAGTAAGAAACTCTCGGCTGGGGGTGCAACCCGAATTATTTGGCCGGCTGTGCTCAGACAACATTAATCTGACTCTTCTGGCTGTTTTTTGGCCGCGCACAGGCTTGCCCGTCCTTTGCTGAGAAAAGGATTGTTCGTTAGCCTGACTCTAGTGAATAGATTGGCTCTCAGAATTTTTACAGCTATTCAACAGGCGATTTAGACAATATGGCCCATTCCTCAAATTCTCAGTCCCAGCCTAGGTACCCTAGCCGGCGGAGTCTGCTCAGGTACATGGCCGGGGGCAGTCTAGGGGCAATCGCCATGGTTTTCTCCCGGCCCCAACCAGCGGCGGGCCAAGACCTTGAAGAACTGTGCTCAACGTTTCCGCAAAATTCTCGCTGCCTCGACTATTTGCCGGGGGTGCAGGCGCTGGATGCAGCGGGTGAGGCGATCGCCGTCGATTCCTTCTTGCCCACCACTACGCCGGGAATTCCCCAGCCAGCGCAGGGATTGCCCAGCGTCACCTATCTGGTCATTCAGGAGGGGCCGGCGATCGCTCCCTACGGACTGAGTCCCATCTGCCCTCACCGGGGTTGCGCTGTGATCTGGCAGGCCGACCAAAACCGCTTTGCCTGCCCCTGCCACGGCTCTAAATTTGATGCTGAGGGACGGGTGCTGCGAGGGCCAGCCCGTAAACCGCTGCCCCTGGTCACGGTGGTCGAGCGGCAAAACCAGATTCGCCTGGTCGATCGCGCTCCCTCCGTCGATCCGCGCTAGGGAATCCGCGCAGTCAATCCGTAATTTAAGGGCACTTACCGACTTGGAACGCATAGGAAAACGGGCCTGGCCCTTTGCTCTGTAGTCTCAGCAAACTAGTTTCAGATGCGTTCTTGGGGGGCAATGGTTGATAATAGGTGATCTCTGTCGCAATCCCTTCTAACGCCCCATGTCTAGCGCCTTTCTCGATCGCCTCCACAGTTCCGATCGCCCCGTCATGGTCTTCGATGGCGCGATGGGTACCAACCTCCAGGTGCAAAACCTGACGGCGGAAGACTTCGGCGGCCCCGAGTATGAAGGCTGCAATGAATACCTGGTGTTCACCAACCCCAAGGCTGTGGAGATCGTCCACCGTGGGTTCCTCGAAGCTGGGGCCGACGTGATTGAAACCGACACCTTTGGCGGCACTGCGATCGTGCTGGCCGAGTATGACCTGGCCGATCGCGCCTACGAACTCAACAAAACCGCCGCTGTCCTGGCCCGCAAAGTGGCCGATGAATATTCCACTCCAGAAAAACCCCGCTTCGTCGCTGGCTCCATGGGGCCAGGCACAAAGCTACCCACCCTCGGCCATATCGACTTCGACACTCTTAAAGATTCCTACGTCGATCAGGCGAAGGGACTAATCGACGGCGGTGTAGACCTGATGCTGGTTGAAACCTGCCAGGACGTGCTGCAAATCAAAGCCGCCCTCAACGGCATTGAAGAAGCCTTTGTCGCCACTGGCACCCGCCTGCCCCTAATGGTCTCCGTCACCATGGAGCAGCAGGGCACCATGCTCGTCGGCACCGAAATGGCGGCCGCCCTGGCAATCCTCGAACCCTACCCCATCGACATTCTGGGCCTCAACTGCGCCACCGGCCCCGACCTGATGAAAGATCACGTGCGCCACCTGGCCGAGCAGTCGCCCTTCGTGATCTCCTGCATCCCCAACGCGGGCCTACCCGAGAATGTGGGCGGCAACGCTGTCTACCGCCTCACCCCGATGGAATTGCGCATGTCGCTCATGCACTTCATCGAAGACCTCGGCGTGCAGGTGATCGGCGGCTGCTGCGGCACCCGGCCCGAGCACATTGCCCAACTGGCGGAGCTGGCGAAGGATTTACGGCCCAAGGAAAGACCTGTAAGGGGTGGATGGGTGGATGGGTCGATGGATAACGGCGCCGATCCTGCCGCCTCACCCTCCCACTCATCCACCCTCCCACCCATCTACCCTTCCCCCCGCCCCGCCCTCAACTACACCCCCTCGGCGGCCTCGATCTACAGCCCCCAGCCCTACGACCAAGACAACTCGTTTTTGATCGTGGGTGAACGGCTCAACGCCAGCGGGTCTAAAAAATGCCGCGAGATGCTGAATGCGGAGGATTGGGATGGACTGGTGGCCCTGGCGCGATCGCAGGTTAAAGAGGGTGCCCACGTCCTTGACGTGAACGTAGACTATGTGGGCCGCGACGGTGAGCGCGACATGCACGAGCTGGTGTCGCGGCTGGTCACCAACGTCACCCTGCCGCTGATGCTCGACTCCACCGAGTGGCAAAAGATGGAGGCGGGCCTAAAGGTAGCTGGGGGCAAGTGCATTCTCAACTCCACCAACTACGAAGATGGCGACGAGCGCTTCTTTAAAGTGCTGGAGCTGGCGAAGAAATATGGCGCCGGTATCGTCGTGGGCACCATCGACGAAGACGGCATGGCTCGTAGCGCCGAGAAGAAGTTCCAAATTGCCCAGCGGGCCTACCGCGACGCTCTGGAGTACGGCCTTCCCGCCCACGAGATTTTCTTCGACACCCTGGCTCTGCCGATCTCGACTGGTATTGAAGAAGACCGGGTCAACGGGCGCGAAACTCTCGAATCAATTCGGCTGATTCGTGAAAACCTGCCTGGTAGCCACATCATGCTGGGGGTGTCGAACGTCTCCTTTGGCCTTAGCCCCGTGGCCCGCGTCACCCTCAACTCGGTGTTTCTCCACGAGGCCATGCAGATGGGGCTGGATGGGGCGATCGTCAGCGCCGCCAAGATTTTGCCTTTGGCCAAAATCGATCCCGACCACCAAAAAGTCTGCCGCGATCTGATCTACGATCGCCGCGAGTTTGACGGCGACATCGTTTCCTACGACCCGCTGACCAAGCTCACTACCCTGTTTGAGGGCAAGAGCCTGAAGAAAAAGGAGGCGATCGCCAAAGATCTGCCCATTGACGAGCAGCTCAAGCAGCACATCATCGACGGCGAGCGCATCGGCCTCGACGATGCCTTGGCCAAGGCGCTAGAAACCTACCCGCCGCTGGAGATCATCAACACCTTTTTGCTCGACGGCATGAAGGTAGTCGGCGAACTGTTTGGCTCTGGACAAATGCAGCTGCCCTTTGTGCTGCAATCGGCCCAAACCATGAAAGCCGCCGTCGCCTACCTCGAACCCTACATGGAAAAAGCCGACAGCGACGGCTCGGGCAAGGGCACCTTCATCATCGCCACGGTCAAGGGCGACGTGCACGACATCGGCAAAAACCTGGTGGATATCATCCTGTCGAACAACGGCTACAAGGTGGTCAACCTCGGCATCAAGCAGTCCGTGGAGGCGATAATTCAGGCCTACCGCGAGCACCACGCCGACTGCATCGCCATGAGCGGCCTGCTGGTCAAATCGACCGCCTTTATGAAAGACAACCTGGAGACCTTCAATCAGGAAGGCATCACCGTCCCTGTCATTCTCGGCGGCGCAGCGCTGACGCCCAAATTTGTCCACGAAGACTGCCAGAACACCTACAAAGGCAGGGTCGTCTACGGCAAAGACGCCTTCTCTGACCTGCACTTTATGGACAAGCTCATGCCCGCCAAGGCGGCGGGTAACTGGGATGATGTGAGCGGGTTTTTGGATGAGATGGCTGAGGGGGGCCAAGGTGTAGGGTCTACGGTGCAAGGGGAAGAGTCTGCCGCAGCACCTAAAACCTTAAACCTTAAACCTGAAATCTCACTGGCTCCCGACACCACTCGTTCCGACGCCGTAGACCCTGCGATCGTCCGCCCCACCCCGCCCTTTTGGGGTACTCGGGTGCTCACGCCAGCCGACATCTCCCTGGAAGAGGTGTTTGGCTATCTGGATCGCCAGGCGTTGTTTGTGGGCCAGTGGCAATTTCGCAAATCCCAGGAGCAATCGCGCGAAGCGTATGACGCCTTCCTGCAAGAGACTGTCTACCCCATTCTCGATACCTGGAAAGCGCGTATTCTGGCAGAAAACCTGTTGCATCCGGCCATTGTCTACGGCTACTTCCCCTGCCTAGCCGAGGGAAATTCCCTGCACATCTACGATCCCAAGGTGATGGAGTCACCCACCCACCCACCCATCCACCCGGAGCCTGTGGCAATGTTCACCTTCCCCCGCCAAAAATCCCTGCGGCGGCTGTGCATTGCTGACTTCTTTTTGCCGAAAGAGCTGGCGAAACCGGGTGAGTTTGACGTCTTTCCCATGCAGGCGGTAACGGTGGGCGAAGTGGCTACGGCGTTCGCCCAGAGCCTCTTTAAGGACGACCGATACACTGATTACCTCTACTACTACGGGCTGTCGGTGCAGATAGCCGAGGCTCTAGCGGAGTGGTGCCACGCCCGCATCCGTCAAGAACTGGGCTTTGGCGAACTGGAGCCTGCTACCCTGCGAGAAGTGCTTCAGCAGCGCTACCAGGGGTCGCGCTATAGCTTTGGCTACCCGGCCTGTCCTAACATGGCCGACCAGCCGGTGCAGCTGGAGTTGCTCAAGGCTGAGCAGATTGGCCTGACCATCGACGAAAGCGAGCAGCTGCATCCCGAACAGTCGACGACGGCGATCGTGGCTTACCACCCGGCGGCTAAATATTTTAGCGCCTAGAGATCGCCGCGCGCTATTCTGCTGACCTCTGCATTGTTCTCTTACAATGGCAGTGCAGGTTTATTTACAGCTGTCGTCATGTCGCCTCAAACTGCTGCCCTGGCTGGTTCGCTAGCCAATCTCTATAAGCAAGACTACGCTCTATGGCTTGACACTACGACCCAGCTGATTAAAGCAGGTCGACTTGCGGAAATAGATATTGCCAACTTACTCGAAGAACTAAACGACATGGGGCGTAGCGAAAAACAGGCCTTGACCAGCAACCTAATTGTGGTGCTGATGCATTTGCTCAAGTACACCTACCAGCCTGGACAGCGTTCTAACAGCTGGCGGTTTACCCTCAAAGAGCACCGTCGCCGGCTACAGGAAGCACTGGACGTCAGCCCTAGCCTAAGACCCTATCTTGAGCAGATCTGGGCCGACTGCTATCAGGAAGCCCGCGACTTAACCGCCACAGAAACCGGGGTTGGCCTGGAGAATTTCCCCATCGAGAGTCCGTTCACCCAGGAGCAGGCGCTCGATCGCAAGTATCTGCCCAAGTAGGCTAAAAGTCTCAGCGTTCTCCCGTCCCAGTGCCAATGGGTAGCGGCAGTCCATCGGCGAAGAGCGCCATGGCTGGGTCAAACTCGGCCTCTAAATCAGTGCCAATCGCATCCCCGTCTTCATCGTCGGTCGGAACAATCTGTGCTGACTCTAGCCCAGCGAAGTCAAACAGGGCCGGGTCGGCGAGCTGGGAGGGGTCGATGTTTTGCAGGCTACGAAACAGGGTCTCGGTGCGGCCCGGCCACTGTTTTTCCCAAGTTTGCAGCATTTCCTTTAGTTGGGCGCGTTGTAGATTAGCCTGCGACCCACACAGCGTGCAGGGAATGATAGGGAACTCGCGGTAGCGGGCGTAGCGGGCAATGTCGGTCTCGGGGCAGTAGGCCAGGGGGCGAATGACAATGTGGCGGCGATCGTCGGTGAGCAGCTTGGGGGGCATGGCCTTGAGCCTGCCGCCGTGGAACATGTTGAGAAACAGGGTCTCGATCATGTCGTTGCGGTGGTGGCCGAGGGCAATTTTGGTCGCTCCTTCTTCGGCGGCGACCCGGTAAAGAATGCCCCGGCGCAGGCGCGAGCACAGGCTGCACATGGTCTTACCTTCCGGGATCACGCGCTTGACAGTGCTGTAGGTGTCTTGCTCGACAATGCGGTAGGGCACGCCGATCGCCTCAAAATATTCCGGCAGCACGTCGGCAGGAAAGCCGGGCTGCTTTTGATCGAGATTCACCGCTAGAAGGTCGAAGTGAACCGGGGCGCTGCGCTGCAGGTGACGCAGAATATCGAGCAGCGTGTGGGAATCTTTGCCGCCCGAAACGCAGACCATGACGCGATCGCCCTCGCCAATCATGCCGTAGTCGGCGATCGCCTGGCCAACGCGCGATCGCAAAAATCCTTGGAGCTTCTTAAAACTGTTGGAGGTGGGCTGTGCGACAGCGGCCATGGGCCTTTTCTCTAACGATAACGCTAAGCGAACAGTTCTCCATTTTAGGGGCTGTTTAGACTCGGTGCTTGCCTAGTTAAGGCTTACCGTCAAAATTAGATGGCCTCCCTAGGGATTCTCAAAAGGGGTCCAACCCTCAAAAAATAATGACGTTTTTAGCGGCTGCTAGAAAAATAATCTATAAATTGAGCAGTTTTTAGCCTCTAGATAAGCGCTGTGCTGTGCTAAGTGAAGCATTGTTTCGTCGCTCTTTTAAGGTGGCTGAAGTAATTTAAAGTAGCTGTCATGAAACTTCAGCATTTTTCTATTGCCTTATTCTTGGGGTTGAGCCTGGGCACAGCAATCAGTGTTTCTGAATCGCTAATTCCTTCCGCAGCTAAAAACTTAATGGCAGTAGAATCTGCCCTGCTATCAAGACCTTGTCAAAAAGCCCTGGCCTCAGCCGCAGTTTTACAAATAGCCTCAGGTCCAATCCGGTTACCCCCCTCAAAACCGGCGCCCAGTCTAGTAACAACCCTGATCTTTAATCAAACCTCGACCCCTGACCATATTTTGATTTTGGGGTTTCACGATTTTGGTCCCAATGCCAAGCTAAACGGCATGACTTATCCCGAGTTTGATGCTTACATAAAGCGGGCAAAAGATTTAGGGTATCAAAATCTAACTAGCCACAAGCTCTTAGGTTTTTTATATGGTAAAGAGCCAGTTAAAGGTAAGTGGATTATGTTTACCTTTGATGATGGCTATGTAGGACAATTTGAGGCGGCGAAATTATTACAAGGCTATGGCTATTCGGTGCTGCTGGGGATTGTGAGTAACCACATTGTCGCTGGGGGTGACTCGTTAACTCAAGCTCAGATTGCTGAAATACTGGCGATGGGGCACGAGCTAGCTTCCCATAGCAGCGGCCACTGTGCCCTGACGTTGCCTACTGACGATGAAAGTGCTTTTCTAGCTTCGCCGCCAGGGCCAGAGGCCAACTGCAATCCCGATGTGTTTGCCCTTTTAAACCAGGGAGAAATTGCCTTTCAGCTCAAGGACAGTAAAGCTGTGATGGAAAAAACCTTTAGGGTCAAAATCAGCGCCATTATTTATCCCTACGGGTTCTACAACGATACTGTGCACAAAGAGGCGCTCAATTCTGGCTATCAACTAGGCTTTCGGTTCCCAAATCAGGTAAACCGAGACATTCACAGCTATACCAGCGCCGTGGATCTGCCCCGTCTCAATGTGCAACGCGGCAGCCGGATTTGATTAGTTGGTATTCATGAGCAGAAGCGGTTTTGTCTTAGAGAAAACCACTGGATAAGGTCTTAAGGTAGTTTCCTAGGCCAGACCAGGGTAGCGGTGTTGTCGATCGCCTGGGGGTTGCCGTCGCTATCGACTGAGTTAAAGTGGGCCAGCCGCCGCTGCACGTCGGGCGGCAGGTGCGAAAAGTCGAGCTGGGTATCGCCGTCGGCCACCGCTGCCCAAAAATGTCGCAGCTTGGGGGCGATCGCCTCAGCTTGGGCCTGCTCTAGCCCCACTGGTGGGCTGACGAGGAATTTGGTCATAAACCACCCAGCGCGATCGCACATCCACTGGTGCGACATGGCCTGCAAGTCGTCCCAGGGCTCAACGGCGGTGAGGCGGCGCGATCGCACATCCATGCGCAGCTCTCCATCGCCGTGCTCAATTTCCACAATCCGGTAGGGATGGGGGTAGCTGACCAGCGACCCGGTCAGCACCTCGCACAGGTCGCCCCGGCGAGCTATATCCTGCACGTGCAGGTGACCGGTGAACATCAGCCGCACCTTCGCCGCCTCTAGTCGCTGGATGATCGCCTCGGCATTGCTTACCATATAGCGCTGGCCCAACGGACTGTTGGACTGCCCCGGTAAGTGCTCCAACACGTTGTGGTGCAGCATGACCAGGATTAAGTCGTCGGCGTATTCCGCTAGGGTCGCTTCTAGCCAGTCGAGCTGCGCCTGATCGACATAGCCCACCCGAATCTGCTCGCCGTTCGGCTCAAAGGCGTTGGAGTTGAGCGTCACCAGCCGCACGCCGGGGAGAATTTCGTGCTGGTAGTGCAGGGTTTTGCCGTCGGTGTAGCCAAAGTCTTGGTACAGCCGGGGGAAGTCGTGGAGACCGATGGCGCGATCGCTGGCATCGCGGGCAATTACATCATGGTTCCCCGGCACCACGTAGGCCGGAAAGGGCAGCTGCTTGAGGCGATCGATCATCCACTGGTGGTTTACCCATTCACCGTGCTGGGTGAGGTCGCCCGGCAGCAGCAAAAAATCTAAATCCAGCGTTTCGAGGTGGTCAAAGATTTGCTCAATGCCCGGAATGCTGACCTCGACTAAATGGAAACGGTGGGGGCCATTGTAAATTGTCTCGGGTCGGGCGATGTGAGGGTCGCTGACGATCGCGAAGCGAAAACGCTGTCCCATGGGGCTCAACAAACTTACTGATCAGAATTCCTTACCAGCCTAGCCCCTTGCCGCTAGATTCGGTAGGTAAGTCGACTCACCATCCCGAGAATTAACTGCTTTCTGGTTGGGCCTTCCCGCCGCTCAACTCTGTCTATTTGTCAGACCAAAGTGGCATGATAGAAGGCTGTGATTTGCGAGAGGTCAATGCCGTGGCTGTTGTTCGGGTGCGTCAGCACGTTAACCCCCTGAGCGGAAAATATCAGGCCCCGGTGGAAGTTCCTGCCTGGGAGACTGTGTTTGCTAACGCTCAGCAACCGCTGCATATCGACATTGGCTGCGCCAAGGGCGTGTTTTTGCTGCAAATGGCCCAGCTTCAGCCCGAGTGGAATTTTTTGGGCCTCGAAATTCGCAAGCCCGTGGTCGAATCGGCCCAAAAGCGGCAGCAAGAGGCGGGGCTGACCAATCTGCATTTTATGTACTGCAACGTCAACATTTCCCTGCGGGGTCTGCTAGAAAGCTGGGGCGATCGCAACCCTTTGCAGCAGGTGTCCATCCAGTTCCCCGACCCGTGGTTTAAGAAGCGGCACCAAAAGCGGCGGGTGCTGCAACCCGAGCTGGTGAGCACCATAGCGGAATTTTTGCCGTCGGGCGGGCGATTAGTGGTGCAGTCGGATGTGGAAGAGGTGGCGGTGGATATGTGCGATCGCATTGCCGAGAACCCCCACTTTCTCCGCCAGGGCCAAGACTGGCTGCCCCAAAGCCCTTTCCCTGCCCGAACCGATCGCGAGCGCGTCACCCTAGAGCAGGGCTTGCCTGTTCACCGCGCGATCTTTACTCGGGCTTAGCCCCACCTCCAGGCCAGAGTGTAGAATGGCCAAAGACCTGGGGTTGTAGCTCAGCAGGATAGAGCGGCCGCCTCCTAAGCGGCAGGTCGTGGGTTCGAATCCCGCCAACCCTGTTTTTATTCCGACTCCTGAATAAAATTTTTGCTCGCAATCCGGCGTTTCGGCAGAACGTGGTGAAGCTGTATGACCAGCGCTGCGCGTTTTGCAAAGTGCTGCTGGTGGTGTGAACATGGTAGAAGGTGCACACATCCAATCCTTCTCAGAGTTCTACGCGATCTCTTTGTCAAGGTCTAATCCTCTGCAAAAACCACCACTGAGCCGTCGGCCATGGCTGGTTTGGAGTAGATGATGACTACCGAATCTTTATTCCGCGAGATAGATTTATGAAAGAGTCTGCGGTAAGAAGTCGAGGATTTATGGGGTTTAGGGCAGCAGGTCGGGTGCCAAAGCGGGAAAAGTTTATACCAAACTTGAAGGACTTGAGTTGGCACAGAAAAATGTGAGGATTAGAAAAGTCCTACCCTTGAAAAAGACTTGTTTATCCTGAAATTGTTTTTTATACAGAAATCATCTAAGTTTCATCAAATAATTGACAATTTAAGTTAAGGGGCGCTGATTGGTGAAAAGGGGTAGTCATTACACTGCCGAAAATAAATCTTGAAATATCCTAAAAAGGCTGTTCGAGTGCAAGACGTATGCAGCTTTAGGGCTGGCATGAATGGCAAAATACACGATTCGTTGAAGGAAAAGTCTCGTGAAAGAATTTGTATTCGGCGATATGTTTATTTTGTTCAAGAACGAATTTGGCATAGAAGAAAAGGACGTCTTTGCAGCATACTATGCATTTGATAGGCAACAGGACTTAGAAGCAGGAGCGAAAATTTTTATAAAAGAAATAAATAAAGATCAAAATAGAAAACACCTTCTTCTTTGTATTCGTTCAGTCGGCCAACTAGAACAATTTGCCTTTTCCTACTGGGTTCCCGACTTCATTTT
The DNA here is from genome assembly GCA_019359285.1 of Nodosilinea sp. WJT8-NPBG4. Lineage (GTDB taxonomy): Bacteria > Cyanobacteriota > Cyanobacteriia > Phormidesmidales > Phormidesmidaceae > Nodosilinea. Next base: position 41,977 of record JAHHHQ010000059.1, read on the forward strand.
GCACAGAAGTAACTCTCCAATAAATATTCTAGAGAATTTCTGTAAAGAATTTGGCTGCAAAATAAGAGTTTCTAAAAGCTTCACGGGGTACTTCTCTTTTAAGGCAGAATTTGTCGCTCAAGTAGAAGAAATATATGATCCGAATGATGTTGTTGAAAATCTTGAATCAATAGATATTCCTTGCAAAACCTTTTTCTTTTATGAGAAACAGGAACATCACGACAATGGTTGTAATGACGGCAATAATAGCACTGGTTCTTCTCTCTTCTATATTTACTATTGCTTCTCCATAAATGAGTTCAGGTACAACGGCTGGCTTTACGACATCCCGATGACCCAAATGAAAGTGCCAAAAGAATGGCATTCGTCCTTAGACGAAGTCACGAAATTATTGAATCCGTTAGGAGGTACTCAAATAAAAATTCTGAAGTCAGGAAGAAATAATTCTTGTTTTTCAGATGCCGTGGAAATACCGAATGAGGAAACCTTAGATATCAGCCTCCCAAAGAGATATAAAGGTGCTTTTGAATATTCTATCAAGTTAATAAAAGAACTTCGGGAAGATGAAAAAGTAGCCTTAGTGCCTGTTCAAAAAAATCAAGGCTGTTTGTTTTGTGGCGCAGTTGATGAAATGTCTTCTGAGCATGTTTTCCCTAAATGGTTAAGAAAATATGTTAAAAACATTACTTTCCATTCCTCAGCTTTTCTAGATACCCCTAGCGGTTCAAATAATGTTTCTGAATGTGCCGAGAGCAGCTTTTATGATAACAAGCTTGATAGCACAGAAAAGTCTACTGCTCATGGATTTACCGTCCAAGAAGTTTGTCAAGCATGTAACAACGGATGGATGTCCCAACTAGAAGAAGAAGCTAAAAATATCTTGGTTCATAACGAACAATTAGTTATAGCTGATGAAATGACCTTCGACTCTCATCAATCCTACCTTTTGTCTCTATGGCTTTTTAAAATTTGGCTGCTTGTCCTATACAAGTTTCCTTCTCAAAGAGTCTCTATGTTTATGTTTAGAGATCTGATGTTAGGAAAGCTACCCGAGGGGTTAATTATCGAGACCTCTCAAGCCATTAATGATGGTATCGGTTCTACGATAGTGCTGGGTAATAGCGATTTCATTGTTTTAAAGCCTAAAATGATCGCCTTGGAAGATGCGAAGAAATTTGCAATGGATTTTATTTCCTGCACTCTTCATATAGGAAGAAATTTTTTCCGCATCAGCTACCTACCTCCTGGAAACCCATTAACTAGAAAGTCTTCGGTAAAAAAAACAAAAGTTATTTTTCCATATAATCATAGATTAGAACTAGTAGTGATTGACAAGGAACGTGAAAACGATATTTTGGGTGGTGCCGAGCCAGGCGTTGAGTTATTTATATTTTCGATCATGATTATTCTTGTTTGATTTGTTTATTCAATTAAGAATAGTCTTTGTCAGTGAATGTAGTTTGGGTTGGAGCGCAGCAAATTTAGGTCAGGTGAAACGTCTGCAAAAGTAGCAGGGCTAGGAGGCCTACCCTATTTATCCAATAGTCAAATTTCATTGACTAGATAAAGCTTGACAAAAAGCTCAGCCGCTTCGGGATTCATGGATTTTAGTGCCCTAACAAGCTCAACCACCGTTTCAGCCGATGGATCGCGCTTCTCATTCGCCCATCGATAGACATTGTTGCGTTCAACATCCAGCACGGCGGCAAGGCTGTACTGGCTGATGTTGTAAGTCTCAAGCACTTGCTTGAGAGCGGCTCCTGCTTTTCCCATGCCCCCATCTTTCCAGAGGATGCTGTTCTCTCTAGCATCTAAAGGGTTGACGCAGTCAGAACTGACGCTATAATCTTGGCATCCAATTTGACGCTACTGATGGAGTCTTCTATGTCATCCAACCCCACCGCTCGCTACAGTGCTCGCATCCTCAACCCTGAATCTGCTGAGCCAGTTCACCTCGAACTCACCCTCAAGCTCCACAGCTACTCCCACCCTGATCGCGAACCCGTCAAAATTCTCGTCATCGGCAGCAAACGCTCTGTGAGTTCCATTGTCGTTGCCCTCCACCAGCTCGGCTTTGCCGAAATCTTTGAGTGGACAGACTTTCTCAGCGCTCCCAACAGCGATCGCCCTCTGCAATTTCAACCCCACGAGGTGATGAAAGCTTTGGTGAAATACATGCCAAGGGAATAACGTATTTCCGTGGGCCAAGGGTTGTTCGCGCCACCTGTCCTGCTCTCCGCCCAGAATCGCTATAGTTGGTTGGGGTGCTGCGGCAGTTTTGCCTGCTGTTCTACCGGGTTCTCTAGAGGTCGCCTACCTCAGCCCCTGCTCCAGGGATGTAGTCGTAATTTAGGGAAACCGTATGAGCTGTCGTCCTTTCCTTGAGTAGATTCTGCGATGCGATATTGGTTAGTTTTAGCCCTCACCCTGAGTGTGGTGGGCATCTCCCACACCAGCACCCCTGCCCAATCCCCCGTTGCCCCCACCAGTTCCCAGCCCCAGAGCGAAGTAGACCGACTCTTCCTAACGCGAGGCAGAAACATAGCCCGCGCTGCCGCCGAGACTGCCAATGGGGGGTTGGGGTACTACATGGCTGAGCCCGCTATGCATGGCCCCACGGCAAATGCCCCCATGGTGGTCAACGAGGATGGTTCCCTACGGTTTACCTTCAAGGGCTTTCGCCCCGAAGATAGAGATATCAACGGCAACCCCACCTTCTCCTTTGAAACAGAGGTGCTGATAAACTCTGACCGGACTTTCCAAATCCTTTATAACGGCCCCATTCGCCAGGTCACTCCTTAACCGCTTTGTAGGGGCATTGCATGCAATGCCCCTACGGGGTACAGGGAATGAATCGGGGTTTTAGAATACGGATGGGGTCCTAATACCCGCTCAGCGAACCCCGCTGCTTAGCGGTGGCTTCGGCCCAGCGGAAAACGAATAGCCCCAGGGCAAAATAGACGATCCCGTTTAGCAAGGCCAGACCGTAGGTAAACCAGTCCAGACCCAGGCTTCGGGCCATCAGATCGCGCAGCAGGCCGGTGCTGGGCAGCATGGGCAACAGGAAACGCAGATACTGTATCAGGCCCATAGATTCCTCCAGGGGGGCCGCCAGCAGAAACAGCAGCAGGAACTGAAAAATTCCCAAAATTTGCTGCACCCGTTTAAACACCAGCGCCCCCGCCCCCAGCAAAAAGGCCAGACCATAACCGGCCATCAGCAGCGAAGCCAGCGGCAGCAGCAGGATTGGGGGAAATGCCAAGCGACTGCCAGAGAGCCCCATCAGGAGCAGCAACACGACAATCAGGATGAGCAACCGCAGGGCCAGGCTGGCAAAGGCTCTGGCCAAAAATACTCGCGGTGCCCCGTAGGGGGAGAGAAAAACCTGCTCCAGAGTGCCGGTTTCGGCTTCGATCTGTAGATTAATAGCAATGTCATTGTTGACAGAAATAATCAGGGTCCACATGGCATAGCCGAGGACCACGGAATCGAGGCGATCGCCAAAGGCAAACCCTGGTCCGGCGATGTACTGGGCACTGGTAAACAGACCATAGAAGACGGCCAGGATGATGACGATCCCAGAGATCACCTCTGTGGGGTAGCGGATGAACTGAATCCAGGTGCGCTTGAGTTCGGCGTGCAGTAGATCGATCATAGAGAAGTATCCGGTTGGTCTTTGACCAGTTTGAGAAATACCTGGGTGAGGTCGGCGCGATCGCGCTGCACCGAAACTAGCGGCACAGGGCTCAGCGCCCCCAGCAGCCCATAGAGATTTTCTGGGGTGCCAGCGTAGGTAATCTGCGTTCCCTGCACCGTTGCCCCCAGCTGAGTCACGGTGTGGATCTGTTGGGGCGACAGATCGCCTTCCACCTCCAGGTGATAGGTGGAGCTAGAAAATTCCTTCAGTAATGATTCGGTAGACTGCTCGGCAATGATGCGTCCCCGGCGAATGATGGCCACTCGGTCAGAGAGTTCTTCGGCCACATCGAGTTGGTGAGTGGTCAACAGAACGGCTCGGCCCTCCTGGGCAATCTGACGCACCAGGGCTTTGACCATTTCGCTGGCCTCCACGTCCAGCCCCAGGGTGGGTTCATCCAGCAGCAGCAGCTTGGGATTGTGGATCAGGGCAACGGCGATCGCCACCTTTTGCTGCATCCCGCGCGAGAGCTTTTGCACCGGGGTATGGCGTTTTTCCTCCAGCCCAAACCGGGCCAGCAGTTCTAGCCCCCGGCGATGGGCCACCTTGCGGGGCACCTGCCGGAGAACGCCGAAATATTCCAGATTTTCTTCCGGCGTTAAGCGCCAGTACAAATTGCGGTTGCCCTCCAGCACGGCACCAATGTGGCGCAGTGCCCGAGGCTGGCGGTGGGGGTCTTCTCCCACCACGGCAACCCGCCCCTGCGTGGGACGCACCAGGCCCGCAATCATCTTGATGGTGGTGGTCTTGCCGGCACCGTTGGGTCCCAAAAAGGCCAGCACCTCTCCCTGGTGCAGGGTTAAGGAAACCTGTTTCACCGCTTCAAACCGCTGTTTGCCCCGCCCATACACCTTGGAGAGATCGCGGGCATCTAGCACGATGGAGCCTGGCGAAGAATTTTCAGCCCAACCATCGGTTGGACAATGAGCAAGTTGCACGAAAGGATTAAGCTCCCAGCGACAGGTAGAGTCTTTACTTATCTTAAAGTTTTTTGCCAAAGACACTGCTCCCTACGACGAGGGCCGAGGCTACTTCGACAACGGCTACATGAGGATTGAGAAGACTCCTTTAGGTGGTGGGCATGCGCGGCAAAACTCAGCTGCTATGGATGTCGTCAGCATTTTCGCTGCATTGCTCTGAGGACAAAGACGCTACTTCTTCTTTTTCTTGCTCTTTTTGGGGGCGAATGATAGCCCGCCGCCAAAGCCAGCTTTGTCAGCCGGCTTTTTGGTGCCTGCTTGAGCCACAATATCCTTAAATTCTGGCGGTTTCTCGAAGTCTTGACGGCCTTGCCTGTTAGACAATCGGTTGGGCTTAGGGCGATCTAGAGAAGCCCTGATATTGGCCATCATCTGCTCCTGCATGGGTGTGTAACGAATTGCCAGCTCTTCGGGAGTAAAGTCTGACTCCTGTTTGAGCCCCAGGTCGATCTGTACCCTGGCCCAAGAGCCCACAAACATTTCATCGACTTTTTTCGCTCCGTAGGCGACTTCCATCACCGACACCGCTTCAGTCGCCTTGAAATCGAGCAGCTGTGCAATGATGGAGCCATTGACGGAGCGGTGGTGGTTTTTGAACTGGCTAAGCTGGCGGATGAGGGCCTCTACAGCGCGATCGCGCAGGTCAGGAAAGATCTTGGCAATGGCGCCAAGACCCTCCACCAACGTTATTTTGTTGTTGTAGTCAATTTTGCTTGAGAGCAGTTCCTCTAGGGGGGCGATCGCTCCAGCCCCCATCAGGCCAAAGACCTGGGGCAGCTCTTCCCAGCACCAGTCCAGGTCATGCTGCTGCAACATCTGGACGAGGGGTTGAATGGCCTCAATGGCTTGCAGTTGCCCCAGCGATCTCCAGGCGTGGATAGGAGCCCAAAGCGCTTCCTCAGGATCTATCCCTGCGTCTGTGAAATCGTCTTCTTTATCGAAGTTGCCCATGAACAGCTCCCACAGCTGCTCATCCTGGATCATCTGAATCAGGGCGGGGATATGATCGGCGGTTAGCCCCAGTTCTTGCACGTAGTTGGGCCAGTCTTTTGAGGTGTTGCCTTCACCCTCGCCATAGCTCAACAGCTCAGCAACGGGGGGTTCGTAGGTATAGATAGGCATAGCTGGTTCCGCAAAAACAGCATCAGGGTCAAAGATAGAGTTATTTTACGCCTGAAAGATCTGGAGCAGCCAGAGGGTGATGCTCATCCTGAGACACTTCGCGTGCACCTTGATGGCAACTGCGCCTCCCGACCGTTGAACGTCCGAGGAAGCCACGGTAGTCAAGTTCTATATCCAGAAGCCTTAGATCACTCACTTAGAGTTTCCCCACCTTGGCTAAGAGCCGCACCCAGTTTTGCTCTGGGTCGTAGAAGTAGTTCAGATTGGCTCTTGTTTGTTATCTAGAGCTGTCGGTTTAAGTTGCGCCTTACTTAAAAGCCCAGATTCTCAAGGTCGAGAATCTGGGCTTTTAGAAGTATTTCCTAGTTAGGATGTCGGGGTTTACTCGTCTTCGTTCAGGTAGGTTTCGTCTTCGCCCTCGACCTCGATCTCCACGTCGGCTATATCGGCCACCGAGCCGCCGATTTCGAGCTTTTCTCTCACCTGGGCTTCAACCTTGGCGGCAAACTCAGCATCCTCTTGCAGGCGCTGAATCGTGTTCTCACGTCCCTGGCCAATATTGTCGCCTTCGTAGCTGTACCAGGCCCCCTTGCGCACAATTACCCCGTGCTGCTCGGCTAGGTCAACCAGGCAGCCCATGGTCGAGATGCCCTGGCCAAAGAGAATGTCAAACTCACCGATGCGGAAGGGTGGGGCCACCTTGTTTTTGGCGACCTTGACCTTGGCGCGAATCCCGTATTCTTCGGTGCCTTTCTTCAGGGTTTGAATGCGGCGAATATCGAGGCGCACCGAGGCATAGAACTTGAGCGCGTTGCCCCCGGTGGTGACTTCGGGGTTGCCGTAGGAGATGCCAATTTTTTGGCGCAGCTGGTTGAGGAAAATAACCGTACACTGCGACTTGCCGATGCTGCCGGTGATCTTCCGCAGGGCTTGGCTCATCAGTCGGGCTTGAAGGCCGACGTGGGCATCGCCCATTTCGCCTTCAATCTCAGCTCGGGGGACCAGGGCGGCTACGGAGTCAACCACAACGACATCAATGGCGGACGATCGCACCAGCTGATCTACCACCTCAAGCCCCATTTCACCCGTGTCAGGCTGGGACACTAGCAGCTCGTCGACGTTGACCCCCAGGGCGGCGGCGTAGATCGGGTCGAGGGCATGCTCAGCATCTACAAAGGCTGCAACGCCACCCATTTTTTGCACTTCGGCTAGCACGTGCAGGGCCACGGTGGTTTTACCCGAGCTCTCAGGGCCATAAATTTCGATGACGCGTCCCTTAGGCAGGCCGCCGCCTAGGGCTAGGTCGAGGGTTAGTGCGCCAGTGGGAATCGTCTCAACCTTCATGCGGGCAGCATCGCCTAGGCGCATGATGGAGCCTTTGCCAAAGTTGCGCTCAATTTGGCCCAGCACCAGCGTGAGGGCTTTTTCCTTCTCGGTTTGCTCTTTGCTTCCGCCTTTCTTCGCCGCCATAGTCGCCTCAATGCTTTAGGACAAGACGCCTGAACCCCAGAACAGTTGTCTTCAGAAAACCAGTATAGTACAATTGACCTAAATCGTAATCGGTACTTATCTAGTTCGTCTAGTTATTTCTGAACTCGGTTTTCCTGTAGTTAACCTCCTAAATCTATGGAGGAGGTTGGTCATGGCACCTGAACAACTCAATACCCTAATTGCCCTGGCAGACTGGCTTGTGGCCGTGACGTATCGGCGTTCGACGGGCTTCTGCTGCTGGGTGATAACGCCTGAGCTGTCGAGCCTCACCGATGGCGAAACCTATGCCACTAGCAGTGCGGCCCTGGCTGCCGGGCGCAGTCTAGTGCAGTATTCCACTGGGCCCCAGATTGACTTTAGCCGCTGCCGCCTGTCGGAGTAGCGATCGCAGCCATAACCCCTGACTAAGACTCCACGGCCTGACTTCAGTAGTGGGTAGAATTCGCCCAGCAGCCCTGTTAGAGCTATTACTTGGGACAATGAACAGGCCAAGTCTACCGAGTCTTACCCATGCCCGGAACTCTCATTCGTCAAGTTATCTATGCCGCGCTGACCCTAATCGGCTTCATCTGGACGAACTACTACCTGGTACAGTTCACCATTGCCACCAAGGGCGAGTTCACCGCCACCAACTTGCTAAATTTTGACCTGTCTACCTTTATTGAGCAGGTCTGGGCTAACCCGGCCTCTAGTTTTATCGCCGTAGATCTCACCATTGCGCTGCTGCTGGTGATCACGTTTATTGTGTCGGAGGGGCGGCGCCTGAAAATCAGGCTGTGGGGTATTTATATCGCTTTGATGTTTGCGATCTCCTTTGCCTTTGGCTTTGCTCTATTTATGTTTGTACGTGAGCGCAAGCTGGCTGAAACAGCGGTTTCTGACCTTACGGCTTGAGCCTTACTACAGGCCTGGGGTGGTTTGGGCAAAGAGAGCGTCAAAATCTGTGGTAACTACAGCTCCGGGCATGCCCTCTGGGTTAGAGATCACGTCAAAGGCTTTATTGCGGGCGGCAGGTGCTAGCAGCGCTTGCACCACCACCTCTGCCACATCGGCACGGGGAATGGAGGTGGGAATGCCTTCAGGAGGATTGGCCAGCAGTTGGTCATCTTTGCCGACGATTAGCTCTCGCTGGCCGCCCGGCTGATCTTGCAGCCCGCCCGCCCGAATGATGGTGTAGTCGAGGCCGGAGTCGATAAGGTAGGCTTCTGCCTTGCGCTTCCAGATCAAAATGTTGCCGTTGGCCATGCGGTTGAGGGGGTGTTGCTCATTGGTGCCACCCATGGAACCGACTAGGACAATGTGCTTTACTCCGACGGCTTTGGCGGCCTCAATTTGGTTGATCTGGCCGTGGTAATCAACCTGTTCGGGCGTTCCCCCTTCCGGGTAGGTGAACTCTGGTCGCTGTCCCGGCTCTGGTGGAGCTTTCATTTGGGGGATGGCGCTGGTGAGAATGACTAGGGCATCGCAATCGGCCAGCGCGGTTTGGAGGCGATCGCGATCGCTTACATCCCCCAGATAAAACCCTTCCGTTGTGCCAAACAGCTCTTGCACTTTTGCCTCTGAGCGAGCAAAGCCTTTGGCCACAAACTGCTCTGGCCGCTGCTGAAGCTTTTGCACGGCGATCGCTCCGGTGCGCCCGGTAGCACCCGTGACTAAAACAGAGAGGGGAGTGGTCATAGAAAGGTTCTTCTCCAGATGGGTAATGGTTTTGGGGGTGTTGTAACCCCGTACAGGTATCTTGCCGTTGCCCCCAGGAGACTGCGGCTGACTTTAACTATATAGATACGTTCACTATGATCCTATCTAAGCCAAACAGATCCCCACGGTCTAATCAGCTTTGACCCTGAAGGCGAAGCCGCTGCTGAGCAGGTTTTGATGGGGCGATCGGCTTTGTTCTGACACTGACAGCCCGTTAAGGCGATCGCCTAACTACTGAGTTTCTTCTAAATAATCGAGCCGTAGCTGGTGGTCGGGGCTGAGCAGGCGGCGATAGGCCAGCAGCACCACGCCAAAGATCCCCAAGGCGGCCCCAGCAGCGATCATAAACATAATCACAATCTGGTACCGCACGGCGTCGATCGGGTTAGCCCCAGCCAAAATTTGGCCAGTCATCATGCCCGGCAGGCTGACCAAGCCCATCACCATCATCGAGTTGATGGTGGGGATCATGCCGACGCGAATAGCGTTGCGCACCTGAGGATGGGCCGCCTCCCAACGGGTAGCCCCTAGGGCCAGTAGAGTTTCGACCTGGTCGCGCTGGGTGATGAGCCCTTCCATAAAGCGGTCTAGCCCCAGGGAAATGCCGTTGAGGGTGTTGCCCAACACCATGCCCAGCATCGGAATTAAGTACTGCGGGTCGTACCAGGGCTGTACCCGAATAATGCCGACCATGGCAAACCCCGTCACCAGCGCGGAAGCCGCCAGCACCGACAGCAAGCTATGCCAGTAAATGCCCGCAAAGCGGCGTTGGGTACGGTTGACGGCAGCGATGCCTGCAATCGCCGTCATCACTAGCGCGATCGCCAGAATGATCAGGGCATTGTCTTGGGTAAATAGCCACTCCAGCACAAAGCCAATCAGCAACAGCTGCACCACCATGCGCAGGGCAGCGATCAGCAGCGATTGGCCCAAACCGAGCCGCAGCGTTGCCGACAGGCCCACATTCACCACAATCAATAGAGCCGCTAGCGCCAGCTGCCCGTAACTAATGGCAATGTAATCGGTTTCCATAGGCCGGGGAGAGGGGTATAGGGTGCAAGGTGCGACCCTGAACCCTATACCTTGAACCTTACACCCTACAGCCGCTTACCAAATTCCCCCAGGTTGATCTGGCGATGGGTAACCCGGCGAATTTGTTCGGTGTCGTGGCTGGTAAGTAGGCAGGCGCGGCTGGAATGCTGGAGCCAGTCGTGCAGTAGAGATTCAACCTGGGCTGTGGTCGCGGCATCGAGGGATGCTGTCGGTTCATCCAGCAAGAGCACCCGGGGATTGAGCTGTAAGGCGCGCAGCAGGGCCATAATTTGCGCTTCACCGCCAGAGAGCCGAGTGCCCTGCAAGTTCAGAAAGTCTGGCCCACGTCCAAGCTTTTGCAGCCAGGTCTGAAGGATAGTTGGGTCAAAGCGGCGCTGGCGATAAATGTCGAGGTCAAACACCTGGGCGAGATTGTCTTGTACGGTGCCGTCGAGGGCGATCGCGCGCTGGGGCACCATCATCACCTGGCTGCGGTAGGTGGGTAGCCCCCACTCAGACGGGGTTTTGCCCTCAAACCTGACGTCCCCCTGTTGAATTGGGTCGAGCAGCGCCAGGTTGCGCATCAGCAATGTTTTGCCCGCGCCAGAAGGGGCCACCAGACCCACGCAATCGCCAGGCACCAACTCGAAACTCACTCCGCGCCACAGCCACCGCTCTGACAGTTGGCGACTTAGGTTTTCAACAGCCAACAGGGGTTGGTTTGGCTCCATCTTGGGCTCGCGATCGATAAATTCTGCACTGAGTCTGTTTAGGGCAGCGGCCTCTCTACAATACACAGCTAAGGCCTAGGAAAAGGAGCGCCTGTGGAGCCAGTACCGAACCAGCGACAGCCGACCATCATCGGCTTCTCGGCAGTGCTCATGTGGGCCACCCTGGCCCTGCTCACCGACCTGACCGGCACGGTGCCGCCCTTTCAGCTGACGGCAATGGCGTTTACGATCGCATTCTTCATTGGCCTGGCCGCTTGGCTGCGAGCGGGGGGCAACGTGCTGCGTCACCTGCAGCTGCCCTGGCCGGTTTGGGCATTGGGCATCGTCGGGCTATTTGGCTACCACTTTTTCTATTTCATGGCGCTGCGCCACGCCCCAGCGGTGGAGGCGAGTTTGATTGCCTACCTGTGGCCGCTGCTGATTGTGTTTTTTTCGGCGCTGCTGCCCGGCGAGCGGCTGCGCTGGTTTCACGGGGCGGGGGCGATCGCAGGCTTTCTCGGGGCGGGTCTACTGGTCACCAAGGGCCAAGGCTTCAGCTTTGACGCCCAATACACCACCGGATACCTAGCGGCCCTAGTCTGTGCCCTCACCTGGTCGGGCTACTCAATTCTCTCCAGATATTTTGGGGCGATTCCGACCAATGCCGTGGGGGGCTTTTGTGGGGCCACGGCATTGCTGGCCTGGATCTGTCACGGTCTGTTTGAACCGACGGTGACCCCGGTGGGATGGGAGTGGATCGCCATTCTTGCCCTAGGGCTAGGGCCGGTGGGGTTGGCCTTCTTCACCTGGGATTATGGGGTGAAGCGCGGCAATATTCGCGTGCTCGGGGCACTATCCTACGCAGCTCCTTTGCTCTCGACGCTGTTGCTGATCGCGTTTGGCCGGGCCGAGGCCACAGCGGTGGTGGGGTTAGCCTGTGCGCTGATCGTCGGTGGGGCCGTGTTAGCCACGCTCGATTTCTTTAGGCCTCGGGCCGGGGAAACTCCCACTCAGTGACCCTTTTTATATTCTTGAATTGCCCGATAGGTTTAGATGGCCGTCCACTGATATTCCTACGCTAATCGAGCAGAAAACGGAAAATCTACTGCCGGGTCATACAATTCAAACTGACAAATATTTTCGGATAGAGTTTTCTGCTCTGGGGTTATTGAAATAAGTCCTTAAACGCTAGCCGCCACCGCCGCCGTGTTGCTCAGGAGGAAGCTTGGGGGTAGAGTATACAACTTGCAGTTCTAGATCTAGAAAGTCGCTGAGTTCTTGCCCCAGCCACCACAGTTCAGCCTGGGAGAGGAGTGAATTCCCTATCGCGTATTCAACCCAGCCCGCAACAATAGACAGTTCAGGCTCAATGGTTACCTTGCTGCGCCTAATGGTGTTCCCATGCTCGTTGATGTAGCGACTAAACGTATATCCAGGGCGGTAGATCAAAAGAGAGATTTTTCGTCCTACCAACGATTGAACATTCCACTGAATCAGGTTGCTTTTTAAGAGCTTGCTAATTTTTCCGTTGCGTTCAATGGTTATAACTGAATAAAAAGGCAGTTTTCGAATGACATAGATGACTAAGAGAAGACTCGCCGCCATAGTCAGCACTCCGCCAATCGTCCCAAAGATGAAACCCAGCAGGCTGACAGTGATAAAACCCGAATATGCGAAAGAGGGGACTGAGGTCGATGGTTGTAGAATCTTGATTTCGATGCGATCGCGATCACGAAAAATCTCAATCTGACTCTTCTCAGGCCTTAGATTAGGATAGCTACAATAGCTGCCATCCTCAGATTCGAGCGTTGCCAGCGCCGCCCTAGCTGATTCAAACCGTTTGTCTAGCTGTAGGTGGGTCATTTTTTCGAGCCACCGAGCAAACCGCTTGCTGAGAGCGCTGCTGTCAAACTGAACTCTGCCGTTGACCTGGCCTAGATCGGCTGGATGCTTTCCCGCAATTAAATAAACTAGGGTCATCCCGAGACTGTATAAGTCTGAAGCTGGGATGGTTTGTCCGGTGAACTGCTCCAGAGGGATATAGCCATAGCTACCAACAATCGTAATGGTGCCATTCTTCTTGTCGGCAACGGTTTGAACTGAGCCAAAGTCTATTATATAGAGATCGCCCGCGCGATGCCCGGATCGATCGGAAAGTAAGACATTGCTGGGTTTAATATCGCGGTGAATAACTGCCGGAGCATGTTCGTGGAGATAGACCAAAATCGTTAGCAATTGCTTGGCAATATCTACTAGTTCTGCCTCAGAAAATCGCCGCCCTGCCTGCGCCGCCGCCTCAAGAGACATCGCATCGATATAGCTCTGCACCAGGGCAAATCCCTGACCTAGATCAGTGCTGACATCAAAGCTGTCAAGATACTTAGGAATAGCCGGATGATCAAGAGCTTTCAGAGTTTCGGCTTCGCGCTCAAAGAGTTTGAGATCGTCCCAGGTAAAGTCGGGGCCAAACAGCAGTACCTTGACAACAACGGGCGATTGAGTCTCTAAATCAGTCGCCAGAAAGGTTCTGCGCCCAATTTGTCGGCTTAGTAATTTCTGAACATGATAGCGGTTATGCAGGGTGTGGCCAATGAGTGATTCCATAGTCTTACCAAAAACTGTTTATTGGAACAGCCAAGAACGTACATATACCTTTGAGTCAGCAAAGTTTATTCACCTAGCTTTGCCAAGGCTTGGAACAACTGCGGCGTAGGCCTGTGGAGCCTACAAGACTTCGACTCTCGCACCCTGGGTTTGCCCCCTTAGCCTCATAGCGACCCAATCACAGATTGGTTTGAAACAGATCTCTGAGTAAGACTTGAACTTTTTCAGGGGTGCCTTCGTAGACGGCGCTTTCTCGGATGGCCGCGATCGCCGCTAGTTCTTGATGGTTGACCTCGCCGTAGGCGATGGGATACACCCGAACGCCGCTCTGCCGGATCACCTCCTTAATTTGGTTGAATTTGAGTCCGTCGGTGCGATCGCCGTCCGTCAACAACAACAGATAAAACTGGCCGTCGGGGTCTGTTTTTTGCATTTTCATCAGCTCGGCTAGGGCCACCGCCAGTCCGTCGTAAAGGGCCGTAGAGCCATCGGGCTGGAGCTGGTTGATGGCGGTAAACAGCCGCTTTTGCTCTAGCTCATTAAAGGGGGCCAGATGAATGCGGCGAATGGGGCGATCGCTGAAGGTTACCAGCCCAATTTGGTTGCCGGAGTTGATCTGCTGGCTGGCGAACCGCAGCGCCTCCTGCACGGCCTTGAGTCGGTTGTTTTGCTCCATCGAGCCGCTAGTATCCACCACCAGCTCCATATAAACCGTGCGACCTCCGTCTTTGCGCTGTTTCCAAAAGGCCTGCGCCGCCTTTAGAACTTCTCCGGAGGGCAGCGGTGGAAAGTTGCCCTGCTTGAGATAGTCGGTCTGCACGTGACCCTGCTGAACCGCCTGTTCCTGCATAGGGGCAGCGGTGGCAAAGGCGGCAAAAGCTTTTAGGGCCTCGCGTTCGGCTGGGCTTGTCCAATCAAAGGCAACCAAGGGTGAGGTTTCAGGTATCCCAAAGGGAATCTCCACCAGGTGAGCAAACACCGGCTCCTTTTTCAAGTTCACAAAGCTCTGGCGCGACATAATAATGGCCTGAAAGGCATCGGGGTCTTGCCGCCAAATTTGCTTTAAATCGAGGTAAGTGGGGGTTGTCAAAGCAATCTGCTGCTGAAAGGCGGCAAACACTGAGTTCACTGCTGGATTATTCAAATCCTCTACCCGCAGCGGGGCACCGGTCTGGTCATGCCCCGCCGCTCGCCACAGCAGCGTATACAGAAAATTAAGCGCCGGGGAAGCAATGTATGGGTTACAAAAGCCCACCTCAAACTCTCCTGCCAAGATGGCCGCAACCACGCGATCGAAGGTGACCTCTCCCCCCTTAGCCAGGGTGTCGTACGCCTGGGGCTGGAGGGCAAAAATCGCCTGATTTGCGACTAACGCTGGTGCGATCGGAGTTACTACTACCCCGTCGGCCTTAAGCAACTCTAGCCACAGCTCGTGGGCTGGGGTATAACCTGCGGGCTTACCTTTCCTCGCGGCTATTATTTGTGCCCCCAGCCCCGATGGAATGTTGCGCACCCCCACCTGAATCACCTGCCCGGAGGGAAGCGTTTGCCGCCGCTGATTAAACGCCTCAGCCACATCCACCAGCCAGCGCTCATCGGCGCGATTGCCGTTGGCCTTTTCGGCAGAGCTGTAGATCTCGATGTAGACTACCTCGGCATTGCTGGTGGGCTGCGCCCCGTGCAGCGGATAGGTGTTGGGGTCGGGCACCGCGTCGGCCAAGGCGGGAATGACCGCGTTGTAGGCAGATGTATCCGAGACGA
Organism: Nodosilinea sp. WJT8-NPBG4; assembly: GCA_019359285.1. Classification (GTDB taxonomy): domain Bacteria; phylum Cyanobacteriota; class Cyanobacteriia; order Phormidesmidales; family Phormidesmidaceae; genus Nodosilinea. The sequence continues at coordinate 57,072 of JAHHHQ010000059.1, forward strand.
GCTGAGACTCGACCTGGACTTTAGGCAACAGTCTCTGGTGCAGGTAGCGATCGGCAGATTCAAACGAGTTAATTGATCTACCCGAAAGCAGCCCCATAGCGCTAAACCCCCATAGCCCACTCAGGCATAGTCCCACCCCTAGCCAAAATTTGAAGCGTCGTGGTTTCATTGCTCTCACTCTCCTAAAATGCCGTTTTTGTTCTCTGCGATCAAGGTCTGTAGCCAGGTTGAAATTTCAGCCGACGATGTCAACAACGGCTGCTGAAAGGTATCTAAAATCATCCGGTCGCGCAGCTCTTGCAGTTGGGTGTGGGTTAGCTCAAGTCGCTTGTGGCTGCTATATAACTGCTGCTGAGCGAGCTGTTGATAGCGGTAGGTTTTAACCTCCCGAATGGCCCTCAGAGCCTGGGCTAACTGTTCGACTAAATCCAATACGGTGTGTAGGGTCTCTAGCAAATCACGGACAAAGGCCGATTCTTTTTTGGCAATTTGGTCCGTAATGGCTTGGATAGCTTCTGCTCGTTGCCGAGCCAATACCCAGAATGAGTGAGGAATATCTGAATATTGGTGTTCTACATGATTTAGGTGGCTTAGAAAAACGTCTTTTTGCAGGAGATTAGCTGCATTAGTCGTCGAAAGCCTTTGCGTGTGCCGATTGAGTTGTCGCTGCCAGACTGCGATCGCCGCCATGCTAATAATCAAAACGCCAGCGACCATAACCCAGCGCAATCCTAGCCACAGCACTATCCCAAAACTGCCTAAGGCTATTGCTACCAATAAAATCAGTGTATGGGGGAGACGATACCTATACTGTCGGGAATAGATAGCCATGGCGGGAAGTCCCAAATAACGAATTTTGAGGCCTGCAAACGATTGGCCTGAAGCTAGAGCGTTGAGGCAGGTACGATAAGCATTAGCTGCTGAGCGTTGAGAGTTGGTGGCTCTTAGGCGATCGCCAAACCAATTGGGAAAGTAGAGTATTAATGCCCAACAACCGCCAGGAATTAGCGGCAGCAAAAGTATCCCTAAGTTTGCCAAGACACTGATGCCCAGGTTATTGGGTTGGTGATTAAGTTGAAGGCAGGACGGACATCGGTTGCGGTCAGCGGTTGCAGATAATCTTGAACTCAGCACCAAAGGCTTCCTTCAATCTGCTGCACCGCAATTGTTAGATGGCTTTCAACCGCCGCCGCCGCCGTCATCACTATAGAAAATAGTTTTTTCAAACTCGCGATGGTAAAAACAATTACGATTGTTGCAGTGTTGAATGACTCGCCTAGTGCCATTAGAGCGAGATGTTGGATAAATCAAGACTTTAGATAGAGTTTCGAGCGTAAACTTTCCACAACGTGGACAACGACGATCGATAATCATCTTCACAAGGAAGATGGGGCTTAGTAGGCCTATTAAGACGGGGAAGGCATCTAAAAAAAATTGAAATTCGTCAAATTCATCAGACCCGACCTGCTGCCATTGTGGTTGAGGCAGATGCAAAATTGATGAAGGAAAGACAACCTGTACTTCAAGTTCATCTCCAGGTTGCAATGTCTGATTTGCAACGAATTCAAATGTTGTTCCATCAATCGTTCGGCTAGTAGCGGGAACTCCATAGGTACTGTAGCCGAGGACTTGACCTGACAGAACATCGGGTAAGCGAACAGTAACAGCGCTAGATAGGACAGGGGCTTCGCGATCGGCAAAAATGGCTTTCCAATAAACCTGAGTTTTGTCACCGTTAACGTGTAGCCCGCCGATAACCCGATACTTAAGCACAAACACACGGGATTCAGGCGGGTTCAGAGAATGCTGCCAGCGAATCCACAGTTGATCATCTTGAGTTCCTGTCGTTGCAGCGACTTGTTGCCCATTTTCTGTCGCTGTGACATCCGTAATGTCGTCCACCATGCCCAAAGGAATGCAGCGATAGCGTTCGTTCGTATAATTGGCTGTGAAGACATAATTCTGTGTTTCTGTCACCCACATATCACCATTAGGTTGAACATCCATTTCTACCTGAATGAAATTCCAGTAGAATGGAACACTTGATGCACTAACATGAGTAATTAAAGTCAGAACAGCCACCAAAGTTGCAGTAACTACAGCTGCAATTCGGCAAAGTCGTTGAGAATTAAACCTGAAGTGATTCGCGCATTGAGTATTTGGCTGGTTCAACGAAAATACGTGACTTCGTTTGCATAACTCTATCTGTCGAGAGTTTATCTTCATTAATCGGTTATCCATAAACCCTACCTCTGAGAAAAGCTGCTTCTAGTGGTCTATCTCTTGAAGAAACTCAACTATGTGTGAAATTTATTTTTTATAAAAAGCTGGATGCCAACCAGTAACCTTGCAAGTCTTTCCTAGCCCATAACCTAAGCCGTCTAACAACTGGTTCAAATGACCTACGCCACGGAGTGGGCGATCGCCCTTGTGGGTCGGCAGGTGGATTGTGCATGGCGGGCACCGCAGAACTAGCAACGGCAGACAAGAGTTGACTACTAATACGCAACTCAACTAGACGAGCAGTACCCTCCGAGGCTGATCACAGTTGATCAGGTTTTACCGGAGGTTCTGCCTATGAGGGCTGCGGAACTGATGAGGTAAATCCTACTTAAATGGTGAGTAAAAGTAAAGTAAAGTTTGATTAAATCCTAAAATAGGCTTTAGGGCTAAGCCTTTGTCAGGGTAATGCCTGAGTTTTGCCTGGGTTAAGTAGAATAGAGGCGTCGTAGATTAGGGATTTTGTGATGGCAAAGCCCTCCCTCAGGGCTACGTCCCAAGGGGTTGAGATGGCCGGTCAGACTCTCACCCGCATGGGCTTAACTCAGGCGCGTCTGGCTGAGCAGGTGGGCTGTAGTCGTCAGCCAATTACCAATTTCTTCAAGGGGGAAGCAATTTCTCAGGCAATTTTTATGCAGATTTGCGATTGCCTTAATCTAGACTGGCAGGCGATCGCAGGCTTAGCTAATCCCATCGCCATTGCCCCCAATCCAGCACCACCACCCCACCCTGCCGTTACCCAATCCAGCCTCGATGCCCTGGTGCAAACCCTGCGACGGCAGGTCTACCCCAGCATTCGTGAGCTCTGTGGCACTATGCGGGTGCTCGACATGTCGCATCCCGTGGCGGTTAACGATATTTATGCCAGCGTCAATATCCTGGAACAAATTTCCGGTCGCCGCTACCGGCGTGTAGAAGAGTTGCTGCGCAGTTGCGATGGTGATTTTGAGCGTCTCGGTTTAGGGGCGATTACCGAAGAACGCCTGCCTGCCTTAGACGCTGTTAAGACCTATAGAAAATTAATCATCCTGGGCAAGCCTGGGGCAGGCAAAACTACTTTTCTGAAATACCTAGCTATCCAGTGTAATGAAGGAAAGTTTGAACCAGACTGCGTGCCTATCTTTATCACACTTAAAGATTTTGCTGAAGCAGAGGATGAACCTAGCCTGTTAAGCTATATAGCCGATTATTACCATTCTATGGAAACTGCTAATTTAGACTTAGTTGATAGTTTTCAGCAACTTTTTGCTGCTGGCAAGGTGTTACTGTTGCTTGACGGATTGGATGAAGTTAGAGGAGAAGATCACCAGCATGTTATCAAAGAAATCAGGACTTTCTCAGAGCATTTTTGGCAAAACCAATTTATCATAACCTGCCGAATTGCGGCCTGGGATTATGTGTTCGAAAAATTTAACGAGGTTGAAGTCGCCGATTTTGATCAGGATCAAATTGAAGCGTTTGCGTCTAAATGGTTTAATCAGAAAGTAGTCAAGTCAGCTCAGTTTCTCAGGCAGCTCGACCAACATCCTCGCATCAAGCAACTAGCTACAAGTCCCCTACTACTGACATTGATTTGCCTGGCCTTTGAAGAGTCGGGTGGCTTCCCTGGCAGTCGTTCCGAGCTCTACAAGGAGGGCATTGATGCTCTGCTAAAAAAGTGGGATGCGAAACGCGGTATTCAGCGTGATCAGGTTTACAAGAACTTATCTCATCTACGCAAAGAAGATTTGCTGAGTTATCTGGCGTTAATTACGTTTAAAGGGAAAGATCTGTTCTTCAAAAAAAATATTGCCGAACGACATATTGCCGACTATATTTGCAACTTATCTGAGGCCGATGCCGCTCCTGAGGCGCTACAAATTGATAGCGAAGTTATTCTGCGATCGATTGAGGCTCAGCATGGCCTATTGATCGAGCGGGCAAAGGGTATTTACTCCTTTTCTCACCTCACGTTCCATGAGTTCTTTGTGGCCCGCGAGATCGCTATAAATAGCCTTGCGCTGGAACAGGCTCTTCAAGATCTGACCAGGCACGGCACCGACAAACGCTGGCGAGAAGTGATTTTACTCACCACAGAAATGCTGCGGGATGCCTCGCTGCTGCTGCTGCCGCTGAAGCAGACCATCGATCAACTTCTGGCCGATTCGCCCCGGCTACAGCAGTTTTTGCAGGAGGTGAGCGATCGCGCCACCGCCCCCGAATTTGCCCCTTTTAACCCCGCTGCTGCCCGTGCCTTCTGCTTCGATATTGATTTCGATATCGACGAAAACCGTGCCGTAGCCCTGGCCCTCGACAAAACCGTTAACCTGTTGGTCTGCGCCAGCTTTCTTACGCGCATGATGGAGGGTATGGGCCTAGCCGAGGCTATTGCTGTTGCCCAAGCCTACGATGCTCAGGCCGATCGCGAGGCCAAAATCACTAATGCCAGTTCGGCTAATGCCGTCATGTCGATTGCCATTCAAATTGCCCTAGATTCGGGAGGTTTAGACAATCCAGCCCGTCAAACCCTCAAAACTCTAAAGCAGCGGCTTAAAGGCCACACCGCCGACGATGAGACCGTGCAACAGGTGGCCGATCAGGCCCGCAAAGTTGCTAAGAATCGCCACCACATTGGCCAAGACTGGCATTTCACTCCTTCAGAAAAATCTCAGCTCAAACAGTACTACACGACAACGCTGCTCCTGGTTCAATGTCTCCAGAGCAATGGCTGTATGCTCTCTCCCAGGCAGCGTCAATCGCTTCAAGCATCTCTTTTTTTGCCTTTGCCTTAGCATAGAGGTGAGGCCTAAGCGAGGGGCTGAAACATCGAACCCTGTGCCAACTCACCACTGTATTTGCAATGACCTTCACTCTCTATTCTGTTGCCACACCTGCGGTCAAACACCTGGGTTCTGAAGGCTATCTAGGCAGCGTAAGTACTTGGCAGGACGGCGTGTCACTAGCTGGCCCCGGTACGCACTTCGGATTCGTTTACACCGGGTCACCGACCTTGGAACGGCAGGGGGAAGAGGGTCAGGGCAAAACCACCCAGACCTTTGAACTGGCCGAGGGCATGTATTTTTGTCTACCTGGAACAGGTCAGCTTAAGGGGCAAGGTGCCACTGGCTTAGTCATCACCTGCCCAACCTACCGGGGCATGTTTAGCCTCGGTGGCCCCCTGGAGCCAGCGGGGCGATTGGCCTATATCGATGGCGGCACCAGCAGCTTGCTGATTCCTCCAGTGATTATGGGCGACCCTTGCCTAAACGCCATGTACTTCCCGAGTGGGGTTGAGCAAACGCTGCATACCCATCCCAGCGATCGCCTAGGTCTGGTTGTCGCCGGGGCTGGTGTGGTTGAAACCCCAGAAACTACGGCCAGAGTTGTCGCCGGCGATATTTTCTGGATTTCAGCGGGCCAACTGCATCGCTTCTGCACTGCCGACAGTCCCTTGACCATAGTGGTGTTTCACCCCGACAGCGAGGGAGGCTTTACCCACCGCGACAACCCCATGCTGCGGCGTACTTTGGTTGATGGGATCAGCGCAGCAGAGCTACCTGAGATTCAAACCCCGGTCGAACTCCTATTGTCGAGCATATGCTCTGAGTAGCGACGATCGCCCTCTAGGGCCATTCATCACCGATTACCTCGCCATCCCAGCACTAGGGTCAAACCCAACAACAGCGGTGTCAGCCAGTCGCCCCAGCGAATATAGGGGGTGAGGCCCTGGCGGCGATCGAGGGTGGCACGGTGGGTGAGATAGGTGTGTGGCTCTCCCAGCCAGAGGGTGCGACCGTGGTTATCGACCAGGCCAGAGAGGCCCGTGTTGGTCACGCGCAGCGCCCAGCGATCGCTCTCTACCGCCCGCAGCACGTCAAACCCGTGGTGCTGCATCATCATCCACACCGGGTAGGGGTCGTTGTTAGAGGCGGTGACCATGAACTCGCCGCCGCTTTTTACTTGCTGGCGAAACAGACGGCTGTAGGCCGACTCGTAGCACACGCCAACAATACCCTGGCCAACGCTAGTCTCAAACCGCTGGTCAGATGCCCCTGGCACGAGGTAGCTATCCAACGGCGACAGGCGACTGATCAGGCGACCCAGCACCGCCTCAAAGGGCACGTATTCTCCTAGGGGCACTAGCTGCACCTTGTCGTAGCGACCGTAGGTTTGGCCGTCGGGGCGCAGTTCGAGCAGGCTCTGGGTGTACTGCGATCGCCCTTCCCCCAGCACCGGCGCAAAGGTACCCAACCACAGGGGCACTCCGGCTTGCTCCACCGTGCGGATGATAGCCGCAATTTGGGGCGCATTCGGATTCCACAATTGTGGCAGCGCCCCTTCCGGCGTCACCACCGCATCCACTCCCTGGGCCACCAAAGATTGGTAGCCATTGGTGTAGCCCTCTAACGCTTGGTTAACTCCCTGGGGCGTCAGCTTTTCGCGGGTGGGCACATTGCCCTGAATCAGGCCTAGGCTGAGGGTCTGGCTGGCGGAAAGGGCCTCGGTGCGGGCGTAGAGGATGGCACCGAGGGTATGCCCTAGTAGTACCAGCGCGATCGCCGTGAGGGCGAGGGAGCGACGGGTGGATGAGTGGATAGGTGGATGGGGAAGATGGGGGGATGGGGAAGATAGGGAAGGTGAGGGAGGGCTGCCCAGTAGCTTGGGGACTGGGGAAAAGGCAAGGGCGAGGAGGCCGTTGGTGGCGACCAGAATGGCGGTGATGGCGCCCGACCCCGACAGGCGGGTTAGGTGCAAAATCCACAGGTTATTGGGGCTTTGGGTGAGGCTGAGGGGCGACCAGTCGAGGGGGCTGTGGTTGCGTAGCGCTTCGAGGAAGCACCATAGGGCAGTACCGGCGAGCACCAGCCAAAATGAGCGCTTGGGCCAGCGATGGGCAGCCCAGGCGATCGCCCCACCCCATACAGCAATGCAGACAGAACCCCAGAAAACGATAAAGAGCCAGGAGGAGAGGGCGATCGCAACGCTACTTCCCCACGGCACCCCCATCCACATCAACGGGTGCAGGTGCGTAATCCACGCCAGCGAAATGCCGTAATACACCAGCCCCCACAGCAGACCGTAGGTAGCCGCCAATCCCACCGAGGGCGTCGCTAACACCACCCACCATAGCGGCACTAGCCCTACCCAAGCCAGTGGCCAAAGACTCCACGGCGGCAGCGCCAAAGCCATCAAAATTCCGCTGAGGACAACTAGACCAGCCTGGCGCCAACTCCAGCCAGAGCCAAGATTTCGTAAGAACGTCGCTGCCACCTTCATCTTCAACCTCAGTTATTCCCCCAACCCGGCTATCTGGTTGTCTTGCAAGTGTCTTCTCAAACGGTGGGCATTGCCCACCCTACAGTACTGACCAGAGCCGCAAATTAGTCAGTTGGCAACACAGAGGTTTAAACCAATGGCAGATCGGTCCTTTCCGTTGGGTCCAGGGCGGCGGCGCGGCCCTGGTCGACGGGGTCTGGGGGCAATCGAAACGCCCCCAGCGGTAAATCTGGCCTTATACCCATAACTCAACGCTGCTGCCAAAAGTATGTTGCTTCAATAGCATGTTGCTCAAGCGGTGCATCGCTGCGCGGATGCACCCTACGCCCCAAAAAATTGAGGAAGTGACGGCAAGTCACTTCCTCAATAAAGTAATCGAAAACCAGAGCTACCTGGCTGGCTTACTAAATAGCCTATTCGGCGGTAGCCAACTCAGTGCTGCCCCGACGACGACGGCTGGTCAGCGTATTAAACAGCATCTGACCGATCGCCTTAATCAAATTGCCTTCCAACTCCTGGAACATCTGCATATTGACGCCAAAGGCATCATTGGCCTCTTCGACGATGCGGGTAACCATAGCATCACCCACCGGGGCCGCATCCATCGACTCGCGATACTTGGCCTTAAACGCCTTCTCATCCGAAATTTCGGGGAACTCGTAAAACGCCGTACCCTCGCCCTCAGAGAGATTCATCGCCCGTTGAGCAATGCCCTTGAGAATTTGCCCACCCGATAGATCGCCAATATAGCGAGTGTAGGAATGGCTCACCAACAGTTCAGGCGCGTTGTTGCCCACCTCGCGGATGCGATCGACGTAGCGCTTGCCACCGGGGGTCATCGAAATTTCATTCGCCCAATTAGGGCCGTAGTAGTAGGCCAGGTCAGACTCTAGAGATGCTTTGCGGTGTAGCTCAGGGAAGTAAATCTTAGAGACGACTGGATGATCTTTGTGACGCTCTAGCTCCTCTTCCATCGCCGCATAGGCGTAGTAGAAGTTGGCCACCAGCTTGCGGTAAGAGTTCTTCTCAACCACACCCCGCAAAAAGCAACGCACAAAGCCCATATTTTCGGCCATGGTGTGGGCTTTCTTGGTGCCTTCGCGCAGCTCGGTGGATAGGTTACTGCTCATGCTGACTATCTCGCTCTAGGGTGAATTAAAAGGTGAGGTTTAAACAGAATTTCGGTTAGACAATGCTTGGCCAGACATATCGGCTTCTGATTATCAAAGCCGCAACATGCCATGACAAAGGCACGTTTGTTTAACTTAGACCTATTTGACGATCGTTTGCATTACGAATTTTTACAGGCAGTTACCCAACGCCATGCCCCTCTCAAGCCCTTCTCAGAATTGATCAGGGAAATTACCGTTGCGCCCCTACTGCTCTGGGAAAGGACGCAACGGTTAGGCGTTATTTAGCCGCCATTCGGGTTAGTAGCACCGGGCAGGGGGCATATACCCGCACGAAATCGGTCAACGATTCGCCCAGCACTTTGTCTAGGTCGGGCAGGCCCTTAGCGATAGTGGGACGGCGATCGGGAGAGCCCAGAATGATCAAATCTACGTTGCGCTCTTCGGCTAGTTGGCAGATGCGGCGACCCGGCTTGCCCTCGGGGGCCGATAGCTTGTAGGCAATACCGTACTTTTTCGCTTCAGCTGCCGCCGCTGTCAAAATCGGGTCTTGGTTGGGGTCGGTGCTGACCACATCGAAGGGCTTGGTTTTGAGGCTAGAGACTGTGTGCACCAGGGTAAGCTCACCGCCCTTAACATCGCGCAGCAGCGAGATGGCAATATTTAGCCCTTCGCGCGCTGAGTCAGATTTATCCATGGCGACCATGACCCGCTTCATGGGGCGAATGCTGTAGAGGTCGTCTTTCACCAGCAGCATGGGCCGCGACGACAGCTGAAACACATATTGACTGACTGAATTTTCAAGAATTGCTTTAAGCCCCTGCAACCCGCGCGAGCCCATGATGATCAGATCGGCATTGACCTCATCAGCCACCTGAATGACCACGTCTTTGGGGTCGCCCTCCCGCAGCACGGCGTTAACTCGGCTGGGGTCGAGGTTGAGGTTGGTGATAGCGGTGGCCAGGGTGCGGCCGCCGGCCTCCCACTTCGAGGCCATGGCCTCGGCAGACACCTGGGATGGCACTACGTGGAGCACCGTCACTGAAGCTCGCTGCACTAAGGGAATCTCCATTAGTGCTTTCATCATGGCTTCAGTGTTGCCAGTGCCAGAGTTGGCCAAAAGAATTTTTTCGATCATGGTGTCCTCGTGTGGTTGCGCTTAAGGGTTGAGAACGATGGGAACGTCATCCAAAGCCAAAGCCCCTTAGAAATTTTGGGGTGAGGCTTTCTCCCACCCGTCTCAAACCACCGGCTCAACGGGGTATAAAACTGAGCTAAGGTGTTCTCAATCATCATAGGCATCGGGTTTGAGCCTATTTTGGCGCGATTCATAATTTGTAGTAGAGTCTGCCCGCTGCTTGGCGGCCCTAAATGGAACAGTCCCACTGGTATGAGCACCGGGTCGTTGTGCAACCTCACCACACCGACTATTCGGGCGTTGTCTGGCACGGCACCTACATTGCCTGGATGGAGGAAGCTCGGGTGAACTACCTCAGCGGCTGCGGGCTCACCTTTGCCGACTGGGTCAAGGCCGGGGTGGATTTGCCTGTAGTCGATTTGGGGTTAAAGTATCGGCGATCGCTCGCCCTCGGCGACACCGCCCTAGTCAAAGCCCGCCTTGAACCGACTAAGGGAGTCCGCATCCTCTGGCACTACGACATTCAAAACGCCGCTACTCAGGAAACCTGCATCGAGGGCACCGTCACGCTAGCTCCGGTAGACTTCAAAACCCGCCGCATACTGCGCCGCCTGCCCGAGCACTTACAAACTGCCCTGGATTCTATGCTCTGAGGTCCTAACTCCCCTGCGGCACGGTCCCAAAACTTTGCTTCAAAACTTTTGTAGGATGAGCAAAGCGCAGCGTGCCCATCACGCCCTAGATCTCAGATCCGGTGGGTGCGAGCTAGCGTCCTTTGCCCACCCTACGGTTGCCTCGGATATGTTCCTTCCCCTCCCCCAAGCTTTTGCTGTCGTCTGTGCCCTAATCGTTATGATTGCCGGCTGGCTCGGCGTTGCCCCCACCGCCCAGGCCCAAGACAACACGGTTGATTACACCCTCACCGATCTCAGCTTCCGCGACTTCTCGGGTAAGAAGCTTGCGGGCACCTCTTTTGCGGCGGCAGAAATGCGGGAGGCCAACTTTGCGAAAGCTGACCTGAGTAAAACCATTCTCACTAAGGCGTCATTTTTGCGGGCTAATTTAACTGGGGCTAACCTGACGGGCACCTTTGCCGATCGCGTCATTTTTGATGGGGCTGACCTCTCCAATGCCATCTTTATCGACGCTCTGCTCACCAGCAGCAGCTTTGGCGATGCCAATATTACCGGAGCCGATTTCTCCGGGGCGATTGTCGATCGCTTTCAGACCGCGCAGATGTGCAAGCACGCCGACGGGGTGAATGAGACCACTGGGGTGGCGACTAGGGATAGTTTGGGCTGCCGGTAGAGAGTAGATGAGTGGGCGGGTAGATGAGTGGGCGGGTGGATGGGTAGAGCGAAGTAGCCACCGTAGGGTGGGGCACTGCCCACCATTAGGGAAACAGTTTTTCAGAAGTTGCCTTAGACTGCGATCGCTCCTACCCCAGCCGAGTCGAAGTGCTTTTGCAGAGTGGCCTTGGGCAAGGGTCCCAGCAGGTGATCCCAGGGCAGGGGTTGATCGAGATCCCAGTCTGCGTGGACATAGTATTCTAGCGGCGGAATTTGGCCCTGGAAATCGTTGAAGGCGCGACGGTAGCTGCCTAAGCTATCGCCATAGTGGCGCACCCGTTCGAGCAGGGGGCCGAGGCGGCGATCGCCTCGCGAGATCAACGCTTGAATGACAGACCAGTTGTAGCTCTCGGGCCGAAAATCGATGCCCTTAGAGCGCAGGTGCTTTTGCAGATACTTGAGCCGCTTTTCGGCCTCGCGGTTGACTCCGCACCACTGGAAAGGGGTGTGGGCTTTAGGCACAAAGGTGCTGCACCCGAAGGTCAGCCGCAGGCCTGGGGCAGCTTTCTTGAGCCGCAGCATCAGGGCGACGGTTTGCTCCAGGTCGTTCATGGTTTCACCCGGGATGCCCGCCATACCGTAGAGCTTCATGGCGCTGAGACCGCCGGCTTTGGCGTTGACGGCGGCGCACTCGATATCATCGGTTTCGAGCTTTTTGTTGATGATCTGGCGCACCCGCTCTGACCCACTCTCGATCGCAATGGTAATCGAGCGGCTGTCGTGGCGGGTCAGGGTCTCAGCCAGCTTGGGGGTGACGGTGTTGGTCCGCACGGAGGAAATACTCACCCGCACATCGTCAAACTGAGGTCGATTTAAATAGTCGAGCAGTGTGTCAAACTCTGGGTGCTGAGTCACTGAAGCCCCCAGCAATCCCAGCCGGCTGGTGACGGCGAGCCCCCGCTCAATGGCAGGTATCAGAGATGCTTCTAGACTGGCAGGGCGAAAGGGCAGCGTCAGGTAGCTGGCCAGGCAAAAGCGGCACATCTCTGGGCAGCTGCGCACCACCTCCACCATAAAAATGTTTTCCCAGGCGGCGTGGGGAGTCACTACGGTTGATGCCGACAGCACATTGCCTCGGTAGGTTTGCTTTTGCACCGCAGCGGGGATATCGACATCGACCGGATGAATCGCTCGTACACCGCCGGTGGGGCCATTATAGCTGACGGTGTAGAGCGACGGCACGTAGACTCCCGGCACTGTAGCCAAGCGCCGCAGGGTTTCGGCGCGGGAAGCAACCTTGAGCTCAACCAGGGCATCAAAAAAGTCATCTAATAGAGTTTCGCCATCCCCCAGCAAAATCACATCAAAAAAGTCGGCAAAGGGTTCGGGGTTGGCCGTGAGCACCGGGCCGCCGCCAAAAATTAGGGGGTGATCAGCGGTGCGATCGCTCGCAAATAGTGGAATATCGAGCTGCTCTAGCAGCATCAGCAGGTTGGCGTAGTCCAGCTCCCAAGACAGCGAGAAACCCAGCACGTCTATCGCCGCAGGCAGCGGCTCATGGCCATCGGTAAACAGCCGGCTCACCTGAACATCAGTCCGTCGGGCGAGAGTAGCCCACACCACCTGATAGCCCAAGCTGGTAATGCCCACGCTGTATTCGTTGGGGAAGGCAAACACCACTGCCAGCGCGTCCTCTTGGGGAGTGGCGGGCTCAAACAGCAGAGTTTCATCCTGAAGGGGAAGGGAGGGCACGGGCGACGTTACACAAATTAAGGCTTCTCCAGTGTAATCAGTGGCAGCCGTCTTCACCCACCTGGGAGGCATTGGCAGGCAGTCCGTAAAATTACAGGCCGCACAACAACGCTTCATCAAAGCTTGGGATGACCCAGCCAGCTATTGACTAAGGGCGGTTAGAAAACGATACGTCTGCTCCCACAAACCCAGCTTAGATCAGTTGATTTGCGCAGGAGGTGAGGTCTTCCCTAGGAAAGATGTCGTAAAAGCACGGTGTCAACTCAGGATGTATAAACCTACGATTAAGACAACGCGATCTACCCGACTCTCCCACCGTGAAAACACTTCGTTAAACGCTACCGCAGCAGTGCGGCTTCGGCCTATGACTTCCTCTATGCCTCCCATCCGCCCCACCTACATTCTCGTCGACGAGACTACGGTGAGCGTGCCCCGAGATCCATCTCTGCTAGCCCAAGCCGAGCGCATCGCTGAAGGCTACCAACAGTGCCAGGCGGCGGAAGCTTCGCAGTGGCTCAAGCAGGGGCTCGCCCATCTGCGGCAGGGGCAATACACTCCGGCCCTATCGCTGTTGCAGCAGGCGCTTCAGAGCTACCGCAACCTGGGCGACAAAGAGCGCCAGGCCAAGGTGTTGCTGACTCTGGCCAGCTTGTATTACCGGGTAGCCGACTACCTGTGGGCGGCAGACTATGGGCGGCAGTGTTTGCGTATTGCTCGCGAACTGGACGACGATGCGATCATGCAGCAGACCCTGGGTCACCTGGGCAACTGCTACCGCCACCTGGGCAACCTGCAGCGGGCGCTGGAGTATATGGGCCAAAGCCTTACCCTAGCGAAGAAAACTGGCGATCGCCCTGGCGAAATGCGATCGCTCAACAACCTGGCCATGATCTACCGGGCCAAGGGGCTCACCCGTCAGGCTGCGACCCTCTACGAAGCCAGCCTGATGATGGCTACCAGCCTGGGCGACCGCAGCACCACGCTGCAGATTTTGCAAAACCTGGGCAACACCTACCTCACCCTGCGGGAGTATCCCCAGGCGATCGACTGCTACGAGCGGTTTTTGACCATCAGCGAAAGCGGCGCGGGAGCCACCGACAACCACACCAACCGCCGCATTCTCACCCAGCTCACCCTGGCCAGCATTGCCATGGGCGATCACAATCGGGCGATCGTGCACCTTCAGCACCACCTATCGATCGCCTGCTCTCTGGGCGACACTAAGGGAGCAGCCGTTCTACTCGATGACCTCAAGCGCAGCTATGTCGCCCTTAGCGAAGCGCGGGTGGCGGTGCTGCATCCCGAGATGACCTCGGTGTAGTCCATCACGCTTAAAATCTCCTCTCTAGAAAAAAGGGGGACGCAAACCTGCGTCCCCCTTTTACTAACTACTGACTGAAATTATTTGGCGACGGCCGGCTACTCCAGGCCGTCGTTTCGCCTATTTCCAGTTGGCAGCCACCATCTCAGCTAGGTCAACTACGCGCTGGCTATAGCCCCACTCGTTGTCGTACCAGGCCACCACTTTCACCATGTCGCCGCCCATCACCATGGTCAGGCTAGAGTCAACGATCGAAGACTCGTCGGTCTTGCGGTAGTCGATGGAGACTAGAGGCAGATCGCTGTAAGCCAGAATGCCTTTCATGGGGCCTTCGGCCGCGGACTTCAGCGCCTGGTTGATCTGGTCAGCGATCGCAGGCTTCTCAACCTGAACCACCAGGTCGACCACCGACACGTTGGGGGTGGGCACGCGCAGGGCGATCCCGTTCAGCTTGCCCGCCATTTCAGGAATCACCAGAGCTACAGCCTGAGCTGCCCCGGTGGTGGTGGGCACAATGTTCAACGCAGCAGCACGAGCCCGACGCAGGTCACGGTGGCTAGCATCGAGCAGACGCTGGTCGCCAGTGTAGCTGTGGGTAGTGGTCATGGTGCCTTTGATGATGCCGAAGTTGTCGTTCAGCACCTTGACCACGGGGGCCAGACAGTTGGTGGTGCAGCTGGCGTTGCTGACCACGTTGTGGCGATCATGGGTGTACTCTTGGTGGTTGACGCCCATGACGTAGGTGCCAATGCCGCCGCCTTTACCCGGCGCGGTGATCAGCACTTTTTTAGCGCCCGCTTCGATGTGGCGAGAGGCGCCCTCTTCGCTGACGAAAACCCCAGTCGACTCAATGATTAGATCAATATCCCAGGCTGCCCAGGGCAGGTTGTTGGGGTTGCGATCCGAGTAGCACTTAATGGTCTTACCGTTGACAATCAGCGTGTCTTCGCCAGCGCTGACATCGGCGTCTAGCCGACCCAGCATCGAGTCATACTTCAGCAGGTGGGCGTTAGTCTTAGGATCAGACGTATCGTTAATAGCGACCACCTCAAGCTGGCTGTTCTCGCGCGTCAACCAGCAGCGCAGAAAATTACGGCCAATGCGGCCAAAACCATTAATTGCTACTCTAACCACTGCGTTTAACCCTCTGTTGTAGTCGGAACTAGGTATCTATTCTTAGACGACACCATAATATCGCAAAGCATGATCCACTTTATAGGGGTCAGCCATTGAACTGAATCTATTCAAAATTCAAGATAGACCTTGAAGCCTCTATGGAATGGATGGGGCGATCGCCGTGTCCCTGTCCACCTGTGAGGATCAGTCTTAGGCGATCGCATAAGTATTTCTACTTGAACCATTCGTTTCGCATAGAAAATCGGTATGCCATCCTGATAGGCCTTTTATTAATAGAAGAAGAGTGTGGGTGTAAACCCGCCTTTGCCTAGCCCTCCCTCCCTATCGAGGGTTAGTAGACCTCTGAACAGGGGGCATCCTGGGCCCAGTTAAAGCGTTGTTCGCGGCACATCCCCCTCAGGGATCAAAACCAAAAAACCGCTGGAACGGCCGCCAGCCAAGGCTAATACCGATGTTTAGGCCAATTCGGCAATTCTTGCTATGATTACGCCTGACACTTGGTGTGGTGTGGTGTTGTAAGGAGTGTAACGATGCCGATTTCCGTAGATTTTACCGGCAGACCCTTTCATTTCATTGGGATAGGGGGTATTGGCATGTCGGCACTGGCCTACATCTTGACCAAACGCAACCTGCCCGTATCGGGATCCGATTTACGCTTAACCCACATCACCCGTCGCCTGCAAGAGGCTGGTGCCCATATTTTTTGGCAGCAAGAAGCCGCTAACCTAAGCTATTTTCTCACCACCAACCAGCCGGTCCTCGCTACCGCACCGAGTCGAACCGGATCTGGCTCAGTGGGGTCTAAGGTGGCTGTGCCGGTGATAGCTCCAGACGCTACTCCCCAAGTGGTTTGTTCCACCGCGATCGACACGCGTAACCCAGAATACCAAGCGGCTTTAGAACTGGGCTGCCCCATTCTGCACCGCTCTGACCTGCTCGCCGCACTGATTCGTGAGTACAGCAGCATTGCCGTTGCTGGCACCCACGGCAAAACCACCACCAGCAGCATGATTGGTCACCTGTTGCTGAATGCCAACCTCGATCCCACCATTGTGGTGGGCGGTGAGGTGTCGAGCTGGGGCGGCAATGCCCGTCTCGGCCAAAGTCCTTACCTGGTTGCGGAAGCAGATGAGTCAGATGGCACCCTGGCGAAGCTATCGGCCAGCATTGGCGTCGTTACCAACATTGAGCTAGACCACACCGACCACTACCGCGACCTGGAAGATGTGGTGCAGATTTTTCAAACCTTCCAGCGCCAGTGCGGTCTGTTGGTCGCTAGCGCCGACTGTGAGGTGGTACGCACCAGCCTCAAGCCCGATGTCACCTATAGCCTCAGCCCCGATAACGGCGCGACGTATCACGTTACCGACTTGCAGTTTGGGGCAGAGGGCACTTCAGCCCTGGTTTGGGAGCTGGGTCAGCCCTTGGGTCGCCTCCGTCTGCGGGTGTTGGGCTGCCATAACCTCAGTAACGCCTTAGCTGCTGTAGCCGTCGGGCGGCACCTGGGCATTGCTTTTGATGCAATTGCCGAGGGGCTAGAAAATTTTTGCGGCGCTCGCCGTCGATTTGAGCACCGGGGTAGCTACAACGGCATTCAGTTTTTTGACGACTATGCCCACCACCCCAGCGAAATCCGCGCCACCCTGGCGGCGGCTCGCATTAAAGTCGATCAGACTCTGCCAATCGACAGCCGTCAGGATAACCGCCGCGTGGTGGCGGTGTTTCAGCCCCACCGATTTAGCCGTACGGCAGCGCTGCTGAACGACTTTACCGATGCCTTTGTCGATGCCGACCAGGTGATCATGGCCGATATCTACAGCGCAGGCGAGAAAAATACCTTTGGGGTTTCGGGTCGTCAGTTAGCTGATGCCGTGAGCCATGCTCACCCAAGGGTCTTGTATGGCCACACCCTAGACGACATTCAGGCAGCCCTGGCCCACAGCCTGCGGCCCGGCGATCTGGTGATGTTTATGGGGGCGGGAAACCTCAACCAGATTATTCCTCAGGTGATGGCCTACTACGCGGAGGCCGAGGTGCCCTCGCTGCAGGAGGCCTGTTAGGCACCGGCGATCGCGACGGAGTTGGCTAGCCTGGGGAACGACTGTTGAGAGCTGGGACCATGAACCAAACCCTTAGAGTCGCTCCTAATTTTGTCTGCCTAAAACCACAGGTGTCGCTACAGCAGCTGACCACGTTTCGTGTAGGTGGCCCGGCGGAGTGGCTGGCGATGCCCCATCACCAAAGCGAACTGGAGCAGGCTTTAGACTGGGCGAGCGCGGCCAACCTCAAGATCACCCCGCTGGGGGCAGGGTCGAATCTGCTGATCAGCGATCGCGGCATCCCTGGCCTGGTGCTCTGCACCCGTCGCTGGCGCGGCACTGAGTTTAGCGAAACAGGTCGCGTCACCGTAGCAGCGGGTGAGCCGCTGCCCACCCTAGCCTGGAAGGCCGCCAAGCGCGGCTGTCGCGGCCTCGAATGGGCTGTAGGCATTCCCGGCACGGTGGGCGGCGCGGTGGTGATGAATGCCGGTGCCCACGGCGGCTGCGCGGCAGATGTGCTGGTTTCAGCCACCGTGCTCGACCCAGAGATTGGCATTGTGACTTTGACGCCCGCTGATTTGGCATTTCAGTACCGCACCTCAATCCTCCAGGGTGGGCAGCGGGTGGTGCTGGATGCCACCTTTCAGCTGGAGCCGGGGCACGACCCCAAGGTGGTGATGGCCGACACTCTGGCGGGGCTCAACCAGCGGCGGGCGACCCAACCCTACGACATGCCCAACTGCGGCAGCGTGTTTCGCAACCCCTACCCCCACACGGCGGGGACGCTGATTGAAAAAACTGGGCTAAAGGGCTACCGCGTCGGCAACGCCCAGGTGTCTGAGCGCCACGCCAACTTTATTGTGAATTTAGGCGGTGCCACCGCCACGGATATTCAACACCTGATTCGCCATGTGCAAGATGAGGTAGAAGCCCGCTGGGCTGTGCGTCTGCAAACCGAAGTGAAGTTTATGGGCGAGTTCCCCAGCCTTTAAGGTGCTTTAGAAAAGCGATCGAGGGCCATGGCGGCGATCGCGCTATCCGCTTCACCCACCACTGTTTGAGCAAAGCGCTGGGCGACCGGCGGCAGATATACAAAAGGCGCGCTAAACCCGGCCATAACGTGTAGCCCCTCAACCCCAGGGACAGCTCCCACCAGCGGTAAACCGTCACGGCTAAAGCTGACTCGACAGCGCCGCCAGGTACCCGGCACATCGGCCAGGGCAGGAATTTGAGCAGCCATAGCGGCCCGCAGGGTGCGATCGCTCTCTGCTTCATCCAGCTCTGCATCCAGATCCGTCAGCGTGCGGCTGATCTGGCCTAGGCAGACATGGCCATCTAAAAACTGAATTGCCCCGCTGTCGAGAATGGCAGGGGTGACTTCATGGCCCGGCTCATCCCATTGCCCATCAATGTTGGGCTGACTGGCTTTAGCTTCCAGGGCAAAGCGCTCGGTCTGGGCGGGCATAATCAGCGATCGCAACCGGAGATCGAGCGGCGGCGTTTCAATCAGCTCAGCGTGGGTATAGTAGAGCGGAATTTTCACCTGGGCCTGGTGCAGCAGCGCTCGGCTAAAGGCCCCTGCCGCCACCAGAACGTTCTTGGCAGGGCAAGCCTGCTCGGTGGTTAAAACGCCGGTGACGCGATCTTTGATCCGCACCACATCCACCACAGCCGCAATCATGCGGGTACCGCCCAAGCTCTGAAAGGCCTGGTTGTAGGCGCTGACCAGGGCCACTGGGGAGACATGACCGTGGCGCACGGTGAAAGCTCCGGCGATCGCATTGGGGTTCAGCAGCGGTTCCAACTCCTGGGCCTCGGCGGCCGACACAAAGTGCGGCGGCGTTGCGCAGTTGGCATAGGCTTTGGCGGCGGTATCAGGATCCCCCTCTGCCGCTAGGGTCAGCACTAGATCCAGCTCACGAAACTGGGTGTCGGCCTCTAGTTCTTCGCTGAGCTGACGATGCTTGGCAATGCCTTCCTGACACAGCTGCTGGGTAAGGGCCGTGCTGCCCGACCAGTAGGGGATGCCGCCATAGCTGTAGCGGGTAGCATTGCCGGGCTCTAGGGCGCGATCGATAAGCAGGACAGACAACCCCTGCTGGGCCAGTTCGTAGCTGACCGCCGCCCCCACCAGACCGTTGCCGACCACAATCCAGTCAAAGGTTTGCATAGTTAATAACAAAGGTTTAGGGGAGCGGGTTTAGGGTTTAAGGGAACAGCAGCTTCCTTGCCTGTAACCATAGACCTTATACCTGAAACCCTAGGCGTAGATCTGACCCAGGATAATCCGCAGGCGATCGTAGTCGTCTTTCAAAAAGATGCTGAGGGTGCGGCCAGCCTGCACTAGCCACGCGCGATCGAGCTTGCGGAGCTGGTAGCCTTGGCGCAACACGGCTGCCACCAGGCTGTCTACTGGGGCGCTACCCATGGCCAGTAGGGTTCTCAAAAAATCGAGCTGCTCGGTGAACTCAATGACCACCTCAGGAGAGCAGGCATACACGCCCTGGTGCACCTGGGGCGGCCGGGGCGGCAGGTGTTGAAAGATCGGCCCCTGGGGTCGCCCGGCCAGGTCGGGGGCGCGAAAGCCCACGATCGCCGCCTTAAACTCGGTCTTGAGCATGGCAAAGATCTGCGGCTGCTGCTGGCGCAGATCTTCGAGCGACAGCCCCAGCGCCCGCGCTCGGTGTACCGAATCGATCGGGCTGGTGGTGGCGTGGTACACCACACCGTAGACTGTATTGCCCGATTCCTCATCCAGGGCGATGACCCAGCTGCCAAAAGGGGGCATGGCCGAAAACGCTAAGGCCTCAGGCTCTAGGCACTGGGCCAAAAATTCGGTGGTGGCGGTTTCAATCACCTCGGCGATGTGATTGGGCTGCCGCGCTGGGGCCGTTGTTTGAGGCAGAGGTAAGCGCATAGCGATACCTAGCGCCGCTTGCCAGAGCTCACCGGCTCTAGCTCAGACATCTCGAAGGTGATCAGCTTATCCCAGTTGCCGCCTTCAAACAGCACCGCTACCTTGCCGTCGGTAATGCGCTGCACCAGACCCTGAAAACCGTAGTAGGTATCGTTGACATTGATCACGGTAACCGGAGCCCCAGGAAAAATCATGATGACTAATGCTTTTGATCTGCCCCTACAGTTTAAGGCAATGTGCTGAACTGGCCTATTACTGTCAACGTATTTCGTGGTTAGAGGCGGCTGACGTCCCAGGCCATGGTCAGTCCTGGTTGTCTTTCAAAACTGCGTTGCCGTGTTCGTCGCGTTGGCGAAAGCAACCTTTGGCCCAGAGGTCTGTTTCGGCAGAATGCTCTAGCTTGGTGCGATCGCTCAGCAGAGATAACCAGCAGCCAGGGCAAGACTTGCTCAGCACCTCAACCGCTGAGTTTTGGACTGGCTCTGGGTGCGATCGCCCTCTACGTTACCCAACCTGCGTAGGGCCGAGCCTTTCTTGGCTAGAGCGTTATGCTAAGGCTCTAGCCCTGCACCGCCCTATGAGCCAAACCTACAAAGCCACTGGCATCAACCTCAAAGCCATGCCCCTAGGGGAAACCGATCGCCTGCTCACCATCCTCACTCCCGAGATTGGGCTGGTGCGGGCGGTGGCACCGGGGTCGCGCAAGCACCAGTCGCGGCTGGGCGGCCGCAGCGGCCTATTCGTCATCAACGAATGTTTGGTGGTGAAGGGCAAGCGTCTCGACAAGCTCATTCAGGCCGAAACCGTCCGCACCTTTCCTGGGCTGAGCCGGCACCTGTCCCGGCTCACAGCCAGCCAGTATCTAGCGGAGGTCGTGCTGCTAATGGCCCTCAGCGACTCTCCTCAAAGCGATCTGTTTCATGTCTTTGTGGAACATCTAGAACGGCTTGAAACGGCATCATCGGGGGCGGTGCTGGCGGCCCTGTGCCACGGGTTATATCACCTGCTGGCCCTGGCGGGGGTGGCTCCAGAGGTGCACCGATGCACTCTCAGCCGGGATGAGATTGTGCCCAATCTACTCGACCCCGCCTGGCGAGTAGAATTTAGTTCTGAATCGGGGGGGCTGGTACAGGCGGACGGAGCTACTCAGCTCGGCGAAGGGCAAGGCCGCTACGGTCAACCATCCAAGCGTCCCCTGCTGCTCACCGCCACCGATGTGGCCCTGCTCCAGCAGCTCACCAAACCGGAGATTTTATCTACCCTACCCATGGGGCTAGAGAACCAAAACCCCCAATCCGGAAAAACCCAGCAGCTGTGGGCACGAGTCGAGCGGCTTCTGCGAGAATATACTGAGAACTACTTTGAACGTCCCATTCGGTCGGCGGCTTTGGTTGATGTCTGTTTAGCTACCCTTTAAACTGCTGGATATTGCGCCGCCCAGTGCCCAGGTTCGTTGGTTACCCCATGCTCCGTGAGTTTGAAGCTAATACAGAGGCTAACGAGGCAAACCATTTGCCCAAAGCAGAGGATCGAGGGTCTGGCCATGGCACTGACTCGGGCGCTGGGGCAGACTCCAAAGCCCAATCCGCCACTTTGCCTGCTGCTCCTGTATCTGAGACCGCTGACTCAGAGCGTGAGAATGGGTTTCGGGCCATTTTCCGAAACCGCAACTTTTTGATTTTGTGGACTGGACAGCTCTTTTCGCAGCTGGCCGATAAAGTCTATCTGGTGCTGATGATTGCCATCATCGCCGCTCGATATGAGACCCCCGGGCAGACCATCAGCGGCTGGGTATCAGCGGTGATGATTTCCTTTACCGTGCCGGCGGTGCTGTTTGGGGCGCTGGCGGGGGTGTTTGTAGACCGTTGGCGCAAGCGTCCGGTGCTGGTGTGGTCTAATCTGCTGCGCGGCGGCCTGGTAATTGCGCTGCCCATAGGGATTTGGCTAACGGCGGGCTGGGGGCCGGTGCTAGGGCTGCCCGTTGCCTTTTTGCTGCTGCTGGTCGTAACGTTTTTGATCTCTACCCTGACCCAGTTTTTTGCCCCGGCAGAGCAGTCGATTATTCCTCTCATTGTGGCCGAGGGAGATTTACTCTCGGCCAACTCGCTCTACACCACCACTATGATGGCTTCGGTGATCGTTGGGTTTGCGGTGGGAGAACCGCTGCTAGCCCTAGCCGATCGCCTGATGTCGGCCCTCGGCATAGCCAATAACGGCCCGGCTATCTTGGTCGGCCTCAGCTACGTGGTGGCCGGGCTGTGCCTAATGACGATGGATCCGGGGAAAGAGAGTTTATCCGCTGCCCACGAAGACATATCTCAATTTTGGGCTGATATCAGAGACGGATGGCGCTACCTAGGGGAGCAGGTGCAGGTGCGGGTGGCGATCATTCAGCTGGTGCTGCTGTCGTCGGTGTTTGCGGCTCTGGCGGTGCTGGCGGTGCGCTTGGCGGAGATGATTCCCGCTCTTAAGGCGTCGCAGTTTGGCTTTTTGCTGGCGGCGGGTGGCCTGGGCCTGGGCCTAGGCGCCGTGCTGGTAGGGAATTTTGGGCCGCGCTTTCCGAGGCGTTACCTGAGCCTGTGGGGTGCCATAGGGATGGGGGTGTGCCTCATTTCCCTGGCCTGGACGACTCAGCAGCTGTGGGCGTCTATGGCGATTATTGCCACTCTGGGGCTGTGTGGTGCCTTTGTCGGTATACCGATGCAGACCCTGATCCAAGAAAAAACGCCGGAAGCCATGCGCGGCAAAGTGTTTGGGCTACAGAACAACATGGTCAACATTGCCCTGAGTCTGCCGCTGGCCCTGGCCAGTGTGATAGAGGCACACCTGGGTTTGGCTAATGTTTTTGTCGGCATGGGAGCCCTGGTAGGACTAGGGGGAGTAGTAACCTGGTATATTGCCGATACGGCAATGAGAAAGACCCAGGCCCCGGGCTAGGTTTCATTTTTTTACCAAAGGATCTGTGGGCCGAGGCTACGGGCTGGGCGATTCCGGAATGGATACTCACTCCGAGTCAGTTCCTGAACGCTCCGCGAATCGCGGCGGCATTCTGCTGGCGCTAGTTTAGGTTGTTAACGGATAACGCTGAACAGCATGCACATCGCGTGGCTTGGCAAAAAATCGCCCTTTTGCGGCAACGTCACCTATGGCCGAGAGGTCACCAACGCGTTGCTTGAACGCGGTCATCGGGTGACATTTCTCCATTTTGCCCAGTCTCAGGATGGCCACAGCCGGGGAAGTTATGCGGAGCGATCGCAGGAAGTGCCGCTGCCCTTTCTGTTCAAGTCGCAGATCCTCACCATTCCTTCGCTGAAGTCAGGCAAGCTGCTGGCAGAGACGCTAGAGCGCATCCGGCCCGACCTGGTGCATGCGTCGCTGACCCTATCGCCGCTCGATTTTCGACTGCCGGAGATCTGTGCTGAGCTAAATATTCCCCTAGTGGCCACCTTTCACCCCGCCTTTGATCGCCGGGTGCGCAGTCTGACCTCGGGCACCCAGCACCTCACCTACCAGCTCTATGCTCCCTGCTTGGCCAACTACGATCGCGTCATTGTGTTCTCAGACCTGCAGCGCGATCTGCTGACCAAGCTTGGGGTGCCCGACTCTACGCTGGTTGTGATTCCCAATGGGGTCGATACCCGCCGCTACTCGCCAGGGCCATCAGCGGTGAAGACCGATCTCTACGCCCGCCAGCTATTTGTCTACCAGGGCCGCGTCTCCCTAGAGAAGAATGTGGAGGCTCTGCTGCGGGGCTGGCGCCAGGCCGACATGGGGCCAAACTGCAAGCTGGCGATCGTTGGCAGCGGCCCCCTAGAGGCTTCGCTGAAGCGATACTACGGCGACGAGAACGACATTATCTGGCTGGGCTACCTGGCCAACGAACAGCGCCGCATCGACATCCTGCGAGCGGCGGATGGGTTCATTTTGCCCTCTCTGGTGGAGGGACTGTCGCTGTCGCTGCTCGAGGCAATGGCCTGTGGTGCTGCCTGTATCGCCACAGATGCCGGGGCTGATGGCGAAGTGCTGGCGGAGGGGGCAGGCATTGTGCTCGATACCCAGCGGGTGTCAACTCAGCTGCAAACCATTTTGCCGATCTTGCGCGACCATCCCGAAATTACTCAGCTGTTGGGGCACAAGGCTCGCGAGCGGGTGCTCCAGCGCTATACGCTGAAGGACAATATTTCTGCCCTAGAGACTATGTACAGTCAGGTGACGGCGGAACAACGCCTGATGTGTGGGCAGCGGGCCTAGGGAGTAGTGCGCAGACAGGTTGAGATCAACGAACGGTATGATGCACAGAAACAGCATCGCTCCAGACCGAATCCTGATATCCTCAAATTTGCTTCAACGTCATCGAAGCCAACCAAAGTAGCCTGTAAAGGCTTCGCAGCCTCGTGACTATTTGATAATGGAATGAAATGGGGTATTGGCCTGGTTTACTGCTGCCTATGTTGTAGAGTTAGTGCTGTACAGCGATCGCGATTAGCAACACAATCGGTGCACTACTAATCGCGATCGCTGTTAACGTTGTTTAAGCCAGAGAGAATTACTTTGCTTTCCGGCAATTCGCTGAGATCTATATACTCCTGCTCCGAGAAACTTATGGCTTCAAACTTTTAAGGGGGATTAAAAAGAGATCTCTGGGGTTGTAACAGCAACGCCACCACCATAGACGTCATAGGTAACATCTGTGGTTTGAGACACTTTGATTTGCATTCTGGCGCGTGCGACTGAGCCAGTCCCAACTGATAACTGTTTATAGTCTGAGCCGTTAAGAGTTTGTTTTTGGCTGTCGAATCCTAAGAAACCTACGCCATAACGAACTTTAATTGAAGCACCGACAGGAAGTTTGAAAAAGGCCTTTCCATTGGCATTCCAAAAGCTTTCAACGGTTCTCCAATCTCCTGCTTCAATGCGCTTGGTGCGAATCATAAACTTATTCTCCTTGTGGTTGTGATCAGAATCGACAAGTAATTCAGAACTCAGCTCTGAGATCTTCTGCTTATCTACTGCATTGCAACGGTTAACCGGGAGCATGCCACCTTTACAAGAGAGTATTTTACTCATAAGCTGAAACGCTCTATTTGTGAGCTTTCAGCTATCTTTTACGTTAATACTCCAGTTATGAACCTTTCAAAGTGACATGCACCCTGGTTAAACCGCACCCTAGTATTAAGGTCTCACGTCATATGTAAAGACGTAGTCGGCACCGTCAAGCGTGAAACTAGCGCTGGAGTTTTCCACCGGGGTATCACGAATTACAACAGTACCGAGATGATCGTTGTAGTCGGGCCAGCGCCCTAAGTCTAAATCCCATAATTTAACCTTAGCTCGGACAGTGAACGGGAGTTCGTCGTTAATCTCGAAGACCTCTCCGTTGTTCATATTCTCTCGGTAGGTTTTGCGGCCAGCGTTGGTAAACACTTCCAAAAGGCATTCATCCGAGCCGAAGGTGTCTTCGGTTTCGTTGCAGGTCAGCGATTTGATAAATAGAGATGCCATGGTATTTCTCCTGATTTTGGCAAGGGATTTGTTGTAATATTGAGCAGCCCTTACCAACCTGCTCGATATTACAGAACAACCGAATGCTGTGAGTTTTCAGTATGTAGCTTTCTCGGCATCCAACGAGTTTGAAGCTCTTCGTTGGTTTGTTTCTATATCCACTATGGAACATGCAACTCAGCGGTGGTATTACCCTTGAGGGTACTTTTGAGGTTATTGCGATTTCATTTCACCGATCACTCATCAGGCTAACGACTAAGCTCACTCGCTGCTGGAGGCGAAGAGAGGAACGCACGGAGCTGTAATCGACTATGTGCAGCGTCTTGTTAGCTTGCAGTTGGCTACGCCGCAACTTCGTTGATTTGCACTGTGCGCCCGCTTGGGTCTACGACGTTTACCCAATACCCCCAAGCTGATTCTTTTGGCGTTGACTTTGGCTTTACTCCTAATTTAAGCAACTCCGCCAAAGTACTGTCGAGGGACGCAACATTAAATCCCAACATTATTGTGTGAGTATTCGATTCCTGAGACGAATTGGCTTTGCTTGGATACAATTCCAAAACCAAACCGCCGAAATCACATGAGTAATGAACTGGGCTGGAACCATGTTTCTCTTGGACAAGCGTAATGCCAAGTGCGTGATAAAACGCTAATAATGCTTCAATGTCAGTTGCGCGAATGACGATGAGCGAAAGCGCGGTTGATTGCATGTTTTTCATTGTGACGTGGATTGGATGACAACAGAACAATCCCCGCACTGCAAGCCAACCATGTATTACGGCAGCCTCGCCGGAATCGATCGCCCTATCAAAATCCTACGCCCACCCCAACGACTGGAGCGACCCCATCCCCGTGCCCGCCAGAACGGGCGAGACCGAATCACCCAGCGGCGACCAAACATGGATGGCCATCCTGACTAAAACCCTGCTGATTGAGTAAGCCTCAGTAGATCGAAAAGGCTTCTCTCAGCCTTGATGCCCTCACCCCAAACCCCTCTCCCAATGTTGGAAGAGGGGCTTTGAGTCTTTCCGCCAGCAACTCTGTTCCTGATTACGGGGTATTGAGCTGATCGCCCGTGGATGATTTTCTAGGGCGTGTCATCAATTAGGTAAGGTGGGAGAAGTTGAGTTTCAGCTTTCTGATACTGATGCCAACCCGCCGCTATGCCCTACGCGATGACCAATGGGAACGAATCAAGGATTGGCTGCCTGG
>JAHHHQ010000060.1 GCA_019359285.1 Nodosilinea sp. WJT8-NPBG4
CCTCGTCAATCTGGTCTCGGGCCTGATTGCCTACGCCTACCATCCCGATAAGCCCTCGTTGGGTATTCCAGATTTTGAGCTTAAAGCCTTGCCACAAGCTGCTTTTTAGCTGTCGAACTCAGGTTAAAATAAGCAATGCCATCAGCAGGCAAAACCCAAACGAGACACGGCTCCCACAATGCAAGCACTTCACGATTTACAGCAAAGCCAGGGCGCGATTTTGTCGTCAGAAGGGATTCCCACTACGTTTAGCAATGCTGCTGACTTAGAAACAGTTAAAGCTGGAGCCGTGCTGTTCGATCGCAGCCATTGGGGCGTGCTTCAGATGTCTGGGGGCGATCGCCTGCGGTTCATCCACAATCAGACCACCAATACATTTACCCAGCGCCAGCCCAGCGAAGGCTGCGACACAGTATTTGTTACCTCTACCGCTAGAACCATTGACCTGACCACCGTCTACGTAACCGATGAGGCTCTGCTGATTCTCACCTCCCCTGGTCAAGATCAGCGCTTGATGGACTGGATGGATCGCTACATTTTTCCGGCCGATCAGGTATCACTGGCTAACTTAACCACAGATATAGCCGTTTTTTCTCTCGTTGGTTCTGGCAGCGCTGCTGTACTCGAGGATTTGGGTATTGAGATAGAGCCTGATTTGCCTACAGCTCACCACCGGAGCGTTGATCTCGGCGGTGTTGCTTTGCGCTTAGCAGCAGGCAATGGTCTGGCTCTGGACGGGTACACCCTCCTAATGCCGGTGGAAGGCGCAGCATCCGTGTGGCAACAGCTTACGGATGCTGGCACCATCCCCGCAGGAGAATCGCTTTGGCAGCAGCTGAGGGTGCAGCAGGGGCGTCCTGCACCAGGGCACGAGCTCACCGACGAGCACAATCCTCTCGAAGCGGGGCTATGGGACGCGATTTCCTTTGAAAAGGGATGCTATATCGGTCAAGAGACAATTGCTCGACTAAACACCTATCAGGGGGTTAAGCAGCAGCTCTGGGGCCTTCAGCTTAACGGTACCGTTGATCCAGGGGAAATCATTTTTGTTGGGGACGAAAAAGCGGGTCTGCTCACCAGCGTAGTTGAAACTTCCAGTGGTTTAAGGGGTTTAGGCTATATTCGCACCAAAGCTGGTGGAGCCGGCTTAACAGTCAGCGTCGGTACGGCTAACGGCGTGGTAATTGATGTGCCCTATCTAGCTCGGGGGTACCTGACGACCAATAATCTACCCGTTTAAGCGGTAATTTGAGTATTCTTAGGTGAACTCACTTGATTGTATTTAAGTAACGCACTGATTGTATTAAGCTTGGTCAGCCAAGCATTGCCGTACAGATTTATACCCTATGAGCCAACCTAAACGCGCCCTGATTACTGGTATTACCGGTCAGGATGGATCTTATTTAGCAGAATTACTTTTAGATAAAGGCTACGAGGTTCACGGCATTATTCGCCGCACCTCTACATTCAATACTGATCGCATCGATCACGTTTACGTTGATCCTCACAGTGCCGAAGCGCGTCTATTTTTGCACTACGGCGATTTGACCGATGGCACCATGCTGCGGCGCATTCTTGAACAGGTGCAGCCCCAGGAGGTTTTCAACCTGGGTGCTCAATCCCACGTGCGGGTGAGCTTTGATTCGCCCGAATACACCGTAGATTGTGTGGGTATGGGTACGCTGCGGATTCTCGAAGCCATTCGCGACTACCAGCAACGCACAGGGTTAGAAGTGCGCTTCTACCAGGCTGGCTCCTCTGAAATGTTTGGCAAGGTGCAGGAAATTCCCCAAACGGAAACGACGCCATTCTACCCTCGTAGCCCCTACGCCTGTGCTAAGGTCTTTGCCCATTGGCAAACAATTAATTACCGAGAGTCGTATGACCTGTTTGCCTGTAACGGCATTCTGTTTAACCATGAGTCGCCTCGGCGTGGCGAAACCTTTGTGACGCGCAAAATTACCCGAGCGGTAGCCCGCATTGTGGCCGGTCAGCAGAAAAAACTGTATCTGGGCAATCTCGACGCCAAGCGCGACTGGGGCTATGCCAAAGACTACGTAGTGGCTATGTGGTTGATGCTGCAGCAAGATCAGCCCGATGACTATGTGGTAGCCACTAACGAAACCCACGCCATCAGCGAATTTTTGGATATTGCCTTTAACCATGTCAACCTCGATTGGCATGGTTACGTGGAGTTTGACCCCCGCTACCTGCGGCCTGCCGAAGTGGAACTGCTGATCGGCGACTCGACCAAAGCCCGCCAGGCTTTAGGCTGGGAGCCTAGTGTCACCTTTGAGGAACTGGTGCACCTGATGGTGGAGAGCGACCTAGAGGCTATCGGTATTCGTCACGGCAATGGTGCCCCCTCCGATGTGGCGACTATTCGTAAAGAGATGCTGCACTTGGCACCCCAGGGCTAATAGCTAAAGTTGGTCGATCACTCAAAAACGGTATCTGTCTTGAGGATAGATACCGTTTTTGAGTCAGCAGGGCATGCGTTTTGGAGGCCTTTCCTCTAGTATGAGAAAGAACAACTGGGTGAGTGGCTCAACCCGTTGAGTTTGCCCGGATTGCTGTTGTAGGTTTCCTTTGTATGGCTGACGAAAAGACTCCCCCAGTAGACTCTGTCCCCGCTGAGGATACTTCCGCTCCCCAAGCGGACACTCAAGCAGCAGATGCTGCGCCTAAGGCTGCCCCTAAAGCAGAAGCTGGAGCTGAACCCAAAGCTGCTCCTAAAGCCGCTCCTAAGAAAGAAAAGCCCCCGGCACTGGAAGACAAGCCCTTTACTGAATTCATTGAGCAGCACTTTATTCCAACACTAGAATCGGCGCTGAAGGATAAGGGCCTTGACGATATTCAGCTCACCCTCGACCAGCGGCCCTTAGAGGTGTTTGGGGTCAGTGATGATGAGCAGTACTGGCACGTGAAGGGACAGTGGCGAAAGGGCGATCGCCAGTTTAACATTGCCTTTACTAAAGACAATATCTCTAGCCCCAAGCTGTTCTACTTCGCTGATAGGGGATCGCAGCCCAGCACCATTGAGCAGTTCATGGGTGACGAGCGTAAAATCACCCTAGATTTGCTGGTTCTGTTCACTCTGAGACGGCTTAACGGTCAGAAGTGGCTGGCGCGAAATTAAGTAGTAGGCGGTTGAATGAGTGATGCTTAGGCTTGTCATTTGCTTAGCCTCTCCGGCAAAGAAAGCATAAATGGGAGCGTAGGTAGTTCTTAGGCAGCGTGTTGGGCTAGGAACTGCTTGAGCAAGCCAACGACTACGGCCGGATGCTCGATATGGGGAAGTACCCCGGAGTCGGGGAGCTCGATCACCTGCTGCACCGCTTTGGGATTGAGACTCGCCAGCCGTTTGACCGTGGCTGGTGCTGTGAACCGCGACCCTGACCCCAGCACAAAGGTGGTGGGAGTTTGAAGCTGGTGAATATAGCGCGATAGATCGAAGCTGACTGCTCCATTGAGGGAGGCCAGGGCAGAGTACTCGGCGTTGGGCTGCTGGGTGCAAGTGAG
Organism: Nodosilinea sp. WJT8-NPBG4; assembly: GCA_019359285.1. Classification (GTDB taxonomy): domain Bacteria; phylum Cyanobacteriota; class Cyanobacteriia; order Phormidesmidales; family Phormidesmidaceae; genus Nodosilinea. The sequence goes on from JAHHHQ010000060.1 coordinate 3,523, forward strand.
GTAGGCCTGCACCGTCTCTGGGGTGATGCGACGAGAGTCGGCAAAGAGAAAGGTAGAGAGGAACGATCGCACCGCTAGTTCGTTAGCTGCCCCTACCTGATACAGCACCCGATCTACGCCAGGTGTACTGGCCAGCAGGGCGGGTAGGCTGGCTTTGTAGTCGCGGCCAAAGTCACTGTTGCCCGAGGGTGACACCAAAAACAGGCCTTTGAACAAATCGGGCCGCAGTCCTGCCAGACGAATCACGACGCCAGCTGCAAGTGAGGTGGCGGCTACTAAGGCTGGGGGTTCGGCCACCGACTCCAGCAGGTGGGTGAGCATGTAGAAGTAGTCTTCGGTCGAGTAGGTGCGGGGTGGATGGGTTGACTGACCCCAGCCGATGAGATCTGGAGCAATTACCCGGTGGGTAGCGCCAAAGGCGGCATAGACCTTAGACCATTCGAAGGCTGAGGAGCCGCCCCCTAAGCTGTGTAGAAAAACGAGGGGCGGACGGGTCGCATCGCTGTCTGCTTGCCAAGGCCAGCCGCCGGGGGTGTAGTAGGCCATGACCCCTAGGTCTGTAGCGAGGGCCTGCTGAATAAAGCCCAGTGGCTGGAAGTTAAGCATGGTGATATTCGCTAAGATTCGTGGATGTGGGGCTAGCCCTGCGCTGTGATTCAATCTTAGGGCCAATCTAGGGGCCTCTGCCGCCCATTTGAATTCTCCCAGGAGGTGAGGTCAACGTTACCGAGCGAGCTATTAATTTATCGGTTTCAGGGGGAGGGGCTACAGCCCAAGCGGCTGGCGCTGGATGGGGCGAATCGGGCGATCGCTGCCGATCTCATCCAGCTCTTTCAGCAACAGGTGGGCCGTACCCAGGGTGACCTCAACCGCCAGCTACAAGCGCTAGAGGGCGAAGACACCAACTACCGCATCAAGCGCGGGCTGGCTCACATTCTGCGCAACAGCTTCGCCACGTTTGATGTGGTGAGTCCGCTAGAGCCCATTGAACTGCGGCGGCGGGTGTTTGCACTGTCCGCACAATCAATTCCGTCTCCCATGGCTGCCGAGGCTCATTTGACAGCCTTGGGCCAGCAGCTTGCTGAAGAGCTAGATCGCGAAGTCTCGGTAGCTGACCTGCGCCAGGGGCTCTACGCCGATCGCCAGGACAACCACATTTTGATCGAGTATGACGCTCCCACCCCCGATGCACTGCTTCATCGCTACAACCTGTCGCAGACCCAGGGAGTGTTTTACAAGGCCAGCGACCTAGTGATGCACTTGTACCGCAATGACCCTGGCGAGTATAAGCTCATGTTTCGCTATCTGAAACTGTTTCGCCTGATGACCTATATCGAGGGCGACGCCGATCAGGGGTTTACGATCACCATCGACGGCCCTGCCAGCCTGTTTAAGCCCAGCACGCGTTATGGGGTCGATATTGCCAAGCTGATTCCCGCTATTCTCCACGTTAGTAAGTGGCGGCTGACGGCAACCCTGCAAATGAAGGACAACTTCACTCAGCAGGTAAAACCTCGCCAGTTTACCCTCGACAGCGACTGTGGCCTAGTTACTCACTATCCTCCAGGTAAAACCTACGACAGCATGATTGAAGAGTCGTTCGTCAGCCGTTGGCCCGCCAAAACACCCTGGCGACTGGAGCGGGAGGTGGATCTGGTCCCCCTGCCTGGAAGCGTGATGATCCCCGACTTTCGTCTAGTGCACCCTGACGGGCGCGAGTACTTGCTGGAAATTGTCGGCTACTGGCGGCCTGAATACCTGCGGAAGAAATTTGCCCAGGTGTGCAAGTCGGGACGCAATAACCTGATTTTGGCGGTTTCAGAACGACTTAACTTGGAGAATGCTGGGGTGGATATTGCCAATGTCCCGGCCCAGGTGGTGTGGTTTAAGACAAAACTTCAGCCCAAGGTGGTGTTGGAAGTTTTGGGGGACTAAGACTTCAGCGAGAACCCGGCGTTTGCTGAAGCCATGCTAGAGGCTGTAGTAAAAGAAAGAGAGAACCTTGAATTCTGGACTCATGGGCTATGTCATAATGGCGCCGCCCATCAGCTTTTCGTAGCGACGCTGAAGTTCTTTGGCGAGTTTGGGCCAGCGGCACAGGGTGGGATCTTCTTTCAGCATAGCTTCTGCTGCTTCGCGGGCCACCGTCAGCACGTCCTGGTCCTCGATCAAACTGGCTAGGGCAAAGTCGGGTAAGCCAGACTGGCGGGTACCTAGCACTTCCCCAGGACCGCGAAAGCGCAGGTCCATCTCAGCGATAAAGAAGCCGTCCTGGGATTGCTCTAGCACTTTGAGGCGTTGAATGGCGGTTTCGCTGCGGCTGCCGCTGAGCAAGAGGCAAAACGACTGGGCGGCCCCTCGACCGACCCGACCCCGCAGCTGGTGGAGCTGAGAAAGGCCAAATCGTTCGGCATGCTCAATCAGCATGACCGAGGCGTTGGGCACATCTACCCCAACTTCCACGACCGTTGTCGACACCAAAATGTGCGACTCCTGGTTACGGAAAGCAGTAATGGCGGCATCTTTCTCAGCGGAAGACATACGGCCGTGGAGTAGACTGACGGTGAATTCTGGAAAGATAACCTCTGCTAGCCGCTGGTGCTCCTCGACGGCGGACTTGAGATCGAGCTTTTCGGACTCTTCGACTAGGGGCAGCACGACATAGACCTGACGACCCTGGGCAATTTCACGTTTGATGAGATCGTAGGCGTGGGGGCGTTCTTTGTTGGTCAGCAGGGTTGTTTGAATCGCTTTGCGCCCTGGCGGCAATTCATCAATTTGGCTCACATCCAAATCGCCATGCATAGTCAGCGTGAGCGTACGGGGAATGGGGGTAGCGGTGAGGGTAAGCACGTGGGGATTGGCGCCTTTCTGGGTCAGCCTAGCCCGCTGCTGGACGCCGAAACGATGCTGTTCGTCGATCACCACTAAACCGAGGTCACGGAACTGCACCGGGTCTTCGATCAGGGCGTGGGTGCCCACCAAAATGGGCAGTTCGCCAGTAGCGAGTTCGCCAAGCATTTTGCGGCGTTTGGCGGCGCGGGTGGAGCCCGTGAGCAGTTCGACCGGCAGGTGAAGCTGGTTAAACCATTCCACCAGTTTGCGGTAGTGCTGTTCGGCTAGCACCTCGGTGGGTGCCATGATGGCTGCCTGATAGCCTGACTGAATTGCAGCGAGGGTGGCAATTACGGCCACGACGGTTTTGCCAGAGCCGACGTCTCCCTGCACTAGGCGATTCATAGGGACGGGTTTTTGCAGGTCAGCAAGAATGTCGTTGACCACCCGCTGTTGGGCACCGGTCAGGCTGAAGGGAATTACGCCGTAGAACTGGTCGATGAGCTTCCCGGTGGGGGCGAGGGCGATCGCGGTTTGCTGGGCCTGCTGCTGCTGACGGCGACGCAGGAGACCCAGCTGAAGGTAGAGAAATTCATCGAATACCAGGCGGCGACGGGCTTGGGCAAGTTTTTCTTCGTCGTCGGGAAAATGGATTTGGGCGATCGCATCTTCTACCTTTACCAGTTCATACCGCTGCCGCAGATCCACCGGCAGGGGATCCTGAAGTTCGGGCACCGCCGGTAGGGAAGCGGCGACAGCTTTACGCACTAGATCTGCCGGGACGCCCTCGGTGAGGGAATATACCGGCACCAAGCGGCCAATGGTGAGGGATTCGATGCGATCGCTCAAGCTATCCAACACCTCCAAGTGGGGATCTTCTAGCGTTACCCCAAATTTGCTGTCTTTGACCAGGCCAGAGGCGGCAACGATCGCCCCCTGGGGATACTGGCGCTTTTGCTGCTGCTGCCAGCTGGGGGTAGCGTAGCGATTGCCGGGGTAGAAGCGGTTGAGCTTGAGGGTGCCGCTGCCGTCGGAGAGCTGAAGCTCAAAAATGGTGAGCTTCTTGTTGCGCGGGCTAGTGAAGCAGTTGACCCGCTTGACGGTGCCAACGATGGTGACGGTTTCACCTGGTTCTAAATCGCGAATTTTGACCTGCTGAGCGTAGTTGATGTGATCGCGAGGGTAGTAGTAGAGCACATCCTGCACAGTGAACAGGCCTAGCTTGGCCAAGCGCTCGCTATTTTTAGGGCCGATACCCTTCAGGTAAGTAACGGGCTGCTCGAGGCTAAAGTGAAAGCTGCCGGTGCCAGAGGCCTCGGCTAGCTGAGTGGTTTTTGGGGTGGCTTTGGACGCTTTAGACGTTTTGGCTGTCTTAGTCGCAGTTGACTTCTGGTCGTCTGTGGCGCTGCCTTCACGAGTACGGAGGGATTTGGTTTCGGCGAATTTTTCCAGCAGGCGTTGGGTACCGTGGAGAAAGCGGCGGGTTTCAGCGACTAGGTGCTGGCGTTGGGAAAAGCTGAGGTCGATATAGCCATCGTACTTTTGGGCGAGGCTCTGCCAAGATTGTTGCTGATCGCCAGGGAGAACGGCTGGAGCTTGTTGCAGGCTATCGCGCAGAAATTCGTTGAAGCTCTGCTGTTTGCCCACCAGATTGTTGAAGCCGGTTTCGGCCTCGACTGAGAGGGCTCGCTGGAGCCGCACCCAGTCGGGTAGGGAGGTCTGTGCTTCTGTCATGGATGCTTGCCCCAGCGCCCTACCGGGATGAGTCGTCGTACCAGACTGCTCGCCAGGCTTGTTCAGCCTGGGCGATCGCTAGCTCACGCTCGGCCCGCTGGTACTGTTTACCCAGCTTGCGCAGTTGGCCCACAGCAGTCCGTAGTTTGCTGCGCCACAGAGCAGTCTGCACATCCCCTAACTCTAGATCGGCTAGACGCAGCTGAACGGCGGCCAAATGGGTCATGGTGCTCTCTAGGGCCTCTTCCTCGTCGTCTGAGGCATCAGTGTCGTCCTCGTCGCGTTCGGTTTGCTGACGGTCAAACTCTGCGGCTACGTCTCCAGCCATGGCCACCAGCACGTTGAGTACGTTGGGGACGGCACGCCCTTTAGGAACTGCCATGTCTGCGTCGGAGGCGACCTCTAATATCGACTCGGGCAGGTCAGGAATAACCTGGGCCTTGCGCAACAGTCGGTTAGCTTTTCTGGAGACGCGCTGAAGTACGTCGCGGATTCTCTGCTCCAAAATTAGGTGGTGCTTGGCGACTAGGGTAGGGGTCATCGGGTCGCCGGTAAACGGGCGATCGCGAAATACATCTTCCATATCGCTGGAAATAGCCGCCATCAGCACAGATTGGATGAGCTGCTTGGGGTCAAGAGCCGAAGCGTCACCATCGGAGGAAGACTCGTTTTCTGAAGACGGTGATGGGGCTTCAGCAGACTCTGGCGCCGGATTCTCATCAGAATCTTTGGCGATTTCCCCCTCTACTGCCGCTTCTGCTTCTACAAAAGCTACTTCTACAGGCTCCTCGATCGCCTCAGTATTGGCCTCGTCAGCCTCTGCTTGTTCCTCCTGTTCCAAAACCTCATCGATGGAGGAGTCTGTGGAGTCTGCTGAGGGCTGGGTAAGGGCCACTAGAGCAGTTTCTAGGCGATTGAGGTCGTCAGGGTCAAGGCTAGGCTCAGCCGGAGATGAGTCGGGCTCCATGAGCTGTTGTAGCCAGCCTTGGGCCTTTTGACCCAGGGTTTGCATGCCCTGCTGCAGGCGGCCGCGATCGCTCACCGGTAGCGCCAAAAACTCTTCGGGGTAGACCTGTGTACAAAGATGGTAAGTAGCCATAACGACCTGGCGCCGCACAGTCTGCCCCAGCACCGTCAGATAGGTGGCATAAATTTGACTAAACTCTTGGGCCAGGGTGGCGGTGGCACCCTCTAACCCATTTAGATCTTTACGAATGCTTTCAACTGGCCTTACCATACCGCCTTCCCCTCGCCATACCTGATTATAGGGAAATATTGAAAGCGGGGGCGCCAGTATCGCGCCCCCGCTGTTGTAGTAGCCAAGGGTCGGGTTAAAACCATCGCGGCCTTAGCCGCTAACCCCAGGTCCGAGTAGGCTAACCTAGCCTTACTTTTTCTTCTTACCCTTTTCTTTCTTCGGCTCGGCTTCAGATTTCGACTCAGCTTCAGCTTTCGGCTCGGCCTCGGCTACGGGCTCTTTCTTGTTGAGGCCAGCTTGAGCCGCGACTTCCTCGGCGAAGTTAGTCTCTTCTTTCTCAATGCCTTCACCCAGCACAAACCGAGAAAAGCGCCGCACCTGAATGTTTTCACCCAGCTTAGAAACCACCTGCTTGATCAGCTCTTCCACAGAGATGTTCTGATCTTTGATGAAGGGCTGATCCATCAAAGATAGTTCTTTCAGGCGCTTTTGAATGCGGCCTTCCACAATTTTCTCGCGCATGGCCTCAGGCTTGTTGGCGATGTCGTCGCGACCCATTTCAATGGATTTTTCTTTCTCGGAGATTTCAGCAGGAATGTCGCTGACTCGCACGTACTCCACGTTGGGGCATGCCACGATTTGCATAGCAACGTCGCGCACCAGACTCTTAAATTCGTCTCGGCGGGCTACAAAATCTGTCTCACAGTTGACTTCTACCAGCACGCCGACGCGATCGCCTGTGTGAATGTAGCTGCCAATAATTCCCTCAGCCGCTATGCGACCCTCTTTCTTAGAGGCCGAAGCAATGCCCTTCTGTCGCAGCCATTCGATTGATTTCTCGATGTTGCCATCGTTTTCTTTGAGGGCCTTTTTGCAATCCATCATGCCCGCGCCAGTCTTGTCGCGCAGGTCTTTAACGAGCTTTGCAGAAATTTCTGCCATGGTGATCTACCGTCCTAACGCGCTATCGTCAAACTCAACACAAACTTAAGGGGAAACGCCCTAGTTCAGCTTAAACCCCAAGGGCCATCTTAACTAAGGCAGCTGTTGGGCAAAGGCAGAATTTTCTGCCTTTGCCCATGGAACTTAGACTCCCGAATTCCTCTCCAGTGGGAAAGGGGATTGGACTAAGTTCTAGTCGTCGCTATCGGCAGCGGGAGCGTCATAACCGTACTCGTCGTCTTCGCCACCGTCATAGTCTTCGTAGTCATCATCGGCACCACGAGCCTTGGCACCGTTGGAGCCTTCGTAGATAGCGTCGGCTAGCTTGCCGAGAATCAGCTTGATGGAGCGAATGGCGTCATCGTTGCCGGGGATGGGCACATCCACCAAGTCGGGATCGCAGTTGGTATCTAGCAGCGAGATGATGGGAATGCCCAGCTTGTGGCATTCCGACACCGCGTTGTATTCGCGCTTGATGTCGACAATGATGGCGACATCAGGCACCTTGCGCATGGTTTTGATACCACCCAGATACTTTTGCAGCTTCTCTAGCTCGCGGCGCAGTACGGCAGCTTCTTTCTTGGGCCGCAGGTCGATCGCTCCCAATTCTTCCATGCGCTCAAGCTCTTTGAGGCGGTTGGCGCGAGACTTGATGGTCTCCCAGTTGGTCAGCATGCCGCCGAGCCAGCGCTGGTTGACGTAGTGGGAGCCACAACGGGCAGATTCTTGGGCCACAATGCCAGCCGCCTGGCGCTTGGTGCCAATGAACAGGAACTTTTGCCCCTGCTCCGCCGCAGTGCGGACAAATCTGTAGGCTTCTTCCATCAGTTGGGCAGTCTGCACCAGGTCAATGATGTGAACGCCGTTGCGGGAGGTGAAGATGTACTGGTCCATCTTGGGATTCCAACGGCGGGTTTGGTGGCCGAAGTGAACCCCAGATTCTAGTAGCTCAGGGAGAGTAATAACGGGCATTTGGTTTTGACTCCTTTCGGGTTAATCCTCCATTCGAACGTGCTTCCCAAAGGGAAGACCCGAAAATTCGAATGTGTGGTTTTTTGACAACTTTTCTAGGGTATCACAAAAAAGTGGGGCGTAGGGTTTCGGGCGGGAGGCCGTGCCTTAGACCCTACACCCTATGCCCCCTCAAATCCCTCAGCTAGTCGTCAAAGTGCTTGACGATCGCCTCGGCAAACTCCGAGCATTTAAGCGGTGGGTCGACCGGTGGCCCCATCAGGCGGGCCAGGTCGTAGGTGACCTCGCGGGAGGCGATCGCTGCCCCCATGCCCTGCTTAATCAGGTCCGCCGCTTCTTGCCAGCCCATATACTCCAGCATCATGACGCCAGAGAGAATAACGGAGCCGGGGTTGATGCGGTCTAAACCAGCGTGCTTGGGGGCGGTGCCGTGGGTAGCTTCAAAGATGGCGCAGGTGTCACCAATATTGGCCCCTGGCCCCATACCCAATCCGCCAACGATCGCCGCCGCCGCATCCGAGAGATAGTCGCCGTTCAAGTTCATGGTGGCGAGAATAGAGTATTCGTCGGGCCGGGTTTGAATCTGCTGGAAGATGCTGTCGGCGATGCGATCGTTCACCATGATCTTATCTTTCCACTGGCCGTTGCCGTGGGTCTCCCAAATGGCGGCGAGAATGCTCTCGACTTCGGCATGGATAGCAGCTTTTTTTTCGGGGGTAAGGGCGTCGTACCCTGGCTCGATTTGGCGGGCGTTGTCTTCGGTCGAGAGGTCGGGGTTGGCCTCTTTATTGCCCAAAATCCAGGACTCGCGCTCGGTAACGCAGTCGGCACGGAATTCTGAGGTGGCTAGCTCATAACCCCAGTCGCGGAAGGCCCCTTCGGTGTATTTCATAATGTTGCCCTTGTGCACCAGGGTGACCTGCTGCTTATCTTTGGGCAGCCGCAGGGCGTGCTTCATGGCTCGGCGTACCAGTCGCTGGCTACCGGTTTTGCTGATCGGCTTGATGCCGATGCCCGAGTCGAGGGGAATCTGTTTTTTGCCGTGCTCTGGAGTAGCGGGGATCAGCTCGGTGTTGATGTATTTGATCAGCTGGTCGCCGATTGGGTCGCCCTGCTTCCACTCGATGCCGAGGTAGATGTCTTCGGTGTTCTCTCTATAGATAATGACGTCGAGCTTTTCGGGGCTGCGGTGGGGGGAGGGGGTGCCGGCGTAGTACTTACAGGGGCGTACGCAGGCGTAGAGGTCGTTGATCTGTCGCAGGGCTACGTTGAGAGAGCGAATGCCACCGCCGACTGGGGTGGTGAGAGGGCCCTTGATCGCCACACCAAATTCTTCAATCGCTTTGAGGGTATCGTCGGGCAGATATTGGTAGGTGCCGTACTGCTCACAGGCTTCGTCGCCGGCGTAGACCCGAAACCAGACAATCTCGCGCTTGCCGCCGTAGGCTGCGGCGACCGCTGCATCAAACACCCGCTGGGCGGCGGGCCAAATGTCTACCCCCGTTCCATCGCCACGGATGTAGGGAATGATAGGCGTGTCTGGCACGACGGGTTCGCCATCTTTAAAGGTGATGCGTTCGCCTACTGTCGGGGGAGTGATCCGTTCGTACATCGCAAATTGCCCGCAAACGACAAAACATCCCATAGTCTAATGCGCTTTAACCCACATTTTTGCTCGTTTAGCCACGATTTAAATCTGGGTGTGAACGTCTAGAGAGCCGCAAGCCCCCAAGCCTCTCTAGACAACGAGATAGCGATTGTTTGCCGCAGCCGTTGTGGTCAACGGTGGCGGTGACGCTACAGATTGCTGCCGCTGTGCTTTAGCCTTTGCCCTCAGCCCTAGTCTGACTTGCCGTTGAGATCTTGAATGTATGAATACGGTTTTGATTGTTGACGATGATCCCATACTGCAAATGACGCTGACCCGGCGCTTAGAAGCTCAGGGGTTTGAGGTAATCAGCGCGACCTCAGGTCAAGAGGCGCTAGATTTGTTGTGCAACCAACCTGCGGACGTGGTGGTGTCAGACGTGATGATGCCGGGTATGAACGGGTTTGAGTTTTGCCACCATCTGCGTTCTAGCCCTGCCGGAGAAATGGTGCCGTTTATCTTTCTCTCTAGCCTGGGAGAGCTAACTAACCGGGTGCAGGGCCACATGCTGGGAGCCGATGACTATTTAGTTAAGCCCTTCTCGGCGCAGGAGCTAATTGCCAAGGTAAAGGGAGCGATCGCGCGATCGCAGCGTCTCCACAGTGCCCTAAAGCGCATGCTTGAACAGTCTACCCTCCAGCCCACTCCCCTACCCCTCACCCCGGCCGAAGAGCGGGTGTTTTGGGAGGTCGTCCAAGGCTTCACCAACAAGCAGATCGGCGAACACCTCTTTCTCAGCCCCCGCACGGTGCAAACCCATCTCAGCAATATGCTGGCCAAGCTCAATCTCGAGAACCGATCGCAGATCGTGCGCTTTGCCTTTGAGCACGGGTATCGGATGCCGGAGCAGTTGGAGAGGGGATGAGGGTATGGATGGGTAGGAGGGTGGATGGGTAAGGGGTGAGAAGAGCGATGAGCAAGTGTTTTTTGCCTAGTTTCCCAAAAGGTTGGGACAGCTGGGTGTAGTTCAGGGTTTGCAGCCGGGTCTCATCCACCCATCCACTCCCCACTCCCCCACTTCACCTGGCTACCCAACACGCCCTATGATTGGAATGGGCTATCTTGTGCGGTATCTATGGTTTCGGACAGCGACACATTAGTGAATTTGCGCGCTCAGCTGCAGGGTGATTCGCTTAAGAAGCAGCTCTCGGCGGTGCACGAGCTGCTGGCCCTGGGGCAGGAGGGTATTGAGGTTTTGACCACGGCCCTAGTAGAGCGTCAGGATGAACCACCCACGATTTTAGACGGCAAGATTTTTCAGGTGCTCTACGCCACCGAGCAGGAGACATTGCGCGGGTTGTTGGCTCAGCACTGGCCCCAGGGGCGGCTGGAAACCCCAACGGAGCAAGGCGTCGACTATGGGGCACTGCAAGAGCTTTTGGTTCAACAGGAGTTTGAAGAGGCCGATCGGCTGACGTTGGCCAAGCTGTGTGAGCTGGCAGGGCCGACGGCAGTGAAGCGCAAGTGGGTCTACTTCACTGAGGTTGAGCAGTTTCCAGTGGTTGATTTGCTTACCATTGACCGGCTATGGCTAATCTACTCTGAGGGTAAGTTTGGCTTCTCGGTGCAGCGCCGTCTCTGGCTCAGCCTAGGCCAAAACTGGGATAAGTTCTGGCCCCGCATTGCCTGGAAGGACGACAACATCTGGACACGCTACCCCGGCGGCTTTATTTGGGATTTGAGCGCCCCCGATGGCCATTTGCCTCTGTCGAACCAGCTGCGCGGCGTGCGCATGATGGCGGCTCTGCTGGCGCACCCAGCGTGGAATGAGGAGGGATAGCTGTGCCGAAGCAGCGCGCTAAGGCCGACCTACCCACTAAGGTTTGTCCGGTGTGTCAGCGCCCGTTTACCTGGCGCAAAAAGTGGGCCGACTGCTGGGATGAGGTGAAGTATTGCAGCGATCGCTGCCGTCGTCGTCGCTAGTCGAGCTTCCAACTTAAATACCAAAGACATTCTCGTCAGCTTAGCCCTCTATTTATTCCTTCATTGAAATTTTGGATGGGGTATTTTGCTCCGGTAAACCCTAGCAAATTGAGCTAGCGGTGCGATCGCCGTCGCTACAGTTATCTAATAATCAACCCCTTAAGATAGGAAAGCATTTTAAGGACAGCTGCTATGACTCAGGCTTTACCTAAGGTAATCATCCACGGAGGAGCCGGTAGCTCAGTGGGCCATAAGGAAAGACTGCTGACCCTGCGGGAGGATTTGCACAGTATTGTCAACGAGGTGTATGGCAAGGCTGAGTCGGGGGCCAGTGCTCGCGACTGTGTTGTGCTGGGCTGCCAGCTGATGGAAGACTCGCCCCACTTCAATGCTGGCTATGGCTCGGTGCTGCAATCCGACGGCCAGGTGCGCATGAGTGCGGGCTTAATGGATGGCGAGGCTCAACGGTTTAGCGGCGTTATCAATGTGTCGCGGGTGCGGCATCCCATTGATCTGGCCGCCTACCTGCAGCCCGCCCCCGATCGCGTCGTCTCCGACTATGGCGCGGCCGAACTGGCCCGCGAGATGGGCCTGGTGCCCTTTGACCCGGTGACCGATCTACGCCTACAAGAATGGATGAGGGAGCGGGCTAACAACTTTCAAAGCGCTATGGCTGGGGTGGTGGCCGAGACCGTGGATGTGCCTGCCGACTCCGAAAGTCGGCGGGGTACGATTGGGGTGATTGTGCTCGACGGGTCGGGAAACTTAGCCGTGGGCACCTCCACTGGGGGTAAGGGGCTGGAGCGGCTGGGGCGAGTGAGCGACTCAGCTACCCCGGCCGGTACCTATGCCAACGCGTTTGCGGCGGTAAGCTGTACTGGCATTGGCGAAGACATTCTCGACGAATGCCTGGCAGCCCGCATTGTCGTGCGGGTGACCGATGGTATGGAGATTGCGGCGGCGTTTGAAAAAACCTTTGCGGAAGCGACAAACCATAGGCGGGATTTTGGGGCGATCGCCCTGAGCCACTGGGGCCAAATTGCCTGGGGTAAAACCAGCGAGGTGCTGATATCGGCCTACCATACGGGCGATGGCGTAGGCGATACCCTAGAGCTAGACTCAGGTACTTTAACTGGAGTGGTGTAACCGCTATGGCTGATCCCAACGTTTCTAAGCGCAATCCCTCAGCGTCTGAGAAAAACGTGCTTAAAATCGATGTTCCAACCCTAATGGTGATTTTGACCGGGCTGATTTTGCTACCCCTGTTGGCCACTGGGTTTATCTCCCAATAAGGACTTCCCCAAGAGTTTTCTTAAAAGCGGTGGGCAGTGCTAGAACGGCTATTTGCCTTTAGATCACACAAATGCAATCTCTTCTATTGGTAGTTGGCGATCGCTACCCATTAACCAGCACTGTCGTCGGAGCTTTGAGATACTCCAGATCTGGTCCAGAGGGAATAATACCGCCCGGATTTAGCGGAAACAGGTTGCCGTAATAGTCGCGCTTGACCGCCTCAATGTCGCAGGTTTCGGCTACACCGGGCAGTTGGTATAGACGCCGCAGATAGGGACCAAGGTGGGCATAGTCTTGAATGCGGCGACGGTTGCACTTAAACAGGCTGTAGTAGACCACATCGAAGCGAAACAGCGTCGTAAACAGCCGCACATCAGCCAGGGTCACCCTGTCGCCGCAGAGATAGGGGCGAGCGCCCAGGGTTTGGTCGATCGCATCCAGCGCATCAAATAGCTCGGTGACGGCGCGATCGTAAGCGGCCTGGGTTTGAGCAAAGCCGCTGCGGTAGACGCCATTGTTAACGGCCTGGTAGGTGCGATCGTTCCACTGGTCAATATCGGCTTTTAGGGAGCTTGGATAGAGGTCGACCTCTGACCGAGTTGCCCATTCGTTAAAGGCTTCATTCAGAATCACAATGATCTCGGCGCTTTCGTTATTCACAATACTCGCTGTCTGCGTATCCCACAGCACTGGCACTGTGGCGCGCCCTTTGTAACCTGGCTGAGCCTGACGGTAGAGTTCTGGTAGCGTGCGACAGCCGCGAAAGGGAGTTTCAAACACCCAGTAACCTTCGTCAGGCGAGGGGATAACGGGGAGAACTGAAATAGCCTCTTCCAATCCCTTCAAAGCCCGTGTCACTAAAGTCCGGTGCGCCCACGGACAGCCCATCCCCACAATCAATTGATAGCGGCCTGCGGCGGGTGGATAAGGGCCATCTGGTTGAATCCACTGCCGAAACTCACTTTCGGGCCGCTGGTAGTCGCCACCTTTGCTGCTAGGAGCCATCTGACCCATCATGGTCTGCCACAGTGTTGTCCAAATCTGCTTAGCAGTGCGAATCAGCAAACCCGGCGGGAGACCAGCCATAACACTCTTAGCTAGGGGATGCCTTCACTATACCGAGGCAGCGGCGATTGAAATGGTGGGCAATGCCCACCCTACGAGAAAGCCTTGCTTAGGCTCATCGGAGTTGCCTAAAAGCCAGTTGGCAACACAGAGGTTTAAACCCATGCTAAATAACTCCTTTCCGTGAGGTGAAGGACGACGGAACGTCCTTCTCGACGGGGGTCTGGGGCCTGCGAAATGGCCCCAGCGGCGGATCTGGCTTTTACCCACAATTGTGCGCTGCAGTGGTCAAAGCTATCAATAGAGCGATTAATGGGCGACAACGGTTTACTTTGATTGAGCCACGGACATTTCATCGGGCGAATAACCATTTGCCCCTACCAAGCAAAAAATGCCGCCAACTCTAAAGGAATCGACGGCAAAAGCGTGAGTGAGGTCTCTAGACCAAGGAAACGTCCTAGACGCGGGCCGGAGCCTTCGTCCACTCGGTGTGGAACGTGCCCTCTTTATCAACCCGCAGGTAAGTATGCGCCCCAAAGTAGTCGCGCTGCGCCTGAGTCAGATTCTGCGGCAGGCGATCGCGCCGGTAGCTGTCAAAATAATCCAGCGACGCACTAAACGCCGGCACCGGAATGCCAAACGTCGCCGCCATTGCGATCACTTCCCGCCAAGCCGTCTGGCGATCGAGAATCGTCTGCTTAAACTCAGGGGCCAGCAGCAGGTTAGGCAAGCTGGGGTTTTCGTCATAGGCATGCTTGATCTTGTTCAAAAAGCGCGCCCGAATAATGCAACCCCCCTTCCAAATCCGAGCCGTTTCACCCAGGTTGACATCGTACTCATAGGCCCTAGAGGCCGCGCCAATCAGCGCCATACCCTGGGCGTAGGAGCAAATCTTCGAGCAGTACAACGCATCGCGGATCTTGTTCACCATGGTTTTGACATCGCCGTCAAAACTAGCCGTGGGGCCGCTTAGCTCCTTCGACGCCGCCACTCGCTCTTCTTTAATCGACGACATAATGCGTGCGTTGACCGCAGCGGTAATGGTGGGAATCCCCACGCCCAGCTCCAGAGCGCTCATCACCGTCCAGCGGCCCGTGCCCTTTTGTCCCGCTGCATCCAGAATCAGTTCGGCCAGGGGCTCGCCGGTTTCGGCATCAATGTTGGTAAAGATGTCGGCAGTGATTTCGATCAAAAAGGAATTCAGCTCGTCAGTGAGATTCCATTCCGCAAATACGTCGAAGAGCTGGTTGTGGTTAAGTCCCAGCACGCTCTTCATCAGGTCATAGGCTTCGGCAATCAGCTGCATATCGCCGTACTCAATGCCGTTGTGCACCATTTTGACGTAGTGGCCTGCGCCGCGAGGGCCAATGTAGGTAACACAGGGGCCGTCATCTACCTGAGCCGCAATTTTTTTAACGATGGGCTCGATCGAGTCGTAGGCCGCGCGGGTGCCGCCGGGCATCAGGCTGGGGCCAAGCAGCGCCCCCTCTTCACCACCGCTGACCCCCATACCGATGAATCGCAGCCCCGTGGATTCCAGATCCTTCGTGCGGCGCTCGGTGTCTTCGTAGAGGGAGTTGCCGCCGTCCATAATCATATCGCCGTCATCCAGTAGGGGACGCAACTGGTCGATTACCGCATCCACCGGAGCACCAGCCTTTACCATTACCAAAATGCGACGAGGCCGCTCCAATGACTGTACAAATTCTTCAAGGCTGTAGGCCGCCACCACATTCTTACCCTGGGCGCGGGTAGCCATAAACTTCTCGGTCACCGCCGCTGTGCGGTTGTACACGGCCACCGGGAAGCCCTTACTCTCGACGTTAAGCGCCAGGTTCTCGCCCATAACGGCAAGCCCAATTACACCAAAACTCTGTGCCATATCAATACTCTCGGTAACGGTTCGGTCGGGGGTCTAAAACGGGTTTCTACGGAAAACTGTAGGGTGGGCGGGTAGTGGGACGTTAACGGAATGCCGCTGCCCTCAAAACTGTCAACAGCCTAAACAACTTTTTCCAGATGGCCATGCTCCCAAAGGTTTTCTTTAGGTGTGAGGCCCAAAAACTAGGAATTCCTGACCTCATAGCAGCTAGTATCCACCCCAGGTGCAGAATTTCGGCTGCTCAGCCCCAGCTTACGGTTGGTCTGTAGGTGAAGGTGACGGGAGAGCCGTAATCGATGTCAGCCCTAATCCTTCAGTGCGTTCTTCCCCATCTCCCCCACCGCCTTCCGTAATTTTTCTGAAATTCTGTAGCCCTTGCAGCTGTGGAATTGTGCAAGTGCCGCAACAATGACGTTACGTTGTGGCGTTCTTTCTATCCGGCATGAAACTCCTGTCTCGTTCTGCCCTGGTGGCTTCTGTGGTAGCGGCCGGTCTTCTGGCTACTGCTGGTCCTGGAATTGCGTATTCTGGCTGTGCCTTGTCTAACTTGGGTGATTCTGGAATTTTGACGTTGGGCGATCGCCTTGGCGGCTCTTGGGCGGCCTCGCCTGACAGTAACGCTCTGGGCGTAGCTCTGGGTGGCTTGGGGGCGATCGCCGCTCTGCTATCCGGCGGCACTCTACTAATGCGCCAGCGCTGGCAAGCCCAAGCGGCAGCCCTGGAGGCTGAAGTTGACCTGAGCCCAACCACCGAGACTGAGACGGTTTTGGTATTTGAGCCAGCTGAGATTGAGAGTGAGGTGGCTTTGGCCTACCGGCGCTAGATCGGCTTGACTGTGGTTACAAATCTCCTTGAGTAGCTGAAGGGCTGACCGTTGGTCGGTCCCTTTTTTTGCCCTCAAGACGGCTGCACCTGGGCCTGAAGCCAAGTTAGATAATCGGGTAGACCCGCCACAATCGGTAGAGCAATAATCTCGGGCACCTCATAGCTGTGGTGCTGGGTAATGGCCTGGGTGAGCGCATCAAACTGGCTAAGGTCGGCTTTGATGATCAGCTGCCACTCGGGTTCGGTATAGATTTTGCCCTGCCAACGGTAGACAGAACGCACCGGCAACACGCTGACGCAGGCGGCTAGACGGGCTTCCACCAAATGGAGGGCTAGGCTCTCGGCCTCGGCCTCAGAGCCAGCAGTGACCAGAACGATTCCTAACGATGGGGGCGACATTACTGCTGGGGAATGCGATCGACAAACTGCGACTGGTTCAGGGTTTCCCGCGCCGGACGGTGGGTCCAACGGGTTTCCCCCTGCACCGTTTCGTAGAGGTAGGCGCGAGCTTCTGCCGGCAGCACCGACTCGGTGAACTCAGTGCCCACCACCACCGCTGCCTTAAGAGACGCCTCCCCCAAGTGGGCGCGGGTGAGGTCAGCCCGCGATAGATCTACGCCGTCAAGCATGCCGTTCCATAACACGGCCCCGGTCAGGTCAGAGCCGCTGAGGTCGGCCCCCACTAGGCTCACCCCGCGCATGGTGGTGTGGGTGAGATTGGCCGAGCTGAGGTTGGCGTGGTCGAGGTTCGCCCCGTTGAGTTTGGCCTCTTTGAGGTTCGCCCCAGCCAAATTCATGCCGTGCAGGTCTACGCCGTTGAGCCAAGCTCCTTCCAGGTTGATGGCATCCATGCAGGTGCGCTCTAGGTCGGCCCCACTGAGTCGAGCTCCGGTGAGATGCGCCCAGGATAGGTTGGCCCCGCTCAGATTCGCGCCGCGCAAATTGGCCCCGGTCAAGTTAGCGCCACAGAGGTTGGCCTCCCGCAAGTCGGCGTTGCGCAAGTTAGCATGGCACAGGTCGCAGCCGCTGAGTTTAGCCTTGCGTAGGTCAGCCCGCACTAAGAAGGATCCACGCAGATTGGCTTTGGTGAGGTCTGCCTGGTTCAGGTGAGTTTCGCTCATTTTGGCAAAGCTCAGGTTCGCCCAGTTGAGGGTGGCGTGGTCGAGGTTGGCCTGGGTGAGAAAGGAACGGCTGAGGTTGGCACCTTTGAGGTTGGCGCGGCTGAGGTCAACGTCCACCAAAATGTGGTGGCTAAAGTCACCACCGGCTAGACTAATGCCGGTGAAGTCGCGGTAGCCAGCTTCATAAAGCTCGAGGAAATACTTAATGTGCATAATGCTTCTATGGTGAGTCGGGGAAGCGCCAGACTCACGGGGGGCGACTAAGGGCACGGCAGGTTCCCAAAATTGGGGCATACAGGCTGTGAAGGGGGTATGAAAAGCGACCTTAAAAATGAGATTTATGAGTAAGGTTAACGCTTCTTTAACTAAGACTCAGGAACATAAATTTACAGTTCAAAATATGTTTAATTATTTTTTGACAAACGCCACGCATGAGGGCTGTGCGGCTTGAGTACAGCTTATTTGCTTTCTTCTAGGCTGACAGACTTCGTTGCTTTTGTTTGATAATTTAGTGAGAAACTTAGCACTTGACAAAGCATGAATCGATTGATTTTTTGGGGCGTTTGGCTTGGGTTTATTTTGTATGCGTTTATACTTGCTCCCCCTAATCGCCCCGACACCGCTGATCTGATCTTAAAACTTTCCACAGGCGCGTGGGAGGGCATTAACCCTACCGTCATAGCCCTGTTTAACGCCATGGGAATTTGGCCAATGGTCTATGCCGCGGTGGCTTTGGTAGACGGCCACGGACAAAAGCAGCGGGCCTGGCCCTTTGTGGTGGTGTCGTTTGCGGTGGGCGCTTTTGCGCTGCTGCCCTACTTGGCCCTGCGCCAGCCTAACCCCAGCTTTAGCGGCCCCAAACGTGCGCTGTTGCGACTGGTCGAGTCTCGCTGGCTGGGGGCGGCCCTAGCAGCGGGGGTGATCGCCCTAGCCGCCTTTGCATTACTTAAAGGAGACTGGCCCGATTTTTGGCAGCAGTGGCAGACCAGCCGCTTTATCCACGTTATGTCGCTGGACTTTGTTGCCCTGTGGCTGTTGTTTCCGGTGCTGCTGCGCGATGATATGGCTCGCCGGGGCATAAGTCAGCCCTGGGTCATAGCGGCGGTGTTGGCACTGCCCCTGGTAGGCGCTTGTTTGTATCTAGCGCTGAGGCCGGCTGGTGAGGAGAGTCCGGTAGCAGAGGGAGTAGGAGGGTAGGGGGTAGGGGGTGGATGGGTGGATGGGTAAAGAGGAGATGGGGAGGATGAGGGAGATCAGATAAAGACAAGAAACTGTTGCCTCCCCACCTTTCCTACCTTCCTCACCCCCCTTATCTCCCTCATTCCCCTACGCCGTCATACTCTGCAACCGGCTCAGGGTACGCTGCACCGAAGATAGACCCTGGCGATCGCCCTGAGCTTCTAAATAGGCGCTGGCTCGCTCCAGATCGGCGATCGCTCTGGCCTGATCGCCCTGACTCTGGTAGGCAGCGCTGCGGTAGCAGTAGGGCAGCGCAATCGGGTCGCCGCAGGCAATGGCGTCGCTGTAGTCGCGCACCGCGCCTTTGAAGTCGCCCAGCTTGTGCAGGGCGCTGCCTCGGTACACGTAGGCCATGGGCAGGTGGGGTTTGAGGGTCACGGCCTGGGTAAAGTCGGCGATCGCCGCTGCGTAGCGACGCTGCTCTAGGCGCAGCCAGCCCCGGTTGCAGTGGGGAGCAAACAGTTTGCCGTTTTGCAGAATCGCCTCGCTCAGATCGGCTTCAGCGGCCTCGACTTGGTTGAGTTCGAGCTGGGCCACCCCCCGGTTGTTAAGGGCAATGGCGTGGTCGGGCTGGAGGTTAATCACCTGGCTGTAGTCGCTAATCGCTCCGGGCTGATCGCGCAGGTCGTGGCGGGTGGTGCCCCGGTTAAAGAAGGCCACGGTGTCCCCAGGAGGAATCGCCGGGTTGTGGAAGCGCTGCATGAGGGCATGGATGACAGCGGGTTCGGCGGTGCGTAGCTTGGCGTCTAGATCGGGGATGGCGGCGCTCTGGGTGGGCAGCGCCTTGAGGCTGACAATGGCGTAGGTATGCCCCATTTCAGCCGGGGTGCTGCTACCGCTGTCGCAAACCAGATAGCTCTCGGCAGTGCCCATAATTCTGAACTTGAAGCGATCGGGGTAGTTTTCTCTTAGGGGCAAGAGCTGATTGAGGGAGGCCTTGAGCAACTGGAGCTGGCTCGACTCGGTGCCCCAGCGTTGGCTGATGCGCCAGGCCAGGCGGCCATCGTGCTGATCGCCCCGGTGGCACCAGCCAATTTCGAGCTGGCCGCCCCGATCGAGCAGCTGGCGAAACTGCTCTAGCAAGCTGTCGTCGATGGTGACGTAGCTCGCCCAGGGCCACACCAGCAGCACCCGCCGCGTGGCGGTTCTTAGGGCAGCCTCTAGGGCGTGACGGCTGGCCATGGCCTGGGGCTCGATGGCGTTGGCGACGGGGAGGTCAATGATCCAGTCGGGCTGGGGCAAGGGCAGTGGCTTGGCCAGCTCTGGGGGCTCTTGGCGCGAGGTTTTGAGCTCGGTTTCGGTCTGATGCACCCGCCGTGCTAGCTGCATCAGGGCTTTGCGATTTGCGGTGTCGTCGGGGGCGGTGACCAGCTGGCTAGTGAACTGCTGCTGCCGTTCGGAGAGCGATCGCGTCACCCCTTCCAGTTGGGCCACCTGAGCCTTCACCTGCCCTAAGTACTGCGACACTACCTGCTGCACCTGTTCTTGGGTGTGGCCAGCGGTTTCCTGGCGGCTGACCTGCTGCTGCAACTGCTGCACCTCAGCGGTCAGTCGCTCTAGCTCGGCGGTGCTGGGCGGTGCCGCCGGAAACCCATTTACCGTACCCACCGGAATTTTGGTGAGGGCCTGCTCTAGGCGGGTTTGCTGGCGAGTCAAGTCTTTGACATGGTCTACTAGCCGGCTAAATTCTGACTGGGGCACTAGGGCAGCCATGGCCTTGACCACCTCCCCCATTTCAGATCGGTACTGGCCAGGGGCACTGGTCTGGGGAAACTCCTGCCAGCGGCGATCGATTTGCCCCAGGGCGTCTTGCAGGTTGGTGACCAGAATGCGGGTTTCTGAACGCAAGTTCTCGAGGCTCACCCGCGTCTGCATCAGGTCGGTTTTCACCTGGGAGAGCTTGTTTTCGGCGGCCTCTACCCGAGGCGCGGTGACCAGCCGCTGCATGTAGGTGTTGAGGTTTTCGAAGCTCACTTGGGCCGCAGCTGACTGCTCCTGGAGCTGGACAATCTGCTGATTGATGTCGGCCAGGTCGGGGACGGGCAGCGCCTCAAGCCGCTGGTCAACGTGGGCTTTGAGGCCGTTGATTTGCTTAGCAAAGCGGATGAAGGAATGGTTGTTGCGATCCATCACCGCTCGTTGAAAGTTGGTCAGCGCCTCGGGCGAAGGCATGGCCGTCACCTGTTTGGTCAGGTTGGTGAGGCGGTGCCCGGTTTGGCGGTGCTGGCGGGCGAGCTTTTCCTGGGCTTCTTCGAGCTGCTGCTCAACGCGGGTGCGGTTGAGTAACCCAACCGCCGCTAGCACCGTGAGCGGTGCCGAGGCCAGAGCAATGTTTTGGGCGGCGATCGACGCTACGGCACCCACGCCAGACCCTACAACCAGAGCGCGTTCGGCCCTTGTCAACCAATGATTATCGGCCACGTTGTTTCCCCTGATGATTAAAACCGCTGAGGCGTGGCGATGCCTGAGGGGGCGTCAGGGGCTTCATCGCTACTGATTTACTCTTCGGGGAGCGATCGCGATGTCAGGATGTTTTTGAGAGAAGCTAAGGGAAGCGAGGGGTAAACAGATAAGCATTATTGAAATTTATCAATAAGGAATGAAAAGCAAATAGCATTTAATCAATTTACCCCTTTCTTTTTAGGCCAGGCATTGGCTAAACTCTATTGAAAATAGGTTCAAGTCTATTCATATAGTGATTTGATTGATAAAGGTCAATCATCGCTTGGGTACCCATACCTGAGCTGAAACCGCCGCCAATCCCTGCCAGGTAATGCTTTCGCTGTCCTTTTGCCCGAGGATGCTTCGTCTATGACTCCAATTATTGCCCAAACCAGCTGGCTGATTCCCCTGTATCCCTTAATGGGAGCGCTGCTGACTATTCCCTGGTCACCGGCCTTTATTCGCAGCACTGGCCCGCGCCCGGCAGGGTACATCAACATTGGGATGACGGCCCTTGCCCTGATTCACAGCCTGCTGGCGTTTTTGGCCCTCTGGGGGAAGTCGTCACCCCAGTTTTTCTTTGCCCCTTGGCTAGATGTAGCGGGGCTAAGCTTATCCATTCCCCTGGAGGCGTCGCTGATTACACTCGGGGCCTGCGTGCTGATTGCCGGTCTAAACCTGATGGCCCAGATTTACGCGGTGGGCTACCTGGAGATGGATTGGGGCTGGGGGCGTTTTTTTGCCATGATGGCCCTGTTTGAAGCTGGTCTCTGTGCTCTGGTGCTGTGCAACTCGCTGTTGTTTGCCTACATGCTGCTGGAGATTTTGACCCTGGGCACCTACCTGCTGGTGGGCTTTTGGTACAACCAATCCCTAGTGGTGACTGGGGCGCGCGACGCGTTTTTGACAAAGCGGGTTGGCGACTTGATACTGCTGATGGCGGTGTTGGCCATCTATCCCCTCGCCCACACCTGGGACTTTCGTGAACTGGCGGCCTGGGCCCAAACCGCAAATGTGGATCCTGGGTTGATCACGCTAATTGGTATTGGTCTGATTGCTGGCCCGATGAGCAAATGCGCCCAGTTTCCGCTGCACCTATGGCTGGATGAGGCGATGGAAGGCCCGCTGCCCAGTACCATTTTGCGCAATTCGGTGGTAGTGACAACCGGCATCTGGGTGCTGGTGGAGATGGAGCCCGTGATTGCCCTGTCGTCGACGGCCTCGGCCTTTGCCATTGCGGTAGGAGCAGTGACGGCGATCGGCGCGACGCTGATCTCTGCAGCCCAAATCGACATCAAGCGAGTGCTCTCGTACCTCAGCAGCGCCTACATGGGGCTGATGTTTATCGCCCTAGGTGCTCACCAACCCGGTGCTGCCCTATTGTTGGCCCTGATCTATGCCTTGGGCATGGCGGCTTTGGTCATGGGCGCAGGCTCAATCATTATCAATATCACTACCCAAGACCTGACCCAAATGGGGGGGCTGTGGAGCCGCCGCCCCGTTACCGCGATCGCCATGATTACGGGTGCCGCTAGCTTGGTGGCTCTACCTCCCCTCGGTGGGTTTTGGGCCATGCTCTCGCTGGTGTCTGGCCTCTGGCAAAACGATCGCGGTCTGCTGGTAGCGATCGTGCTGCTGGTGAACTGGCTGATGGCCTTTAGCTTGGCCCGGCTGCTGGGTCTGATCTTTGCCGGCAAGACCCAGCAGATGACGATTCGATCGCCCGAGCCGATCTGGTTCATTGTGCTGCCGCTGGCGATTGTCGCTGGTTTCGCCCTGCACCTGCCGTTGGTCATGGCCCAGTTCAACCTGCTGCCCACTTGGGCTGAGATTAGCCAAGACATGGCCCTGCTGCTCACCTGGTCGAGTATTCTCGGTGCGGCGATCGGCACCCTGCTCTACGTCAACCGCATGGTAGAAGACCCAAGCAAGCTGATTCAAAAGCCCCTGCAAAACCTGCTGGCCTACGATTTCTACACCCCCAAGCTCTACCGCAACACCTTTGTCTTGGGGGTGGATGTGCTGTCGCGCATGACCGACTGGCTCGATCGCTATGTGGTTGATGGCCTGGTCAATGCCGTGGGCTTGGCCTCGCTCTTCAGCGGCGAAACCCTCAAATATGGCAACACCGGGCAGTTTCAGTTCTACGTGCTCACCATTGCCCTAGGCGTTGCTGGGCTCGGGATTTTGATGAACTGGCAGGCGCTGACGGCGCTGTTTTAGAAAGTTTTGAGTTCTCAATGTTGAATTCAAAACTCAAAATTCAAAACTTAAAACTGAAATCCTTTTGACACCCTCATGCTCACCCCCCTCCTCCTCATCCCCCTCCTCGGCGCGATCGCCATCTCCCTGTGGCCCGGTCTCCCTAGCCAGCAGGCCCGCTACGGTGCCCTGAGCGCCTCCGGTGCCGCCCTGCTGTGGACTCTTTATTTATTCACCCAGTTTGACCTGGCCTTTGGCGGCTTTCAGTTCCACGAATTTTTGCCCTGGCTGCCGGCCCTGGGGCTCAACTACGAGCTCAGTCTAGATGGCCTCTCGCTGCTGATGGTGGCGCTGAACAGCCTGATCACCTGGATCGCCATTTGGAGCAGTGATCCAACCATTGAGAGACCCCGGCTCTTTTACAGCCTGATGATGCTGGTGAGCAGCGGGGTGGCGGGAGCATTTGTGGCCCAGAACCTGATGCTGTTCTTCTTGCTCTACGAAATTGAGCTGGTGCCCCTGTATCTGCTGATTGCCATCTGGGGCGGCGAGAAGAAAGCCTACGCGGCCACCAAATTTTTGCTCTACACAGCGCTGTCTGGCGCGCTGATGCTGGCGGGATTTTTGGGCACGGTCTGGCTCAGCGGCGCGAAAGACTTTACCTATCACGCGGTGATGGGCCATGACCTGCCGATGGTGTGGCAGGGAGTGCTGCTGGGGCTGCTGCTGGTGGCTTTTGGCATCAAAATTCCTCTGGTGCCGTTTCACACCTGGCTGCCCGATACCTATGTGTCGGCCTCAACCCCGGTGGCGATGATGCTGGGTGGGGTGCTGGCCAAGCTGGGCACCTACGGTCTGTTTCGCTTTGGCTTGGGACTGTTCCCTGATGCCTGGGCGCAGTTTTCGCCCTATCTGGCGGGGTGGGCGGCGGTGAGCGTGCTCTATGGGGCAGTGACGGCGATCGCCCAAAAAGACATCAAGCGCATGGTGGCCTACAGCTCGATTGGCCACATGGGTTACGTGCTGCTGGGCGGCGCGGCGATGACCGACCTGGCGTTGACCGGAGCCCTCAGCCAAATGGTTTCCCACGGCATTATTCTGGCCATTCTGTTTCACCTGGTCGGGGTGATCGAAACCAAAGTTGGCACCCGCGAACTGGATGTGCTGAACGGGCTGATGAACCCTGTTCGAGGGCTGCCCATGGTCAGTTCCCTGCTGGTGCTGGGGGGCATGGCCAGCGCCGGCATCCCCGGACTGGTGGGGTTTGTGACCGAGTTTCTGGTGTTCCAGGGTAGCTATGCGACCTACCCAGTGCAGACCCTGCTGGGGGTAATTGGCACGGGCCTGACGGCGGTGTACTTCGTGATTTTGCTTAACCGCACCTGCTTCGGGCGTCTGGACAATGCGATCGCCTACTTCCCCAAGGTCACCTTTTCTGAAAAGCTGCCTGCTTACGTGCTGGCGAGTCTGATTCTCTTCCTCGGCATTCAGCCCAACTGGTTGGTGAAATGGGGCGAACCGACCGCCAGCCTGATGGTGGCTAACATTCCCATCCTCAGCACCGGGGTTGTCGCCGATGAGGTCGTTCAGCAGATTTCCGATCAGGTTCAACCCGAGGCCGCGATCGCCTTCCCTGTCCCTACCCTCCCTTCTCTGCTATGACCTAGGCTAACCCAGCCTTTACGAGCGATCGGTTGAAATCAGAGTAAATCCCAGAGCTGTTCGGGGACCAGGCGGTGAGGGCCATCGCGGAGGTCGGCGGGCGATCGCCAAACCGCTTTAAACTGCCGTTTGCCCTCCACTACATCCAGGCTCTCCTGCTTGTAGAGCGACTCATCCACAAACCGCCCATCGTAGACAAACACGATTTCGTGCCCTGGCTCGCCCTCGTAGACAAAGATGTTTTCCACGATGCCCAGCAGCTCAACCCCGGCAATGTCGGCCCCTAGCTCCTCTTTGATTTCGCGAATTGCCGCGGCAGCACTGGTTTCCCCAAAGTCAATGCCGCCCCCCAGAGGGCGCGCAAAGCCCCGCTCTTTCACCGAGTCGTATGCTTCGTGGACAAGAATCTCCTCGCCCCGCCGCAGCAAACAGATCGAAATTGACCGAATTCGCGCTTTTTTGCCCATCGTGAAATCCCCAGTTGAACGAATTTAGCCTACAGCAGTTTGGATAGTGGGCAGTGCCCACCCTACTTCCTCATCATCCATAACTCTCCTACCCATCCACCCTCTACCCATCCACCCCTATGCCTACCCTCACCCAACCCCAAACCCTGATCCCACCCTCCACTCATCCCCACGCCGACGTCATTCACCGGCTAGAGGCGGGCGGCTCAATGCTGCCCGACACGCCGGAAAACCTGATGCAGATCATCGGCATCTACAAGGCCTACGCCGTGCCGATGGATTTTTACTGGCGTGACCTGCTCTACATTGCCGAGCGGGTATTTTTGAACCCGGTACCGGCCTTCAAATATTTTTTACCCCAGGAATATCTGGATTTGCCCAACCACTACGCGGGCGACACCGCCGATTTGCGAATCTGGCGGGGGGAAGCTACGGCCCACCCGGAGCTGCTGGAATTCATGGAAAAGGGTGAACTGAAGCGCAAGTTGCCCAAGCTGTTCCACCACCTGTGGCACGATCGCGTCAACATGGAGTTTGCCGAAGCCTGCATGCGGGCGATGCTCTGGCACCAGGATATGGGCGGGCGGTTCAACGACTACTTATATACAGAGGAATATAAGGCGGCGTGCGATCGCGCCATTCGTGCCTACTTTAAGGGCAACCCTGCCATGCTGGGGCTGCACAAACTCTTCCCCGAGATGTTCTACGAAAAGTGCCGTGAACTCTCCTACTATTCCAACCTGGGCCTGTTTTGGGAAGTGATGGCCCCGGTCTTTTTCGAGATGAGCGACATCTACGACGAGGGCGGCTTTGCAGGCGTGCCTGCCGCCATGGACTTTTTGGTTAACGGCATTTTTGCCGTGGCCGGTCGGCCTATCTACCACCACGTCTATGTGGGCGACGAATGCTTCGAGCTGATCCCCAAATCCTGCGGGTTCACCTGGCTGTATGAAGCGGCTTTACCCTACGTTGAGGCCGTGTTTTACCGCACTGCCCCCTTCCGAGGCACCAAATCCTACAACGCTCAGGCTGGGCAGGTGCCCCAGGATCAAAACGATTTCCACTACGGCATTCTCTACGCCGATGTCTTCCCCGTAGGTAGCGCGGGCATTCCCCCCACCCTGCTGATGCAGGACATGCTCCACTTCCTGCCGCCCTACCTCTTGGAGTATTACCAGCAGCACTGTCGCGGCGAAGACGACATGCTGATTCAGCTGGGGATCACTTTTCAGCGATCGATGTATAACGTCACCTCAGCGGTGATTCAGGCCCTGCGGGCAGCGCTGCTCTACCCCCTAGATGACCAAAACCCTCGCCACCTGATGGCCAATCGCCAATTCTTCGAGGCTCAAATGGATCGCTTTGTACGCCCCGAGGCCCGGCTGCGCGATGTTCAGCGGCAGGAATATCGGTAGGCGGGTAGGCGGGTAGGTGCGTGGATGAGTGGATGGGTAGATGAGTGGATGAGCACTTATCTCTGCACAACATTCTCTTTACCCGCCCACCCCTTACCTATCCACCCATCCACCCCTCACCCATCCACCCTGTCACCCTGTTACCCATCCACCCCTCACCCATCCACCCCCATGCCTACCATCGTCGATATCGCTGTCAACACCGAAGGCTTTTCCACCCTGGTTGCCGCTGTTCAGGCAGCGGGGTTAGTCGAAGCACTGCAAAGCCCTGGGCCGTTTACGGTCTTTGCGCCGAATGATGCTGCCTTTGCTAAACTGCCTCCCGGCACGGTGCAAACCCTGGTGCAAAATCCGCCCCAACTGGGTCGCATTCTCAAGTTTCACGTGGTGTCGGGCAAATATACCAAGGATGAATTGATCAAACTTGGCACAGTGGATTCCCTCGAAGGTGCGTCCATACCCATTCACAGCCCCTTTGATGATGAGGCGTTTGAGGTGAAAAATGCCACGGTGCTCGCTGCCGACATTGAGGCCGACAACGGCATCATTCACGTGCTGGATACCGTCATGTTGATGGGATAAATTTTGGGCTAGAGAAGCGATCGCTGCCTCCTGATCGGCTAAATGGGAAGGTTTCTGTCCTGAACTGCATCATTGGGATCGGTATCCTTGGGATACAAGGTGACATTTCTTGTGAAACTAGCGATCGCATAACCGGCCCCAATAATGCCCCTAACCCGAAGTCGATCTGTGACAACCCTGATTGAGGGGTTGTCTAGCTTGGGACTGTTACTAGTGCTCTCTGGGTGCTCGGCCTTGCCTGAGGTAGGGGCCATTGGTGCCCAGTTTAGCGAAACAGAGAATGCCGAGGCTTCAACCAGTGAGCAAAATTCCTTACCAGCCGTCACTGCTCAAGACACGCACCAAGCTGCCGCTAAAACCCTGCCTATCGCAACCGTAGTTTCTGTGGGCGACGGCGACACCCTGCGCGTTCAGGGGCAGGATGGCCCAGTCACTATTCGTGTGGCTTGTGTAGATGCGCCCGAAAGTAGTCAAGCCTTTGGCCCCGAGGCAACGCTGCGGCTGCGGCAGTTGCTTTCGACCGGGCAGTCGGTGGATGTGCGGGCAATTGAGCGCGATCGCTACGGCAGAACCGTAGCTGAAATCTACAGCGGCGGCCAATCGATTGGCCTGCAACTGGTGCGTGAGGGCTACGCCGTCGTCTATGAGCAATACATTTCTGGCTGTGCCGTCACCGCTGACGACTACCGCCAGGCCGAATCCGCCGCCCGCAATGCTGAGCGCAACTTTTGGAGCCAGTCTAACCCCACCATGCCCTGGGATTTTCGCCGGGGCGGAGCATCCCCAACCCCGACCGCTCCACCTCCGGCTGTTGTGCCAGCTCCCGTTAACCCGCCTGCGACAGCAGCCCCAGCCAACTTACCCGCCTGTGTCTCCAGTGACTGCGACTGTGGCGACTTCGCCACCTGGGAACAAGCTCAGGCTGTGCTTAATGCCTCTCCCGGTGACCCCCATCGTCTAGATGGTGATGACGACGGTGTTGCCTGCGAAAGCTTGCGCTAAACCCTTCCCCACCTCCCCCAACCTCCTTAACTTCCCCACCTCTCCCATTACCACCGCCGTCGCCGCGACCGCCGCCAGTTAAACCAGTTTTCGGCCCAGTCGCGTCGCCAGGTGCCATGCTGCCAGCGCTGCCGCTGCCACTCACTCACCATTAGGGGAATGATCTCTGCCTGGCTAGGGGATAGCGTGGGCACCTGGTCAAGGCGTTGGATGGGAATTTCCTGGTGTACTGCCAGCGCTACGGTGTGCATGAGTTCGCTGGCTCCGGGGCCACAAATTTGGGCACCGAGCAGCTGCCCATCGGCGCGTACTATCCACCGGCAAAAGCCAGTGATGTCGCTACCGTAGTGGGTTTTAAGAATTTGGCCGAAAGCGACCTGCACCACAGTTGCTTCGCTGCCGTACCAGTGGCGGGCCTGAGTCGCGGTCAGACCCAGGCGGGCGTACTCTGGCGTAGTGTGCAGCAGAGCTGAGCGATGCAAAAAGGACAGCTTGCGCCAGGGAAGGTAAAGCGCGTTGTGTAAGGCGATCGCTACCTCCTGGCGATCAGTTGATTCGGCCCAGTAGCCGCCCAGGGCCGGGCCGCAGGCAAACACTCGGGAATGGGCAGTGGCGAGGCGATCGTCTACCGGTAAAGCGGTGGCGACGCCGTGAACTATTTGGGGGTAAATGCCGATGCTGCTGAGGTTGAGCGGCCCCAAGACAGGGTGGGCGGCAGTGGCTAGCACAAGGGTTTGAGCCTTGAGTAAGCCACCATCGACCAGCGAAACCTCAAAACTATCTTTGTAATGGATCGCGTCTAAGCGAGTGTTGAGCTTGAGAGTTACCCCTGCCGCCTCTAGCAACGCTTCTATAAAAGCAGAAATATCCGGGTCTTCGGTGGGGAGCAGCTGGTCGCCTCGGGTGACTAGGGTCGTGTGACAACCGAGTTGAGCCAGTGCTTGGGCTAGAGCGATCGCCGCCGCACTCCGCCCCAGAACGATCGCCGATTCAGGCAGCACCGCTAAGTCTAGTAGTGTGTCAAGGGTCAGGTAGGGGGTCTCGGCTAGTCCAGGAATATCGGGGATGGTAACTGCGGTACTGGGGGCAAGGAGGTAGCCGCGCGATCGCAGTCGCCGCGTCAACGTTGTCACCGCCAGATTCGGCCGAGGGCTAAATTGGCCGGGTTCCAGCACTACATCCACACCGCTGGTGGCTAGGCTATCGAGACTCAGGTGGGGGTAGGCGATCGCCTCTAGCGCTTTGACCTGAGATTTCAGCGCCTCCCAAGTTTTGCTCTGAGAGGTTCCAGCCTGAGCTAGGCTGGTAAGCACAATCTGCCGGCGAACCTGCCGCTCTGCCTCGCCCGGAGGCTCAACCAGGGCTACCCGCGCGCCCTCCCGCACCGCCAGTGCAGCAGCCTCACGCCCCTGCACCGTGCCGCCGAGAATCACTGCGTCGTAGTCAACGGTCATGGTTTCTCCACGTGTGTCCCCATGAGTTTAGCGCCAGCGCTAGCGGGGGGATCGGGAAGGTGAGGGAGATAAGGAGGGTGAGGAAGATAAGGGAGTGGGGGGTGAGGGGTGAGAGTTTGTTGGTTTCTGTGGATCTCCTAGTTCCCTATCTTCCTCATCTCCTTATCTTCCTCACCTTCCCTGCCTCCTCCATTTAGTATCAGTAAAGTTTCTTCCCCGCTTTAATGGGTTGCAGCGGGGCAGGTAAGATTTGAAACAAACGCAGCATGGGCGACTATGACAGGCACCACCACTACCCGCGAGTTCGCATCGATCACCGATTTTTCTGACTTTGCTCCGCCAGAAATTACTAGCGATCGCGTTTTGGCTGCTATCGACGTGGGTACCAACTCGATCCACATGGTGGTGGTCAAAATTCAGCCCGATCTGCCCGCCTTCAGCATCATTGACCGCGAAAAAGAGACCGTGCGCCTGGGCGACTTCAATGCAGCTACGGGTGGGCTGTCGGAAGCCGCCATGGAGCGGGCGATCAAGGCGCTAAAACGCTGCTGTGCGATCGCCACCAGCCTCCAGGCCGAAGATATTGTGGCGGTAGCTACCAGCGCCGTGCGGGAGGCCAGCAACGGCCAAGAATTTGTTGAGCGAGTTTACACAGAAGTTGGCCTGGCCCTCAACCTGATTTCGGGCACCGAAGAAGCGCGGCGCATTTACCTAGGCGTGCTCTCGGGCGTAGAGTTTAATGGCCAGCCCCATGCCATCATCGACATTGGCGGTGGCTCCACCGAGCTGATTTTGGGCACCGGCGAACCCCATCGCTTTCTCAGCAGCACCAAGGTGGGGGCGGTGCGACTCACGGCCCAGTTTGTCTCCACTGACCCCATTTCAGATGCCGAGTTTAGCTCTCTGCGAGCCTACGTACGGGGCATGATAGAACCCAATACCACCAAGCTTAAGCACCATCTCCAAGACGGAGAGCCGATGCAGCTGATGGGTACCTCGGGCACCATTGAGTGCCTAGCCGCAGTCATCGCCGCTGAGCGATTGGGCCTAGTGCCCAACCCCCTCAACGGGTTTCAGATGAGCTACGACGAAATCTCGCGGCTGGTTGAAACCCTGCGCCAGGCCACTTACGCCGAACGGCTGGCCCTGCCCGAAATGTCGCCGCGCCGCGCCGAGATTGTCGTGGCGGGAGCGGTGATTTTGCACGAAACCATGGGGCTCCTTAATGCTGACAGCATTACCATCTGCGAGCGTGCCCTGCGAGAGGGGGTTGTCGTTGATTGGATGCTCACCCACGGTCTGATCGAAGACCGGATGCAGTTTCAAAAGTCGGTGCGGCAGCGCAACATTCTCAAAACCGCCAAGAAATATAAAGTGCATCTTGACCGCTCAAAGCGGGTGGCCGAGTTTGCGATGGATTTGTTTGAGCAAACCCGAGGCAGCCTGCACACCTGGGGAAATTTAGAAAAAGAATTGCTCTGGGCCGCGGCCATCCTGCACAACTGCGGCCACTTTGTTAGCCACTCGTCGCATCACAAGCATTCCTACTATCTAATTCGCCACGGCGAGCTGCTGGGCTATACCGAAACCGAGCTGGAGGTGATTGCCAACATCGCCCGCTACCACCGCAAGAGCGCCCCTAAAAAAAAGCACGAGAACTATCGCAGTTTACCCACCCGCTACCACAGGCAGATGATTACTCACCTTAGCGCCCTGCTACGCTTGGCGGTGGCCCTCGATCGCCGTGGAATTGGGGCTGTTGAAAGCATTCACTGCGACTTTGATGCTGACGCCCACCTGCTGACCATAGAGGTCGAAGCCGCCAACCCCAACGATGACTGCGCCTCAGAACTGTGGAATCTGGACTACAAGAAGGCCTACTTTGAGCAGGTGTTTGAGGTGAAGCTGACGGCTCAGTTGGTTAGTTGAGTCATTTCAACAGCTGGCAGCCCCTAGTTCAGCAGCCCTTAGTCTTGCTCAGCGCTGGGACGGCGTTGGCCTTGCTGGGTCGACCGACTGGGCAATAGCTCGGGAGAGTCGACAGTGGGAGTGACCTCTAGTCCAGCCTCGGGAAGTGCGTGAAGAGTAGTTTCTTCGAGCTGGGGAAGCGGGGCATTCAGGTTGTCAGGAAGCGCGCGATTCCCCTCCGGGGAGGCTGCGCCATCGCTCTGGTGTTCCCTGCGGCTGTCCTCAATCTCCATCAATCGGTGGTCTGGGTTGGGGAGGGGGGCGCGATCGCCAGGCTGAATAGCGGGTTGGGGCGTCTGGGCTGATTTGACGGGGCGGCGGGGCGACGGCTCTTTCGTCCAGGCTTGCCAAGCAGCGCGGGCTCCGGCAAAAAAGGTTTTGGTGCCGGTGTTTAGGCGCTTGGCTCCGGTCTGGGCAGTGGTAATACTCTGGTTGACCTGCTGCACCACCTGCCCAGCGCTCTGCACGCCCTCAGTGACATCGTCGGTGAGCTCCACAATTTCTAGCCCCGTGAGACGAATGGCCTCTAGGGTAGGGGGCAGCTCGCGACCTAAGGTATCGAAAAATTTTTCAGCGCTGCGGGCGGCACGACCCAGCTCGCGCATGGCCGGTATGGCCACCATTAGCACCGCCGTCAGACTGATGACAACCAGCAAAAACGATAGAGCTAGCCAAAACAGCGGGTCGACCAAAATGGGTGCTCCTACTCCTGGGTAGACCCGTTGCTGGCCACGGGCGCGGACTGGCGAAGCTGCTCATATTCCTGACGGCTGGCCTCTTGACCGGCGGCGATCGCCGCCCGCAGCCGAGTTAGGGTGTGATCCCAGTTGACTAGGGCGGTTTCCGACAGGCGATCGGCCTGAAGATTGACGCTGGTGGCCAAGTCTTCGACCAGCTCAGGCAGGGCATCGGCAGATTTTTTGAGAATACGACGGGTTTCGCGCCCGGTGCGGGGGGCCACCAATAGCCCTGCCACTGCGCCGATCGCGGCCCCTAGCAGTACTCCGCCAACAAATCCCCCTGACTGTTTCTCACTCATAGTGTGTTTATCCTGTGGTTGCCAAACCGTTACCCCAACCTCTGCCCCAATCGCTTGACTAGCTAGAGCTAAGGCAATCCTACCGCCTTTTAGCAGAAGCCACGTTGGCCCTGGGACTGAACCGGCGGCTCATACTCAACCAACGGTTGGCCTGGGGCAGCAGACCCACCATGGCCATGAGCTGTTGCAGGCGTTGAAGCTGTAGCTGGAGTAAGCTGTAGCGCTGCCGAAGGTAGGCCGTGCCTGCTTGGCCGCGCAAAATAGCGGGAGGAATAACAATCGGATTAAGGGTGTTGTGGGTATTGCGCTCCCAAGCCGTCAGCGCGTCGGCCACGGCCCCTAAGCTTTTGCTCAACTGCCATACCCGCCAGGCCACGTAGAAGCAAAACAGCGCAATGACTAGATTTAGGCTAACGGCAACCGCAATCACAACTTTCGCCCTATCCTTTAACTGGCTAAATCATAACGACATTCTGGGCCAACCGCCGTATTTCCTGCTGCCCTTAGGAGATCTCCCCGTTGGATACCGTTGCTAAAACCCTCGATGTGGATCCGAACCGTGGGATCGATCAGCCCTCGGGCCGTCCCCACCTGCCCTACAAGACTCTGACGATCGCCCTTGGTGCTGCCCAGGGCAACACGCTGATTAGGCTCGCCCCCGGCACCTATAGTGCTGCTACGGGCGAACGCTTTCCCATCACTGTGCCAGACGGCGTGATGGTTGCGGGTCAGGAATCGACCCAGGGCCAGGGGATTGCGATCGCAGGCGGTGGGCCAGGACCAGGGGCAACCTCGGTGGGGTTAATTATTCAGGGCCAGGGACAGTTGCGGGGGGTGACGGTGCAAAACCCTCAGGGCATCGGCATTCTAATTGACTCAGGCGCGCCCCTGGTGCGCGCCTGTCGCCTCAGCCAGTGCAAGGTAGGGCTTCAGGTAGCGGGGTCGAGCCGCCCCTTAGTGGCCAAAACAGGGGTGACTGACTGCGGCGATCGCGGCCTCAGCTTTGTCGACCAGGCCCGGGGCGAGGCGCAGGACTGTACCCTAGAGCGCTGCGGTACCGGCATTTATCTGGGGCAAAACGCGGCGCCGCTGATTCGCGGCTGCCAGTGCTCAAACAACCAGGTGGGGGTGCAGATCGCCGGGGCCGCTAGCCCGGTGCTGCGGCAAAATCGGCTGGTGCAAAACCAAACCACCGGACTGGTGGTGCAAGACACCGGTCGCCCCGACCTGGGCCAGCCCGACGACCCAGCGGGCAACATTCTGCGCTACAACCGCCAGAGCGATTTGCGCAACGACACCCAACCGGGGCTGACGCTGGTGGGCAACGACGTGATCCCTACGGGGCTGGTGGGGATGGTAAATCTGGTAGCAAGCCAATGGCCTGATCCTGCCGCCGTGCCCCCAGTGCTGCTCGATCGCCCGACCGTTTCCCCTGCACCTGCGACCCCCACGCCGTTGGACAGGCCCTTGCCTCCAGCTGTCCCGATGCTCAGCCGCTTTACTGACCTGGGAAGCCACTGGGCCACTCCCTACATCGAGGCTCTGGCCGATCGCGGTCTGGTGAAGGGCTACGGCAACGGCACCTATCGCCCCCAGGAAACCATCAACCGGGGCCAGTTTGCGGCGATGGTGGCCGCCAGCTACAGCAACTTCGACCCGGTGCGGGGAGCCATCACCTTTGTGGACGTGCCGCCGACCCACTGGGCCGCCAGCGCTATCGACCAGGCCCAGCGCAAGGGCTTTTTGGGCGGCTACCCCGATCAAACCTTTCGCCCTAACCAGGGCATGGTGCGGGTGCAGGCGATAGTAGCGGTGGCCAACGGGCTGAAGCTGCCCTCGGCGCCGGCTAGCGGGCTGGGGGTGTACCGCGATCGCGCCCAAATTCCCAGCTATACGATCGATTCTCTGGCCAGCGCCACCCGAGCTGGCCTAGTGGTCAACCATCCCGATCCAGAACTGCTGCGGCCCCTAGAAACTATGACCCGCGCCGAGGTCGCCGTGCTGATCTACCAAGGGTTGGTGGCCCAGGGCAAGGCTCCACCGTTAACTACCGTCGCTACCCCCCCCGCTGCCATGGCTCAAGGATCATTTCCCGATATTCAAACCCACTGGGCGCTGGACTTTATTCAGGGCCTATTAAACCTCGGCCTGGTGCAGGGGGATCAGGCCGGCCGCTTTAACCCCGCTCAGCCCATGAGTCGGGCCCAGTTCGCCGCGTTGATGAGCCGCGCCTTTGCCCCGGCTCCCCGCCGACCGGCCCAGCTGTTTCGCGATGTGCCCTCGGGCCACTGGGCGGCCAGTGCTATTCAAACTGCTTATCGGGGAGGCTTTCTCTCGGGGTTCCCCGATCAAACTTTTGGGCCAGACAATTCACTGCTGCGGGCCCAGGTGTGGGTGGCGCTGGTGTCGGGGTTAGCCCTGCTGCCCAACCAGCCCGGCAATCTGAGGCTGCTGGAGCGCTACCGCGATCGCGCCACCATTCCCGACTACGCGGTGAATGCGATCGCCAAGGCCACGCAACTCGGTCTAGTGGTTAACGTGCCCGACATTGCTCAGCTCAACCCTAACCGGGTGGCCAGCCGCGCCGATGTCTGTGCGGCGGTGTATCAGGCGCTGGTGCTACAGCTGCGGGCATCGAGGATTGACAATCCGTTTATTGTGCGGACGTAGGGGGAGTGGGTGGGTGGATGGGTGGATGAGTGGGCAGGTGGGTTAGGTGACTTTTTCTAAAACCACGAGTAGGCGGGTGGCGAAGATTTGGGGGAGGTGGTTGCAGAGGCGATCGATCGCTGTCATCAGCGGCAGCCACGAGGTGGGGTAGAGCTGGGGTTTTGAGTAGCCGCCGGAGGCGACGTAGGAGATGGCGGCGTAGCGCTGCGTAGTGACGACTCGAAATCCGTTCAAATCTTGGGGGATGTTGGCTTTGAGAAAAAGGCGGCTGGCGTTGCCCTGGGCGGCATAGTAATCAATTTGGGCTGGGTCCCACGCGGGGGGCGCGTGCCACTGAATCGGCTGGTCTAGGGCTAGGGGTTCGGGGTGGAGGGCTCCGTAGACCATCAAGCCCAGCAGGCTGACACAGGGCTCAAACAAAATCACTCGACCACCAGAGGCCAGCACGCGATCGAACTCCTGGAGGGCGGTGCCGGGATAGCGCAGGTGGTGAAACACATCAAAGAGCACCAGGTTTGACAGGCTGCCGGAGGCAAAGGAGAGGGCATAGGCATTCTCAACTTGATCAATCCAGGGGTTGGGGAAAATATCGGTGCGAAGACAGCCGGGGATCACGCGCTGAATATCGGCGACTCCAGAACCCAGCTCGACGGTGGGCTGGGGCAGCGGGGCTAGGTAGTTGGCAATAGCTTGGTGAAACGTTTTGTAGATTGCCCGCAGAGCTGGCTTTTGGTGCCAGGCGTCGGCATTTTTGAGAATTTCTTGGTTGTGTCGATCGATGCTTCCCGCCGCCATGCTTTCGCTTGCCTCTCCCTTGAGCTTGGGTCTAGGCACTATCATAGGCGGTCATTCTCGCAAGAAAGCGGCTGGCTACCGGCAGAACCTGGCTCTCCCAAAGCCTCCGTCTATAGTAGGGTGATGAAATTGACTGAGCCCTAGGTCGAAACTCTCCATGCCCTTGTCCTCCAGCCTGACCACCCGGCGGTTTAGCCTTGGCAAATCTTCCCTCGCGCCCTACCTGGTGCTGAGTCTGTGGGTAGGCCTGTTGCTGCTATTGCGCAGTCCGCTGCAAAGCCTGATGCCCCACGACGAGGGCCTGTATGCCCAGCAGGCTCGGTGGATTGTGGAAACTGGCGACTGGGTTACCCAGCAGTGGTGGGGTGCCCCGGTGCACGATCGCATGATGGGCATTCAGTGGCTAATTGCGGCCTCCTACCAGCTGTTTGGGGTGAGTGAATGGTCGGCGCGGCTGCCAGGGGCGATCGCCAGTTGGGGAGCGGTGATGCTGACCTACGGGATCGGCCTGCGGTGTTTGACGCCCCAAATTGCTCTGTGGGGCGCGGCAATTCTCGCTGCCACCCCGATCTGGATGCAGGCCTCGCGGCTGGCTACTCAAGATGTGCCGTTGACCGCGCTGGAATTGCTCGGAATCTGGGCCTTACTTCAGTCGGAAACGCAGCCCCAACGACGGTGGGGCTGGGGAATGCTGGCAGGCAGCACCGTGGGCCTGGGCTTTATGCTCAAAAGCATTATGGTGATTCCGGTGGTGATGGCCCTAGGGCCATACCTGGTGCTAGAGCATCGCCGCCACCGCCATCTGCTGAATCCAGGCCTCTACCTGGGCTTGGTGGTGGGAATGGTGCCTGCGATCGCCTGGCTAGCCCTCAGCGTGCAGCGCTATGGCTCGTTGCCCCTCGAACGCACCTTTGGCCTGTTGACCAACCTGGCCCAGGAAGACTTTCACAACGTCGGCCCACTCTACTATTTTTGGAACATTCCCCTCAATGCCTTTCCCTGGCCGTTGCTGGCGGTGCCGGGGGTATGGCTCGGATGGCAGTCACCCTATCCACGCAAAGCGCTGTGGCTAGGGTATCCGCTGGTGCTGTTTACCCTGCTGGCCCTATTTAAAACCCGCACCTGGTACTACCCGCTCCAGCTGCTGCCCCTCGTCGCCCTGCTGGCGGCGTTGACCCTGACTACTCTGGGAACCCTTTACCGATCGCATCAGCGTCCTCGTCTGGTAGCAGGGTTAACCATTCTTCTAGCCAGCATTGGGGCTGTGCTGGTCATTGCGGGGGGCGTCGTCCTACTGCAACCCCAGCGGTTCCCCGTGGCAGGGCTGTGGCGCTATGGACTGCTGGCGATCGCGGCGGGTTTGGGGTGGCTAGTGCCGCTGGCCGTTTACTGGCGCTACTCCCGACACCAGCGGACTGAGACCACCGCTCTGTGGCAGGGGGGTTGGCTGCTGGGGCCGTGGGGGGCGATCGCATTGCTCTATGCCACTGGCTTGTGGGGCAACTATAACCCCGACATTAAGCTGGCGCTGACCACGCCACCCCTACAGGAGATTGTGGTCAACAACCCCGTCCATGCAATTTTCAAAACCGTCAGCCCCGCCGAGGAAGACATGGTGCTGCTGACCTTTTACACGCCCCAACCGGGCAGCGCGACTGACAATTGGCAAACCCTACCGACCGGCAGCTATGCCTGGGTGGCAGCGGTCGATCTGACTGAATTACCTGCAACCGCCGTTCAATTGAGGCAGGTGCGTGACTGGGTACTGGTGCAGCTGCCTTGACGGAATTTGGCAACGTTAAACTTGCCTACCGTCAGGCTTTTTGGTTTGATGCAGTGACCCAATCGGCGCTTACCTCGGCTCGAACAGACGTTCCTTAATTATTGGTTAAAGTCTCCGTAGAGCTGGCAAAACTTGGTGTGGTATTAGATACCCCTAGAGGCAATCTAGGGGTAAGGTCAATCGCTGGTCGCAGGCCGGGCGTTGGCCTCACTTTTACTAACCTTGGAGCACTAAATCATGGCTAAGTTTGGAGTGAAGATGACAGCAACGGTGGCCCTGGGGGCGATCGCGATCGCGATAACAGCAACGATTGCCCAGGCTCAGTCTCGCTCAGACTGGCTGAGCACTGGCGAAACCATTACCTATGAAGGTTACCTGTTGGCGGATGAGGCCGTGTTTGCCAGTTGCGACGATGACTGTAGCGATCTCGATATGTTTCTCTACGATGCTCAGTCGGGAGAGCTGGTGGCCTCAGATACGCTGGTGGACGCTGTTCCTGGGGTTGTTGCTCCCTACGAAGGCAACTTCTTGATTGAGCTGGTGATGGCGAGCTGCAGCGTCGAGCCCTGCGCTACCTGGACCGAATCGGATGCTGGGTTTTAGGTAATAGGGGTTGAATTTCCAGGAGAGTATCTGAGGAAATCATAGAGGGCAGGGGCGATCGCCCCTGCCCTCTCGTTTTGGGAATCCCCATTGAATTCTTTATGCACGAGTGGTGCCTTTAACCCCCCGAGTAGGGTGCATCTGGCAGGGGCAATCCGTTGAGACGCAAAAACGTCAGCTTGTCCCAATAACCGCGCTGAAAGACAATTTTGCCGTTCACAATGTGGAAAAAGCCGCAGCCTCGCAGCCCCAAAGGATCGCGCCATTCGAGAATGGCCCACTCTCCATCCTGAAAAATTTGCTCAACGATGCAGACCATGTCGGCCTGGGCAAAAGCCGCCGCAAACATGGCTCGAATGGCGTGGTGACCAATAACGGGCGCATCGGCCACTTGATGGTTAATGGCATCGTCGCTGTAGGGGGCTACTAGGCCATCCACAGCGTGGCGGTTGAATGTATCAACCCAATCCTTGAGGAGATCTCGCGGTTCCATAGTCGTTTACGCAGGTAAGTATGCAATGGCACCTGTTGCTTCACCTGTTTTCTAGGGGGCTGATGCCGATTTATCCCTTGGCCAGTGCTGCTCTAATCTCTTAGCCAGTACTGCCAGTATAGGCAAGTACTGATGTGCCCAATGCGTTAGTTAACTGCTGCGATCGCCCCTACCCTTTTTTAGTGGTTCACGCTAACAAAAAAGCCGTGTTCCCCGCATCCGTTAAATTTTCAGCGACTTCTATCGCTCATTTTGAGAAAATACGCCATAGTTTGGGCAGTTAGCGTATAGCGATCGGGCACCGGCAAACCTATGGCATTTGATTCAGGGCGGTTTTTTCGGGCCTGTAACCCTAGCAAAACTCTAAACCTCACCTCCCCCGCTGACAAGCAGTACTACATTGACTTCTCGGCGGTGCGGGGTAGCGATCTGGTGCAAGAGTTGAAGCGCACTATTACCCTGTCGGGAGAAGAGCCTACCTGCCAGTTGTTTACAGGCCATATTGGCTGCGGCAAATCGACTGAGTTTTCTCGTCTACAGGGCGATCTAGAGGCAGCGGGCTACCATGTGGTCTACTTTGAGTCGACCGACGATTTAGACATGGGGGATGTGGACATCAGCGATATTTTGCTGGCGATCGCCAAACAGGTCAGCAAAAGCTTAGAGGATGCCAAGCTGCGTTTGACCCCGAGCCGCTTTCAACAGCTGATCAAGAGCACTGCCGATCTGCTCAACTCTGAGGTCACAGGGCTAAAGGTTAAAGGGCCTGAAATTGGTGGTATCAAAGTCGGTGGCGACTTGGGTATCAGCGCTGCGGATGGCACCTATTCGCTGTCGCTAGGCATTGGCGAAATTACTACCAAGGCCAAAGATAGCAAAGACGTGCGCGCCCTGCTGCGCCAGCACCTGGAGCCGCGCATCAAGACCATTCTCGATATTATCAATGGCGAGCTAATTGACGCAGCCAATCGCCAGCTGATCGACCAGGGCAAAGCCGGGCTAGTGGTGATTGTGGACAACCTCGATCGCATCGACAACAAGCCCCGTGTACAGGATCGCCGCCAGCCCGAGTACCTATTTGTTGACCGGGGCGACCAGCTCAAGCAGTTGCGCTGCCATGTGATTTACACCATTCCCCTGGTGCTGTCGTTCTCTAACGAAAAAGAGAACCTGACCAATCGGTTTGGGGCTAGCCCCCAGGTGCTGCCCATGGTGCGCACCCAAAACCGCGACGGCAGCGCCTGTGAACCGGGGCTAGAGGCTCTGCGCCAGATGATTTTGGCCCGCGCCTTTCCGGAGGTGCCTGATGACCAGCGTCTGGATCAGCTGGAGCAAATTTTTGACTCGACTGAAACCCTCGATCGCCTGTGTTTGGCTAGCGGTGGCCACGTGCGAAATTTGCTGGTGCTGGTCAACGATTGCCTCAAGAAGGCTGACCCACCCCTCACCCAGGCTCTGCTCGGCCAGGTGATTAGCCTGCGGCTGAGCGATCTGACTAAGGCGATCGAGGTCGAAGAGTGGGGCCTGCTGCGGGAGGTGCATCGCACCAAGGCGGTGCGGGGCGAGGGTGAATATCAAGCCCTGCTGCGCAGCTTGTTTGTGTTTGAATATCGGGATGCTGGGCAAACCTGGTTTGACCTCAACCCCGCGCTACTGGCCGCTAAGGAACTCACGCCCGATGCCTGACGTTTCGCCCTCTGAGATCGATCGCCACAACCAGCAAGCGCTGGAGGAGCTTTGTCGTCTGCTGCGGTTTTCGCAGGGTGAGTTTGAGCTGGTTTTGGCGGTGTGCAACTCGACCCAGCAGCGGCAGGGGTTGGTGCAACAGCTGCGACAGCAGTGCAGTGTTTCCTTTGCCGAAATCACCCTTGAGCCAAGCACCACAACTCTCTTCACCACCATTCGCAGCCAGATTGGTAGCCCGTTCCCCGATGCCCTAATGGTCTACGGGCTGGACGGGGTGCACGATCTGCAGCAGTTGCTCACTGCCACCAACCAAATTCGCGAAGAGTTTCGCCAGTTTCCGTTTCCGCTGGTGCTGTGGCTCACCGATGATGGCCTCAAGCAGCTGATTCGCACGGCCCCAGATTTTTACACCTGGGCCAACTCGGTTACCTTTGCCACGCCGCCCGAGTTTTTTCTCGCCTTTTTAGATCAACTGATTGCCGACGTGGGGCGGCAGGTGGTGGACTCGCGGGAGAACCGCTTTCTCAGCAATCAGGAGCTGGGCCTCACCCCCGGCTCGGCCCGCTGCCGCGAGCTAGAGGCCAGCCTGGAGGTGCTGACGGCACAGGGTATTGTCCTTACCCCAGAGCAGTTGGCGGGGTTGGCCTTTGTGCAGGGCCGCATTGCCGACAACAACACCCCCGAGGCCCGCGAGCACTACGATCGCAGCCTGGCCCAGTGGCAAGCCTTGATTGACCAAAACCCTAGCGCTGGTGCGATCGCCCAGTGGCAAGAAAATGTGGGCCATGGGCAGTTTTACCTGGGGCTGTGGTGGCGCACCGAGTAGTTGCGCCACCGCCGCGAGTTTGAACCGGCTTGCCAGCAGGCGTGCCGCTATTTTGAGCAGGCGGTACAAACCTTTAACCAGGCCCAGCGGCCAGAGCTAGCAGCTCGCTACATAAACTACTGGGCCGAAGCCCTGCACCGCCTCAGTGCGTGGGAAGCTCTGGAGACCGTTGCCACCAGGGCGCTGGCTCTGCACCAGACCCAGCCTAACCCGGTTCGCCAAGCCCGTGCCGAGGGGTTTTTGGCAGAAGTTGACCTGGCCCATGAGAACTATGAGGCTGCCCAGCGCCACGCCGAAGCTGCCCTGGCGTTAATTCAGCCGTTTGCCGACAGCGATGCCGTAGCCTCGGTGGCGGATCGCGATTTCTACGCTTGGGTGAATAGCTTTCATCGCAGTTGGTATGTGTTTTCGCTGGGCAAGGCCCAGATGGGGCAGGGGCAGGTGGATGCGGCGGTGCAAACGCTGGAGCAGGTGCCAACCATTACCCAGCCGGAGTATGACCCACGGCTCTATAGCCAAACGCTGGAGTATCTGCGCCGGGGCTATTTTGAGCAGGGCCACTACCTGCAAGCCTTTGAGACCCGGCGAGAGAAAGAGGCGATCGAGAGCCGGTTTAACTTTCGAGCGTTTGTGGGAGCGGGGCGGCTACAGCCCAAGCAGCAGATTACTAACCCGGCGCTGCCCACGGGCGACCACGGCCCCGACTTGATTATGGCCTCGGGCCGCAGGCAGGATGTGAGCCGGTTGGTCACCCGGCTAGAGCAGGATGAATTTGTGCTTACGGTTGTCTATGGGCCATCGGGGGTGGGCAAAAGCTCGCTGATTGAGGCGGGGCTAGTGCCGACTCTAGAGCAGCAGCGGTTTGGCGGGCGGCAGGTGGTGCCGGTGCGGTTGCGGAGCTATGGCAACTGGATCGAAGAGGTGCTAGGCGCTATGCCAAGGCCAGCTGCTCTAGCCAACTCTGCGGAGGAGAAGGCCGCTGACCTAGAGACCCGGTTGTTGGATCTATTGCGCCAGCAGACTCAGGTTAATCGGGTCATCGTCCTTATTTTTGACCAGTTTGAGGAGTTCTTTTTTGCCTGCGATCAGCCAGCGGATCGTTTGCGCTTTTACAGGTTTTTGGGCGACTGTTTGGCGATGCCGTTTATTAAGGTAGTGCTGTCGCTGCGCGAAGACTATACCCACTACCTGCTGGAGTGCAATCGCCTGACGGACCTAGCGATTATTGATAACAACATTCTCGATAAGAAGTGGATCTATTACCTGGGCAACTTTAGCCCTGACGATGCGAGGGGGGTGATTGACGACCTGACCCAGCCCACGCCCTATGCCCCGGCCCCCGACCTGGTGAAGCGGGTGGTGGCCGACCTGGCAGCAGAGACGGGGGAAGTGCGCCCCATTGAGCTGCAAATTGTGGGGTCTCAACTCCAGGCGGAGGGGATTGCGACTTTGGGCACTTACCAGGGCTGGCCCCATACTGAAGTCAGCATTAAAGCGGCCCTGGTGAAGCAGTATCTGAATGATGTGGTGCGAGACTGTGGCCCGGTGGCCCACCAGCAGTTGGCGAATCTGGTGCTGTATCTGTTGACGGATGATAAGGGCACGCGCCCGCGCAAGACCAGGTCTGAGTTGGCCAATGAGTTGCAGGCTTTGACGGCCCAGGCGGCGGCGGATGTGGCCCCCTTTGGGCTGGTGCTGCAAGTGCTGACGGAGTCGGGGTTGGTGGTGCATGTGCCTGAAGCACCGGAAGATCGTTACCAGCTGGTGCATGACTATTTGGCGGCGTTTATTCACCAGCAGCCCCAGTTAGAGGCGCTGATGGCGGAGCTAGAAGACGAAAAGCGCCAGCGGCGGTTGGCAGAGGCCGAGAAGGCAGAGCTGGCAGTGGCCAACCAAAAGGCGCGGCGGCGGCTGTTGTTTAGCTCAGGGTTGTTGGCGGCGTCTTTGGTGGGGGTGTTGATTGCTGTTCCAAGTGCTGTATCGGCCCTGCGTGTTGCGCAGGCAGAAATCGCCAAGGCTGAGCAGGCACAGCAAGATGCAAAGGGTGCCCGTCAAGCACAGGCGGATGCCGATTTAGCCAGACAAAATGCTGACCAGGCCGCTAAAAAGGCCGTAGAACGGCAGCGTCAGGCGGATCGAGCGGCAAAAGAAGCTCTGGAACAGGCCAAAGTGGCGGCGGCGGCGGTAAAGGCTGCAAAAAATGCTGAAGGTGTGGCGGTGGAGCAGCAGGAGGCGGCCCAACAGCAGGCCGCCGCCGCCCAGCAAGCGGCGACAGCCGCCGAGCAGCTTAGAGCCTCGGCAGCCCGGGAGGCCCAAGCAGCGGCGGCAAAGACAGAGGCAGCAACGCGGCAGCAGCAAATTGCCCGCGAGGGCACCCAGCTTGAGCAGCGGGGCAATGCCCTACTGCGACTGGGGGATACTCGCTTTAGGCAGGCAGCAGGGTTAATTGAAGCTTTGCAGATAGGCTACAAACTAAGAGCCAATCTGTCGGCCAATGCTCAAAGCAACCTAGTCACGCTGGTCAATTACCCCGCCTATAGCCCTCTTTTAGCCCTGCGGGTGACCACCAACACCCTGACCGAGCAGGCGAGCTATGAGGGCTATTTACAGGGCCTTACCCCCAATGGGCAAGGGCTGGTGATTTATTCCTATGACAACGACAAGAGCCGAGTGTGGAGTCTTGCTGGGGAGGAGCAGGCGAGCTATGAGGGCTATTTCCGGGACTTTACTCCCGATGGGCAAGGGCTGGTGACCGTTTCCGAGAGCGATGGCAAGATCCGGGTGTGGAGCCTCGCTGGAGAGGAGCAGGCGAGCTATGAGGGCGAGTTCCGGGACTTTACTCCCGATGGGCAAGGGCTGGTGACCTCTTCCGACGATGGCCAGAGCTGGGTGTGGAGCCTCGCTGGAGAGGAGCAGGCGAGCTATGAGGGCTATTTCGGGGACTTTACTCCCGATGGGCAAGGGCTGGTGACCTTTTCCGTCGATGGCCAGAGCCGGATGTGGAGCCTCGCTGGAGAGGAGCAGGCGAGCTATGAGGGCTATTTCCGGGACTTTACTCCCGATGGGCAAGGGCTGGTGACCGTTTCCGACGATGGCAAGATCCGGGTGTGGAGTCTTGCTGGGGAGGAGCAGGCGAGCTATGAGGGCAATTTCGGGGACTTTACTCCCGGTGGGCAAGGGCTAGTGACCGTTTCCGAGAGCGATGGCCAGAGCTGGGTGTGGAGC
Source organism: Nodosilinea sp. WJT8-NPBG4 (assembly GCA_019359285.1). Taxonomy (GTDB): domain Bacteria; phylum Cyanobacteriota; class Cyanobacteriia; order Phormidesmidales; family Phormidesmidaceae; genus Nodosilinea. Next base: position 48,514 of record JAHHHQ010000060.1, read on the forward strand.
CTCGCTGGAGAGGAGCAGGCGAGCTATGAGGGCGAGTTCCGGGGCTTTACTCCCGATGGGCAAGGGCTGGTGACCTTTTCCGAGAGCGATGGCAAAAGCGGGTGTGGAGCCTTGCTGGAGAGGAGCAGGCGAGCTATGAGGGCAAGCTCCGGGACTTTACTCCCGATGGGCAAGGGCTGGTGACCGTTTCCGAGAGCGATGGCAAAAGCCGGGTGTGGAGCTTAGCGGGGGAGGAGCAGGCGAGCTATGAGGGCTATTTCCGGGACTTTACTCCCGATGGGCAAGGGCTGGTGACCGTTTCCGAGAGCGATGGCCAGAGCTGGGTGTGGAGCCTCGCTGGAGAGGAGCAGGCGAGCTATGAGGGCGAGTTCCGGGACTTTACTCCCGATGGGCAAGGGCTGGTGACCTTTTCCGAGAGCGATGGCAAGATCCGGGTGTGGAGCCTCGCTGGAGAGGAGCAGGCGAGCTATGAGGGCGAGTTCCGGGGCTTTACTCCCGATGGCAAAGCCTTTTATATCGACTCTGAGTATGGCACCACTACCCTCTGGAGCCTATCAGGTGAGCTGTTGGCAGAGTTTACCGGCCGCATGACCCCTAACTTTTACAGAGACTTCGATCGCATCAGCGACGATGGTCAGTACCTCATCACCTCTTTAGACGACACCACCCACCGCATTTGGCGGCTAGACAACGGCCTAGACGACCTGCTGGCCCGTGGGTGCAACCAGCTAGAGAGCTACTTCACCGCCAACCCCGACCAGCGCGAAGTCCTAGGCATTTGCCCAGAGTAGTCGGCTCATCGTCCCATCGCTAGCGCGTCGAGGCGTGCCTCACAAAACCAACAGCGTGCTCCCAAACCTCCAGCTGTTCCTTTGCAACGGCCTCTGGTTCCTTTGCACCAGCCTTTCATTACTCTGCAACGGCCCCTTGTTTCTTTGTGCCGGCCTGTCGCTACTCTGTAACAGCCTGCCGCTACTCTGTACCGGCCTCTTGTTTCTCTCTACCGGCCTCCCGTCACTCTGCAACGGCCCCTTGTTCCTTTGCAGCAGCCTTTCGTTTCTTTGTTCCGACCTGCTGTTACTCTATGCCGGCCTCCCGTTACTCGGCACCACTACACCCAAAGCCTCCTCTCAAGCGGCAGCGATCGCCCTCAGGGGTGACACCCTCCGTACTGCCACCGACCCATCAAAACGCCCTTGCCGCCAGCCTTTGCGTCTGCCCTATCGGCAAAAAGTCATTCCCTTTACACAACCCCGCTCAACTGAGGCCAAAACAACACAGACTATCCAACCCAAATCCGCGAAAACCCTAATCTCGCTGGCTCACGGCGATCGCTACAGTCAAAGAGTAATTTTAATAGGGTCATCTAACCTATGCCGCGCCAAAAACGCACCTCCAAATACCTCACCCTGGCCGAAAAACGGAACGCGGGTGCCCAGTCAATTGAAAGAGACCTTGACCTGGGCAACGGCATCACCACCACCGCCTACACCCGAGCGATCGAAGACCTGCGCCAAAAGCTCCACGACTACAACGAATCCCTCTCTCTGCTCGACCAGGCTGCCAACGCCGTTCAAGACGCTGAGCAGGTTGTCCGCGACTTTTCGGAGCGTATTTTGCTGGGGGTTGCCACCAAATATGGCAAAGACAGCAACGAATACGAAATGGCCGGCGGCATTCGCAAGAGCGATCGCAAGCGCCCCACCCGCAAACCCAAGCTGGCGGCGTAACGCCAAAACGGTGGCTTTCTCCCTTTGGGAGACGCAAAGCGAACAACTCTGCTCAGCCACTATTCCCTAAAATTTAGCCCAGCAGCAAGGGTGAGAGAAGGTTAACTTCCCTCACCCTTGCTCATTAGATAGTTCGGCACTGCTGGTACTGGTAAATCCATAGCCAGAGCAAGATAATTTGGAATAACCACCCAGGCTTCTTATCATGACTCGCGAAGAGCTACTCTCTCGGATTACCGTTAACCCCAATATTTGTTTTGGTAAGCCCTGCATTCGAGGGCATCGCATTTGGGTTTCGCTGATACTAGACTTCTTAGCCAGCGGCATGACCATAGCTGAGCTACTGGAAGACTACCCGAGCTTAGAAGAAGCCGACATTTACGCTTGCCTGGCCTACGGCGCAGAAATGAGCCGGGAACGCTGGATCGATATTCCCCTGGAGGCCAGTGCGTGAGGCTGAAGCTAGACGAGAACCTTGGCCAACGCGGTCTGGATTTGCTCAAACAGGCCGGTCACGATACAGCAACGGTGGTAGAGCAAGGCTTAACCTCTACGCCAGACGAAAACTTGATTGAGGTCTGCCGTCAGGAAGGGCGCTGTTTGGTAACCCTCGACCTAGACTTCAGCAACCCCCTCCAGTTCAGACCGTCACATTACTGTGGCATTGCTGTGCTGAGGCTGCCATCCCGTCCAGAGCCAAAGGATCTGCTGGATGCTATAAAAACGTTAATTGGCGGTCTAGAACGCGAAGAGATCGTCGGAAAACTGTGGATTGTCCAAAAAGGGCGGATTCGAGTACACCAAGAGCCATGATGAGTGCGTTATCCAGCCGATGCCGCTTTATCCACAGCGGAATGCTGCTCTAGCACCTTGGCCAGGTAGTTGCCCGTGTAGGAACCAGCCACCTTAGCCACCACCTCGGGGGTGCCCACCGCAATCAGCTCGCCGCCGCGATCGCCCCCTTCTGGCCCCAGGTCCACAATCCAGTCAGAGCAGCGAATCACGTCCAGGTTGTGCTCGATCATTAGCACCGAGTTGCCCTTATCTACCAAGCGCTGCACCACATCCAGCAGCTTGTGCACGTCGTAGAATGACAGGCCAGTTGTGGGTTCGTCAATCAGATATAGGGTTTTGCCCGTCGAGCGTCGAGCCAGCTCCGAGGCCAGCTTCATCCGCTGGGCCTCCCCACCAGAGAGGGTGGGGGCCGTCTGCCCCAAGCGAATGTAGCCTAGACCCACATCCACCATGGTTTGCAGCCGCGCCGCCGCCTGGGGAATATTCTCGAAAAACCCCAGAGCCTCTTCGGCGGTCATATTCAGCACGTCGGAGATGTTCTTGCCCTTGTAGGTAACTTGCAGGGTGTCGCGGTTGTAGCGCGCTCCCTTGCAGACCTCGCACTGCACATAGACATCGGGGAGAAAATTCATCTCGATCACATTCACCCCCTGGCCGCCGCAGGCCTCGCAGCGCCCCCCCTTGACGTTAAAGGAGAACTGCCCCGCCTTGTAGCCCCGCGCCTTGGCCTCGATGGTTTCGGTGAACAGGTTGCGGATTACGTCGAACACGCCGGTATAGGTGGCGGGGTTGGAGCGAGGCGTGCGCCCGATCGGCGACTGGTCGATGACGATCACCTTATCTAGCGCCTTGAGCCCGTCCAGCTTGTCCATGTGTTTGGGGAAGGGCACCTTGCTGCCAAAGTGGTGCTGGAGGGCTGGGTAGAGCAGCTCGTTCACCAGGGTCGATTTGCCCGAGCCTGAAACACCGGTGATGCACACCAGCGCCCCCAGGGGCAGATCGACATCCAGGTTTTTCAGGTTGTTGCGGCGGGCATTTTTTAGGGTGAGCGATCGCCCATTCCCCGGCCGCCGCTCTGCCGGCGTGGGAATCGACATTCGCCCCGACAGATAGGCCCCGGTGAGGGAATCCTTGGCGGTCATCAGGGTTTTAAGATCGCCCTCGGCCACGATCGCCCCGCCGTGCACCCCGGCCCCAGGGCCAATATCGACTAAATAATCGGCGGCTCTGATCGTGTCTTCGTCGTGCTCCACGACAATGAGCGTGTTGCCCAGGTCGCGCAGGCGGTGCAGGGTATTGAGCAGGCGATCGTTGTCGCGCTGGTGCAGGCCAATGCTGGGCTCATCCAGGACGTAGAGCACTCCCGTCAGGCCCGAGCCAATCTGGGTGGCCAGGCGAATCCGCTGAGCCTCGCCCCCCGACAGGGTCATGGCGGTGCGGTGCAGGGTCAGGTAGTCTAAGCCCACATCCATCATGAATTGCAAGCGGGCGCGAATCTCGCGCAGCACCAGCGCCCCAATCTGGAGCTGACGGGCCGAGAGCTTGGGGGCCTCGCCCTCTTCGCCCACCAGGTTGCGAATGCGGCTGAGGCATTCGCGAATGGAGACGTTGGTGAGGTCGCTAATCGAGTGGGGGCCAATCCGCACCGCGTTCGATTCAGGCTTGAGCCGGGTGCCGTGGCAGACCTCGCAGGGCTGGTCAATCAGGTATTTTTCGAGCTTTTGCTTGTGTAGCTCGGAGCTGGCGTCTTTATACTGCCGGTCGAGAATGGGCAGCACCCCCTCATACTGCCGCTGATAGCCCTTGCGATCGCGGTACCGGGAGTCTGACTCTATATAAATCTTCTCGTCGCTGCCGTGGAGCACGATGTGCTGCTGCTCGGGGGTGAGCTGATCCCACCGGCTCTGGATCTCAAAGCCAAAGGCTTGGCCAACGCTGTAGAGCAGCGAGAAGTAGTAGGTGTTGTCTTTTTCCGACCAGGGGGCGATCGCCGCATAGACCGGCAGGGCCGGATCCGGTACCACCAGCTCTGCTGAAAACGTGCGCAGGCTGCCCAACCCGTGGCAGTGGGGACAGGCCCCGTAGGGGGAGTTAAACGAGAATAGCCGGGGCGACAGCTCCTCCATCACCGCGCCGTGCTCCGGGCAGGCAAAGTTTTCGGAGAATACCAGCTCTTTAGGCTGGCCGTAGCTGCCTTCGGCCTCGGCTGCCTGGGGCAGGCGATTCTTCGCTGAAGAGGCTGCGCCAACGGTTAGAGACACGACGTTGCTGCCCGGCTCCGGGTTGGCGGTTTCCTGGGGCTTCTCCGCCAGAATCTCGATCATCGCGATCCCCTCCGATCGCTTCAGGCAGGTGCGCAGCGAATCGGCTAGGCGGTCTTGCAGGCTCTCCTTCTTCACCAGGCGATCGACCACCACCTCAATGTTGTGGCTGTAGTTTTTGTCGAGTTCAATATTGTCGGTCAGCTCGCGCAGTTCGCCGTTGACCCGCACCCGTACAAACCCCTCGGAGGCCAGGCTAGAGAGCAGCTTTTTGTGAGTGCCCTTTTTGCCCCGCACCACGGGGGCGAGAATCTGGAAGCGGGTGCGATCGGGCAGGGCCATGACCCGATCGATCATCTGGTCGATGGATTGTGGGGAGATGCTGCGATCGCAGATCGGACAGTGGGGATCGCCCGCTCGCCCATAGAGCAGACGCAGGTAGTCGTAGATTTCGGTAACCGTGCCCACGGTCGAGCGCGGGTTGTGGGAGGTCGATTTTTGGTCAATGGAAATGGCCGGACTTAGCCCCTCGATCGCGTCCACATCAGGCTTATCCACCTGGCCAAGGAATTGGCGGGCGTAAGCGCTGAGGGACTCCACATAGCGGCGCTGCCCTTCGGCAAAAATAGTGTCAAAGGCCAGGGACGACTTGCCCGAACCCGATACCCCCGTAAACACAATCAGCTTGTTGCGAGGAATCTCCAAGTCCAGATTCTTCAAATTGTGCTGCCGGGCTCCTCGAATGCGAATGACGTTGTCGTCAATGGCGGCGTGGTGATGGGCGAGGCCGGTGTGCTGGTTGCCATTGGTGGACGCTCGGCCTTTGCTAGAGGCAGCGGTTTTCTTGGCGGAAGCGTCCGATTTGGGCATATCTGGGGGCTTAGTGAAAACGCTTTATCAATTTAACATTTATAAACACTTGTCAAGGTTGTCACCACGGGGGATGGGGTGCTGGCCACCTGGCAAAGTTCTGTAGATGTATTGAGCCTCGCTACAGGCTTAGCAGAGGTTCTGCGCCATTCGTAGCGATCGCCTTGGCCGCAATTCTCGGATTGTGGGAGTGGTAGACAGCATCGGAGTAGACAAGGGCCCTTTTGATGAGTCTGGCAGGGCGAAATAGGGCATCGTAGGTGGAAGGCGAGCGCCAGTCGCTCCGCTAATGGACTCACCTACGGCGGTAGCAGCCTTCCTGGTTCTATGCACCAGAGCTTTTAGGGAAGGTATTAAAAATGTGGTATGCAACAGAGCACTTTGCTAGTCGATATTGACGTAAGCTAAGACCCTACAATCTGGAATTCATAAGAAAGCCCAACGCCACCAACCACTGAGACCGCTGTTGTCACACTTATCAGATCGGGTAACCTTGGGGCTAACATTCCCTTAACGTTCGCTGCTCAATGGTGAAGGAACCATATAGCTAAGGTTTGTAGACAGTAATATGGGGGCGATCGCCGGTAAAAATTGATTTGGCGTGCCTACTTCACAGAGCCCTGATTAAGTTCTGTTTTTTTAGCTCACTTTAAGTCCTAAAATCCCTCACCTTGACTGTGATGTCTGGAAGCCTTACCTATTTTGTTGCCGGATGTTAGTCAAGAAAGAAGTCAAGCAACTAGAGCACCCATCAACTAATGAAAGCAAAGGCAATCGTTGCGATTAACAGACTTGAGTTGTAAACTTGGCACAGCTTTAGTGCAGCACTCATATTTCTTGTTAAAAGCCTGGGTGAGCGCACATAAAAGGCCTCTAAGCAAAGTCTAAACTGTCAAGATACGAATAAGGTTATAGGCCATTTTATTAAAGCTTTAGAATATATAGCTCCGACAATTGTGAAATCGACGTGAAAAATTTTATGTCTATTAGTTGTGTGCTCTAAAGAGCGAAAGCCGTCCTTTTTAAGTCTGTGAATTTTATAAGAAAGAGAGCCAGGTATGGGGTTGTCATTTGTTGAAGTTCTGCCTGAGATACAAATTCCTGCTTCAATGATTTTTTCTCACCCCACGGCGCTAGGAGATACGTTGCGCCCTGCAATTGAAAGAATATTTCTGCCTGAGGACTGTTTAAATCCTTTACAGGTAAAAATAGACGTCAAATCTGGCCAAACAGGCCCTAGAAAACCGGGTTCTATACGCTCTAAACTCTATAAACAGCTTTGCACAGCTGTAAAGGGAACTCAGATATTAGACTATCCAGAAAAATTTTTGTTTGATGGTCGGCAAGAGCTAGATACTAATATAGGGCACATCATTGAAAACTTGGCGGCTCCGGCTTTGCTGGCAAAGCAAATGCTGAGTAAGCGTTTGGGCCAAGACGTAGATGTTCACGTCATTCTTAGAGAACGAGCACCGAACCTGGCTCGCGAAGTCTTTGAAACGTTGGGTATCCCAGTAATTTACACCGATGATAGCGTCTATGGCGAAGTGATCTCTATGTCAGTCGCTCGCCCTGATGCAGCAACTGGCATGGAAGCACCTCAGTTCTTCCCGATCATAAATCAAAAACTAGTGGCTGAGATCGATTCAAAGCTTTACAACCGCCATGCAGCTTTGTTTAACGAGGCCGAGTTTTCGGGCTATGAGCCTTTGGGGGTAGAGAAAATTTTTATCCCTCGCAGAGGGAACCGCTGTCTAATCAACAACGATGAAGTAGTCCAGTTTCTCGAAAAAAAAGGCTTCAAAACTTATTACTTCGAAGACTTAACCTGTGCCCAAAAATGGTCGATTACCCGTGATGTTAAAGTCGTGGTAGCCGTCCATGGTGCGGCCCTTAGCCATATGGCTTTTAATCGTTTGGGGCTGCAAAACCCTGAGCTGCCCGGTAGTGGGGTTAAAGTAGTCGAACTTTATTCTCCGGGGTGGTCAAGTCGTTGGGCTCATCGCCGCCATATCAGCGGGCTGAATGGGCAGTGGTGTGGTGTTCGTGGTCAGGTCACCCAAGAGTTTTTAAGAACCATAGACTTTCCTAAATTGTCCAATGGGGTTGTTCGACCGTCGCCAAATTCCTTCAAGATTGACTGTGCGTCTCTTCAAATGGCGCTTGATTATTTAGACGCTTAAACTACCAAGCTTCGGTGAATTTTTACGCGTTAAGTTAGTGCTGTCAAGTTTTGAGATTTGGTTTTGCAGGACATGCATGGCCGATCGGTAATCTGCCAACGACCGTGAACCTAAATAGGGCATAGACATAGCTATCGTGCCGATACAAACCTTTCCCGAGCTGTGGTTCGTAGCCGCTGGATGTCCTCTCGACGGGTAATAGAGAGGGGCACTGTGCGTTTGATCTCTTCGAGCAGCAGGGTGGTGTCGGCGGGGCGATTTTCGTAGAGGGCTCGGTAGTGGGCGGTGATGATGGCTTGTTCAATTTCGGCCCCGCTGAAGCCGTCGGTGGCAATTACCAATTCGTTGAGATCAAAGTTTTCGGTACCATGCTGCCGTCGCCCTAGGTGAATGTGCAGGATAGTGTGGCGCTCGTCGGCCTCGGGCAGGTCGACAAAGAAAATTTCGTCAAAGCGGCCTTTGCGCAGCAGTTCTGGCGGAATAGCTGAAAGGTCATTGGCGGTGGCTACGACAAAGATTTCCTGGGATTTTTCTTGCAGCCAGGTGAGGAAGTAGCCGAACAGGCGACGGCTAAGCCCGCCATCGGATTCGCTGCTGCTTTGACCCATGCTCTTTTCGATCTCGTCGATCCACAGGATGCAGGGGGCCATGCTTTCGGCCATGGTGACGGCGCGGCGGAAGTTTTTGTCGGATTCGCCAATGTACTTATCGTAGAGGCGGCCGGCATCGAGCTTGAGCAGGGGCAGACTCCACTGCCGGGCGATGGTTTTGGCGGCCAGCGACTTACCACAGCCTTGAATGCCTACGATCAAAATGCCTTTGGGAGCGGGCAGGTTATATTGACGAGCCTGGGGTGTAAAGCCCACTTTGGCGTAGGCTAGCCAGCGCTTGAGCCCCTCAAACCCACCTAGCTCGGCCAGGTTAGTTTCGGGCGGGAAGTAGTCGAGTAGACCCTCTTCATGAATGACTCGGGCCTTGCGCTCTAGTACCCACCTCACATCACTGACGTCGAGTTTTCTGTCATGCCGAGCCGCATAGGATACAACTTTTCGAGCTTGGTGTAGGGTCATGCCCTGGAGAGCTGACACCAAGGCGCGAACATCATCCGGATTTAGATTAATTGCGACTTGACCTTGGAGGGTCTTCACCGTCTCGGAAATAGCTTTATAGAGTTCTTCGGGTTCGGGCAGCTTGATATCTAAATAGACAGCATTCTGCGCAATGGTGGGCGGTAGATCAGCGCCGCTGCCGCTGAGAACTAGCGTTGAGCTGTTGGAAGAAAACTGTTGGGATACTTCTCGAAACTGACGGACAACTACCGGATCTTTGAGGTGTTCAGCAAAGTCTTTGAGCCAAAAGACGGCCTTGAAGCTGATCTCTTGAATGTGGCGCAGCATGTCGAGGGGGTCGGTGGTTTTGGGCAGCGCCTGACCGCGCTTAGCGCTGGGGGGGGCATACTCATTTTGCCAACGATGGTTAGGGCTATCGGGCGATCGCATCAGCCCCTGGGCAACGCTCCACTCGAATACGGCCATCTGCATGTCAGTGCAGGCGGCGCTAATCAACCCCTGTACCCGTTCTTCTTCTACCGTGTCGATTACTATGACCGGGTGAAAGGAGGTTACTAGAGTTTGAAAGTGCAGCACGCTGGCCTTAAAAGACATGGTTGGCACGAGTAACGTTAGGGCTAATGTACCCGCTTCTACTGCGATGACCGTACCGAGCGGTTTAATCGAGCGCATCTATGCCCTGGCGGGCGTAGCGAATGCGCAGCTTAAGCCCCAGGGTGATTTGTTTCATCACCCAGTAAAGGCTGGCCAAAATAACAAATGTGACGAAGATAACGGCCGCTGGTTGCTTTGAGGTCAGGGCATCGAGGGTATAGGCGATGACGCCAGTGGGGTCAGTGACCAGGTCCCAGCTGTTAAAGCGCAGAAATCGGCCCAGATAGATGCCCACCGCGCTGAGCGCGTGAATTGTTAGCTCGAGGGGCAAGATCATCGCTTTGGCCCCGTGCTGCTTGAGGTAGGCAGCCAGGTTGAGAATCGAGACGACGTAGGCTTCGAACCCCAGCAAAATGGCGGCTGAGTGAAGGGGAATGAACACCAGAGCCACAACCAAGATGCGAATCTGTCCCGAGCTGGTGCCTCGAATCAAATGAATAATATCGGTGAGGACATAAGGAGCATTGGGTAGAAAGATCAAGAACACCACCAGCCCCACCCACCACAGCCAGCCCTGGGGATCTTGCTTGGTCTTAAAAATTTTCAGACTGAGGAGACCGGCAAAGGCCGTAACCGCCAGTAGCCACAGCAGCTCAAACCAAGAGAGCGGACTGGAGTTGTCTTGGAGCAGGTTGTAGAGCCCTTGCACAGCACGAGGGATGCGAGGCCCCAGCCCTAGCACGCCAATTGTCCCCACCAGTACGCAGGCCGCCAAAAACCATCGGTTGGACAGGCTCTGACGGCGAAACAAACTAAAGCTCAGCAGCAGCGGAATCGCCGCCAAAAACAAGTTCCATAAAATCCAGCCGCTGTAGACGTTATCAAAGGCGCTGATAATGTTAGGCAGGAGCCATCTCATCGGGTCTCAACTCCTAAGACAGATTTGGCTTAATCCAATTTAATCGTTAGCGACTCATGTGTCTGCTTCTGTGCGAGTGGGGATGCGCGATTCTGAAGGTGACCGACCGCGCTATAACAGGTAGAGTCTTCAACCCCGCATCTTCATGCCAGATCACACCCAACGTCAGGGCAACACCACCGAGCACATGCTGGGTAACCAGGCCTACACCGCCTCAGCCCAGTGGCAAACCCTCTACGAACATGACAAGCCCGTGGCCGAGCTGTTTCACGTGGCCTACACCATTGCTGACCAAAACCCAGCCCAGCGGCCCATTACCTTTGTGTTTAACGGAGGCCCAGGGGCGGCATCAGCCTACCTGCACGTGGGGGCATTAGGACCGCGACGGGTGGTGTTTAACTCTGACGGCAGCTTGCCGCGCCCGCCGGTGGAGGTGGTCGACAACGGCGAAAGCTGGCTGAGCTTCACCGACTTAGTTTTTATTGACCCCGTGGGCACAGGCTTTAGCCGCGTTTTGCCCCAAGACGGCGACAAGGCCGAGAAATCTGACGATAAGCCCGCCGACAAAGGGGAAGACAAACCCGACGAAAAGGCCAAAAAATTCTGGACGGTCGATCGCGATCTCAATGCCCTGGGCGAGTTTATTCAGGGCTATCTCTCAGCTCACCACCGCTGGCTGTCGCCGGTCTTCATTGCTGGGGAGAGCTACGGCGGCTTTCGGGTAGCAAAGCTTTGCCGCAAGCTTCAGCAAGACTATGGCGTCGGCCTGTGCGGGGCCATTCTGATTTCGCCAGTAATGGAGTTTTTGCTGCTGGAGGGCAACGATTACAACCTCAGCGGCTGGGCTACGGTGATTCCTTCGATGGCGGCCACGGCAGTCCATCATGGGCAGGTCGATACCACCGATAGCCCGGCTGCCCACGGGGCCAAGGCTGCCGATTTTGCCCGCAAGTTCCTGATTCCGCTGTTGGCCTTGGGCAGCACTGCCTCTGGCGAAGACCAGCAGCGAGTTTTTGGTCAGCTGGCCCATCTGATTGGTCTGCCGTTGGAGGTGGTGCAGCGCCACCGGGGCCGCATCGACATTGTGGTGTTTGCCCGCGAGCTGCTGCGCCATCAGCAGCGCATTTTGGGTCTCTATGATGGCTCAGTCACTGCGATCGACCCCTTTCCCGATCGCCTGATGCATGAAGGCACCGACCCCACCCTAGAGGGCATCGATCGCCTGTTTACCGGAGCCATCAACAGCCACCTGCGCTCGACTTTGGGCGTGAATACCACTCTGACCTACAACCTGCTCAGCTTTGAGGTGTTTAAAGCCTGGGAGTTTTTGCCCGAAAGCGAGTATCGCCAGGGCTTTGTGGGCTCGGTAGATGACTTGAGGGTGGGCATGGCCCTCAACCCCTACCTCCAGGTCTACATTACCCACGGTATCTACGATTTGGTGACGCCCTACTTCTCGTCAGAGCACCTGAGGGATCTGATGAACCTCAACCCGGAGCTACAGCCAAACCTCACCCTGCGGCATTTTCAGGGGGGACACATGTTCTACACCTGGGAGGAGTCGCGACAGCTCTGGTTTGAGGATATGCAGCGGTTTTATCAGCGGGCGTCGGGCAAGTAGGGAATGGCCAAAAAAAACCGACAGTCCCTTGCGGGCTTGTCGGTTGGTTGTGTGTTCCCTGTAGATGACTCGGCTAAAGTTGAGTCAATTTCAGTATCTCTGGAAGGTTCCTGAAAACCTAGCGGATTTATCACGGCTAACGGTGAGTTTGATCACAAAGTTACGTATTTTGGCGGATGTCACGGAGAGGTATAGGGGGTTCAGCCGTAAAGACGCCTCAGGTAAAGACTCCTCACAACGGGATTGCGTCGCGTCGACTTTAGGGCAAAAATAGGGGCATACAGGGCTTTGTGCCAAGGATACCAGGAAAAATCGCCATGACCGAGTCATCCATGGGCACCGCAGAGGCGCTGGCCAGCATTGCGCTAGTGGCGATCGCCGCCGACGGCTATCTGGCTGACCAGGAGGGTCAGGATATGACGATGCTGCTGTCGCGCATGGCGTTGTTTAGCAGCTACTCCAAAGACGCCGTGCACCATCTATTCGATCTGTTGCTGACGCGCCTCAAAACTGAGGGGCCGGGGGTAATGGTCGACCGGGCCAAGGCCGTTTTGCCTCAAGAGTTGCGGGAGACGGCCTTTGCGGTCGCCACCGATCTGGTCCTGTCTGACCGCACTGTTACCCCGCAGGAGCAGGCGTTTTTAGAAGACCTGTACCGAATTTTAGAGATTCCCAGCCCCCTGGCCCAGCAGATTGTGCAGGTGATGACGATCAAAAATCGGGGCTAGTGCTGCTACGCGGAGTTCAAAATGCAAAGTTAAAAATGGAAAATCCTCAGGGTGTAAGCGTTTCAATCTTCCTGCGCGGCAGGTTTACTTCTGCCCTGCTGTACTAGGCAAAACGAGCCAACGCTTTAAAGGCCTGCCAGAGGTTTGAATTTTCAATTTTGAACTTTGAATTATTACAGCTTTCCTCCGGCTACACGCCACGAATGGGTTTCACGAGCTACCCCTGTAGGTCAGGTATAGTGGGACTTTACAGCTGCCAGGAGGTCGGGGCATGAATACAAGCAGCAATGTGGTCAAGATTTTGTCGGCGGAGGAAATGCGCCGCACGCTGAATCGACTGGCGTCGGAAGTGGTGGAGCGGGGCGGCGACCTGAGCCGTCTAGTGCTGCTGGGCATTTATACCCGAGGCGTGCCCCTGGCTCATTTGCTGGCCCAACAGATTCAGCGGTTAGAAGGGGTAGAGCTGCCGGTGGGCGCGATCGACATCACTCTCTACCGCGATGACCTGGATAAAATCAGCACGCGCACCCCGGCCCGCACCGAGATCCCGTTCGACATCAGCGATCGCGTGGTGGTGCTGGTGGACGATGTCATTTTTAGTGGGCGCACCATTCGCGCTGCTCTCAATGCGGTCATCGACTACGGTCGGCCCAGCGCCATTCGCCTGGCGGTGCTGATTGACCGGGGCCATCGAGAGCTGCCCGTGCGCCCTGACTTTGTGGGTAAAACTCTGCCGACGGCGAAGGATGAGTCGGTGAAGGTGTTTTTGCAGGATACGGACGGGCGAGATGGGGTGGAGCTTTTGAAGCGGGCATAAGGAATGGGGGTGTTACGTCTGGTGTGCGATCGCGCCAAAAGCGCCCCGATTTTTCCTAGGATAGGGAGCGTTGATTTTGCGAAACCCTTGTGACTCTACTGCCTGTCGCCCATGAGACCCAGGCCCGCAAGGCCGACCACCTGCGCATTTGCTTAGAGGGGCCGGTACAGTGTGCCCAGGTGACCACTGGGCTAGAGCGCTATCGGTTTACCCACTGCTGCCTGCCAGAGATCGACTATCAAGATATCGACCTGAGCACGGTGTTTTTGGGGCATCGGCTGGAGGCACCGCTGCTGATTTCGTCAATGACTGGGGGCACCGAGGAGGCGCATCAGATCAACCGGCGGCTGGCGGCGGTGGCTCAGCGCTATGGGTTGGCGATGGGGGTAGGCTCCCAACGGGTCGGGGTCGAAAATCCTGACGTGATGGAAACGTTTGCGGTCAGGTCAGAGGCTCCAGACATTCTGCTGCTAGCGAATTTGGGGGCGGTGCAGCTCAACTACGGCTACGGTCTCGACCAGTGCCGCCGCGTAGTAGAAAAGCTGGCGGCCGACGCGCTGATTTTGCACCTCAACCCATTGCAAGAGGCGGTGCAGACGGGGGGGGATACCAACTTTAAGGGCCTGCTGGCCAAGCTTGAGCAGCTCTGCGCGGTGTTGCCGGTGCCGGTGATTGCTAAGGAGGTCGGTAACGGCATTTCGGCACCCATGGTGCAGCGGCTGATGGAAGCCGGGGTCGCGGCTGTGGATGTGGCCGGAGCTGGGGGCACATCCTGGGCCAGAGTGGAGAGCGAGCGAGCGAGCGATGCCCACCAGCGGCGGCTGGGGCAGACCTTTGGGGAATGGGGTTTGTCCACGGCAGACTGTATTATCCAAGCGCGACGAGTGGCCCCGGCACTGCCGTTGATTGCCTCGGGGGGGCTGCGCCACGGGCTGGATGTGGCAAAAACCCTGGCCCTGGGAGCCGATTTGGCGGGGCTGGCGATGCCGTTTTTGCAGGCGGCGAGTGAGTCAGAGGAGGCTGTGGCGGCTCTCGCAGAGGTGCTAATGGCCGAGATTAGGACAGTGTTATTCTGCACCGGGCAGGAGAACTTGGCCGGGCTCCGCCAGGTAGAGGTGTTGGAGCGAGACTAGGCCAGGTTCGTCAGTCGTATTGCAAACGCCCATTAGATTGGGACAAGTTCGACGTAGGGGCATTGCACTGCAATGCCCCTACCAGCAGGTTTTGACTTCATTTAGCTGGAACAGTCTCAAGCAGCTTTGCCAGGGTGGCTTGGGTACCCAGTTCATGGAGCTGGTGCAGGTACTGGGTTACCGCCTTGACGAATCGTGACGACTGGGGCAGATCGCCAAAGATCTCCGTCAGATTCAGCAGCGGCATGGGGTCAGTGCCGCCCGATCGCGCCCGTTCCATCAGCGTATCTGCCATGGGGTCATCGATCGGCATGGTATGGCCCTGATCGTCTTTGCCGTTGAGGTAGCGGAACCAGGCGGCGATAGTGAGACTTAGGTAGTCGATCGCGCCATTCTGGCCCAGCTTGTCGCGCAGAGAGCCAAGGGCCCATTTGGGAATCTTGGCTGAGCTATTGAGGCAGAGCCGAGGCAGCTGGTCGCGAATTTTTGGATTCGAGAACCGTTCTACCAAGGTCTGTTTGTATTGGCTGACGTCGATACCGGGAACGGGGTGCAGGGTGGGGATGACTTCATCCATCAAACGCTCGACCGCCTGGTGAATCTGGGGGTCGGCCATCGATTCGTGAACGTAGGCGTAACCCTTGAGAGAGCCGAGATAGCCGATCAGCTGGTGGCTGGTGTTGAGCAGCCGAATCTTCATCATCTCGTAGGGGTGCACGTCGTCGGTCATCTGCACGCCGACGCTTTCCCAGTCAGGACGTCCGGCACTAAAGCGATCTTCGACCACCCACTGGAGAAAGGGCTCGGCTACCACGGGCCAGGCATCGTCAATGTCGAACTGGTCGGCCACCATTTGCAGGTCGCCCGGGGCAGTGGCAGGAGTGATGCGATCGACCATGCAGTTAGGGAAGGCAACATTCTCCCGAATCCAGCCGCCCAGGTCGGGGTTTTGCAGCTGGGCGAAGGCGGTCAGCATTCTGCCCACCATGTCGCCATTGCCCTGAATGTTGTCGCAGGAGAGCACCGTAAAGGGCGCGATGCCCCGCTGCCGCCGCCGATTTAGCGCTGCCGTGAGAAAGCCGTAGGCCCCCAAGGGCTGGTCAGGTTTTTGCAGGTCGTGCTGAATCGTGGGGTGGTTGGCATCGAACTCGCCGGTGCCTTCTACGACATAGTAGCCGCCTTCGGTGATGGTCAGGGTGACGATGCGGCACTGGGGGTCGGCCAGGGTGGCAATCACGACCTCGCGATTTTCGGGGGCGAACAGGTATTGGGTAATCGAGCCAATGACGCGGGCGTCGTCACCGGCAAGCGATCGCTCCACTAGGGTATACAAACAATCCTGGGAATCCAGGGCATCGCGCATTTTCTGGTCAAATTCCAGCAGACCGACGCCGCAGATGGCCCAGTCGCTGCCGGGGTTTTGCTCCAGGTAGTTATCCATATAGAGCGCCTGGTGGGCCCGGTGGAAGCCGCCGACGCCGATGTGGACAATGCCGGGGGTGACGGTGGTGCGATCGTACCGAGGCAGGCGCACCCGATCGCTCAACTGTGAGAGCGATCGCTCATTCAGCTTGACGAGGGACTTCGTGGAGGTGGGTTGGCTGTTCATAGGTCTGCTCTAGCGTGGCTTCGGTGTGTAGCGGGACTTCGGGATGGCGGGTGAGGCTGAGGGGATGGCGCTCGGCTTTGGGAATCGCTTGGCCCTCGCCGTCGAACAGGTGGCAGACGCTGCCCTCGATGGTGACGGGGACGCGATCGCGCACCTTGGCCCGACTGTTGCCGTCGGTTTGCACGATAAAGGTTTCGCCGCCAGCGACCTTGACGTAGAGGTAGGTTTCGCCGCCTAGGCGCTCGACCACCAAGACTTCGCCCATCAGCGTCGGGTTGGTGGCATCGATCCGCAGGTGCTCGGGGCGAATGCCTAGGGTGGCGCGATCGCCCGCCATCAGAGTTCTCGGCTGCACCGGGATGGTGATAGTGGCATCGCCCGGCAGGCGCACGGTAGTGCCAGAGTCTTGCACCCCGGTGGTCTGTACCGAGAGAAAGTTCATCTTGGGCGAGCCGATGAACCCGGCTACAAACAGGTTGCGGGGATGGTGGTACAGCTCTAGGGGCGAACCGACTTGCTCGACCACGCCGCCCTGGAGCACCACAATCTTGTCAGCCAAAGTCATAGCTTCGATCTGGTCGTGGGTGACGTAGATCATGGTGGATTGCAGGCTTTCGTGCAGCCCCGACAGCTCGATGCGCATCTGCACCCGCAGAGAGGCATCCAGGTTCGACAGCGGTTCATCAAACAAAAACACCTTGGGGTTGCGCACCAGGGCGCGGCCGATCGCGACCCGCTGGCGCTGCCCGCCGGAGAGCTTGCCCGGCTTGCGATCGAGCAGCGGCTCGAGCTGCAAAATCCGGGCCACATCCCGCGCCCGCTCCAGGCGCCGCTCTTTAGAAACCCCGGCCAGGCGCAGGCTAAAGGCCATATTCTCGGCCACGGTCATGTGGGGGTAGAGGGCGTAGGTTTGAAACACCATCGCCAGCCCCCGCTGGTCGGGCGGCACATCGTTCATGCGCTCGCCATCGACCAGCAGGTCGCCCGAGGTAATGTCTTCTAACCCGGCAATCATGCGCAGTAGGGTCGATTTGCCGCAGCCGGAGGGGCCGACAAAGACGACAAATTCGCGATCGTGAATATCGAGATCGACGCCTTTGATGATTTCGTTATCGATATAGGTTTTATGGATGTCTCGTAATGTGACAGTTGACATGGGTGGCTCACCTTATTAATGGGAGAAAAGGACAGTTTTATAGGGTGAAATATCACCGATTAAAGCTGGTGGGCGGTGCCCACCCTACGACAGGTCATCTACTTAACGGCCCCAAAGGTGAGACCTCGCACCAGCTGCCGCTGGCTAACCCAACCGAAGATCAGAATGGGGGCGATCGCCATGCTAGAAGCCGCCGACAGCTTGGCCCAAAACAAACCCTGGGGGCTGGAAAATGACGCAATAAACGCCGTCAGTGGAGCCGCATCAAAGGTGGTCAAATTGAGGCTCCAAAAGGCTTCATTCCACGACAAAATAATCGAGAGCAGAGCGGTAGAAAAAATTCCCGGCAGGGCTAGGGGCATTAGCACATGCACCAGTTCCTGATAGGTGGAAGCGCCATCCATGCGATCGGCTTCCAAAATTTCCTTTGGCACTTCTTTGAAAAAGCTGTAGATCATCCACACCACAATCGGCAAATTGATCAACGTGTAAATGATGACCAGACCGATGCGGGTGTCCAGCAGCCCCGTTTCTCGCGCCAGGATATAAATTGGCACCAGCACGCCCACGGCGGGCAGCATTTTAGTCGAGAGCATCCACAGCAGCGTGCTCTTGGTGCGCTTGGTGGGGAAAAACGACATGGCGTAGGCCGCCGGAATCGCCAGCAGCAGCGATAGAATCGTCGCCCCCAGGGAAATCACCACGCTGTTCCAAGCGAAGTTGAAGTAAGAGGCCCGGGTCTGCACCGCTACATAGTTCTCTAGGGTGGGCCGAAAGAACAGCTGGGGCGGTGTGGCGACCGCCGCCACCTCGGTTTTAAAGCTGGTGATAAACATCCAGAAAATTGGGAAGAACAGCAGGCAGGCCACTAGCCAGCCCAGCAGGGGAATCCACCAGCGGTGGGATTGCTTAGTTGCCATATCAGGTGTCCAAATTACGAGCAACACTGCGCATTAGGAAAATTGCCACGATGTTGGCCAGCACAACGGCAATTAAGCCGCCCGCCGAGGCCCCACCGACGTCGAATTCCAGTAGCGCTTTGAGGTAGATGTAGTAGGCCAGGTTGGTGGTGGCGAGGCCAGGGCCGCCCCCGGTGGTGACGAAGATTTCGGCAAAGATGGTGAGAAAGAAAATCGTCTCGATCATGGCAACCACGGCGATCGCCCGATTCAAGTGGGGCAGCACCACAAAACGGAACAGCTGCATCGCGCTCGCGCCATCCATGCGGGCCGCTTCCATCTGATCGGTATCCAGGGATTGAATTGCCGTCAGCAAAATCAGCAGGGAAAAGGGTAGCCACTGCCAGGCCACAATGATGATGATCGCCAGCAGCGGGAAGTCGGCGAACCAGTCGATCGCCCCCAGGCCCAGCCCTCGGGTAATCTGAGCAAACAGCCCGTTGACCGGGTGCATCAGCATGTTTTTCCAGATCAGGGCGCTGACCGTGGGCATGACAAAAAACGGCGAAATCGCCAGCACCCGCGCTACGCCCCGACCGGGAAACTCCTGGTTAAACAGCACCGCCAGCACGGTGCCAAGGCCAATCGTAATCGCCAGCACCGATACCACCAGAATCATTGTGATGCCGATGGAAATCCACAGGGTGGGGTCGGTGAGAATGTAGGCAAAGTTGGCAAAGCCGACAAACTCGCGATTGTCGGGAATCAACAGGTTGTAGCGCTGGAAGGCAAACCAGATGGCCATTGCCAGCGGCACCACCATCCAGAGCACCAGCAAAATCACCGATGGCGCGACCAGCAGCCGAGCGGGAATCGAGCGGTGCGATCGCGCCCGCGCAGGCGGCGGTTGTTGAGGTCTTGTTGCTACTGAGGAAGTCATTGTAGGAAGAAGGGTGGATGAGTGGGAGGGTGGATGAGTAGGCGGGTGGATGAGTGGGAGAGTGGGAGGGTGGATGAGTGGGGGTATTGGTGTTGGGTATTAGGTGTCAGGTGTCAGATTTTTGGGGTTCAGGTATTAGGTACACAGGAAACCCATCACCCATCCACCCGCCTACCCATCCACCCACCTACCCGCCTACTCGATGTAGCCTGTGTGTCGCATAAACCGTTCGGCGACGGTTTGCGATTGCGCGATCGCCTGATCGACCGAAACTTGGTCCGCTAGGGCGGAGGCCATCCGCTGGCCGACTTGGGTGCCGATTGCTTGAAACTCAGGAATATCCACGTACTGCACGCCTTTGTAGGGGGTCGGCAGGGGGGACGGGTTGGTGATGTCGGCTGACTGGATGGAGGTCAGCACGGTTTCGGCAAAGGGGGCAGCTTTTTGGTAGTTGGGGTTTTCGTAGGTGGACTTGCGGGTGCCCGGTGGCACAGCGACCCAGCCATACTCATCTGCCACTAGCTGCACGTACTCCTTCGAGGTGGCCCAGGCGACGAAGCGCTCGGCGGCTTCAGGCGACTGTGAGGTGGCTGGAATCGCTAACGCCCAGGACCACAGCCAGTTAGAGCCATTGGGGTAAGACTCGACTGGGGCGCGGGCAAAGCCGAGGCGATCGGCTACCTGCGACTGGTCGGAGTTCGAGAGCAACCCAGCGGCGACGGTGGCATCGATCCACATGCCGCACTTGCCGGTCGAGAACAGGGCCAGGTTTTCGTTGAAGCCGTTGGAGCTGGCTCCGGGCGGCCCGTACTGGCTCAGCACGTCTACGTAAAAATTGACGGCGTTTTGCCACTCGGGGCTGTCGATGGTGGGCTGCCAGTCCATATCGAACCAGCGGCCGCCAAAGGTGTTGACCAGGGTGGTGAGAAACGCCATATTTTCGCCCCAGCCGGGTTTGCCCCGCAGGCAGATGCCGTAGACACCGTTGGTCGGGTCGTGCACCTGGCTGGCCCATTCGCCCACCTGGGCATAGGTGGGGTTGGCGGGCACCGTAATGCCCGCCTCGTCAAACAGGTCGGTGCGGTAGTAGAGCATCGAACTTTCGCCGTAGAAGGGCACCGCATAGAGGGTGTCTTCGTAGGAAAGCCCGGTGCGAATCGGGTCGATTAGGTCATCGACATCGTACTCAGCGGGGAGCCCGTCGAGCGATCGCAGCCAGCCCCGCCTGGCCCAGATCGGCGTTTCGTAGGACCCGATCGTTAAAACATCGAACTGACCGCCCTGGCTGGCCACATCGGTGGTGGTGCGCTGGCGCAGAATGTTTTCCTCTAGCACCACCCAGCGCAGCTCGATGTCGGGGTTGTCGGCTTCAAACTGGCTCGACAGGTCTTGCATCACCACCATGTCGCCGTTGTTGACGGTGGCGATGGTGAGGCGAGTGCGGTCCCCGGCTCGGGGGCCTGCTGAACAGGCATTGACCATCTGCACTAGCAGCAGGCCAATGAGGAATGCCACCAGCCCTCTGGCACGCATTCGGGCGCGGCGAAATAAGCGCATCGCACGGCTCCTCGGTTTTCTAAAAAATAAACTAAGTTGAATTTATGCCCTAGTTATGGGCAAAAGCCCAATAATGGAATCATACTGATGTCGCTTCCCAAAGATGAGGCGCTCAGTTGTATTCGCAACAATTCTTGATTGCAATCCCAACTGTGAGGCCAGCTTTATGAGCGCGACAGCAACCTATGCTTTCCAAGGTAAAACCATCTTGATCACGGGCGGGGCGGGGGAAATCGGCAAAGCCACCGCCCACCGATTTGCCGCGAACGGGGCAACAATTGTGTTGCTGGATATTAACGAGATGAGGCTAACCGAGATCGCCCAGGGGCTAAAAGACTACGGCAATCCTGTGTACACCGTGCGCTGCGATGTCACCGATGCCCAAGAGGTGACCGACATGTTTGCGATCGCCGTTGAGCAGGTGGGCCACCTCGACTATGTGTTCAACAATGCCGGCTACCAGGGCGCGTTTGCCAAAACCGACGAATATCCTGAGGAAGATTTCCAAAAGGTGATCGATATCAACGTAGTCGGCGTGTTTCACATTCTCAAGACTGCTGCCCAGCACCTGCGGAAGGCTGGTGGGGCGATCGTCAATATGGCCAGCCACGCTGGGGTCGATGGGCCGCCTAACATGCTGGCCTACGCTGCCTCCAAGTTTGCGGTGATTGGCATGACCCAAACCGCCGCCAAAGACCTGGCTCCCTACGGCATTCGCGTCAACGCTCTGTCGCCGTCGCTGATTGGCCCCGGCTTTATGTGGACTCGGCAGACGGAACTACAGGCGGGGGTAGGATCGCAGTATTTTGACGCCGACCCCAAGGTAGTTGAACAGCAGATGCTAAACTCAGTGCCGCTGCGCCGCTTGGGCCGGTTAGAAGAAGTTGCCAACGGAGTCGCTTTTTTGATGAGCGACGAGGCCAGCTATATCACCGGTTTCAATTTGGACATCACTGGTGGGCAGTAGGGTGGCTAGGATAGACTTGAGCAAAAAAACTGACTTTAGATATATGCTCACTCTCCCCCAGGGTGTATCTTTCAGTTTAATAAAATCCCGCTTGAGAGAGTAGCGGTGGGTGAGGTGACCGATGGGAGACATATCTGCAGAGAAGCGCGATCGCAAACTCGACCTAGCGGCCCATGCCGCCTGGCTGTACTACATCGCCGGTAACACCCAAGAAGAAATTGCCGCCAAGCTCAACGTGTCGCGGCAGGCGGCCCAGCGCTTGGTAGCCCTAGCCGTCAGTGAAAAGCTGATCAAATTTCGCCTCGACCATCCCCTCAGCCACTGCATTGCCCTGGCCGAAGCGCTGCGGGATCGGTTCGATCTGTCGATGTGTGAAGTCGTCCCCGACCCTGCCGTTGGCGGTGACCTCTACAACGGCCTGGGTGTCTGCGCGGCGACTTATTTGGAGACCTATCTAGTCGCTAGAACCCCCTCTATTCTGGCCTTTAGCTCGGGGCGCACCCTGCGGGCCATGGTCGATCAAATTCCCTCAATGGATCAGCCCCAGCACAAGATTGTCTCGATTGTGGGCAACATGTCGCACTACGGGCTGGCCGGTCGCCACGAGGTAGTCATGCACCTGTCTGATCGGGTGGGGTCGCAGACCTACCCGGTACCCACTCCAGCGGTGGCTACCAGCGTGGAAGAGCGCGACCTGTTGCAGACCCAGCGATCGTTTTTAACCGTTAAAGCTCTGGTGGAGCAGGCCAAGGTCACCTTTGTTGGCGTTAGCCACATCGCCTGGAACGCACCCCTGCATGAGGATGGTTTTATCAACGACGCCGAACTGACCGAGCTGATTGAGCTGGGGGCTGTGGGCGAAATTGCCGGCTGGGCGTTCAATTCCCAAGGGAAATTGCTGCAAGCGGGTACCAACAGCCGCGTTGCGGGTGTGCCCCTAGAGCAGCCAGCCCAGCGCCTGATCATCGGCGTCGCTGGCGGCATCCGCAAAGCCGAGGCCATTCTCGCGGCCCTACAGGGGCGGCTGATCAGCGGGTTGATTACTGATGAAGCCGCCGCCACAGCGATTTTGATTAAGGGCTAACTGTTATCGACCCGAGATCGGCTAGCTCGGATAAATGGATTTAGAGCGATTTAGGAGAAAACCATGACCGAGCCCGTGATTTGTTTAGGGGAATGCTTAGTCGATCGCCTGTTTGAGGTTGGTGAAATGCCTGGAAGTGGCTCAGACAAAGGCACTGATTACCCCGGTGGAGCGCCAGCTAATGTGGCCGCTGCGATCGCAAAACTCGGCACTCACACCCGGCTGATTAGCGCCCTGGGCAAAGATGACCTGGGCGACTGGCTAATTCAGGTGTTGCAAGAGCAGGGGGTGGCGTGCCAGATCCAGCGGGTGACCGATATGCCCACTCGCACAGTGTTGGTGCAGCGGGATGAAACGGGCGATCGCAACTTCGTCGGCTTTAGTGCCCCCGACCCTGCTGCTTTCGCTGACGCCCACCTCACCCCCGAGTGGATAGATGCCGTCGATTTCGCTGGGGTGAAGTATCTGGTGATGGGGACGTTAGGACTGGCCTACCCTACCATCGCCAGCGCGATGGAGCGGGCGCGAGACAAGGCCCAGCAGGCGGGGAGCAAAATTGTAATTGACTTGAACTGGCGACCGGTATTTTGGCCAGAGGTAGACTTGGCCCCCGCCAAAATTCGGGACTTTTTGAGTGCCGCCGACCTGCTCAAGCTTGCCCGCGAGGAGGCCCTGTGGCTTTTTGAGACCGATTCTGCCACCGAAATTTGTCAGCAACTTCCTCGCGCTCAGGCCGTGTTGCTCACTGATGGGGGCAACGGCAGCACCTGCGCTACGAAACAGCACAGCGTTTCACTCCCGGCCTTTGATGTCAGCAGCAAAGATACAACCGGGGCGGGGGATGCCTTCCTCGCCGGAATTCTGCACCAGCTTTGCCAGAAAGGGTGGGATGTTTGGCGAGACTCGGCTGAGATGAAAGCGATTTTGCGCTACGCCAGCGCAGTTGGAGCGCTGACGACGTTGAAACCGGGGGCGATCGCCGCCCAACCCACCCCTGAAGACGTCAATCAATTTCTGGCGGCCCGTCTCTAGCTTTGCACGGTGTGACGACACTGTGCGATCGCCCGTTTTCCTTTTGTAATTTCAAAAGTTAAATTCTGAAGTAACTTAAAGTCATGTTGGCTTATTCGTAGCCAGCAAAATGAGCGATGGCATGATCACCTGGGTTTGGAAACCTTTTGAGGCCCTTTCCACTTCAGAACTCTATAAAATCATGAAAGCTCGACAGCAGGTGTTCATCATTGAACAGCTCTGTATCTATGCCGACATTGATGGTGCTGATCCACAAAGTTGGCACTTGCTAGGACTAACACCCAATAAAGAACTGGTTGCCTATCTACGAGTTCTCCCTCCTGATAACCACCGACCAGCACCTGCTATTGGCCGAGTCCTGATTTTGCCTGCGATGCGTGGTCAGGGTCTGGGACGGCAAATGATCGCGGAAGGAATGAGACAGACGCAGCAACAATTTCCTGGGCAAGCCATTGTGCTTTCAGCCCAGCATCATCTGGAGAAACTTTATAGAGAGTTTGGTTTTCAGAGCATTGGCGAGCCTTATTTGGAAGATGGCATTGCGCATATTCGTATGCGGTGGTCAGGTTGAGCTGTATGGTGCATAGCGTTAGGGACGCGGCTCTGCCTACGTGGCCAAAACCCCATTAGAGCTCTTCACACGCTACCTGTGGGTCACAATACACTGCTGACAGCACCGCAGGTCTGACGGAAATTCCTTGCCTGACAACTTTCAGCGACTCATAGAGCGGGGTGTAGCGCTCAAACGCCGCCTCATAGGCCGCATGCGACCGGGGCTGCACCGCCTCGATCGCCTCAGGCAGCATCTCAAACGCCGACGCTAGCGATGGGTACGCCCCAACCCCCACCATCGCTAAAATCGCCGCTCCATAGGCCGCTCCTTCTTCGGCTTTGGGGGCTACCAGTTCGGTGTGCAGCACATCCGCCAGCAGGTGGAACCAGAGGGGCGATCGCACCCCACCCCCCGTTGCCAATAACTGATTCACTGGAGAAATTCCCTGAATCACTTCCAGGGCTGCCCGTAGGCTAAAGGCCACTCCCTCTAGCACAGCCCGAATCAGGTCGCCCTGGGTGTGGGCCAGCGACAAATTCACCCAGGCCGCCCGCGTATCGGGGTCGAGGTAGGGGCTGCGCTCGCCCGCCAAGTGAGGCAAAAACAGCACGCCCCGCGCCCCCGGTTCAGATTTTTCTGCCAAAGTCATCAGGTCGGTGAAGGCGATGTTGGGAGCAAAGGTATCTCGGTACCAGCGCAGGGCACCTCCCGCTGCCAGGGTCACTCCCAGCAGGTGGTAGCCCCCATCGGCATGGCAAAACAGGTGCACGCGCCCTTGGGGGTCAGGAGTAGGGACATCGCAGGGGGCAAAAATCACTCCCGACGTGCCAATGCTGAGGCTGCCCCGCTTCAGGTTGCGGTCTGAAATGCCCAGGCCGATCGCCGCTGCGGCGTTGTCACCCCCTCCTGCCACTACTGGCAGTCCCGAGGGTAAGCCAGTGCGCTCAGCCAATTCCGGCTTTAGTCGTCCAGCAACGGCGGTCGATTTGACAACCGCAGGAAACAGTTCAGGGCTGATCTTCAGGGCGCTCAAAATTTCCAGATCCCACTGTTGGCTGGCCAGGTTCAAACAGCCAATGCCAGAGGCATCGGAGGGTTCCGTCACCGCTTCGCCAGTCAGCACATAGCCGAGATAGTCTTTGGGCAGTAAAATTTGCCGCACCTGTTCGTAGGCCTGGGGTTCTTCCTGGCGTAACCACACTAGTTTGGGTAGTTGAAACCCGGTAATCGCCGGATTGCCGGTGCGCTGAATCAGTTCTTGACGGGGCACCGCTGCTTCAATCGCTTCTACGGCTTTGCCCGTGCGCTGGTCATTCCAGAGAATTGCGGGGCGGATCACCTTACCCGCCTCATCCAGCGGCACCATGCCGTGCATTTGGCCCGATAGACCCAGGGCGATCGCCCTCTGCCCCTCAATCTGCTCGGCTACCTCACTCAGAGCTGTGAGACTGGCCTCGACCCAGTCGGCGGGCTGCTGTTCCGTCCAGCCGGGGTGGGGCGTCAGCAGGGGATAACTTTGGGTCGTTTGGGCCACCACCTGGCCTTGCAGATTGACGGCGATCGCCCGCACTCCGCCGGTTCCCAAGTCTAAACCAATGACTACGTCCGCCAATTCAGTTTCTCCCGTCTACGATTCTGCAATGACTGGCGCTTTTAGCTCTCCTAAGGTGCGTTCTGGAGCATCATGCCGCTCCAGCCGTTGGGGCTCCTGATCTACAACCACTGGCTCATCCAGGCGGCTCTCTTCCCAGGTAATCAGCCGTGAACCGCCTTTGTGGGTGAAATAGCTCCACAACCACTGGATCATCACCACCAGCTTGTTGTCAAACTCAATCAGATAATAGATGTGCACAAAAA
Source organism: Nodosilinea sp. WJT8-NPBG4 (assembly GCA_019359285.1). Classification (GTDB taxonomy): domain Bacteria; phylum Cyanobacteriota; class Cyanobacteriia; order Phormidesmidales; family Phormidesmidaceae; genus Nodosilinea. The sequence continues at coordinate 74,889 of JAHHHQ010000060.1, forward strand.
TCCAGATCAGCCAGGCGGGGAAGCCCCACAGTTTGAACCGCCCCATGTTGACCACCGCCGCGTGGTGGCCGATTACGGCCAGATTGCCCACATCGTCGTAGTGGAAGGGAGGCAAATCGTCCCCCCGGAGACGCCGCTGAATTAGCTTAGCGATGTAGGCCCCCTGCTGCATTGCCACAGGTGCAACCCCTGGTAGGGGCTGCGCGCCCTGGTGGGCAAAGTGCGCTAAATCCCCCACCACAAAAATGTTCGGCTGCTCTGGCAGGCTCAGATCAGGATTCACCATCACTCGACCCGAGCGATCGAGCTGGGCTCCGGCCCGAGCGGCCAGCACTTTGCCCAGCGCCGAAGCCCTCACCCCAGCGGCCCAAAGAATGGTTTTGGCCCGCACCTGCTCTGTCTGCTCGCCCTGGCGCACGGTCACCACATCGTCGTTGATTTCGGTTACCAGCGACTGGGTACGCACCGTCACGCCCAACTCCTTCAGCGATGCGGCGGCTTTGGCCGACAGGTCAGGGGGGTAAGGGGGCAGCACGCGATCGAGCCCTTCCAGCAGCAGAATGCGGGTTTCGGTGGTGTCAATATGGTGAAATTCGTCCTTAAGCGTGTGGAAAGCCAGTTCTGCCAAGGCCCCAGCCAGTTCCACACCGGTTGGCCCGCCGCCCACCACCACAAACGTCAGCCAGGCCCGCCGCCGCTCTGGATCTGACTCTTTCTCAGCGGCTTCAAAAGCCCCAAAAATTCGTTTCCGCATTTCTAAGGCGTCTTCGAGGGTTTTAAGCCCTGGTGCGGCTTCGGCCCACTGGTCATGGCCGAAGTAGTGGTGGCTAACACCTGTGGCTACCACCAGCGTGTCGTAGGGCAAAGTTGTATGGGTTAGCGTCACTTGCTGGTGCTGAGGGTCAATATCAATTACTGCATCCATCAGCACCCTGACGTGGCGGTGAGCACTCAAAATAGCTCGCAAGGGCGACGAAATATCCCCAGGTGATAATTTCCCCGTGGCCACTTGATAGAGCAGCGGTTGAAACAGATGAAAGTTTCGCTTATCGATTAGCGTGACTTCAACTTGCTTAATTTTTCCCAATGCCTTAGCGGCATAGAGACCACCAAACCCTCCTCCAACGATCACAACCTGGTGAGGCTTAGTCTCAATAGCGGTATTTTTCATGGAATTAGCTCCATCTCAAATAGGCTCTGCTGAAGATCGCTGGGGAGAATCTCGTCAAGGCTGCTTTGGGCCAGGGTGCGATCGCTCTATCTAATAAATTATTTCAGCCGATTTACAGCGAATGTGGCTGGCTCTATCCACCGAAAGGCATAGCTAATTGCTGCTTTGCCGAAAAAGCTACGATCTGAATTAACACTGGACTAGCTTCAGTGTAAATATTCAAAAGGGTCTTGTAGATTTCTCAATCTTTCATCACGATTTTCAAGATCGGAAAACGTGATGAAGAACCCATTTTGCGTTGGCAACAGTAGTAGTCAGCCCACTCATTCGCCCCCCACTTTGTGTCGTAGGGCAGTTTTAGCGGCGGCGATCGCAATCCTGCCACTCTAGGCTTTGCCGAACTGCTGCTGTTGATTGGCTAACTCCACCTGCGGCTAGACGCTGCCCGCAGGTCAGTTACCTAAGCTGAAAATAGCTCTCGGCAACAAATCTGCCAGCTTTAGCCTGCGGCCTCAATGGTTAGCAGGTGATGTAACTCCCATGAGTCCGCAACGGCTAGCACGGCCCATTGACTTAAATCAAGCGGTAAATATTGGCTGCGCCTAGTACGTCTGAGGATGTGCTGCATTAATTTCAAGGGCAGGTTTTAGCCAAGAGCCATGTAAATCTAGAACCGACAATTTGAACCTTAGGAGAATCAGCGTGGCCCAAGAACTTACAAACCGCAAAGTGGCAATTTTAGCCACCGATGGATTTGAGCAGATTGAGTTGACCGAGCCCAAACAAGCTTTAGAGAAAGCCGGTGTCCAAGTGCATGTGATCGCCCCCCAAGGTGACTCTATTCAAGGGTGGAACCACCATGACAAAGGCGATACAGTGCCGGTCGATCGCACCCTCGATCAGGCTCACGCCACCGATTACGATGCGCTGGTGCTGCCCGGTGGAGTGTTGAATCCTGACCAGCTCAGAACCAACGATCAAGCCATTCAGTTTATTAAGGCATTCTTTGCCGATAGCAAACCCGTAGCCGCAATTTGTCACGGGCCTTGGACCCTAATTGAGGCCGATGTGGTCAAGGGTCGCACTCACCTCCTGGCCTTCTCTAAAGACTGACCTCAGCAATGCCGGTGCCACCTGGGTCGATCAAGAGGTGGTGGTCGATCAGGGGTTGGTCACCAGCCGCAACCCCCACGATTTGCCCGCCTTCAACAGCAAAATCGTAGAGGAGTTTTCTGAGGGCAAACATCTGTCCCAGGCTCAGTCGGTTTAGGTCAGCGCAGTCCTTAAGCCTCTACCAACTTCTCAATTTCCTGTTGGACGCAAAGCGCCGTTTGTTCTCGACTGGTGCTCGTAACAACTTTGCTATTTCACTGCGGCCTGCTGTGGTGAAATAGCGAGTTTGAAGCGCTCCGACCTCCAGGGCGATCGCATTGTGTACCGCTCGGCAAAGACCAAGACTCGTATTACACTCGAACTACCTCATTTTTGCCATGCCGAACGCCTTATCAAGTTGACAGCGCTATTGGCCTTATTGGGCTAATCCTGAGGCCAAAGCCTTAGATCTTCTACTCTGTTCCTTTTTTATTGCGATCGCTGCTCAGCCCAAAGCTTTACCCCGCCTACAATAATCGGGGCCAGCAGCGCCGTAGGCCAGTATCAGCTCGGGGGTGTTCATCCACCCGCTCCTACAGCAGCAGCTCCCCACCGAGCAGCTCCAGCATCGCGCTAAACAAGTCGGAGCGAAATGCGATCGCACAATCTTGCCTTCGTTTGATCTCAAAGAGTTGATTGCACAGGGGCAAGATTGAACCAGTCCGACCTAGTCAGCACAACCTTGCTAGATGAATTAATGCAAGACTAATTAAACATGGGTTGTCGTTAAAAGAATTTAGCAGTAAGCTTAAACCAAACCCTCCGCCTTGCGTTTATTGAGAGCTTAACAATAACGTAAAGCCTGTATGAAGTTGATGTATGTTTATGCCAATTCTTAACAAGTCATACTTCTACACCGATATCTATCAGCCTTTGCTGAAAGGGTTGCGCTTGGCCCGCTTAAACCGAGTTTGCTTGCCGGTCATGGCGGTGAGAATTCCAGGCGGCTTGACTCCCCCTTAAACAAGAATTTATTAGAGGAAATGCGATCGCTCTCATTGATTGAGAGCAGCATTTTCAGCATTCCAGAATGTTCCAATTCAGATCCCGCCTAGGACTAACGTTAGCTAGGCCAAGCAATATCAGCTTCTTGCCTTTTTGATATTAGTTTTGCCACTAGCCAAACTTCCTAGTGCTGTAGTTGCCTCTATTCTTAACAGTCAAATCGACTCGCGGTAGCAAATTGTCTGCTACCTAGGAATGCGGCACCACAGGGATAAACATTCTAGTGCTGTACGGCGAAAATCTGGCTACCGATAATCAAGGGGCTTAAACTCCTTGTCTAAACTGAACTCGGATCGGCAAAGTTTGTGCCGTCGAGGACTAGTAAAGGCGGAAAATCTTCGACCATCGTTGCGTTTGCAGAAAGCTAATACCTTGCGCGACGGCGGACAAGCTTGTGCCGTGAAATGCCAGTATTTAGCGTGTATATGCCTAGGTTTCTTGGAGCAAAAGAATTACGAATAAGCCTGCTTTGAAAAGTGAATTCGCGAATTAAGTAAATCAAAAAATAGAGAAATTAGAATCATGAGCTATTTAAGGCGGGGCCTCGAATCAATTGTGACCGGAAGTTTAAGCGCCATTCCAACGAAAGCTGGAAAGGTAATAAGAGTTATAGGATTTCGGCCTTTGTTCAAGCAGTTAGATAGTTCTGCAACAATCGGCTCGAGAGTTAGATTCAGCGGCACAAATCGCATTTCTATTGAAAAAGGTGCTTGGATAAATCAATATGCTGAGATTCATAGTGGAGGCAATCTCATTCAGATTCGGGCCAATGCAGCTATAGACCTCGGCGTGAGCATTAGAGATTGTGGCCATCAGGGTCAGTCAAGTGGCATTGTCATTGGAGAAAACTCGGGGTTAGGGCCTTACTGCTGTTTAGCAGGTCCTGGAGCAATCAATATTGGCAGCAACTGCATGATTGCATCGCACTGCTGCATATATGCCAACAATCACGGGTTCGATGATTTAACAAGACCTATGCATTCTCAACCATTAACGATGCTGGGAATCACGATTGAAGACGACTGTTGGCTAGGCACAGGAGTCAAAGTGCTTGACGGAGTAACAATTGGTACAGGGAGTGTGATTGGGGCTGGGGCCGTTGTTAGTCGTGATATTCCACCATATTCGGTAGCTGTAGGGGTACCCGCTAGAGTAATTAAAAGCCGTAAAGAACAACTCTCTACTAGCCCAGATAAAAAATTAGAACTCATTTAAGTAAGAAGTAGTGCGTGCAAGACAACTAAATTTCCAAAAAAGGAGTTTCTGCAATGAAAACTGAAGTTTACGCAGTACTTAAAGCAAACGATATTAAACCTCAGAATCCAGAAGTTGTTAGACCCAATAATTCAAAAAATAACGTGCTCAGGAAATTAATATTTTCCTTAATTGAGCCTATTCCTCGCCCTTTGGGAACAGTAGTGAGAAAATTTCTCTATCCTCTTCTAGCTAAGAGCTGGGGAAAAGCTCCTTATATTCAAGCATGGGTTGAAATCCTCGGTGCCAACAATATCATCACTGGCAATAATATTAGTATCCTTAGATATTCCCTCCTAAACTGCAACTTTGAGAATTGCTTACTTAGATTAGGGGGAAACATTTCTCTAGACCGAGGTGTTAGTATTCGGCTAGAAAATAACTGCACCATTGATATTGGGGATAATACTTACATAGGACCATACTCCTGCTTATCTGGGCCTGGTAAGGTCAAGATTGGTCGTGATTGCATAATCGCTTCTATGGTTGGTATATACGCTAACCAACATCACCACGTAGGCTCTAGGACAGAGGGCATCACGATTGAAGACAAATGTTGGATTGGTTCTGGAGCCAAAATCTTAGATGGCGTAACTATTGGTTACGGTAGTGCTATTGGTGCCGGAGCGGTAGTGACTAAGGATATTCCGCCCTACTCGGTAGCCATAGGAGTACCGGCAAGGGTTTTAGAAAATCGAAGAACTAATCCTGACGATTAGCTTCTTTTTGAGTCAAAATATCATAGATTTTTTAGGTGCAAATCGGCCTGCTATTTCTTAGTCATTTATTTCCTGTTCAGTTGTTCCTACTACACAGCCACGACGCCCCGCATAGGGCTTAGGCAGAGCACTCAAATAGAGATTCTTCAATGTTTAGCTTATGTTTTAATGCATGTGGTTGCAGCCATATATTAAAACTGGAGGCTGAATCTACCTAAAAGCATATGACTCAGCTCCAGGTTTTATATATTATTGAATTTGGCTCTCAATAGCTCTAGGTGAGCTAAATTTGAATATTCATCTAGCTACAATAAAAGCTGAGCCATAGCGTCAGAAGCTGCATCTGCCAATTGATAAGTCGCTACATTAAACCTAAATGTTGTATAGCTAACATGCAACGTTAGGTGTAATCAGTAGCATGAAATTCAGCACCAAAGTGCACCCCTATTACTACGATGAGTCCTGATAAACAGCTGAGAATAGTATACTCTTCAGCCCCTGTAGATGCTACAAGTGTTTATATGCATTGGGTCTTGGGTCAAGATGATCCTTCCCACTTTGCAATTACCTACGCTCAGCATTTTTATGAATTGGCTAGAAAATTCAATGCAAAGTCTTGGCTGATCTCAGCAAGAGATAAAAAAGGTCTCATTCAAGATGATGACTTTAGGATTGAATTTAGGTCCATAAAACATCAATCTAGAAGTAGCATCGCTTTCTTTGCTGGCCAGCTTTGGTCAGGTTTAAGACTGATTGTTTCGGTGATTCTCTTCAGGGCTGAAATCTTAGTCATTAGCGAAGATAGAACTTTTTGGTTTTTACTAGGCATTCTTCCTCTGCTTGGCATCAAGGTTATTCCTACAATCCACTGCACTTTGTGGCCCAAGTATAAGCAACCTACTGCCGTACAGCGAATTATTCAAAAGATGAATAGCTGGTTCTTTCGGTACGGCTGCGTAGAAATCTGCGTTGTCTCTGAAGACATTAAAAATCAGATTGTTAAGATTACCGATGGTCGTAGCCGTCCTATCCGAACGTTTGTTCCCGTCTATAGAAAAGAGTTTCTTGACGACATCAAGATTCGAGATTACGATGCCGAATCTGAAACATTTCAGGTTTTATTTGCTGGTAGAGTAGAAGTGAGCAAAGGGGTTTATCTACTTTTAGAAGTCGCGAAGAAGTTTATATCCGTTAACCCCAACTGTATTTTCAATATTTGCGGTACTGGTAGCCAGGTGGAGAAGCTTAAAGCGGCTGCGTTGGAGGCTGGCATTGAAAAACAGTTTGTCGTACATGGCCACTGTCAGCGAGATAAGCTTCGCGAGATGTATGAAGCATCCCATATAGTTGCTGTTCCAACAACCAAACATTTTGTTGAAGGATTCAATAAGGTTGTTGCTGAGGGAGTGATTATGGGAAAGCCAATCGTCACATCTCCTGTTTGTCCAGCGCTGTCTATAGTTAGAGATGCAGCAGTAGAAGTTACTCCTGACGACGTAGATGATTACTTCAACGCTATTTTGAAGCTAGCAACGGACAAGGACTTCTATCGACAAAAGCAGAAAAGCGCTATGACTTTGAGGGGACAGTTTTTTACATACTCAAAAAGCTGGGAAGCTCAGGTGGAAGACGTTATTCGAAAGATATAGCTACAGCCATATGGTTTAGGACGTAAGTTATAGGCAGAGACATTTTCCTCCCAGTGCTATGCCCAAACCCTACAGCCTCGATTTGAGGCAAAAGGTCATTGACGCCATCGAGCTCGATGGC
>JAHHHQ010000061.1 GCA_019359285.1 Nodosilinea sp. WJT8-NPBG4
ACCTCGGTCAACGGCAGCAAGCACTTTCTCACGCAGGTCATCACTGTAAGCGGCTGGCATTAGGAGGAGTAGTACGGTAAACACACTTCCCCTCTATATTGTCCTAATCACGCCTTCGGCTGCAATAATAAAAATCCCCTAGCTACGGCTAAGGGATTTACATATCAGCGACTTTATAAATTAAATCGATATTAACTAGGCCAGAAAACCGAGTCTTTGGCCGTTGGCTTTTGCTTTGCGGATTAACGCCTGACGCTCTTTGCTGTCGATGCCAAAGCGGTTGCAGAAGTTTGTAATTGTTTTGGAGTGAAGGGCGATCGCCTGACCCCGCAGCTTGTTGAATTTCGGGGTTCCCATGATATTGCGAACTACCAGAACCATCGGTGCAAACATAGCGCTCTTTCTCCAAAGACTCTTAAAAACTGCTTGCGAAACTAAACGAAATTAGCTGACTGCCAGAGTGACTAGCATCAGACCAGTCACGAAGAGAGTGGCGATCGCGGCTTGCATGGCGTAGCCTTTTTGCTGCTCAGGCGAGGGGTAGGACGCGAAATATACTTCAGGCTCTACGGCGTAGTTATTGAGAATGCCGTTGTCGAGTTGGGTGGTGGTGAACATTGCGAGGCCCTCCTGGGGTGCTGAATGTCTCTTTATGTAAATTAATGTAACAGCTATGTAACGATATTGCAACAATTTCTTGCCTTAATTTTGCTTATGCGTTAACCGCTATTGTCTGTAGCAAGTCGCAGTTGACTTCATTGGCTTGGCGGTAGCAGTGCCAAGCCAGCTAGTGCGTTTGCTGGATGAGATTTTTTGGGCCCAAGCGATCAGCGATCGCTTGGGCCCAAAAAATTAAAACCGTTGATGATGCCTAGTGGTGGGGATGGTCTACTCTATGCTCCGGCTCCGGCGAGCGAGGCCACCTGTGAGCGGCTCAGGCACAGCTATCCTTTGTGTCGCGACATATTTGAAGATCGCGACACAAAGGATAGGGGTTGATAAAGATGTATCTGTCCTGTAAGTAAGTGAGAGAACGGGGGAGAGGAAGAGGCCTCAATTAGCGGCTCAGAGCCTGGTCTAAATCGGCAATTAGATCGTCTACGTGCTCTAGGCCAATGGAAAGGCGGAGCAGGTTGGGGGCGGTTTGAGTCCCTTGCTCAATTGAGGCGCGGTGTTCGATCGCGCTGTGGGGACTGCCAAAGCTGGTAGCCCGAGCGATCAGCCTGGTTTTGGCGGCAACTTCCATAGCCCTGTCTTGATCGCCTTTCACTAAAAATGAGAGCAGGCCACCATAGCCCTGCATTTGTTTCTGCGCAACGTCATGTCCGGGATGCTCTGGCAGTCCAGGGTAAAGCACTTGCTCAATGGCGGGATGTTGAGATAGCCAGGTGGCGATCGCCTGCGCGGCCTGAGCCTGGGCACGAACTCTCAGGGGCAAGGTCTGCAGACCGCGCAGCGTTAGCCAGCAGTCGAAGGGAGACGGCACCACACCGCCGATGGTTTGCACCAGCCGCAATTGGTCAAACAGTGGATTGGGCTCACGAGTGACCACCGCGCCGCCAATTACATCCCCATGGCCCGCCAGGTATTTGGTGGTGGCGTGAATCACAAAGTCGGCCCCCAGGGTGAGCGGAGTTTGCAGCACGGGGGAGGCCGTGGTGTTGTCGCAGGCTAGGTAAGCGTTGGCCTGGTGGGCCAGGTCGGCAACCGCTTGAATGTCTGTAACGGCTAGTTGTGGGTTAGATGGTGTCTCAATCAGCACCAGGCGAGTGTTGGGTCGCAGGGCCTCGGCTACTGCCGCTAAGTCTGTCGCATCTACCAGGGTATAGCTCAATCCCCAGGGGGCAAAAATGTTGCTCAGCATTTGCTGCACGCCATAGTAGACGCTCTGGGGGGCAATCACGTGCTCGGTTGGGCTAAGGGCTTGCAGCAGGCTGAAGGTGGCAGCAGATCCGGAGGCAAATGTGGCCGTTTCTGACCCTTTCTCTAAGGTAGTTAGAGCTGCTTCGAGGGCGTCGCGGTTGGGGTTGCCGCTGCGGCCATAAATATAGCCTTTAGGATAGCTGCCATCGCCATCTCGCTCAAAGGTGGTCGAGAGATGAATCGGCGGCGTTAGGGCTCCCGTGCTGGGGTCGATTCCTCGGCCGCTGTGAATAGACTGGGTTTCTGGGAAAAAAGGCGTGGCGTCGGGAGACATAGAATTAGAAACGATGGGTTGCCCTTGATTTTAGGGGTGTTGGCCAAGCCTGGCCATGGACCGATCGCCCAGCAGATAGTTTATGCCCTATGTCCTGGGCATTCTGAACCTAGCAGTTCGTCCATTAATTGGGAAAACTACACAACCAACGGTACTCCCCCTTGCGACTGCTCTAGCCCTAAATTGCCTACTGTCCTTTTGTCCGCTTTACTGCCCCACTATGGATGCCCTGATCACCTCTGCCCTTGTGTTTCTGTTTGGTGCCGCCGTGGGCAGCTTTCTCAATGTGGTGATCTACCGGGTACCGGCGGGGCTATCGCTACTGCACCCCCCGTCTCGCTGCCCTAAGTGTCATACCCAGCTCAAACCTTACGACAACGTGCCGGTGCTGGGCTGGCTCTGGCTCAAAGGGCGCTGTCGCTACTGCCGCACCTCCATTTCTCCTCGCTACCCGCTGATTGAGGCGTTTACAGGGGCGCTGTTTTTAGCGACGTTTTGGCTATTTGGCCTCACTTGGCTCACAGTGGGCTATTGGCTATTGCTGAGTTGGCTGGTGGCGCTGGCGTTTATTGATGTTGATACCCTGACGCTGCCCAATTCCCTCACCCAGTCAGGGTTGCTGCTCGGTCTGGGGGTGAAACTTTTGCTGCCGCTGCTTCAGAGCGAACCTGGGCCTACCCCCATTCAAAGTTTATTGGGCGGAATCTTGGGGGCGGTCTTAGGCATTTGGATTTTTGACTTAATTACCCTGTTTGCCTCGGCGGCTTTGGGACAAACGGCGATGGGGGGCGGTGATGCTAAGTTGGCAGCGATGCTAGGGGCGTGGCTGGGCTGGCAAGGTGTGTTGCTCAGCGGTTTTTTGGCCTGTGTGGTGGGGGCGGCGGTGGGGGGCGGCGCGATCGCCCTCAAACTCATCAGCCGTCGTCAGCCGATGCCCTTTGGTCCGTTTTTGGCGATCGGTGCTGTGATCACAGTGTTCTGGGGTGAGGTATTGATTGGGGGTTACCGGGCTCTGTTTTTCCCCACTCTTTAACGTTGTCATTGTGCGAATTTTGCGGGTCACGGCAGGCCTGCTGCTGCCTGTGCCCAACCCCATGGCCTTGACCAAGATGGCTGGGGTAACTCATGATCTGTAGGGCGCTTCTGGAACGGATACTCGTTTCGAGTCGGCTCCCGAACGCTACATCGTCACCTGAACTTGAGTTCACAATACTTTCAGATCGCCCACTGTGAAACAACGCCCACAATTTTTTAAGCATGTCCTGTTGCCTTCAGGGACAGCGTTGCAATGGTGGCTGGGCAAGATGGTTGCTTTAGTTCTAGGATTAGCTCTGGCTTGGGCTGTTTACCCTACCAGTGCCCTGGCTACTACCTGGCAGGCAGTGGCCGAAACTAGCCAAGGCCAGCAACAGCAGTTTGTCGATATCGATTCTATAGAGCCTGTGGGCTGGAGACACGTGCGGGTGGGCAGCTACTATGTCGATCGCCGCTCTGGACAGCCCCAGCGCACTGATTATTTGACCGAGTATGACTGCGATCGCCGCCGCTTTCGCGATGTCGAGTTCAATGGCCCTGTAGGCAGCAGTGGCTGGATGCCCGTTGACCCTGACCCTTTGAATTATGCGGCAATGGAGTATGCCTGTGAGATCGTCGCCCAGAGCAAGCCAGACTAAGCATTCTGCGGATGTCGTACCCTGCGTGAAATCAAAGGGGTTGACCTGCTATGAACCCACCACCATCACTGAGACCGTTGCCCCGGCAGAGATCAGCTTCGTGCCCACCGGCACCATCGCCAGAGCGTTTGTTCCCGCTAGGTTGATCAAATTTCCAGAGTTGTGGCCGCCGCCCGCTAACGCAAACTCGTAGCCCTGGGCAGTAGTTTCAAGCTTGCCCCACAGATAGGTTTCTCGCTGGCCACCAGCCTTGAGTGCATCGCGAGTCATAGCGGGCACAAACTTTGGCCCCCAGCCCTTTGCCAAGCCCGATCGCTTCCGCAGTGCCGGAGCCACAAATCGCCAAAAGGTCACCAGGGCCGACACGGGGTTTCCCGGCAGTCCAAAGTACAGCGGCGCAGGCCCTCGCTCGGCTGGGAAGGTCGCCACGGTTAGGGGTTTGCCAGGCTTTACCGCCACCGAACGAATGTGCAGCGTTGCCCCCAATTCGGCCAAAATCTCATCGACATAGTCGTAGTCACCGACAGACACACCGCCAGAAGACACAATTACATCGGCCTGGGCCAGCGCCGATTGAATTGCGGCTCTCAGCGCTTGGGGCTGGTCGGGCACAATGCCCAAGGTTATCGGAATTGCCCCCGCCTGCCGCACCAACGCCGCCAGCGCGTACTGGTTAGAGTCCACAATTTGCCCCGACCGCAATGGCATGTCTGGCATCACCAGCTCATCACCCGTGGAGAGAATAGCTACCCGGGGCTGGGGAAACACTGGCACCTGAAGGCATTGGGCCGAGGCCAGCACCGCCAATCCTGGCCCGCCAATGGAAAGGCCTGGGGCCATAAGTAGGTCACCCGCTCGGCAAAAGCTGCCTCGGTGGCGCACAAACTGCTGCGGCTCTGGGCTTTCTAGCACCAAAACGTGGTCATCCTGGCGCTGGGTCACCTCTTGAATCACGATGGTGTCAGCTCCATCGGGCAGCATGGAGCCAGTGAGAATGCGCGCGGCCTGGCCGGGGCCGACGGGGAGCTGAGGCGATCGCCCTGCTGGAATTGTCTCCGTTAGCGTCAGCACTTTGGGCTGCTCAGCACTGGCTCCCTGCACATCCTCGTAGCGCACGGCATAGCCATCCATGGCCGAGTTGTCCCAGTGGGGAAAATCGAGCGGACTAGGGATAGCTTTGGCTAGAACACGACCTAGGCAGGCATCTAAGGAAACTTGCTCTACCTCAGTTGGGAGCAGCACTAGATCGAGAATTTTGGCTTCGGCCTCGACGGCGGGGAGCATGGAGGTGGAGAAGGTGAGGGGATAGGGGAGGTGGGGAGGATGGGGAGAGGCGTTTTGAGTTCTTAGTTTTGAGTTAGTGCGCTTATCTATCGCGCCATCTATAGGGATGGCGGAGGCGGTAGACGTCAGGAAATTTTTGGGAAAGAAAATACTAGCTTAAGCCCAGCGACTGTAGCCACTGTAGGGTGGGCACTGCCCACCACAGGGGAAACTTTTTTAGAAGTAGCCTTAAAAGTCGGGGCGGGTGATTAGGCAGCTGAGGCCCAAGGCGACTGACCCGGCTAGGGTGGCGGCGGCTGAGGCATCGGTTCCTAAGAACACCAGCAGGCTGTAGAGCCCTAGCCCAATGCTAGCCACCAAACCCAGGGGGGTTGTGAGAAAGTCTAAGAACTCCAACAGCCCTTCGAGAAATCGCAAAAACTGAAGCCAGCGTGCCAGGAGAGACATAGGGTTTACCGATTAGGTAGCGTTGGCCAAAATGCTAAAAAATCAGCTTAGAGTGTTCCAGCTAAATACTTATCCAAAGTTTTCGGCAACAGGCCCGACGGGCCGAGGTTGCGACCTCAAAGGAGACACTTATTTTAGATGGAATACTCTTAGGGAACTGTCTCTACAATAACTGTCGTGGCTTTAACCAAACGCTTTTGGCCTCATCTTCTTCAAACTTTCCTAAGTAAAGGGTTGGTTCAATAAAGGGCTTGCATCAGGCGTTTGCGATAGATGGGGGTGAGCGGGTCACCGTCGCCCAGCAGTTTGAAAACGGTGAGCATGGCCTTTCGACCGGCGTCACTGCGGTAGGTGCGATCGCGCTCCACCACTCCCAAAAAGCCCTCTAGGGCAGCGGCAAAATCGCCCTTTAGCGCTGCCTTACCTGCGGCCCCGTAGGCGGCATCTAGCTCAGAGTCCCCCAGGTCGGCTAAGGATTGGCGTAGGGTGAGCAAGCTTCGAATGCCATCAGCTTGGTCGGCGGTAGCGCGATCGCTTGGGTCAATCAAATCCAAATACTGGCTGGCTAAGGCATCATCCCCCTGCACCAGATAGACCTGGGCGGCCTTGAGCAAAATCTGGCCGTTGTTGGGGTAGCGGGTCAGCAGCGTGGCCAGGGCCGGATAAATCTCTGTTGTGTCACCGCTGGCCTGGGCAGCTTCAAACGCTGCCAGATCTTGTTCCAGGGAGGATTGAAAACCCAAACCGGCCAACAGTTCACGCAGCTGCGGCTCAGGCAGCACCCCCACAAACCCCTCCTGCACCTGCCCCTGGCTGACAATGCGCACGTCGGGCACCCCTTCAACCTTAAAGGCTTTGGCTAGCTCGGGGTTGGCGTCAATGTCAACCTTAGCCAAGGTGAAGTCATACTCCTGGGCCAGCTTTTCGAGCATGGGTTTAAGCAGCTGACAGGGGCCACACCAGGTGGCAAAAAAATCGACCAGCACCGGCTGTTCAAACGACGGTTGCAGCACCGCTTGCTCAAACTCGGTTTGATTCACAACAATAGACTGTCCCATCGGGTACCTCAGTGGGGGCGAACAAATAGGTCATAGAGCGACAGCAGCACTTCTACCACAATCAGCAGCACCACGTACCACTCCAGCCTTAGACCGGTTTGGTGCCGTTGAAGGTCGAGCACTGTTTCGGCGGTGCGGCTGACCAAGTCGAGCTTGCGCTCTAGAGCCGAGTGGCGATCGCGAATTTCGTACTCGTCTTCCAGGCGGTGGTACAAAGAGTCGAGTTCAGGATATTCCCACAGCAGCTCGGGCTTATCGATGATTTCGACTCGACCCACAATTTTGTGCTGAATCATCAGCGTTTGGCCAATCTGCTTGAGCAACTGATCGCCCTGAATGCTAGGGCGATGCTGGTGTTGCAACTCCACGGCATAGGGCTCAATGCGGTCAAACACAGCCGCCGCGCCGATCTCGTAGTGAGCCAGCACCACGCTCTTAGCCATCACATCGGCCACCAGGTGCAGGCGCCGTTCATCAAGGGACGACAAAAAAATCAGTCCATCCTGCACTTTGCCGTTGCTGTTGGGGGCCAGGCGAATGGTGGCCGCTTCGGTTTCAGGGTGGTCGATGGGATTGGCAATGTGGGGCCTGAGGCTGGTGATAAAAGCCTGTTCTGCGGCGGCAGAAAGGCCAAACAGCACTACGGCACCGTAGCTAAACAGCACCCCCTGCCCGCCCTCGCCAACGGGCACCATCAGTGGCGAAGACGGCACCGGTGCTGGACCGCTAGGTTTGGCTAGGGCACCTAAATCAACACTTTGGCCCAAAAAATAGGCCCGTACAGTCACGTCGTTGGTGCGATCGGAGGCTGCCGTAGCCGTCTCTGATATAACAGTAGTCATGGGAATTTAAGATAAAAAACAGGCAATATCCGGCAGCTCGAAGGACAGGGTCTCACTCCTTCGGCTGGTGTTGAAAACTATTGCAGAACACCGATACTAGAGAAATGTTCCTCACATCCCATCGTAGGTTATGTTAAAAACTGGCATGGGTTGACATCAGGCAGCGATGCGGCAATGTCCTTGGCTAGCCTCTGTCTTTAAAAGTGCAAGCCAATTGGGTGCTGTTATCACCGCCATGGGCGGTTCGGGTATTGTGACGTAGGGCCGCAGCCATGAAGCGTGTGGTATTTATTCTTGGGGTTTTAGAGGATGAAGACGTTGACTGGCTAATTGATGCTGGTCAGCGTCGAGAACTGCAGCCGGGAGAGGTGTTGATTCGTGAGGGTGCCGCCTGCGACGATATTTTCCTTATTCTAAACGGTAGCTTGGAGGTTTCGGTGGCAGCCATGGGCGACCAGTCCATAGCCCAGCTGGCAACTGGCGAGGTGGTCGGCGAAATGTCGTTTGTTGACGGTCAACCGCCTTCTGCGACGGTAACGGCCCTCGAACCTGGCATTGTGCTGGCTATTTCCTGTAGTCAGCTGCGCCACAAGCTACAGCAGGATATGTGGTTTGCCTCGCGCTTTTATCGAGCTTTGGCTATTTTGCTCTCTAGTCGTCTGCGCAGCACCGTCAAACATTTGCAGGGCGAACATTGGCGTCCTGTAGCCAACCCCAACGATGCCGGGCTCGACGAAATGGGCGATATGCTCTCTATGGGCAACATTCGCTTTGACTGGATGCTCAAGCGTCTGCGCAACGTTAACTCTAATCCTTGGGAAGAACTTGAGGTAGACTCTGCCGACTAGGGCTTTCCCAAACATTTAGTCTCTAGGAGTTTGCCGTTTAGCTCCTTGGCTGGAGCGACGGGTCAAGCATTTTTGATGGATGCGGCCCACATCCATCACCTAAGAAAGATTTTGCTAACATTCAGGCAAGGCAACTAGGGGGTAATATAGAGCAACCGTTGGGCGCACCCCCATGGCTATGCCCCTCTTGGCTAAAGGTAAGCTGGCGTAAGTGAGCTTAGGTATGGGCTATATCTGCGGTGGTTAAGACTGGCTCATAGGAGCGATCGCGGCGATGGGGTGGGTCAAACGCGATATGCTCTACGTTTCCCTGGTTAATTAAGGTCGTCGTTCCATTCTCAACCGATTCTGAGCTCCGTTTTTGCTAGTGTCAGCGCATGCCACTCCACACCAAACTCAGTAATATTCTCATTGTTGAAGATAGTAAAGGCCGCCGAGAAATTGTCTTGGACGGGTCTGTATACTCCATTGGGCGAGATCCTAAGTGCGACATTCGCCTGTCGTCGCAGTTTGTGTCGCGGCACCACGCCACTCTCGTGCAGTTGCCGAAGGACGACGATACGTTTTACTACCGCATAGTTGACGGTAACCTGAAGGGCAAACCCAGCGCTAACGGGATGCTGATCAACGGGCGCAAGCTCCAGGCCCACGATCTCAAAAACGAAGATGAGATCGTGTTTGGCCCCAAGCTCGCGCCATCTACTACCAGCTCAAGCGCGATAGCCAGTCGACTCTGCCCCCCGACGAGTTTGATATCACCCTCATTAGCCCAAACATGGTTGAAGAGGGCGATGAGGAGTCGGATAGTCTGGACGATGACACCGAGATCTAGCACATCGCCCTGGGGGACTTGAATGCCTAAGCCTTAGACTAGAGCAACAATAGCCTGGTTGATGGCGCTGAACACCTGCTCGCAATGATTATTGTGGCGGAGAGGTAGTTCTTGGTTGCTGACAACCAAATTCACCGAGGCTGGGTCGGCAGCTACGGTAGGTGGGCTGATCAGCACCTCAATGGTGGTGAGCTGAGCCAGGGAGACCTGTCCTGGCTGTTCTTTGGCCATCAGATAGTCGCTGGTTTCGTAGACCATATTGAGCCCGAAGGCTTGCAGCGAGCTAACAATCGCATCGCGCAGCCGAGCAGTGGTTGCCGAGATAGGAAGTGTGTTGGTATACCGGGCCATAGGCGTCCTCGCTGAGACCATCAAAACTACAAGTTAGCGCATGGTCGTGGTAGGCATGTTTTGACAAGCCCACGCTGAGCTGCACCCTTGACCTTAGTATGCACTAGTCCGGTTTGTATCTTAGTGTATACCATAGCTTGCTGGGGGGCTGGGCTGTGGCCCCCTTGTCTGTAAGCTTGAGAGGCGATACTGGGACAAACTATGCCGGGTAAGCTGCTGGTATTTGAAGGGGTGGAGGGCTGCGGCAAATCGACCCAGCTAAAGCTCCTGCATAGCGCTTTAGGGAAAAGCGATCGCCTCCAGCAGCTTCAGCAGCGAGGTCTGATTCCCCAAATTCTCGCTACTCGCGAGCCAGGGGGCACAGAGTTGGGCTTGGGTTTGCGCCAGCTGCTGCTGGGCTATCAGGGTGGGGCGGCGATGTCTAGTCGGGCTGAGCTGCTGCTCTACGCCGCCGATCGCGCCCAGCATGTCGAAGAGTTGATTAAGCCCGCTTTGGCGAAGGGCTACTGGGTGCTGTGCGATCGCTATACTGACTCCACCGTGGCCTACCAGGGCTACGGGCGTGGCCTTGACCTAGGGCTGATTGACCAACTCAACCAGGTGGCCACGGGTGGGTTGGTGCCCAACCTCACCCTGTGGCTCAAGCTCGATGCCGCTACTGGTCTGGCCCGCACTCGCCAGCGAGGGGCTGCCGATCGCATGGAGCAGGCCGATCTGGGTTTTCACCAGCGGGTGCAAGCGGGCTTTGAGGCCTTGGCGGCACAGCATTCAGAACGGATTGTGGCCATTGATGCGACAGGTGCGGTCGATACCGTCGCCGCCGAGATTTTTGCCGTTGTGGAAGGACATTTGCAGCAGTGGTACGCTCCCAGTTTGACGGCCTAGTGGCCCAAGACACCGCCGTTGCCCTGCTCTGCCGTGCGGTGGAGCAGCGGCGGGTGGCTCCCGCCTACCTGTTTGCTGGCCCCCACGGGATCGGGCGGCGGCTAGCGGCGGAGCACTTTGCCGAAATGTTGTTTACCCCGCAGGCTGGGGCACCGCCAGCCGCTCTAGAGCGACGCATTGCCCAGCGCAACCATCCCGACCTGCTGTGGGTCGAACCGACCTATTTACACCAGGGCAAGCTAATCGCATCTTCCCAGGCGGCTGAGGAGGGGATCGCCCGCAAAAGCCCGCCTCAAACCCGCTTAGACCAGGTGCGACAGATCGCCCAATTTCTCAGCCGTCCGCCCCTGGAAGCACCCCGCGCCGTAGTCGTGGTCGAGGCGGCTGAAACCATGGCCGAGGGGGCGGCCAACGCCCTGCTGAAAACCTTGGAAGAACCCGGTCAGGCGACGATTATTCTGCTGGCCCCTGGCCCACAATCGCTGTTGCCTACCCTGGTGTCTCGCTGTCAGACGGTTCCCTTTCAGCGGCTGAACGCGGCGGATATGGCAACGGTGCTCGAGCGGGCAGGGCAAGCTGAGGTGCTAGGGCAACCGCAAATTTTGGCGATGGCCCAGGGAAGCCCAGGAAGTGCGATCGCCGCCTACCAACAGCTTCAAACCATTCCTGCTGACTTGCTCAACGCCCTGCACCAGCCACCCCGCAGCCTGCGCGAAGCCCTAGAACAGGGCCGCCAGGTGGCCAAAACCCTCGACACCGAATCGCAGCTCTGGCTGCTCGATTACCTGCTCAACTGGTACTGGCAAAGCTACCCCGCCGAAAGTCTCCAGTGGTTGCCCAAACTTGAAGCCGCCAAAGGCTACCTGCGCCGCTTCGTGCAGCCTCGCTTAGTGTGGGAGGTCATGCTGATGGCTTTGGTGCAGTCTTAATCCGGCTCAATTGTTAGATGTGCTTCAGCCTGACAGACATTATTTATCATGCAACTGATGCCACACGCCCAGGTTGCCTATTCTCCCCGGTCTGCCCGCGTTAAAGATGCGATCGCTATCAATACAGAAATAAAGCCGGAATTAAACTGTGATACCCTTCGCTAAACCGGGTTGCAAGTCAGGATAGGTAATGGGAAAACTGAGAACAGGGGGAAACTGAGAAGACGCAATTGACTGCACTGCATTAGGTTTTGCTCCCATGCCTCTGCTGTCACCCCATGGGGCCAATTAACTACTCCATGGACTTGCAAATTAACATTAATTTCGGTGTGCTTGCCCTCACGGCGGTGATTAATGCGCTGGTTGCCAGCATTGCCTGGCGGCGGCGCGGTTCAACGCTGGCGCGCACTTATTTTTCTCTCATGATGGTCGCGGCAACCTTTTATGCGGCGGTGGCCGCTATGGAAGCAGGGTCAGTGGCGATCTCTGACAAAATTTTTTGGTCTACGTTGGAATATGTTGGTAGCGGCGGAATTGCTGTCCTTTTCCTCCTGTTTGCTGAAGCTTTCGCCTACGAGCGATCACGCTTCAATGCTCGACAACTGGTGCGGCTCAGTCTTTGGCCCCTACTCAACGTTATTCTGGTGGCTACAAATGCCTGGCACCATTGGGTTTGGACGGCGGTTGTTCCAGGTTTGCCGCCCAGCAATAGTGCCGTTTATGAGCACGGCCCTGGCTATTTCTGGATTCTTAGCTGCATTTATCTGTATGGGCTGTGGAGCTTTCAGCTGTTGGCCCACTCTGCCTTTAGCGGCGGACCTTTACAACGACGACAGGCACTATTCCTTTCGTTGGGGTCGCTGTTTCCCTACATCAGCGGCGCACTCTATTCTTTGCAGATTACCCCCGTCAACCTAAACCTTGCCCCGATGTCATTTATGGCAACGGGGCTCTTTTCCTTTTGGGTGCTCTTTCGCATCGGTGTTTTTGATGCCGTACCCCTTGCACGCGAAATGTTGATCGAACAGCTGCAAGATGGTGTGATTGTTGTCGATTTGAAGCATCGAATTGTTGATATCAATCCCCAGGGGCAATTGCTAACGCGCCTAAAAGACAACTATCTGGGGCGATCGCTTCACGAGGCTTTGTCAAGTGTTCCAGAACTCTTGACAAACTATGACAGAGGCATAGAAACACCCTTCGGCCTCTGGCTAAATTCTCAACATTCGCACTATGTCACCATTCAAATTTCTTCCCTAGCCGATTACCAGGGGCGAATGCGCGGGCGGTTGCTCATTCTGCATGATATTACCAAGCGCTATCAGGCAGAAGTAGAACTGCGCCAAGCTAATGACCGCCTTCAACATCAGCTAGAAGAGATTAAATTTCTACAGACCAGCCTCAAAGATCAGGCCGAAAAAGATCAGTTGACTGGGTTATTTAATCGCTATTACCTCAACGAGGTTTTGCCTAAAGCATTAGAAAAAGCAGAACAGGTGGGCTACTCCGTGGTCTTTGTTATGTTTGATATCGACTACTTTAAGCGCATTAACGATACCTTTGGGCACCGGGTTGGCGATTTGGTACTCAAAGCGTTTAGCCAAATTCTTCTGCAACAAGTACGAGCCGACGATATTTCTTTTCGGCTCGGCGGCGAAGAGTTTTTGGTAGTATTTCCTGGCCTATCATTGGATGCAGGTCGTCAGAGAGCCGAAAGTATTTGTCAAGCGTTTGCAGCCTCTACAGTGCATTGGTCAGGGGCTGAAATAAAAGCGACTGTGTCTGGTGGTATCGCCATTTTCCCTAAGCAAGGCATCAATGATGATGACTTACTCCATGTCGCCGATCTAGCTCTATATCAAGCCAAAAGAACCGGGCGCAACCGAGTTGTCTGCTCCAGCCGCCTACACTGCCAACAAGCTGAGCAATAAAGGCTTGAAGTTACAGCGGATTGATTTTTAAATAGTTATGGCCCTTCTTTTTCGAGGGGGTAGCAAGATACTTAATCTTATAAGGGCCGCAAAAACAACTGGGTGAAGTAGTAAGTGCTGCCCCTTTGCCAGACGCCTACTCCCGTCTCAGTAAAGCCCGATCGCAGAATATTTTCTCGGTGCCCGGGGCTATCCATCCAGCCCTGCACGGCTAGAGGGGCTGGGTCGGGGGCATTGGTGCTGGTAAACAAGTTTTCGCCCACCATGGCGTAGAGAATGTTTGCCTCTGATACCCGCTGGGCCGGGGCATCCCCCGTGGGGCTAACGTGGCCAAAAAAGTTTTCGGTAGCCATTCGCTGGCTGTACTGGCGTGCTACTTGGGCCAATGGCCCGTTGGGCTGTAGAGCATTGAGACCCTCCTGCTGTCGAATCTCATTGATGCGCTCATAGACCAGGGTTTCCATCGCGGCGGTAGCCGATGACTGAGCTCCTGCCGCGTCTGGCTCCGCGGGCGGTTCTCGCCCAATTCGAGTAACTGGAGGAATGCGTTCGACCAGTTGTTCTAAATCGGTAGGTTCGCAGCTGACCAGCGCTAGGGCCACAGCGACAAAACCAATGGCTTGACGAATGTGGATAAAACGTTTGGCAAAAGGCATTGGGAACAGTTTCAAGCTAATCAGTCCTAGCTACACCCTAGCGCGACATGCTCGTGCTCTCGGGCATGACTAGGGCCGGTCCACGGCAAATGTAGACTCGTATGAAGGGATACTAATGGATAGATTTGTCATCCCCGATGAGTTTCTGAACTGGGCTCAATAGGACTTGAGCCGGTGACTGTCCTAATCCTCTTCTACCATCAGTCGCCAGCGAATGGTTTGGGAGGTGACGCTGTCGATTTCACCCAGGCGCACCTGGACGGTTTCGCTGGTGACGGGGCCGAGGGCGGTGAGCAAGGCGCGCAGGTTGGGGGTGCTTTCGCCGCTGTCGACAAATACCCGTTCTGCCAATTGGTTGAGGCGTTTCCAAACGGTGTAGAGTTTGACGGCGGTTTGTTCGATCTGGGCGGCCTGGGCCACCATGTCGGCGGCGGAGTTAAGGCAGCCCACCCGCAGGGCTTCTTCGAGGGCCAGCTCTAAATCAATGCCGCTAGCTTCAAGCAGCTGTACCTGATTGGCGGAGGCCAAGTATTTTGACAGGTAGCGAGCCTCAGCAGTGACCTGCTTGAGCGTATCCAAATCGGGGTTTAGCTCTACCTCGGTTTTGAGAGTGCTCTGGTGCACAGGGGGCAGCTTCTCCATCTCCTTCACCAACGGCGCAATATAGCGGGTGGGGATGGTGTTGTTGGCGGCCTTTTCTCGTAGGGTCTCGGGGATGAGATCTGATGTCATAGCGGCCCACTCGTTGGCCACCTGGCGCACTTCGCGGCGGGTGATGTGATCGCCTTTGCGGGCGGAGTCGCTGACCAACTGCTGCACTTCGGGGGCCGATTTAGCGGTTTCGACGAAGGCACGTTTGCTGAATTGGTTGACCTCTTTAGGGGTGAGCATGCCCGCGTCGAGCAGCTGGTCGGCGCTTTCAGCGAGTTCGATCAGGTTGTAGGCGTGGCTTTTGGTGATCTCGCGATCTTTGAGCCAGTTGAGAAAGCCGGTGCCGCGCCCATCACCGCCGCGCTTTTCGCGATCGCGCACTGTCCGCAAGATTCTTCCCCGCCAAATGTCGGTTTGCAGGTCGAAGCGATCGCACACCTGCCAGGCCGCCTCCATCTGCTGGTTAAACTCATAGTCCGAGATTTTTTCGTCGGTGGGGTCGGGGAGGGCAAAGGTCAGCTCCCCTGACTGCATCGCTGACTCAATTACCTCAGAAGAATAGGGTATTGCCGCCGTCATACCGTTGTTACCACTTGCGCACAGGGTGTTCATTCTCCCACGTCTGCCTGCGTTACCGCGCCCTGGTTATCCAATGGCCCAGGTTCAATCCATGCGATCGCGGTGAGGCTCAGCCCGTACTGCCAACCTAGAGATTGTCGAGCGGTTTGGTTTGGCCAGGATCCTCTCACTCAGGGAGATGGAAAGTGTCTGCAACCCCTTCGATAAGCTTCATGAAACCCGTCGTAAGGATTAATTTTGTGGGTGGTAGGATGGCCGGGTGAACCCTGGAATTTAACCTTAAAAAGCCATATATAACGGGATCAGGAGTGTCCATGCCATCAAAAATTTTGCGGAAATCTGCTTTTGGGGCGATCGCGCTACTATCTGCGGGGTCGCTGTCCGTAGCCCCAGCCCTCGCTCAGGAGACCCGGGCTCTAACCGAAAATCCAGCCCTAATTCGAGGCTGTCGTCAGCTCAACCGAGCCACCGAAGTTTTTGACAACTCCACTCTAGGGCCGATTGCAAATCGCCTTGGCACTCTACAAGCGGGCACCCAGGTGAGCTTAACCGGGGCAACCTCCCCAGGGCGAGCACAGGTTTTTCTGAGAAGTGGCATCCTGTCTTCGGCACAGCCCGTCGGCTGGATTAACGCCAGCGTTTTGACCGCCTGCGGTGGCACGCCGCCTGTTACCACCAAAGCCTGCTTTCGGGCCGATCGTGAAATGGTAGTTAGGTCTAGCCCCACAGCCGGCTCTAGTGCCGTCGCTGGCTACAATATCGGCGACACCGTTATCGCTAGTGCTAACCCACCGACTCAGCAAACCGCCACAGACGGTCGCCGCTGGATGCAGGTGACTATCTATAACGGCAGTACCGGCTGGATTGCCCGCACTGGCGCCAATGGCCTAGGCAATAACATAACGCCAATCACCTGCCCTTAAAAAACGGCTGCCAGCGCTAGCAATTCAATACGTCAAAGCCCCCCTTCAACGCGAATTGAAGGAGGGCTTTGATCTAAATCTAGGCTCTCTGTCTCCAGAACCTCAGGCCTGGACCAATTGAGGCTCTGGATTACCCTACTGACTACTCAGCTAGACGCTCAACAATCACCTGTTGCAGAGCGGGGTCTGCCTGGGCCTGGGCCATAATCTGCTCAAACTCCTCAATGCTCAGCGATTCAGCCTCAATGGCGGCCTGCATCTCAGTTCGGGCGCCATCGCGCAGGGTAGCAACCTGTTCAGCCGCTGCTGCAAACTGCTCGGCCTGCTCCGGTGGGACTTCGGCGGCAGCTTCGGGAGTCTGCTGCGATTCGGCGATCGCATTGTAGTCATCCACCGTTAGCCCCTGGGCCTCTACAGCGGCAACCAGATCAGCCTGTACCGCCTGCTGAATGGTTTGAATCGCCTGATAGGCGCTGACAAAACGGTCAATTTGGGTCTCAGATACCTCTACGGGGGCAGCCTCTGCTGGGGCAGCTTGAGCCGGTTCTGGCGCTGGTGCCTCTTGCTCCTGAGCCACGGCGGCGGCTGGAACACCTAGCAACAGGGTGGCGGCCAGAAGACCTTTGAACAGTGTGGAAGGTTTCATTAGCGATGATCCTCGCATACGTCAGTCGCAAACCTCGCCGGGGAGATTTGCACTAGGCACTACTTTGGTGCCTATGGGTTGACACCCTAGGGGGCAACCATGACAGCGAGATGACGGCCCTATGACGATAGTGTGACCCCCGCTGCTGCCAAAACGGTGAGACTCTGTACCCGTGAGGCTGGTAGAGAAAATGCTGACCAGCGAGTCAGCCATGAGGCGATCGATGGCAAAGCTAGGATGGTTGAGGTCGGTACTGTTGCGCTTCGGATGAGTTGAATTTAGTGTTGCTTCAGAGGTTTCTATGGCTAAATTCGAAATTATTGAGCGAGAAGGGACACGGTTAGTCAAAGTCACTTTAAATGACGAGACCGTGCGCACTGAATCAGGTGCCCTGCACTACATGCGAGGGGCTATTACTATGCAGACCCAAACCCCTTCAGCAGGAGGTTTTCTGAAGTCTTTGGCGACGGGAGAAAATATCTTTCGTCCTACTTATACCGGCACAGGGGAGCTATATTTAGCGCCATCGCTGTCTGGCTATCACACTTTAGAACTGTCGGGTGAGGAGTGGATTTTGGATCGGGGTGCCTATTGGGCCAGCGAAGGCAGCGTTGAGATTGCGACTGAACGCAATAAGTTGTTGAGCGGTATGGTGGGTGGCGAAGGGCTGTTTCAAACCAAGGTTAAGGGCCGTGGCCAGGTAGTGATGGTGGCCCAAGGCCCTGTAGAAACCGTTGAGCTGCGAGGGGAACGTCTGGTGGTAGACGGTAGCTTTGCGATCGCCCGCACTGGCACCCTTCGCTATCGGGCCGAAAAAGCCACCAAATCTATAGTGAGCTCTGTGACCTCTGGGGAGTTTCTCGTCAATGTTTTTGAAGGGCATGGCACGGTGCTGCTGGCCCCGATTCCCTATTGGCAAGTGCTGCTGCTGCGCGAGGTAGCGGCCTCAACGGCGAGGACCTCTAGCTAGGGTAGGGGGTGAGGCCATCGTTTCCCCTCGGCCAGTGTCATACTTAATAGGCAAAACCCCTCGGCTACCGATGACTGACTTTCTCGCTCCCCTCAATCCCGCCCAACGCCAATCTGTTGAACACTACTGCGGGCCGCTGCTGGTGGTGGCGGGGGCGGGGTCGGGCAAAACTCGAGCACTCACCTACCGCATCGCCAACCTGGTGCTCACCCACAAAACTGACCCCGACAACATTCTGGCGGTGACCTTTACCAACAAGGCCGCCAAGGAAATGAAGGAGCGCATTGAGGTGCTGTTTGCCGAGCAGGATGCCCAGGCCCGCCACGGTAAATCGCTCTCCAGCCTGCCGCAGTATGAGCAGACTAAGCTGAGATCTCAGGTCTACAAAACCGTCACCAAGCACCTGTGGATTGGTACGTTCCATGCCCTGTGTGCCCGCATTCTGCGGTTGGATATCGAAAAGTATCAGCACCCCGCCGGCTACCGCTGGACGAAGAATTTTTCTATTTTTGACGAATCAGATGCCCAGGGCTTGGTTAAAACCATCGTCACCCAAACCCTGAACCTGGACGATAAAAAATTCAACCCGCGATCGGTGCGCTTTGCCATCAGCAATGCTAAAAACCAAAAGCTCACCCCCGACGACCTCGAAAAGGAGCAGCCTAACTACCGAGGTCGGGTGATCGCCGATGTCTACCGCTACTACCAAAAGGCGCTGGCGGAGAACAACGCCCTCGATTTTGACGATTTAATTCTCATGCCGGTTTTCCTGTTTCAGCAGAACGAGCAGGTGCTGGCCTACTGGCACAAGCGCTTTCGCCACATTTTGGTGGATGAATACCAGGACACCAACCGCACCCAGTATGAGCTAATTCGTCTGCTGGCCACCAACGGTGAGTCGATCGCCACCTACAAAAATTGGGATCATCGCTCGGTATTTGTGGTGGGCGATGCTGACCAGTCAATTTATTCCTTCCGCGCTGCCGACTTCACCATTCTGATGAACTTTCAGGATGACTTTGGCGATGGCCTACCTGACGACGATACCCGCAGCATGGTCAAGCTGGAGGAAAATTACCGCTCCACCTCTAACATTCTCGAAGTCGCCAACCACCTGATCGAAAACAATACTGAGCGCATCGATAAGGTGCTGCGGGCCACCCGGGGAGAGGGTGAAAGCATCTACGTCTACCGGGCTGAGGATGAAACCGCCGAGGCCGACTTTGTAATCAGCCAAATTCGCAATCTTGAAACCCAGCACCCAGAGCTGAACTGGGGCAATTTTGCCATCCTCTACCGCACCAATGCCCAGTCGCGCGCCTTTGAGGAAGTGCTAACCCGCTACAGTATTCCCTACCAGGTGGTAGGCGGGCTGCGGTTCTACGATCGCCGCGAGATCAAGGATGTGCTGGCGTATTTGCGGGCGATCGCCAACCCCTTCGACACCGTCAGCCTCAAGCGGGTGATCAACGTGCCCCGACGCGGCGTCGGCAAGGGCACCATTGATAAGCTAGAACAAGCTACTCAGACCCTGGGCGGCATTCCCCTGTGGGAGATTCTCGCCGATGATACTTCGGTGAAGACCCTGGCGGGGCGATCGGCAAAAGGCGTGCTGGAATTCGCCGAGCTGATTAAAAAGTATCGCCAGGACATGGATGGCCAAAAGGGGTCTGAAATTATTCAGGGAGTGCTCGAAGACAGCGGCTATTTGGCCGCCCTAAAGGCTGAGGGCACCGACGAAGCCGACGATCGCTTTGGCAACGTGCAGGAGCTTTACAACGCTGCACTACAGTTTGAAGAAGAAAACGTAGACGATCCATCGCTATTGGGCTTTTTGTCTAATGCCTCCCTGGCCTCCGACATGGACGACAACAAAGATGGCAAAAATGCGGTGTCACTCATGACCCTGCATTCCTCAAAGGGATTGGAGTTCCCCGTGGTGTTTCTCGTCGGCCTAGAGCAGGGCCTTTTCCCCAACCATCGCTCTCTCGAAGACCCCGCCGCCACCGAAGAAGAGCGTCGCCTTTGCTATGTGGGCATTACCCGCGCCAAGGAGCGCCTGTTCATCTCGCATGCCCGCGCCCGTCGCCTCTACGGCAGTCGCGAACCCGCTAGCCCCTCGCTATTTTTGGGTGAGTTGCCCCTCGATCTCGTGACTGGCAACAGCACCACAGGCCTGCCCCAAAAGTGGAGCACCCCCATCCGCGAAGCCCGCAATCGCAGTGAGGCTGCTGCCAAACCAGGTAGCGGGGCCCACGAGTCAGACTGGACTGTGGGTGATGTGGTAGTGCACAAAGCCTATGGGGCCGGAGAAGTAACCCACATATTTGGAGCAGGCAACAAAATTTGCCTGGCAATCAACTTTCCTGGCCAGGGCCGTAAAATCGTTGATCCCAAGATTTCGGCACTGCAGCGGGCTGAGTAAATGGCGCTCTAACTGCTGCTAAATGCCCGATAAATACTCAGGCGGTTACAAAGTCATCACCTAACCACAAGAAACTACATGTAGATTTTCGGTATATTCCCTTAGGTAGGACGCTAAACGGGGGTTGAGCTGCCAAAAGGCGGGTCTAACCTCCGTTTTTTTCCGGTTTAGACCCCAAGGGGGAGATGCGACCATAACGACATCAGGCAGGATAACAGACATAGC
Organism: Nodosilinea sp. WJT8-NPBG4; assembly: GCA_019359285.1. GTDB lineage: Bacteria > Cyanobacteriota > Cyanobacteriia > Phormidesmidales > Phormidesmidaceae > Nodosilinea. The sequence goes on from JAHHHQ010000061.1 coordinate 20,353, forward strand.
GCCAGCGAAGATCTCGTTTGAATGATTAGTGAGCCTTCGCCGCTAGATCTAGCCAGCTCGACAACTGCCACAGGTTCGTCCAGACCCCATCAGCCGAGATGGGACTCTATAAACAGTTCCTGGTTTGAGGGCACGAGCTTAGGGGTTTCTGACCTCTGCTCTCCCGCTAAATTGATTTAACGGTTTATGAGCACACGACAGGACTACAACCATGCACATCTACCGATCACAACAGCCTCTGGTTTGCATGCTTCCCCTTCCGCCGGGTCTTCCTCCGGTTGACTCGGCGGCCCAGCCCACGGCCCACGACTCAGTAACCGGGTCTTACACCACCGACGATGATACCCTCAGCCGGCTGGCAGCGGCAGCAGTCAAGCGGCAACAGTATTCCCAGGCGCTGCAGCTGCTAAATCAGCTGGTTGAGCGCAATCCCCAACGGGCGATGTACTACAGCAATCGGGGTCTGGTGCAGTTGTGGCTGAGGCAACCCTGGGCAGCTTTGACTGACTGCGATCGCGCCATCCGGCTCAACCCAGACCTCGACCAGGCCTACAATAACCGGGCCATGTGCCACGCGGCCCTGGGCGACCTGCCCGCTGCCCTTAACGACTACGAACAGGCTGTTGACCTCAACCCCTTTAATGGCCGCGCCCGCATCAACATGGGCGCTACCCTGCGGCAGATGGGCGACCTCGATCGCGCCCTAGACTGCTTTGACGAAGCGCTGATGTTTCATCAGCTGCCTGAGTTTATCTATGCTGAACGAGGCCGCACCTACCACCTGCGCGGCGACTGGAACTGTGCGATCGCCGACTACCGCCGCACTTTGACAGCAGCAACAGCTCGGCAGTCGAGCGATCAGCTCCAGGCTCTAGTTCAGCGGGTCAAGTGCTGGGCAGAAGAGCTATTGCCCCAGCAGAACTGGGCGTAACGATAACACCTTGTACCTGCTCCTTTTGAGAAGGCGAATCTAACGCTAATTCAGCGTGCATCTATTTAGTTCCAATTAATCAATTGAGATGCTTTGGGGACCGCCATTGCGATCGCTGCCTCCCCATCCACTACTATCTCCGCCTGTAGGTGTGATCCCTTGGTTCTGCAGCCAGCCTTTGACTGGGTCGTCCGATAGACTAAGCCGCAGCAGCCCTGAGGCTAGCCCACCCAAAAACGCCACAGGGTGAGCGGTCAGCTCTTGCACAAAGGGAGTAAGCTCGTCTAAAAACATTGAGTCAGTCCGTAGCGACGGCTTGATCCTAACCTGAAAGCCTGCGAAAAAGGTATCGGTTAAAAGCTAGAGCTTAGACTTTGGTTGACTAAAACGGTTCGGGGCCGGAAGCTTTAGCGCCTCGGGGCTGGGCCATCGCCCTTAAACCCTCACCCCTAGACCGTTTAGCCTTCGTTCCCAACCGCTATCGCCCGATCGCCTTCACCAAACCAATGCCGCCAAAGTAGAGAAACAGCACTGCCCCCGCCAGCAGGCTTTGGGTGACTGGGTCAGTAGAAGGGGTGAGCACTGCCCCCAGCACCGCTGCCCCCAGAAGGACGTAGCGCCAGCCCTTCAACATTTGGTCGGAGTTGACGATGCCTAGCAGCCCCAGCAGCAGTTGTAGAATCGGAATCTGAAAAGCTAACCCAGTGCTAAACAACAGCAGCAGCACAAACTCAAAGTAGCGATCGATTGACCACAACTGCTCAACCACGTCGGCCCCGTAGCTGATAAAGAAGTTCAGCGCCGCCGGAATCAGTGCCACGTAAGCAAACACAAGCCCGGCAAAAAATAGTACGCTCGACCCCAGCACCAGCGGTCCCACCAGCCGACGCTCCCGCCGAGTCAGCCCCGGCAGTACAAACAACACTACCTGATAGAGAATAAATGGGCTGGCGGCTACAAGACCGCTGTAACCCGCCACTTTAAAGGAGACAAAAAAGTACTCCCCTGGCGACAGCTGCAAGAACTTTACCCCCTGGGCTGGCACCTCCAGCAGGCTGACAATGGGCTTCACCTGCCAGAAGCAGACCACAATAGCCAGCACCACGGCAATCAGGCTGTATAAAATCCGCTGCCGCAGTTCTTCCAGGTGGTCAAACAGCGACATCTCGACATCGTAGGGCACTTCGTCGAGGTCAGCGGTGTCACCATTAAGAATGGCCGTCTCGGTGGTGGCGCTCTCAAGCTCGGTGGGCGGTATCATAGGTTGGGCAGATGAGCAGTAGGACGATCGCTTCTATTGTAAGCCCATGATTTCGCTAGCTTGGGATAATGACCCAGCCTAAGGCGACTCAACACTCTCTACCCCCGAATCAGGGGTTACAGTGAGAGTCCTAACCACTCCAGAATCGCCCATTACAACAGCGCGATCGCCATTGACTGACAGCTCTACCCCCCCCGCGTTACCCGTCCTCAATGTCAGGCTGGTTTCGGCCGTCCAGGTCTCTTCAAAGCCCTTCTCGGCGACGCCTTCGTAGACATTCTCACCATCAGCCACCACGCTCAGCCAGGAGCGATCGCTCAGGTTAGCGCTGACTACCACCGGTGCTTCTAGAGGGGCACTAGATTCATCTTCGGCCTCCAACGGTTCCTCTGGCGGGGTTGTAGTCTCCGCTGGGGCTGGGGCTGCGGCGCCAGTACTGGCGGTTTCAGGGGTTGTTTCCGCTTCTGAATTGTCGTTGTTGACTTGGGATGGTCCGTTGCTGCGACCAAACAGCCCCCAGGCCCCCAACCCCAAAATTGTCGCCAAAGCGGCCAGACTCAGCACTAGTGGCAGGGACAACCGACCCGCTGGGCTAGACGCTGCCTTAGGGGTGCGATCGCTCGGCTGAGGGCTATGGCTAGGAGGTTTCAGTGCCCCAGTGCCGTTTGTGTGAGGTTTCAGTGCCCCAGTGCCGTTTGTGTCGGCCCGTTCGAGCAGCTCTGGGGTCGGTAGTACATTCACCGGCGTGACCCGAAACTCTTGGGCAATGGTTTGACCATCGAGCCCTAAAGCTTCAGCATAGCGACGAATGAATCCTTGAATAAATACCGGCTCAGGTAGCTCAGCATCATGCCCCGATTCCAATGCCTTCAATAGAGCTGGGCGGATAAAAATTTGATTGGCCAGCATGTCGATGGCCAGCCCTTGCTCTTGACGCACCTGGCGTAGGTACGCCCCGATACTTTGGAGCTGCTCGATTTGGGTAGGAGCTAACTTAGCCACGGCACCTCACTGAAGACATTACGGGGAACTATGCCCTGGTCGATGAACCCGAACGAGGTCATTTTAATGGGAAATGGCCGCCAGTGTAGCCAAGGCCGTTGAAAACCCTGGCACGCCTAAAACACCTGGTTCCAAGCATAGACCTCGTACTCCGTCCAAACGCCGTTTTGCCAGTAGGGGTCGCCCTCCACCAACTGCCGCACAGCAGCCTCGCTTTCAGCCTCGTAAATGCCGAACACCTTGGTGTTGTCAGTGGTTGGGCCTAGGGCTACCAACAGGCCGTCGTCTTTTTGCTGCTGCAATCCCTGAAGATGCGCCGCTCGAAAGGGAGCCCGCTTTTCAAGCACATCCTCACAATAGCTGCCCCACATCACATATTTGGCCATGGCTGAGCGCCTCAAAAGTTCATCGCCGATGGTATCAGATTAGGTAGTGTCCTATACAGAAAAATGAGCTGCATGGAGAGGGGAAGAGACGGTATACCCAATTGCAAAAGTGTCATGGCATTCACGCAAAAAACACCTTCACCGGAAATAATTAAACACAGGTCACTTCAGTAGAACTACTCGATTTTAATGCGCTATTTTTGCTCCTAAAACAACCTGTACTCCATATTTCACAGTCCTTTCCGGAATTGCCATTGACCCTGTTGAAGTAACTCTTTATCGGAGCTTTAGTGGAAATCCAATGACCTTTGCTGATACTTTACCTGATAGCTAAGGGAATTCTTTAGCTTAAGCAGAAGGCTCACCAATGTCTAAGTGGGTTCTATGTTCGCTCCACCCAGTATTGAGTTTCCATACCAAGTCCAGACTCAGTGCTCGATCGTTTCTCAGACAGTCTCAATTGTTGGACTTGCGAGAGGTTTAACCATGAATTGCTTTCTATCTTCCCTCCATCACGGGCTGCACGCTCCGGGTCAAGCCCTACCCCTAGACTTATTTCGTCCGCTGCGCCAGTGGGTTAGCCGCCTGCGGGTCGAGACCCCCCGCCGCGCCCGTAAGGTGGCAGAGTTGATCCCCGCCCAGTGCCCCTTTGAGCGCGACATTGTGGTGCTGGGTCGCTCGGTTGCTCACATTCCGCCCCTGTGCAAGCTCAACCCCCTCTACAACGAATTGGTCGAGCTGCGATTTCGGGCCCTTTGTTACCTAGCCGACGAATGCGGCGAAGATATTTCGGCCTATATCTAAACCTTGGATTCAGCGAGGTCACGTCATCTGGCCTGAGCTCCAAAGCTACAGACAGTATTGCGTTACAACATCTCACCCCCTTCGTCGGCCCTAGGTCTACAAAGGGGGTTTACTTTGGGAAATTAATGCTTGAAGAATGCTCTGATCTACTATGGGTAGGCTAAATCCTGTTGTGGTTGCTTGAGTGACCTACCATGCCCTATGACCTGCCTGCCCATGGCATGCCCCCCTATGACCTGGCTGATGAAACTGTTCTGCATCACCGCTGGATGCTGCGGGCCCTAGAACTGGCCGAGACCGCCGGAGCTGCGGGGGATGTGCCGGTGGGAGCCGTAGTGGTTGGCCCTGGGGATAAGGTGCTGGCGGAGGTGGGCAATCGGCGGGAGCAAGATCAAGACCCCACTGCCCATGCCGAGGTGCTGGCGTTGCGGGAGGCCGCACGCCAGTTGGGCAACTGGCATCTCAACGACTGCACGCTCTACGTCACGCTGGAGCCCTGCCCAATGTGTGCTGGGGCAATTGTTTTAAGCCGCTTAGGGCAATTGGTATACGGTACCCCCGACCCCAAATCGGGAGCGGTGCGATCGGTGCTAAATCTGCCTGATGGCCCCGCCTCTAACCATCGGCTGAGGGTGGTGGCCGGCATTTTGGCCGAACCGTGTCGTCAGCAGCTTCAGCAGTGGTTTCAGCAGCGCCGCCAAGAGCAGCGCCGCCCCCCGCTCACCATGACACCGACTGAACTGTCCTGAGCCGGGTTGCGTCCTCTGGCAAGGGCTGTAGTTTAAAGCATGTAGACCAGGGTCAGACCCGTTTTGTTTCCGATCGCAGGCTGTGTGGTAGCTAGCGACGGGCATACTGGGAAGGCCTAACATCGGCACTATTGGGATTTAGCTGATCATGGCTCCTGTATTACGCCTTCCTATGAAATCCTCTGAACTTCCTGAATCGTCGGCTGGGTTGGTTAGGGGTGGGGCGATCGCCCCTGCCCAATCGCGCTGCTCGCCAGTGCTGACTCCCCTAGCCTATTTTCTGGGCCGCCACCTGGTGGTGCCCGCCTACTTTGGCCCTATCACTATTACGGGGCAGCACCATGTGCCCACGGTCGGGCCAGTCATTTTGGCCCCTACCCACCGAGCCCGCTGGGACTCGATTTTGCTGCCCTACGCCGCCGGCCGAGACATTACAGGCCGCGACCTGCGCTTCATGGTCACCGCTGACGAGGTTAAAGGCCTCCAGGGATGGTTTATTCGTCGCTTAGGGGGGTTCGCGGTCAATGTGCGGCGGCCCACGGTAGCCAGCCTGCGCCACGGCATCGAGCTGCTGCTAGAGGGCGAAATGCTGGTGATCTATCCCGAAGGGGGCATTCGTCGAGAGGACAAAATCCACGGCCTCAAGCCTGGTCTGGCTAGATTGGCGGTGCAGGCCGAGGCCGCCAGAACTGGGCTGGGCGTGCAGGTGCTGCCGGTAGACATTTGCTATGGCGCGGCCTATCCAGGCTGGCGTAGCCCGGCTCAAATTCACATTGGCGCACCGCTGCCGGTACAGGCCTATCTCCGAGGGGAGGATGCTCCCGAAGTGCTAAAGGCCGGGGCCGCTGAGCTCACCAAAGATCTCAAGACTCGTTTAGAAAGCCTGGTCAGTGCTCGGCAAGGTAACGCCGTATCGCAGCCCGTTGTACCGTCCTAACGACCTGGTTGTCGCCAAATGCCATCGAGGTGAAGGGCCGAGGACAGGACAATCTGATTAGACCGTGGTTTATTAAAGGCATTGGCCTGTAAACCAGGATGTCCTTCCTATGTTTGATAGCCTTTTTACCTCCAATCCGCTGACCGACCTGCAAACTGATCCGCTACGACCCTTGAAGGGGGTGATTGTGGGAGCCGGTCAGGTGGGGTTGGCCTGCGCCTACGCCATGATGATCCAAAACGTGCTGGACGAAATGGTGCTGGTGGACATCAACCAGGACAAGCTGCTTGGCGAGGTGATGGATCTAGAGCAGGGCATGTCCTTCGTCGAGCCGACGCTGATTAAGGCCGGCACCATGGCTGATGCCGCTGGGGCCGACGTGGTAGTGATCACCGCTGGTGCCGCCCAAAAAGAGGGCGAAACTCGCCTGGATCTGGTGCAAAAAAACGTCGAAATTCTCAAAAAGCTAATTCCCGATATTGTTGCCCACTGCCCTGAAGCCATTTTGCTGGTAGTGTCTAACCCTGTAGACGTTCTCACCTACGCCGCCTGGAAGCTGTCGGGGCTGCCCAAGTCTCGGGTATTTGGCTCCGGCACAGTGCTGGACACGGGCCGGTTTCGGTATTTGCTATCGCGTCGTTTGGGCATTGACCCGCGCAGCCTGCATGCCTACATCATTGGCGAACACGGCGACAGCGAGGTGCCGTTTTGGAGCCAGGCCAATGTCTGCGGCACTCCCCTCTACGACCACGGTATGGCCGATGGCGATCGCCAAGCCATGGATGAGATCTTTCAGCAGACCAAAAACGCTGCCTACGAGATCATCCGCCGCAAAGGATACACCAACTACGCGGTCGGTCTGGCGGTGACTCAGATTGTGCAGTCGATTGTGCGCGACCAAAACCGAGTACTGACGGTAAGCTGCGTGGTCGACGAAATCTTTGGCGTTCAAGACCTGTGTCTGAGTGTGCCTGCGGTGGTGGGGCGCACGGGGGTGAGCCGCCGATTGAATATGCTGCTCAGTCCCCATGAGGAGGAGCTGCTTCAGCACTCAGCTCAGACCCTGCGAGGGGTGATTGACCAGATTGAGTTTTAACCCCTTTTAATCGTCGCTGGCTGCGGGCCACAGCAGCTTGACGGCCAGCAGGGCAAACCCAACGGCGGCAACGGCTTTGACCGATCGTTCTGGCAAAATTTGGGCAGTGCCTTCTCCCACAATTACCCCCAGCAAGCTGGCCAGCAGCAGAGCGGCGGCGGTGCCTAGGAACACGGCACGGGGAGACTTTGAGCTGCCTCCGAGGGCGATCGCCGCCAGCTGGCTTTTATCCCCCAGCTCTGAGATGAACACGGCGGTAAAGCTGACAGCAAGAAGGTTCCAATCCATGGGGAGGTGAGGGGGTGGATGGGTAGGGGTTAGAGACAGCCTGGGACTCTAGACCACGACAAAGACTACAGGTGGACGATGTCCCAGAGGAGGCAGACGGTGATGCCGATGAGCATGGTGCCAGCGGCGGTGTCTAGGGTGGCAGGGGAAACGCGGCGGGCTAGCCACTGCCCTAGCAGTACGCCCATTAGGCTGGTGGTGATCAAGGCGGTGCCAGCACCTAAAAAAACGATCCAGGGCGCCTGAGACTGGGCGCTCATAAGCAGTGTAGTCACCTGGGTTTTGTCACCCAGCTCAGCCAAAAAAATAGTGATAAACGTGGAGCCAAAAACCCGCCAAAAGGCCGCTCGACTCAAGGTGGAAGACTTGGCTTCGACGGCGGTAGCAGAGGGGGGAAGAGAGCTAGAGATAGACACAATAGGGTAAAAGGCAGGTTAACTAAGCGGTCAACAAGGCTGGGCACAGAGCAACGCCGAGACCGTTGAGTACTGCCAGAGATTTCATAATGCTTTCATTATCTGCAAGAGTCAACCAAACCGCAACCCCAGCCCCCTTAGGTTGCCCTCCTTCGTCATCTTCCTCACTCCCCTATCTTCCTCACCTTTCTTACCCCTACCTGCTCACTCCTCTACCCCCACCGCTTGATTGAACCGCTCCATCTCTGGGCTGGCTTCGCTGTAGATGTCGGCAATATGCTCCTGGCAGCAGTCGATGGCAAAGTCGTCGAGCTCATCGGCCTCAACGCCAAACATGGTTTCGAAGGTGCTAAAGGTAACTCGGCAAAAGCTCGGTCGGTCGGAGTAGATGGTGCAGAGGCGATCGCCCGCATCGTAATGAATGCACCAGCCGTCTTCGCCCACCATGCTCAGATACAGCGCTAGCTGGTCGGGTTCGAGATAGGAGTCGAGGTCGGGGCGTTCGTTGGGGGCCAAGAAGCAGCAGGCCCCGCAGGATTTCACACATTGCCAGGTGGCCATTGAATTTCCTTCGGCCGTCTCAGGCCTAGCGTTGGGAAGGCAAGCGGTGCTGCCTTAGAATTTTGTTAAGTTATCTAAAATGAGGGCAGCGTTAGCAGGTAAAATAAGCTCCGATAAGCAAGCTTTACGCCAAGTCCAGAGCGGGGTCTGTAGCTTTTCTACAGGCAAAACTCCACTTCTGGGATTGTAATGAAGTTTATATCAGTCCAGTCGCCTTGTGTTGGGAGGTCTCATGAGCTTTCTGAGTGGTTTTTTGAGCAGCATTAATTTTGAGCTTATTGCCCAGTTGACCATGCTTGCCATGATCGTCATCGCTGGCCCAGCGATTGTGTTTCTGCTGTTTTTGCGCGGCGGCGACCTCTAGAACCAAAACCTTGGGATCTAGAAGCAGCGCTTGGGGAGGCCTCTCGGCTAACCCAAGCGCTGTTTTAGTATGAATTCTGCGATCGCCAAATCCATCGGCGTCGTCACCTTGAGGTTGGTCTCTTCGCCGGAAACTACCTGCACCGACAGATCGCATTTTTCGAACAGAGCAGCATCGTCGGTGACGCTCCAGCCTTGCTCAATGCCCTGCTGATGGCACTGCTTCAACAAAGCCACATCAAAGCCCTGGGGGGTTTGAGCGGCCCATAGCTGCTGGCGATCGGGGGTAGTCTCAACTCGCTGGTTGGCATCTACAACTTTGATCGTGTCTTTGACGGGCACCGCCGCCACTAAACCGGGGCAGGTGTCTAGGGCCGCGGCGCAGCGATCAAACAAGTCTGGGGTGGCTAGGCAGCGGGCTCCGTCGTGAATCAGCACGTGGGTGGCTTCGGTGGGCAGCGCTTGCAGTCCGTTGTAGACCGACTCCTGACGAGTCGTGCCGCCATCGATCAAGACCACTGGCTTGGACAGGTTCAGCGACTTGGCAATGGTTTCTAGGGTAGGGCGATCGCCCACCTGGCAAATTACCCCGATCCAAACCACAGCCTCGGCTTGAGCGGCGGCCTTTAGCGTCCAGGCGATGATCGGTTGACCGAGCAGATCAAGGAGCACTTTGTTGCGATCGGCCCCCATGCGACGACCGCTGCCGGCGGCGGGGATCAGTACATGAACGGGGGACATAGACACAGGGCAAAACCATAATGGGCTGGGCAAATTGGGAAATTTTTATCCCCTAGGGTGAAATTTAATTCATTTTGTAGGTCACATATCCCCTAAACCTTGGCCAGGTTCCACTACAATACTTGCGAACAGGCATGGACGTAACATATGCGGGTACTGGCTCTTGTTCCAGGAGAAACGGAGACGCAGCTGAGCTTCTTTCCGGTCATCAATCAGATCAAGGATAGCTTCGAAAATGCTGAGGTATCAGTAGTTGCGGCCCCCAGCGCTACGGCTATTTATCAGCTCTCTAAGGGGGTTGACGAAGTTGTGCCCTACAACTTTGAGGCCAGCAACAGCCCTGCCGACTGGGCCAACCTGTTAGGGATTGTGCGCGATCGCGAGTTCGACGTTGCCCTCACCCTGACCGACTCCTGGTCTATTGCCCTGCTGCTGTGGCTAAGTGGCGTGCCTACTCGCCTGGGTTACGGTGGGTCTGCCAACGATCTGCTAATGACGGCAACGGTACCCCGCTCCGCTGAGGCGGCCCACTACGGTGATCTGCTCAAGCTGATCAACATCACCGATACCCCGCCTGCCCTCTCCGTGAATGTTCCCCGCAAAGACTTGACCGCCGTAGACAATCTGCGCCAGAGCAACGGGCTCACGAATGGCTATGTGCTGGTGTACCCCGGTGCCACGGCCAGCGGCACTACCTACCCCACCGAAAGCTGGATCGCTATTCTCAAAGATTTTCAGCAGCGCCAGCCTGACATGCCTCTGGCCCTGCTGCAAACTGACGATGCGGCTCCCCAAACCGTTGCGATCGCCAGCGCCCTGCCCAATCTTAAGGTTTTGCGACCTGAAACCCCAGGACAGACGGCAGCATTAATCGCCGCCGCTAACCTATTAGTAGCGGTAGAGGGATATCCCCTAGCGCTGGCGATCGCCCTCAACGTCTACACCCTGGGGCTATTCTCTGGCAATAGCGGCGTCCAGGCCATCGCAGGCGAAGATCGTCTGGTTGCCTTAACCTCCTCCACCGGTACCCTGGCCGACATTACCCCCGACCAGGTGCTGAAAAAAATTTGGAGCGAGGGGGCATAATGGCCCAGCTTGGTCTGGGGCTAACCCTGCCATAGCTACCCCATAGACTCCACACCTACTATGTCAGCAGAGGGCCATCATTACCCCAACCGTGCCCAGCTATTGGAGAGTTACACCTATGGATACGATCAAAGAGCAGGCCAATACTGTTAGCCAGCTATTATTTTCCACCGACACGGGCGACATCTACAAGAAAGCCCTTGCCCGCACCTGGGATATTCTGCGTGAAGTGGGCCTGCTGCTGTGGCTAGTTGTTTGCCTAGCCTTTGTGGGGGCCGAATGGTTTTACCGTACTGGGGTTGGCCTAGGGCGCAGCACCCGCGCCTGGTACATCGGCCTCAGCGAAAAGGACTCCAGCACCGACGCCCAATCGATGACCTCTACTGGTCAGGCGCTACTCGATACCGTGCAGTCAAGCACGTCTTATTTGCTAGCCCAGGCCCGTCAGCAGCTGGGCATTCCAGAACCGGAGCCGCAGCCCGCCATTTCGCCTGTTCCTGCCCCTCCCGTAACACCTCCATTTCCCACCCCCGTTGAGCCTCCGACCCCGGTTGAACCTCCTACCCCCAGCGGTCCGCCGGCTCCAGTTGAGCCCACGATTCCCGATGAACCCCTGTCTCCGGTCGCGACCGTGAGCGCCGGCCTTGAAGAGGACGATGATTTGGCTTAGGGAATAGATCCGTTAGGCCATCAACTCCACTGGCCTAATGAGGTAAACCGGGATTATTTCCTCTGAAATTTGTTCTCAACAACGCGTGAAGCCGTAGTCACTTAGGTCACTGCGGCTTCACGCGTTGAACGGGTTGGTCAGACGGCACAAACAGTTAGAAGTTTCTACAATAGCCAACAGGATCCGTGACCTCAACTTCTCCTCGCCATGCTCCAGCACTATTTATTTATCGGCTTTAGCGCTATTTACTATAGCCAGAGCACCGCTAACCCCCAGCGGCGGCCCCACCTGTTTGCCTCCCTAGCGCTGCAAGAGGCTGAAGGTAGCCGCACCGTCGCCCATATTCGCTCTGCCAAAGCAGCCGAGATTCCTCTCTGGCTTGATGAGCAGATGCAGCGCCACGTTAGCGACGAGGTGCGTCACGCTCAGATCTTTACTAAAGCTGTTGAACGCGAGGGCTACTTTATCGACTTAGACAGCAAAGCTGCCCAGCAGTCGCTCTCCAGTGTGGGCGAGTCCTCCATGCGGCGCTATCACCAGGTCGACGATTTAGCGGTGGCCCCCTTGCCCCACCTGTTGGCCAGCGTGCTGCTAGCCGAAGAACTGGGGGTAAGGGGCTTTCGCTGCATTCTCAAGGCCCTACCCGACCATCTCACCGCCACTCGGGCCGCGCTTCAGTCAGTGCTGCACGACGAAGAACGCCACGTGCGCTATCTCACCGATGCCGTGCGCTACTTCCGCGCCACCTCAGTCGTCGAGGCCTACCGCCGCGACATTGAAAGCAAAATGTTCAAGGATCTGGGCAAAGTGGTGGAATTTGTCACCAAACCCGCCGCAGAACGGCCTAGCCTGGTGCAGCCTGGTCAAAAGCCAGAGCTATCCCTGGTGTGAGCAAGCAGGGGACTAAGCATCTAGGGCCACGGCATCTGGGGGTTGCACAGCCTGAGAAAAGCGGCAGTGGCCAAGGGACAGGTCAAACAGATGAAACCCGTATTCTCGCGATAGGGCCTCAAATACTTTGAGCCCACGCACGCTGTTGCCGCGACTGTCGAGGGGCGGCGAAAATACGGCGATACCAGCCTGGTTGGGCACGACGGCGAGAATGCCACCTGAAACCCCACTCTTGGCCGGAATACCAACCCGAAAGGCCCACTCCCCAGCGAAGTTATACATGCCGCAGGTGTACATAACGCTGAGAATGTCACGCACGTGCTCAGCCCCCACCGCCCGATGCCCGGTGACGGGGTTAATGCCCTGATTGGCCAGGGTCGCGGCCATCACTGCCAAGTCATGGGCTGTAACCAGCACCGCACACTGCTGAAAGTACAGGTCAAGCGCTTCATCGATCGGCTGGTCGATCATGCCAAAGTTGAGCATCAGGTGAGCCATAGCCCGATTGCGGTGCCCGGTCGATCGCTCCGACATGAAGGTAGATACATCGACAAATACCTCGTCGCCAACCTAGCGCTGAAACATGGCCAGCAGTCGGTTGAGGCGTTCTGCGGGGTCTTTGCCGGGGATCAGGCCGGTGGTGGCGATCGCCCCCGCATTCACCATTGGGTTATCCGGGCGCTTAGAGTCCTCATCCAGCCGAATTAGGGAATTGAACGGATCCCCAGTGGGCTCTACTCCCACTTTTTTGAGCAGTTTTTCACGGCCATAGTCCTCCAGGGCCATGGCGTAGACAAACACCTTTGAAATCGATTGAATGGTAAATTTCTGCGCCACATCCCCCACCTCGTAGGCGCGGCCGTCGAGGGTGACAATGCTAATGCCGAACCAGCCGGGGTTAGCCCGCGCCAGCTCAGGAATATAAGACGCTACTCGACCCTCAGAAACTCCCTTAAACTCGTGGTAAAGCTGCTCTAAAAACGCTTGAACTTGGTTCATTGAGAGTCGGTGGGTAGTGGGTAAGTGAGTAGGCAAGTACAGGAGTGAAAGATTACAGGCGCGGAAACGCTCTAGATTGCGGAAGGCATGACCACCCGCCTACCCATCCACCCATCTACCCATCCACCTAAATCACCTACTTCTGCTCGGGGTGCTGAGCCTCGGGGCGATGGTCGCCCAGATCGTTGAGCCGCCAGATCAACTGGTGCAGCCGGCCAAAGTCGCGGTTGTTGAAATGCATCACCAACCGGGGCAAAGCGATGGTTTCGTCTTTCTGCTCCTCGGGCAGGGCGGCAGACTTTTCAATCGTTCCCTTGGCCAGAATGTCGCCAAATTCCTGATTGAGCAGGTCGACGGCGCCCTCGGGCAGATCGCTCTTGAGGCGAATGACGAGGCGATCGCTGGTATAGCGGCAGGAATGATATACCCGATAAAAACTGCTGATCGCGTGGCAGGCGTCATCGACGTTGTCGGTAATGGTGTACAAGCTGGGGTCGTCGGGGCTGATTAACCCTCGGCTCAGCAGATGCTCGCGAATGTAGTTGTCCCACCCCTGCCAGTAATTACCGCCAGGATGATCGACCATGACGATGGGCATTGGGTCGGCCTTACCAGTCTGAATGAGCGTCAGCGACTCAAAGGCTTCATCTTGGGTGCCAAACCCTCCCGGAAACAGCACCAGAGCATCACTTTCGCGCAGGAAAAACAGCTTGCGGGTAAAGAAATACTTGAAGTTGATCAGTTTAGGGTCGCCCTCCATTACCGGGTTAGCGCCCTGCTCAAAAGGTAGCTGAATGTTTAATCCAAAGGATTGCTCTGCGCCAGCCCCAGCGTTACCCGCCTCCATGATGCCGCCCCCGGCACCGGTCATGACCATAAAGCCCAGCTCGGTTATCTGCTTAGCAAACTTCTCGGCCAGCTGATAATCGGGGCTGATCGCCCCCGTCCGAGCCGAACCAAAGATAGTAATTTTGCGGGTATGCCGGTAAGGGTAAAAGACCTGAAATCCCTGCTCCATATCCAGCAGGGCGGAATTTAGAATCTTCCAGTCGAGTCGGTCTGCCTCCCGCCCCATCATGCGTAGAATGGTCTCTAGCACCTGGCGAATGATCTTGCCATGCTCTAGGTGATGCAATTGCTCAAACACCGCGGCCAAATCGGCCTGAACGCTAGAGGGTAGATTTGAGGGAAGCGCAACCATACGCTGTTGGGTCCATAGAGGTAGCACCCCATTCTAACGACAATTTTGCCCCCTGCCGTGCAAAAACCCTCTAGCGAGAGACTAACTAACGCTAGAGGGCTGTGTAAATGTTAATAAGCTAGTGACTAAACCTGGACGATGTGCCTTCGCTGACGCTTAGTGCAAAGGTTGAAGCGATCGCCTCCGTCACACCGTGTGGCTAATCTTGAGCAGATCTAGGCAGAGAAAAGTGGCCTAGAGATACTTTTCAAGAGTGTTTGCTAGGGTGGTCTTGGGTACGGCGCCCACTACCATGTCAACCCGCTGCCCTTCTTTGAAGATCATCAGGGTGGGGATACTGCGAATACCGTACTGGCTAGCCACGCTCGGATTCTCGTCGGTATTGACCTTAACGACCTTAATTTGGCCGTCGTATTGCTCAGAAATTTCTTCGACTACCGGAGCCACCATACGGCAAGGGCCACACCAGGGAGCCCAGAAATCAACCAGTACGGGAACGGTGCTTTCAAGAACTTCTTGCTTAAACGTAGAGTCTGTTACCTGAGCGGCTGCCATGCCTTGTGTTCCTTGCCGTTATTAACCACACGCAATCTTATCATAGCCAATCCCCAGCTTCTTAGGTGAGTGGTCAATATCTACCGAGGGGATGGGCGCTAACTCATCTAAACTGGCCGGATTCCCGCGTTTTCAAGCCAAAGGTGCTTTAAATAAGGAACCGCCCAGACCAAAGGCCTGGGCGGGGTGTGGTGTGAGGAGTGAACTGAAACAAAGGTTTCAGTACCATTTTATTGTACTGTGGACAATTGAAAATCTGCCACCGGTCAAGGACATTCGCAACAATATTATGGTAACCGCATGTTATTTCTGTCTTCAGAAACTTGTGTAGTAGTTCAAAACCGATTGCTGAGGCATTTTAGGGTGCAACAGACGATCTCGTTGTCATTTAGGAGTGCGTTCTAGCTTCAGCACCAACCGTCGACACCGGTTTTAGACAACGTTCTGTCACCTAATGTTTCGATCCAACCTGCCCAGCTAACTGATGGCCTTAGTGACTTACTGCTGGCTATCGTTTGCTCTGCCTCAACAGTCTAGATATGGCTTCGATTTTGCCGCTGCTCTAGCTTGGACATCTAGGCCATTGTAGACGTCTTCCAACAAATTTTTGGCTTACTACTGACGTTTTTTGATTGAACGATCGCCTGCCCTTATAGTTAACAGCTACTTGCCAACCCTGGCTCAATCCATAGAACTTTTCTTGCTTCAACGGAATTAAAACAAGAAGTATCGCTGGGCCATAGGCAAGACATCGGCCGGTTCACAGGTCAGCAATTCGCCATCGGCCCGCACTTCGTAGGTTTCGACGTTGACCTCCATGTGGGGCTGGTAGTCGTTGAGCTTCATGTCGGCCTTGCTGAGGCTGCGGCAGTTAGCCACAGCAGCGGTGGATTTGGCGAGACCAATGTGTTCAGGGATGCCCAGATCCATTGCAGCTTGGGAAATAAAGCTGAGGGAGGTGGCGGCGATCGCTCCCCCGAAACTCCCAAACATGGGGCGCATATGCACCGGCTGCGGTGTCGGAATGCTGGCGTTGGCATCACCCATCTGCGCCCAAGCGATCAAGCCGCCCTTGATCACAATCTCAGGCTTCACCCCAAAAAAGGCGGGCCGCCACAGGCAAATATCGGCCAATTTGCCCGCTTCGATGGAACCTACATAGTTGGCAATACCATGGGTAATGGCGGGGTTGATCGTGTATTTGGCCACGTAGCGCTTGGCCCGGTGGTTGTCGCTGCGCTCAGAATCCTCGGCTAGTGGCCCGCGCTGTACCTTCATTTTGTGGGCGGTTTGCCAGGTGCGAATCACCACTTCTCCCACTCGACCCATGGCCTGGGAGTCGGAGGAGATCATGCTGAAGGCACCCAGGTCGTGGAGGATATCTTCCGCCGCAATGGTTTCGCGGCGAATGCGCGACTCAGCAAAGGCGATATCTTCGGGAATGCTGGGACTAAGGTGGTGGCACACCATCAGCATGTCGAGGTGTTCGTCAAGAGTGTTGCGGGTGTAAGGCCGGGTGGGGTTGGTCGATGACGGCAGCACGTTGGCTTCACCGCACACCTTGATGATGTCCGGCGCGTGGCCGCCGCCAGCTCCTTCGGTGTGGTAGGTGTGAATCACCCGACTTTTGAAGGCGGCGATGGTGTCTTCTACAAAGCCCGCTTCGTTGAGGGTGTCGGAGTGGATGGCAACCTGGACATCGTACTCGTCAGCTACTCCAAGACAGGTATCGATGGTGGCAGGGGTTGTACCCCAGTCTTCGTGAAGCTTGAGGCCCATAGCACCCGCTTTCACCTGTTCCACCAATCCTTCCGGCTGAGCACTGTTGCCCTTGCCCAAAAAGCCTAGGTTCATGGGAAAGGCGTCGGCGGCTTGCAGCATGCGCCAAATGTTCCAAGCGCCGGGGGTGCAGGTGGTGGCGTTGGTGCCGGTGGCTGGGCCAGTGCCGCCGCCGATCATGGTGGTGATGCCAGAGGCGATCGCAGTGTCGATCTGCTGAGGACAGATGAAGTGAATGTGGCTGTCAATGCCCCCGGCGGTGACGATCATGCCTTCCCCAGCCACTACCTCGGTTCCGGGGCCAATAATGATGTCGACATTGTCTTGAATGTAGGGGTTGCCCGCCTTACCGATTTTGTCGATTTTGCCGTCTTTAATGCCGATGTCAGCTTTGACAATGCCCCACCAGTCCAAAATTAGGGCGTTGGTGATCACCATATCTACCGCGCCCGCGTCGCGCCCGATCGGCGACTGCCCCATGCCGTCGCGAATTACCTTGCCGCCGCCAAATTTCACCTCGTCCCCGTAGGTGGTGAAGTCTTGCTCAACTTCAATGATGAGCTCGGTGTCGGCTAAGCGAACGCGATCGCCTACCGTCGGGCCAAAGGTTTCGGCATAGGCACGGCGGTCCATGCGATAGCTCATGGGGACTCCTCAGTTGGGGCGAATCTAGCTAGAACCACTCTAGAATGCGGGATTTCCCCGGTTTGGTCAATTGGGCTACGGTTGTCAAACTTGACGAGAAGAATCTCCTACTTGTGAAACAGCGCTCTGCTCAAAGCCAAAAAGATAGCCCGAAGGAAAATTCCCTCGGGCTATGGGTTCAATGTGATCGCGTTGCAACCCCGCAGAAAGCGCAGTTGCTCTAGCTGGCTAGGTACTCGCGAATGTCAGACTGGCGCTTGCGCAGCTTGGTCAGGGCTTCCCGCTCAATTTGGCGCACTCGCTCACGGCTAATGGAGAGCAGATCACCAATCTTGGCCAAGGTCATGGTTTTGCCGTCGGACAACCCGAAGCGGAGGGAAAGCACCTCTCGCTGTTGGGGAGTCAGATCGCCCATCAGCCGCTCTAGATCCTGGCGCAGTGAAACCTGGGTAGCGAAGTCTTCTGGCGAAGGGCCGTCATCTTCAAGCAGTTCACCCAGTTCGGTGTCCTGGTTGTCTCCCACCTTGAGGTCCAGGGAGAGGGGCTGGCGAGACTTTTCCATGTAGTCGCGCACCTGCTTGGCGGTCAGATCGCACTCGATGGCTAGCTCAGCTACCGTGGCCGCTCGACCGTAGCGCTGAGACAGAGTGCGCTGGGCTTTCTTCAGCTTGTTGAGCTTTTCGGTGATGTGAATGGGCAGGCGAATAGTGCGGCTTTTCTCAGCGATGGCGCGAGTGATCGCCTGGCGAATCCACCAGTAGGCGTAGGTAGAGAAACGATAGCCTTTAGTGGGGTCAAACTTTTCCACCCCGCGCTGCATACCAATGGTGCCTTCCTGAATCAGGTCAAGCAGATCAACGTTGCGCTTGATATATTTCTTGGCCACTGATACTACGAGGCGCAGGTTGGCTTCTACCATTTTGCGCTTGGCTAGGTTACCGTCGCGCACGATCGCTTTGAGATCAGGTAGGGGCATCTCGACGGCATTGGCCCACTGTTCTAGGGTCAACCCATGGCCTGCTGTCTCTTCTAAGTCATGTCGCTTGGCCTCTAGGGCCGACAGCTTTTGCACCTGCTTACCCAACACGATTTCTTCTTCATGGGTGAGCAGAGGCACCTTACCAATTTCTTTTAGGTAAGTGCGAACCAGGTCGGTGGAATTTTGCACAGTTCTCATAGCGGCACAGTGAGGAGAGAGCGACGGGGAACGGCAGGGCTCAAAGCCCAGGAAAGCAATAGTTGTCTGGCGCAGAGATGACGGAGGGCCCGTGACCTAGCGGCGATCGCGCACTGGCACCGGAATGGGCTCAGACTCTAGAGCCGCTTCCTCAGCCTGACGCTTGAGAATGAGGCCAGCAGCGACGGCAGCAATACCAACTTCTAAAAGGGGTCCAACAAAGCTCATAGGTAAAAGGTTATTAATGGAATATGTAAACAACTGTAACATTTATGAAGGAAGTCGTGAATGGTCATTAATACTCAGCCCGCCTTGATCCCGCAGGCTTTCACCCTTTAGATTAAAGCGATTGACTAGGGTGTATTGCATTCCAGAAGACATATTTCTGAGGTAGCCACAGGGGAAATTCTTAAAATCTAAAAAGAATGTTAATAAAACTCTGAGAAGCTACTCAAAGGTTTACAGAATCTGGGGCTGGTTCTAAGCAGACAGAGAAAGCTGCGATCCTTGGGGGGTCTTCGTCACATCGATGCGGGTTTGAAAGGCCGCTCGAAAGTGGGGAATGTGGGTAACGGTAAGAATGCAGGCAAAGTCGGCAGCGATCGCGTTGATGGCCGCAATTAGGCGATCGCACCCCTGCTGATCCTGGGTGCCAAAGCCCTCATCGATGATCAGCAGCTGGAGCGCCCGCCCCGATCGCTGGGCTAGCAGCCGGGCCAGGGCTAGCCGGAGGGCAAAGTTAACCCGAAACGCCTCCCCACCCGAGTAGGTTTCGTAGGGGCGGGTGCCCCGGGAGTCGGCAATTAAAATATCCAGCGTGTCGATCACCCCTTGGCCCCGCTTGGTGGCCCGCTGGGTGGCGAACTGCACGTGGAGCTGGTGAGCACTGAGGCGGCCCAGCAGGTTGTTGGTTTCGGCCTCTAGCTGGGGCAGCAGGTTTTCGATCATCAGCGCCTGAATGCCGTTGTGACCAAAGGCTTGGGCCAGTTCTTGGTAGACCCGGTGGCGCTGACGTACGGCGGCCAGTTCTTGCTGCTTTTGGGCTAGCCCCTGGTGCAGATCATCGAGGTGCTGGCGGGCCTGACCAAGGGCACCTAGCTGAGCCAGCAGGGCATCGCGCTGGTGCTGACGGGCGGCAATTGCCCGCTCTAGCTGTTCTAGAGCATCCGCATCGTAGGCTAGGGCCTGGTGCTGTTCCTCTAGGGCGGCGATCGCAGCGCTCAACTGCTCTAGCTCCTGGCGCTGCTGCCGCTCCTGGGCTTGAAGTCCCTCGATCTGAATCTGTCGCTGGGGCTGCTGCTGGCGGGCTACTTCTAGCTCTTGGTGGCGCTGCCGCCAGATTTGGGCTGCTAGCAGGGCCTGGCGCACCTGCTGATGATGGTCAATGCGGTAACTGAGCTGCTCAAGGGCGGCTTGGGCCGCCGCTAAGGCCTGGCCCTGGGTGCCAACCTGGAGCTGGGTCAGGTCAGTCTCAAGGGTAGTTTGGTCGGCCTCAAGCTGCTGCTGCCGCCGCTCGAGTTGCTGCCGTCGGCGTCGTGCCTGAGCCAGCTCGTGGTGCTTAATCTCAGCCCAGCGCAGCCGATTGACCTGTCCCCGGGTCAGGGCATGGTCGCGATCGTCGTAGGCTAGCTGAGCCAGGGTGTTATTGATCTGGTGCAGCTCCGTGCGCAGGTCGAGGGCGTACTGGTTCTCGGTTAGGGACTGCTCCAGGCGCTGCTGCTCGGCCTCTAGGGCTTGAAGCCGCTCGTGGACGGTGGCTTGGGAGGCCATCTCCGCTGTGAGCTGGCCCTGCTTTTGGAGTACTGGGGCGTAGGCCTCCAATTCGGCTTCGACCGCTCGGTACTCCTGCCGCAGTACCTGAATTTCGCGCTCTGAAACAGCCAGCTGGTCGCGAATTACCCAAATCTCTTCTTGCAGTTCTTGCTGCTGCTGGCGATGGCGACCTTCAACCAGGGCTCGGTGACGGGGCTTGAGGGCGCGATCGCACAGCGGGCAGACGGCCTCCGGTTGAGCTAGCATGCCTAACTTTTGGCCGATTTGAGCAATTTGGGTTTCGCAGGCGCGCTGATTAGACTGGAGCACCTCCATAAAGCTGCGGCGCTCTAGCCCCTTCTCGCGCACCTGCTCCTGGTAGGCTCGGCGCTGCTCCAAATAGCTCAGGGTTTTCGACACCTCCTGGGCGGTCGCTACTAGCTGGGGCGGATTCACCTGATCTTGTTGGAGCTGCTGGGCGGCGGCGGCGAGTTCTTCTAGCCGAGTTTGAAGCCGGGTTTGGGCCTGCTGTAACCCGCTCTCTAGCTGTCGGCGTCGCTGCTGCAAGGGTTCAGCCTGAAGCTGAAGCGCATCTAAATGTTTGAGGCGGGCTTTGGCGGTGAGAAACTGCTGGCGGGCCGCATCAACGGCTTCGCTTTGCATCAGAGCTGCGTCTAAATCGGCAATCTGGGCCTGCAATGCCGCCAGCTGTAGCTGGGTTTGACCCAAGCGTGTGCGGGCCTCGGCCGACTGGGCTTGCCACTCAGCATCTAAGCTCTGTCGCTGCGCCTCTAGCGCCTGGTAGCGTTGAAAGCGCTGGTTAAGCTGGGCATCTTCCGACTCTAAAGCCGCCAGTTCAGCTAAGCCGGTCTCAATTTCGGCGGCTTGGGCCAAACGCCGGTCATGCTGGTGCTGCTCGCGGGTCAGTGCCGCCAGGGACGTTTCGGTTTGGTGCAAAAGAGCTGTCAGGTGCTGCCGCTGCTGTCGCTGCATCTGAAGCTGCTGATCGTAGGCGTAGTGGGTTTGCTCAAGGGTGCGAAGCTGTTGCTGCTGCTGGCGATCGCGCTCCTGAGCCTGATCGATCTCGTGCAGCGACCGCTGAAGTTGGGCCTGGCGCTGTAGCGTCGGTTCGTAGTCAGCTAGGGCAGCGGTGAGTTCATCCAGCTGGGTCTGACGCAGGGCGGCCTCAGCCTTGGCCTGGCGCGCCTGCTCTTTCGCGCCCTCAGCTAAGTGGTCGTACTGGTGCAGCTTGAGCAAATCGGCCAGAATTTGTTTGCGTTCGCCGGGCCGCTTCAGCATAAATTCGTCCGCCCCGCCCTGGCGCAGATAGGCAGAGTTAATAAAGGTGTCGTAGTCGAGCCTGAGATGGCGGCAGATCAGCAGTTGAGTGGCCCGCACCCCGCGCTGGGTCAGCACCCGCCAGCCCTCCTCAGTGTGCACCTGAAACTCTAGACTGGTGCCCTGGCTGCGGTGACGGCTGCGCATCACCCGGTAGGTGTGGTCACCCTGGTGAAACTGAAACGTCACCTGGGCCTCCATCTCGCCCTGGTGAATGATGTCGTCATCGGCCGCTACTCGGCTCTGGCCCCAGAGGGCCCAGGCGATCGCCTCTAGCAGCGACGACTTGCCCGCGCCGTTGGGCCCTGCCACGCAAACCACGTGCAGCCCGTTGAAGTCTAGGCTGGCATTGCGATAGCTGAGAAAATTCTTGAGGGCAATGTGCTTGGGAATCATGGGTACATTAGCACCATCATTCTCAGCCTACAGTACAAGAGAACCTCGAGTACACCCGTATGTTTAAAAGCCCCTAGTTTACAAACAAAAGCAGCTGGTATGAGCACTCATACCAGCTGCTTTTGTAGACTCAAAATACGGAAGCGGTGGGATTTGAACCCACGAGGGAAGGTTTACTCCCCTACCTCCTTAGCAGGGAGGCGCTTTCGACCACTCAGCCACGCTTCCAAGAAGTAGTTCTTCGTTAGTTTAGCAGACACTCGGCAGAGACTTAAAGTAACCCCAGGACTTTTTATGACATTGTGCCCTACCGTCCTGCTTAAGCGCTGCGGCTGGGCTGCATTTGGGGCCACAGATATACCAATCCTGATGCCAGGGTCAGCGCCACCGCTGCCCAAAAGCAAATCTGTGCTGGCCCATCCCACACCGCCGGTAGCGGGGCCAGGAGCAGGGCGATCGCCACAATCTGCACCACGGTTTTGGCCTTGCCCCACAGGTTTGCCCCCGGCACCGCGCCCCCCTGCATGGCCGGATTGACCCGCCAGCCAGAAATAGTAATCTCCCGCGCCACGATTAAAAACACGCCCCAGCCGGGTACCTGGCCTAGCCCCACCAGCATCAGCAAGGGAGCCAGCACCAGCAGCTTATCCACCAGGGGGTCTAAAAATTTGCCCAGCTCAGTCACCTGGTTGAGCCTGCGGGCTAGGTAGCCATCGAGCCAGTCAGTGCTTGCCGCCACCACAAAAATGCCCGCCGCCCACCACCGCTGGACGGCCGTTGGCGACTGAAGGAGGAGCAGCAGTAGGGGCACGCCAAGCAGCCGGGTGACGGTGATCCAGGTAGGAAGGTTCATAGATTTTTGAAGGCTTAGATTTGGCATGAACGGGGCAGCGCCTAGCGTCTCTACATCAAAGTTCTTTTTGGGCTAAAGTTTCTCTCCTCCTAAAGAGAGGTATTCAGCGTGAGGGAGCGCTGAAACGGCCTAGGCAACGCTATCACTTGACCTTGCCAAAGCGGCGATCGCGCTGCTGGTAGGCATAGATCGCCCGGTGAAATTCTGAGGTGTCGAAGTCGGGCCACAGAGTGTCGGTCACATAGATCTCGGCGTAGGCCAGCTGCCACAGCAGAAAGTTACTAATGCGCATTTCGCCGCTGGTGCGAATCAGCAGGTCGGGGTCGTTAATCTCAGCGGTGTAGAGGTGGCGGCTAAACAGCTCCTCGCTGATATCGCTGGGGTTCAGCTCGCCCCGCTGCACCTGCTCGGCGATCGAGCGGCAGGCCTGCACAATCTCCTGCCGACCGCCGTAGTTGGTGGCTACCGTAAAATCGATGCCGTGGTTGCCCTGGGTCTGGGTCACCGCCTGATGAATCTCGCCCTGGAGCGATCGGGGCAGGGCTGCCAAGTTGCCCACAAAGCGAATGCGGACGTTCTCTTCCATCATCTCCAGCAATTCCTGGCGCAGCACCCGTTCAAACAGCGCCATCAAAAAATCTACCTCTTCAACCGGGCGACCCCAGTTTTCAGTCGAAAAGGCGTAGGCTGTCAGCGCCCCAATCCCCCAATCGCGGCAGCAGCGCAGCAGAGTTTTGAGGGTGTCTACTCCCCGGCGATGGCCCATGATGCGTGGCAACCCCCGGCGTTTGGCCCAGCGCCCGTTGCCATCCATAATGACCGCCACGTGCTGGGGTAGGCGATCGGGCTTGAGGTCGGCGGGCAGGGCGTAGCGAACAACAGGCTTGGTGGTCATTTTTTCTCTCGGGGAGACGATGAGGGGAGACGAAACAAGCGCAGTACGAAGTTAACTCCAAGGCTGCCCAGCCGCCGACCAAGGCTTCTGAGCTGGGGTGCCACCGCCTCGCGATCTACCGATTTAGAAAACTTAGACCGCAGAATACTGCGCAGGCGGCTGCTGGTTAGAGGCCGATCTAGAATACCGCCTTCCGCTAGCGAAATAGAGCCCGTTTCTTCTGATACCACAACACAGATGCAATGCTCTACTCGTTCGGTAATTCCCATCGCCGCTCGGTGGCGAGTGCCGAGCTGGCGCGAGGCCACCCGCTCCGAAATTGGCAAGATTACCCCCGCCGCCGCAATGCGCGAACCTCGCACCAGCATGGCCCCATCGTGCAGCAGGGTGTTGGTTTGAAAAATGGTTTGAATCAGTTCCCGCGACACTTCCGCATTGATGCGCACCCCCGGCACCGTAAAGTCTCGTTCGTCAATTAGCTTGTCGATTTCGAGAATTAACAGTGCCCCGGTGCGGTTTTGGGACAGTTCCTTGACGGCGTCAACAATTTCATCGATCACGTTGTCGGGCTGAGGCATGGCCTCACGAGATGGGCTGAGCAGTTCCCATACCCGCCCCTGGCCCAGCAGCTCCAGCAGTCGCCGAAACTCCCCCTGGAGCATAAAGGCCATGGCCACCGCTGAGCCAATCACCAGTTTGTCGAGCACAAAGCCGAGCAGGGCTAGACCCAGAAACTTGCTCAGGGCCGCTGCCAGCATCAAAAAAATCAGCCCTCGCACCATCCACAGGGTGCGCTTTTCGCCAATGATGACGAGCACCACGTAGCTCAGTAGCAGCACCAGCGCAATGTCGAGCGTCTGGAGCACGAACCTAACCTGGTCAAGGTTTGTTAGCCATTGCTCCCAGAGATAGTTCATGCAGCGTTCAAGGATGGTGTCTGAGCAGCTGGCTGATGGGTTGGCCCGGACAGCCCCCTGGCAAAACCCTGCCCAAGACTAGCAACGGTGAGCTGACTAGGTAGACTTTGCTTTCGGCCTGAGGGTTTCGGGCAGACAGTCTTGCCGAAGCAGATCCGCCACGGTTTCTCGGCGAATAATCAGGGCAGCATCGCCGTCGGCCACCAGCACCGCCGCAGGCCGAGGCACCCGATTGTAGTTCGAAGCCATGCTGTAATTGTAGGCACCCGTGCCCGCAATAGTAACCACATCGCCACTCTTCAGCTCGGGCAGGGCCGCATCCTTAATCAGAATATCGCCAGACTCGCAGTGCTTACCGGCTAGGGTTACGGTTTCGGCTAGGGGGGCTGTCATGCGGTTGGCTACCAGCGCCCGATACACCGATTGGTAAGTAATTGGGCGGGGGTTGTCGGACATGCCGCCGTCGATGGCCGCGTAGGTGCGTAGGCCGGGGATCACCTTCTGGCTGCCGACTCGGTAGGCGGTGACACAGGCGGAGCCAATCAGCGATCGCCCTGGTTCGCACAGCAGCTTGGGCAGAGGAATGTTGTGAGCTGCACAGGCTGTGATCACGCTCTCGCACACGGTCTTTACCCAGGTGTCAATGCTCGGTGGGTCATCGCCTTCGGTGTAGCGAATGCCCAGGCCACCGCCCACATCCAGTTCCGTCAGGGTGAGCCCGTAGCGTTGGGCCGTTACCACCCATTGGGCCATGACGCCCCCCAGGTCGGTGTGGGGATTCAGCTCAAAAATCTGCGAGCCAATGTGGGCATGGACTCCCAAGCACTGGAGCTGGGGCTGGCCCGCGAGGAACTCAAATACCGATTCGATCTGGTCGGGATCGAACCCAAACTTGCTGTCGAGGTGGCCGGTGCGAATGTATTCGTGGGTGTGACACTCAATGCCGGGGGTAACCCGCAGCAAAATCGGCACGGTTTTACCCGCTTTGGTGGCGATCTCGCCCAGGGTCTTGAGTTCGAGCCAGTTATCGACCACTACCCGACAGCCCACCTCGACCGCCAGAGTCAGCTCTTCAAACGACTTATTGTTGCCGTGGAAGTAGATGCGCTCAGGATCGGCTCCAGCTCCAGTGGCCGTGACCAGTTCGCCCGCCGACACCACGTCAATACCCAGCCCCTCATCGGTGACAATGGCACACACTGCTAGGCAGTTCCAGGCTTTCGACGCGTAGATCACGAGCGCCTCGCCGGGGTAGTAGCGCTCAAACCCTTGGCGATACTGGCGGCAGGCCGTGCGCAGGGTGTAGTCGTCGAGAATATATAGAGGAGTGCCAAAGCGCTCGACCAAGTCCACCACGTCGCAGCCGCCGACGCTGAGATGGTCGTCTGGGGTGGTGGTGGCGGTCAGGGGCAACAGCTGCTGGTTGGGGGACAGCGTTCCTTCGGGGTTGACTGGGGGGAGGTACTGGCGGCTATCGGCGACCGAGGCCGGCAGAGAAGAAGTCGAAACCATAGACGTTGCGCTCACAGAAAAACGTTGTTCGAGGATTGATTTGAGACAGCTGTGACCTTGAACTGGCGATCGCCCGACTCAACCAGTCTTTGCCCATTGCGCCCCTGACCCCAACCCCCAGTGTACAATTAAGGGCTGTGCCAGTTTTATTGCCCCAGAAATTAAAAGCCGTAAAGTTGGTGGGCTACCTTTCTTGCCAGGCTCCGTGCCACGACGACATTGCTGCCCTGGTGGCCCTTGACCAGCGCACCCTGGGGGGGCTGTGGTCAGCGGAGGGCTACGGACGTGAGCTGGATAGCCCCAACAGCTGTCTGCTGATGCTGGTGCATAAACCTCATAGTATCCAGGAGAATCAGGCCGATCTATCGACAGCGTCGATGGCTGCTCTGAAAACGGCCTCAGGTTCAGAAGATGCTGGACCCAGACCAGTATCAGGCCTAGACCCCAGTGACGAACCCAATCTCCTTGGTTTGGGCTGCTACTGGGCGATTTTGGATGAGGCCCACATCACGGTGCTGGCGGTCGATCCCCGATATCAGCGGCGGGGGCTGGGGAAATGGCTGCTGGTGAACCTGCTGACAGATGCCTGCGATCGCGCCCTAACCCGCGCCACCCTGGAAGTGCGCCCCTCCAACAGTCGTGCTTTGGCTCTCTACGAGAGCTTTGGGTTTGAGACTCTAGGCCGTCGACGTCGTTACTACGCCGACGGCGAGGATGCCCTGATTCTGTGGCGAAAATCCCTCAAAACCGCTGAATTTCGCGATCAACTCCAGCAGCAACGCAGTGCGGTAAGTCATCGTCTCGGACGGCAAGGATGGCAGATAACAAACAAAAAATTGCCCCTCAACCGAACATAAAACCGAACCTTTAAAGTTGAGAAAATTTACATTTTCTACAAACTCAATCTATTGACAGTTGGCGATCCCAACTGATTTCTAAGCCCAAAGGAGTAGTTAAAGGAAGCGCGGTAAACCGCCTGTTTAGTAGGGCACAACTGACAAAAATCGCTGTGCTAGAATTTGCCTATCCGGCACGCACCAGGTGATTAATACCATCATGTTTGAACGCTTCACAGAAAAAGCAATCAAGGTCATCATGCTGGCTCAGGAGGAAGCTCGTCGGCTCGGCCACAACTTTGTGGGTACTGAGCAGATTCTCCTGGGGTTAATTGGAGAAGGCACGGGCGTAGCCGCCAAGGTCTTAAAGTCAATGGGCGTCAACCTCAAGGATGCGCGCATTGAAGTTGAAAAGATCATTGGTCGTGGCTCCGGCTTTGTGGCCGTTGAAATTCCTTTTACCCCCCGAGCCAAGCGTGTGCTTGAACTCTCCCTGGAAGAGGCTCGTCAGCTCGGCCACAACTACATTGGCACCGAGCACCTGCTCCTGGGGTTGATCCGCGAAGGCGAGGGGGTCGCGGCCCGCGTTCTCGAAAATCTGGGCGTTGACCTATCTAAGGTGCGCACTCAGGTGATTCGCATGCTGGGTGAAACGGCAGAGGTGTCTGCCGGAAGCAGTGGTGGGCGCACTAAGACCCCCACTTTGGATGAATTTGGCTCTAACCTGACGCAGATGGCCGCCGATGGCAAGCTCGATCCGGTGGTCGGTCGTCAGAAGGAAATTGAGCGCGTCATCCAAATTCTGGGTCGCCGCACTAAGAACAACCCAGTGCTCATTGGTGAGCCTGGCGTGGGCAAAACTGCGATCGCCGAGGGCTTGGCCCAGCGCATCGGCAACGGTGACGTGCCCGATATTCTTGAAGACCGCCGCGTGGTTACCCTCGATATCGGTCTGCTAGTGGCCGGTACTAAGTACCGAGGCGAGTTTGAAGAGCGTCTGAAAAAAATCATGGATGAGATCCGCACCGCGGGCAATGTCATCCTGGTGATCGATGAAGTCCACACCCTGATTGGGGCGGGGGCTGCCGAAGGGGCGATCGACGCCGCCAACATCCTAAAGCCTGCCCTAGCGCGGGGTGAGCTCCAGTGCATCGGGGCTACCACCCTAGATGAGTACCGTAAGCACATCGAGCGCGACGCCGCCCTTGAGCGCCGCTTCCAGCCGGTGATGGTGGGCGAACCCAGCGTGGATGAAACCATCGAAATCCTGCACGGCCTGCGCGATCGCTACGAGCAGCACCACAAGCTAAAGATCTCCGACGATGCCCTAGAGGCGGCCGCTAAACTGTCGGATCGCTATATCGCCGATCGCTTCCTGCCCGACAAGGCCATCGACCTGATCGACGAGGCTGGCTCCCGCGTTCGTCTACTCAACTCCCAGCTGCCTCCAGCGGCCAAGGAGCTCGATCGCGAACTGCGCCAAGTGCTCAAGGACAAGGACAACGCTGTGCGTTCCCAGGACTTTGACAAAGCTGGGGAACTGCGCGATCGCGAGATGGAGATCAAGGCCGAGATCCGGGCGATCGCCCAGAATAAGGTCAACGAAGACGCTGGCGGTGAAGACATGCCTGTGGTGGGCGAAGAAGACATCGCCCATATCGTCGCCTCCTGGACTGGGGTGCCGGTGAGCAAACTTACCGAATCCGAGTCCGAGAAGCTACTGCACATGGAAGATACCCTGCACCAGCGGCTGATCGGCCAAGACGAAGCGGTAAGGGCCATTTCCCGAGCCATTCGCCGGGCTCGAGTTGGCCTTAAAAACCCCAACCGGCCGATCGCCAGCTTTGTGTTCTCTGGCCCCACTGGGGTTGGTAAAACCGAGCTTGCTAAGTCTCTGGCTGCTTACTTCTTCGGCTCCGAAGACTCCATGATTCGTCTGGATATGTCGGAGTTTATGGAGCGCCACACGGTTTCCAAACTGATTGGCTCGCCTCCGGGCTATGTGGGCTACAACGAGGGCGGTCAGCTGACCGAAGCCGTGCGTCGTCGGCCCTACACTGTGGTGCTATTCGACGAAATTGAGAAGGCTCACCCCGATGTCTTCAACATGCTGCTGCAAATTCTAGAAGACGGCCGCCTGACCGATGCCAAAGGCCGCACGGTCGACTTCAAGAACACCCTGCTGATCATGACTTCCAACATTGGTTCTAAGGTCATCGAGAAGGGTGGCGGTGGCCTCGGCTTCGAGTTTGAGCAAGACCAGGCCGAGTCGCAGTACAACCGCATTCGCTCCCTGGTGAACGAAGAACTCAAGCAGTACTTCCGGCCTGAGTTCCTCAACCGCCTTGACGAGATCATCGTCTTCCGTCAGCTCACCAAAGACGAGGTCAAGGAGATCTCCGACATCCTGCTCAAGGAGGTGTTCGGTCGACTTACCGAGAAGAACATTCACCTCCAGGTCACTGAGCGCTTCAAGGAGCGCCTGGTGGAGGAAGGCTACAACCCCAGCTACGGGGCACGGCCGCTGCGTCGAGCGATTATGCGCTTGCTCGAAGACACCCTCGCTGAGGAGATTCTCTCGGGTCGTTTGGGCGATGGCGACACCGCCACCGTCGATGTGGACGACACCGGCAAGGTCGTTATTCAGTCCGAGCAGCGTCGAGAGCTGATCTCCGCCGAGAGCTAGGCGTTGGTCTAATCATCTGCTGTTGGAAATGCCGTTCTCCTTTGGGGGACGGCATTTTATTTCTTACTTTTAAGGGACATGCGACAGCGGCCCAGAGCCGGTATGCTGACATCACCATTTGACAGGTTTCACCATGGGCGATACCACCAACTGTGAAAAATTGGCTAGCGTCTTTAACCAGGCCAGCCAGCAGGGCAAAAGTGCCTTTTGTAAAATGCTTTGGGGTAATCAACCGGAAACCGTGCAGGCGCAGCTTAAACCTCTACTCAGTGCTGAAACTATAGAGGCTTTGCGCGACGAAGATTAGGTACGAACCCGCTTGTGTTGACCGGTTTAGGTGAAAGCGTTGGGTTCAGGGTGCTGCCACAAACTTTACTTTCTAGGGCTTAGATCGTTCACCGCCGAGCTCTCCCTCTATTTTCTAGCTAACGGGTTGGGTTTCTTTAGGTCACGGATCCCCCCATCGGTCGTTTCCCTTGCTACAGTCGATAGGCAGATGAGCACAAGCACAGCAGGAGTACGGCCATGGACCAGTGGCAACAGGGGGAAACCCTTGATCTGGAAATTACTGACCTGAGTAGCAGCGGTGACGGCATTGGCCGCTGGCAGGATCGGGTGGTATTTGTGCCCGATACCGTACCCGGCGACCTAGTGCGGGCCCGGTTGGTACAGGCCAAGCCAACCTTTGGTCGGGCCAAGGTGCGGCAGTTGCTGACCCCTTCTCCCGATCGCATTCGAGCAGCCTGCATCGTGGCTGACAAGTGTGGCGGTTGTCAGTGGCAGTCCATCAGCTACCCATCTCAGCTGGCGGCTAAACAGCAGCAGGTGCTCGATGCCTTTACGCGTCTAGGTGGCTTTGAAAATCCCAAGGTGATGCCGATTTTAGCGTCTGAAGCCCCCCTGGGCTACCGCAACAAGGCGACCTACCCCCTGGGGCGATCGCCCGAAGGCCAGGTCAAGGCAGGCTACTTTCGTCAGGGCAGCCACAAGCTGGTCAACCTCAACCAGTGCCCCGTGCAGGACGAGCGCCTGAACCCTCTACTGGCCGAGATCAAGCGCGACATTCAGGAGCGGGGCTGGTCGATCTATAGCGAGGGCAAGCACCAGGGCAGGCTGCGCCACCTGTCGCTGCGGGTGGGCCGTCGCACTGGGCAGATGCTGCTAACCCTGGTATCCACAGCGCCTAATCTCAAGGATATAGAATTGCAGGCCCAGGAGTGGCGCGAGCGTTACCCCGACCTCGTTGGCGTGTGTGTTAACCTCAACCCCGACAAGACCAACGCCATTTTTGGGGCCGAAACCCTAGTAATTGACGGCGTGCCCTACATCGAAGAAGTGTTTGCCGGGCTGCGGTTTCGCATTCATGCCACCACGTTCTTTCAGGTCAACACCGAGCAGGCTGAGCAGGTGTTGCAGATTATTCTGGACGAGCTACAGCTCACCGGCAGTGAAACCATCATCGACGCCTACTGCGGTGTGGGCACCTTGACCCTGCCCCTGGCTCAACAGGCCAAGCGGGTGATGGGCCTAGAGGTTCAAGGAGAAGCTGTGGCTCAGGGTTTGGCCAACGCGGGGCTCAACGGCATTGACAATGTCGAATTTCGCGCCGGAGATGTTGGGGCACTGCTGGCTGAGGCGGCCGCTAGTCTGAGCGATCCACTGGATATAGTCGTGCTTGATCCGCCCCGCAAAGGCTGCGATCGCTCCGTGCTCGATGCGCTGATCGAACTTCGTCCATCCCGCATCGTCTACATGAGCTGTGACCCCGCCACCCTGGCTCGAGACCTCAAAATTCTGCGGGATGAAGGCGGCTATAGCCTGACCAAGGCCCAACCCGCTGACTTCTTTCCCCAGACCCCCCACGTAGAATGCGTCGCATTTCTGGTAGCGTAAAAGCCAGATTGGTTTTACTGCATTTCTCTCAGCTCCTATGAAGTTCAGCACCATTGCCGACAAAATTCAGATTACCGCCGCCTCTAGTCTGACTGCCAACCCTGGCCACGATCCTGAGATTGCCGGGGTGGCAGCCGTCGACCAGGCCTCGGTCGGCCTGCTGAGCTACATCGAGGGAGACAAGTTCGCCAACTTTGTCAGTACTACCCAGGCCGACGCCCTGATTTTGCCTCAGAATCCCGTGTTGCAGGCCAAGGCTACCGAACGCGGCATCGCTTGGCTTAGCACCCCTGACCCGCGCTTGGCCTTTGCCCGGGCCATTGCGCTGTTCTATACGCCCTACCAGCCTGCCCCTGGCATTCACCCCACCGCCGTGATTGATCCCACGGCCACCTGTGGTGACAATGTCTCCATCGGGGCCAACGCGGTGATTCAAGCTGGAGTCTACTTGGGCGAGGGGGTCTGCGTTCACCCCAACGTGGTGGTCTATCCCCAGGTGCGGGTGGGCGATCGCACTGTGCTTCACGCCAACTGCACCATCCATGAGCGCACTCAAATTGGAGCCGACTGCGCCATCCACAGCGGCGCAGTGATCGGGGCCGAGGGGTTTGGCTTTGTGCCCACCCCCCACGGGTGGGAAAAAATGGAGCAGTCAGGCATTGTCGTCATCGATGACGGCGTGCGGGTGGGCAGCAACTCTACCATCGATCGCCCTGCTGTAGGCACGACTCGTGTGGGGCGCGGCACCAAGCTCGACAACCTGGTGCATATTGCCCACGGCTGCCAGGTGGGCGAAGGGGTAGTGATGGCGGGTCAGGTGGGCATGGCCGGGGGCGTTACCATCGGCAATCGGGTGATTTTGGCGGGGCAGGTGGGCATCGCCAACCAGGCCGTGATTGGCGACGGCGCGATCGCCACCGCCCAAGCCGGCGTCCACGGCGACGTCGCTCCAGGCGAAATCGTTACCGGCTCGCCGGCTCTACCCCACAAAGTCTCTCTCAAAGCCTCAGCGGTGTACCGTCGTCTGCCCGAAATTTACAAGACAGTTCAGCGTTTGCAAAAGCACTTACCCTAGCTCCCTGTAGCCCTATCCCATGACTCCTGCCTCCCAAGACGACATCCCCGACATTCAGCAGGAATTGCGCCTCAGCCGCCCATTTACCCTAGCTGACGCCATTGGCCAGGAGGCGGGCAACTTCATGAAAGGGGAATCACCGATTCCGCGGCTCGTGCAGGCTAGGCATGGCGCCCAGCAAGCGCTGAAAGAATCCCTGGTGGATGGCCCTGGCGCTCTGCACCGAGTGCTGGAGCAGTGGCTAGTGGACGATGAACACCGCCTCAGCCAACACGTGGGGTACCCTGCCGAGGCGGTGAAGGATTTGCTGGCAACGGTGCTGCGATCGCCTGTCACCCTCTACGAACTGGTGCGCCAAACCGACGTCACTTGGGGCCAGATTTACGATAGCCGCCCCCACTTCCAACAGCCTGGGCAGCCCCCCCACCCCGATGATCAATACACCCACGAGTCAGTACGAGAGACGTTGGAGCAATGCCTGTACTGCCTCAACCACCCGCCTGTGACAGAGCTGGAATCAGACTCCGAAGCTGCCCTGCCACAAACGACTGCTCGAACAAACTTACGGCTAATCATTAAAAAACCGCTGTTGTGGTTAACAACAGCGGCCAGGAGCATTAGTCTTGTGAAAAATGTCAGACAGTAAAGTCTGGATCGATACCGCGCCACACGGCCACTAGCCGACCCTGTACATCTACGAGGTCTGCCGGAAATTCCATAACCGGATACTTGGGGTTGGCGGGTTTGAGATGTACCTGGTTACCCTCGCGGTGAAATGATTTGAGGGTAGTACCGCTCTCAACTCGAGCTGCCACAATGGTCCCCTCACGAATGCCTTGGGGATCTTTTACTGGACGCATAATCACCACGTCCCCATCTTGGATCATGGCCTCGATCATGCTGTCTCCAGTAACCTTGAGGGCATAGTCACCAGACTGAATAGGCAACCCGTTGAGATCGAGACGCTCAACAGTATCGGTAAACGCTTCGTTGACAAAACCAGCGGCAATGGTGCCGAGAATGGGCACACCACGGACATTATCCCGAACGCGAATGGTGCGCGCTTTCCCTTCGCTCCACTCAATGTAGCCCTTGTTCTTGAGGTGTTCTAGGCGACTTTGAATGGGTGCGGGGGAACGTAGGTTCATCGCCCGCATCATTTGGCGAATGGAGGGGGAGTGCTGATTAGCCCGGATATACTCAACTAGCCAGTCGTAGAGCTCCTGTTGAGCGGTTGTTAAGGATTCCATAGGGGTTTAGCCACGGCGTCGAATCATGTTATGGAACAAGTGTACCAACTGGGTGACCATCTGTCTACTCTATCAGTCAACCTTTGGGTAAGTCAGTACTAATACCACCCCGATATTAATTATCCCAATTCAATTCAGCTGCTTCCTAAGAGGAACGACTATCTGTTTCCATCGACTCGCCAGTATCTAATTTAGAGTTGGCACGTTCAGAACAGCGGTCTCCATACCAATAAAAAAGGCTGCCTTTAGGCAGCCTTTTTTCAGCGGGTTTCGTTAAGCATCACTAATACTTTAGCCATGGGGCTGAAGTCTAGGTCAACCCTAGCGAATGTACTCTTTCAAAATGCTGTTGCGGTTGGGATGGCGCAGTTTGCGCAGGGCCTTAGCTTCAATCTGGCGAATGCGCTCGCGGGTAACGTTGAAAATCTGGCCAATTTCTTCCAGGGTTTTCATCCGGCCATCGTCGAGGCCGTAGCGCAGGCGCAGTACATCCCGCTCGCGAGGGCTGAGGGTACCCAAAACGCTTTCCAGGTCTTCCCGAAGGAGGCTCTTAGACACTTGGTCTTCAGGGGTTTCGCCGTCCGATTCGATGAAGTCACCCAGGCGAGAATCTTCTTCTTTACCGATGGGAGTCTCAAGGGAGATGGGCAGCTGGGCCGACTTGGCAATAAATCGCAGCTTCTCGATGGTCATTTCCATGCGAGTGGCGATCTCTTCTTCGGTGGGCTTGCGGCCAAGCTCTTGGGAGAGCAGTTTGGTGGTCTTTTTGATGCGAGAGATGGTCTCGTAAAGGTGTACCGGTAGGCGAATAGTGCGCGACTGATCGGCGATCGCCCGGGTAATAGCCTGACGAATCCACCAGGTGGCATAGGTCGAGAACTTGTAACCCTTTTCGTGGTCAAACTTCTCAGCGGCACGAATCAAGCCCAGACTGCCTTCCTGAATCAGGTCTTGGAAGGAGAGGCCGCGGTTCATGTACTTCTTGGCGATCGACACCACCAAGCGCAGGTTTGACTGCACCATTTTGTCTTTTGCGCGGCGACCAATGTGCAAACGGTGGCGGAAGCTAGCTAGGGTGTAGTCTTTGCCTTCGTCTTGGCTGACAGCCGCCGCCCACTCAATATCAGAGGGATCGCGCTCAAGGGAATCGAACAGCTCATCGTGGATGCGCTCTAGCTTGAGCAGGTCGGCGATCTTGCGGGCTAGCTCAATTTCTTCTTCGGCCCGTAGCAGGCGAATGCGGCCAATCTCTTGCAAATAGAGACGAATAGAGTCTTCGGTGTAGTGGCGCTTTTTGGTTTGAGCTCGGCGGCGGGTTACCTTCCCTTTCGGCGCTTTGTCATCGGCGCCGGCCTCGTCATCTTGGGCAACAAAATTCTCGTCACTATCGTTACCGTCGATCAGAAGATCGAGTTCAGTTTCAGGGTTGATGGTGCCGAGCAGATGATTTGCTTGGGTCATGCCGCGATCCTCGTGCTCCTTAAAATTGAAAGACAAAGACTGTGATCAGATTAACAGCTCCGTTGGATAGATGCCCACAGTTCCGAAGAAGTGCGGATCTATTTTTTGGGAGTCCAGTGATAAGTGTCTAGCAACCTAGACGTTTACGACACTGGCTTGATGCTGCTAGCCCAGGTCGCCGCCGCCTCTATCTAGAGAAATACATCAGCGCCGCCATGGCCCTTCAATTTTAACTGCAATGTTAGGTGATGTACCACCCCAACTTTGGCAGAAACGATTGAATCGGCTGAAATGCTTAAGCTGCAACCAAAACACCCTCCTCAGAACTAAGGGCGATCGCACAAAAACTGACTTACTAGAGCAAATGAACTACTTCACTTTCTTCTCATTTTCTCCTTTATAAAGAATAATGACGCCTCTCCTCAAAAATTCTTGAATGTGGGTAGCCCCGATTTGCTTAGATACTGCCCAGGAAAATCTACTGCCTTAATCGCCAATTTTGTAAGCAACTCCTTACATTTAAGGCTAGTAAGTGGATCTCTTCTAAGCATAGTTACAGAGCACTTTTCGTGGGTAAAATTGGATCCAAATAAAGTTAAGGAGGCCTGGCGTTGTGACACCGGACCTCCTTAACTTTTGGGACACTTTGGTATTGAAAATTTTAGGAATTCTCGATTAAATGCCGCTGCCGTCTAGAAATTCTTCAATAACGCGGTCTTGCAAGCGACAGTAAACACCGTCTTGAGAGCGAACAGCACCCACTAAAACGGGTTCGCGGCGCACTTGCCCCAAAGCCTGAACTTCTTTTTCTAACGCTTCAATGCGATCGAGTAGAGCACGAATCACTTGGGCTTCAGAGTCGGGTAGGCGGCCGTGCTCTAAGGGTTCTACACGCTCCCCAGCTCGATACACGATGCGCCCGGGTACACCGACTACTGTGCAGTCGGAGGGCACTTCTCGCAGTACCACTGAACCAGCCCCAATGCGTACGTTGTGTCCGAGGTAAATATTGCCCAGTACCTTGGCACCGGCTCCAACGACCACGTTGTTGCCTAGGGTAGGGTGGCGCTTGCCAACTTCCTTGCCAGTACCTCCTAGGGTGACGCCTTGGTAGATTAGCGCGTAGTCACCCACGATGGCAGTTTCACCAATCACTACCCCCATGCCGTGGTCAATGAAAACGCCCTTGCCGATGGTGGCTCCTGGGTGAATTTCAATGCCGGTGAGAAATCGCGCCAGGTGCGAGATGATGCGAGGCACTACAGGCAGGCCCAGGTTCCAAAGCCAGTGACTGAAGCGGTGCAGCCCCAGGGCGTGCAGGCCAGGATAGCAGGTGAGTACCTCTAGCCAGTTGCGAGCCGCTGGGTCACGCTCGAAGACGATGCGAAAATCGGCAATCAGGGTGGTGAGCACAGGCAATGGAGTTAACTGCAGCTTCACTATCCTAACGTGGCCATGTCCTTGACCAACACCCTTCGCTGTGTGGATTACTCTAGCTCGGCGTTACGGCCTGGCGATAACGAATAGGGCAGGCTAACCCTAGGGATTAGCGCTGAGGGAATAGTTGTAGCGCTGCCCCTGTTGGTGGGAGCCTACCCAGATACTGTAGGTACCCGTCGACCAGTTTTGGTCTTGAACCAAGGCATCGGGATTACGGCGATCGGTGTCGTCGCCACAGCGCACGGTGCCATCGGGCCCTTGAATAAGAATGCTGGTGTCGTTGCCGCCGCTGTTGACCTGAAGGGTGAGGGTAGCGAAGTCTTGTTGCAATACCATGACGTGATCGGGGGCAACGTCGGCAAACCCAGCGCAGATGTTGCCGTTGCGATCGCGCCCAGCAATACTAGACAGCGCAGAAATCCCGTTGGTAAAGCCGCTAACGCTAGCGGTTGGGGTAGCGCCCGACAGCGTAAACGACTCAAAGTTGGCCTGTTGGGCCAGGGTGGGCAGCGCTGATGTCAGACCCACGGCAAGCCCTGCTGCCAATGCTAGTGCCCCACGACGTTGATGCTTAATGGTCATGGCCCCAGCCTCCTACGGTTCAATTCTATGGTGCTCGGTAACCGCCGCGATCGGCAGCCATAATAGACAGAAGTTGAACTGTCTCTATTGACACCAGCCCAATATAAGTAGCGTATCTAGTGACGGCCAGAGGCACCAGCGATGGAACTTGTAATGCTGACAATCTGCGTGTTGACTACATGGGCGATCGCCCATGTAGTTAACAGCCTCACCCACCTAGGCCAGCTATTAGTGCCTTCGCCCTGGCTGCTGGGGGGCATAGCCCTGGTATTAACCACCTGGATTATGCGCGACTAGCAGCGCCTCAACTGTTATTCGCGCACCACTGAGCTAAAGCTCAGTGGTGCCGTAAAGCTCGGGCACCTCGCGCGCTGGCGGTAGTGACTTGGCATCTCGAGTCTCTATATATCCGGTGTAGTAGGCACCCGGTTCTATTTCTAAGGCTCCGGCTACTACATCTCCTTCTAAACGAGCGGTGCGGCTGAGGGTGAGCTTGCCTTCGGCAAACACCCGGGCCTTCAGCACTCCCTGCACCATGATGTTTTGGGCCTTCACTTCGGGACCTTCGATCAACCCTGTAGAGGAAATCTCTAGGTCACCCTTGACATCTACGGTGCCGTGAATCACGCCATCTACCCGCAGCATACCCTCGGCGTGGAGCACCCCTTCAAACTCGGTTTTTTGACTCAAATAGGTCAATGGCGGAGCCGCTTTGCGCTTAAACATCAAAATTGCCCTCATAACTCTAGAGAACAGTACTCCAAGCAATGGCCTGAGCCAGATTAGCCCTAAAGACGCTACCGCTGCTGGAACGGCACCCTAGCTATGTAACTAAATATTAAAAGACAATAGCCCCGGCTCGGCAACAATCCACTAAATAGACCCGTTTTCCCTCTCTTTCGGAGGGTGAGCGTAGCCATCAACCCTAGCTATGCTTTAAAACAAAAGAAACTTGGAAGAAATATCCTGTATTCAAAGACATCGGGGATCAATATGAATAGACGATAAACCCCTTTAAATTGAAACGACTTCTTCTTCCTTTTTCTGCCTCGACCTCTTAAATCCACTGCCTTAGCTTTGGCTAGTCAAAGCTAAATTCCTTCCTCCAGCGATCGCGATCTGCGCGACAGAGCCCTCACCTGTTCTGCCACGTTGTTGTCTCACCCCATAGCAAGCTCTTACAGGAAACCTAC
This sequence comes from Nodosilinea sp. WJT8-NPBG4, assembly GCA_019359285.1. Lineage (GTDB taxonomy): Bacteria > Cyanobacteriota > Cyanobacteriia > Phormidesmidales > Phormidesmidaceae > Nodosilinea. The sequence continues at coordinate 58,970 of JAHHHQ010000061.1, forward strand.
CATGACCGCTATAGATGTTCGCCTTCAGTTTGAGCAAGCCGTCCAATCGTTTGAATCAGTCGATGTCGACTGCAAGATTGCCGTGCTTTGGCAGATTTATGAAACCTTAGGTCAGGCGTTTGCGGCGATCGCCCCGGTGGCACTCTTCTCCCAAGCGGTGCAGCAGCTGCTGGGCCAGATTCAGCAAGTTGACCGCGACGATCAAGCGGCCATCTTGCGCGATATTCTGGCTGGGGCTGATACCCGGTTCACCCAGGCTTATCAGACCCTCAACGCGAATATGAAGTTGGCCTTCTGGCACCGCCTGTTTAGCCTCACGCCCGCAAACCGCCTGCCTATAACGGCCTGCCAAGATGGTTCGGCCACAACCAAGGCGCTGCTCGCCCGCATCAACACGATGGGGCTTAACGAGCGCCTCCACTTTTTGCGCCGGGTTGTGGGCTAAGCCTGGGTTCAGCTGTTTTTTGGTGAGCCGTAACGATCGCGTGGGGGCGAACATAGCCTAGGGGTTAGGCAGGCTGTGTGAACTTACTACCTGGCAGCTGGGCGATCGCCAGCTCAGCTGCCGCAGCAGGAGGTTAGCGGTAAAGTGAAAGCCATGAACCCCACATGGGGTCTAGCTGCTCTATCCGCCGTTCCGCTATGCCCACCATTGATGTCAATCAGCTCAGCAAGCGCTATCCCATCGCCATTAAGGAGCCTGGGTTAGGGGGCACGCTGAGGCATTTCTGGCGCCGTCAGTATCGCCTGGTAGACGCGGTGCAGTCCATTTCCTTCCACATTGAATCCGGCGAAGTGGTAGGTTTTTTGGGCCCCAATGGTGCTGGCAAAACCACTACCCTCAAAATGCTCACCGGGCTGATTCACCCCTCCGGCGGCACCGTGCGGGTTGGCGACCAGGTGCCCTTTCAGCGGCGAACTGAGTTTTTGCAGGATATCACCCTGGTCATGGGGCAAAAGCAGCAGCTGCTGTGGGACCTGCCTGCCTTGGATTCGCTGCGAATTAATGGCGCTATCTATGGTCTTTCTGACAAAGAATTTCGCTATCGGATTGATGAACTCACCGAGATGCTGGCCCTTCAGGGAAAGCTGACTCAGCCTGTGCGCAAGTTATCCCTCGGTGAGCGCATGAAGGCCGAAATGATGGCGGCTCTGCTGCACCGTCCCCGCGTCTTATTTTTAGATGAGCCCACCCTAGGACTAGACGTCAACGCCCAGGTGGCGGTGCGAGAATTCTTGCGCGACTACAACCGCCGCTACGAAGCCACCATTTTGCTCACCAGCCACTACATGGCCGATATTACGGCCCTGTGTCGTCGCGTGCTGCTGATCTACCAAGGACGCTTAATCTATGACGGCAGCCTAGAAGGGCTGCTCGATCGCTTTGCCCCCTACCGAGAAGTCACCGTAGATTTGGCCACTGGCTGCGATGCTGCCACTCTAAGCCGCTATGGCGAATTAGAAAGCTTGGAGGGCTGCACCGCCCGACTGATCGTGCACCGCGACACCTTGACTCAAACGGTGGCTCAGCTGTTGGGAGATTTAGATGTGCAGGATTTAACCGTGAGCGATCCGCCGGTGGAGGAGGTGATTGGGCGAGTGTTTGCGGCCGGATCCGCAGAGAAGTGAAGGGGGTGAATGGGAAACGGCTAGACCCGGAGGCCGAAGTAGGTGAGGACGAGTTCCTGAGTGCCGGTATTAGCGACTTCGTGGTGTTCGCCGGGCTCGATCGCAATACAGGTGCCGGGGGTTAGTGGATAGGCTTGACCGTCAACGGTAATGGTGCCATTGCCCGCTTCGACAAAGAAGACTTCGGCCATGTCGGGGTGACTGTGGCCTGGGGCAACCTGGCCTGGCGCAAAGTGAGCCTGGGAAAAGTTGGTCAGGTGGGGTAAGTCATCCCTGTGAAGCAGTACCCGCTTTTTAATTGCTGGGTTATGGGAGACCGACGCCTCAGGTACCTGGTCAAGGCCGGTAATTTTCATAATCTGGCATCAGCCCCTTAAAACTGCCATCGACTAAAACAGCTCACACTGGCCGTGGTGGCGCAGTAAGTGATCGCACAGCACCAGGGCTACCATGGCCTCGACCATAGGCACAGCGCGGGGCAGCACGCAGGGGTCGTGGCGACCCCGCGCGGATAGCACCGTGGCTTCGCCGGTGTTGGTGACGGTATTTTGAGCTTTGCGAATGGTGGCGGTGGGCTTAAAGGCAACGCGAATGATAATGTTTTCCCCGTTGGAGATGCCGCCCTGGGTGCCGCCGGAGCGATTGGTGCGAGTGCGCAAGGTGCCCGCCTCATCGGTGTAGAACTCGTCGTTGTGTTCGCTGCCGGTGAGCAGGGTCCCCGCGAACCCAGAGCCAATTTCAAAGCCTTTGCTGGCGGGGAGTGACATCACGCCCTTGGCTAGGTCCGCTTCGAGCTTGTCAAACACGGGGGAACCCAGCCCAACCTTGACCCCGCGAGCCACGCACTCCACTACACCACCAATGGAGTCGCCCTGGTCACGGATGGCTTCGATCCGGTCGATCATCTGCTCGGCGGCGATCGGGTCGGGGCAGCGGACGATGTTGCTCTCGACCTGCTCTAGGGTGACGGTGCTAGGCTCCACGCTGCCCTCTAGATCTTGAATGCGTTTGACGTAGCCAATGATTTCGGTGCCGGTGACCTGGTGGAGAATCTTTTTAGCGATCGCCCCCGCCGCCACCCGACCGATGGTTTCCCGCGCCGACGATCGCCCGCCCCCCTGGTGGTTGCGCAGGCCGTATTTGGCGTCGTAGGTGGCATCGGCGTGGGAGGGGCGATAGGCAGTAACCATCTCGCTGTAGTCCTGGGGACGGGTATTTTCGTTGCGCACCAGAATAGAGATGGGCGTGCCCAGGGTTTTGCCCTCAAAGACGCCAGAGAGAATTTCGCAGCGATCGCTCTCTTTGCGAGGGGTGGTAATTTTGCTCTGACCGGGGCGACGGCGATCGAGTTCGGCCTGGATTTCCTCAGCGGAAATCTCTAGGCGGGGCGGGCAGCCATCGATGACCACTCCCACCCCACCGCCGTGGGATTCGCCAAAGGTGGTAATGCGAAATAAATCCCCAAAGGAGTTGCCCATAGATCGGTAATGCCGGCGTCGGCCCAGGTAGTTTTACCGATCCTACTATTTAGTTTCCGCAAGCTTCAAATAATAGCGAGGATTCACCGCCTGACCGTTGTGGTAGACGCTGTAGTGCAGGTGAGGACCAGAGGAACGCCCGGTGCTGCCCAGATAGCCCACTACATCGCCCCGCCTGGACGCGACGCCAATTTTGACCTTTAGCTTTGACAGGTGGCCATAGAGGGTTTCGTAGTCGTAGCCGTGGTCGATTCTGACGTGGTTGCCGTAGCCGCCGTTGTAGTCGGCCCGTACCACCACACCCTCGGCGGTAGCCAGAATGGGCTTGCCCAATAGCCCTTTGAAGTCGATGCCCTCGTGCATTTCGTAGCCCCGCCGACCGAAGGGGTTGGGGCGCAAACCAAACTCTGAGGAAATCGATGCCTTGCCCGCGATCGGTTTGCCACTAGGGAAGGCTGCCGCCTGCTCGGCCTCGGACTCCAGGGTTTGCTCAAGGGCTGGCTTCACAGCCCGAGCCAGCATGACCTCTAGACTCGGCAGTTGACGGCGGGCCTCGGCGAACATGACCTCAGCTGGAGCCTCCTCTGCCACGCCGCCTCGGGGAGGAATCTCCGCTTTGGAGTTAGGGACGCGAGTGTTCTCAAGGTTTTGCTCGGGTAAGCCAGCTCGATTTTTGAGCACCTCGATCTCGTTGCCAATGGCGTCTAGCTCGGTGAGCACTTCGCTGGCGGTTTCAGACAAATGTTGGTTGCGCTGAACTAGTTGCACGTTTTGGTAGAGCAGCAGGCTAATCCAGGCGAGGGGTAGCCCTACCAGCACCGCTAGCCCTACCAGTAGCGGCACCGGGCGCAACCGGAGGGTGATAGGCGACTTGCCGGTTGCCGTAATTAGTACGGTGTAGGGCTTGAGCTTGAGGCGGGGCATGGCAAAATTAGCGGGAGCAATGATAGCAAACGTCAACTCTTAAACCAAGATGGATTATACGGGGATCAGAGCATTTGCACAATTTCGAGGTTCGTTTGCAGACAAGGCCGCAGCGACTCCCAGCCACGATTTTGAAGTAAATGTTCATTTGAGTCTGTTGTCGAACCTTGCCTAAGCCGCCTTGCTGGCTAGCTATAGCCTTGTAAAGAATCCGTTACACTAAAGCCAATAGCGCTTTGCAGAGAATTCACTCGATGGAAGTCACCTGGCTCGACAGCAACTCTTGGTTGATTACCCTGGGCGGACAGCGCATTTTGGTCGACCCCTGGCTGGTGGGAGAACTGGTGTTTGGTCAGCAAACCTGGCTGTTTAAAGGAGAGCATCCCCAATCTCAGCCCCTGCCCGAGGCGATCGACCTGATCTTGCTCAGCCAGGGGCTAGAAGACCACGCCCATCCCCCCACCCTCGACGCCCTCGATCGCGCCATTCCGGTCGTGGGCTCACCCAGTGCGGCGAAGGTGGCAGAGAGCTTGGGCTATAGCCAAGTCACCGCCCTCGGCCATGGCGAAACCTTCACTCTTAACCAGCAGGTGACCATTAAAGCGATCCCCGGCACACCCATGGGGCCGCTAGTGGTTGAAAATGGCTACATCCTGCGGGACATTTCGCGCGGTGAGGTAGGGGCCTCTTTGTTCTATGAGCCCCACGGCTTTCACCGGCCTGAGCTGAGGTCGGAAGGACCGGTGGATGTGGTGATCACCCCGGTGGTCGATCTGGCGCTGCCCGTGGTGGGGCCAATCATCCGCGGTCAGAAGGGGGCTTTAGAACTGGTGGACTGGCTGCGACCCCAGGTAGTGCTGCCCACCGCTGATGCGGGTGAAGTCACCTATAGCGGAGCGTTGATCAACTGGCTCAAGACGGTGGGCGATCCCCAAGCGCTGCAGGCGGCGATCGCGGCCCAGGGATTTTCGACCCGAGTGCTGACCCCAACTGTGGGTCAACCGCTGTCTTTAGACCTTGTGCCGCGCCAGCCTCTAGCAACGGGAGCTTAGTGGCGTAGTGCGATCCCCACCAGTTGGAGGGTATCCAGAAGAGCAGTATTCAGGTAACCTTCTTTTAAGGTTAGTCAAGTTTTAAGAAGGATTATAGCTATGCCTTACACCACCGAAGAGGGCGGTCGCCTCAACAACTTCGCCACTGAGCCTAAGATGTATGAGGCTGAGCCCCCAGATCCTAACCAAAAGCGCAACTATTTGATTTTGGGCAGTCTGGCCTTTGCTCTGGTGGGTGGGCTCTTGGCGGTGGCAATCTCTGTCTCTTAAGTAATCTCTGCGGTTCAGCAAACGAATCTCAGCGTCAGCCGGGGCAGTCTACTGTGCCGGCTGTCTTGTATCTGGAGTCGAGATAGAGTAGGCATAGCGTTTACCTCGGGTTGGCATGGCAAACTCGCCCCAATGGCTTGAGGGTGCAACGGGCAGCGGCAAGACCACCTGGTTGCTGGAGCAGCTGCGCCCAGATACTTCGGCGCTACTAGAACTGGGCCAAAGCCACTTAATCTTTGCGGCTAACGGTGACAACCGCCTGCGACTGGCCGCGCGACTGGGAGATGTCGCCCCCGGCGTGGCGGCGGTCACGACTACGCCCAACGGGTTCATTCAAGATGAGGTGACCCTATTTTGGCCGCTGCTAGTGGCTGAGCTAGGCCTGTCGCCCCAGTTTCCGCTGCGGCTGCGGCCCGAAAATGAGCAGGAGCTGGCTGCCGGACATTGGCGTCAGCAAATATTGGATGGCACCCTAGCGGTGGAGGGCTGGCTAGAGGCTCAAACCGTGCGGCGATCGCTCGATTTTTTGCAGCTAGCGGCCGCTGGCGGCATTCCGGCGGAAGATCTGCCGGTGCTGCTGCCCGAGGGCATTCCCCCAGGGTTTGCCCCCGAAGCGGTGTGGCAGGCCATTGGCAATGCGCTGGTAGACTGGCGCGATTGGTGTCTGGCGCGGGGTCTGCTCACCTACGGGGTAATGACCGAGCTTTACTGGCGGCATTTGCTGCCCCATCCTCTCTACCAAGAGAAACTGCTGGCCCGCTACGGCGGCATATTTGTGGATGACCTAGATGAGTATCCGGCGATCGCCGCCCAGTGGCTCCAGGTGTTTATTGATGCCGGGCGTCCCGCGGCCATGACCTGGAATCGCCATGGCAAGGTGCGCATGGGGCTGGGGGCAGATCCTGACGCCCTCGAACAGCTTCGAGAGCAGTGCCAGGTGACCGACCAGACCGCCCCGGCAACCGACTCCTTGGCTTACGAGTGGGGCGACCAGGTGGTGGAGTGGGTGATGGATCCTCTAGCCCTACCGGAACCTCTGCCCTGTTTCCAAACGCTGCAAACGGTGTCGCGGGGAGAGCTGCTGCGCCAGACGGCGGAGCGAGTAGTCGAGGTGGTGAATGGGGGAGTGGCTCCCCAAGACGTTGCGATTATTGGGCCGGGTTTAGATGCGATCGCCCGCTACACCCTGGCTGAAATTCTCAGCGATCGGGGGTTACCGGTGGCTTCCCTTAGCGACCAACGCCCGGTGATTCACTCGCCCCTGGTGCGATCGCTGCTCACCCTGCTGACCTTTGTGTATCCCGGCTTAGGGCGGTTGGCCACCGCCGAGGAGGTGGCCGAAATGCTGGTGGTATTGAGCCAGATTCCCCAGGCCCCCGAGGTCGGCCCCTGGTTTGAGGCTGTGCAGATTGACCCGGTGCGGGCCGAGCTGCTGGTTGACCACTGCTTTGAACCCAGTCTAGAGCAGCCCGAACTGCTGCCGGTAGAGCGCTTCGAACGCTGGGATCGGCTGGGCTACAAGGCTACCGAAGCCTACAGCCGCCTGCGACAGTGGATCGAGCAGCAGCGCCAGCAGCGCCAACAGCGCTTGACCCCGGGGGTGCTGAGCGTGCTCGATCGCGCCATTCAAGCCTTTTACTGGGGCGGTAGCCACCTGCCCGCCGACCAGCTCGCCGCTCTGCGAGAGCTGATGGAAACCGCCCAGCACTACTGGGCGGTGGACGATCGCTTGCGCCAGGTCACACCCATGCTGGCCAAAGAACCGGCTGAACCGATCCGCAATTCCCTGGAGCGGTTCATTCTGCTGCTGCGCCAGGGTACCGTGACCGCTAACCCCTACCCGGTGGAGTCAGCCCAGGTGATTACCATCGCCACGGTGTATCAATACCGCCTGCAACGCCTGCGCCACCGCTGGCACTTTTGGATTGATGCCGGGTCGCCCCGCTGGCTGGCTGGTACCGATAACCTGCTGTTTGGCTATCCGCTCTTTTTGGGCTCGTATCGGGGTCGCCCCTGGACTACTGAGGATATTGAAACGCTGCACCGCGATCGCCCCGAGCGCATTTTGCGCGATCTGCTGGGGCGAGTCAGCGATCGCGTCGTGCTCTGCCACAGCGAACTAGCGGTCAGCGGCCAAGAGCAAATCGGCCCTCTGCTGACCCTGGTCACCGCTAACGCCGCCGACTAGCCTGCCCCATGGGCCGCAGCAAAAGAGGGATACTGACCAGCAGCATCCCTCTTTTGTAACAGTTGCCTTGCCCGTGTCTTACACGAGCTGGGGTTTAACGGAAGCGCTTCTTGCGACGCGCGACGGCTTTGCGCTTTTGCTTTTCTTGGGGCGTCTCGAAGTGGCGACGACGCTTAACTTCTGAAAAAACCCCGGCTTTGGAGACCTGCCGCTTAAAGCGACGCAGGGCCGATTCAATGCCTTCGTTTTCACCGACAACGACTTGAGTCATACGAAATCGCTTCTATACTCCTTGGGCATGCACTAACGAATCAGACAACAGGTTGTTGAACTCACAGACTGTTCTAGATTGCCCCGGAGCGGTCGAGCCACCTCCCATTGCTCCAGGCAGAGTCGTTATGATTAGCTGTCAGTACGAAGTATATACAGACAGAAAAATTCGGGCATAGTTGTCCGTAATTTTTATCACACTAGCATAAAATATGCCGCTGCCCAGCCCTGCCCATTTGGGTTCAAACGGTGGCTAGGCGCTGTAGGTTCTGGGTCTAGGAAAGGGCAAATGCCCAGTGCAGAAGGCTGGGCCCAACCGCTGCTCACAAAAGGATTTTTCGTCGGGGGCTAGCTCGGCGTAGCTGACATCTCGCCGCAGCACAATGCCATTGTGGCCCGCTAAAAACCGAGGCAGTTCTGCGTACTCAATGGTGCGCAGGGTTGCCATGTCGTAGCTGGTGTAGGTGGTCAGCTCCGGGTCGGCAAAGTCTACGTCGATTACCGTTAACACCTTTCTGGGCGGCAGACTGCTGTCGATCAGGGCGCGCGGCCCAGACCCCAAAAGGCCAGTGTGCAACAGCTGGAGATTGCCCCGGTGTCCAGGATAGTAGGCGTGCTGGTGGCCGCTGATGTAGGTGTGCACGTTGTAGCGCTCTAGCATGGCCCGCAGCTGCTCGGCATTGTCGAGCACTTCGCCCGGTTTGTCGCGCCCCACCGATATGCCGTAGAGGGGCAGGTGGCTGAGCAAAATGCGGGCCTTGGCCTGCTGGGCCGCGTCGCTGGCTAGGGCTTGCTCCACCCAGGCCAGTTTTTCCGCGGGCAGGCGGCTCGACGAGCCATCCCAGGCCATGAAGAAAATCCCCTGCTGCTCAAAGGTGTAATAGAAGGGAAAATCGGTGCGATCGATAAAGTTAACCCCAGGGCTATGCTCGGCGGCTGTCCAGTAGGCCGTGGCTAGGTCGCGCTCCTGCTGAAAGAGGAATTGGTTATTGGAACCCTTGGCACCCGAGGCGTCGTGGTTGCCGATGGTAAAGCCAAAGGGCACGGATTGTTGGCGCAGGGGGTCCGCCACGTGGTCGTCAAACGCCTGCCACATGGCTTGAATTTGAGGTGTCGTAAGGGATGGACTTTGCCCCGCTACCATGTCGCCGCCGCACACTACCAAGTCGGGCCGCCAGAAGGGCAGTAGGGCGATCGCCTTGTCCACCTCGGGGTCGTAGTCAGTCGAGCCGTAGGCGCTATTGAGATCGCTAATCGCTACCAATCGCACATCCTTGCGCGGCGGATTGGCCAGCCCACCGGCAACGCTGGCCACGATCGCCTGAGCTTCAGCAGACAGCTCTGGCGGGGCTGGGGTGGCAGCTGTTACTGCACCCTCGCGGGCTTCAATGGGGGAGATTGCTTCAGCCTCAGGGGCTAGGGCGGCTGGATCATTGGGCTCAGAGAGTAGCGCCCGCTGGGAACAAGAAAGGCAAACGCTGAGCACGAGGCCCAGGCAGAGGCCGGTAAAAAAACGTTTAAAACCCATAACCGAGGAAGGCCAAACCACAGGCCTAAACTTACCCCATCTATCCAACTTTTGTGCGGAGGATAAGGCAAGTTTGCCGGTTGAATGGCTGGGTTGCAGGTGGAAAGGTTAACAGGTTCGAACGTTGGGCCTGCGCGTCACAGCGGCAGGTGCATTCTAGTGCTTTTGAACTCAGTTTCTATAGCGGAAATTTGGAGAGATTTTTTAGCTCACTTGCCGCCTGCTATATCGATAAACGACCCGGTGGTATAGGAGGCCTCGGCCGAAAGCAGCCACAGAATTGTCTGGGCCACTTCTACCGCCTGCCCGCCTCGCTGCATGGGCACAGCAGACTTTACCCGCTCGATGCGATCGGGCTCACCGCCGCTGGCGTGAATATCGGTGTAGATGAATCCGGGGCGCACCGCATTGACGCGAATGCCCTCGGCGGCGACTTCCTTCGCGAGGCCAATCGTGAGACTGTCGATCGCACCCTTAGACGCGGCGTAGTCCACATATTCCCCCGGCGACCCCAGCCGCGCCGCCACCGATGACACATTGACGATCGCCCCACCGACCCCGCCGTACTTCGTTGACATGCGCTTCACGGCTTCGCGCGCACAGAGAAAACTGCCGGTAACGTTGGCGGCAAAGACCCGATTGAGCCGGGCGGCATCGAGTTCATCCACACGCCGCTGTTGCTCTAGAATGCCGGCATTATTCACCAAGGCCGTCAGCGTGCCCAGTTGCTCATCCACTGTTTGAAAGAGGCGCAGCACATCGTCCTCTAGCGAAATGTCGGCAGCAACGGCGATCGCCCGTCCGCCTCCTTGGACAATTGAGTCAACCACCTCCCTGGCCGCCGCTGGGCTGTGTAGATAGTTGACGCAGACCGCATACCCCCGCTCAGCCGCTAAGCGGGCCGTAGCAGCGCCAATTCCCCGACTGCCGCCGGTAACGACTAAAACCTGTGCCATCAGTGGGACTGAAACGACAATATTGACTCGAATTCGGCAAATTTAGACTCTAGCTTTTAGCTGGGGTGCAGGCGAACCCCAGTTAAAAGCCCACCTAGTAGTCCACATTACTGGATTGCTCTTTAAGCCTGTTGGTTTAGATCTAGTTCTGCAAAAACGTCTTTAGCGACTAGCAATGCATTCACGGCAGCAGGAAAGCCTGCATAAACTGCCATTTGCATAATGACTTCAACAATTTCATCTCGGGTGCAGCCTACATCAAAGACCCCTGAATATGAGCTTTCAACTCAGTGGGTGCATTGCCGAGGGTGACTAGGGATGCGATCGTGGCAATCTGCCGTTCTTTGGGCGACAAACCCTCGCGGGAATAAATATCGCCGTAGGGAAACTCAATAATAAATCGCGCAAAATCAGGGGCAATATCCCCCAGAGCAGTCATCACGCCTTCGCCGATGTGGCCATGAATTCTGGCCAACGCCTCTTGCCCACGGGTATACCGAGTCGAATCCATTGAGGTGTCCTTTTTCTAAGCGGTTCGCCGGGTTTTTACTTGGCTTCCATCCAGTTTGATCCGGCGTGGGCTTCGACCTTGAGGGGCACCTTCAGCTCCACGGCAGATTCCATCACAGCGGTAATTTTAGGCTGGAGCTCTTTCCACTCGTTGGGGGGCACCTCAAACACCAGTTCGTCGTGAACTTGGAGGAGCAGGTTGGCCTGATAATCCTTTAGCAGCTCGTGCAGGTGAATCATGGCAATTTTGATGATGTCGGCGCTGCTGCCCTGGATGGGAGCGTTGGCTGCTGCCCTCAGGGAGCCGGCATCAAAGCCGTTGGAGCGTAGAGAATCTAGATCAATAGAGGCGGGGTCGGTGCCGCGCAGCGATCGCAATTTCCCATCCGTAAAGTTGAAGTACCGCCGCCGCCCGCAGATGGTCTGCACGTAGCCGTGGGCGATCGCCTCTCGCTGCATTTGCAGCAGGTACTCAAACACCTTGGGGTAGCGCTCGTAGTAGCGATCGATAAAGGTTTTGGCATCGGCGCGGTTGACTCCAGCCTCGCGGGCGAAGCGAGAGGCCCCCATGCCATAAATAACGCCAAAGTTGATTACCTTGCCCGCCCGCCGCTCTTCCGCCGTGATGTCGTCTTTTTCGAACAGCAGCCTAGCCGTAAGGCCGTGCACGTCGTCGTTGTTTTTGTAAGCCTCCACCAGCACAGGCTCACCGCTGAGGTGAGCCAGAATGCGCAGCTCAATCTGCGAGTAGTCTGCCGCCACTAGCTGCCAGCCGTTTTCAGGAATGAACGCCGCCCGAATCTTGCGGCTAAAGGCGGTGCGAATGGGGATATTTTGCAGGTTGGGGTTCGACGATGACAGCCGCCCAGTGGCCGTCACCGCCTGGTTAAAGTCAGTGTGCACCCGGTGGGTTTCGGGGCGAATTAGGGTGGGCAGGGCATCCACGTAGGTCGATTTCAGCTTGGAGAGGGTGCGATGCTCTACCACCAAATCCACCACGGCGTGGTCGCCCTGGAGTTTTTCTAGGGTTGGCGCATCGGTAGAGTAACCCCCCGACTTGTTTTTGCGCGACTTGCGCTTGTCGAGGCCCAGCTTTTCAAAAAACAGCGTACTCAACTGTTTGGGAGAACCCATATTAAAGGTTTCCCCGGCTGCTTCGTAGGCGGTTTTTTCCAAGCGGGCCAGGTCGATTTCGAGCTGCTTTGAGAAGGTGGCCAAATAGTCGGGGTCAATGCGAATGCCCGTACATTCCATCTCCGCCAGCACCGGCTCTAGGGGCAGCTCGACCTCGGCAAACAGGGTTTTGAGGTCGGGGACTTCGTCCAACTCAGCCTGGAGCTTGGATACCAGCAGATAAGTGGTGTGAACGTCGGCTCCGCAGTAGTTGGCTACATCGGCGATCGCCATATCGGCAATGGTCTTACCCTTAGGCACCAAATCCTCATAGCTCTGGGCGGAGAGGTTGAGGTAGCGCAGGCTCAGATCCGTCAGGTTGTGGCTGGTCTCGGGGTTGAGCACGTAGCTGGCCAGCATAGTGTCGAAGACCACCCCCCGCAGGTGAATGCCCTGGTGGCGCAGCACGAGGCGATCGTACTTGGCATTTTGCAACGCCTTGGGAAACTCATCGCTCTCCAGAACGTGACGCAGCGCCTCTAGCACCATATCCAACGGCAACATTTCCCCGTCGCTGTGCCCCACAGGAATATAAGCCATCTCGTCGCGGCCTGTGCCCCAACAGCAGCCGATACCCACCAGCGCGGCGTCCCTCGGCTCCAGCGATGTCGTCTCGGTGTCCCAGGAAACAGGGGTTTGGGGGTCTTTTTGAGCGGAGAGAATGTCGAGCAGTTCGTAGAGCTGGGCTTCGGTGGTGATGATTTGGGGGGCGATCGCCACCTCATCCACCCCCTGGGCACTGTCGGTTTCCTCCGCCGTAAAGAAGGCCACATCGGCACCGCCGGTATCCTGAAAGCGGCTGGAGCGACTGGGTTCTTTGTTGCTAGTGCTGGAATCTCCACTCAGCGCTTGGCTAGCTTTTGCCGCTGTTTCCTCAGCCGCCTGGCCCCCAAAAGCAATTTGCAGCTTGCCCAGCCGGTTGACAAAATTTTGAAACTCCAGCTTTTTGAGCGCCGGAATCACCACATCGGGGTCAAAGCCATCAAGCTTGCAAGTGGCCAGGTCAATGGGCAAATCCACATCGGTAATGATCTGGGCCATGTAGCGCGAGTGGTAGGCCGACTCTTTGCCCTCAATCAACTTCTTTTGGGTGGCCCCTTTAATGCTGTCGATGTCAGCGTAGATGGCATCGAGGTTGCCATACTCGGCCAGCAGCTTAGCGGCGGTCTTGGCCCCAATGCCCTTAACGCCAGGAATGTTGTCTGACGAGTCGCCGCACAGCGCTTTATAATCCACCACCTGGTGAGGGAAAATATCGAGCTTGGCCTTGACATCCTCAATCTTGAACTCCTGCGCCATCCCCGTCTTTGGCCCCTTGGCAAAGGCATTGCCCAAGTGCAGCACGGTAATGCACTCGTTGGGGTCGATCAGCTGAAAGAGATCCTGGTCGCCGCTGAGAATTTTGACGCAAAACCCTTCCGCCAGGGCCTTGGTTGCTAGAGTGCCAATCACGTCGTCGGCCTCAAAGCCGGGGGCGACGTAGATATTGAGGCCAAAGTCAGTCAGCAGTTCTTTGAGATTCCGCACGTCTTCGCCAAAGCCTTCAGGAGCTTCAGGCCGACCATCTTTGTAGGTGCTGTCTGCCGTGTGGCGAAAGGTGGGCTGGTCGAGGTCAAAGGCGACGGCGGCATACTCGGGCTTTTCCACCTCCATCATGTCGAGCAGCGACTTTAAAAAGCCGTAGCACACGCTGGTGGGAATGCCGGTGGAGGTACGCAAACCGCCGTCGGCATTTTTCGCAAAGGCGAAGTAAGAGCGAAAGGCCAGGGAATGGCCGTCTACCAGCATCAGGGTGGGCTTTTTGGCCTGGGAGGAGGTTGCTGCCACGGTTTCTTGGGGTCGAGGATTTGAGTTTCTATTGTAAGGGGCGCGGCGGTCAGGAATAGGGCCGCCGGCAGGGGCGAGGGTGATCAAACTGGTGCGGTCGGCTATGCGGGGTAAGTTGCCCCAACAACTACCGCTGCACCGTCACACCCCATTACCACAACGATCAGCCCATAGGGTAGGCTAGGAAAGCAAACGACATACCCTAAACCCATGGCCAACCTCGAACCCACCGTTACCCCCACTGTTGAGCGTTCTAAAGCGGGCTTTAACGACTATGCCGAGCGGCTAAACGGGCGCGCCGCCATGCTTGGGTTTGTAGCGCTGGTGCTGTTGGAGATGGCTACTGGGCAGGCGATCGTCACCTGGCTAGGGCTGCGATAAGTAAGCTATTTCCCTATCTTTGGGAACGCTACTCTATATCTAAGACAGAGTCCCCCAAGTTTTTTGCTGTAAAGATTTTGCTTGGTACCCCTTTTTCAAAGGCGGGGGGAGCTCCAAGAGTCACTTCACCGTCATTAAACTTGCTACATCGAGGAGACCGACCCATTAAGGTGCTTTTTAGAAAACAACCGTGGCTGGCTACAGCGCTCACCGTAGGCGCTGTCGATGGCCTCATGGGGGCGACAGAAGATAAGGTCTCTTTGGCGTTGTTTGGCCTGCTGCTAGCGGGCGGGGCCGTCACCCTGAGCTGGGGGCAAATTCAGCGCCATGCTACCTCTAGCAAAATGCCGGTGCTGCTGAACCCACCGGGGCAGGTTTACGTTCCGACATCCACGGGCCGAAACGACCTACAGGCCAACACGGGCGACGAATCTACCCCCTGAAGCGGGCACTTGGTCTGACCGCAGGAGCGGCAGTTGGCGTTGAGCAGATACTCTAAACTGCGCTGGCGGTAGAGGCTCACGTTTTGGCGAATGTAGCCCTCAACTTCGAGCTCTGACAAGTCGTCAGCAATCAGAATTGCTTGAGGAGTTGCTAATGCTTGGCGGCTGAGATTGATGACGGCCAAGTTGTCGCAAAAGCTGGCCTGGGGCGAGTGCACCACCACCGGCAGCTTTTGGGGCTGGCTGCGAAAGCCCTCGGGGCGCTGCTGGGCGTAGTGATCTTTGAATTGCAGGGTGACGGTGCCGTCGGCGTAACAGCGGCTGCGAATGTGGCGCTGAAAGGGTACGGTGAGAAACCCATCTGGGGCAAGGCTATACCACCACGACTTGTGCCATCCCTGGGAGGGCAAGTTAAGAATGTGCTGCACCTCGTCGGGGTCAAAGCCCGATCGCGCCAACAGAGCCTCCGCCTCGGTCAGGGAAACATTCTGCGCCAGGGTGGCGAGGTCGGAGTGGCAGGGGGTAATAGCTTGGTATTCGCGATGGTTGTGGACATCGGGCAGCGGCGGCGCATCGGGATACGAGCCGGCCAGCACGCAGTTGATGTGCTCGAAGGTGAGCACAGCATCTATGCGGCCCTGGCTGTTGATCAGGGGAACGCCGACTTCAACGGTGACAGCGCCAATTTCGTGGGGGTGGGCGATCGCAGGCAAACTCTCGGTAAGCAGCGATCGCAAAAAAACATCATCGGCCACGGCCAGAGCCAATTGCGGGTCAGCAGCAGACAGGCTACTCCCCGACTGGGCTCGTTGAAAAGGCTGGGCGAGAGGAGAGCTAACCATAGGTAAACACTCGCCAAAGAGGAGTACCGCCATTGAGTTGGCTTAGATCTAGCCACCAAACCCATGGTTTCACTGTTCTATCAAGCTGGTTGGCCGCTGGGAAGCGCACGCGAGGAAACGTTGCACAGGTTTGCACAGCGCAACGTAACCGCCGTACTTTGTTACCGTTTTTGGTGCCCCCGTATCAGAACCGCATCAGAACCGCACTTTCGATAAAAAAAGCCCCCACGATGTCACGCGGAGGCACTCTTGCTTTACCTAAGGATCAACACACAACCAACCAAAACTAGACGTTTGTTGAATCATCCGTTGAGGTTTCGACATCATCCAGCACAACGATGCGGACGGGAGTGGGTGCAGGGGGCGCAGCGGGCTGATCCAGTTTGCTGTAGGCCAGCGCTACTAGGGAGCGAAAGCCGCGCACGAGGGGCCGGACAACGTCGTAGCGATCGCCCTGTTCTGTGGCCATTTTGGCGTCGAGGCGATCGATTTGGGTCTGGAGGCCAGATAGAAGCTGCTGGGCCCAGCCAACTTTGCGATCGTCGGCCAGATAGCGCAGGTCGGCAAAGATTTGCGCCCAGGTGGGGGCAGGGATGCTGGTCTCAGCAGCGGTCTCAGCA
This sequence comes from Nodosilinea sp. WJT8-NPBG4, assembly GCA_019359285.1. GTDB lineage: Bacteria > Cyanobacteriota > Cyanobacteriia > Phormidesmidales > Phormidesmidaceae > Nodosilinea. The sequence goes on from JAHHHQ010000061.1 coordinate 75,061, forward strand.
TTCGCTTCGGCTTGAACGGCATCGGCCACTGCTTCGGCCACTGCTTCGGCAGCAGCTGCATCGGCTGCTTCGTTGACCCGGATTTGCTCGATCATTTCTGCCAGGGTTTTACGGCCCTGGGTTTCGATTTCGCTAGAACCTTCTCTAAGTTCAGCCAGGGCTTCGGCAGCAGCAGCTTTGACGATTTCGCGAATGCGATTGGCGCGCTGGCCACCTTCTTTTTGGGCTTTTTCCCACTCGGTCTTAACGCGGTCTTGTACGGGATGAGTCATGGGGGATTCTCCTAATTAAAAATGTGGTTGAAAGGATGTTGAATTGAGTCCAGGTTGGCAGTGGCGTTTTCTCACCGGCAGTGCTTTAACACTGGACCTAAATCAGGTTTAGAAAACGGCAACAGAATCTACATCAATTACTGTTCCACTGGTATCTACAGATTCTGTCATCGCGATCGTCTCATCGACTTGGCGCAGGTTGCGTCTGCGATCGAGCAAGATTTGAGTGATTTCGGTAACGGCGATCGTGGCAATCAGGCCATCGTCAAGCCAGCCTAAAACTGGGAAAACATCGGGAGCAATATCAATGGGGCTCACCAGATAAACCAGGGTGCCAAACAGCACAACCCAACGGTATTTAGAGTTGCGTAACAACTGACGGTACCAGTTCATAAAGGGCTTACCAAAAAATCGCTTTGCCATTGCTATCTCCTTTCGCCGACATAATCATCTTGACAAAAACAGAGGGTGACCACAGGTGTGGCTTACCCCTGTAAAAACGGGGTTTTTACACCGAATCGACCGTAGGAGGAGAGCCGTAGAGTGTGGGGGCGGGGAGTGGATGGGTAGGGGTGAGGGGTGGAGAGTAATAGTTTGAGTGGCGTCAGTTCCGTGGTGGGGAGGAATCGCTTCTCTGGGAGACTCCGGGGTATGATGTGGCAGATTTTTCGCGGGCAACCGGGCTATGTCATCTTTTCAACTGCGTATTTATGTTCCGCCGCATCCTTTGATTAAGCATTGGTTGGGGGTAGCCCGCGATGCTGACACGCCGGGGCCGCTGTTTCGCTCGGCGATGGAAGAACTGGGCCGCTGGCTCACCTACGAAGCCATTCGCGATTGGGTGCCGACGATGGATACGACGGTGAATACACCCCTCGGCCCCGCTCCGGCTACCTTTATTAACCCTGAGGTGCCGACGATGATCGTGCCGATTTTGCGGGCGGGGCTGGCGCTGATGCCAGGGATTCAGGCGCTTTTGCCCCTGGCCTCGGTGTACCACGTGGGCTTTGTGCGCAACGAAGAAACCCTGGAGGCGAGCTGCTACCTCAACAAGCTACCGGCTCAGCTCGACCCCGCCACGCGGGTGATTATCAGTGAACCGATGCTGGCCACGGGCGGCACCATCATTGCCATGATGGATCAGCTGACCCAGCGAGGCATTGACCCAGCGGTGGTGCGAATTATTTCAATTGTGGCGGCCCCTCCGGCCCTGCAAAAGCTGGCGGCGGCCTACCCTGCGGTGACTATCTACACCGCCATGATCGACGAAGAGGTGAACGATCGCGGGTTTATAGTGCCGGGGTTGGGGGATGCGGGCGATCGCACCTTTGGTACCTAACCCATCGCCGCCCAAAATTCGTCAGAATGAAAACGGGATCGAGGGCGATCGCCGGATTTGTACTGTGCAGTTGGCCGGTTGCTTTGTCACAATTAGAGTATTGTAGGCTTCGGTTCTTTGGGTTAGATGGATTAACGACCTATGAGTCAACAAGACAATTTTGTCGGTGGATTTCTGCTCGGCACCCTGGTGGGTGGCACCCTGGGTGGTGTTGTGGGTGCGCTGGCGGCCACGCGCATTCAGCAGTCGGGGGGCAAAGCTAAGTCTGCGCTACCCAAAACCAGCGGCCGCCTGGCCTTTGGCGAATTTGATGACCCCGATGAAGAGAGCATTGAAGCCGCCCGCCTTGGCCTAGAAGACAAAATTGCCCAGCTCAACGATGCGATCGACGACGTGCGGCAGCAGCTCGGCGGCATCAACGGCCACCCTGAGCGCCCTTGGGAAAGCCCCTCCCGCATAGACTCTTAAGCAAATCTACCGGGTTCGTCCCGTGCTGGACGAAGCAAACCGTTACACTAACTGACAGACTTAGACGCTCCGTGTATTGTTGATAACGACTACTGCCGAGGTTCTCAAATGGACATATTGGTACAAACCCTCACCACGTTTTTATCGATCTATACGATCCTGCTGATCGTACGTATTCTTCTGAGCTGGTTTCCCAATGTGGATTGGTTTAGCCCGCCTTTCTCGGTGCTGAGTCAGCTGACCGACCCCTACCTCAACCTGTTTCGCTCGATTATTCCTCCCCTAGGCGGTATCGACATTTCGCCCATCCTTGCCTTTTTGCTGCTGTCGTTTGTGCGGCAGGGGTTGGTTGCGATCGCCGCCGCCACGGCATCGTCCTACGCCTACTTCTAGGGCGTGTCATCAATTAGGTAAGGTGGGAGAAGTTGAGTTTCAGCTTTCTGATACTGATGCCAACCCGCCGCTATGCCCTACGCGATGACCAATGGGAACGAATCAAGGATTGGCTGCCTGG
>JAHHHQ010000062.1 GCA_019359285.1 Nodosilinea sp. WJT8-NPBG4
AGGTCGAGGGTGTTGCGGCTGATGCTCAACGCTCGACTGACATGACTTTTGGGGTCGCCTCGGTCAACAGCAGCAAGCGCTTTTTCGCGCAGATCATTACTATAAGCGGCTGGCATCGTTACTCAAGCAATAGTCCTACTCTCCTAGAATGTCCTATCTACGCCTTCATCTGCAATACCTAGAGTACGGTCAAGCCACCGACGCAGACCGCGCCCTCTGCAACCTCCCACCCCGCACCCCAGACCCCGCCGCCCCCTTCGAGTCATCCCTCGGTCGCACCCTGGAGCTAGTGTCGATTAATTGGCCAGAGTAAGAACGGGTAGGCCAAAAATTTGCAGGAAATTGCCTCAAGGAGCAGAAGGCAGGGTATCTGCATCGAGAGGAAGCTCTGGGTAGGGCGGCAATAGCTCTGGTTTGCTCTCAGGCAAAGCTTCGTGAGCTGTCTTTTCCTTAGGCAGGGCCTCTGCTGATTCGGCGTCTGCCACCTCAGCATAGGGCGCTGAGAGATCGCCCTTGCGTTTAGACTCGTAGAGATCAGCCAGCCGATCTTGCATATCTTGCAGCCAGCTGTTGTGTTCACTGCGAATGGTCTCTTCAGTATTGACCACAAGCTTTTCAAAGTTGTTAAAGGTTGCTTGCTCGGCCGCAGAGAGCGAGTACCACCAGGTGCGAATATCGTAGAGCGCATCGGCAGACTGGTTATAGCCCATTAGGGTGACCTCTACCCGGCGATACTCCAGGTAGTTGACCAAGGATGCAGCTATGGTCGCCGTCACTGCAACCCAGCTTTGAAACCCGATCGCTGCCAGCAGCGTGCCAAAGCCACCAAAAATGTAAACACTGGTCTGCAAAAGCTGGTGCTGGCGATCGTAGCTGCGGGCCTTGCGTCGATACCAGTCAAACTGCTCCTCTAGGCGGTACTTAATATAGCCCTCTGGGTCTAAGTCAGAAGTGCGATCAGGCTCTTTGGGCAGACTATCGGCTTCTTCGTTAATTGCGAAAAAAAACTCCCAACCGTAATTGGCCAACCTCTGCCCCAAAATCCATAGGCGGCTAACAGCCAAAAACACAACGCCTAGACGTAGACGAGCCGGTCTTTGGTTTTCGTACGGAAACAGAGCCCGCTGGTGCACAACACTGCCCTTCAACCGTTGGCTAATCTGCTGAATTTTTTCGGCTAATTCTGTACTGCGATCGGTCTGATACTGCTTGACCTGAGTACGGTAATAAAAAATTTCCATTTTGAGGGCTTCGGCATTGCCCCGCAAAATCACCCAGCTATTGCCTCGACTAAACTTGACAGCAAAAGCCCGCAGCGCCGTTATCGTAATAGGAAGAATAATCAGTAGCAGATTGAGTACCCCCAACCCAATATGCTGCGGCTGGTCGAAGAGTAAGCTCAAGGGCAGTTGTTTGTTCAGTTCTGCTGGGTTTTCAGGCGTGGTTATTTGGCGAAGAACGATTGGATGGACCACCGCCAAAACCACAACTAACAGCGCCAAAAGTGTAATCAGGCGCTCGACGAAAAGAAATCGCTCCTGAGATTTGGCGGCATTTTGGCTATAGACTCGATACCTTTCCCAAGCATTATTGAGCAAGCTCTGGGAAGCAGTATTGCTCTCTGGAGCAGGTACAGAATCGAGGGGCTCTGGGGGCAAAGAGGTCACGGCAAGAAACCTCAGGAGAGGGTAGAGCTGAAGTACTGCTGAAGGCGATCGCGCATCTGATCGACCGGCAAAGATAAATCTACGATCTCTAACTTACCGTTGGGCTGGTATCGCTGAATCAGTTCGAGAATTGCTGGATCGGTCTCGGGTAGTGGTGCGGCGATCGAATCCGCTAGACGCCCACTACCTGACATCACAATCGCCGGTCTGCCCGTCGCCAAATTTTCTTTCAGGTCGATTAAGGCTATCTGGCCGCCGTTGACCAAAATGGTCAGCGCCGGGCGGCCGACAGAAATCTGAGAGGCCAATTTGGCCAGCCAGGGCGACTCACTGCCCCACTCATCACCAGGAATGAGAAAAAAGTGGGTGTGGTTGGGCTCTAGGTCATGAAGGGAATCGTCATGATGGCGATCGCTCGGCAATCGGGTCTTACCCTGAGGCACTACCCCAATCAGGGTAAAATTGCCGCCAACGGATTGGCGCGCCTGACCCATCATGTGAATAACTCCAGTATCAGTGCCGCCATCAAGCACCGTCAGTCCTAAGGATTGAGCCAGAGGGGCAAACACCTGATCAAAGACCGTTTGCAATCGCTCCATGCTCTCGGCGGACATCAAGCTAGCCCCTCCGATAATCACCAGAGTAGGCTGAGCCATAGGCAACCCCATGCAGCCCAAGGCCTCTAGGCTCGTGGTTTGATCCGATAGCGACAAAACTTGGGCACTTTTGCCGTTTTGGAAGTGCACATCGCTAATTTCGGGAACCAAGGGGCGTAGCATACGGCGGCAACACAATTGAAGACACTATCTTAAGGGAAACGTATGCTATACGCTTCGCCGCAGAGCAACCCTCCACCCAGTTGCCTAATCGCTATGCCCGACCCTATGCAGAGCACCGCAAGCGACAAATTCATAACAGGCATTATAGTCACCTTCGGCTGGCTGGAGACACCCCTGTATCCACAAAGGCTATACGACTGTGCCCTCAGTTCCCTATACCTCCCTACCATTGTTCCCTGATAAGTGAAGCGCTCATTCTGTTGGCGCGAAAAGTGACCTAGAAGAGCAGCATGCTAACCAAAGGCTTCAGGTGACCCGAAAGATTCGCCACCGCCGCCCGAGTGATGGGCCAGCTATCAACTACCATGCCGGCCGACAGCAGCATCATGTAGAGAATGGAGAACTTGAACAGTCCTTTGGCCAAGTCGCGATCACTTGGCTCTTGCAGCAATGCCCAGGCTCGTTGAATGAACATAACTCCCAGCACTAGGGCGATCGCCGCGTACACCGCGCCGGTCGCTCCGAGGGGAAACGTCATCATCAGCGTCAGGGGCACCAACACCAGGGTGTAATACCAGATCTGCTGCGCCGTGGCCTCGTCGCCTGCGATCACCGGCATCATCGGCACGTTGACCTTGGCGTAGTCATCTTGAATTAGCATGGCCAGTCCCCAAAAGTGGGGCGGCGTCCAGATAAACACGATCGCAAAGAATAGCCATGCCGCCAGGGGCAGATCGCCCGTCACCGCTGCCCAGCCAACCAGGGGGGGAATCGCTCCGGCAGCGCCGCCGATGACGATGTTTTGAGGTGAAGATCGCTTTAGCCAGAGGGTGTAGACCCCCACGTAAATGGCAATGCCCAGCATGGCCAACCCAGCGCTGAGCAGGTTAGCCACCCAGGCTTGGAGTCCAAAAGACAGCGCCGCCAACACCCCAGCAAATACCAGCGCGTCGCGCACCTGAATGCGTCCGGCGGGAATGGGGCGGTGGCGAGTGCGCTCCATGTCGAAGTCAATGTCGCGATCGTAGACGCAGTTGATAGTCTGAGCCGAAGCCGCCGCCAAGGTACCGCTCAGCAGGGTCACCATCAGCAGTACCGGGTCGATCTCGCCCTGGCTCGCCACCCACATTGCCGCCGCCGTCTCAATCAGCAGCAGGGGTATGATGCGGGGCTTGGTAAGCTGCACATAGCTCTGCACAACAGCCTTAAAGGTCTCGTGGTGCCGAGTGGGGGCATTCCATGTGGTGGTCTGATTCATGCAAAAAATCCTAAATGGTTTTAAAACCGTAGCTGTCAGCCCAACAGGCTCAAAAAGCTGATATCAACTTCATCACGACGGCGAACGTCTCTAGACCTCGGCGGTAGAAACTGTGGGAGTAGAGGGGTTTTCGGCGGTGCCCAAACGACCGCCCTCAGGGGGCGACTCTAGGCGATTTTGGGACAGATCGCTGCGTGCATCGCGCCAAGCCAGTACCGTAAAGCACACCAGGGTGCCCACCAGCGCTGCCCCCAAGGTGTGGTGAGCCACCGTCAGCGGCTCAATCTGTAGCCGGAGTCGAAAGGTTGCAATGCCCATGACTAGCTGAAGCACCAGCAGCACGCTGACCAGACTGCCCAACCGCCGCAAGGGATACGTTAGCGCCGGAGTGCGCCACACCGTCCAGGTGAGCGCCAGCACCATGGCTGTGCTGGGCAAAATGCCCAGCAGATGGCTATTCATCACCTGACACAGCTCCTTGAGTCCTAGGCACTGGTGCGCCGCCCAGCGTGACCCTACTAATCCCCCTAACAGGCACTGGGTGTAGACCACGGTCAGGGCTGCTAATCCGATCCAGGGCAAACGACCCACGGTGCCGGTGCTGCGGTAGGGCAGTAGGCAGCAGGCAATAACTAACATGGCGCTAAAGAACAGCAGCGCTGTTCCCAGGTGGGCAGTGACAATGTCGAAGCGCAGCAGCTGGGTTACCGTCAGACCCCCGAGCGCTCCCTGCACGCCAATTAGTGCCAGCGCCCCCACTGCGGCCCAGGGCAGCCAGCCGGGCACCTGCCGCCGATACCACAGGCTAAGGGCGACCAGCCACAGGGTGCTGAGACCAATTAGGGCGGCATCGAGCCGGTGGAACCACTCTAAGAACACCTGGAGGTTCATCTGCTGCTGAGGCACCAGTTGGCCGTAGCACAAGGGCCAGTCGGGGCAGGCCAGGCCCGCATTCATCACCCGGGTAGCACTGCCTACAGCCATGAGGGCGAGGGTGGCTATGGCAATCTTCCAGACCAGTCGACGAATGCGATCGATCGGGGTGGGAGCAGCATTGGTGTTGGGCCACAGCGCTTCACGGGCCGTAGCCGGGGATAACAACGAGGGGAAATTTGCGGCCATGCCATCTCCAGCGGTGATCAGTGCGGTCTAGGGTCAGGCTTCGAACGGCGGTTGGGAAGGTTGCCCCAAACTGCCAAGCGAGACGAAGACCTAGGAGTAAATACTCAGGCGTATGATTACAGAACTAAATACATACCTTAGTCCTTATACCTGGGTTGTTACTTACTACTTTAGAGAGGTCAACCCTTGATTGGGCAAAGCTTTAGGGTTTTCTTTGGGATTCGAATGTCGCTCTGGACGGCTATATATAAAGCTGGGGTTGTGCCGTAGCAAGACACACAACGTAACTTATTGTTACCTTTGGCGGTGGCGATATAGGGCAATGCCAAGGTGGCGGTAGTGGTGTGGTGTGGGCGATCGCTGGTTTGAATGCCCGGCCCCGGCCGCCAAGTAACACCCAAGTGGCACAATGGGATGACTTTGCCGTTTGGCTGGATTAGCTCCAGCAAGTGAACGTTCTTGGCCTAGGTGGCCAAGCCAAATCGACTGCTCCCTTTACCGATCGCAACGAGTACTGAACCCATGAGCGCCCCCCTCACCCTCAACCTGCCCCAGGGATCTGTTCGCTTTACCTTTTCGGTAGAAGCGGCCCAGTCTCTCAAGACCTCCCTGGACGAGCTAATGACTACACTGAAAAGCGCTGCGGCCCAGGGGGGAGATGCCGGTCGTCGGACTCCCCAGTCATCGATGGAATATCAACACAGCGGAGAGGTGTTTCTGGAAGTGTTTTGCAATCCCAACATTTGGCCTAGCCCCTTTGCGGCCAAGGTGCTGCTGACCCTGCGAGACGATCGCATTCGCGTCACCACCGAGGCTGAGCTCTCGCAGATCTACGACGACGTCGTTACTTACCTGGGCTAGGGACCATGGGTCGCCTCTCTATACCGCAGGTGGGATAGTAGCCTGAGATGCCACATCCTACGGGAGGGGCACGATAGAATATGAGCGCCAAAGGACCGCCGGAGCGGCATTGGTTGCGTGTAGAAAGGTCTGCTTTGACCCTCAAGCGCTTGATTTGAAGTTTTTAAGGCAGCAAGCTATGTACCCTGATGACCTGTCTCAAACCTTGCAGAAGGGAATTCGCGTTACCCTCGGGGCCACCGCATCGATCATTGAAGCCCTGCAAGATCCCGAAACCTCAAACCAAAAATTCTCTGAACTGGGCGGCGACGTCAACCGCCTTACTGAAGAGTTAGAAGTTAAAGGTGAGGTCACCGAGCGCGAGGCCCGGCAGTTTGTGGATGGGTTGCTCAGCCAAATGCCCAACCCCTTTGGCGGTTCTAGCTCGGCAGCCAGTGAGACCACGATTACCACCGTGGCTAGCCCCGTGGTTGACACCGCTGTGCAGAGCGATTTGGAGGCACTGACTCTGGAGCTAGCGGCAATTCGCCGCGAGATTGAGGCGCTCAAGAGCTAGGACAAGCATGGTTAGTACCGCAACATCATCCCCGGAGGGCAAAGCAGCTCCGGCGATCGCCAATGACAGCGATCTGGCGATCGCTGAGCGCGAAATCTACTTCATCAGCGGTCTCGGTGCCGACTGGCGAGTGTTTCAGCGCTTGCAGCTAGAGGGCTATCGACCGGTGCACATCCTTTGGCAGCGCCCCGAGCGCCACGAGTCCATCGAGCAGTATGCCCAGCGGTTGCTGACTCAGGTCACGGTCGAAAACCCTATTTTCGTGGGGCTTTCCTTTGGCGGATTGATGGCGATCGAAATGGCGAAGCTCTGCCACCCAGAGCAGGTGATTGTGATTTCTAGCGCAACCACCGGGGCGCAAATTCCGGCCTACTTTAAATTGTTTCGCTGGCTGCCGGTGCAGCTGGTGATGCCATTTAAACAGGTGCTGTGGGCAGTGCACTGGATCTTAGACTGGTTATTTGGCCTCAACAACCGCGATGACTGCTCATTGTTCAGACAGGTGTTGGTCGATACCGATCCTTGTTTTCTCACGTGGGCTATCAAGCAGGTGGTGGGCTGGCGAAATCAGGTGGTGCCTGAGCATTTAGTCCATATTCACGGTAGGAGCGATCGCGTTTTTCCCTTTGGCTACCGAAGTGCCGATGTGGTTGTGCCCAATGGCGGCCATCTGATGGTGCTCAACCGGGCCGATGAACTGTCTCAACTGCTGATGGCGACGCTGACAACCAGCCCCGTGGAGCATCAGGGAACCGTGGAGCTGGGCTGAGTGGGTATAGAGGGTGTCTTACGCGCCTGGAGGGGTAGCTCTGGGAGTTTGAGCTGACCGAGGGCCGCTGCAAACTCCTGCTCATCCACTCCCAAGGGCGTATGGGCGGCGGTGAGTTCGCGGTACTGCGGATCGGGCAGTAGGCGCAGCCAGGCGTGGGTGAGCTTGTGGGTCACGGAGTCAGCGGCGGCAGCCTCTAGCACCAGGGTTGGCAGCCAGAGTTGTCCTAGCCCCTGGTGCAGCAGTTCGCCGTTGATAGCGGCTGTGCGACGCTGAAAGAGCGTCTTGCAGGCGGCGGGAGACTGGCGCAGACAGCGACGGCGATCGCGCAGGGCTTTGACCCAGGCGGCTTTACCCAGCCAGGGCAGCATCAGGGGCAGAGGTGACCAGGGGGCAACCAGCCAGCGATCGCGCTGCCAGCGGCCTCGTAAACCGCGATCGTTCACTCCCTCGGGAGCCAGCACCGTTAGACTCTGCACCTGGTCGGGGTAGGTGAGGGCATACTGGCCTGCTACCCAAGCCCCTAGCGAATGGCCCACTAGTCGAAAGCGATGAATGCGCAGGGCGCTCAGCAAACTATGCAATGCCTCTACCTGGAGAGCCACCGAGTAGGCTTTTCCTTCGTGCCACGACTCGCCAAAACCCAGCAGATCGGGGGCCAGGCAGTGGTATTGAGGTACCAGGCACTGCATGGCCGGCAGCCACTGGGTGCCGTCTTGCCAAGACCCGTGCAAGAAAATCACTGTTTCTGCCTGGGTTTTGCCGCCCTCGTGCCAAAACACGTTGCCGCTGGGGAGCTTCATGCGGCCAGTGCGAATGGGAATCTCGGCGGGTAACGGCATAGGGACTCGGTGGGTAGATGGCACTAGGGTAACCGGAAGGCAGTGCCCAGTCCGTCAGACCCAGCAAACTTACCCAAAAGCTTAGGCTAAAACCGTTTCTCCCTTAAAGAAATCTTGCAAATGCTGGCGGTGGTCGTGGGAGAGGCGATCCCACGGCAGCTCGTCAGGGCCGAAGGCAGAGGCCTCTAGAATTTCACGGGGATCAGCCGGATAGGGCTTGCCCGTCACTCGCACCGCCACCGTCACACACACCGAATGAAACCGGGGATCGCGTCCCGGTTGGGAGTACACGCCCACCAGACGCTCTAACCTCACGGTCTGGAGCCCGGCCTCTTCTTGCAGCTCGCGGGCGGCGGCGGTGATCACATCTTCACCCCAGTCGACGATACCGCCGGGCAGGCTCCACAGGCCGTTGTCGCGGCGGCGCACCAGCACAATGGTGCCATTGGGCATCAGCGGAATGACGCAGGTACCGAGAATGGGGCGGCGCAGCATTAGCCCCAGCAGGGTACGTAAAATATGGGCGAAGTAGGCCATGGGCTAGAGGGTTTCCAAGTCAGCTAGCACATCGTCGGCATGGGTTTCGGCTTTGACCTTGAGGTAGGTTTTCTCCAGGTTGCCGTCGGGTCCAATGACAAAGGTGCTGCGGGTAATACCCATATATTCTTTACCCATGAACTTTTTCAGGCCATAAACGCCGTAGCGGCTGGCCACTTCGCCGCCCTCGTCCACCAGCAGCGGAAAGGGCAGGCTGAACTTGTCGATAAATTTGCTGTGGGACGTGGCGTCGTCGGTACTTACCCCCAGCACGATGGCATCCTTGCCCTGGTAGTCGGCGTAGCGATCGCGGAACCCACAGGCTTGTTTGGTGCAGCCAGGAGTGTTGTCGCGGGGATAAAAGTACAGCACCACTCGCTGCCCCTTGAGGTTGGCCAGGCTATAGGTCTTGCCGGTAGCATCGGGCAGGCTAAAGTCGGGAGCGGGGTCGCCAGCGGAAAGGGTCATAGTCGGATTGCGAATGAAGGAACGATGGTGCCATTGCTCATTGTATAGCGGTGGTCGGCTGCCAGGTGTTTGCCGCCGACTCAAAAGAACTGCTAACGGAAATTACTCGGCTTGCCGATGGGTGTGAAACACGGAGGCCTGGGCGGTCGGCATCAGCATCACGTCGCTGATGTTGACGTGGGCCGGACGAGTGACGGCAAACACAATGACGTCGGCCACATCGTCGCCGGTCAGAGGAGTCATGCCCTGGTAGACACCCTGAGCGCGATCGCGATCGCCGCCAAAGCGCACTAGGCTGAACTCGGTTTCAACCAGGCCCGGATCAATGTTGGTGACCCGCACCGGCGTGCCTAGCAGGTCAAGCTTGAGGCCCTCTGATAGAGATCTAACGGCGGCCTTAGTGGCGCAGTAGACGCTGCCGCCGGGGTAGGTCTGCCGCCCGGCGATCGAGCCCACATTTACCACGTGGCCGCGCCCTCGCGCCACCATGCCCGGCACCACCGCTCGCGTCACGTAGAGCAATCCTTTGATGTTGGTGTCAATCATGGCTTCCCAGTCGTCTAGGGGCGCTTCGTACTGTTTGTCGAGCCCCCGGCTGAGCCCAGCGTTGTTAATCAAAACGTCGATCGTCTGCCAATGCTCTGGCAATCCTGCGATCGCCTCACTGACGGACTCCGGCTGGCGCACGTCCAGCACCACTATCAGCACTTCCGCGGAATGCTGCTGGTGAAGTTCGGCGGCTAGAGTTTGCAGTGCTTCCAATCGGCGAGCGGCCAAGATTAGCCTTGCTCCAGCGGCCGCTAGCTGGCGGGCACAGGCGGCCCCAATGCCACTGCTAGCGCCGGTAATCAGGACGGTTTGGTTTGCGATCGAGGTGGCCATAGCAGAGAAGAATTAAATGCTAATTGTTCAGATCGTTGCGGCGACAACCCGGAACAGAAACAAGGTATCTTGCCCTGGGCAAAGTCTAGGGTCGCGTAGGACTCTGCTATCGCGCCAGGGTAACGCATTAGGCTATCGCGGTGCAGTAGCGCCTGTGCGATCGCCTCAAAGACCATTCCGTAGACGAAAATACTGCATGTCTGCTGCTTCTCAAGGGCGCAGGCCCTGCGCCCTCGCGTGGGTAATAGCTTCTTACAGAAAAATCTCCTAAGGAGCCGGCTCTGGCTCTGGATTCTTCACGCTGGCGTCGATTTCATCGAGAGTTTGCAGCACCAGTCGCTTGGCCTGCAACTCCCAGCCCAGCTTTTGCACCTGAAAGGCCACGTAAAACCCTATGCCCGTGGCAATAAAATCTAAAGGTTGTTGGCCTGAAATACCTAGCAACAGCCCCAGCCCGCCAATGCCCCAAAAGGGCAGAGCCACTGTCTGGCGGTTTTCTTCAATCAGCTTGGCGACAAAGTTGGTGGGAATACTCGCCGCCACCTCCTCCCGCACGGCCTGCTGCTGGGGGTAGGGTACGGCAAAGCTAAACTTGCGGCGCAGCTTCTCAATCTTGCGGGCGTCGGTGCTGTACTCTGTCAGCTCGTCTTCTGCCATGCGAATGAGCTGCTCAGCTTGGGTCATGGGTCATATCTCAGGCTAGGTACAAGGGCGGCCGGGGTGCGAAGAACAAGCGCCTTGGGGTCGCCGCCGGCTTTCATTATCCCACTGCAATGATCCTGCGAATACTTCTCTCCTCGGATAGGGACGGCAGGCGGCTAATCGCTCTGACCCAAGGCCCCTGGAGCGCCAGTTAGGGTGCGCTTGGGTGAGCAGGTAACAATCATGATCAGCAGGGTCAGAATGTACGGGGCGGCGTTGAACAAGTAATAGTACGAGTCAATACCTACCGACTGAAACGCTGGCCCTAGCGCCTGTGCCCCGCCAAACAGCAGTGAGGCCCACAGACACTGCCACGGCTGCCAACGGGCAAAAATAACCAGGGCCACCGCCATCAACCCCTGCCCACTGGAGATACGCTCAGTCCAGACGCCAGGGTAAAACAGTGACAGACTGGCTCCGCCAATGCCCGCCAAGAAGCTGCCCGCCACAATGCTAGCCATGCGCACCCAAAAAATTGAAATGCCCATGGCGAGGGCGGCATCGGGGCTGTCGCCCACGGCTCTTACGTAAAGGCCCCAGCGGGTTGATTTGAAAAACCAGCTCATCAACGGCACGATCGCCACCCCCAGCAAAAACAGCGGGCTGATTTGCAGCGCCGACTGCACCTGAGATAGACTGCTCCAGCCGCCAGCCGCCAGCGTGGGCAACTGGGGCGCCTGGGGTTGAATGAACGGCTTGCCAAAGAAGTTGGCCAGTCCGCCGCCAAAGATAATCATGGCGATGCCTACGGCCACATCGTTGACCCGGGGCTGCTGCGCCAACCAGCCGTGGATCGCCCCTAGCCCCATGCCCGCTATCCCCGCCGTCAGCACTCCTAACCAAGAGGCTAGGGTGGGACCAACAATGCCCGAACTCAGGTAGGAGACGGCATAGGCGCTCATCGCTCCCATCAGCAAAGTGCCCTCTAGGCCCAGGTTAATTTTGCCGCTTTTCTCCGTCAGGCATTCGCCCAAACTGACCAGCAAAAAGGGCACGCTCCCCCGCAGAGTACCGGCCAAAATGCCCAGTGGTACACCCCACCAGCCCAGTGCTTCCGTCGCCATCGCTGCCCCTCACGTGTTGATAATTCAGGCCATGCTCGGTAAGCTTCCCGCCGCTCATCCTGCGGATACTCAGTACCTAACCCATCTACCACCTACCCGCCTACCCATCCACCCGCCTACCCATCCACCCATCTACCCACCTACCCAGCCACCACCGCACCTTCAGCCTGCCCCTCTCGCTCCTGAAACACCTTAAAGCGTCCGTAGAGCGATTCGCTGTAGAGCACGCAGAGAAAGACGATGCCTTGAAAGACCATCACGGTGGCATCGGGCAGGTTGTGCGATCGCTGCAAAATGCCACCGCTAGCCAAAATGCCCCCCAGCAGCACCGACACCAGCACCGTGGCCAGAGGGTTGTGGCGGGCCACGAAGGCAACCAAAATCCCGGCGTAGCCGTAGCTCGACACAATCGATTCGTTCAACCGCTTCTGTACGGCGGCGACTTCTACCATGCCCGCCAGCCCAGCGCAGGAGCCGGCTAAGAAACACACCGCCAGTGTGAGCTTACCCACTGGCAGCCCAGCAATGCGGGCGGCGCGTACGTTGCCCCCGGCGGTGCGGGCGGCAAAGCCAAAGGTGGTGCGCTGCATCAAAATGTAGGCCAAAACCGAGGCCACCAACCCGTAGATCAACCCCCAGTGCACCCGGGTGTCGGGTAGGTTGCCCAGCCAGGCTGCCGGAGCAATCTCAAAGCTGGAGGGCTTGCTGACAAAGGCCGGGTCGCGCAGGGGGCCTTGCACCAGGTGGTTCATCAGGGCGATCGCAACGTAGTTCAGCAGCAGGCTGCTGATGGTTTCATTCACCCCTCGATAGTGGCGCAGGGCTCCTGCCACCACAATCCATAGGCCTCCGGCCACTAGGCTACCTAGGGCCATAGCCAGCAGCACCAGTCCGCCAGGCAAACTTGGCCCTAGGGCCAGACCCACCAGCACCGCCGCTAGGCCTCCAATCACCAGCGCCCCTTCATTGCCGATGATCACTAGCCCCAGTCGGGCCGGTAGAGCTGTGCACAGGGCCGTCAGCATCAGCGGTGAAGCGCGCAGCAGCGTGTTTTGCCAGGCGCTCCAGCTGCCGAAGGCGGCTCGATAGATAGAGGCATACACCGCTAGGGGGTTGGCCCCAACCAGAGCACAAAACACCCCAAAGATCACCAGGGCAGATAGCACTGCCCCCATGGGCAGCGCCACCGGTTCTAAGGATCGCCGCCAGGTTGTTGTAGACGCCATGTGATGTCCTAGCTAATGGACCCGATGACACCCTCGACAAAGTAGTCCATTGTCTCAAGCTCGACGTTGTCGGCTTTGAGCTGCTGGTCGGCGGGCAAAATTTCGTCCCCGGTGTTGGTCTTGAGTGGCCCCTGGTAGATCACGATCTCGCCAGATTTGATGCCGGCTATGGCGGCATCGCCAGCGGCCTTGGCCTCGTCGCTGACGGCCGGACCATAGGCCGACAGCTTGCAGAAGTTGTCGGCTAGCCCGCCCCGCAAAATGTGGGGAATGCCGTCGGTCATGAGGGTTTTGCCTGCCATGAAGTCTTTGCCCAGGGCGGTGTAAATGCTAGACCAGTCCCATTCGGCCCCGGTGAGGTAGCCCTTGGGAGCCAGGGGGCTTTGGTCGGCGTGGTAGCCCGAGGTCATCACCCCGCGCCGTTCAGCGGTTTCCATCACCACCTTGGGGCTGTCGACGTGGCAAGTGATCACTTCAATGCCCTGGTCGGCCATGCTGTTGGTGGCCTCAGCCTCTTTCACCGGCACTGACCAGTCGCCGGTAAAGATGACCTGGGTGGTGGCATCCGGGTTGACCGATCTGGCTCCTAGGGTAAAGCTGTTGACGTTGCGCAGCAGCTGCGGAATGGGTTTAGCGGCCACAAACCCCAGCTTGCCCGCTGGGCTCATCTGGGCTGCCACCACCCCGGCGACGTACTGGGCTTCGTCGATGTAGCCAAAGTAGCTACAAATGTTTTTGGGGTGCACGCCCTCCTGGTAGAGCCCCCCGGCGTGGAAGAACTGCACGTCGGGAAACTCTTCCGCCATGGCGAGAATGTGGGGGTCAAAGTAGCCAAAGGAGGTGGGGAACAGCGCCTTGGCCCCGTCGATTTCAATCATGCTGCGCATGGCTTCGGCCACCGCCGTGGTTTCGGGCACGCTGGCCTCTTCCACCAGGCGAATGCCGGGCACGTTGGCGACCATGGCCGCAGCCCCCTGGGCATGGGCTTGGTTGTAGCCAAAGTCATCCTTGGGCCCAACGTAGATGAAGCCCACGACCATTTCTTCTGGGGCAGACCCATCAGCGGCCGCGCCGCCCTCGCTGCTAGGCGACTGGGCGCAGCCGGTGCTCAACTTGGCCGTTAGCCCAAAGGCGGAGGAGGCCAACAGCCCCCGCACCACCTGCCGTCGCGATAGGCGAAAAGAACGGTTGCGATCGCTCATTGTGGAACTCTCTCCTGTACAGGGGCAAACAATAACAGTGTCAGACTCACAGCTCTGGTTACGAACCGAACCGCCTGTGCGATCGCCTCGATTCGTGAACGGCTGCCCTTAGCTTTTACACCATCTTCTAAGAATTGGTAAAAGCTTCTGAAGTAGTTGTATCAAAAACCACACTTCGCTGGGTTCTCCGCTACTATCCAAGGATAGAGATTAGCCAAAGCAAAGCCCCAAAGTTAAGTGACTTTGGGGCGAAGGTTTATTGGCTTTGGCTTTGAGCTAAGCGCTCTAAATATGCTGCTCTAGCAGCTCGGCGATCGCCCGGTGCTCCACAGGTGGCACCAGCGGAAACTCCTGACGGGTGTCGGTAATCAGCCAGTCGAGGGCGGCCGCCTTCATATCGATGGAAGCGCCGGTTTTATCGACGCAGTAGCGACCAAACACCAGCTTGTCTACCAAGCGCACCCCGGGGCCAATGCGCGAATATTCGAAGATCACGCTCTTATCGACGATCGCCCCGCTGCAGATCGAGCAGTTGTTGCCGATGGCGCTGGGGCCAATGATGGTGGCCCCATCCTCAATGTGAGTCATGCCGCCGATGTAGACCGGCCCTTCGATGTTGACTTTATCCCAGTTGGCCTTAACGTTGAGACCCACATAGACGCCAGGGCGAATCTCCTGACCAGGGACATCTACCAGATTGACCACGCCGGTGAGCACGTCTTGAATGGCGCGCCAGTAGTCGGGCACCTTGCCGATGTCGACCCACTCAAACTCCATGGGAATGCCGTAGAAGGGGGCATTGTTGGCCACCAGCTTCGGCAGCAGGTCGCCGCCAATATCAAACGATACGCCGGAGGGAATGTAGTCAAACACCTGCGGCTCGAAAATGTAGATGCCGGTGTTAATCTCGGTGCTGAGGGCCTCTTCGACGGAGGGCTTTTCCTGGAATGACTTGACTCGCCCTTCAGAGTCGGTAACCACGACCCCATAGCTGGGCACCTGCTTGAGGGGCACAGTCTTGGTAATAATCGTGGCGATCGAGCCCTTCTCGCGGTGGCGACGTACGGCCTCGGTAAGGTCAAGATTGATCAGCGCATCGCCACAGAGCACCACGAAGGTGTCGTCAAAAAAGGGTGAAAAGTCTTGGATCTTGCGCATGCCCCCGGCGGAGCCGATCGCATCGCCCACCAGTTCGCCATTTTCTTCGATGCGGCCCTCAAAGGAGTAGGCCAGCTCAACCCCAAAGCGCTGCCCGTCGCGAAAGTAGCCCTCAATTTCGTTGGCCAGGTGGCTGACATTTACCATAATCTGGTCGAACCCGTGCTGGCGCAGCAGCTCAAGTAAGAACTCCATCACCGGTTTCTGCATGATCGGAATCATGGGCTTGGGAATGGTGTAGGTGATGGGCCGTACACGGGTGCCTTTACCGGCAGCCAAGATCATGGCTTTCATATGAATAGGATCCTTAGATTTATGGGGTTATGATCTGTAGACTAGTTTTGCTAGTTCAGGCTGTAGCCGCCTACCCAGAAAAAGCTGGAAACAACGTCAACCTAGGGCGATCGCACTTGGTCATGCTAACAGCGCCTAAAACCAGAGCACTGGTAACCCATCGACCTTCAACGAGTCCTTACACTTTCTTTAAAATAGCCCGGCATCCCTAGAAACGGTAATCTTCCTGAGGGCCTGTCCGTCTTAGTCAGGCAGAATAAAGGCCGGCAGTTCGGCCTCTGCTGCGGTGAGAGGGGCGCGATTGAGATTTCTGACCCGTAAATCGCCATAGAACTGATCCTGGCCCAGTTCCACCTTGGACTGGGCCGAGAGAAATAGCAGACCCCAAAACACCCCTACCTTCTCATGGACGGCGGCGGCGTGGGGCGTTTCAAAGTCGTGGGCGTCTTCGAGATCGGCGGGCTTAAACTGGGGCCAATGCTCTAGCAACAGCTCAAAGTCGATCCACAGGGTGTCTTCGCCCAGCTCATCCCAGTACTGATCGAGAAAGGCTTCGAGGGCGGCGGCGATTTCGGAGAGGTTTTCCTGGTGAGCCAGTTGGGCAATGGCGCGCACGGCCTGGCGCTGGGGCTGAGGTCGAGCGCGCCGGGCCCGCAGGCGGGGGGTGTGGTCGGCCATCACCGTGGCCATGGTTTCGAGCTGCTGAATCAGCTCCTGGAGCGTGACCTGTCGTCGCTGGGGAATGGGGGCGACGGCGCGGCGGTGCAGGTGTCGCTCCAGGTTGCGGGGCAGGGGCACCAGGTCAGGAATTTCTTCTTCCCACACCTCTTCGGGGTTGGCTTCGGTCTCGGCTTCGGCTTCGGCCCGCACCATGGTATCGGCCTTGAGCAGCACCAGCATGGAGGCGTAGAGAAACCCCTGGCCCGACTCAGACAGGTTGGCTTCGTAAGGGGTGCGGCCCTGGCTGGCTAGGGTTTCGGCCTGACTCTTGAGCAGCGACAGAAAGCGATCGATCACGTCGATCACCTTGACGTCCCACGGGTCGATTTCGCCCTGATCCGCCAGGTCGATGAGAAATGCGATCGCAGTTTGAGCCAGGGACGATGACATAGATCGGGCGGTGCAAAAGCTTAGGGATCGCTAGACAGCCCCTGCTGTCTGAGGCGCCATGACGCGGCTATCGGCCCATGATAGCTCAAAGGCCCGTTTTACCTAACGACTCCATCACCGCATTGATTAGCGATTGTCCCCAGATTGTCGCCATTACCCCGCACCCAATTATTACGAAACCGGCCTCGGCAATTTGCATTGGATCAAGGCTGAATGGAGAGCCGTAGGAGAGCGGCAGTGCAACCAGCACAGCGCCTAGGGCAGCACCCCCGGCAAACCGCGAGGCCCACCTGAGGGGTGAGCGCTGAGTCGGGTCACTATTCTCGGGCATCATGACGCCTTCTTGAACTCAGAATTCAATCTACCAGCCGGATTATAACAATTGAGGTTGATGGCGATTGCGCCCACACTCTCAGCCTCGCTGGCCGCAACTAAGCGACCGCTTCCCCATCTTCGACCTGGGCGGCGGGCAGCATCAGGCTCTGTTCTTCCAGCTTGACCTGGTAGCGCTGCACGTCCTGCTCCAGTTCCTGAATGCGGATTTCGCGCTGCTGCACCTGCTTGCCAAAGGACATGTAGCCCTGCACTTGAGCCCAGACGCTAAACACCCAGGCAAACACCGCGCCAATGCCCATGGCCATAATCAGCTCGACGCACAGGGGCGCTTCCACATCCATTCCCGGCGCGATGTGAATGATCACGGGCTCGGTGTTCTCAATGCCAAATAGCACCAGGGCTAGGGCAATTACAAAAATAACGACGAAATTTATCTGCCTCATGGCTCTGGGCCTCCCATCGCTGGTCAAAATCGCTAGGTCTATTTAACCAGGCAGACTTTGTTTTTGGGTAAAGGTTTTTAGGAAATGAGAGGTAAAGATGAGGGAGATGGGGAAGGTGAGGGAGTTTGGATTCTGTTGGCGTAGCGGCTCTACCAGTCGAAGGAAAGGGTGGGGGAGTGCTTAGGGGGTGGGGAACTTGGGTTTAAAGATGCGGTAGCGGAGGCCGTAGCCTGCTAAAACCAAGGCTACGATGCCGAGGGTGCCGAGGGCGATCGCATTGGGTAGCCAGAAGGTGGCATCAATTGTTGTAATTTCGCCAGGTTCAAGGGGCCAGGTGGCTCCGGTGGCATCCTGCTGGGTGGGGGCAGTGGCGCTGGGCAAAAGTTGGAGGCCCCAGGGCACTTGCAGTCGAAAGCGCAGGTCTGCCCAAGGGGCTGGCTCTGCCGAATCGTCCCCGTTTGGAGGGAGCTGGCGCAGGTCGAGGGTATAGGTGAGGTGGGTGCGGCTGGCTAGGAGCCAATTGGTTTGGTCGATGTCTAGGGTAAAGGGAACCGGTTCCCAGCCGGACAGTTGTAGGTAGGTGGGGATTTCGGCGGGCGACGGTTCTCCGGCAGGGACGGATTCAATCTCTGGGGCAGCGGCAGCCGCAAAAAGCTGCTGAAAGCGATCGCCCAGGTCGGCGGCAGTACCAAAGGGCACGGTGAGGGTGACGGTCTGTGAGTCTTGGCTAAGCTGACCGCTCAGGGGGCGCGATCGCACCTTCAGCTCCTCCAGCCAGGGAGCCAGAGTGGGCTGGGCTAGGGCGGCACCGCGATCGCTTAAATCAATCGTCTGCGAAATCTGACCGTGGCTTTGGTGGTCAAAGCGCAGGGTGAGGTCGTAGCGCAGGCAGCCGCTCAACAGCAGGGGCAGCAGCAGCAGCAGCGCTTCCCGGAGGGGTCGCTTCGCGAATCGCCTCAGAATAATTCGAATAGGTTGCATTAGCCTTCGGTAAGCCCCAGCGCCATGTACCAAAATCACTCAAAAACAATCTTTGTGCCCAGTTTCGTAGCTCTGGCCAAAGCTATACCATTAGAGCCATAGATTCAACGGTAGCCGGTAGTGTTGTATGAATGACCTTTCTCCAGCCTCTACGACCGCCTGGCATACGGTTGATGTTGAGCAGGCGTTGAGCCAGTTAGACAGCAACGACGATACCGGCCTCACGGCTCAAGCGGTGCTCGAGCGCCGTAACCAGTATGGCCCCAACGAGCTAGAAGAAGTCGGGGGCCGTCCCGCCTGGCGCATCTTGCTCGACCAGTTCACCAACATCATGCTGCTGATGCTGATTGCGGTGGCGGTGGTGTCGGGGGTGCTGTCCTATAGAGATCAAGAATTTCCTAAAGATGCGATCGCGATTTTTGCGATCGTCATTCTCAATGGCGTGCTGGGCTATCTGCAAGAGAGCCGAGCTGAGAAAGCCCTGGCTGCCCTCAAGCAGATGTCGTCGCCCAGCGTGCGGGTGCAGCGCGACGGTCGTCTGCAAGAAGTGCCTTCTCAAGACCTGGTGCCCGGCGACATTATGCTGCTTGAAGCCGGTGACCAGGTGGCTGCCGACGGTCGCCTGCTAGAAGCCAGCAACCTGCAGCTGCGCGAGTCAGCTCTGACCGGCGAAGCCCAAGGGGTCAATAAACAGGCCACCCGCACCTTGGCGGCTGATACGAGCCTGGCCGATCGCAAGAACCTGGTGTTTCAGGGTACGGAGGTGGTGCAGGGTCGAGGTCGCGTGTTGGTGACCGGCACCGGCATGAAAACCGAGCTGGGCCGCATTGCTGCCATGCTGCAAGGGGTCGAAACCGAACCCACTCCGCTACAGCAGCGCATGACCCAGCTGGGCAATGTGCTGGTTAGCGGATCGCTGACATTGGTGGCTATTGTGGTGGGCGCTGGCGTGTTTTTCGGCGGCTGGGGAGCCTTTGAACGTCTGCTGGAGGTAGCCCTGAGTATGGCCGTGGCGGTGGTGCCCGAGGGTTTGCCGGCGGTGATTACCGTCACCCTAGCGATTGGCACCCAGCGCATGGTGCGCCGCCAGGCCCTGATTCGTCGCCTGCCAGCGGTTGAAACCCTGGGCTCTGTCACCACGATTTGCTCTGACAAAACCGGCACCCTAACCCAAAACAAAATGGTGGTGCAGCGGGTGCACACCCTTTCCCAAACACTGCAAATTACCGGGGATGGCTACGCTCCTGAAGGTGAGTTTGTCAGCGAAGGGCAGCCCTTGGACCCTCGCCAAGTAACTGACATCGGGCTGCTGCTGGTGGACGGTTTGCTGTGCAACGATTCTGTGCTGCAAAAGGAGGCGGGCGACTGGGCGATCATGGGCGATCCCACTGAGGGAGCGCTGGTGGTGATGGCGGCCAAAAGCGGCCTCGATCGCCATCGCCTGGGCCACGAATTGCAGCGGGTTGTAGAGTTTCCCTTTTCCTCAGAGCGCAAGCGTATGAGCGTGGTGTTTAGCGGTGTGGACGCCCTCGCCGCCGATCTAGCGCTGCCTAAAGCCCTAGCCAATGCCCCTTACCTGATGCTGGCCAAGGGGTCGCCGGAAATGCTGCTCGAATGCTGCACCAGCGGTTTGAAGGGTGTAGAGCAGTTTGAGCTAGATCAGGAGACGCGATCGCGCATTCTGGCCGATGGCGCTTCTATGGCTGCCCAGGGTCTACGGGTGCTGGGCTTTGCCTATCGCCCCATCACCACCGTGCCCAACGAGGGCGACCCCGATCTGGCCGAGCGAGACCTGGTATGGCTGGGCCTAGTCGGCATGATCGATGCCCTGCGGCCCGAGGTGCGGGTGGCGGTGCAGCGCTGTCGGGTCGCTGGCATTCGTCCGATGATGATTACCGGCGACCACCAGCTGACCGCCATGGCGATCGCCCAAGACTTAGGCATTGTCGAGGCCGAGGCCCGCTCCCTTAGCGGAGCTGAGCTAGAGGCCATGAGCCAAGCCGAGCTAGAGGCGGTAGTCAAAGAGGTCAATATCTACGCTCGAGTGTCGCCCGAGCACAAGCTCCGCATTGTCAAAGCCCTGCAAAAAGACCACCAAATCGTTGCTATGACCGGTGATGGCGTCAACGATGCCCCCGCCCTCAAACAAGCCGAGATCGGCATTGCCATGGGCATTACCGGCACCGACGTGAGCAAAGAGGCCAGCGACATGGTGCTGCTCGACGACAACTTCGCCACCATCGTCGCCGCCACCGAAGAGGGCCGGGTGGTCTACACCAACATTCGCCGGTTTGTGAAATACATTCTTGGCTCCAACATCGGTGAACTGCTTACCATTGCCCTCTCACCACTGCTGCTGCCGATTTTAGATGTGCCCCTGAGCCCGCTGCAAATTTTGTGGATGAACTTGGTCACCGATGGTTTCCCAGCGCTGGCTCTGGCGGTAGAACCGGCCGAACCCGATGTGATGGAGCAGCCGCCCCACGACCCCCAGGAGGGCATTTTTGCCCGTGGGTTGGGGGCCTATATGCTGCGTATCGGTGTGGTGTTTGCCGTTATCTCGGTGTCAATGATGGTGTGGGCTTATCAACACGCTCAGCAGGGCGGCGACCCCGATCGCTGGAAGACGATGGTGTTTACTACCCTGTGTTTAGCTCAAATGGGCCATGCGATCGCCGTGCGCTCAAACACTCGCCTCACGGTAGAAATGTCGCCCTGGTCAAACCCGTTTGTGCTGGGGGCAGTGATTCTAACCTGCGTGCTCCAACTCATGCTGATCTACGTAGAGCCGCTGCGGAATTTCTTTGGCACCCACCTGCTCACCCCTTTCGAATTGCTAATCTGCTTTGGCTTTAGCACCCTGCTATTTGTCTGGGTTGAAGCCGAAAAAATCTACCGCCGCATCCGAGGCAAAGTGGTGAGGGACTAGCCCTATTCACTCCAATTTCCCTTCACATTATGAGTATTGCCAAGGTCCTTGCTCATCCAACTGGCTCCACTAAAATAGCAGTAAGCCTCCCTCCCTCTTTTCTCTATGTTCAGCACCACCGTCACCGACACTGGGCAGATCACTCTGCCTGACGAAATTCGGCAGTATCTCAAACTCGTCAGCGGCAGTCGGGTCGAGTTCGTTATTGACGAAAGCGGTCAGGTCAAAATCTTTCCCCTCACCGTCGCTGTGGAAACCTTGTCGGGCATCCTGTATCGGCCCAACCTTTCCCCCGCCACCCAAGATGAAATGGATGCTGCCATTTCCGAGGGAGCTAATGATTGGGCTTGATACCAATATCCTGGTTCGCTACCTCACCCGCGACGACGAGCCGCAATGGCAGCAAGCCTCTGAGGTAATTCAGCAAAACCAACCCTGCTTTATTGCCAACATCGTTTTGTGCGAACTGGTTTGGGTACTCAGAGGTGCCAACTATCGCTTTCAAAAAGCTGAGGTGATCGGCATTTTAGAAGCTATGCTCCACAGCGCTGCTTTTGAATTTGAAAGCCGCTCAACCCTTGATCAAGCTCTTCAGCAATACAAACAGGGCAAAGCAGATTTTTCTGATTACCTAATTGGGGCTGTCTCTCGGCAGGCGGGTTGCACAGGAATCGTTAGCTTCGATGGTGAATTGAAGGGAGAAAGGGGATTTCAGTGCTTAGATTGATTTCTTTAGCTAACACCGCGCAGTAACGGACACACGATGTTGATGTGTTCCTAGGGCTGCCTATCGCAGCTAATCTCAATTATTAATTCTTTCTCAAATCGTCAGCACCTTGCCTTCATGAAAAATCATTAGGCTTAGGGGAGCATGGTTGGCGTCGTCGGGGCCGGTATCGTCCATTGCCATAGGGCTACAAAATCTGGGCTACAGCGCTCCTTCGACTTGGGCATTAAAGCCGTAGACCCGCCGCTCCCCAGCCAACGGCACCAAAGTTACGTCGCGCTCATCGCCGGGCTCAAATCGCACCGCAGTCCCCGCTGGTATATCCAGCCGCATACCCCGCGTCTGGTTGCGGTCGAAGCTCAGTGCCGCATTCACCTCAAAAAAGTGAAAGTGGGAGCCGACCTGGATGGGGCGATCGCCCGTGTTGGCCACCGCCAGCGTCACGGTGGCTTTACCCGCATTGAGCTCGATCTCACCCTCGGCGGGCAGCAGTTCTCCAGGAATCATGACGGGCCTCCTAGGTTAGCAACTAAGTCTTGGCGCTTTTGCTGGAGCGATCGCTCAACTCTGGGCAGGGTTTCCTCCAGCTCGCGGCGGGCCACACCCTTGGGCTCCGCCTCTAGCAAGTGGTTGAGGGCCATCAGGTGGGCTGTGTCGAGGGCCGTTTCCGCCGGTACCTTAACAGTGGGAATCACCCCTGTACCATCCCAATTTTTGCCGGTGACGGGGTTGATCGCTTGGCCCGTGGGCATAAACACCCAGAAATGGTCGTGTAGGCGAAAGCCGCGCCCCGGGTTGGCCCCACCGCGGGTAGTTTCACCCACCACCGCTCCACGCTTCAGCACTTGCAGGTTGTAGGCAAACTCCTCCGCCGCTGAGAAGGTCTCAGGGCTGGTGAGGGCAAAGACAGGCTTGTCGAGGTAGCGCTGCCCCGGCACGTAGGGCACCGTCCACCACTGGTGGGTTTCGTCGGTCTCGCTCCAGTACAAGTCGTTGAGGTGAACGGGTGGGTGGGCGGGGAGTAGGTAGCTGCACAGCAGCGCCACCGTGGCCGGAGATCCCCCTTGGTTGTGGCGCAGGTCAAAGATTAGGGCGTCGGTGTGGGCCACCAGGGTCATGGCAGCGGCCAGGGTATCGCCGGCAAACTCCGGTGGCTCAAAGCTAAACAGCTGAATGTAGCCTACGTTGCCCGGCAGGCGCTCAACTTTGTTCAAGTCAAAATTGCGGCGGCGACTGGCCTGGTACTGGCGCTCGATCTCGTCGGTGTCGGGCGCGGCGTTAGGCTCCAGATAGGGCAGGGGGGCAGGGCTGAAATGCAGGCGCAGGTTGCGATCGCCGCTCATCTGCTGGAGCTGGGCCGTCAACGTATCGGCCAGCTGCTGCCCGCCGGTAATTTCGCCGTAACCCCCGGCCTCTAAGCGCTGCTCAATGTCGGCCTGAATTTTTTCTGCCACCTCTGGAAACACGTAGGCATCGAGTTGGGTGACCAACGCTCCCAGCACGGCCTCGATCGCATCAGCGTCCAGCACAATCTCCCCAGGGTTGGAGCCAGAAACAGCCATGGATTGCCCTACCGAATCGGTTCGTGAACAGTAACTAGCTTGGTGCCGTCGAGGAAGGTCGCCTCCACCTGCACGTCGTGAATCATCTCCGCCACCCCGTCCATCACATCGGCCCGACTTAGCAGGGTGGTGCCATAGCTCATCAGGTCGGCCACAGTGCGCCCATCGCGCGCCCCCTCTAAAATGGCCGCAGAAATGTAGGCGACGGCCTCGGGATGGTTGAGCTTCAGCCCTCGGTCTCTACGGCGTTCGGCCACCAGGGCAGCGGTAAAAATCAGCAGCTTGTCTTTTTCCTGGGGGGTCAGTTGCATGGGGCAAGATGCGATCGCAGGGTACAGAGCTAACCGTAAGCTTTCAAGGTTTTGGCCGGCTTGTCAACCAACGCCTTCACCCGACAGAGTTCTGGCTTCAAAATTAAAGCTTAAGCCATCGGCGTTGGGGTAATAACTACGTTAGTCTGCTGGTGAGAAACAGGCGAAAACGTCCTCAGCCTCTAGTACTTGACCAAGCTGATTGTGGCAGGCTCTAAAGGCCTGGAATTCAAGGTTTCAGGTTCAAGGTCTACCGTACACCCAAACCCTGAACCCCACTAACTTGTCGCCTTTGGCTTGAAGACTACTAGCCCCCTGAGGCCTGCTAGAACCCTTATTGGTAACCCCTGCCTATGACCGCCCCGCAGCTTGAGATCTTGCCCGACAAGCCTGCCCTGGTGCAGCGGGCTCTGGCCCTCGTGGTCGAGGCCATCCACAGCGCCGTAGCCGACCACGATTACTGCACCCTGGCCCTAGCGGGTGGCAGCACTCCCAAACCCCTCTACAGCAGCCTGGCTGAGCAAGACCTGCCCTGGGAAAAACTCTACATTTTTTGGGGCGACGAGCGCTACGTGCCCCTCGACCACCCCGACAGCAACGGGGGTATGGCCAAGGCCGCCTGGCTCGACCAGGTACCCATCCCGCCCGATCACATTCTCTATGCCCCCACCCTAGAGGGGGATCCAGTGGCGTCGGCCCGCCAGTACGAGGCGATGGTCAAGTCAATTTTTGGCGGGCTCCAGGGCCTTGGCCCTAATCAGGTGCCCCGCTTTGACCTAATTTTGTTGGGTATGGGTGACGATGGCCATACCGCGTCCCTCTTTCCCCACACCGAGGCGTTAGGGGTCGATGACCGCCTGATTACCGTGGGTCAAAAGGGCAGCGACCCTCGCCTCACCTTCACCGCCCCGCTGATTAACCACAGCCACCGGGTGATGTTTTTGGTGGCCGGGGCCGACAAGCAGGCTGCCCTAAGCCAGGTGTTTGCCGCCGATGGTGACGACGAGGCCTATCCCTCCCGGCTGGTGCGCCCCCGTGGGGAACTGCGCTGGCTGCTCGATCGCTCAGCGGTGGGTGATCTCGACCTGGCAGCGACAGCTACTAGCTAGGGCTAATCGACCAGGGGTTTCACTCCTCTCTGAATTGCTGCAGTGCTGAACTATTATCTAAGCAGGCTGCCCGACAGTTCTGGAGATAGATGGCGCCGACCGACCGTCAGCGGCTGAGAATCCTAAAATGGGGGTTGGGCTTCGTCAGACTCTTCTATGATTAGACACTACAGGGATCGTTTTTGATTGAGTAATGTGATTACCCTCTCGCTGCTCCATCCTCTCCACAAAACTCCAGTGCAGAGCTGGTCTTTTGATCAAGAATCGGTGATTCGCATTGGTCGATCGACCGATAACAACGTGGTTCTCTATAGCGCTGTGGTCTCTCGCCACCACGTTGAAATCCACCGCACCGACAATGGCTGGGCGGTGAAAAGTATTGGTACCAACGGCACCTACCTCGATGGTCGTCGCATTACTGAAGTCCCTGTGGAGGACGGCATTGTCATTCGCCTGGCGCGATCGGGGCCCAACATTCAAATTCACATGTCTGAGGAAAAGCGCGACCCCCTCAAGGAATTGCTGAGCCGTCGCCGCACCGAAGACCTCAAAGATCAAGACCACGGCACCCAGGGCGAGCCCCACAACGAAGAACGCGCTTCGCCCCATCAGACCACTGTCATCAATCAGTAAAAGGTTTTATCACGACACAAAGGCAGGGGGCGGTCAGCTGACTACCCCTGCCTTTGTGTCGTAGCTGCTTAAGTTGGGCTCTAAAGAGCGGTCTTGAGCAGGTCAGCTCTGTCGGTTTTTTCCCAGGTGAAATCAGGCAGCTCGCGACCAAAGTGGCCGTAGGCGGCCGTCTGCTGGTAAATGGGGCGGCGCAGGTCGAGCATGTCGATCAGGCCCTGGGGGCGCAGGTCAAAGTGTTTGCGTACCAGCTCTGCGATCGCCCCGTCAGCAATCTTGCCAGTGCCAAAGGTGTTGATTGAGATCGAGGTGGGCTGAGCCACCCCAATGGCATAGGAAACCTGAATTTCGCAGCGCTCCGCTAGCCCTGCCGCCACAATATTTTTGGCCACGTAGCGCCCAGCATAGGCCGCCGAGCGATCGACCTTAGTGGGGTCTTTGCCCGAGAATGCGCCGCCGCCGTGGCGAGCCATGCCGCCGTAGGTATCGACAATGATTTTGCGCCCGGTGAGGCCGCAGTCGCCGACAGGGCCGCCGATAATGAACTGCCCCGTAGGGTTGATGTGGTATTGAGTATCGGCATGGAGCCAATTGTTGGGCAGCACCGGCTTAATGATTTCTTCCATCACCGCTTCGCGGATGTCGGCTTGAGAAATATCGGGGTCGTGCTGAGTAGAGAGCACCACCGCTTCCACCGCTACCGGCTTCAAATTGTCGTAACGTAGTGTCACCTGGCTCTTGGCATCGGGGCGCAGCCAGGGCAGTACGCCGCGCTTACGTAGGTAGGCCTGCCGCTCTACCAGCCGGTGGGCGTAGTAGATGGGGGCGGGCATGAGGGTATCTGTTTCGTTGGTGGCGTAGCCAAACATCAACCCCTGGTCACCTGCGCCCAGGTCTTTGTCGGTGGCCACATCGACGCCCATAGCAATGTCAGAAGACTGCTTGCCAATGGCGTTAAGCACTGCGCAGGAGGCCCCATCAAAGCCCACGTCGGAGCTGTCGTAGCCAATGGCCAAAATCACATTGCGGACAATGTCTTCTAGATCAACGTATGTATTAGTGCGCACTTCCCCAGCTATGACGGCCATGCCGGTCTTAACCAAGGTTTCGACCGCTACTCGGGCGTGCAGGTCTTCTTTGAGAATGGCGTCTAAAACGGCGTCGGAGATCTGGTCGGCCATCTTGTCGGGATGGCCTTCAGACACCGACTCAGAGGTGAAAATACTGTACTCGCTCATGGAATTAGGCCCAACCAGTGGCAGAAGGAATGCAGGCAGAATTCAACCGAGGCTGAATCGCATTCCAAAGTTTACCAAAGTTTGAGGAAGTGCCAGAGCAATAGACCGTCCAGCGCCTCGGTGTAACTACTACTGTTTGGGATAAGTTCAGCCTGGAGTTTAGCTTAGCAGCGCCCCAGGGGCCGCCCCATCATGCAGTCCCCGAGCCTTTTGCTGCATGGTCTTAAAAATGTTGTAGAAGCCGTTGGCCCGCGACGGTGTGAGGCTGACATCGAGCTGAGTGTCTTTAATGAAGTCTGGGGTAAGGGTGACGATTTCGTCGGGGGTAAGACCGTTGAGGGCTTTGATCAACAGAGCCACCAGCCCCTTGGTGATCTGGGCGTCAGAGTCGGCCTGATAGACCACTTTGCCGTCAATCAAATCAGCTACTACAAACACCTGAGAAACACAGCCCGGCACCTTGTTTTCAGAGGTTTTGTACTCCTCCGGCAGGGGATCGAGTTTCTTGGCAAACCACAGCAGCTGCTCGTAGCGACGCTTGGGGTCAGCGGCCTTTTGAAAGCGGGCCACAATTTTCTCAATGGACTCGGGGCGATCGGCGGGCATGGGGTGGGTAGGGTAACGGCCTCCTAGTAGTCTACCAAGCGGTGTTAGGAGATGACGGGATGGGGAAGATGAGGGGGGCGGAGATGGATCAATTCAAAGTTCAAAATTTTGAATTCTCAATTTTGAACTTTGCACTCCCCCTTCCTCACCTTCCTCATCCCCTTATCTTTCTACCCCTTTCCGTCGCCATCTTTGCCGCTGACAAAGCGGTGGGCAACGGTTTCGGGCTGAATTGCGGAAAGAATGGTGTGACCTGAGTCAGTGATAATGACGGCACGGGTGCGGCGACCGTAGGTGGCGTCGACTAGCTGCCCACGCTCGCGGGCATCGGAGATAATGCGCTTAATGGGGGCAGACTCGGGGCTAACAATGGCAATTACCCGATTGGCCGATACGATATTGCCAAAGCCAATATTGATGAGCTTAATGTCCATAATATATAGAAGGGCGATAACGGGAGGTGCTGGTGCTAACGCCAGGGTTGACCCCCAACTGGCCAGAAAACCCGGGACTTTTTGGCACTATGCTCTACATTTGAGCCCAGATCAGACTTATTGCCATACTAACGAATCCGTCTGGTGCTGAGGGTGAATATCCGGCGAAATTTCAGATTTTTGGCGTTTTCGTTCCCTGGGCTACATCGCTCGACCTAAGGGCAGCCCAATCGGGTCTTCTTAGCCCTTTTTGGGGTTTCCCTGGCTAACCTAGCCTTAGGGGGTGCCCTGCTTACCCTGTCTCAGCCTGGAGGATTGTGTTGTGCAGCCGGTTGACTTTACTACTCTAATGGCCCTGTGCCAGAGCCTTGAGGCCGACTGGGTGCCTGCCCGCTGCGAGACAGTGGTGCAAATCGATACGACCACCCTGGCTTTGGCGCTTAGAACTCTCGATCGCCGCAGCTGGTTGACCATTTCGTGGCACCCCCAAGCGGCGCGGCTGCACCTGGGCGATGCGCCGCCCAAGGGACAGGATACGTTTACGTTTAGCCAGCAGTTGAAGCACCAGATTAGCCAGCTGGCGCTGGTGGCCATCGCCCCTGTTGCCCCCTGGGAGCGGGCGCTCGATTTGCAGTTTGGCCCTCGCCCCGGCGATCCGCCCCAGTGGCACCTGTACGTTGAAATCATGGGCAAGTACAGTAACGTGATTCTGGCCAATGCCCAAAAACAAATCGTCACGGCGGCCCACCAGGTGAGCGATCAGCAGTCGCGGGTGCGACCCATTCAAACCGGCGATGCCTACGTGCTACCGCCAGCCATCATGAATACGCTGCCCAGCCGGCAAGAATCCCAAGCTTCCTGGCAGGAGCGGGTGACGCTGGTGCCCACGACGCTCAAAAAAATGCTGATGCAGAGCTACGGGGGGCTGAGTTCGTCACTGGTGCGATCGCTCTTCTCTGCCGCCCGTTTAACCCCCGACCAAGCCGCTGAGAGCTTGACCCAAAGCGACTGGGATCGCCTGTTTGAGGTCTGGCAGCGCTGGCTGACTTGTCTTGAAAAGGGCGAATTTTATCCCGGCTGGGCCGAGGGCGGCTACACCGTGCTCGACTGGGAAGGGGTGGCTCCGGTGGCGGATGTGCATCAGCTGCTGGATCAGTACTATGGCCGCGAGATCGCCCTACAACAGTTCGAGCGCCTCAAAAACCAGGTTCAGCAGCGGCTCAAGGGCGTGCTCGACAAGCTGCGGCTCAAGGCCAATACCTTTGGGCAGCGCCTCGACCAATCAGCCCAGGCCGATCAATATCGTCAGCAGGCTGATCTGATGATGACCTACAGCCACCAGTGGCAGCCTGGGATGACCCAGCTCACTGTGGAGGATTTTGACACCGGGGCGCCCGTCACCCTTGCCATTGACCCCGACAAGACGGCGATTCAGCAGGCCCAGCGCCTCTACAAACAGCATCAAAAACTGAAGCGGGCCAAGGATGCGGTGGCCCCGCTGCTGGCCGAGGTGCAGGGCGAACTGGCCTACCTAGAGCAGGTAGAGGCAGCCCTGACCCAGCTTCCTACCTACGACGAACCGGCGGATCTGGAGGCGTTGATCGACATCCGCAACGAGCTCATTCAGCAGGGTTACATGGCCTCGCCCGACTACCGACCGACTGACCGCAGAGCCAACGATGAAGGCTTCCGTCGCCTACAGACCCCCGATGGACTGCCGGTGCTGGTGGGGCGCAACAACCGCCAAAACGATCTGCTGATCTCCACGGTGGCCACCGACTACGACCTCTGGTTTCACACCCAGGAAATTCCTGGTAGCCACGTGCTGCTGCGGCTAGGGGCGGGGGATGTGCCCAGCGATCGCGACTTGGCCTACGTGGCCGATTTAGCCGCCTACTTTAGCCGTGCCCGCCAGGCCGACCAGGTGCCGGTGATCTACACCCAACCCCGCCATGTCTACAAACCCAAGGGCGCCCGCCCTGGCATGGTGATCTACAAACAGGAAACGGTGATTTGGGGCCAGCCCCGTCGGGTCGAGCAGCAGCAGGCTAAACCGCTGGAGCCTGTAGAGGCTTAGCGAGTCTTGCTCGTCATCACTTGCTTAGAAATGGATATTTGAGGATTTATGGATACCTACATCAGCGGTGGCGCCGTCAGCCCCTTCAGCGTCTTGGCCACAGGAGTGAGCTCTTTGCCCTGCACCAGAACCACAAAATTCCCCAAGCCCATGGGGTTTATCAGCTGGTGAAGTTTGTCGCGCCGCTGAATAGCAAGGTTGACGGTGGTGGGATCGCTGGCCTGAATTTGACCGAGGGCGGCGAGGCGATCGCCCAAGCCCAGCGCCATCAAAAACATGCCCTGCTGGGTTGCCCCTAGGGTCTCTAAGCCGCAGTGTTCCCCTTGACGCTCTAGCGCGGTGAAGTTGACATGGGCGGTAATGTCTTGGTAGCCGAGGTGACTGTAGGGATCGTTGTGGTGGGCGTGCTGGTAGTAGCACTGGAGCGTGCCTTGGGAACGCGCCCGACTGTAGTAGCGGCTGGCGGGGTAGCCGTAGTCAACGGTGAGCACATAGCCCCGGTGGAGTTTGGCCGCCACCGTTTTCATCCAGTCCAGCGCGGCAAGGTGAACTTCGGTGCGATAACCGGGGGCGTACTGGGGGTCAGCTAAGTCGATGCCGACAAAGGCAAAATAGTCTGCCAAGCGCGGAGTTGAGGGAGAATCTAGGACTTCGACCAGGGGAGAATTGGGGCTGTCGGTGAGGGCAACGTAGACCTCCTGCAATCCTGCTTCGGTCGTCACTACCTGATGCACGGGCAGGGCATCGAACAGTTCATTTGAGAACAGACAGCCGGTAATGGTATCGTCGGCAATGTCTTCTAAATCTAGCCAGGTGACTTGTCCGGCCCAGGGCGACAGGCGCTGCTCTTGGGTGGCCCGCAGTCGGTCAGACTTTTCAACAATTTGATAACTCAGGGCGGCAAAGCAGTCGGGAAAATGATTTTGCAAGGCACCTAGCGCATCGGCGGCGATCAGCCCTTGGCCCGCCCCCATTTCCACTACCGAGAAGGGAGTGGGACGGCCCAAATGCTCCCACATTTCAACAAATTGATTGGCCAACAGTTCGCCAAAGTCGTGACCTAGGTGGGCAGAGGTAACAAAATCGCCTTGAAACCCCAGGATGGCCTCTTTGCTGGTGTAGTAGCCGCCCTGGGGATGGTAGAGGGCTAGCTCCATAAATTCGGCAAAGGAGATGCGCTGGTGGGGCGACTGGCGAATGCGATCGCACAGCACCTGGTACAAATCTGGGTTGTGGGGCATAGGTTAGCGGGGCCGGAGGGTGTGTAACTGCTGCCGTAGTTTATCCACAGAATCTGCCACGGCTAAACAGGTGGTGCCTCGGCACACCATGCCCACCGCGTCAGCAGACAGATCACTGGAAACTGTGAAAACAGTCGTCGGCCAGTAGTTTGACGCTAGTTCAGGAATGATTTCTGCTACAGCTTTGACCACAGTGCCATTGCGAAACCAGTTGAGGCCCGCCAGCAAGCTGGGACAGGCGCGAGGAATCTGCTCTATGACGGTGCCAAAAGCTTGTAGGGTGCGATCGGCGCGGTCTAAATAGTCTAAATTGTCGGTGAGGAGCGAGAGACGCACGAGGTTGGCAACAGCAATCCCATTCGCTGCTGGTGTCGCGCTGTCTTGGTAGGGGCGCTCCTGCACTAGCAGAGACTCGCCAGCGGCAGTGCTGAAATAGCCTCCCTGGTCAGCGCTCCACAGTAAATGGTCAAACTCCTGCTGGGTTGAAATCGCCAGCGTCAGCCAGTCGGTGTCGGTGGCGGAGCCTGGCATGGCCAAGGTAGCCTGGTGCAGGTCGAGGAACGCTTTGATCAGCAGGGCGTAGTCTTCCGATTGGGCCTGCACTTGGGGCACGCCGTCGTAGCCCAGGCGGTGCATCTGACTGCCAATCCACTGGTGCTGGCGAATGTGCTCGGCGGCGGTTACAGCGGTGGCCAGATAGTTAGGGTTCTGCAACACCGTTGCCGCCCGTGCCAAGCCAGAGATCATCAGGCTGTTCCACGCCACAATCAGCTTGGTGTCGGTCACGGGCGGAATGCGGCCTGGCCAGGTCTGGGTCTTAGCCGCCTGGTTGTCGATCGCCGGGGGAAAAGTCTCGAGCTCTACCGCCGGGGTGCCATAGCGTAGGGTAAAAAGTTCATCGAGGGCCGATTCGACCTCGCTGGAGAGGGGGCCAAGGTCAAATCTTTGCAACACAATTTGCCCCTCAAAGTTGCCCTGGGGGGTCACTGCAAAAGCATTCGCCAACGCCCGCAGTTGGTCAGGGGTTAGAGCAGATTCCAAAGTCTTGTAGGGCCAGGCGTAGAATGCGCCTTCCTCTGGCTCGGCGTCATTGGGGGTAACAAAACTGTCGGCATCCTGGGCGGCATAGAAATAACCGTCTGGGACGGTCATTTCACGCAAGAGCCAGGTGTGGGTCAGGGCGATCGCCCGCTCAAAGGCCGGTTCTTGCTGCCCGCTGGCCCACAGGTCGGCCAGATACTCCACAATCATGCCGTTGTCGTAGAGCATCTTCTCAAAGTGGGGCACCGTCCAGCTAGGGTCGACAGTGTAGCGGTGAAAGCCGCCGCCCACGTGGTCATAGATGCCGCCCAGAGCCATGTCTTGCCCCCGCTGGACGCAGATATGGGCCACATCCATATCCAGATCAAACCGCAGCCCACCCAGCACCGCTGCCGCGTAGGGAATCATCGGAAAGCAGGTGCCCTGACCTGAGGGGATCAGAATTTTGGCGTTGGTCGTTAGCCCCGCATAGAGCACATCCGCCGATGGAATTGTCGGAGTCTCCGGCAACTGCGCTCCCTGGTGCAGATTGCCCATCACCGCCTCGGTAATCCCATCCAGGCGAGCTTTCTCAGTGTCGTAGAACTGGCGCAGGGTCGTGAGCACCTGTAAAAAACCAGGTCGCCCATACTTCTGCTCTAGCGGAAAATAAGTGCCCCCATAAAACGGCACCCGCGTCTCGGGGTGCAGCATCACGTTTAGCGGCCAGCCCCCCTGCCCGGTGAGCATTTGCAGGGCCTGCATATAGATGCTGTCAATATCGGGCCGCTCTTCACGATCGACCTTGATGGGGATAAAGTTGGCGTTCATGTAGGATGCGATCGCCCCATCCGAAAACGCTTCTCCCTCCATCACCGTGCACCAGTGGCAGCTAGAGTAGCCGATTGACAAAAAGATTGGCTTATCATCGGCCCTGGCCCGCTCCAGCGCCTCGTCGCACCAGGGCCACCAATCGATGGGGTTTTCGGCATGCTTGCGCAGATACAGACTGGAAGAATCTGCCAGACGATTAGTCATAAAGGTGAGGCAGTGAAGGGCATGATCACCCTAACATGGCGGCAGTTGGAGGGTTTACGGTCTAGGGTTTGAGATTGCGCGTAAGGGTACAAAGCATTTATTTAGGATTGGCAAAGCACAGTACTATGCAAATTCAGTTTCCAGAGAGCTGGCCGACGACGCCTGCCGAGGCGATCGCCCTTCAACAAACCCTCGCGCCCCAGATTGTTCTCGAAGACCGCATTTCTAAACCCATTGGCTACGTCGCTGGAGTGGATGCAGGGTTTGAGGATGAGGGCGAGACTACCCGCGCCGCTGTGGTGGTGCTGTCGTTCCCCGATCTGACCCCAGTAGATGAGGTGCTGGTGCGGCAGCCTACCGTCTTTCCCTACGTGCCGGGGCTGCTGTCGTTTCGAGAAGTGCCTGCGGTGCTGGCGGCGCTAGCGCAGCTCAAAACCGAGCCGGATGTGATTCTCTGCGATGGCCAGGGGATAGCGCATCCCCGGCGGTTGGGAATTGCGTCGCATTTGGGGTTGTTGTGCGATTGCCCCACCGTTGGCGTGGCCAAGTCGCGCCTAGTGGGCACCCACATCGAGGTACCGCCCGACAAAGGAATTTGGGTACCGCTGATGGATCGGGGAGAGAGAATTGGAGCCGTGCTGCGCAACCGCGCCAATACCAAACCGCTGTACATTTCCCCCGGCCACTACACAACGCTAGAAACCGCCATCGATCTGGTGTTGCGATGCAGCACGAAATACCGCCTGCCCGAAACCACCCGCTACGCCGATCGCCTCGCCTCTTCCGGCACGGCGCGATCGGCCCTGGGGGAAGTTCAGCAGGGCCGATTGTTTTAGGTCGAATAGTGTAAGGCGATATTCATAGATGGCAAGCGTTAAGCCTGAGCAATATCCGTTTGAGAAAAGTCGTTTCCCTTAAACAGCAGAGGTTCATTTCTAGACTTGGCCAGAGCATAGGCAAAGCAATCGCCAAAGTTGAGGCCTGCCGGATGTCGCCCTTTACCGTAGGTACGCCAGGCTGTTGCAGCCAAGTCAGCTTGCAGTCGGTCGAATGCCACTACGGCTAGTTCTGCTTCGTAGACAAATAGTTCTAGCTCAGCGCGGCCCAAAGCCTGCTTGCGAGATTCAATTACCAGAGTGCATTCCACCAAGTTGGGGGCTGAGATGAGGCAAGTTGTGGCGTTAGCAATCTTTTGGTTAAAGGTTTCCCGCTCAGCTTCGGCAAAAAGAATAGCTACGATCGCTGAAGTATCGATCACCATTAGCTGGGTAGCCCGTGCTCGTCGTAACCCAAAATTTCGTCTGCGCTGCGGTTGTCATAATCGGGCAGGGCAGCACAGCGCAGCGCAATTTCATTTAGGCGATCGACTAAGGGGCGCGGTTGCGGAGCGGTTTTGCTGGCCTTAAATTTGGCCAAAGCCTGTTGAAGCGCCATTTTGACAGCATCAGTTAGACTTTGGCCGGTCAGTTCTGCCAGCTCTTGTGCCATACGGTGAGCTTGGGGATCTTGGATGTTCATACCCATTGAAGACCCAATGAATTGATAGTGCTATTTTACTCTCTATCAATAGCGCGTCAGTCATTCAGCCGATGGCTAGCGCCCCAGACGACTCAGCAGCCTTCCTGCTTTACGGCTCAATGTGGTCATTGGGGAAGGTGCGATGGTGGGGACTTCTACCGGGCGGCTGTCGGGATCGCGTAGGTAGCGGTAGTGAGCCCAAATATCCCAGTAAGGGCAGCCCGGTTGAATGCGGTAGCCTGCCCAGTGCAGGTAGTCGAGGGGTTTGTTCACATTCGGATCGCTCAAGGCCATGCCCTCTTGGACAAAGTGGAGGCTGCCAGCCCAGTTGCCGGGGCCGCCCCCGGGCTGGCGCACCAGGTTAAACCGTCGCGCCATGCGCTTGAGAATCAGGTAGTTGATGATCGGTTGATCAGAGGTTTTTTCGGAGAAGTCGAAGTAGTCGGGGTGAGCGGCGCATTCGGCAAAGGTGTCGTAGAGATCTTGCTCGCTAACCAAGCCTTTTTTAGAGCCCCAAAAGCCGCAGTTAAACATATCCTCTAGCTCGACGGGGGTGAAGACTCCCTGATCAACGATCGCAGGGGCAAACACGTTGCGAATGCCACCCCGGTGTTGGTAGTCGTAGCTGATGAAGTCGTGGTCGTCGAGGGCGTCGAGGACTTTGGCGATCGCGCTAAACACCACCACATCGGTATCGATGTAGAGAAAGCGATCGAAGGGGCCAAACCAGCAGGCTTGCTTGCGGAACTGGTTGGGGCGGGCAAAGAACCCCTCACCAAAGATGCCGTGCAGATTTTCTGACAACCGCTGGATGAACTCCAGGTCGGGGTAGACCTCAACCCCATAGTCACGGCCCAGCACCTCGGCCACCTGGTGGTAGTCGTCATTATAGGGAATCAGCATGACGGGGATGCTGGGGTCGTAGGCGCGAATGCTGTTGAGGCAGGCGATCGCGTGGTCGAGCACTTTGTCGTTGGCTGTAATGTAAATGCCGCGCGTGGTCATAGCAATCCTCAGGGGAGCAACTGGGCCAGGGGTTTAAGGTACCGTCGCCAGCCTTGGGGCTTGGCTGTCACTAGTTTGCCCGCCAGCCTTGGGTGATTCTCAGAATCGTGCAGATAGCGATAGTGCAAAAACACACCGCGGTAGGGAAGGTCAACGTTCTCGCCGTTGCAAAGACGGGCCAACAGCTGTGATGACAGGCCGATGTAGTGCAGATACAGCAGCGGCACGCCCTTGTCGTAGACGCGGTGATTCTCAATGGTGAAGTGGCTAGAGGTGACAGAGTTGCCGGTGCGTTCCTCCGCTGGCAGGGTCAGCGCCAGGTTGCAGGAGTTGACGCCGCACCGCATGACCAGGTAGTTGAGAATGGTCTGATCCGGGGCCATAGGGTACAGTGCCGCCGCTTCCCCAGCCTTCAGCCAATTCAGAATGTCTTGGCCCTGATTGGGATCAAATAACCCTTGGCGACTGGCGTAGAACCCTGAGCAAAATGCCTGTCGCTGCAACTGCTCCGCCGGGAACAACTGCTCCATCCAGCCGGCATCTACGTCGTACACGTGGCTGAGGTCTTTGTGTTGAAAGTCGTAGGTGACCCAGTCGTAATCATCCAGCGCGTTGAACACCGGAGATGGATCGCTGAGCAGCAGTGTATCGGCATCCATATAAATGAAGCGATCGAAGGGGCCGTCGAAAGCGCAGAATCGGCGGTGGGTACCCATGCGATGAATGCCTGTGCTGCCGATCGCATCCCACTGTTGCCGAGCGGTGGGATGGGTGGCCCAGATTTGCTCGACCCAGGCATCCCACCGCTGGATGGAGGCGGTGTCGTTGTAAAGGGTGAGGTGGGGGCGCGATCGCGCCAGCTCTCTTAAACGCTCCACTTGGTCGTCGTAGGGGTAAATGCACACCGGCATCTCTGGCCCTGCAAAGACTTCGATGCTGTTGATTAAAGCGACGATTTGGTCGTAAACGCGATCGTTGCCGAGGGTACAAATGCCATCCATTCAAGTTACCTCAATGGTGGGCACTGCCCACCCTACTTTTTGGATACCGTTAAAAAGCAAATATTCAACGTTCCCCGCTGGGCAAATCACCGTAAAGCCTATGGCTTGGCTACGCCTACGCCCCTACCCATTCCGACAGCCAGTTCATCAGGTTCAGCTTGTGGAGGATCACCTGGCGGGCTTCGGCGATCGCATCCCTCGCCTCTAGCCACGCATCCGGGTTCGCCGTCACCTCGCGGATATACTCAATTCCCTTCTCGTCCAGACTGGGCAGGCGCAAAAAGCTGCCGGGGGGCAACAGTTTATCCGCTGCGCCGCCGCCGTAGTAGATGGGCAAACACCAGGCCAAAAGCGCGTCCCACAGTTTCTCGCTGGCGTACCAGTTGTTGTCGGCGTAGTTCTCGATCGCCAGATTGTAAGTGTAGGGAGCCATACCCGACCATTTGTTGCTGAGTTCCCCTGCTGTGCCGGTGCCGGTGGGCAGGTCGCGGCCATAGATATCTACGGGCACGCCGCTCTCCTGAAGATTCTGCAAAAAGGCAAGGCGCTGGCGGTGGCTCTCGGTGCGGCTGATGCCGGAGGTAATCCAACTACAGGGGCTGTGCTTTTCGGGGGACGGCGCTTCGTTCAGCTCGCGAAACGACACATTCACGTACCAGATGGCAGGCATGTAGGCCGGGGTAGGGGCCGAGTCGTCAGGGCCAGAGACGTAACCGCAGTAATCGCGGGCATAGGCGTAGTTGAGCAGGTTTTGCGATCGCACCTCGGGCAAAGGCGGCTCGCGTAGCAAAAAGGCAGTGCGTTCCTTGGGCACCTGGCTAAACTGCGGCGGCAGCTGACTAAGGCCACCTACAGAAGCGGCAGGCTTAGCAAAGGGCAACGCGTTGAGCAACCGCTGCGACTTTGGCTGGGATTTGGGGGCTAACCGCTCGTGAAAGTTGAACTGATACAGCAGTAGGTACTCGGGCTTTGGGTCCTGCGATTGAAGCTGCATGTTGCCCCACACCCCAAAGGGCTCGGGCGTCTGCTTCCACAGCCAGTCGCACTGGGTGAGGCCGCCGTAGCTCGATAGCATACCGACAATGGGGTGGGTCATGAGTTTTCTCCCGACAGTTGGGGGTGGTATCGGGCTTCTACATGGGACAGAATTTTCTCAATGCGGGCTTCCCAAGAATAGGGTTGAAGGGCGGCTATGATCGGAGTAAAGCCCTCAGCTGGGCGGGGATAGTGGGTAAGCACCTGCCTCAGGCTGTGCGCAAACGCTAGGGGTTGGTTGGGGTCGCACCAAGCGGCGATCTGCGCGGCTAAAGGCCAGTTTTCGAGCGATGGAATGCGGGTAGCCACTACCGGAGTGCCTGAAGCGAGGTAGTCGAATAGTTTGAGGGGCGAGGTAAACGTGGCAGCCTTGCCTAGCAGGTGGGGATGGGCCAGGGCATCGGCGGCTTGCAGCAGGTGGGCCAAGTCGTGCTGGGCTAAAAAACCAATCACATCCACATTTTCTAAGCCTAGGTCTGCGATGCGATCGCGGTAGTGCTGTTGCTGGTCAACGGGGCCACCAGCCAACGCAAATTTCACCTGGGGAAACTGGGGCGCGATTTCTAACAGTAAATCGACGCCCTTGAACTCGTGCAGGGCTCCAGCGTAGACGACGAGCTGGGTAAATTTTGGGTTGAGGAGGCGATCGCGCCACTCCTGCGCCGCCCTTGGATGCCGCGTCAAAAACTGCGTGTTGAACCCGTTGGGCACCGTAATCACCTTTTTCTCGGGCACCCCGTTGCGCACAATGCTGTCTCTGACCGTGTCGATGACGGTGACTACAGCTTGCAGCAGAGGATGGGTTGCCATCTCGGGCTCGAAGGGTTTCTCGGTGTGGTGATGGCACTCAAACACCACCGGCACCCCCTGCTTCAGGGCAGCTTTGGCAAAATTCCAGTCGCGGGTGTGAACGAGGGCGGTATGGGCTGCCAGGTGCCGGGGCCAGTAGTATTTGCAGGCTACAGTGCTGGCATTGGTGAGCTTGTGCTTAACCCGATCGATGGGCCAGGGCATGGCCAGGGGAAGCAGTTCTAGCCGGTTTTGAATATTGAAAAACCTGGCGAAGGCATCATCCACGGGCTGGGGCTGTGGGTTGACCCAGCGCCAGGGTTGCCAGGCTGTTGCGCTGCGATCGACAAAGGCGAGCTGAGTGGGGTAGCCCAAGTTGGCGGCAGCGTTGGCGCACTGCACGGTTTGAATCAGGTGGGCCGCTGGCTGGGGTAGAGTGTCGCGGATGAAGAAGAGATAGGGGCGGGGCATGGATGGGGAGTGCGGGAGTAAGAGGGGTGGGGAAGATGAGGGGATGGGGAGGAAAGAGGTTAGGGGTGGGTAGCGGTGGGGGTGAGGTTCTGGTGGTGGAGCGGAGGGAGGGAGGGAGAGAGCGGTTCTGGTGGTGGAGCGGAGGGAGGGAGTGGATCGTTGGAAGACGCAGACCGTTTTTCGACGGTTTCTAGGGTGGGGAGCAGATTGAGGGCGGCGCGGTAGGCTTCTTGGACGAGTTCTTCGGCTTCGGGGCCGTCTTCGACTAGGCCATCGGCTAACAGCTGGAGGGAGCCGAGCACAATATTCAGCCCGGTGCGAAGGTCGTAGGAGGCGGCGTTGGTAATGGCTGGAGGGATGGGGCAGGAGCCGGTTTCTTGGGCGAACTGCACGGTGTAGAGGTAGGTGTAGCGGCCATGTTTTTGCAGCAGTTCTTCGTGGGTGCCCAGCTCGACGACGCGGCCCTGGTCAAGCACGGCGATTTGGTCGGCTTTGCGGATGGTGGAGAGGCGGTGAGCGATGACTAGGGTGGTGCGATCGCGGCTCAAATCCTCCAGGGCTTCCTGCACCAATTGCTCTGATACGGTATCCAAGGCGCTGGTAGCTTCATCGAGAATGAGAATGGGCGGGTTTTGCAGCAGGGCGCGGGCAATGGCGATGCGCTGACGCTGACCGCCCGAGAGCATGACGCCGCGATCGCCCACCACGGTGTCAAAGCCCTGGGGCAGTTGGCTGATAAATTCGTAGGCGTTGGCCCGCTGTGCTGCCTGCACTACTTCATCGTCGGTGGCCGACGGCTGGGCGTAGGCGATGTTGTCGCGCACGGTGGCGTTAAACAAAAACGTGTCTTGGCTAACAATGCCCATGGCCCGGCGCAGGCTGCCCAGGTCAAACTCGCGTAGATCGACCCCATCAATAGCGATGCGGCCCGCTACCGGGTCATAGAAACGAGGCAGCAGATCGGCCAGGGTAGACTTGCCTGCGCCGGAGGCCCCCACCAAGGCCAGCGTGGTGCCTTTGGGCAGCGAGAGGGTGATGTCGTGGAGCGACCAATCTTTGGCGGTGGGATATTTAAAAGCGATGCCCTCGAAGGTAATGCCCTGGCTGAGAACCGTGAGGGGGCGATCGCCCTGGGGCATAAACGCTTTGTTATCGCGACGCAAAAAGTCGTAGACCAAATCAACGCTGGCGGCACTGTTGGCCAGCTGGCTGCGAGCCGAGTTGAGCTGCCCCACAAACTGAATCACCCGCGACAGCACAAACAAAAAAGTTAGCAGCAGGGTAGCCGTAGCCGCCGAGCCGCTGCCCAGCCAAAACTGGCTGATCAGAATAATCGCCACTAGGGCCAAAATGCTGAGAATTTCGTTCAGCGGACCAATGATGGCGGTGTTCATTTGCGATCGCAGGGCAGCCTGCTCACGCTGCTCGATCAGGGCTTCTACCTGGGCAAATTCTGCTGCTTCGTTAGCGGTGGCTTTCACCAGGCGCATGCCGTTGAGCATTTCTAAGGTGCGCACCGAATAGTCTTTGGAAGCCTCTGCCAGGGCCTTGCCGTGCTCGCGGGCGCGGGCGATTACGTAGCGGTTAAGCAGCAACACCCCGACCATCAGCACCACCGCTGCCAGGGTCAGCGCCCCCGAGATCGACAGCAGCACCACCGTAAAAAACAAAATATTCAGCGACGCCCGCAGCAGATTGATCACCGCGTTGATAGAGGCCACCGCCCGGCCAATCTGATCATTCAGCCGCTGGATAATATCCCCGGTGCGCATGGTGTTGTGGTAGTCGATATCGACCCTTAGCAGCAGGTCGAGCCCGTCTCGGCGCAGATCGCAGGTGAGGCGGCGGCTGAGCCCTTCGCTGGTGACGCTGCTGA
This sequence comes from Nodosilinea sp. WJT8-NPBG4, assembly GCA_019359285.1. Lineage (GTDB taxonomy): Bacteria > Cyanobacteriota > Cyanobacteriia > Phormidesmidales > Phormidesmidaceae > Nodosilinea. Next base: position 40,875 of record JAHHHQ010000062.1, read on the forward strand.
GGTAGTTGGCCAGGTTTTTGAGCAGAATGGTCAACACAATAAAACTCAGCATGAGCACCGCTCGCCCTGGTCCAGGGATGCCCAGAACAGGTTCCAGTAGTCGCTCTAGCAGGGGGGGGAGGGCGATCGCCCCAGCACTGCCTGCCCCGGTGCCCAACAGCTCAAACACCGCTGGCACAATTAGCGTGGTGCCCACTCCGTTAAACACCGCCCCCGAAAAGCCCAGTCCGATAGCGGCCAGAATGCGCCAGGGGTAGCGTTTTGCATGGTTGAAGAGGAGCTTTTGGGCTGACATGGGGAGTGGGTGTGTAGGGGAGTGGCGGGTGGGTGAGTAGGAGAGTGGGGAGTAAGGGGTAGGGTGTGTGGTGCAGTCGGTGGTTAGGGTGGATTGGTAGGCCCCAGGATGTTGCGTCGCTGATGCCCCTTGGCGAAGACGTTCTGCTGAATGGCTTGGTGCAGGGCTGTGCCCATGGCGGCCATGCTGTAGTGAGTGAGGCAGCGATCGCGCGCCCGCCTCCCCAACTCAAGGGCATGGTCGTAGTTGGCAAAAATGGCGGTAATCTGGGCTGCAAGCTGGGCTGGGGCATCGGCATCGGCGATATATCCGCAGCCGCCGAGAATCTCGGGAATGTCGCCCACCCGTGTGGCCAGAATTGGTTTTGCCATCGCCATGCCATCCGTCAGCTTCAGCGGAAACTGCGCCTGGGCGGCAGGGGTTTGACGCTGGGGCACAACGATGACGTGGGCAGCGGCGATCACCTTGGGCATCTCTTCATAGGGCTGCTTGCCCAGATGAATGATGTGCTGGGGCCAGCGATCGCGCAGGGTGCGATCGTAGTCGTCGTAGGGACTGCCGCCAACAATCACCAGCTTCAGGTCGGGCTCATTCAGCAGATCCATGGCCGTCAGCAAATCCTCTACGCCTTTGTAGGGGCGAGGCGCACCGGGAAACATGAGCACTCGGTAGTTGGCCAGATCGTAGGCAGCGCGGCTGGCTGCGGGGGAGTGGCGATCGGGGTCAAATAGCTCGGTATCTTTGCCGTTGGGGATGATGGTGCCACCAAAGCGCCGCTGCAAGAATCCGTTGTGGGTAGTCACCAAGTTGGCCTGAGCAACCCAGCGCTCCAGCCACTGCAAATAGAGCGGATGGTCGGGATTTCGCAGAGCACCGTTAGACTTCAGCACATCCCGCGCTAGCTGCTGGGCAGCAGGACGGTAGCGGTAGCTGTCACCCCCGTGCCAACTCAGCTCCCAATCGTCGATGTCGAGAATGACGGGGCGGCGGTGGCGCAGGCGATGGGCCAGAGCCAGGCCAAAGCTGCTGGGCTTGAGCTTGTAGGCGTAGATAATATCGCCGCTGAGGTGCCGAAATAATTCGCCTACCGCCTTTGGCCCTGGGTAGGGCGAGGAGATGGCAATGGTGTGGAGAGGGATTGCGGTGGCGGAACGTTCTGGAGGCGGAGTTTGGCGATCGCCTTCGGTCGAAAACCCCACGATTTCTGCTGAATAGCCCATGCCTTGCAGCGCTTGCCCCAGCAAAAAGGGTCGCACTGCGCTGCCCCAACGTCCAGCGCCCCGACTGGATAAATCACTGACTAAAATTGAAATCTTTGGTCGCGCCCCCAAGGCAGCAACGGGAGGCTCAGCGGCGGGTTGGGGACGGTGGTCGAGCATGGGTCTACGCCAAACGGGGCCAGCGGCCAGAGAGTATCTATAGCGCTGGCCAGGTAGCTGAGGACTAGAGAAGCTGACAACGCAAAAACTGGGACGTTATCTGGCTCGCCACGCCACTCAGGGCGTGTTGTCTTCACTGGTCATCACCAAAGGGCGATGGCTATACCTAGAACGGAAACGCACTCCTATAGCTTGCCCACCTTCGCCGCTGACCTTAAGGTTGACCGATGCGATCGCCGTGCTTAGCCAATTTCCTCGTTAACTGGGAAGCGGTTCATTAGGTCTTTGGCGTTGCGGGCGGCGGTGCGCAGGCTGTCGCTGATGTAGGGCACGTGGGGGATCTGTGACAGCACGTCGAGAGTGCGCCGCAGAATGCGAACGATGTCGCCCTCATCGAGGCTGGTGTTGCTGCATAGGGTGACCCAATCGACTTGCAGGGCCCACTGCTCGACTAATCCGACCAGGTCATACTCTAGCCAGATAGGGGCGGTGATGTGGCGGCGGTGCTGCTGCTGGTAGAGCTGGCGGCGCAGGTTGTGCAAGCCGCCCAGGGATTCTTCTACGGTGCCGGAGAGTTTGTAGCGGCACCAGCTGTCGGGGCGTGAGTTTTCGGTGACTAAAGCCGCAAAGGCGGCAGCTAGCTGGGCAGCATCGAGGTGGTTAAACTCGCCCGACTCCAGGGCTAGGGCTAGCCATAGCTCGTTGTCGCCGCGAATGGCAGCGGCCATTTCGCCCAGCTTGGTCGGGTGGTTGTCTTCAAGCCCGCCAAAGTGCTTTAGCACCTCCATGATGTGGAGAAATTCTTGCCAGTAGCGGCCGGTGTACTGGGAGAGTTTTTGCTGGCGATCGCGCCATTCATCCTCCAGATCGCGCAGCCGCTTTTGGCGCTTGAGCAGTCCCTTGGCGTTTTCCCACTGGCTGGCGGGGTGAATGGCTAGGGTGTGTTCGACCTCGCGCATGCGATCGAGCTGGTCTTGCACCTCGGGGGCCAGCATTTCGAGGGTGGGAGGCGTGGCCATGGTGGCGGCGATCGCAGCGGTGTGGTCGTCGCCCCGGCGGCGCTGACCTGGGCTGGGGGCAAGATCCGTCGGGGGGGCCAGGGTGTCGACCGACTGCAAGCGGGGAATATCGGCGTGCAGGCCCACCACATCAGCGGCGGTAACTATGCACCACTGGTTGGTTTTGGTCAGGCACACCAGGTAGGGAAACTGGCCCGAGCCCTGCACCTTGGTGACTAGCACGGCGGGCACCGGCTCGCTGACAGGAATATGCTTGCCCTTGAGGGAGAGGAGCGTACCGGCGATCGCAAAGGGCACCATCTTGGCCACATCGTCGGCCAGCACCTGGGCCGCCTGCTGCTGCAACGTTTTCAGCAGTCGTCGTTCTTCTTTCAGACGTTCTTTAAGTTTGGCGTACTCGGCCAGCAGCCCCTCGTCGAAGGCGGCGAGCTGGGCTTGCTGGTGGGCGATCGCCCCCTCCAGGCGATCGATCTCCTGCTGCTGAGGTACTAGGTGCAGGGTGGCCAGATATTGGCCAAAGCTGCGCTCGATGAGGTCCTTCGCCTCATCCAGCGAGTGGGTTTGCAGTAGGTTGAGCACCATGCCGTAGCCGGGGGTAAACTGGCTGACCAACGGGTCAGCCCCAGAGGTGGCCAGGTGCACTGCCTCGCGCGACCCTTCAAAGGGGCTTTCGACGGTGACCACATGGCCCTGGAGATCCATGCCGCGCCGCCCCGCGCGCCCCGCCATTTGCAAAAATTCTGAGGAGGTGAGCAGGCGGTGGCCGCTGTCAGTGCGCTTCGACAGGCTGGCAATCACCGTGGTGCGGGCGGGCATGTTGATGCCTGCGGCCAGGGTTTCGGTGGCAAATACCACTTTGATCAGCCCGGCTTGAAACAGTTCTTCGACCAGCCCTTTCCACAGGGGCAAAATGCCGGCGTGGTGGGCCGCAATGCCCCGATACAAGGACCCCACCTGACCGGCTCGCCCGGCATCGGGGTTGTGGCCGAGAAAGGTATCAATGCGGAGCTTGAGTTCCTGGGCTTCCTCGTCCGTGACCAGCGACATATAGCTGACTTCATCCACCGCTTTGTCGCAGCCCCGCCGGCTAAAAATAAAGTAGATGGCGGGCAGCATATCCCGCTCTTGCAGCTGGCCCACCACAAACGGCAGGCTCACCCGGCCGCTGCCCCGCTTGCCCGGCTGGCGCTGGGGAGCCCGCTGCTTTTTGAGCTGGGGATTCATGGCCTTTTGGGACGCATCTAGCAACGGCACTAGCCGCTTGCCGGTGCAGTAGTGAAACTGTAAGGGGACTGGGCGAAAGTCAGAATAGATTAGCTCCGTGGGGCCGTGGACTTTTTGCAGCCAGTCGGTGAGCTGGCCGCTGTTTTCGACCGTGGCGGAGAGGGCCAACAGCTGAATTTCGGGTGGGCAGTAGATGATTGACTCTTCCCAGACGGTACCGCGCTGGCGATCGTTCATGTAGTGGCATTCGTCAAGCACTACGGCTTCTACCTGTTGCAGCGTGGTACCCGTTTCGCCAATGCGGGTGCCGTAGAGCATGTTGCGGAAGATTTCAGTGGTCATCACCACGATGGGGGCGTCGCGATTGATGGAGAGATCGCCCGTCAGTAAACCAACCTTTTCGTAACCAAACTGGTCGCGAAAATCGCGCAGCTTTTGGTTAGAGAGTGCTTTAAGGGGAGTGGTGTAAAACACCCGCTTGCCGTGGTCTAAAGCACGGTAAATGGCGTATTCGCCAATTAGGGTTTTGCCAGAGCCAGTGGGGGCGCACACCACCACAGACTTATCGGCATCGAGCGCCGCCGCCGCCTGGTGTTGAAAATCGTCGAGGGGAAAGGGAAATAGTTTGGCGAGGTCTAGCACGCGGTTGGCATCTATGGTAAGGGAGTCACTATTCTAGTGTGCCAAGAGATTGGCAAAACGGATTGCCATGCCGACTTAAACTTAGCGGCTTTCTAGGCAAAGAATAGGGTCATTTTTGCGGCTATTCCCAATAGATTAAAGCCAGATTGCTCAATGTTTAAGCTGCGGTCTAGGGGATCATGAAAGTGCTTTTACATGCCCTAGGACTCATCGCTACGGGACTGGCCCGGTCCCTGTGAGCCCAAATTTTGCTGGCGGCGATCGCCCTAGTCACCTACTTTCGTCAAGAGGTCACCGCTAATTCGGTGCTGCTGACAACAGAGCTATTGAAATCGCTGCTGCCCACGGGCAAATTGGCGATCTGGGTCTGGGTTACTGGGCCAGCGATCGCCCCCAGACCGGACTTTAACCATTGCTTGCTCTATCCTCTACGGTCAGCAAAACCTCACAAAACCTTTATCCAAGCTCCCCGCTCTACCCCAAATTTTGGCAGGATTTTGCCCCAAAACGGCTGAAAATCACATTAGTCAAGTGAGCTGGTTTGACTCAATCCGTTATCGAGGAGGAGTGATGATGAAACTGAATGTAGCCCTGTGGTCTGCAGCGGTGGTGGGTGCTATGGCATCCCAAGCCCAAGCCCAGCAAGTCCCCGACTACTACGTAGGCGCTGGTGTGCGTGCCGGTTTTAATGACGACACATCTTTTGTCATCGACTCTAAAGCCAAAGTTGTCGAGTTGGGCGATCGCACCACGCTCTCGGTGCGTCCCTCCCTCGTCTTTGACAACAGCACCGAACTGCGGTTGCCCATCTCCGTCGACTACGCCCTCGATCAGGCCCTTTACCCCTACGCCGGAGCTGGAGTCGCCTAATAACGCCGACGGTCGCTCCGCCATTGACCCGATGATTACCGCCGGCCTCGACTGGGGTGTATCACCCGCAGTGTGGTTATCGACATCAACGGCAGCGTCCTGTTTAAGCCTGGCGATACCGATACTGAGATCACGGCCACGGTTAACTATGCCTTTTAAGAATTGCTAGTAGGGGTTTAAGGTTTAGGGTTTAAGGTTCGGCCCTACACCTTAAACCCTAAACCTTAAACCCTGAACTCTGTCTATCTCCCCTAACTAACCGCCATCTCCGGCTCTACTGCTTTGCGGTGCCCTTCGGAAGTGCCCAGCTGAATCAGCTCGACCTTGTAGCCGTCGGGGTCTTGCACAAAGGCGATCACTGTTGAGCCGTGCTTCATCGGGCCGGGCTCGCGCACCACCTCGCCGCCCTGGGCCTTGATGCGATCGCACGTCCCGTAAATGTCGTCTACGCCCAAAGCAATGTGGCCATAGGCGGTGCCCAACTCGTAAGACTCTACGCCCCAGTTGTAGGTCAGCTCTAGCACGGTATTGTCGGTCTCATCGCCGTAGCCTACAAAGGCTAGGGTAAACTCGCCGCTAGGGTAATCTTTTTTGCGCAGCAGCTGCATACCCAGCACATCGCAGTAAAACTTGAGAGAACGATCCAAGTCGCCGACCCGCAGCATGGTGTGTAGTAGTCGCATGGTGAGTTCGCTGTCGTAATTGATCTTTATCATTATGACCACGACACCCATTGGCGTGGTGGCTACTCCTCAGGGGCAGGTTTAGCCCGCAGGTTGCCTAGGGCCTGGGATAACTCCATCGGAAACAAAATCACCGTATTCGACGGACTAGCCCCCAGACCATCAATGCTTTGCAGGGTGCGTAGCTCTAGGGCGATGGGGTTAGCCTCCATAATTTGAGCGGCGGCGGCTAGACTTTGGGCGGCCAGGCGATCGCCATCCGCTTTCGTAATCGTCGCTCGCTTTTCTCGCTCTGCCGAAGCCTGGCGCGACATCATCCGCTTCAGATCCTCTGGCAGCTCAATATCTTGCAGGCGAATGGAGTCGATGTGCATGCCCCACTCCTGCACCTGAGCCTCCACGATCGCCCCAATCTGAGTCTGAATCTGCTCTCGCTCCGACAGCAAATCATCGAGCGAGAGGCCGCCCACCACATCCCGCAGCGCCGCCTGGGCATACTGCGACACCGCAAAGCGAAAGTCTTGAATCGAAATTACCGCTTTTTGGGCATCGTTCACCTGAAAAAACAGGGCGCTGTCGATTTCGGCGGGCACGTTGTCGCGAGTAATCACCTTCTGGCGCGGAATGTTGATCACTAGGGTGCGGGTGTCTATAAACTGCACCGACTCCAACACTGGCACGACGTACAGCAGCCCCGGCCCCCGCACGCCCTGAATTTTGCCCAGCTGCAAAATGACGCCCCGCTCCCACTCGGCGGCCACCCGCACCCCGCTCACTACCACATTCCACAGCACCGCGATAATAGCTCCAGCAGTGAACCCTACTGTGCGCTGGCGCACGGGTAGCCCAAAGAAGAGCAGGGCAAACAAGACCGCCACGGGCACCAAAAATAGCACCTGACGCACCCCTCGTCCCAGGGAAACGTGGCCTTCGGTCGGTTTGGCATAGACCCGGCTGGGGCCGTCAATAGAAGAGTCGCTCATGGCATTCCGGCTGGATGATGATGACCAGACTAGCCAAAGGGCAGAGGAACGTCATGGTTGCATCACGATTTTGGTGGCAACCGTAATATTTGGTTATGGCACTTTCCCCATGTCTGGCCTCCTGAACATCCCAGCTCTGTGTGGCGTTTTATCTGGCAGGGTGTCGCTGGCATTGGGCACCGCTATGGATTCAACCAACCCATGGCATTAGCCTCCCAACCTGACCCGCCTAGGTCAACGCCGCCACTCAGAAGTCACGAGCAGGCTAGCAGTACAGTCTAGTTCCCCAGCGCAGACCGGCTCGGGGAACGAAAAATGCTCGAGCACCTGGGGATGAATTTCGCCAAATTCTCCCACTGGCTGGCCTTGGATCAACACCGTAGCCGCCCGTCCGGGGAGATAGTAGGGGGCATGACAGACAGCTAGCTCATAGCTCAGCTCTAGGGCTTTGAGCATGGTCTGCATGTAGGCTTTGGCGGTAGTAAATGAGGCGCGAGCATCTAGGCTGGCAAAGCTCCAGTGCTGGCTTTCGTCAGGGACATCCGCTGCATTGAACCGCAGCACTTCCCCGGTTTCATAGATATTGATAGGTTTGGGCGCGTTAATGTTGCGGGCTAGAATATCTAGCAGCCCCGCTTGTAGGGTGGTGCGGGTGGCGCTAAATGTGCGGCTTTTGGCATTGCCGGTCTGCACGTAGGGAGCCCCAAACAGATCGAGAATTTCGGGATCAGTAAGCACAAAACTCTTTACTTCCATCAACCCCATGCGTTGGGCTAGATCGCTCACCTTAAACACGGCTTGGCGCAGGGCATCGGCTTCCCCTAAATGAAATTTGACGGCTAGGGGTTCGGCCTGGAGCGTACCGATGCCGATCGCCACCAGTAAATCCCCCGCCAGATCGACCTGGCTAAAGATATCGGTGCGATAGGTGGGCACATGCACTACATCGGTACCGCTCACCTCCAGGTCCATGCGGGAGAGCACTTGACCCAGGCCGCTTTTAGGAATAGCGGTGCCCATAATTTCGTTGAGATACTTGGCCGAAAACTGCACGGGGCGGCGGTCCAAGCTGGGGGTGGTGAGAGTGCCCTGGGGAGTGGCGATCTCTACAGTCTGCACTTCAGCTCCGGTGTCCAAAAAGTTGTGGGTCAGAATATTGGCGGTCTCTAGCACCGTGTGAGCGAGAATGCCGGTGACGTCGATGAATAGATTGCGGGTGTTGGCATCCACCTCTCCTACCCCTGCTGCGTTGATGATGGGCGGCATGGAAAGTACGGTGCCGCTGGCATCGCGCAGCACGAGGGCATAGTCATTTCCGGGTAGGGTATGGCCATAGGTCTTACCCGCGGGGTGCTCGCGCAGAATCTGCCGGGCAGTCATGGGCTGGGTGCTGTGCAGGGGCACAAAGGTCAGCTGATCTAGCGATTCTGCTGCGTAGGTTAAGCCGCCGCTGATTTTGTCGAGGTCGTAGACACCGATCGCAATTTTCTTGCGCTGGCGGCCAAAGGTTTGGGTCACCTTCTCCTGAAACTGCACCAGCACCTCTAGCCCACCGCCTTGCAGATCGGCCCCCCGCACAATTAAGGCCGCAATGTGGGGCCGTAGAGGCAACACCTCAGGTTGTACGGTGACCTGGCGACCCGAAGCGAGTAGCTGGTTGGGGACAGTGCGGGGTAAGCCGTTATAGATGTTGATGGCGCGGGTAAACCCTTCTGCCGCTAGCAGATCGGGCCGCTCGGCGGTGACTTCGACCTCTAGAGTTTGGTCGCCCAAGGTGGCATCTAGGCCGTAGTCAAAGGCCTGCTGGGCCAGCTGCTGAGGGGCGGTGGGGGTTAACCGTTGCAGGTAGGTGAGGGGAAAGGTGACAGTAGGCATGGGGGAGGGTGAGGGAGATGGCGGGTTGGGGAGATGGGTGAGTTGATCCTCCCATAGGTTATGGAGAGTTAGGTGCAGATGGGCGCAAAAAGTACCCCGCCTGTAGGCCTCTTGAAGAAGCCTACAGGCGGGGTGGTTAATGACGCTCAATTGGGTTGGTGACTGGCGTTACCAGACCAACTTCAAGAATTTACGACGGTACTAACCTAAAGTGGCTAGTGCCGGATTGAAGCAACTTACGCCAGGTTGCTCGTCGCTAGCTCTTGATCGCGGGTACCGCTCGGTTCAAAAGTTTCACCATCCAGGAAGGAGCGCAGCATCCAAGCCATTTCTTCATGCGCTTCCATGAGGCCGGTCAGAAAGTCCGAGGTGCCCTCGTCATGGAACTCTTCAGAAGTCTGGTCAACAAACCCGCGCAGGTTGCGAATGATCTGCTCGTGATCATTGACCAGGCGCTTGACCATTTCTTGGGCAGAGGGCAGATCGCCAGGATGCTCTTTCAGAGAAGCGTTCTTGAGAAATCCTTCGGCGGTGCCCAGGGGGTAGCCGTTGAGCTGGCGCACCCGCTCAGCGACGGAGTCAATGCTAATAGTGAGGGCTTCGTAATGCTCTTTCCACAGCTCGTGGAGGGTGCGGAATTGAGGGCCAACTACATCCCAGTGGTATTTTTTGGTCTTGATCAGCAGCAGATAGGCGTCGGCCAAAACTTTATTAAGAATTTCGGTTACACCCTGGCGCTCTTGTTCGGAAAGGCCAATGTTAATGCTCATAGTTATGTCTCTTCGGAGTCCGTTCCCCTTCATCTAACCGCAGTAGCCCAATAGTCTCATCTGCCTAATGCGGGACATTGCGGCTCAAAAGTCCCTAACCTGAGGATGTTTTAGAGTGGCAAGTCCCCCGTAAGTTAGATGTGGGAGGCTGATAACGGGCCTAATTTGGAAATCGAACCATCGCCGTTTAGAAATAACCTTGCTATGGCTAGCTCATCTCCGCTAACGGGCGTAATTTTAGTAGACTGCGCCAAGGCGAACGCTAATGAAGGGCTGGCGATCGCCACCGAGCGCTGTGGCTACGGCGATGACGTTGCCCAATTTCAGGCGGCGCTAAAGGCGGCCTGTGGCGACATGAATATAGAGATTGATGGTCTCTCAGATTTAGTGGATAACAAGCCCACGGTGTTGACGCCAGAACTCGGTGAAATCGTTGCGCCTGATAGCCCCAGCGAACTGTAGCGGCTATAAGTTAACCCTAGGCTTTTTTAGATTTGGTCCGCGGCGATGCTCCTTTTTGGCCAGACTTGGGCGATCGCGCCGCCTTTGCCTTGGGTAGGTTCATCCCTGGATGGTGCAGGGCTAGGCTCTGGTGCAGCCCCTCTACTGTCAACACTGGGGGGTCGGCTTGCTGGGCTAGGGCGACGGCAGTCTGGGCTAGGGTAACAATTTCACCGCCGGTTAGCGGTAGCTGCTGAGCGATCTGAGGCCACCGCAGAGTACGTTCTTTTTTGACGCCTCTAGGGATGGCCCGTTTCCACAGCAGCTCGCGGGCGGCGGCATCGGGTCGGGGAAACTCGATCACTCCAGTCATGGCCTGTCGCCAGGAGGGTTTGATGCTTTGCAGGTAGGGGCTAGCCAGAAGCGTCAACCCCGGCTGACGGCGACGCTGAATGCCCCACGACTGCACCAAAGCCGCCTCGATGGTGGGGGTGCGGCCAAACCAGTGGGGCGCATTTTTGAGCAGCAGCACGCAGGGCGGCAGGTGGGCCAAGTCTTCGAGTTCGGGAATGTTGCCCTCTTCATCAGGGGCGATCGCCGCCAGGTCAACCATCACCAGCAGCAGCTCTAGCTCGGCGGCTAGCACCTTGGCAGCGAGGGTTTTGCCGGTGCCGTTGGGGCCAGCTAGCAACACCATGGTGCCATCGGTGGCACGGGCGGTGGCGGCCACGGTTCTGAGCTGGGCCAGCTGAGGGTCGGGCAACACCAGGCTATTCCAGCTTTCGGCCGGAACTTCTGAGGCTGCCTCCGCCTCTAGGGCGGGAGCTGTGGCCCAGACATCGAGGGTGGCGGGGTCGGGCTCTTCGGAGAGCAAATAGGTGGTGAGATCTTCGGTTAGGCGCAGGTGGCGGCTGAGCAGGGTGGTGTCTTCGGCGTTGAGCCACTCCACCAGGCCCAGGTTTGACAGGCGACTGTTGGGGGCAATCAGGGGGCGCGATCGCCGCCATTCTTGGTCATTTCTACACAGCAGCCGCAGGCACAGATCGACCGTGGGCAAATCCCAGTCAGACTCGTCGTGCTGGTAATGCAGGTAGCTGTAGAGCCGCCCAAATCGCTGGTTGACTTCGGGAGCTAGGGCCAGCAGCAGCACGTTTTTTTCAAACATGGTGAGTTGAAGGCGATCGCGCAGCTGGGGCAGGGCCAACACCACTCCCTGCCGCTGACTGGCCAAAATGCGGGCCTCTAGCTGCTGGGCGTAGCTGCCGCTGGGACGTTGGGTCTTGGGCGGGCGGGCGTTGTCGTAGTTGGGCTGGCCGTTGAGACTAATAATGCCCTTCCACCAGTGGCGGGTGACCCGGTCTTCGCCGGAAAGGGCAAAGTCATCCAGCTCCTGCAGCTCGCGCTTTTGGCGCGATACGGCCACCATCAGCAGGCGATCGAGCCAGGCCAGCTCGGTTTTCAGGTAAGCCCAATTGTCAGTAAACGGTGTCATTCTCTCAAAACTAGACCCCTCAGGGTTGGACATAGCCCAGCACTCGAATAAATTCCAAAGGCAGCCCGTCGGCATCGGCGAGAAAAGCCACCTCATAGACGCGATCGCCGATGATTTGCTGCTGGGGTTCCAGCAGCACCTTGGGCATCGCCGCCGCCGATTGCTCAAACCGCTGGCGCAGCTCCTCTAGCCACAGGGGCAGGCTAGAGGTCGCCTCGGTGAGATCAAAGGATAGATGATAATAGCCACTGTAGTGCTCATCGCCAAAGGCATCGGCGGCGGGGCGCGGCTCCGGCACCTGGATCAGCTCAATGCGGCCCCCCAGACCCTCCATCCAGCAGGCCAGGGTAATGCCAGCGGTAAAGCGTTCGTGGACAGTAAACCCTAGGGCTTCGTAGAAGGCGATCGCGCGGTGAATATCCTGAGTGCGAATTGACGCGTGGTGGAGCATCGGGCGGGCGACTCAGAGAGCTACTCAAAAAGACGGAAATAGGGATAGCGCACCGGCACGCCGGGCTCTTTTTCGAGGCTGAAGTTGATCACCGCCCAGCGGGAATCGGCCTCAGCGGGGGGGCTAAACTCCACCGGCAGACCGTAGAGCTTGGGCGCAGTGGAGGTTTCCACCTGCCCGCGCCAGGGGTTGTTGCGCTCTAGATAGGAATTGACCAGCTCTTGGTAGCGCTCGGCAATAATCACCCGCGTGGCCCGATAGCCCTGGGTATAGAGGCGATCGAGCGCCTCATGAATCTCAAAGCGAATGCCGTCAGGGTGGGTGTGTTGGCGATACCATTCGCCCTCCCACTGACGCCAGTGCCGGCCCGACTGGAGGTGTACCAGCTCCTTGGAATCAGGGTTGGCCTCAAAGGCACCGTGCCGAGTGCACAGATACGTGTCAGTCAGCGTCAAGGCCGGAATCGTTTGACGGCAGTGAGGGCACTGGATTTCTGGCCCATAGATGGGGTACTGCAAGGCGGAGTTGACCATTGGGCTGAAACCAGACACGTCCTCTGTAGGACAAATATAAAGGGCGGCAAACAAATGCGGCAACGGACGTTAGACGTATTATACCTGTGGGAACTCGGCTCTCTCTGTAGTCGGGGCATCCCATTCGCTGAAACCGCCAACTTTTTTAGAACACCTTTGGAGGTTTCTCTGGTTATGGCCTCGTCCTCTAGCTCGCTATGGCCCCGCCCCGACCTGTCTCAGGCGGCGTTCGTGGCCCCCAACGCCACGGTGATGGGCCAAATCACGCTCCAGGAAGGCTGCAACATCTGGTATGGGGCCGTGCTGCGCGGCGACGTCGAACGCATTGAAGTAGGTGCCTACAGCAATGTGCAGGACGGCGCAATTCTCCACGGCGACCCCGGTCAGCCGACGGTGCTCGAAGACTATGTCACCGTTGGCCACCGGGCCGTCATCCACAGCGCCCACATTGAGCGGGGCTGCCTGATCGGCATTGGGGCGATCGTGCTGGACGGGGTGCGGGTGGGCACCGGCAGCATTATTGGGGCTGGTGCCGTGGTGACTAAGGATGTGCCGAAGCGATCGCTCGTAATAGGCGTTCCCGGTAAAGTGGTGCGCCAGATCTCTGATCAGCAAGCCCTAGAACTGCTAGAGCACGCCCAGAAGTATTATCAGCTCGCCCTGGCCCACGCTGGGCGCAGCAACGACCTAGGGTTTGTCTAAATATTAAGCATCTAAACGGCCGGACCAGCAGTAAACTTCGCAATTTGCTAAGATCGTCAAGCATTCAAGACCCAATGCCAGGCCTATTGCCGTCAGTCAGCATCATTGGCCCGGTGTCAGCGATAGACTTAGCAGCACCGTTGCAATTTTTAGAGATAGCTATGGTTCGTTAACTAAGACTCATGCACATTATTACTCGTGCTCGTCTTACAGCATTTTGGGAGAAACACCCTGACTCAAAAACCAGCCTACTGCTTTGGTATAAGCTGACATTTACAGCCAAATGGCAAAACTTGACCGAAGTGCGCAGAGTCTTTCCGACCGCCGACCCAGTTGGTAACCTGACCGTCTTTAATATAGGCGGTAACAAGTATCGTCTGATCACGTTGATTGACTACACCTACCAAAAAGTGTTTATCCGCAACGTTCTCACTCATGCTGAGTATGACAAGAACAATTGGAAGAAAGACGATTGGTATGAGTAATCTATATAGGCAATTTTCAGGGTATGCCATGGGCAAAGCAAAAGTCATTAGGTGATGAGCGATCGCAAGCAGTAGAGGAATCCACCATGTTTGCCACTGAATCAGAAAGCTACTTTCAGCTCCTGCAAAAATTTCCGCCTCGACCGATCAGAACGGAAGAGCAGTTTCTAGCCGTACAAAGCGTAATTGATAGTTTGGTGGATGCTGAAGAAATAACGTCAGAAAAGCAAGACTATCTCAATGTTCTAGGTATGCTTGTCCACGAATACGAAGAGCAGCATGTGTCAATACCCGACCTCAGCGGCATCGACCTACTTCGTGCGCTGATGGATGAGTTTAGGCTCAAGCAAAAAGATCTGGTTCCCATCTTTAAGACCGAGTCCATCGTCTCGGCTATTCTCAATGGCCAACGCAACTTCACCGTTGAGCACATTGAAAAGCTGGCTGATTTTTTCCATATTTCACCCGCCGCATTCTTTCCTCGAGCATCGTGATGAACTTGGTTTTTCGGCCTCTAGTAATAGCTCTGCTCTGCCTGCTGTGTGTCACAGGTTGGAGCTTCCCTGCCCGAGCGCAATCCACCCCGACAGAACTCTCCCCCCAGGTGGTACAGGAGATCTCTGACCTGCGCCAAAAGGCCTTTACCGCCTCCCAAAAGGGGCAGTTTGTCGAGGCCGAAACCTACTGGAGCCAGCTAATCGGCTACCTGCCCAACGAAGCCGCCCTGTGGAGCAACCGGGGCAACGTGCGGGTGAGCCAAAACAAACTGGCTGAAGCGCTAGAAGACTATAACCAGGCGGTGACTCTGGCTCCAGAGCAGCCTGATCCTTATCTCAATCGGGGCGCGGCTTTAGAAGGCTTGGGGCGATGGGAGGATGCGATCGCCGACTACAGCCAAGTGCTTGCCCTTAACCCCGACGATGCTGCCGCCTACAATAACCGGGGCAACGCCCAGGCCGGTCTGGGCAATTGGAAAATAGCTTTGGCCGACTACCAGAAAGCCGTCGATCTCGACCCCAAATTTGCCTTCGCCCGAGTTAACGTCGCCTTGGCTGAATACCAGCTGGGCAACGCCGAGGAAGCCATTCGCCAGTTCCGCAGCCTCACCCGCCGCTACCCCAACTTTGCGGATGCCCGCGCCGCCCTCACCGCCGCCCTCTGGGGTCAGGGCCAAAGCGGCGAAGCCGAAAGCAACTGGGTCGCCGTCATGGGCCTCGATCACCGCTACAAAGATTTAGACTGGGTCAGCACCGTGCGCCGCTGGCCCCCGGCTATGGTCGCTGCTCTAGAGAAGTTTCTGCATCTATAGCCTGCGAAACAATACAACCTGACACAGATTTTTTCGCCGTGCTCCTGCCCAAAGAATTGCAGAGAGTTGGGCAAGTTCTCATGGGCATTGTCCGGGCGATCGCCGCTCTAGCCTCCCACCCAGTTAGCTAATCAGCCCAACAACCAGACAGAATTGACAGACAAAAAACCTGTGCTACTCTTAAAAATAACGAGCGCTCAGTTAAAAAAGAATGCCGAAGGTTGTCGATCACGACGAGTATCGCAAAGAGCTTTTAGCTCAGTGCTTTGACCTGTTTGCCGACCATGGCTACGCCAGCCTGACCACCCGGCAGATTGCTAAAGCGCTAAACGTTTCCACTGGCACGCTGTACTACTACTTCCCCAGTAAAGAAGATCTGTTTATGCAGCTAATCGAAGAGCTGACTACCCAGGATTTGCTGCGGGCCACCGCTCAGATTCAGGGGTTGAGCACTTTGAGGGAGCGCATTTTGGCTCTAGGCGATTTTCTAGAAGCCAACGAAGACTACTTCATCAAGCAAACCTTGCTGATGATGGATTTTTATCAGCAGGCAGGGGTGGGGCAGTCGCGGGTGAATGAGGCGGTGCAGCGGGTTGCGGTGCGATCGCGCGACGAAATCATGACTGCCCTCCAGCTCGACAATCCCCTGATTGCCACCCACATACTCTGTCTGATTGACGGGCTAATTTCTGAACGGATGGTGAACCCAGAAATGGTGTCCTACCGTCAGCAGGCCGAGCTTTTGGCTGACCTACTCACCGCCTACCTAGAGAAATTTCCTGGAGGAAAGCGATGACTCTGCGCTTGCTCTGGGTGTGGCTGCGCTATGGTCGCCGTCAGCTCTATCCCTGGCTGGTGCTAACGGGGGCGGGGTGGCAGTGGCTGCTGCTGTGCGGGGTTGAACGCGATCGCGCCGCCATTCGCTGGATGTCCACCCTGGTGAAAATTGACGGCGTTAAGTTGACCGCGCTTCTCAACGATTTACTCTGGTAACCCCATGGAAACTCTGACCCTAACCGCCCTCCAGCCCACCCAGTTTGATGCGGCTACCGAGCTGTTGACTACAGCCTTTGCCGATGACCCCCTGCTGCATTACCTGGTACCTGCCGATGTGTGCGATCGCCAGACGGTGATGGCCTACCTATTTCGCATGCTGCTGATCTGCGGAGCTGGGGGCGGGCACAGCTATTGTCTGAGCGATGGCCAAGCCCTCAAAGGCGTGGTGATTTGGATGCCGCCAGAGCAGTCAGTCGATCTCATCGACCTGCTGCGGGCAGGGCTATACGAGCTGCCCTTTCGCCTGCCCCTGCATTATTTGCCCCGCTGGCAAGCGGCCCTAGCCTTTGACCAATATCGTCACCAGGCCATGCCTCAGCCCCACTGGTATTTGATGTTGCTGGCAGTTAGCCCCAGCTCCCAGCGCCAGGGCGTTGGCCACCAGCTCATGCAGCCAGGCCTAGATGGGAGTAACCGTACCCATTGCCCCTGCTACGTCGAAACCTCCACCGAGGGTGCGGTGCGCTTTTACCAGCGCCACGGCTTTGAAATTGTTGAAACTGGCCCCTTTGCCGAGCAAGCGCCACCGTTTTGGACGCTACAGCGGCGGTGCGGGTGAGGGAGCTAGGGGAGATGGGGGCGATCAGGGGATCAGAAAAGCAGTGCCACCTTCCTCACCTTCCTCATCCTCCTCACCTCCTCCACTTCCTCACCCTCCTCACCAAAAAGCGCCACTCAAGGGCAGCGCTCAGGAGAAGTCACGACCAACGCTGAACGGTTCTCCTGAAAACTCTACTGAGGCGGGTTCAGAAAGCGATCGGCAAACTTCACCACGGTGCCCAGGTCGGTGGAGTTGGGAGCGCCAGAATCGAGGAACGTTTTGAGCAACGGGTTGCCGCCGTTGACTGCGCCGGGTTTAGCGGTCCCCATGCCCAGCAGTACAATCACCACAGGCAACAGCTTGGGCAGCATAGTTTGAATCATGCCCGCATTTAGACCACTCTTTTGGGCCACAGCCTCGATTAGCTGTTGCTGCATTTGAGGCGGCATGGCAGCGGCGAGTGCTGCTGCGCCGCCTGCTCCGGACAATTTGCCGAGCATGCCTTCGAGCTGACCGGTTCCCATGGTGGCAGCTTGCTCTTTGAGAGTCGGCTGTAGAGCTTCCCCCAAGGCGTTGAGAATGCCCCCCATTTGGTCAATGTTCATGCCCTGACTTCCAGCGAGTTGCTGTACGGAGGTCATCACCGAGCTGAGCTGGTCAATGCTGCCCTGCTGGTTGGGGTTGTTGATAGAGCTGAGAACATCAAAAAACAGAGACATGGTCGTTCCTTTTAATAAAGTGTGGTTGCGGAGTAATTGCGATCGCGGGGAGGTAACGTCGGGAGCATGGCCTAGGCGGGCACGCGCACATGGAGCGATCGCACCAGCCGCAGCCATTGACCACCGCCGGTGAGATAACCCAGTTCGGCCACATAGTCGCGATCGGCTGTCCAGATTGATACGTGGTGGTCTTGGTCGCTGTCCACCAAAATGTATTCCTGAGTGGCGTGGGGGGGCTGGCTGTCAAGTTCTACGTTGGTGACATCGTGAATGCGCAGGGCTATAACTCGGCCCCCTTCCTGCCGTAGGGCCTCTTTGTGGGCCGGGGCTGCTTCCCAGTAGGCGTAGGCGGCTGTGGAACTGCGGGGCACCAGAATAATTTTGCTCTCGGATCCCATGTCGGTGCGTCGACCGACGCCAACGGCGGTCTCTTTCCCTGAGGCGGTGACATCAACAGTGCGGCTCCCCAAGCTGGCACCTAGCCCAGCGGCGGTGACTCCACCGGCTAGGCCGAGGAGGGCTGTCTCTGCGATCGCTCCCCCTTCGGTATGTTTGGTCTGTAGGTCGTCGCTCAGGCCAGCGGCCCCGCCGAGGGGATCGTCGAGGGTGGTGCTAGGGAAGGCAGCAGCCCCATTCGCCGGACAGGCAGGTACGCGCACCGACTCAGACTTAGCCAGGGCTTGCCACTGGTAGTTGCTGTCGACATAGCCTACCTCTACTAAATAGTCGCGATCGTCAATGGCAATCGGCAATTGCAGCTCGCCCTGGGCTACCAGCTCGGCATTAAACTCTTGCAGGCTGTTGAGCCGGTTGCCGTGGCCGGGCAGTTCGGTGACATCGTACAGCCGAGCCTTGAGGCTGCGAGCGCCGGTCTTGAGATCGTCCACGGTTGAGGCAGGCAGTTCCCAGTAGGCGTCGGCCGTTCTGCAATCGCGCGGGGTGAGAACGGCCCGCGCCGGGGCAGCGGTTTCTGGTGGGCGGGCGATCGCAGCTGCGCCTACCCCTAGGGCACCTAAACCAGTGGCGGCAGTCGTTCCTGCCCCCGCAGCACTGGGGATGACGCTGCTAGGGCAGGCGGGGACGCGCACGTGGGCCGAGCGGGCTAGGGCATGCCAGGCATTATCGGGGCCTAGATAACCCAGTTCAACTAGATAGTCTCGGTCGTCGACGGCCACGGGCAGATGGCGATCGCCCACGGCGACGGTGTCGCAGTCAAATGGGTAGGTGTTGTGGGGCGACTGTCGGTCGACATCGGCAATGTCGGTGACATCGTGGAGCTTGAGCGCCAGGGAGCAATTCTGCTGGCGGAGCACCTCAACTTCGCCCTCGGGTAGTTCCCAGTAGGCGTAGGCGTCGCGGCAGGTGCGCGGGGTGAGAATGATACGGCGATCGGCGGCAGCCGCTAGGGGAGCCGCTAAAGGCGCTGCTACCGGCACACTATCCTTGAGCAGCCACCACAGTAGACCACCCAGGACGGGCAGCGCCAGCAGCCAGGGCCACCAGGGCAGACCCCGCGCCGGGGCTGAAGCGGGAGGAACGGGGTCGGTTTCTTCGAGGGTTGTCTCTGGGGTGGCTTCGGCGGTGGGGTCGGTTTCTGCCTCAGGCGTACCCGCATCTGCGATCGCCGCGTCTTGAGCCCCTTCAATCAGCGCTTCGCTAGCGGGGCTGACGGCAAACCCGAGGAAGGCGAGGGCCGCTGGGCTGGCTGTCTCGGGATTGTAAACGTAGGAAAGAGGCTGGGAGAAGGGATAGCGCTCGTCGTCGGGCAGGGTGTCGTGCATAGGCACAATTTTCACCGCCGGATTGTTGATCGCCTGTTCGGCAACGACATAGCTAATACTGTTCTCGTCGAGATTTTCGGCGATGGCGGCAGCGCTGGCCTCTAACAACACGGTTGCCCCGGGAGCTGACTCAAAGACCCCGCTCTCAAATACCGGATAGTTGCGAAAGGCCTGGCGGGTATCGCTGTTACCGGGTTGGTCGACCAGCACGATGGGGGCATCCTGACCGCCGACCTCAGACCAGTTGGTGATTTCGCCGCGAAAGATTTGGGCAAATTGCTCAATGGTGAGGCTGCCGGCAAAGGGGTTGCTAGGGCTGACCAGAACGGCGATTTTTGGGCGCGAAACCGGCACTTCCCGCAGCCCGGCGCTAACTTCCTCCTCGGTGAGGCTGCGACCAATGGCGGCGAGGTCAACCTCGCCATCGGTCAGCGCTTGTAGGGCGTTGTTGGCGCTGTCATAGTCAACAACTACATCGGCATCGCCGTACTCACTGGAGAAACGCGATCGCAGCGCCTCATTCACCAGGCGCATAGCCTCTGAACTCTCAATGGCCAACTTGCTGTTCCGCTCTAACGAGGTGGGAATTTCAACGCCCTCTAGGGGGTCAGAGGTCTGGGCCCAGAGCCCGCCATCTCGATCGAGTACGACGGTAGCGGCAATTAGTAGGGGTGCTGCGGTCATCCAAAGCAGCGATCGCCCCCCCACTGTAATAGCGCTTTGAGCATTAGCACTGTGGCGTTTGAACATAAGCGGGCACCAGAATATTCCCAATTTAAAGAGAGGATTGCTAAACCTTCAGAACATGAATTCTAGGTTTTTAAAGACACTACAGCCCAACCGTCTGGGCAGAATTTAAACCTAAGTTAAGCTGCTTCAAAGAGCTTCTAAAAGCTAGAGAATTGCTCCCTTGATGGCCAAAATTCTGTGACCGGCTAACCCCCTTTGGCTGTCATAACCCTAGGGTTAATTAAAAGACAGGTAATCTCAAACAGCCTATAAGTTTGCCCGATAAACTCAGTCATTTTTGGCCTTAGGAGCTTAGATCACAAACATAAGAAATTCATAAACGTTCCTGGGCCGGGCAACCGTGCTGGGGTAGATGCTTTCACAGGTGAATTTCTTAAGCTAGCAACGCTGGCTATATGCGGTCTACATCGAAGGTGTTGCACTGGTTGATGTCACCCGTTTCAACGCCGCGATAAAACCATTCGGCCCGTTGCTCCGACGACCCATGGGTAAATGAGTCGGGGGTAACGTAGCCCTGGGACTCCATTTGCAAGCGATCGTCGCCGATTTGGCTGGCGGCGTTAAGGGCTTCTTCGATGTCACCTTCCTCTAAAATTTCCCGCGACCTCTGCGCCCGGTTGGCCCACACCCCCGCGAAACAGTCGGCTTGCAACTCTAGCCGCACCGACAGCTCGTTGGCCTGGGCCTCGCTTGCTTGCTGCTGGGCGCGCTGCACTTGGCTAGACACCCCCAGCAGATTCTGTACGTGGTGCCCCACCTCGTGGGCAATCACATAGGCCTGGGCAAAATCGCCCGGTGCCCCAAGGCGCACCTGCAAGTCGCGAAAGAAGCTGGTGTCGAGATACACCTTTTGGTCGGCCGGGCAGTAAAACGGCCCCATGGCCGCTTGCCCTCTGCCGCAGGCTGACTGAGTCGCCCCAGAGTAGAGCACGAGGCTGGGTTCTTGGTAGGCCGCACCAAACTCAGATTGAAAAATGCTGTGCCAGGTGTCTTCAGTTTCACCCAGTACGGCAGCCACAAACTCAGCCGAGCGATCGCTCTCCTCTGGTGAGACCTGGGGCGCCCCGTTGTTGGGGGCAACCTCTGCCCCACGCTCAAGCACCACCGATGGATCGCCGCCCAACAGGGCCACCACCAGTGCCAACAGAATTGACCCCAGCCCCCCTATGGCAGCGCCGCCACCGGGCATGCCGCGGCGATCGTCAATATTGATGCTGCGCCGACTCGATTGCCACTTCATCGATTCACCTCGTTTTGCTAGGCACTGGTAGCTATGCCTTAGAGTACCGAATTACAACGTCTGTTTCGCTGCCGTTTCGTTACCGATATCGCGGGTGTGGTTGTTCGTTGACGCTTGACAGCAACCCATAGGCAAAGTTTATGGCTTCAGGCCTGTAGGTCTATCTTGCGGGAGAGGTGCGATCGCGGGCACTGCCAATAAATCAGCGTTTTAGCCAGCTATAGCTGAACTCTTGAATGACTCAACTCCATAAGCAAACCCCAGCCCTCAAGAGAGTGCTGGGGCGAATTGGTCGTTCCATTTATGGTCGTTGACAGCCACAATAAGACTTAAAGATAAGAAAGTTATAAGACTAAGGATCTAAAAGCCCTGCCGGAGGGTCAATTTCAAGGTATTTCTCAGCTAGATTGACCACCGGTACGATAGCGGTGACAAAGGGCACCAGCACTTTGCGAGGCTTTGCGGGCTGCGAGTTTTTTTCGGCAGCAGGATAGTAAGTAACTTCTAAGAGGTCGTTGCCGGCGGCAAAGATGTCGGTTACGGTGCCGATTTCATCGCCCGTAGCCTGCACAATGACCCGTAGCCCCACTAGATCGGCTACATAAAACTCGTCGTCATCGAGCTGAGGGCGATCGCCCGCTGGCACCAGCAACACCGCATCCCGCAGGGCCTCAGCGTCATCGCGGCTGTTAACGCCCGCAATCTGCACCACGTACAGCCCCTTGCCGTCGATATGGCGCCCGCGCACTAGCTCTACGGTTTCCGGCGTGAGGCTGCGAGGGCGCTTTAGCCAGCGTTCCCCTGGTTCTAAAAATCGCTCTGGAAAATCGCTGCTGGGGTAAACGCGCACTTCACCCTTCACACCCTGGGGCGCAACAATGCGGCCAATTTCAACCCAATCTTCGGAAGTTGCTGCATTAGACGTAGGAGAAGCCATTAGGCAGTTACCGCCATGGGGCTAGGCTGGGCTTGATAGACCTCGCTCACGAGGGCACCCAAACGGGTAGCGGCCTCTGCCAAATCTTCGCGGCTGGCAGTCAGGCTAATGCGCACACATTGGCGAGTATGGGGCCAATCCTCGCGCAGACCTGGGAAGAAGGGATTGCCCGGCACCACAATCACCCCCCGCTGCTTGAGCTGCTCATAGAGGTTCTGGTCGGTAATTGGCAGCTGATCAAACCACAGCCAGGCAAAAATAGCCCCTTCACCGTTGTGCAGATACCAGGGCAGGTTGCTGGGCAGGGCCTGGTCTAGGGCCGCTGCGAGTACCGCAAATTTGTCTTGGTAGTAGGGACGAATTACCTGTTCGGCCAAGCGAGCCAGCTCGCCGGAGGCAATGGCGCGAGCTGCGATCGCCTGCCCGTAGCGCGACGAGTGAATGCAAAAATTGGTCTGAAAACACTCCAGCACATTGATAATCGCCGGATCGCCGATCGCCACCCCCAGCCGCTCGCCCGGCAGCCCGGCCTTCGACAGACTTATGCAGTGGAGAATGTTGTCGCCAAACACCGGCTCCATGTCAGTAAAATTGAGCGCTGGGTAGGGGGGCGCGTAGGCCGAATCGACAAACACTGGCACGTTGTGGGTCGCGGCTAGGCCGGCGATCTGCTGCACATCCTCACCACTCAAGACGTTGCCCGTGGGGTTGCAGGGGCGCGAAAACAGCACAAACCCTGTGTCGGCAGTAATGCTGAGCTGGCTAAAGTCGGGCCGGTAGCGGAAGCGGTGGGCTGCTTCATCCACATCAATTGTGGGTCGGTAGGCTCGCACCGCCTCGGGCACCAGCGAAATGCCGCCGTAGCCGGTGTAGTCAGGGCTGAGGGGCAGCACAATGTCTTTCATGCGCCCGGTGGCCTGGTAGCCGCCCAAGGCATTGGCCGCTAAGAAATAGAGCGCCTGGCTACCGGGAGTGATCAGAATGTGGCGATCGCTCAGCTCCAGCCCGTAGCGCTGGTTAAAGTCGTTCTTAATGGCCTGAATCAAAGGCTCGTAGCCCTGACTGGTGCCGTAGCGACACACCACATTGCCATACTCAGGGCTGGCCAGCAGCTCCTGGGTGCAGTCGCGCCAGAGCTGCTCAATCTCAGGCAAAATCACCGGGTTGCCGGCGCTGAGATTGATAAACTGCTGCCCCTGACCCGCGCGCAGCGTCTCGACAATGTCTTTCATAATGGCGCGCACACCGGTGAGGTGAGACATTTCCTCGCCAAAGCGGGTGAGTTCAGGGGTCATAGGGAGTGAGGGGTGAGGGGTGGATGGGTGAGGGGTGGATGGGTGCCCTGGGTGTAGTTCGTTCTACTGCTCTCCTAAAGATAGTGAGACTAGTATAGTAACCTCGCTGGGCCTAGCAGCCTACCGCCGTCCTAACCCTAAGTGACCCACTCCCTACTCATCCACCCATCCACTCCCTACTCATCCACCCATCCACCCCATGAACCCCCTAGCCTCTGGATTTCTCGCGAGTCTCTTCGCTGGCATGAGCACAAGCATTGGTGCCCTGCCGGTGCTGCTGCCCTTCGAGCCGTCCGAGCGCACCCAGGGGATTTTGCTGGGCATCGGCGGCGGCATGATGCTGGCGGCCACTTCCTTTTCGCTTATTTTGCCCGGCACCGACGCGGCGATCGCCTTGGGCTATCCCGGCCCGATCGCTGCCCTAGTCATGGTCACTGGGGTTCTGCTCGGCGGCGCGTTTTTGTGGGGAGCCCACAATGTTTTTCCCCACGAGCATTTTTTTAAGGGGCCAGAGGGGCCAGAGGCCCAAAACATTAAGCGCATCTGGCTGTTTGTGATCGCGATCGCCCTGCACAACTTCCCCGAAGGCTTAGCGGTGGGCGTAGGCTTTGGTGGTGGTGAACAGGCCGGGGCGATCGCCTTAGCCTTAGGCATTGCGCTTCAGAATATTCCGGAGGGGCTGGTAGTGGCGATCGCCCTACGCAATATCGGCTATGCTCCTCGTCAGGCCTTTGCGGTTTCGTCGTTGACGGGTTTAATTGAGCCGATTGGTGGCCTGTTTGGTGCCGCTGTCGTTACCTTTGCCCAAGCTGCCCTGCCCTGGGCCATGGGCTTTGCTGCCGGGGCCATGCTGTTTGTAATTGTCGATGAAATTATTCCCGACATCGATCAAAAGGCCTTTGGCCAACGCGGCACCCTCGGTCTCATGGGTGGCTTTGTCATCATGATGTTCTTAGATATTGCGCTGTGATGGGCTTGCCCTAGGCTGGCGAATTCTGTCGCTTTTGCCGCTAAAAAAACCTCTGCCACCAGCGGGAAGCTAGTTGAAGGCGTGGAAAACTGTTGTCGGCGTCAGCATAAGCGGCTACTGGAGCGCGTAACACGGTTGCAATCAGGCTGTGAGGAGAGAAACGACAAAATGGTTGCGATCGCAACCAAACCCATAAAGACGGCTAACCCAGCGGTAATTGCCCCAGCGGCTTTGCGAACCCCGTCAAGAGCCTCCATCCAGTCGCCCTTGGTAAGGCTGCGATCTGCCAAGTTGTTGTTAACCTCATAATTCCAGGTACGAAATGCGTCTGATGTTGCCACCTCCGTACAAAACCTTTTACCGAAATCAAACCGCCTTGCAGTTGTGACTCTAATAGGGTCTGACGATTGCTTTTCAGCATTTGCTGCTCGTGAAAAAATTGCCGGTAGGCCGCCGAAATTAGGGCGTCTATATCGAGCACATTCACATCATAGTGGAGAAGGTTTTCTCTAGGGTAGAAGTCCTGGAATGCCCGTCTCCTGGAACTTCAATACCCTCAACACGCTGGTTCTAGCTGCTAGGACATAGGCTAATAGTGGCAAAGTCACAGCCATTCTTTCTCCGCTGCAAAATAAGCAAAAAATATCCTCCTCAGTTTGAGGGCGCAGCAAACACGGTCTCGCCATTGTTTTTGTTGCTTAAAAGGCTCTGAACTTAATTTAGATAAGAGCCAACAATGTTTAAGGCTCAGCCTACGAGACAGGGAGAGTAGCAAGCGGTTATGTCTCTTCAAACAAGATAGAGGTTCAATTATCTCAATTTCAACAAAAAAATGAATGCGGCATTGGGGCAGCGGGGTGAACTCTTGATCGAATCCTCAGCCTAAATCCACGACCGAGGTAGCTCGTTCATGTAGCGTCAGATTCGGCAGCGATAAGATTAAGGGTTTGGCCCTGCTAACTCTAGGCGCCTACACAAAACCCCTCTTCACAGATATTGAAGAGGGGTTTGTTGTTCAAGCTATAGGTGCTACCCAGATGGGTATCAGCCGCTTACCAACCAAAGGCTGACACAGGCGCTAACGCTTGTTCTCCTTCGCCTTCGGCTGCGGCAGCGGGTGTAGCCAACCGCGATTCGGCGCAGAACGAGGCGGTACTAAAGCCGCCAAACCGCTTCACCACGCTGGTGCGCAGGCGCAGGTCTGGGTTGGCAAACCAAAAGCGCTCCACCGAGCTCATCGTTTCGTACTCAGTAATCAGCAGCAGCCCTTCGTCACCGTCGATTTCGTAGCGGCCAATTACGGGCACAATCTCGGCATAGCCCCGCTCGCGCAACAGCTGGCCGCGGCTGGGGTCATCAGCATCGGGCACCAGGGCAAACACGGTGCTGCCTTCGTGGTTCTCATCCTCCTTATCCCATGCCATTGCCCCTTGCCAGGTGACAAGCGCGCCGCCGACGGCAAGGGCAGGGTCGACCTCATGCAGGTTACAAATTTCTACTACGCTGGGATGTCCAGCATCCAATGCCTCTACCGCAATGGTAGACCCACCCAGCTCAGCCCGGCGAAAGGGCAGGTGATGGGTAGTGCGCTGGGAGTTCCACTGGCCCGCACTCATGCGGAAAAAATCCATTACGTCCATGGGCAGGTCTCTAAATGTCTTAACTGTTGCTTACTGGCGTTCTCAGAATTCTAAACAATCCAATCCAGCCGACCCCGGGTTGGCATAACTGGATCTTACCGCTGTCTGCGGGCTATTGCAGCGGCCAGGTCAGAGGCGGCTTGGTCTGGCTGCTGCAAGTAGGAGCCTACTGAGCATCAAAATTCAGGTGCAGAACAGCGATCGCACTTCCTAAGAAAGCCCCTAATCCCCTGCGATCGGGCCCTATTTCTGGCCGTAATATTGCGAAATGTTACGTTACCTGAGAAGGCTTAAACCCAATACAAAGTCCCTGGAGTGCCTGGAATAACAGAATTCTTTCGCTTCGCTCCCACTGTACGGGTCACTTCTCCTTAATAACTTGTAAAAGACAAAGACCCACCAGCGGTGTATAAACATCTTTGGAGGGTTAATTGAATTAGCGAAAGCCAATTCAGGCAACGGTTTCGAGGAATGTTGCGGCTCCCTTACAGAGACGCCTTTCCTCATCTCATCTGCCTTCCCTTTGAGACTGTCGAGCTAAATGTGTAGAAGCTTGAACAACCTTGAAGAAATGTAAACTAGATGAGAAAACCGAGCACGCTGATCTTTAAGATCCTTCCTATAGATTGGTTAGACAGCTCCGGCTGAACTAATGATTAACTTGGTCCTTGGACCCATTTTCAAGCAACTCAGCGACAAAAATTAGGAGATTTGAGTCGATGTTTGACGCATACACTAAAGTTGTTTCTCAAGCTGATGCACGAGGCGATTTTCTGTCTAACGATCAGCTAGATGCTCTGTCCCGTGTTACCGGCGACGGTCTCAAGCGGATCGATGCTGTTAACCGCATGACCGGTAGCGCTTCCAAGATCGTGTCTGATGCCGCTCGCGCTCTGTTTGCCGAACAGCCTCAGCTCATCGCTCCCGGCGGCAACGCTTACACCAACCGTCGTATGGCTGCCTGCCTGCGCGACATGGAAATCATCCTGCGCTACGTGACCTACGCTACCTTCACTGGCGATGCTAGCGTCCTCAACGATCGCTGTCTGAACGGCCTACGCGAGACCTACGTTGCTCTGGGTACTCCCGGTGCTTCCGTAGCTGCTGGCGTTGAGAAAATGAAGGCTTCTGCTATTGGTCTCGTTTCTGACACCCAAGGCATCACCCAAGGCGATTGCAGCTCTCTCTATTCTGAGATCGGTAGCTACTTCGACCTGGCTGCTGCAGCTGTTGCCTAGGTTTAGCCTAAATTAAACCTCACTTGAGTTGAGCCAATTTGGCTTAATTCTCACTGCCTGTTCGTTTGCTGTGAAGACAATTTAAGGAGAATCTTAGACTATGAAAACCCCATTAACCGAAGCTGTTGCAGCAGCCGATTCTCAGGGTCGCTTTCTGAGCGCTTCTGAACTACAAGTTGCTTTTGGCCGTCTACGTCAAGCCACTGCTGGCCTAGAAGCTGCTAAAGCTCTGACCAACAAAGCTGATTCTTTAGTCAGCGGCGCTGCTCAAGCTGTGTACAACAAATTCCCCTACACCACCCAAATGCAGGGGGCTAACTACGCTTCTGACGAGCGTGGCAAAGGCAAGTGCGCCCGCGACATCGGCTACTACGTCCGCATGGTCACCTACTGCTGCGTAGCTGGCGGTACTGGCCCTATGGATGAGTACCTGGTTGCTGGCCTTGACGAAATCAACAGCACCTTCGAACTGTCCCCCAGCTGGTACGTGGAAGCTCTGAAGTACGTCAAAGCTAACCACGGTCTGTCTGGCGACGCAGCCACCGAAGCCAACTCCTACATCGACTACGCCATCAACGCTCTAAGCTAGGTTGGCCATTTGCCCGGAGGGGCAGACAGTTGTTAGCGCATTGTTAGCGATTGTTTGCTGCTCCGGGCATTGTTGTATCTATATACGCCCAAGGAGGCAACCATGGCAGTAACCACTGCGGCGGGACGCCTTGGTGTTTCGCCCTACGACGAGTCGATGCGGGTAGAGCTGCGGCCTAACTGGGTCGAAGGCGATGTGGAGGCAGTAATTCGTGCTGCTTACCGTCAGGTCTTTGGCAACCAGTACATCATGGCCAGCGAGCGCAATACCAACGCCGAGTCTTTGCTACAGCAGGGAGCTATTTCAGTTCGGGATTTTGTGCGGGCTTTGGCCCTGTCTGACCTCTATCGGGATAAGTTTTTCCTGAGCGGGCCACAGAATCGCTTTATCGAGCTGAACTACAAGCACCTGCTGGGTCGGGCGCCCTACGGCCAGGACGAAATCGCTTTTCATACCGACCTTTATAACACCGATGGCTACGCCGCGGAAATCAACTCCTATATTGATTCCCAAGAGTACCGCGATAATTTTGGGGACAATGTAGTTCCCTACTATCGTGGCCACCTCACCCAGCGGAGCCAAAAGACGGTCGGGTTTACCCGCTTCTTTCAGCTCTATCGGGGCTACGGCACCAGCGATCGCGCCCAGGGGGGTGTTCGTTCGCGGCTCGTGACTGAAATCGCTAAAAACTCTTCGTCGCCTGTGGGCAGCGGAGCTACCGGAGCCGCCATTGTAGGTGGATCTGGGGGCGATCGCGAGAAGCTCTATCGGGTGCGAGTTACCCAGGCCACTGTGCCGGGTCGCCCCCAGGTGCGTCGCACCTGCACCGAATTTTTGGTGCCCTACGAGCAGTTGTCTCGCAAACTTCAACAAGTTAACCGCTCCGGCGGTCGGGTAACTAAAGTCGACCTGGCCTAGGCTGCGGCTTTAATACCTCATATGGCGGAGTGCTTGGTCTTGCTTTTGCAGGCCGCGTTGGTATCTCCTCGGGGTGGAGTTGGCTGGGTTTAGGCCTTAGCTTGCTCACTCCAGGGAGACCTAACTTGAGTACTGCGCCATTTTTTATTCTGCCTGTGTAGATTGAGCTCACGCTCACTGTGTTGATAAGGAGGATAATCCTGTGCCTATTACAACGGCAGCATCCCGTTTGGGAACCGCTGCGTTCGATGAAACTCTGCCCGTAGAGCTGCGTGCCAACTGGACTCCCGACGATGCCGATGTGGTCATCCGAGCCGTGTATCGCCAGCTGTTGGGTAACGATTACCTGATGAAATCCGAGCGCCTAGTCGGTGCCGAGTCGCTACTCAAGAATGGCTATATCAGCGTGCGCGATTTTGTGCGGGCTGTGGCCAAGTCTGAGCTCTACAAAGAAAAATTCTTCTACGGCAATTTCCAAACCCGCGTGATTGAGCTGCACACCAAGCACCTGCTCGGTCGCGCCGTCTACGATGAGTCTGAGGTGGTTGATCACCTCGATCGCTACGAGACCCAGGGCTACGATGCCGATGTTGACTCGTTCATCGACAGCGAAGAGTACCAGGCTAACTTTGGTGACAGCGTAGTGCCCTACTACCGCAGCTTTGTCTATCAAGCGGGGCAGCGTTCGGTAGGCTTTACCCGGATGTTCCAAATGTATCGGGGCTACGCCACCAGTGATACTTCCCAGGCGGGCGGCAAAAAGTCTCGCCTAGCTGGAGAACTGGGCCGCAATACCTCGTCTTCGATCATCAGCCCTACCAGCGCTGCTGCCGGCTGGTCATCCCAGGCTAACAAGCTGACTACCCCCAGCCAGGCCCTAGGTGGGTCTACCCCCTACGGTGTCGGTGCTGGCAAGGTCTACCGGATTGAGGTAGCTGGGGCTAACCTGCCCCGCTATCCCAAGGTACGGCGCATCAATACCGCCTACCTGGTACCCTACGAGCAGCTGTCTGCCAAGCTTCAGCAGATTCACAAGCAGGGTGGCAGGGTGACTAACGTTACCGCTGCTAGCCTCTAAGCCAGATGGCATCACTGGCGCATTCTCTATGAATGCGTCAGTGATGTGTGAACGCCTTATTCGACGAGATCTCGCAACGACCAGGAGAGTTTCCTATGCTTGCTCAAAACGCCTTTGGCAGTCAGACTACCAACCGCATTTTTCTCTACGAGGTTGAGGGGCTGCGCCAAAACGATACCACCGACCAAAACAACTACCCCATTCGCCAGAGCGGCAGTACCTTTATTAAGGTGCCCTACAGCCGCATGAATGAAGAAATGCAGCGCATTACCCGTATGGGTGGCAAAATTGTCAGCATTCAGCCATTATCGGCCGACTAAACCAGAGGCAGGGCTGAAAATGCTGGAGACGTATTGAGGTATGGGACAGGATCCGCAGCAGTTGGTCAATGGTCAGGGAGAATCTCTGACGGTGGATCAGGCCATTGAGAACCTGCGCCAAACTGCTGATACTGGGCTGCGCTATTATGCCGCCTGGTGGCTGGGGCGCTTTCGCGTGGTTCGGCCCGAGGCGATTGCCGCTCTGGTGTCGGCTCTTGAGGATGAGGGCGATCGCGCCCCCGACGGGGGGTACCCGCTGCGTCGCAATGCCGCTCGGGCCCTGGGTAAGCTGGGCGATCGCACCGTTGTTCCAGCGCTGATTCAATGTTTAGATTGCGACGACTACTACGTGCGCGAGTCCGCCGCCCAAGCGCTAGAGTCCCTGGGCGATCCCCAAGCGATTCCAGCGCTGCGATCGCTGCTGGCGGGCGGGGTTGCTGCTGCGGTTGCGGTGCTCGATAAACCTCACCTAGTGCAGCCCTATAACGCTGTGCTAGAGGCCTTGGGCACCCTGGGTGCTACCGATGCGGTAGACGAAATCATCCCGTTTTTGGAGCATGAGGTGGCCCAAGTGCAAAATGCCGCCACCCGCGCCCTCTACCAGCTGACGGGGCAAGCGACCTACTGCGATCGCCTAGTAGAGCGCCTGCAAGAGCCGAACCTACAGCTGCGGCGGTCGGCCATGATGGATTTAGGGGCGATCGGCTATTTGCCCGCCGCCCAACCCATTGCCGCGACCTTAGCTGAAAACAGCCTCAAGCTGATTGCCCTCCAGGGTGTTTTAGAAACTCACCTGCGGCAGATTGGGTTTCCCCAACGTGGCCTGACAGATGAAGCCCGCCAGGTATTGTTACTAATGGATGAGCTGCTGTAACGGCTGAGGGCTTGCAGCACAAACGAATTAATCGAGTATCACTAGGGCTGGAGAACAGTTAGTTGTGGGCGCGATAGTAGCAGAGCTAGTTCGGGCGGTCGAAGCCGCTGATTCTAAGGGCGCAATGGTTGTTGCGGTCCATCATCTAGCAGCCGCTCAAGATGTCGCCGCCATCCCTACTCTCATCACCGTTTTGGGGTACAACAATCCTGGTGCTGCGGTGGCCGCAGTGGATGGACTGGTGTCCCTAGGCCAAGACGCTGTGCCTGCGTTGTTGGAACAAATTGACGGCTACAACTACGGCGCTAGAGCCTGGGCTATTCGGGCCGTAGCCCTGATCGGCGACCCGCGCGCCCTGCCCGTGCTGCTAGAAACGGCCAAAGGGGATTTTGCCCTAAGCGTGCGCCGCGCTGCGGCACGGGGGTTGGGCACCATCGATTGGGCTAAGCTGCCTTCTGACCAAGCGCCCTCAGCTCAACAAGAGGTGCTTGGCGTATTAATTGGAGCGGCCCAAGACCCGGAATGGGTAGTGCGCTACGCAGCAATGGCTGCTCTTGAGGGCCTAGCAAAAGCTCTAGCGGAGCCTGAAACTCAAAAGTCACCGATTCTCGCCTGTCTTCAGCAGGTCTCTCACCACGACGAAACTCCTGCTGTGCAGGCCCGGGCCTGTAGGGCTTTAGAGACCTTGGGCGAACTGGCCGACGCTATAAATTAAAGCCTCTGCCTCGACATTGAGAAATGCAACACATTGATTCAGTTTCGAGGTATGGTCTTCTATGGTTAATGCGCACAGGGGCTTAAGCCCGAGCGTTGAAGACAGACACTCAGCGGTTTAGCGCCCACAATTCAGTTGGGGAAGGTGTTCATGGTGGTGGCACAGTCAAATGCACCAGAAGTTTTGCAGGTGATGGGGCTGCCTGTTCACTGGCGGACCAACTATGCAGACTGGCTTGTGAATCAGTATCGTCGAGGGTATGGCGCCCATGTGGTCACTCTGAATGCCGAAATGGCTATGCAGGCAGACCAAAACCCCGACCTGCGCCAGGTCATTGTCAATGCCGAACTCGTGATTCCCGATGGGGCAGGGGTCGTCCTATACTTTCGCACCAAAGGGCAGCGGATAGCTCGCGCGCCGGGTATTGAGCTGGCCGCCACTGTACTCAAGCGCATCTCTCCTCAAGAAACAGTCTTTATGTATGGCGGTGTACCGGGCGTGGCCGATCGCGCCGCTATGTATTGGCAGCGCCAGGTAGCCGGACTGAAGGTAGTGGGTACCCAGCACGGCTACCTGGGGCCAACTGATCAGCCCGAATTTTTGCGCCATCTAGAGCGGCTCCAGCCCAGCGTAATTTTGGTCGGTATGGGCGTGCCCCGGCAAGAACTGTGGATTCGTGACCACCGCTACCTCTGCCCCAACAGCGTGTGGATTGGCGTGGGCGGCAGCTTTGATATTTGGGCTGGAGTCAAGTCCCGCGCCCCTGAGTGGATGTGCAACAACAACCTAGAATGGCTCTACCGCCTCTACAAAGAGCCCTGGCGCTGGCGGCGAATGTTGGCATTGCCTCACTTTGCGTGGCGATCGCTCACCTACTCGGCCCGCTAGAGACTCAGGGGGTAGGGCATAGGGTGTAAGGTACAAGGCACAACCTTGAACCCTATACTGTCGCCTGACGTAAAGTTGTCCCCCCACGATACGACATAGAGTTGTGCCCCTTCGGCATTTTAGGGGTAGAACATATAGCTACAGCCATATGGTTTAGGACGTAAGTTATAGGCAGAGACATTTTCCTCCCAGTGCTATGCCCAAACCCTACAGCCTCGATTTGAGGCAAAAGGTCATTGACGCCATCGAGCTCGATGGC
>JAHHHQ010000063.1 GCA_019359285.1 Nodosilinea sp. WJT8-NPBG4
GCGGCGCAAACGCTATCATCATTGCCATAAATTCCATCGCAGCAAGCTCCTCAAGCCCTCATCTGAATTCTGCTTGCTGCTTTCCTGTTTGGATCAAATGGATAAAGTCGAGCTTAGAGGATGTTTGAAAAGTCCGATGGAGTCAAAAATCATGCCAACCGCCTGACCATGATACGGATCATGGCGAGGTAGATGAGGGTTTCTGACGTTTCCGGCAGGCGTTCGTAATCTCGCACCAAGCGTCGGCACCCCATCAGCCATCCGAAGGTACGCTCGACTACCCAGCGTTTTTTCAGTAGAACGAACTCTTTAGTCTGCTGCGGTCGTAAGACGACCTCGACAATCCAGCGGCAGGTATCCATTACCCACATCATGACGGCAGGGCCGTCAAAGCCCCCATCCGCCCAAATCAGATTTAGCCTGGCAATGGACGCTCCCATATCCTTCACTCGGGCTAACACCTGCTTACCGCCCTCCCGCTCGGGTACACTGGCGGCGGAGACGAGCACCCGCAACACCAGTCCCAGCGTATCGACGGTCGCGAACCGTTTGCGACCTTTAATCTTTTTGCCCGCATCGAAGCCCACCGCCTCATGCACGAAGGCCGCACTCGTGACGCTTTGGCTATCAATCACAGCCTCTGACGGCTGGGCGCGGCGGTCTTGTTCGATGCGCACCCATTCCCGGAGATGGTCATGAATGGCGATCCAGGTGCCATCCTTACGCCAGTTACGAAAGTAGGTGTACACCGTTGGCCACGGCGGCAAGTCTCCCGGTAACGCCCGCCACTGCACACCCTCGACTAGTAAATACATAATGGCGTTGAGAATCTCCCACAAACCAACGCTCCGGGGTCGTCCACCAGGTTTGGCGGCGGGCAGTAAATCACTCAGAAGCTCGTACTGGTCTCGGCTTAAGTTGCTGGGGTAGTCTTTACTCATGGCCTCACTCCACCGTTGCTGACATCCATCTGCAACCTATACGGAGTGAGCTTTTTTACTCAAGCCCTAACTTGTCAAACACCCTCTTAGTTAAACATTTAAACGTCAGAAACAAAGCTGACCAAGCATAAATTTCGTGTTTAACTGGTTGCTACTTGGTGCCAAATAGGCGATCGCCTGCATCCCCCAGGCCTGGCAAAATGTAGCCGCGCTCGTCCAACTTTTCATCCACGGCGGCAGCATAGAGGGGCACGTCGGGGTGTTCGCGGTGAAAGTGGGCAATGCCTTCTGGTGCAGCGAGCAAGCAGAGGAAGCGGAGCGATCGCGGCTGAGCCTGTTTGAGCGGGTACAGTGCCGCAACCGCTGTATTGCCCGTGGCGATCATTGGGTCAACGACGAGAACGTCGCGATCGCTCAAATCCTCCGGCACCTTAAAGAAGTACTCAATCACTCGTAGGGTTTGCGGGTCGCGGTAGAGGCCAATGTGCCCCACCCGTGCCGATGGCATGAGTTCCAAAATGCCGTCGAGAATGCCCTGCCCGGCCCGCATAATCGAAACCACAACCAGCTTTTTCTCGGGAGCCAACACAGGGGCTTCCATCGTGGCCATTGGCGTTTGAATGGTTTCTAGCTTGAGGGGCAGGTCGCGCGTCACTTCATAGGCCATCAGCAGACTGATTTCCTTTAGCAGCGTGCGAAACTTCGCCGTGCTGGTCTCGGCGCGCCGCATCAGGGTGAGCTTGTGCTGAACCAGGGGATGGTCGATGAGGTGGAGGTCGGGCATTTTTGAGGAATGGGGGAGATGGGGAGGATGGAGGAGATAAGGGGGTGAGGGGAATAGAATTTTGGACTTTTTATCCGCTACTCCTGCTCTCTGCACCCTCCTCATCTTTCTTAGAAAACAGTGCCGTCGCTGGCGAGATGGATCGGTGGGGCACCGTCAGGGCGTTTCTCCGCAGCAATTTGGCGACCGGCTGTCCAGGTGCCACCCTGGAGAATTTTGACCAAGGGCAGGGCTGTGGCATCCACCACCCCTAAGGTTTGACGGATGTGGGCGGCGAGGTCGTCGAGCAGACAGAGAGTGAGGGCACGCCATTCAACAATCAGAGGCGAGCCGGGTGCATGGGCGGTTTCAGCCGCAGTGGGATCCTTGAGGCTCAGCACGCCGCAGTCTATGAACAGACCACCGTTGCGGTATTCAGCTAAGCCGGTGAGCTGATCGAGATCGGTGATGGTGAGGCCTAGGTCTTGCAGCGGTTCCAGCAGCGAATAGGTAAGCCACTGGGAGAGCTTGTGGAAGGGGACAAGGTTGCTGCCGGGGCCTGTATTGAGCAGTTGGGGATGGGGCCACACATCACCTAGATTGGTTCCTGCCAGTTCTACTCGCCCGGGCCAAATCGGCCCCAAACTCAAAAGAATGGTTTGTAAGACAGTCGCTGCGGATAGCTGCCCATGGGAGGCAGTTTGTAACCAATAATCCACCAAGTTGCCTGGCCGGGGGAAGCCTGTTCCAAATAACTGAGGCTGTTGGTGCAGGGTGTGGCCGAGTTTTTGCAGCAGCGCTACTCGGCCTTCGAGGCCTAGCAGGGGGTTGTCGTCGTTGACCTGGAATGCTTGGGCCAGGCGGTCGGCGGTGAGCTGTGTGAGCCCGTGACCGTCTGCTTGCCAGGAATGATCGGGTTGGCTAGAGAAAAGTCCGGCGGTGAAGCTGTGGAAGCTGGCGATCGCCAATCCCTCTGACCTCGAAAACCCCAGTTCCGTCCTCGGCTCCACGTACCGCCATCGCCCCCCGGCCCCAGCATCCAGCAGCACGCTGGTGATCGCCAAATCCACCTTGAGCCTCGCCTGCTCTAGGGGATCCAATGCAGATAATTTTGGCTCCAGAAGATCTAGGCGCGATCGCCCTTCTACCTCAAAATGTCGCCAGCGCGAGTGGAAGGGAATGTCGCCAGCGGGATACTGCTGCCCCATTACGTCGAGAACGTAGGCGGCAGCGGCGGGTAGGACTTCAGGGTGATAGCGAAAATGCTGGAGCTGATCGCTCTCAGCTAGCTGGAAGAGGGCACGGGTGCGATCGCGAATCGCCTGCGGACCTTGCAGGTAAGCGACAACCGCTGTAGGGTGGGCACCGCCCACCATCCCATCACTGCCTACTACCATCCCTACTCCAAACCCCGTCCCTTCACCTGGGCCAGATCTTCCTCGGTAGGAGTGACCTTGTCGGTGTAATAGCCTGCTGCCTTCTTAGCCTCAATCTCTACCCGCGCATCGGGGGGCACCAAATCGTCGGGGATCGGCACCCGCTCTACGATCTCGATGCCCGATCGCACCAGGGCGTTGTACTTCATATCGCTCATCGACACAAAGCGATCGATGCGAGTCACCCCTAACCAGTGCAGCACATCAGGCATCAGTTCCTGAAAGCGCACATCCTGCACCCCAGCCACGCACTCGGTGCGAGCAAAGTAGGCGTCGGCGCGATCGCCCCCTTCCTGCCGCTTGCGGGCGTTATATACCAAAAATTTTGTCACTTCCCCCAGGGCGCGTCCTTCCTTGCGGAAGTAGACGATCAACCCCGCGCCCCCCTGCTGGGCCGTAGCAATACATTCTTCCAAACCATGCACTAGGTAAGGGCGACAGGTGCAGATGTCAGAGCCAAACACGTCCGAGCCGTTGCATTCATCGTGAACCCGTACCGCTAGGGGGCGAGCCGGGTCAGTAATCGCGTCAAGATCGCCCACGATATACACCGTAATGCCGCCAATCGGGGGCAAAAACACCTTCACATCAAACCGCGTCACCAGCTCAGGAAACATGCCGCCGGTTTGCTCAAACAGGGCGTAGCGCAGCTCGTCTTCGCTGACCCCCAGGCGTTGAGCCACCCCTGGCAGATACCACACCGGCTCCACAGCCGCCTTGGTCACCACCAAGTCGCCGCCGGCTTTGACAATTGCGCCATCTTCTTTAATTCGCCCCTGGCGCACCGCCTCTAGCAGCTCCGGCATTTGAATGTGGGCTCGGGTGACGGCGATCGTGGGGCGAATGTCGAGGCCTTCGGCAATTTGGGATTGATAGACATCCCCAACCAGTGCCCCAAAGGGGTCGAGGGCAACGATTTTTTCGGGGTCAGCCCAGCTGGGATGGGGGCCAATGGCGATCGCAGGGGAGGTATTGGTAAAGTCAGGCCTATGGTCAGGATCCAGCACCCCGCTGGCCACCGCCAGAGCGCGGTACACGGCATAGGAGCCAGAATGAGTACCAATGGCGTTGCGGTGGTTGGGATCGGTAACCGTCGCCACAATCGCCCCGCGCTGGAGCGGATCCCCATGGCCCCACTGCACCGGAATACCCTTGAGCCCCGACCGATTGGAATGAGAGGTGAGCACTATATGACGGCGCTTGGGCAGGGTTCCCGCCTCGGGTAGACCGGGTTGAGCCAGGTTTCCCGCCGCCGAACCGTTACCATCGCTCATAGGTGCCTCGTGGAACAGAAACCACTAATCTGCCACACTTTCCCCTCGATAAACCGCTCACAAGTGACAGACAGCAGTGTCGTCCGTTCCGTGGGGCTCCCCACTCTATTTTGGCAGCGGAGATTTAGGTAGAGGCGCATCCACCGTCGCCGCTGGTGGCTCCTGAAGGGAAGGCGCGACTGGGGCTAGCTCGGGCTTAGACAGCTGGTCTTTAAAGTCGATCCCCAGCATTTCGCTGTAGAGCTTGACGTAGTCGATCGCCGATTTGTCCCAGCTAAAGTCTTGCTCCATCGCCCGCCGCTGTAGCGCCCGCCAGGCATCCTTAAAGCGGTAGCCCTCCCAGGCGCGAATCAGGCAGGTAAACAGATCCAGCGGCTCGTAGCGATCAAAGCAGTAGCCTGTGCCCGCCTGATGCTCAGGATCGTGGTGCTGCACCGTATCCACCAGACCGCCCGTGCGTCGCACGATGGGAATGCAGCCGTAGCGCATGGCAATCATCTGGCTGATGCCGCAGGGCTCAAACCGCGACGGCATCAGAAATGCATCGGCCCCGGCATAAATGCGGCGGCCCAGCCCCTCGCTGTAGAGCAGGTAGGTGGCCATGCGGCCTCGGTAGCGGCTGGCCATCTGCCAGAGCTGGGTTTCATAGTAGCGATCGCCCGTACCCAGCAAAATAAACTGCGCGTCGGTATAGGACAAAAACCGATCTAAAATTTGCAGAATCAGATCCAGCCCCTTCTGCTCCACCAGACGACCCACCAGGCCCACCAAAAAGGCTTTGGAGTTCACTTCTAGCCCCAGCTCTTCCTGAATGGCCACCTTGTTGGCGCGGCGATTTTCGAGGCTATCGGGGGTAAAGTTTTTAACAATATATCTGTCGGTGGCCGGGTCGTACGACTCATCATCGATGCCGTTGAGAATGCCGCCTAGCTTGCCGCTAATAAACGACAGCAGCCCCTCCAGCTCTTCGCCGTAATCGGGGGTTTTAATCTGCTGGGCATAGGTGGGCGACACGGTATTGACGCGATCGGCAGCCTGCACCGCCGCCGCCATGGTGTTGTGCCCCTGCATGTACCACGGGCACCAGGTAATGCGCTCTAGCTCCCACCGCCACGGCCCCTGGTAGGCCAAATTGTGGATCGTAAACACCGTGCCAATGTCGGGCGACTGCTGCATCCACACCGGAATCATGCCTGTGTGCCAGTCGTGGCAGTGAATAATCTGGGGCTTCCAGTAGTTCCAGGCAAACTCAGCCGCGCCGTTGGCAAAGAAGGTAAACCGCCAGGCTTCATCATCGCCACCATAGACCTTACGGGGATCAAAGGCGGGGTGGCCAAACAAATACACCGGTACGTCAGACTCAGGCAGGGTAGTCTCGTACACCGCAAAGTCGTTAAACATAGCGGTGCCTTGCCACACCGGCTCTGCGGGAATATCAACCTTGTCAGGCAAGAAGCCGTAGTAGGGCATGAAGATGCGCACGTCGTGCCCCATCTTGCGCAGCACTTTGGGCAGGGAACCTACGACGTCACCCATACCGCCGACCTTAGCTAGGGGTGCCGCTTCCGCTGCTACAAAAAGAATTTCCATATCGCCCGCCCTGCTGTTGGATCAATCGGTTGTCCTCAGTCTACGGGGGTGTGGGCGTTATGCCTAGATCTTCGGCCCTCAGCCATCCTCCATCACGGGGCACGCGCTTGGCCCTGCCGAGAATTGCCCTTACCCTCGATCGCAGCTTGGCCAGTTGCCCTATTCACGAGCGGTTTGGGCAACTGGCTCTAGACAATGGCGACCTGCGCCTATAACGGTGGCAACTAATAAGGTTGGGCAAAGGCGAATGCCCTAGCTCAGGTACTTACTTAGAGTTTCACTATATTCGTCATATTTTTTCGCCCCCACCAAGGTCTCCGCGACGTCTCCCTGCTGAAAGAACATCACGGCGGGAATGCTGCGAATGCCGTAGCGCTTGGCCACCGCCTGATTGGCATCTAAATCGAGCTTGAGGACTTTGACGCGATCGCCGTATTCGTCGGCCAGCTGATCCATTAGCGGGGCCACTAGCTTGCAGGGGCCACACCAGGCCGCCGTGCAATCAACCACAAATAGCGACTCTGCACTTAGAAGCGCATCAAACTCGGTTTCGTTTTCAATGTAGGCAGCAGGCATAGGTGAAATCTCAGTTAAAGGCTCATTCTCCCACGGGGATGGTTCAGGAAACCGGTCGTCACCCACTGGCCTTGCCCGATTGAAAGGGTTGGCCATGCGGCTAAAAACCGATCTGGAGCAGGAACTTGTCCAGAATCAGTGCCATCAAAGCTTACAAAACTTTACAATAAAAACGCTAGATATACGGTTGCACGGTGTTTGCTACACCACAACTAGTTTTTATCTAGCAATTTGACCTTCTAGGGTTCCACCAGCTTTTCAAACGTGCTAGGGTGTCTTCAGAGATATAGAGATCGGTTAGCAGCATTTGTTTCTAGTACTAACGAGTTTTTCCGTTTTTCCATTGACAGACTTCTCTCCGAAATTTTGCTCTGCACATCCTTTAATTTTTGGAGACAAGATATGTCAATCTACGTAGGCAACCTGTCCTATGACGCTACCAGCGAAGACCTAACCTCTGTGTTTGCAGAGTATGGGTCTGTTAAGCGGGTGCAGCTTCCCACCGATCGTGAAACCGGGCGTATGCGCGGCTTTGCATTCGTTGAGATGTCTGCCGATTCTGAAGAAAACGCCGCCATCGAAGCACTAGACGGTGCTGAGTGGATGGGCCGTGACCTCAAAGTCAACAAAGCCAAGCCCCGCGAAGATCGCGGTGGCGGCGGTGGTAACTTTGGTGGCGGCGGCGGCGGCGGCGGCGGTCGTCGTGGCGGTGGCGACAGCTTCTCCCGCGGCGGTTACTAAACCCCTATTCCTAGATTTGATCGTCAAGACCAAACCTAGCTAAACAGTAAACAGGGTTCAGGCAGAGATGTCTGAACCCTGTTTGCTATCTGAAAACCATTGACCGGTCGGGATGGCCGTTAAGCCAAACTGATAGGGTTATGGTGCATTTCCGCCATAACCAATGCTGTGCTCTGGCCGAGTGCTGACCGATAGCGCTAACGCTCTACCGGTCCACTGACCCCATGACCACGTCAATGCTGCCGAGAATAACGAAGATATCGGCCACCTTTTGGCCCTTGAGCAGGTAGGGCAGCAGCTGCAAGTTGTTGAAATCGGCAGGGCGAATCTTCCACCGCCACGGCATGGGACTCTCGTTGCCGATCAGAAAAATGCCTAGTTCGCCCCGCCCTGACTCGACCCGCACATAGTGCTCCCCGGCAGGAATTTTGAAGGTGGGGGCAATTTTTTTGGCTATGAACTGGTAATCGAAGCCATCCCACGGCGACTTTGGCCCTTCAGCTAAGCGCTTGGCCTCAAGGGTTTCCCAGGGGCCACCTGGTAGCCCATCGAGAGCCTGCTGAATAATCTTGAGCGACTCGCGCATTTCGTCTAAACGCACCCGGTAGCGGGCTAGGCAGTCGCCCTCGGTCTGCCAGGCTACCTGCCAGTTAAAGTCGTCGTAGCACTCGTAATGGTCGACCTTGCGCAGATCCCACTGGACGCCGGAGGCTCGCAGCATAGGGCCAGAGCAGCCCCAGGCTATGGCTTCATCGCGGGTAACAACGCCTAGCCCTTCGCAGCGGCGGCGAAACACCGGATTGTCGGTGACCAAGCGCTCGTACTCGTCCAGCTTAGGAGCCAGGTAGTCTACAAAGTCCTGGCATTTCTCCGTCCAGCCGTAGGGCAGGTCAGCAGCCACGCCTCCTACACGGAAGTAATTGTGGTTGACCATGCGGTAGCCGCTCACCGCCTCAAACAAATCGAGAATGGGTTCGCGATCGCGCAGCGAATAGAAAAACAGCGTCTGCGCCCCCATATCCATCACAAAAGGGCCTACCCACAGCAGGTGGTTGACCAGACGGGTCAGCTCTAGCAAAATCACGCGAATGTAGCTAGCCCGCTTGGGCACTTCAATATCCGTCAGCTTTTCTACCGCGTTGACGGTGACGGCCTCGTTGAACAAGCCACCGTAGTAGTCCCACCGACTGGTGTAGGGGATGAACATGGTGGAGGTACGGCTCTCGGCAATTTTCTCCATACCGCGATGCAGGTAGCCAATCACGGGTTCACAGTCGACCACATCTTCGCCGTCGAGGGTGACCATAATCCGAAAGCAGCCGTGCATGGAGGGATGGTGAGGACCGAAGTTAATCACCATGGGTTCGGTTCGAGTTTCAAGCAGCACCATGGTCGTTTCTCCAATCAGAGCGCATGGTTTTAGTATCGCGAGGCGATCGCGCGCTGTCTTGCAAGTTCTTCCAATTCTTTGCACAAACTTCCGATCGCCGCACCTGACCTCGACCATCGCAGCAGGAGGCCATGCGGAGATCTTCGCTCACTGCTCGATGCAGGTACTACTCAAACGCCAAAGCCGAACCTGGCGATGGCAACAGAGCAGCCCTAGAAACGGGTGGCCTGCCGCCATCGGCCGGGGGTAGTGCCCACCAGCCGCCTAAAGTGACGATTGAGGTGGCTCTGATGGGCAAAGCCCACCCGGCAGGCGATATCGGCAATAGGGAGGTCGGGCTGGGCCAGCAGCGTCTTGGCCTGCTCTACCCGGCAGCGAATCACATACTGGTGGGGCGAAACCCCAGTGGACTGCTTAAACAGTTGAGCAAAGTAGTGGGCGCTCATCCCCGCTAGGGTGGATAGAGTCTCTAGGCTCAAGTCAGCATCTAGATAACTATGAATGTAGTCCACCACCCGCTCTAGCTGAGGCCTAGCCAGGCCGCCGCCATAGGTTTTGAGCTGTGGCTTGCGGATGGCATAGGTTTGCAGCAGATGCACGGCCAGGGTGGTGGTGAGCGTCTCTATGCCGAAACGCTCACCACCACCCTGGAGCACCCGCCTTAGACATAGCCCCAGCTGCAACACCAAGAGGTCTTGGGTAGCAAAGTGAGGAATCAGATCAAAGGTAGTGTCGTCGGCCGCTTCGTCGAGCGATCGCCCCAGGGCAGCAGGCTCAAAGACTAGGTTCATAAATTCGCCGGGGGCATTCCAGCGCGATCGCTGCCCTACCCCAGCGGGCAGCACCAAAATGTCCCCTGCCTGCACCCGCTCTACCTGAAACCGTCCATCAATCGAGCGCTCTGCCCAGACCGGTTCTGCTTTGGGAAACTGAGTAAATAACACAACGCTGTGCCAGGGTGTAGATACCTCCTCCTCGATCGCTCCAGGAGGTTCCCAGCGACAGTCTACGTGAGTACCGTGCCAGCAAAAGCCTTGGGTAGACAACAGCGGTGGGGCCGTGAACAGGTTGTCTACCTGGCTAGCCGTAGATAGAAGTCGAGGTGGCATACCCTAGCCCCGCTACTTAAACGGTGTCGCGACCTATTGCCCCAACCTGTCTCCCCAGCCCCAGCAGCATTGCCAAAAATGCGACCAAAACCGGTGCAACTTTAGTTTAGATACAGGCCCGTTAAGACAGTGACCCCCTCTTGGCCAACTCCCTAGTGGGTAAGGGGCTCACGGCTGGCACTTGCAGCATGTCGGTCAGCAGCGTGGAGGGGGGCTGGCTGTGGGGCCAGGCAAAGGCGTGGCGAAAGGCCGCTTCTTGGCAGGCATGCAGCTCCTCAAAGCCGATCACGTCGTGGGTGAGCAGGTTTTCGTACTCAAAGGGCAGGCGCACGTTGTGCAACCCGGCGTTGTCGGTGCAGATAGCAATATCGACTCCGGCCTCAAAGCAGCGATCGAACACGACTTTGAGCTGACTAATTTCCTCTAGGGTGCCGGTCTTAAGGTAAGTGGTGGGGCAAACCTCTAGGCACTGCCCCCGCGCCGCCACCTCCGGCAATAGCTCCGGGTGCCGCAGCGGAATTTGAATGCCGTGGCCAATCCGCATCAAATAGGGCAGCAGCTTGGGATGGTCACCATCGACGGTTTCGTAAAGGTGGCCAGTGGTTTTGAGACCTAGATCCTGGGCGCGCTGGTAGAGCTGGGTAAACTCGTCAATGCGATCGCTGTATTTCGCATCACCGCCCGCCACATCTACCGCACACACATACTCAGGATATTGACCCGCCAGTTCCACAATCGCCTGGTTCACCTCGTGGGGCAGCCGCGAGTGCATACAGAGTATCTGCTTCGTCACAATGGGATACTCTGGCTGCTGGCTAGCTCGCCCGACAATTTCCACAATCTCGGCCATCGCCTCAATGCGCTGGTTCTGGGTCAAATGCTCAGGGGTGCGCAGGTAAGGGGTATAGCGCAGCTCTAAGTAGGCCAGATTTTCAAAAATGTAGGCACCCCGAATCAAGCGATAGATGAAGTAGGGCAAGGCCTCGTAGGTTTGCACACTTTCGACCAGGGTATGCAGCTCTAGATACTCCGCAAGAGTATTACGGGGCCGGGTGTAAAACTGCTCAAACGCTGGGTAATCAGCAAACTGGCCCGACAGATCGGGGCGATTGCGCTCGAAATAGCGCCACAGTACTCGGGGTACGACAGAACCGCCCAGATGGCGGTGTAGTTCAGCATATAGACTCACGGCATCCTCCGCCTTAATGAAGCTTTTGTAGTGAAGCTTTTGTCGATGGGCTAGACCCGCAATGGCCCTTCCGAGCCGACTCAACCCCTGCGGAGAGGCTAAGCCAATAACCGTTGCGAGTCTTAGAAATTTAAAGAAATGTAAACCGAATATTCTTTTGTTCTATCGCATATTTCACTCATTGGGTATAAGGTTAAAAACATTTAATTTGCTAGGGGTTTGGGCTCTAGGTAGAATTGCCCCTCGGCAGAGCCAACGAATTATTGATTGACACAATTACATTTACCTAGTGATAATGGGAATTTGTGTGAACTTTAGAGCCTGAATTCCCTTGGCAAACGTTGTAGTAATTGGGGCCCAGTGGGGCGACGAAGGTAAGGGCAAAATTACCGATTTGCTGAGTCGTTCGGCAGACGTAGTTGTGCGCTACCAGGGCGGGGTCAACGCCGGTCACACCGTCGTTGTTAAAGATCAAACCTTCAAGCTGCACCTGATCCCCTCCGGCATTCTCTACCCCGATACTGAGTGCGTCATCGGCAGCGGCACCGTTATTGACCCCAAGGCTCTAATTGGCGAACTCGATAAACTCGTCGAGCTAGGAATTTCCACCAAAAACCTCTTCATTTCCAACGCGGCCCACGTCACCATGCCCTATCATCGCCTGATCGATCAGGCGTCGGAGGAGCAACGGGGCAACCACAAAATTGGTACTACCAAGCGCGGCATTGGCCCTACCTACGCCGACAAGTCTGAGCGCATTGGCATCCGCATCATCGACCTGATGGACTACGCCCGCCTCCGCAAGCAGCTGGAGTGGACGATTCAGTACAAAAACGGCATTCTCGAAAAGCTGTATGATCTCGCCCCCCTCGATCCAGCGGCGGTGATTGACGAATACATTGAGTATGCCGAGCGGCTGCGGCCGCACATTATTGATAGTTCACTGCAC
Organism: Nodosilinea sp. WJT8-NPBG4; assembly: GCA_019359285.1. Lineage (GTDB taxonomy): Bacteria > Cyanobacteriota > Cyanobacteriia > Phormidesmidales > Phormidesmidaceae > Nodosilinea. Next base: position 11,959 of record JAHHHQ010000063.1, read on the forward strand.
GTTTACCAGGCCATTCGCCAGCGCAAAAACGTACTGTTTGAAGGGGCTCAGGGCACTCTACTCGACCTCGACCACGGCACTTATCCCTACGTTACCTCCTCTAACCCGGTGGCAGGGGGGGCCTGCATTGGCACCGGTATTGGCCCGACGGTGATCGACCGGGTCATTGGGGTAGCCAAAGCCTACACCACTCGCGTTGGGGAAGGCCCCTTCCCCACCGAGCTGACCGGTGAGATGGGTGAGCTGCTCTGCGATCGCGGTGCCGAGTTTGGCACCACCACCGGTCGCCGCCGCCGCTGCGGCTGGTTTGACGCCGTGATTGGTCGTTACGCGGTGCGCATCAACGGCCTCGACTGCCTCGCTGTCACCAAGCTCGATGTGCTCGACGATGTGGATGAGATTGAGGTGTGCGTGGCCTACGAACTAGACGGTGAGCGCTGCGAAGAGCTGCCGGCCAGTGCCGAGGCCTTTGGCCACTGCAAGCCCATCTACAAAACCATGCCCGGCTGGAAGCAGCCCACCGACCACTGCCGATCGCTGAGCGACCTGCCCAAAGCTGCCCTAGACTATCTCAAGTTTTTGGCGGAGTTGATGGAGGTACCGATCGCGATCGTGTCGCTTGGGGCCAGCCGCGACCAGACTATCATCGTAGAGGACCCCATCCACGGGCCGAAGCGGGCGTTGCTCTACGAGAATGGCGAGTCCCAGGTAGCCTAGGGCTTGGCAAGTTTGTTTTTTGAATCTATTTCTAACGGGGGGATTTTCCATGGAACTGACTATTGAGTGCAAATCGCGCGATGCAAAGGCTAAGCCTAACGCCCTGCGCCGCGAAGGGCTGCTGCCGGTAGTTCTCTACGGTCATCAAGGCACCGAGTCGGTGTCGCTGACCGTCAACCAAAAAGATGCTGACATGCTGCTGCGCAAGGCCGCCGTCAACAACACCATGATTGACCTAAAAATTCCAGATATGCCCTGGAATGGCAAGGCTCTACTGCGGGAAGTCCAGGCTCACCCCTGGAAAAACACCGTGTACCACCTCAGCTTCTTCGCCGTTAAGGCTCAAGATTTTGTGGAAGTGGGCGTAGCGCTCAACTTTGTGGGGGAGCCTACAGGTGTGAAAGACGATGGCGGTGTGCTCAACACCGAGATCAACGAAGTTACGGTCAAGTGCAAGGCGATCGACATCCCCGAGGTGATTGAGGTGGATGTGTCTGGGCTGGCTGTGGGTGACTCACTCACCGTGGCTGACCTGGTGCTGCCCGAGGGCGCTGTGGTAGCTGGCGACCAAACTCAAACCATTGCTACGGTGCTCCAGGGCCGCATGGTTGAGGATGAAGGCGAGGAAGAAGCGGCGGCAGAATAGGCTTGCTAATACGGCAGGTTTTAATCCCTAGGGGCTAGGAATATGTTTCCTAGCCCCTTTGTAGTGTTAGGCAGTTTTTGGCAGGTAGAATATGGCCGATTTTGCACTTCCCGAGTTGATTCAGCAGATGAGTCAGCCGGAGTTTTATCCCCACCCGGTAGTTGAGCCCATTCGGCTGCTGCAAACCCACGTGTCCTACGTGCTGCTGACTGGCGACTACGCCTACAAAGTGAAAAAGCCCGTGAATTTTGGCTTTCTAGACTATTCCACCTTGGAGAAGCGACAGCATTTTTGTGCAGAGGAACTGCGGCTTAACCAGCGAGGGGCCGGGGCTCTGTACCTAGAGGTGGTCGCTCTGGGCCAAACTGGAGATACCTATCACCTCGGTAGCGGCACGACTGTGGAGTATGCCGTCAAAATGGTGCAGTTTCCGCAGGATACGCTGCTTAGTGCCCTGTTCGATCGCGGCGAACTCACCGCAGCCCTGATGGTAGAGCTAGCAGCGGCAGTGGCCGACTTTCACCTGGGGGCCGAAACCAATGACCACATTCGCACCTTTGGCGCAGTGGAGCAGATTCGCCAAGCCTTTGACGAAAACTACGAGCAGACCACTGGCTTTATCGACGGCCCCCAGACTCAGGCTCAGTTCGATGAGACCAAGGCCTACACCGACTCTTTCTTCGCGGCCCACGGCGATCTGTTTAAACGGCGGGTTGAACAAAACTGGATTCGCGCCTGCCACGGTGACTTGCACTTAAATAATCTGTGTCACTGGCAAGAGCAACTCTATCTCTTTGACTGCATTGAGTTTAACGAGCCCTTTCGCTACGTCGATGTGATGTACGACGTCGGCTTTGTGGTGATGGATTTGCTGTCTAAAGATTGCGCCACTCTGGCCACGGTGTTTTTGAACCACTATGTAGAGTGCACCAGCGATTGGGAAGGGGTGCAGCTGCTGCCCTTATACATCAGCCGCCAGGCCTACGTGCGGGCCAAGGTGACCTCATTTTTGCTCGGCGATCCGTCGGTGGATGAAGCGACCAAGCAGCAGGCGGCTGAGACGGCGGCTGGCTACTACCGCCTCGCCTGGTCGGTGTGTCAGCCCCGCAGCGGTGCAGTTTATGTGATGGCTGGGCTATCTGGTTCGGGTAAGTCCACCACCGCTCGGCAGTTGGCGAGTCAAATCAATGCCATTCACCTGCGCAGCGATGCGGTGCGCAAGCACCTGGCCGGGGTGCCCTTAGACCAGCGGGGCGATGACAGCCTCTACACCCCTGCAATGACGGAGAAAACCTACGATCGCCTCCTCACCCTAGGCATTGCTTTGGCCCAGGCAGGCTACCCGGTGATTCTCGATGCCAAGTACGATCGCCAGGCCCTGCGCCAGACGGCGGTTGAGACCATTCAGCAGGCGGAACTGCCGGTGAGCATTTTGCACTGCACGGCTCCCCCTGAGGTATTGGAGCAGCGGGTGCGCGATCGCGCAGGGGACATTGCTGACGCGACCGTGGCGGTGCTCCAGCGCCAGCACATGGAGCCCTTTACCGAAGTCGAGCAGCCGCTGGTGCAGGCGATTGACACTACCCAAGCGGTGCCCCAGCAAATAGCCGCTATAGTAGGGGCATAGGCGCTTGCCTAGCCTCACTAGCGCCCCAGAGAGGATGTACCGGTGGCCGACAAAATTATTCCACCAGCGCTAAAAATTTGGCTGGCCTTTCTATTTATATTCCTGCTGCTGGGCTATGGCGTGGTACCCAGTATTTTGCTGGGGGCAGTGGCCGGGTTTGCCGGCGGCACCATCAATGCCTGGTGGATGACCCCTGGCGGCGAACCCACTACCACCCTAGAACTGCCGGCCCCGCTGCGCCAGCTCAACCCGAGACGGCTGCCCCTGGGCAGCCTCTTTAGGCGCGGCGGCACTCAGCGGTTGCCTCGGGTGCGCCGGTAAGGCGAGTAGGGCAATACGGGCATACTGAGCGGGAGATTCTAACCCCCGTCCGGCATGGCAGAACGAGCGTATTGGCTAGCCTGGGCCCAGGCTCACGGCCTCGGCCCAATTTTGTTGAAGCGACTGTGCAGCCACTTTGGCACCCTATCCGCCGCCTGGCATGCCGACGGAGCAGCCCTACTAGAGGTGGAAGGCATTGGCCTGGGAACAGGGTCCAAACTGGTGGAGTATCGGCAGACGGTTTCTCCGTTAGAACTGCTGGCCAGCTACGAACAGCAGCACCCTAATTTTTGGACTCCGGCAGACGCGGAGTACCCAGCCCTGCTCTACGAAATTACTGATCCGCCGCCGCTGCTGTTTTATCGGGGACAGCCAGAGTTGGCGGGTGCCCTGCACCTGGTGCCATCGGTTGGGGTAGTGGGCACTCGCAATCCGTCAGACTACGGTCAGCGCTGGACCCGCCGCCTGATCCAAAAGCTGGTAGCCCACGATGTGATCGTGATCTCGGGGTTAGCTAAGGGGGTCGATCGCTACGCCCACCAGCAAACCCTAGACAGCCATGGCCTCACGATTGCGGTGCTGGGAACGGGGGTTGATCAGGTTTATCCCCTGGGCAACCGCGATCTGCACGATCGCATTGCCCGTCAGGGACTGTTGCTAAGTGAGCACCCCAACGGCACCCCCCCCGACCGGGGACACTTTCCTCGCCGCAACCGAATTATTGCCGGGCTCAGCCGAGCGGTGGTGGTGACCGAGGCCCCGGCGCGATCGGGGGCACTGATTACGGCGCAGTTGGCCAATGACTATGGCCGCGATGTCTTTGCGGTGCCGGGATCACTGGATAACATCAATAGTGAGGGATGCCTGGGGCTGATCAACCAGGGTGCCCAGATGATTTTGAACGACATGACGCTGATCGCCGCGCTCGGACAGATGCCCCAGATTAGCAATGGTGAACAGGCGGGTAATGCTCTACCTGCAAAGGGCGATCGCACTCCGATCAGTTCCCCATTGCCACCGCCCCTATCGCCAACCATGGCCCAGGTGTTAGCCGCCATTACCGACGAACCCATTTCCCTCGACGGTCTGGTGCAGCAGCTGGCCCAGCCCACCGGGGAGATGCTAGCCACCCTCGTGCAGCTAGAGCTGATGGGTCTGGTCACTCAGCTGCCGGGCATGCGCTACCAGCGCTGTTAGATGTCGTGCCACACCGATTGGTCACAGCGCTGCTGCAAAAACTCAAACCGCAGGCTGCCCAGCTTCACCAAATCGCCGTCTTGCAGGTAGTGGCGCTGGGCAGGAGCCAGGCGGCGGCCATTTACCCAGGTGCCTCCAATGCTGCTCAGGTCGGTGAGAAAAAAGCCCTGCAACGGGTCAAAGTTCAGCGCCGCATGGCAATCGGCAATCCCCGGCTGAGGCATGGCCACGGCGCAGCGGCGACTCTGCCCCAGCAGCCAGCGAGTACCGCACAGCGTGACCTGAATGGCGCGATCGGCGTTGATATTGGTGCTGAGAAAGGCGCGATCGTCGGCGACAATACCCTGCACATACCAGTCGGTGCGGTAGCAATGGTTTTGGGCCGTCAGAATGGGGTCGATGATGTCGGCCACTTGCTCTAGGTCATAGCTCAAGTTGCGAAAGAGTGCGTCTAGCAGCCAGGGTGGTGATGCGATCGCACTACCACCTGTTTTGGGGGCGGTGCTAGATTGCTGATCTGAGTGGGCAGAAAAGAAGGGGGAGGAAACCATAAAAAACCGTCGTTTTACCGCTAACTACGTCTCTAGAACGGGTCATCCATCAACCACAGCTTGAAGCTGTAACCTCGTCGGGAAGGGAAGTGGTTGTGGTGTACCTGGCTTATGCACCTGCCCAAAGTTCAACAGGTAACGTTGGGCGTTGTAGAGAAACTCCTTAGGGACTGTGACAATCACACGTGACGATTTTCCTCAGGCGCCTCGCCCGGTCGGGTTTGGCTCCTGCCATTAAACTGGGTTTCTACGGTAGGCACAATGCCGGGGCTAGGGTTGCTTATAAAAGCTTTATAGTTTCTCCGCAGATTCACTGATGAGCTTTAATCCGCTACCGGCACCGACGGAGTTTGGCGCTGCTCTGCTATATCATCGGGGTGTTCATTAATGCTCTGACCAAGGGCTAAACCCGTGAACCCCTCCACCCGTGCTCAGCCGCCATTGAGCTTTATTCCTCCCGCGTTGGATACTCGGGTGCTGGCCCTGGTGCGCCTAGGGCTACCCTATTGGATGCGCTGGCGAGAGCAGATTCAGCACATAGAAGTGGTCAATGCCGAGGGGCTGGTGCAGTTATTCAAGGCGTTTAATGCCGGAGAAACCCGGTTTTTGTTGGCCTTCCGCCATCCCAGCCCGCTCGACTCGTTTTGTATAGGGCATTTGCTGTGGTATGCCGTGCCCCAGCGAGCCAGGGAAATGGGTATTGAACTAAAGCATCCGGTTCACGTGCACTTTATCTACGATCGCGGCATACCCCTTTGGGCCGGCGCTTGGGTAGGCCAGCTCTACGCCAAACTGGGGGGCACTCCCATTCAGCGGGGCAAGGTCGATCGCCAGGGGCTGCGATCGGCTCGCCATCTGCTGGCCAATGGTGACTTTCCCCTCGCCGCTGCCCCCGAGGGCGGCAACAACGGCCACACCGAAATTGTCAGCCCTTTGGAACCGGGCGTGAGCCAGATGGCTTTTTGGTGTGTAGACGATTTGCACAGCCAGGAACGGGCAGAGCAGGTGGCGATCGCTCCCCTGGGCATCTGCTATCGCTACATCACACCGCCCTGGCGCGAACTCGATCGCTGGCTCGATCGCCTAGAGCAGGAGACTAGTTTGACTTCCCAAAAGCATCTCTACCCACCTGGGGACACCTCTAAAAACGCCATCGAGCAGCGCTATCGCCGGCTCTCCGACCTGGGGGAGCGCCTGCTCACCCTGCTAGAAAATTATTACCGCCGGGTGTATCGCGTGGCACTTCCCGTAGTCGATTCGAGCGATCGCCTCGATGCTTTGCCCCCGACCAACGCCCTGAGCAATCGGCTTGAAGCCCTGATGAATGCGGCCCTACAGGTGGCCGAAAGCTATTTTCAGCTCCTGCCCAAAGGCAGCACTATTGACCGCTGTCGACGCATTGAGCAAGCTGGGTGGGAGCATATCTTCCGCCAAGAAGTTGTGGGCAACCCGCGACTGTCAGCGGTGGAGCTGGGGCTGGCCAATCGCGAAGCCGAAGAAGCCTCCCTCCGCATGTGGCACATGCGCCTAGTGGAGAGCTTTATCGCCGTCACGGGCCACTATGTGCGCCAGCGACCCTCCGCCGAGCGCTTTGCCGAAACGGTGATGATTTTGCGCGATACGGTGTGCTTAATCCAGGGTAAAAATCCGTTTCCACGGCCCAAGCTAGGGCCACAGCGGGCAGTGCTCACGGTGGGGGAGCCGATCTCGGTGAGCGATCGCTGGCCCGATTACAAAGCCAATCGCAAACAGGCCGTCGCCCAGCTTACCGCTGACCTACAATCGTCGCTAGAAGGCATGATTGCCCCTAATCTGCCAGTCTCGGAGTCACCGCAGGCAGATGCGCCAAAATAGCCTCGACCTGCTGCTGATAATCTGCCTCTGCTAAGGCTGGGGTACTGTGAGCCACCCCCACCTCCTGGCCGATCTCCACCCACGAGCGGCAGCCGCTGTAACCCTTGTGACGAGGCAGCAGCAGAGGCTGCTGGAAGCGGTAGGCCCTTAGCAGCAGCCCATAGAGCGGGCGATCGGGTTGCCAGCTGAGCCGCTCTGCTACAAATTGCTCATTCCACACCAGATAGGGCAGCAGGGCCGCCACCTCTGCTTCTGCGCTGAGGGGCAGGGCGTGGGTAATGGTCGCCCACCCGTCAAACCGCACTTGGTCATCGTCAGCGACCTCCCCCGTCATCAGGGGCCAAAAGGTATCCTTCAGCAGGGTCGCTTTTTGATGCTCGACGGTGGGCAGCAGCAGCACCTGCCGAGCCGCCAGCGAAAACTGCCCCTTGGCCTCTCGAATGCCGCCCTTGCGCAGCAGAAGAATGGTTTCGCCCTGCAATAGGGCCGTAACCGCAGCCTGCCATTCCTTTAAAACCCACGACACCATAGCTTTTGCTCTCCATTGTTGTCGGGTCAGCCGAACTCAGTCTCGACAGCTAAATCATCCCACTGGTTTAGAACTAGGGTTGCACCGGCCACTGGCGATCGCCCCCAAGGCTCAGATACCGACACAAACCCTGCTGCTTTAGCCTGCTGTGCTAAGGCTAGATCGGCCCAGCTATCGCCGACAACTAGAGTGTGCGCTACCGAGACCTGGAGGCGATCGCACACTACCCCTAACAGCGTCGGATCGGGCTTGGGTGGATCTTCCGGCCCCGTACCCTGCCACGCATCCACCCAGGGCAGCAGCTCGTAATGGGTCAAAAATTCTTCGACAAAGGCTGGGCTATCGGATGACAGCACCCCGATTTTTAATGGACTGTGGTGCAGCCGCTCTAGCATGGCGGCAGTGCCCGCAAAGGGTGGGGTATAGACAGCCTTGCCGTTGCGCTGGGCATTTACCGCCGCAAAGCATTCTGCCACTAGCTCCGTCGCCTTCTGTGGAGGATATCCGGCCCGCGCAAGTACGGCTACGGCCCCCTGCTTGTTGGCTTCGCGAGTGCCCGCCGCCATCAGCCCATCGGGGTCAATGCCGCTGGCGGACACCCCAAAACAGTTTAAGAAAGCCGAAATTAAGGCATCCCCAAATCCCGCTGCTGCTGCACAGGCCTCTGCCCGGGCCAGAGCCGTGTGATGCAATAGCTTCAGGGAATCGGCCAGGGTGCCGTCTTTGTCAAACACGATCGCCTCTACATCGGCGATTCGCTGCTGCCCGCATCGCACCCAGACCATACCGTTACGTTCCTGATAACATCAGCGCTCCCTGATCCAAATCGTAGGTGCAGCCGCCTCAACGAGGCTAGGGATGCCGACGAGAATTTTGTCAGGAATTGGCTGAAAAAAATAGCTTTCAAGCTCACCCACTATCCTAGATAATGGGAAGGTTTTGAAATTTGAAATATAAGCAGTTCACTATGCGCACCCACTACTGTGGCACCCTGCGGGCCAGCGACATTGGCAGCACCGTTACCCTGTTCGGCTGGGTCGATCGCCGCCGCGACCATGGGGGCGTTATTTTTATTGATCTGCGCGATCGCACTGGCGTTGTGCAAATTGTCAGCGATCCAGAACGTACCCCGGCCTCCTATCCCCAGGCTAACCCGCTGCGCAACGAGTATGTGGTCAAAATTCAGGGCCGGGTCAGCCAGCGCCAGGAGGGTTCCATCAACCCCAAGCTCCCTACGGGGGACGTAGAGATCTTTGCCGACACCATCGAGCTGCTAAATGCGGTGCGCAAGCCGCTGCCGTTTCAGGTTTCCACCGCCGATTCTGAGACGGTGCGCGAAGACCTGCGGCTGCGCTATCGATATTTAGATCTGCGGCGCGATCGCATGGCCCAAAACCTGCGCATTCGCCACGAAGTCACCAAAGCCATTCGCCGCTTCCTCGAAGACCAGGAGGGCTTTTACGAAGTCGAAACCCCCATTCTGACGCGCTCGACCCCAGAAGGGGCGCGGGATTACTTAGTGCCCTCGCGGGTCAACCCCGGCGAGTTTTACGCCCTGCCCCAGTCGCCCCAGCTCTTCAAGCAGTTGCTGATGGTGTCGGGGGTCGATCGCTACTACCAGATCGCCCGCTGCTTCCGCGACGAAGACCTGCGTGCCGATCGCCAGCCCGAGTTCACCCAGCTCGACATGGAAATGAGCTTCATGACCCAGGATGAGATCCTGGCGCTGAATGAAGCTTTGGTAGCCCATATTTTCAAGGAAGTGAAAGGCGTTGACATTCCCCTGCCCTTCCCCCGGCTGACCTATGCCGAGGCGATGGATCGCTACGGCAGTGACAAGCCCGACACCCGCTACAGCCTGGAGCTGGTTGATGTGTCTGACCTGGTGAAAGACTGCGGCTTTAAAGTATTTTCGGGCGCGGTAGCCGATGGCGGCATTGTCAAGGTGCTGCCCATCCCCAACGGCAACGATCAAATCTCCAACGTGCGCATTAAGCCCGGTGGCGACCTGTTTAAGATCGCCGCCGATGCCGGGGCCAAGGGCCTCGCCTACGTGCGGGTGCGGGCCGACGGTGCGGTGGATACCATTGGCGCGATTAAAGACAATCTCGGCCCCGAGCAAATGGCGGAACTTCTCAGCCGCACCGGAGCCACTGAGGGCACACTGCTGCTGTTTGGGGCGGGGCCAACCGCGATGGTGAATGCCACGCTGGATCGATTGCGTCAGGCGATCGCCCGCGAGATGGAGCTAATTCCCACCGATAGCCTCAACCTGCTCTGGGTCACCGACTTCCCTATGTTTGAGTGGAACGCTGACCAGCAGCGTCTCGAAGCTCTGCACCACCCCTTTACTGCACCGCACCCTGACGATATCGCCGACCTCAAGACCGCCCGCGCCATCGCCTACGACATGGTGCTCAACGGCTATGAAATTGGCGGCGGCAGCCTGCGCATCTACCAGCCCGAGGTGCAGAGCCAAGTGTTTGAAACCATTGGCCTGTCTAAGCAGGAAGCCCGCGATAAGTTTGGCTTTTTGCTCGAAGCCTTTGAGTACGGCACCCCGCCCCACGGCGGCATCGCCTACGGGCTCGATCGCATCGTCATGCTGATGACGGGGGAAGAGTCGATCCGCGATGCGATCGCCTTCCCCAAAACCCAGCAGGCCCGCTGTCTGCTTACCCAGGCTCCCTCTGGTGTGGACGAGGCCCAGTTAAAGGAACTCGCGATCGCCTCCACCTACGAGCCAGAGGCAGACGAGTAGAATTGGAGCTAGGGGATTGGTTATAGGCTGATTCTCTATTGGTGGGCAGTGCCCACCCTACGGTTGCCTGGGGTTACTGATGGTTGCCACTAAGCTCTCTCTGGCCGATTTTCTGAGCCTGGATACAGGCCCAGAAAATCGCTGCGAATTTGTGGATGGAGAGGTTGTCGAAATGCCGCCAGAGAGCGAAGAAAATGTAGTCATTGGCGGCTATTTGGTCGCTCAATTCCTCAAGATTTTGCCCTTCGAGCAAGTGCGGCAGGGCAAAACGGAGCTGATTGTTACCGGGCGAGTGCGCATTCCAGATTTTATGGTGCTTAGCGAGGAGCTAGTAGCCGTTTTGGCCGGTAGCTCCCGCAGCACCATTACTGAAGAAATGCCAGCACCTTTGCTGGTCGTAGAGGTAGTTTCGCCCGGCAAAACCAACGAAGACCGTGACTACCGCTACAAACGCTCTGAGTATGCGGCCCGAGGCATTCCAGAATATTGGATTGTAGACGCAGCGAAGGCAAAGGTGACTGTACTCACTCTGGTAGACGGGCTCTATGAAGCTCAGGTATTACAGGGAGAGGCCATTGTACAGTCGCCCCAGTTTCCAGAGCTGAGTTTAGTCGTGGCTAAGGTGCTGTCTCCCACAAGCTGATATGGGGCCTGCCTGCGGGCTAACCAAGTAGAATCCGAGTTTCTAGACTTACTACAATAGCGTTCTACCAATCAGGCTTTTTCAGAGGCCTCGGCTAGATCCTCTCCTTTGCGCTTGCGCAACTTCACCAAAAAACTAGGGCTTCTACGGAATTTTACTGAAACTTTGCAGAGAGGGGATGTAGCACTATTCATTGCTTGAGACTCGCTGCGGATAAAGGCGATCGCCCCACGGCCTGCTCTCAGGAAGTATAAAAACTTGCACCATGAACTGTAATTCGTGGCAACCTATGGGCTTATTAGCAGAGAGCCGATTGGGAGACACGTGATCGTTATGTTGCAGCAACCACAACCAGCCTTAAAGCAACTTTTGCACCCGCTGGGCAAGCCGGGGGGACGGTGGCGCTATATACCCTGGGTCGCTCTGGGGAGCTTGCTGATTTTCTGTCCGGCTGCTTTTGCCCAAAGCGCCACTACAGCCGACCTCAAAGTAGCGCTAGACACAGCCTGGGTGTTGTTGACCAGCTTTTTAATCTTCTTTATGAACGCTGGGTTTTGCATGCTCGAAACCGGCTTTTGCCGCAGCAAAAACGCCGTTAACCTGCTAGCTAAAAACCTGATCGTGTTTGGCCTCTCGACCCTGGCCTTTTGGGTGGTCGGCTTTGGCCTCATGTTTGGTGACGGCAACCCCCTGTTTGGCATGTCTGGCTTTTTGCTGCAAGGGGCTGACAACAGCCCCGCCATGGGCAATGCCTACCAAGGCACCTATAGTGCGTTGGATTGGGCTGGGGTACCGCTAAACGCCAAATTTTTCTTTCAGCTGGCCTTTGCGGGTACGGCGGCCACCATTGTGTCTGGGGCCGTAGCGGAGCGCATCAAGTTCTTGGCCTTTTTTATCTTTAGCCTGCTGCTGGTGGGGTTGTTGTACCCAATCACCGGCCACTGGGTGTGGGGCGGCGGCATGCTGGCTAATTTGGGCTTTTACGATTTTGCCGGCTCTACAGTGGTGCACACAGTCGGTGGCTGGGCCGCGCTGATTGGCGCTATTTTGCTGGGGCCACGGCTGGGGCGCTTTCAGGCTCGTCCAGTCGCCATGCCGGGGCACAATTTGAGCATTTCTGCTTTGGGGTGCCTAATTTTGTGGCTGGGTTGGTTTGGCTTTAATCCTGGCTCCACCATGGCTGCCGACCCCTTACCGATCAGCCATATTGTGGTGACCACTAACATCGCTGGTGCCTTGGGGGGCCTAGCCGCCACCGTCACCTCCTGGATTTACCTCAGCAAGCCCGACCTGTCGATGATCATCAATGGAGTGCTGGCGGGGCTGGTGTCCATTACCGCCTCCTGTGCCTACGTCAACCTGGGCAGCGCAGCACTCATTGGTCTAGTAGGAGGGGTCATTGTTGTCTTTTCGGTGACGTTGCTGGACAGCTTAAAGATTGATGACCCAGTAGGTGCTGTATCGGTGCATCTGGTCTGTGGCCTGTGGGGGACCGCGGCGCTAGGGCTGTTTAGCATTGGCCCCGGTATCTACTCTTGGTATGGCGAAGGTGATGGGCCCTTGGCTGGCCTGTTGATGGGGGGTGGCATTCAGCAACTGCTGGTGCAGCTGTTGGGAATTGCGGCGGTGGGGGCGTTTACCGTCACGTTTAGCCTGCTGTGCTGGCTGACACTGCGGGCCACCGTGGGCATTCGCGTGTCTGAGGCCGAGGAACTTCAGGGTCTTGACCTGGGCGAGCACGCGATGGAGGCCTATCCAGAGTTTCAGGTCGGTCCCTAGGGGATAGGGTGAATGGGTGGTGGGCTAAGCAGGTTTCCTAGACAAAGTGGTAGGGGGGAAGGGGGTCGCTGAGCATGAGGGTCCAGTGGGTAGTCTGCGATCGCCACTCATCCACCCGCTGCTCTAGGCTCTCGGCGGCGGCGCGATCGATCAGCAGATACACTCGCGCTTCTCCGGCGGGGCTTTCGGCCTCAATGTAGTTGTCGTAGGTGGCATGAAGGTCGTTGAGCACCTGATCAAGCTCCTGGTGCTGCTGCTCTTGGGCAGCGGTTTGATCCTGGAGGCGCTGCTTTTTCGCCAAAAAGTAGTCGCGCCCGTTGAGCCCCTCAGCCAGGGGCGGTAGCTCGACGGGTTGGGCAATCAGCTTGAGCTGGTATTCAACTTGATGGCCTAGAATAGCGAGCTTGGCAGCATAGTCGGCTCCCTGGCTAACCAGGTGGGCCTTGAGATGCTCAATGGAAGCAATCTGAGTGCCAAACCGCAGGGGCAGCAGGGGCGTGTGCTGAAACAGCTCGCAAATAACGCGATCGTGGCTGAGCACCGCGTTTAGCAGCCGAGGTTCGTCGGTTTGCAGGGTCTCTAGATCGACGCCGGTTTCAACTATGGCGGCAACGTTGTCTACGGCAATCAACCGGGTGGGTACGGCCAGCCCCAGGGGTAGAGGCAGAGGTTGCAGGGGACGGGGGCAAATGCTGTAGAGGTAGATGGGCTCTTGAATCAGCCCTGGGGTTAGCTCTGGAGACACGATATCTAAGGCCTTTGGGATGCGCCACAGTTCGATCTCACTCTAGGCGATTTGCCCCCTGGCTCGGGGTGTCTCTGGCACAAACATTTACGGCTTTTGCCACCATCAGGATGGAGAACAAATCGCCCTAAGGGCTTGCTGCTACAACGTGGTTTGCAGGGTAAAGCACCAGTCGAGGGTGAGATGCCCCGCCTGGCAACCGGCTTCGGCATCGAGCCGGTGCAGGTGAATTGGGGTGCCCTGGCGGAGAGCCGCGATCGCAGGTGTATGGGCGCTCAGATCATGATCCACAAGCGCGGTTAGATCGGCCACCGTGAGCGGCGGCCCCCACGGGGCATCGGCCACATCGACGGCAGCCTCAGCGGGTAACGCCTGGGGCGCAGTGGGTAAGAGCCGGCCCCGCCCCAAGTCCACAATCCAGCTGCGGCTATGGGTGGTGAGCTGCATCAGCGGGCGCAGGTAGAGGCTACCCTGCTGCCAGCTCAGCCCTGGGGGCAGCACTTGGGCCGATACACCCCCCATCAGCTGCATCACCCGTTCTGAGCTTTGGGCTAGGTGCCAGCGCAGCCGAGGCCACAGGTCCGCCACCAACATCGGCTCATGGACAAAGGTGTGCTTAAATAGGCCGCTGGCTCCCTGCACCAAATCGGTAGCGGCGTAGGTGATGCAGTTGCAAAGCTCTTCCCGGTCGCCTTCTGAGCTCGGCAGCATTTGAGGTAGATGCTGCGCCACAATCTGCTCGGCGTGGGCACTCAGAAAAGTTTGAATCCAGCGTTCATCGGTAAAGGTGAGCCAGTCGCCCAGCACGCCAGCGGTAGCATCGTCTGGGCCATCGATCAGGGTGCTGGCAAAGTCATCTAGGGTAAAGCCTGACGCAGTTGTCCCAGCGCTTTGCTTACTCCCCGGCGGTAAATACAGCGCATCGGGCATTGCCTCGCTATGGCCACTGTAGGGCTGAGATAGCCCTTGAGTCTCCATTTCAGCTAGGTGCAGGCGTAGGTGCAAAACACCGTTCTGCCAAGGTTGAAAAGGACGGAGGGCATCAACTTCGCAGCCGTCAACGAGTAAAGCACCCAAGCCGGGCTGGGTGTAGCCCACTTGCTTAGCCACCTGAGCCAACAGGCCACCACAGGGCAAGGGCTGGCCGTCCAGGTCATTTTCTAATAGTTGAATTTCGATATCTTCAGCTAGATATAACGCCGGCACTGGGTCCGTTTGAGTTACCAGATCGAGGGCGTAGTCGGTCTCTCCTAGAGTGAGCGTGAGCACCGGCACCAGGCGCACAATGCGGATTGCCCCCTGAGCCTGAGGACTAAAGACACGAACCTGCACACCCTCGATGAGGCGCATCACTTCGTAGCCACTGCTGGCGAGCATCCACAGCAAGTGGGGTACAAGTTGGGGCACCGGTATCAGGGTGCTGGCGGAAGGCACTGATGCAGTTGAAGCCGCTAATCGGTCCAGCAACTCCCCAGTTTCTTCGCCCAGGTAGGGGGCCAGGTTATCGGGGGTTTGGGGCAGGTCGGCGGGCCAGCCGCCCAGCGGCGATCGCAGCCTCAGGCTCTGGGTTACTAACTGCTTCACTGCCGCTACGATCGCCGGCTCACGACCCAGGGTGGGGCGCTCGATGGACAAGGGAGCCATGCGGCAAACCGTGTTGCCCAGGGTTGCGGCTGTAGAACCCGGCAGCAGAGCCGGGTCGGCCTGTAGCCAAGGGGTCAGCGAACGCACAGCAGAGGAGACCATAGCAACAGCCCGCATGGGTGGGGAGGGATCTCCTTAGAGAGTGCCTATTTCTGCGGCAAAATCCACAGGACGTTGCAAATCTATGGGTGGAGACACGGAGACTGTGAGCCTACCAAGCCACGTAGGGCAGCGTTGCCGCCGTGGCGCGGATGGCATCGGCGTTGGCGACTAGCTGACCACAGGCATCCCAGGTGCCCGCCAAGAACGCTTGACGCGCGCCCTGAGGCATAGACACAGCTCCAGCCCCGGCCCCAAAGGTCACGGTTTGGGTTGCCAGGTCGAGCGTTACCACAGTTGTCGGATCAGCGTCTAGCGCTGCCTGCACTTGGCCTACCACCTCGGCGGTAGCCGTCAGGCAGGGAATGCCGATCGCGACGCAGTTGCCAAAGAAAATTTCTGCAAAGCTCTCACCCAGCACGGCTTTAATGCCCCAACGGGCGATCGCCTGGGGGGCGTGCTCCCGCGATGAGCCACAGCCAAAGTTGCGGTTGACCACCAAAATTGTGGCCCCCTGATACTGGGGCTGGTCAAAGGGATGGCGACCCTCTAGGGACGCCCGATCGTCGGCAAACACCTGCTCGCCCAGCCCATCAAAGGTTACGCACTTGAGAAACCGAGCCGGAATAATGCGATCGGTGTCGATGTCGTTGCCCGTGAGGGGGATGCCGGTACCGGTAATTTGTTCTATCTGCGTCACTGCGATCGCTCCTTACCCTTTCGCCTCTGGCTTAAATCAGCGAGCTACCTTCATTAGGCAACCGCTTATTAATAGTAGCGCCTGGGAACCCCCGCCACGGCCTCAACATCCCGGCCCAAAGGCGCTTCTGCCGCCCTAACTTAGGGCTGAAACCCTAACTTTTCAACAGAATGATAGCAGCTGTCAACTCAACCGTGAACTTTGGTATCATCCCTAGCCATCGACAAATCAGGAGAGTATCTTAGTGAATAAGGAAGCAAATCACCTAACACGAAAAACGATTTCTTCCCCGACAGATCGAATAGTTCAGTCCTGTTAAATAGGAGGTACGTTATCGATTTAACGTCTGAATCTATCTCGTCAAATACCAGCAGCACTTTACTCGGTTGTTGATATTTCCTCTCTGTAACTGATGAGAGCTCTGCAAGAAATGCCTAGAGACGCTATAAACCCCACGCGATGGTTTCTTTACGATGGCATCTAAACATCTCTATTTAATCGGAACTTTCTTGAGGAAAACTCTCAAGTTAATCAGTCAAAGTGCTGCTGTCTCCGAATTGCTTAAACGACATCCTGTCTGGAGGAAAATAATCCAGTCCATTGTGTCTAGTTACAGGCTATAAGGTTTAAGTTTAGAAACCCCCGGCAGACGATCTGCCGGGGGTTTCCCATCATTAATATTTGCTTTAAGTGAATAGTTTAAAGCTGAGCTTATCCCTCAACCCGCATGCTCTGAGGTCCGTGGATGAGTTCCGACAGTTCTGGCATCATAAAATCGGCCTGGGCTGTAGGCAACGCCGAGATCGGCTCTTCGATCGGGGCAGGAGCCATCATATCGCTGGGCAAAAAGATGCGGGCGCTCACTGCCAGCATCGCCACCGCAAAAATCAGCACAATCAGCAGGGGCGCAATGTAAGACCGAAAAAACGACATAGGGCCAACGCGTGTGAAGGGATGTAAATCATGTTCTCATCTTACATGGAAGGCGGGGTAGAGGGGATACGGAAAATGGAGGAAATGAAGACGACAGAGGGGATGAGAAGAAGGAATTCAACCGTTAGTGAGATCACCCTTGCAGGTCACAAAGGCTCGCAAGGTACAGCAGAGCGATCGCCCCGCCACAAAAAACTTCCCTAGCCCACCTTATGCCCGACGAGAGCAGAGTCCTTGGGACAGGCTAAAGACCTAAGTAGGCTGCCATCACAGCTCAATAAAGGAGTAGGATTTGTGCCTAAGAGCTGGCTCTTTCAAGCTGTGTGACCCGGGTTTCGAGTTGCCTGACCTGCTGCTTAAGCTCGATCGCTAATGTGGCCAGGTTGTCGAACTGCTCGTCGAGGGAGGGCTCGACCCCGGGTGAGGTAACTGTGGGCAGGCTAGGGGCCGGACGGTTAGGAATGGAAAGCTGAGATTCTATCTGTCTGACCTGGGATCTCAGTCGACCGAGTTCAGACTCCAGACTGCTTAACCGCATGTCTATGCGGGCGTCGCTCTGGGCCTTGGCATAGTGCCCTAGCCCCAGCCACAACAAGACCCCCAGCAGCAGACCAATAGACCAACGTGCGATCGCCATACTATCTCCTTGCCACCGCTCACCGCTGCCATGAATAGATAGGGCTGCCAGCGGGTACTTACAATTCTAGAAAAAACTCTTTAACCCGTCTCTCAACCTAAATAAGCTGACCTATCATTAGCGCCAGGGGCGTGGGTGGGTATGCTGAAAAAATCATCTGCTCAGGGGCAGCACCAGCCTACTGAATCTGCAAACACCGTCGGTGGAGGGGAAGCCATGAAACTGCGTTACGCCATTTTGCTATTGGGTCTAGGCCTAATGATTGGGGCCACCCCCGGGAGAGGCTATGCCCAAACTCCCGCTACTGAGGTCATGGAACCCGAGGCGGCTGGCCCCGAGGAGATGGACCTCGAAGGCCTTGAGCCTGCCCCAGCTGAGCCTGAAACGCCCGAACCGGAAGCGGCTGAGCCCGGCCTATCGGCTATTGGCGCCTACAACCTAGGGGTTGAACGCTACAACAGCGGTGACTATGACGCCGCCCTCGAAGCCTTTGACCTGGCGATCGAAAAGGATTCTAGCCTGGCTAACGCCTACCTCTACCGAGGCCTAATCTATTCTGAGCAGGGCGACTACGATCGCGCCCTCATCGACCTCAACCAAACCCTTAGCCTTGACCCTGGCAACGCCAACGCCCTCTTCGCCCGAGGCAGCGTTTACTATCGCCAAGGAGAGTCTAGCCAGGCTCAGACCGATTTCAACGCCGCTCTAGAGCTCAACCCAGACTCCGTAGAAGCTTATCTCTACCGTGGCCTGATCGATAGCGAGCAGGGCCGCAACGATCTCGCCATCGAAGATTTTTCCACCGCCATTGAGCTGACTCCCGACAATCCGACAGCCTACGTGCTGCGGGGTTTTGCCCTAGAGCGAGAGAACAACTACACCGCAGCCGTTGCTGACTTTAGCAAAGCCATTGAGCTGAATGGCGATCTGCCGCGAGCCTACATGGGGCGCGGGGTGTCCTATTACCACCTAGGGTTGTTTGACGCGGCCCTAAGCGACCTCAATGAGGCCGTCAACCGCAACCCTGAACTGGCTCGGGCTTACCTCAACCGCAGCCACGTCTACTTCCGCCAGGGAAGGCCCAGCCGGGCTTTGGAAGATTTGGATCGCGCCCTTGCGCTCAACCCTGAGCTAGCTGAAGCTTACATGAGCCGAGGCACTGTGCGGGCCAGCCAGGGCAACCTAGGCGGAGCTCAGCAAGACTTTGCCCAGGTGCTACAGCTCAATCCTGACTCGGCCATGGCCTATAAGCAAAAGGGCGATGCGCTCCTGCAAGCGGGGGATGCGACCGCCGCGATCGCAGACTACACCGAAGCGCTGTTCCTCGATCCCGCCTACGCAGAGGCTTTTAAAGCCCGGGGCGACGCCCGCCTGTCTACCGGGGATGTGTTTGGTGCGATCGACGACTACAGTCAGGCCCTTGCGGCGCAACCTAGCTACCTAGAGGCCTACTCGGCTCGCGGCTCGGCTTACCTTCAGGTGAACCAACCCCAAGATGCCTACCAAGATCTCACCCAAGCCATTGTGAGCGCCTCCAACAGCGCTGACCCAAGGCTGTTTTACAACCGAGGGGTGGTGCGCGCCCGTTTGGGGGATGATGCCGGTGCTCGCCGCGACTTTGAGCAAGCCGCCCAGCTCTTTTTACAGCAGGGAGAAGCTGCGGGCTACCGACAAACGCTAACCCAGATGAGCCAGTTGTAGAAGGTGAGGAGATGAGAAAGGTGAGGATAATGGACACAGCCGCTGCAAACGTGACTGACCTTCTCCATCGCCTCATCTTCCCTACCTCCCTCACCTCCCCATGCATCACCTCTGGCGTGCCCTGCGGCTGACAATTCTGGCCCTCCTGCTAGGCTGTGTGCTGCTGCTGGCGATGGCTGAGCCAGCCCTAGCCTCCATTCACACCTATCATGAGCAGCCCGGGCAAACGACCTACCGTTCACGCCAGAGCCTGCGTGACCAGAGCGACTTAGCTTGGCAAGCTACGGTGTTCAAGCGTTACACCGAGGGCATTTTTCAGGGCACCTACCTGCGCCTGGTAGGCTTTCCGGGACAGGCGACCACAGATCCTGGCCGTGACTTGGTTGTTGAAACCGGCACTAGCGCCCAGTGGCAAGCACCGCGCCAGCTCGATCCTCAAACCCAAGCGCTACCCGATAGCGTTGCCCAATACAGTATGGATGCCGTGCTGGATGATCTTCAGCACCCGATTCCGTTGACGCTGCGGGTGCCGCTGCAGGGCGGAGGCACGGCCCGACTGGTTGCGGCTCCCTATGTGGTGGAAGAATGGCTGCAACTCTACACCATGGTTGAAGCTGTCAGTACGGCGGATTAGCTAAGAGTAGAGCGCTGTGGGATTGAACAGCTTGGTGAAGGAGTTGAGCAAACCACTGCGATCGCCGAGCCCGTCAATCGGCTCTAGCCATCGCCCCTTTGGTTAGGACAGCCGAGACAACACTCCCTGAGTGCGAATAGCTTAGCGAGGCGAGGATTTCATATTCAGCTTTAAAAGTAAAAAGCCGGGTAAGGCGCTATCACTGAGGAGCGAACCTCCACAATGTCCTGTGGCCCTACCCGGTCTTAGCTTTGGAGCACACGCGAGTCTACAGGATGTTTTTATAGTCGGCGATAAGCCAAGATCCGCCAATACATGAAAGTTCTGAAAAGTTCAGGATCTTGTTCAGGTGATAGAAAAACAAGGTGATTTTGAGCGAGAACTGGGCCAAAAACCGCTCTTTCTTAAAGTCTAACTATAAATTCATCGAATCATATCTATAGTTGGGAACTTTCTGGGTACAGAAACGTCGTCTCTGGCTACAGATGTGTGGAGCCGTGACTGGTGCTGATTTTGCCTTTGATTGAGCGTAAGAGGGAGGAGCGGCCTTTGTTGGTTTATGTTGCGAAAAGCTAAGTAACGCAACGGTACGTACCAATCCCTAGCGGCATTGGGCTGGTCTGCCAATTCATTGGGTTAGGATGACCTTGCAAGTTTCGGACTACAGGTTCATGCTCGTCATTGTTTTAATTTTCGTTGTCGGTCTTACCCCAGCCCTAGTGTCGGCATACCTAAGCGTGCGGGCTGACCGAAATGAAAAGTGCGGCAGCGACACTTCAGCTATGCCAACGGGCTTGGGCCAGAGCATGCTCAAGCTGCTCGATGGCAATACCGATATGCACTATATCGATGGCATGGGCTATATGATCGGCGACATCACCTGTGACTTGAACGCGCGATCGCCCTACCTGCGCTGCGCTATGAATCCCATGGGTCCCTGCGATGGGTGTAGTGCCTATGCGCCCAAGGTCTTTGACCGCCAGTTTTAGGCGCAACCTAATGGGAGTTCCCCAAAGCATTTCCCAGCTATGAGTTGAGCAACGATTTCTCAGGCACCTAGGGCATGTCCCTAGGTGTTTCTGTTGTGGGCAGTTGGGGGTGATCGAGCGATCGCACTCAGACCCAGCGCCTGCGATACAATCCTTAAGATAATCCTCTAAACCCCGACCGGAATACCGGGGTTTGTGGGAGAATAGCGAACGTGAACGCTGAGCAACTTTATTTGCACCCTGTCGAGATTAAACGGAGATTTGAGATGGCGCTTCAACTTGGCGATCAGGTACCTAACTTCACCCAGCAAACCAGTGAGGGTGAGATTGACTTTTATAGCTGGGCTGGCGATAGCTGGGTAGTGCTGTTTTCGCACCCCGCTGACTACACCCCCGTGTGCACCACTGAGTTGGGCAGCGTAGCCAGGCTCAAGCCCGAGTTTGACAAGCGCAACGCCAAAGTCATTGCCCTCAGCGTAGACAGTGCTGACTCCCACCAGGGCTGGATTGGTGATATCAATGAAACCCAGGGCGTAACCGTCAACTATCCAATTATTGCCGACGACGACAAAAAGGTCTCCGACCTCTACGGCATGATTCACCCCAACGCCAACGCCAAGGTGACCGTGCGCAGCGTGTTCGTCATTGACCCCAGCAAAAAGCTGCGGCTGACCATTACCTATCCGCCAAGCACCGGACGCAACTTTGCTGAAATTTTGCGGGTAATTGACTCGCTACAGCTTACTGACAACTACAGCGTTGCCACCCCCGTAGACTGGAAAGATGGTGAAGACGTTGTAGTGTCTCCCGCCATCCCCACCGAGGAAGCCAAGCAGCGCTTCCCCAAGGGCGTAACCGAAATCAAGCCCTACCTGCGCATGACTCCCCAGCCCAACAAATAGGGTCAGGGCATCACACACCATCTAGGCGCACCGCGGTGCGCCTTTTTTATGACCAATTGGGTAGAGCCAGGAGCAACAGCTGTATTACACTGCCCCTAAAGCTGCATTCTTTAGGTGTCCTGTGCTAGACGAGCAAGCCAAGAAAACCCTTTTGCGCAAGATTCCTCACGGGCTATACATCTGTGGCGTTAAAGATGGAGATGACCTCAACGGCTTCACGGCGAGCTGGGTGATGCAGGCCTCCTTTCAGCCCCCTCTGGTGGTGAACTGTGTCAAAAACGACTCTACCTCCCACGCCATGGTGAAATCCAGCGGCGTGTTTGCCCTCAGCTTTTTAGAAGCTGGGCAAAAAGATCTGGCCCAAAACTTCTTCAAACCCCTGCGCCGCGTGGGCAACAAGTTTGAAGATATCGAGTTTTACCCCGGTCCTGAAACTGGCTGTCCCATTATTAAAGACACCCTAGGCTATGTGGAATGCCGGGTGGTGGGCGCTGTAGAGCACGGCGACCACACCGTGTTTGTAGGCGAAGTAGTCGGTGCCGCCATTCACCGCGAAGGCGACCCCCTCCTGCTCGAAAGCACCGGCTGGAACTACGGCGGGTAGATGAATGGATGAGTTTTAAGTTCTCAGTTTTGAGTGTTGAGTTGTAGCAGTAAGGCTTAAATTCAAAACTCAAAATTCCCCTACCATACCCATCCCTTCACTCCTCACTCTCCACACCACACCCATGCCTCTGATCAAAGTTCAAACATCTGTCTCCTCTCCCGATAAGGCCGAGGTTAAAGGGCTACTGAAGGAGCTTTCCGCCAGTTTAGCCAGCCACCTGGGCAAGCCAGAATCCTACGTGATGACAGCTTTTGAAGCCAACATACCCATGACCTTTGGTGGCACTACAGAGCCTGTGTGCTACGTCGAGATCAAGAGCGTGGGCACCATGGGCAGTGCCAAAACCCGCGCTATGAGCCAGGAGTTTTGCGCTCAGCTAGAGACCGCCCTGGGAGTGCCCAAAAATCGTACCTATATCGAGTTTGCTGATGCCCCCGGTGCCATGTGGGGCTGGAACGGCAGCACCTTTGGCTAAACGCAAACGTCAGCTACCGGACTTTGTTTATTACCTCGGAACTGATCTTTCACAAATAGCGATCGCCTCCCTAAAACGGCACGTCTTTGTCAGCGTGGGAAGGCTGCTTAGCCGCCGCCTCTGAAGGCTTCAACAGCGTTGAGTCGAGCCCAGGGCTTAGATCTTCATCTAAGTCGACCACCTGCCCATTAAAGAAATGGGCAAAGTTTTTCACGGCTCGGTCAAAGTCGCTGGCGATGGCAGGCAGGGACGGTGGCCCAGGAGCAGCGGGGCTGGCGTCTGCCGCAAGAGCAGGTTCAGGAGCGACAGCCGGTTCTGCTGACGCTTCGGCCGAGGGTGCTGAAACAACAGGCGAGGGCGGAGGACTGAGAACAACTGGCGGCGGTGGAGTGATATTTTTCTGCCCCGGCGCCTGGGAAATGTTGGGGGCTGGGGCCTCAGGCTTTGGGTCGGGCAGCACCTCTAGGGAAACCTGCACTTTGTGGTTGAGCACCTGCTGAAAGGCCGCTTCCACATTCTCGACTCGGCCCTGGGCCATCTTAAACAGTGGCCTAGAGCTGATGCCCACCCGAGCTACCACGCCGTCGAAGAACAGCAGGTTGCCCTGCTGCTGCATCAGGGCGCGGGTGCCCAAGGGCTCTAGCACGGCTATCACCTGAAGCCACAGCTGCCCCAGGTTAGGGGATGGGGTGTCTTCAGAGGCGGACGGCGCTTCGTGGTCATTGTTGGGGGGAGAATTTGATGCGGCGGCAGACACAGGGGCTGGTGTTGGCGCTGCCCCGTTGGCAGCTTCCGGCGGCAGCGCCAAGTCTGAAGGGGCTGGCGGCGGCACTGACAACGGTGGACTGACGACCGCTGGTACTGGCTGGGGTGTAAGGCTTGGTGCAGGTATAGGGGCGATTGCACCCAACGGCCGTCCAGCAACCATAGTTCCACCGGCCTGCCCCGCCAGGGTCGAGGGCAATAGTCCTAGCAGCGTCACCTCTAGCCATAGTCGAGGCTGGGTAGTGTTTTTGACCTGTCCCTCAGCGCTGCGCAGGTGCTGTTGCCCCAGCAGCAGCACCGTTGGGTCGAGAGGTTGCACCAGGGTTTGCATATCAGCCCAGGTAGGGGGAGTGATGGCTACTAGGTCGTGGCGATCGCCCGCCGTCTTAGCAATCAGCAGATCTCGGTAGAACCCGGCCAGGTTTTGCAGCACAATCAGCGGCTCCCGGCCCCGATCCATCAGCTTGCGGGCACCGTCGAGCACAGTGGTGCCGTCGTCGCTGAGGATGGCCTGCACCAGGGCCAGCAAATCGCGCTCGGGTACGGCCCCCACCAGGTCCCACACCGCATCGGCTTCCACAGGAGGCGCTAGCAGACTGAGCTGATCGAGCAGACTCTGGGCGTCACGCAGCCCCCCCTGGGAAACTTGAGCCACCAGGCGGAGGGCTTCGTCATTAATGCCGATGTTTTCCTGATCGGCAATTTTCCGCAGGTGAGCGATCATCGGCTCTAGGGGAATGCGCCGGTAGTCGAACCGCTGGCAGCGAGAAATAATCGTTGGCAGTACCCGCTGGGGGTCGGTGGTGGCCAGAATAAACACCACATTGCTGGGCGGTTCTTCCAGGGTTTTGAGCAAGGCATTAAACGCCGCCGTGCTGAGCATATGACACTCGTCCACGACGTAAACCTTGTACCGGCACTGCACCGGGGCAAACTGGGCGCGCTCGATCAGCTCGCGGATGTTGTCGACCCCGGTGTTGCTAGCGGCGTCGATTTCAATAAAGTCAAGGGCCGAGCCGTTGGTAATCGACCGACAGGTTTCGCAGACGCCGCAAGGATTTGGCGTGGGGTGATTTTGGGCAATGCAGTTGAGCGACTTGGCCAAAATGCGGGCACTGGAGGTTTTGCCTGTGCCCCGAGGGCCGCAAAACAGGTAGGCAGGGGCAATGCGCTGCTGGTTGAGGGCGCTGGTGAGGGTAGTCGCGATCGCATCTTGCCCCACCAGAGCGCCAAAGGTCTGGGGGCGATACTTGTGGTGCAGCGGTTCGTAGGCCATAGCACTAAGATACCGTGCCCGCCCCTACCTCTGGGGGGTTAACTTTACTCTCCTGAGCAGGTTAGGACCAGTCAGTCTGAAAATTCAATGATCAGGGTCTCCATCTCTGAGGTGGCGCACTGGGCCGCCTGCCCCCGAGAGGTACACATGCGGGATTGGGTCTGTTGGGCCAGGGCTTTGACGCGTTCGACCGCCGCTGAGATATCTTGCCGCCGTTGGCGATCGCTGTGGGGGCAGGGCTGGGGAACGGGCAGGGTGACTACGACTGCCTCAAACGGTCTTTCAGCGGGGGAGTAGCCCTGAAAGTAGGCCAGCGCCAGCCGCCGAAAGAGCCCCTGTAAATGGTTGGGTAGGTCTTGCTCGATCTGATTGGGCTTCGCTAGGCAATCCACTAGCTGACCCATGGCGTGGGCAATCAACATGTTGTCTTGGCCGCTGGTGGGATAAACATCCTTAAGATCTAGCCAGCAAGCCTCAAAAGCTTTTAGTTCTCGTAGCATCATGGGGTTAACTTCACCGTTGGGATAAACCGTGACGATAATAGGTGCACCCTGCCCATGACCTGAATGTATGGTGTCCGGGGAGGACATCCGGTCTTACCTTTAGCATGCCCCCTGAAAACATAAACGTTTCACGGCTGAACCAACGACTTTTGAGGATTCTATCGAACCAATGGCCATCATTCAGCGAATCTATACCGACGGCGCCTGTTCTGGAAACCCTGGCCCCGGCGGCTGGGGCACGGTGCTCTACCTAGCCGACGGCGGCATCCATGAGCTAGGGGGGGGAGAAGCCCAAACCACCAATAACCGCATGGAAATGCAGGCGGCGATCGCTGGTCTGACCCTGCTGCGCAACAGTGGCCAAACCGAGACCGTCACCGTTCACACCGACAGCGAATACGTCCTCAAAGGCATCACCCAGTGGATCGCCGGCTGGAAGCGGCGCGGCTGGGTCAACTCAGCCAAAAAGCCCGTGCTCAACCGCGATCTGTGGGAGGCCCTAGACAGCGTCACCACCGAGGTGAACCAGACCCTTGAGCGACCCCTACAGTGGATCTACGTGCGCGGCCACTCCGGCGACCCCGGCAACGAGCGCTGCGACACCATTGCTCGCGCCTATGCCGCCAAGCGCGCGATCGCCCTGACGACAGCAGCATTCTCCTAGCGCCCCTCCAGAGGTCTGCAACCCTCCCTCCCCGGCACCTGAACGGGGAACCGGGTTGCCGATAGGATAAGAACAACGATCAACTGACTGAATATATATAGAGTGCCGTTTTCAGCGAGGAATGCCGTGCTGCTGTCCAAAGGGTTTGAAATTGAGATGTACACCGGCACCCCCACAGGGGATGTGGTCGGTCTCTCCGATCGGATTGTGGCGGATCTCAATGGTTTTGTGCGCGAGCCCGACAGCCGCAACGTTGAGTACACCACACCGCCGCTGTGCCAGTACGAAAAACTGCTGTGCGAGCTAGTGCGCCCCCGCCACGAGCTGCGCCATTACCTCAGGGGGTTGGGCAACTACACCCTCGTGCCCGGCAGCACCCTGGCCCTTGGAGATACCGATCGCTTCTACCGCTCTGACCCCAGCAACCCCTACCACGCCTACATCGAGCAGACCTACGGCACCACCGTAGTCACCGCCAGCGTCCACATCAACATTGGTATCTCGGATCCAGAAATTTTGATGCGGGCCTGTCGCCTGGTGCGGGTCGAAGCGCCCCTGTACCTGGCCCTCACCGCCTCATCGCCATTTTTGGGCGGGCGAGCGACCGGATCTCACTCCAGCCGCTGGCAGGTGTTTCCCAAAACTCCGGCCCATGTCCCCCTGTTTACTAGCCACGCCCACCATATTCAGTGGATGGAAGCCGAGCTAGCGGCAGGCACCATGCAAAACGTGCGCCACCTGTGGTCCTCGGTGCGGCCCAACGGCGATCGCCGCCCCTACAACCTCAACCGCCTAGAGCTGCGCATTTGTGACCTGATCAGTGACCCTGTAGCGCTACTGGCGGTGGCAGCCCTGCTCGAAGCGCGCCTGATTCAACTGATCCAAAATCCGGAGTTAGATCCGCTGATCCTGAGTGAGCTGCCGGTCGCTAGCCGCAACAACGACCTGGTTGCCCTTACCGACGCCAACGAAATGGCCGCCGCCAGCCGGAGCTTAGAGGCTGAACTGCGCCACTGGCAAGACGGCCGCCCAATTCTGGCCCACGATTGGATCCAACAGCTCTACGATGAGGTGTGGCCGATTGCCAAGGCCAATGGTCTCAGCTGCTTCCTCAGCCCGGTGAAGAAAATTTTGCGGGAAGGCAACGAGGCCCAGCGATGGCTGCGGCAGCACGAAGCCGGGCAGTCAGTGCAACAGGTGATCCAAAATGCGATCGCTGAGGTGGCGGCCAGTGAGGGGATATTGGCTCGCGATCTGTGCGAACCCTGTGCCGCCTAGGGGAAGTTTCGTAGGGTTGGGTCGCGATCGCGGCCTCCCTTAGTAAACATTTACTTATAGGTGCAATAAGGAAAGCTTTATTCAGTAGAACCCGATCCCCGCTTTTTCGATCAGTTTTCGAACAGAGTAAAACTACTGAGGGAAGTATTAATAAAATCTATATCCCCTAGACATTTCCACCGCTGCCCTAAATTCACCCCTCACCCGCTGATCTAGCCCGTTATTTTGGTTTTCCTGACCATGCCCGCAATTGTTTTAGTCACGCCCCAGATCCCCCCAAACACTGGGAATATCGCCCGTACCTGCGCCGCTACAACTACTCCCCTGCACCTCGTTGGCCCCCTAGGGTTTGACCTCAGCGATCGCGCCCTCAAACGAGCCGGGCTCGACTACTGGCCCCAAGTCGACCTCACCCTGCACACCGACTGGGATGCTTTCTCTACCCAGCAGCGTCAGCAGGGAGGGCGAACCATTGGCTTTAGTACCTCTGGGCGATGTAGCTATACAGAATTGACCTATCGCACCGATGACTGGCTCCTATTTGGTAGCGAAACCGAAGGACTTCCTAAGACAGTCTTAGCTACCTGTGACGAAACTGCCTACATCCCTATGGATCGTGCCGTTGTGCGCAGCCTCAACCTCTCCGTGAGCGCCGCTATAGCCCTTTATGAGACCCTGCGCCAGCTTCACCTCTTCCACCCACGCTCCACACCAGGCATTGCCGATAACAAAGACCCAGCTCAGCTTTGAGGGTTAGGGCAGACCCTAGCCAATCAAAATTTGATAAAGGCTACATTTAGGACCTAGGGCGCAATGCACAATGGTTGATAGCTATTGAGTAATGTCATCCCATAGATCACTAAGCTGAGCTATCAAGCCTACGGTGCAATTCACTCTGTGCGCTTAGAGGGGTGAAACCCCCAACGCGAGCGTTTTCAGCGCAAAACCGCGTTAAAAAGTCAGCAATAAAAATAAGCGGTTTCCGAGGATACAAAATTGGGCTAGTCGAGATAAGAAATTCGTATAACTTACTTTGATGGTTTCTGTCTCGACATCTGCCATTGGTTATAGAGGTCTAATCGCATGTTTTCCCCTATGGGTGATCAGCCCAGTGGGCAAAGGGTTTGCGGTTCTAACCACAGTTGTTTATGCCCCTAGAAACCAGGCAGACGCTACAGTTAGTCGGCTCAGTCAAGCCCAAACAATACGCTTGCCAAATACTTTTTTTTGAGGTTAAACGTTTATGTTGTGGTCATCAAGTTCCCGGTCACGAGCCTAGTGTTCAGGGAAATGACAGAGAACCCCTGGGTATTGATTTTCGTGTTAAGTCATGTAAACTTGCCTAGGTTGCCGAAAGCAGGGTAATGTTACCTAGCCCGAGGCGTTAATCTGTCGATCCGTTGTTGTTCTTCTGCTAACACCTTGCCTTGTTGCTCCCCTAGCGATAGAGTTTCTGCCAACTGGCGGTGCCTCCATCAGGTGGGTAGTGGGGCTTTCATAGGTTGTTAAGCGCTGGTTTACAGGAGGTCGTTCCTTGAAACGCGTAGTTCCCCAAGAGTCTGAAGCTGATTGCCTGCCCTCTAGTTTGAGCAGCGCTCAATCTGAGCCTTCAGGAGGTTATCGTCGAGTGCAAACCTCGGCAGCCATGCTGGGCATAGCCCTATCTTTCGGAGCTTCTGCTCCGTTTTTCACTGAGCCAGAATTGGCTCTAGCTGCCGACGGCACAAACCTGACGGTTTTACCTGCGGCCGATCGGGGTCAACCCGAGACGCCCAAGATGGTGCCTGCCGAGACAACCTCGGCCTCGTCTTACCACACCGTTGAAGCAGGGGAAAGCCTTTGGCAAATTGCTGCCCAGCATGAGGCCGATGTTAAAGCCATCAAGGTGGCCAACGGCATTGCTGGTGACGATGTACTACGGGTTGGGCAGGTTATTCGGGTTCCTGCCGTAGGAATGGCCAGTTTGACTGCTAGCGCCGATGTCTCTCGTTTGGCTCTCAAAGCCAGTGCTGCTGGGGGCGTCGGTGGTGATTTAGCAACTGCTAGCGGCCTGTTGCCCACCAGCGACATACCCACAGTGGGTGAACTGGAGAAAGCTTGGCAGCTAGAGGATGCTCTGGCTCTCAAGACTGAAGATGAACTGTCCGAAGAAGAGCTCGCTGCGGCTAACCTAGACAAGCTTTCTCCAGAAGAACTTGCGCTTTCCTCAGAAGAACTTGAAACTAGCGCTGAAGACAGCGTTTCTAACTCACTCCCCCTAGCTGCGCTCCCCACCCTTGAGCAAGAGGCTCTCCAGGAATCTGCGGCAGGTTCAACCGCTGACGTTCAGCCAGCCGCCGCCATTCAGCAAATGGCTAAGGTCGACGAGGCAACCAGTCAAGAAGCCAGCGCAACGGCTGAGCCAGTTGAGGCCTTTGCTAGTTTGCCGCTCCACCAGGAAGAAGGCGAGCGTCCTGTCGCTACCGCCCAGTCGCTACAGCCTGCTACAGCTACCAACACCCCAGCTCCTGCAGAGACTACCAGCACTGCGGCCCAAGAGGTCAAGAAAAATATTACTGTAGCGGCACTGCCCCCAACAACAGCGCCGGCCACTTCAACCGCTGAGGTTAGTACCGTACGGTCCTACCAGGTTAAACCGGGCGACACTCTGTGGTCGATTGCTTCTCGCAACGGCATCACCCTAGATGAGCTTCTTAGCCACAACAACGCTGTTAACCAGCCTGAAGCTCTATCAGTCGGCGACAGCCTAAGCCTTCCCCTAGCCTCAGCGACCGAAGAAGCGGTTAGCTCACCTTCCAGCGGTTTAGCAGCTGCTCCTAGAACCCGTGAGCAGGCTATTCAAGATCACTTAGCCCGCATCCGTGAGTCCAATAGCAGTCAGGTTAACCGCGACGAACTCAATGCGCGAATTCGTGAGGCTCGTCAAGAGCTTGAGCGCAGCCGTGTCACCAATGAAGCCCCAGAGACTGCCGCTTTGGAGTATCACAGCCCTGAGCCAGCGGCTGTGGCTTCCACCGCAGTAGGTGGACCTGAACCTGCTAACGCGACAGCTCTAGCCGCTAGGGAAGGTGCCCAAACCCTTGCATCGCCTGCTGCTGATTCTGATTGGACAGTTACCGATGCCGCCAAAGATCAGGTTCAGCCGATTGCAGCCTTGAACCCAGCAGATGAGGCTGTAGTCGATGAGCCTGAGCAGGTAGATGCTGCGGCTCCTCCTAGCCAGTTGCTAGCGGCGGCTCCTCTGAGTGCTGATGCCTATCGGGTTTCGCCGAGCATGCCAGTCGGGCAGACTGTATCTCCCAATATGCCGATGATGCCAGGTGCAAACGAGTTTTTACCCGAAGCGCCTCGTCTTTCCAACGGCTATGTTTGGCCTACCCGTGGCACCCTAACTTCCGGCTACGGCTGGCGTTGGGGCCGCATGCACCGCGGTGTCGACATTGCTGGCCCAGTCGGAACTCCGATTGTGGCGGCAGCACCGGGGGTGGTCGCGCGATCGGGTTGGAATTCTGGCGGCTATGGCAATCTGGTGGATATCCGTCACGCCGACGGCAGTTTGACTCGCTATGCCCACAACAGCCGTTTGCTGGTGCGTGAGGGGCAGCAAGTGAGCCAGGGGCAGCAGATCGCTGAGATGGGTAGCACAGGCTACAGCACTGGCCCTCACCTTCACTTTGAGGTGCACTTGCCTAGCAACGGTGCCGTTAACCCTATGGCCTACCTACCCGATCGCTAGATGGTTGAGCCATAGTTTATTAGCGCGGGCTGGCATTGCTGCTGGCCCGCTTTTTGTGGAATATTTTCTATCAAAAAAATGCTGATACAGCTTGGTGTGGTGACTAATTCTGTGATAGATTCATTAACTGTTGGTTGGACTAATAGGGCTATGCCCTAGGTAAGGAAAATCCGATGCTACGGCTCAGTAGCTCAGTGGTAGAGCAGGGGACTCATAAGCCCTTGGTCGCAGGTTCAAATCCCGCCTGAGCCATTCTTAACGGTTCAATAGTCTGTCCAGCAAGCGTTTGGTCTAGCTTTTGCTTAGGTTCGGTTGGGGCAATGCCTTAAAAGGCTTTAGCACTCTGTATGTATGGTAAAGCCGAGAGCGGACAAGGACACCAGGGAGGGTTTTCTTTGGCCAAAGGACTATGATGGTACTGCGCAACGGCGGTAAGACCTTGAGGGAATGAGTTCATGGCTGAGATGAGAGATGACTGTTTGCGGGTTGGCCAAATGGCGCCTGACTTCAGTGCCACTGCCGTAGTCGATCAGAACTTCAAGATTGTTAAGCTATCCGATTACCGGGGCCGATATGTGGTCCTATTTTTTTATCCCCTCGATTTCACCTTCGTATGCCCTACAGAGATTGCGGCCTTTAGCGATCGCTACGGTGAGTTTAAGGCTCTCAACGCCGAGATTTTAGGCATCTCTGTAGACAGTGAATTTGCCCACCTAGCATGGATTCAGACTGAGCGTAAGCTGGGCGGGGTGGGGGATCTCAATTACCCCTTAGTGTCTGATATTAAAAAAGACATCAGCGCTGCCTACAACGTGCTCGACCCCGATAGTGGGGTAGCGCTGCGGGGCTTGTTCATTATCGATCGAGACGGTGTACTCCAGCACGCCACCATCAACAACCTGGCCTTTGGCCGTAAGGTCGACGAAACCCTGCGCGTCTTACAGGCCATCCAGCATGTGCAGGCTAACCCCGATGAAGTTTGCCCGGTTGACTGGCAACCTGGAGATAAAACTATGGTTCCTGACCCAATCAAGGCACGGGAATTCTTTGCTGGGGTCTAGCGACCCCGTGGCGATCGCCCCTGCTATGCCGCTGTTGTATTGTCATTTTTTGGCCTGATGACCCCGATCGCGCCACTACCAGACCAGGCTACTCCCTGGCGCTATTGGCTGCCGTTGCCCCCTCGTTTAGGCCTGCCCCTCGGCCAGATATGCCTCGACTTTGCCCTATGGGATGTCACCTACCAGCGCACCGTGCGCCTGGCTAACTGGCGAGGTAAGCAACCGGTGGTCTTGCTCTTTTGTCGCCTCCTGGCAGAGGTGGCCTACAGCCCTCAGCGGTACGCCTCGCTGGTGGCGTTTAATCAGGCCTACGATCAGTTTCGCAACGCTGGGGCCGAAGTGTTGGCGATCGGCCATCAGCCCCAGCGTCAAGCTCAGGCAGCGGTAGAAGATTTGAGCTTAAAATTGCCGCTGCTATGTGACCCCACGGGAGCGAGCTTTCGCGCTTACCACACTGGGCAAGCGTTGGGCGCACCCCTGCCGGCGCAGTTTGTGCTAGACGCTCAGGGAAGACTGCGTTACTGCCACCTGTTTTCGCTGCTGCACCCAACTACATCGCCAGAAACGCTGCTAGCTGCCCTAAGTAGGCTTTAGCTAGCTCTGGATGGCTGTAGAAGCTGCTAGGGCTTGCTCTACGGCGATGCGGGGTAGACGATGCTTAAAGCCACAGAGAATTTCCCAGCTGATGGTATTGGCCATGGCAGCCCAATCGTCAGGGCTAATGGTATGGTGCCCGTCGCGGCCGAGGAGGGTAACGACATCGCCCTCTTGCAGGTTAGGGATATCGCTGACATCCAGCATGAGCTGATCCATCGTGATGGCGCCGATTTGCTGGGCTAGGCGGCCTTTGACCATGACCTGTAGCCGGTTGGAGAGCACCCGCGGCACCCCGTCGGCGTAGCCAATGCCGACCACCGCCAGGCGGAGGGGGCGATCGCACACGTATTGATGGCCATAGCTAATGCCGGTACCGGCAGGCACATCCTTGAGATGGGTGATCCGGGCTTTGACCTGCATGACCGGCTGTAGGTCGAGCCGCGATTGCAAATGAGGAGCTGGGTAAAGGCCATAGAGCCCGAGACCAACTCGCACCAGGTCGTAGTGTAGGGCAGGGTCAGCCAGGGTGGCAGCGGTGTTGGCCAAGTGCAGCCGGGGAGGAAGCAACTGCTGCTGTTGAAGGTGCCCCAGCGCCGCCTTAAACCGCTGCTGCTGCTGCTGCATAACGGTAGGGTCGGGGCTATCGGCGGTGGCCAGGTGAGAGTAAAGACTGTCGATTTTGAGGTGGGGCAACTGCCGCACAAACTTAGCAAAGTCTACGGCCTCGGCCCAGGGAAACCCTAGACGGGTCATGCCAGTGTCGATCTTGAGGTGAACTCCCACTGGACGGGACGCGGCTTGCCCGGAGAGCGTGTTGGAGAAGACTAAGGCCTGTTTGGGGTTTACCAGGGTGGGTTGGAGGCGCCAATGGGCGATCGCCTGCATTTCTTCGGTGCTGTTGACCGCCCCCATCACCAAAATTGGTGCCTGAATGCCTGCGGCTCGCAGCTCAATTCCCTCGGGGACGGTGGCTACGCCAAGCCAGGTGGCCCCAGCTTGCAACGCCGTTTGGGCAACGGTGACGGCACCATGGCCGTAGGCATCGGCCTTAACCACTGCCATCAGCTGGGTGGTGGCGGGCAGCAACCCTCTAAACTGGCGCACGTTGTGCTGCAGCGCCGCCAGGTTGATTTCAACCCAGGCACGGCAGCAGCGCATGGGTTCCAAACTTGGGGCTAGGCTTGGAGTGTGATCCCAACTCAGCATTGTGTTCCTCCTTCACCACCGGGGCTAGCGCCTCATCATAGCGCCAGAATTGGCCACCAGATGTGCCAACGCTACCCCAAGATACCGATCCCAGGACAGTCTACCAGAGGTCAAAACCCTCAATTTAGCTTCTGTGCTAACATCAATCCAAATATTCTTTAGCCAATTATCCGCGCATTCGAATGGGTAAGGTTCTGGTGCTCAACGCCTCCTATGAACCGCTCAACATTACGAGCTGGCGTCGGGCTGTCGTCCTTATTATTAAGGGTAAGGCGGAGCGGGTTGAGCATAACGGCAAGTTTGTCTACGCCGATTTTCCGCTGCCGACGGTGATACGCCTGCGCCACTACGTGCGGGTGCCCTATAAAGATATACCACTCACTCGGCGCAACCTGCTCCAGCGCGACAATCACACCTGCCAGTACTGCGCCTACAGCGGCGATGGGCTCACCCTCGACCACGTGATACCCCGATCGCGTGGCGGCGGCGACACCTGGGAAAACATGGTGGCCGCCTGCGTCCGCTGCAACGTGAAAAAGGGCAACCGCACCCCGCGGGAGGCCAACATGCCACTCTTTAGCCAACCCCGTAAGCCCCACAGCAGCCTCTACTTTGAGGTGACGCGGCAAATTCACAGCGGCGTACACCAGGAGTGGAAGAAGTACGTCATTGGCATCTCATGACTGCGCTAAGAGTAGCCGACGGCTTCGATGCTGTGCCACCGGCTAGACTCATCCTTTGAAGT
This sequence comes from Nodosilinea sp. WJT8-NPBG4, assembly GCA_019359285.1. Lineage (GTDB taxonomy): Bacteria > Cyanobacteriota > Cyanobacteriia > Phormidesmidales > Phormidesmidaceae > Nodosilinea. The sequence goes on from JAHHHQ010000063.1 coordinate 46,481, forward strand.
GCAGCCTCAGGGTCATGGAAATGTGAAATCTTATGGCCTGATAACCGTCAGCACAAGACTCTATCGGGTGACTCTAGCAGTTCCGCTGCAATTTGCGATAATGAGATAGTGCCACAGCGCTATTGACAGCGCTTTTGAATCAAGACGATGGTGAGCCAAGCGGGTTGACGTTAGCTCCCCTAACGCCGTTGAGGTCGATCCCTTGTCTTTGCACTAAGGGGCTATGTCTAACTACCATCGAGCGCGCTGTCGCACAAGGAATTGCCCATGATGACATTTAATATAGACTCCGAGACCGCTGAAGCCAACTTCTCTAACGGCAGCGGGATGATTTCTCTTGTGCCCCGCCCCGAAAACGACAGCGACTCCGAAGATCCGGTGCTGGCGGTACGTCGACTGCTGGAGAAGCATCGCGGCGATCGCCACCTGGTGCTGCTGCAAGACTTTCCTGACCCCGATGCGCTGTCGTCGGCCTGGGCCTACAAGCTGATTGCCAGCAACTACAAAATTGAGTGCGACATTGTCTACGCGGGCACCCTCAGCCACCAAGAAAACATTGCCCTCGTCCGGCTCACGGGTCTGCCTGCCCGCCGCTGGCTGACCGCTGCCGATGGGGCTAGCCTGGCCGACTACCAAGGGCTGGTGCTAGTGGATAACCAAGGAACGACGAGCCAGCTCTACGAACACCTGCGAGAGGGGGGACTGCCCCTGGTGCTGGTGATCGATCACCATGCCCCTCAGTCTAAGCTCGACGCAGAATACATCGATCTACGCCCCCATATTCGGGCTACGGCCACCATTCTCACCCAGTATTTGCAGCAGGGGTTGCTGAACCTCGATCGCAACAACAGCAAGCACACCAAGTGTGCCACCGCCCTCATGCACGGGCTGCGAGCCGACACCAACCAGCTGATGCATGCCGGACCCAGCGACTTCATGGCGGCCGCTTACCTGAGCCAGTTTTATGATGGTCAGCTGCTAAGTGCGGTGCTGCAAGCCTCGCGCTCAAAGCGGGTGATGGATGTGATCGAGCGATCGCTGCGCAACCGCAAAGTGCAAAACAACGTCTCTATCGCCGGGGTTGGCTACTTGCGCTACGACGACCGCGACGCTATTCCTCAGGCAGCAGACTTTCTGGTGACTGAAGAAAATGTGCACACTGCTGTGGTCTACGGCATTGTCCACGACGAGGATGAAGAGCGCGAGGTGGTAATTGGCTCTCTGCGCACCAGCAAAATCACCCTTGACCCCGACGAATTTATCAAAGAAGCCTTTGGCCAAGACAGTGAGGGCCGATTCTTCGGCGGCGGGCGATCGATGGCCGGCGGCTTTGAAATTCCGGTGGGCTTTTTGTCGGGCTTTTACGAAAACTCGGAGTTCAACCGGCTCAAGTGGGAAGTCTTTGACACCCAGATCAAGCAAAAGCTCTGGCGGCTCATCAACCCCGAAGAGGGCATGATCAACACCGACTGAAACTGGAGCCCTCTGCTGAGCAAGGCTCACTCAGCGGCAACATCCTGGCCCAAAATAGACGGTTAACCACAAAATCCCACCCAGATTTACTAGGTGGGATTTTGTGGTTAAGGGTAGAAAATTTCGTCCTTTAGGACTGAAAAACTTCAGATGAATCTACCGGCTCAATCAAGTCATCTTCAGCGATCGCGCCTTTGCCGCCCGAACCAAACCCGCCGTGGAGCAGGGTGTAGAAGCAGGGAATGATAAACAGCGTCAGCACCGTGGCCAGAGACTGCCCGAAAAACACCACGATGCCCAAAGGTTGTAAGAATTCAGACCCTTCACCAATGCCCAGCGCCAGGGGAAACAGGCCCAGCACAGCGGTTATGGTCGTCATTAAAATAGGGCGCAGGCGACGGGGGGCAGCGCGCAGAATGGCTTCCTGGCGAGAGCAGCCGGTAGCTTTGTAGATCTGGTTGGCCAACTCCACCATAATGATGGCGTTGTTGACCACAATGCCCACCAAAAGCACGACCCCTACAACCACCGTCGCGCCGATCGCGGTTTGGGTCACATACAGGCCTAAGATGCCGCCTGCCAACGCTAGGGGCACTGTCAGCATAATCACCAGCGGGTCGATCAGCGAGTTGTACTGCACCGCCATGACCGTAAAGACCAGAAAGGCAGATAGCGCCCCCAGCATGACCAGAGCCTGCTGTAGCTCAGCATTGGTGGCTGCCGCCGAACTGGGCAGCACGGTTACTCCTTCAGGGAGTTCAAGACCAGCGATCACAGCTTGGACTTCGCTGAGGGCTTCGCTCAGACTTGCCCCCTCCGCCAGGTCGCCAGAAATCAAGAACACCTGCCGCCGGTTGATGCGCTGAATTTGGCCGGGGGCTTCCCCCAAACCCACTTGGGCAATATCGCCCAGTTGCACCAGCTGTCCACTGTCGGTAAACAGCGGAATATCTAGCAGTTGGGAGGAACGCTGCACGGTGCCGGGTTCAAGCTGCACTTTTATATCTACAAGACGGTTGCCCCGCTGGAGCTGGGTCGGAATTGACCCCGTTAGCGCCGTCTGAATGGTGGTGCCAATGTCGGCAGCCGTGAGGCCCAAGTCTTCAGCTCTGGTCCAGTCGGGGCGGATTTGCACTTCGGCTTGAGGTTCTTCCCCATCGGGCCGATAGCGGGCTAGGGTGGCCTGTTGGCCCAGGGCTTCAACAACCTGCCGGCCAGCCTGTAGCAAGACTTCGGTATCTTCACTTTGCAGGCCCACATCAAGATCGGCGCGCACCGGAGAGTTACTCAAGAACAGCCCCCGCACCGACTCAGGGGTGACGTTGATGCGGGTATCCACTAGGGGCAGCTTGCTGAGCTCGGCATTGACGCGATCGACGTAGCTCACCGTGTCGGTGCCAGACTTTAGCGTGATTGTGCTGCTGCCGCGCAGGGTGTTTTCGCTGGTGCTGGTGCCAAACAGAGAGCCGCCAGCGGTCGTAAACACATAGTCGGTTTCGGGCTGAGTCAGCAGGAACTCTTCTACCGCCTGCATGACCCGTTGATTAGCTGCCGCCGTCGTCCCTGGTGGGAAACGGACGGAGACACGGGCCTGCCCGGTGCTAATGCGAGGTAAGATTTCTTGGGGAATTTGGCCCAGCATAAAAATGCTGCTGCCGCCAAACACCAGCAGCGCCAGAGCAATAATTAGAATGCGATGCCGCAGGGCACGGCTGAGCCAACGCCCGTAGGATAACGTAACGCCTTCGAGGCGAGTGTTAAACCAGCGAAATGGCCCCCAGCTCTGAAGCGATTGGGTGCTGCGCCCCATTACCATCCGGGCAGCTAGGGCAGGCACCACCGTCAAGGCCACCACGAGGGAGGCCGCCACAGAAAAGGTAACGGTCAAAATCAGTTCGTTGAAAATCAGCGAGATAAAGCCGCCAATCAGCAAAAAGGGCAGCACCGACACTAGATTGGTAGTGGTAGCCGCCACCAGCGTTCCTTCTAGCTCCTGGCTGCTGGCTTCGGCCTGAAAGATAGCTTCACTGCGGCTGTAAACTCCGCCGGTCTGGCGCGATCGCTCCATTTCTTCGGCCCGGTTAGCCATGTTCTCGAGCATGACGATGGAGTTGTCGACCACAATGCCTACACCCAGGGCTAGCCCACCCAGGCTAAATACATTCAGCGTCAGGCCAAACAACCCCATGAGCACCAGGGCGACCAGGCTAGCTAGGGGAATGGCGATCACAATAATGAACGTCTGCCGTAGAGACCCTAAAAATAGCAGCACGGCCAGGCCGGCCAGAGCAGCTCCAGATAGACCGGAACCCGTCACGTTGTTGATGGAGCTGCGGATAAACCGCGACTCGTCGAGGGTGGCAACGGTCTCCATCCCTTCAGGGATCTGGCCCGCCTGGCGCATCTGGTCAAGCTTAGCCTTGACCCCGTCTACCACATCAATGGTGTTGGCCGCTGGCTGCTTCTGGATGCTGACTTTGACCGCCGGTTCACCATTTAGGGAGACAAAGACCCGCTGCTCCTCAATGCCGTCAATGACGGTGGCCACATCCTGCAGCAGCACCTGCTGGGGAGGGTCGGTGCCGGGTACCGTAATGGGCAGGTTTTGCAGCTCCTCTGCCGATTCAAAGCGGCCCACTAGGCGGGTGAGGGTTTCTTCGTCACCGCCCCGCAGGCGGCCACCGGAGATATCTTGGTTGCGATCGCTGAGTGCATCGATTATGTCGGCTACACCAATACCCACCGCCTGCAAGCGACGCAGATCCACATTCACCTGCATCTGCTCGTTTACCCCGCCTGACACGTCGGCGCTAGCGACACCGGATACCTGCTGAATCTCTCGGGCTAACTCTTCTTCAGCGAAGATGCGCAGCTCCTGGGCACTGAGGCTGTCGGAGGTGAGCGCCATTTCGTACACCGGTAGCTGGGAAGGGTCAACCTTAAACAGTCGCGGTGTTTCAAAGGTTTTGGGCAGAGTGCCGCGGGCGCGGTTGAGGGTAGCCGTAGCGTCGTTGAGAGCCTGATCGATATTGCCGCCAGGTTCAAAATACAGATCAATGCTGACCTGACCTTCTCGGGTTTGGGAAAACACCTGCACCACGCCTTCAGTGGTTGCCAGGGCTTCCTCTAGGGGCTGAGTGATCTCATCCACCGCCCCCTCCGGTGACAGCCCTGGCGCATCGCCGCGTAGGCCAATGCGCGGATAGGTGATGGCGGGCAGCAGGTCTACCGGCAGCTGCGTAGTGATGAAAAAGCCCATCACAAAGACGGTCAGCGTCAGCATGAGGGTGCCAATGTGTTGCCGAATCGCCAGCCCGCTGATGCTAAAGCTGCTCTTGGGAAAGGAGGAGGGGGTAGTCATGGGTGGAGGAGTGAGGGGCGTGGCGGTGGGATGGCCGAGGTAGTTTTGAGTGCTTAGTTTTGAGTTTTGAGTTCTCTAGGAATTGCTTAATTCAAAACCTAAAATTCACTATTCAAAACTTTCCTCATCCTTCAGAGGTCAAACTGAGTTCTACGGCTTGCCCTGCTTCTAGGGGCTGGCTGCTGCGGACAACATACTGTTCGCCGGGGGTGAGGCCGGAGAGAATGGTGACCTGGCCATCGGCACGATCGCCCACCTGCACCGAGCGCGACTCAACTACCGGGTCGCCCTCGGCTTCAGTGACGACAAAGATCTGGTTGTCGCTATTTTCTGCGGTTTCTAGGGCGCTTTCGGGCACCACGACGACATCAGACTCATTGCCGGTGCTATTGACTCGGGCCAGCAGGCCGCTGCTGATGCGGTTGCCGGGGTTAGCCACGGTAATCTCAATGGGCAGCAGGCGCGAGGTGCTGTCGGCCACTGGCGAAATGCGCGTCACTCGCCCGGTGAAGGTGTCGTCAGGGAAGGCATCAAGGGCAATCTCAACCGACTGCCCGACGCTAAACTCGCTGAGGTTGCTGTCGGCCACTTGAATGACCACCAGCACTTCTGACAGATCGCCGAGGGTTAAGACAGCTTCGCCAGGCAGAATTAAATCGCCGGGTTCGGCGACGCGTTCGAGAACGACACCTGATAGCGAGGCCGTTAGGTTGGCAAAGGAGAGACGCTTCTGAGCCTCGCGCAAAATTGATCGCTGGGCTTCAACGCGCTGCTGGGCCGCCGCGACGGCCTGTTGTCGGGTGCGCACCTGCTCTTGGGACGAAGCTAGAGCTTGTTCGGAGGTGCTCAGGGTGGTTTGGGCCTGCTCGGCAGCCTGAGTTGAGATCGCGCCCTGGGAGGCGAGGGTCGCCAGGCGTTGGGCGTCGTTGCTGGCCTGCTGAAGCCGCACCCGCGCGTCTTCGATGGAGGTGCGAATGTCGGCCAGTTCGGCCTCGGCTTGGGCGACCTCAAACTGGCGGGCGGCGAGTTCGGCCTGGGCCTCGCCTACGGCAGTTTGCAGCAGCACATTATCAATGGTGGCAATCACCTGGCCCTGCTGCACTGTGTCACCGACGTCACGAGCTAGGGAAAGGAGCCGCCCCTCGGCTTGCGAACGCAGCGAGACTTCGCGCGCCGGGCTGGTGGTGCCAGTGTAAACTCGGCTCGAATCTTCGCCAGCAGCAGCCACGGCTGTATCGACTACGGCGGGGCCTTCTTGCTGCTCGGGCTGAGCCTGGGCGGCGGGCTCTACGGGTTTGCCACAGGCTACTGTTGCGATCGCAATGCCCGTCATTACTAAGAGCTTTGATGAACGGCCAAAGACACCCCTGGCCGCTCGCAACCGTTGAACAACCATGCCTTGAATTCCCTAAGCTGTTGGGTTTAATTTACTTTACAGTTTTTAATCCTGGCGTCTATCTCTCAACAGATGTCAAGCAGTGCGAGTTCCACTAAGTCAGCGACTAGAACAACTCTTGCGCTCACACAATGCAGAACGCTTCTCTTGGGCAGGAGCATCGGGTTTGTGCCATAGCTCAATTTCGGCTTGGCGCCGGGTAACTAAGCCCGGCAGTTCTTCATCACCAGCTCTAATAAATTTCATCAGTTCTGCGGGCACAGCATCGTACTCCCCAGCATTGAGCTTTTTCAGCAGCGTGCTTTCTGCAAAGGTTTGCGGCCCGACGTTATACATAAACGAAGCCAGGGCGGCACGTTGGTTGTTGGTAAGCTCGACGGCAACGAGATTATCAACCTCTTGGCGAATGGGCTGCAAGTCTTGCTCAAGCAGGGCTTTAGCCTGGGCCGCACTAATGCCATGGGTAAAGGGCACCCCTTCGCCGTCGATGGTGATGGTCCCCGACTGTTGCTCATGGGGTTGAATCAGGTGCCCATAGCCAATGAGCTGATTGACCAAGCCATCATCGTAGGGGTAAATCTTCCCATCCTTAGCCGAGCGACTCCCCTCGAAGGTGGCCACCAGATCAACTCCTGGATCTTGTTGAGGCTCCTGCTGGGCAGCCTCGGGCAGCGGCGCGGGAGAGTAGCTGTTGGCATTGATGCTCTGCCTTACCATGCCGATGCTCAGAGGCACCAAGATGCTTGCCGCCAGACCACTAAAAATTTGAACCTTTTGCCAAACCGGAGGCAGCTTATCGTCATCCATAGCGGCAGAGGGTGAGAACGCAAAGGCTTCAATGCCCGGAAGGGTTACTGAGCACCAGAAGTTAACGTCCATTCTTTCACGGCCGTCAACCCTGCCATGATGCCGCGCGGGCGATACCCTAACTCAAATGCCTTTTGACTGGTAGACGACACATCGGCCGGGCGAGGGGCAGGCAGGGAGACATCGGCCTGTTTGCTAGGCAGAATGAGGCCTTTATCAAGGCCAAAAACCTCGGCCATCCGTAGACCAAAGTCGTAGCGGCTGAGGCGATCGGGGCCGCCGAGGTGCAGCAGACCCGCCGTTTTTTCTAGGGCAAGCAGCAGGCCAGCGGCGACGTCTTCGACGTAGGCCGGGGTGCGAAACTCGTCGGTAAACAGGCGCAAGGGCTGCTCCGCCTCCAGCGTGCGTAGGAAACCCTGCAAAAAACACTCCGCAGTGAGGCTTGGGGGGCCGTACAGCAGCGGCAGACGACAGATCGCGGCGGTGGGGTGTAAGGCCTGAATGATGGCTTCAGTTTCGGCCTTATGGCGACCGTAGACGCTGATAGGGTTGGGGGGAGAGGTTTCGTCGTAGGGAGCCGTCTGGCCGTCAAACACCTGGTCAGTTGAGGTAAAGGCAAAGGGAATATGGTGGCTACCGCAAAACTGGGCCAGCATCCGCGTCGCCTCGACATTCATCGCGTAGGAGAGGTCGGGTTCTTGCTCGCAGTGGTTGGGCTGCGACAGGGCGGCGGTGTGGATCACGGCATCGCGAGAGACCTGTGTGAGCAAGGCCTTAACGGCGATCGCATCAGTCAGATCGACACGGTGCAGCTTGACTCCCGGCAGCGGGGGAGCGTGGCGGTGGTAGGTGCCCTCGACCTGCCAGGTCGCCTGGGCCGCACGGGCCAGATGCCAGCCCAAAAAGCCGCTAGCGCCGGTAATCAGCAGTCGGCGGTGGGTTGAGGCCAAGGTTGGGTGTGCCATAGCGCCCGAGATGGGATTGAATGAAGAATTGCCGAGCAGGGATTGCGGGTAATTGGCCTAGCGGAGTTGGATGACAATATGGCTTGGGTAAGACAGAACCATTGGCGGCGACTCTGGCTGCTGGCGCTCGGCCTAGGACTGGCTTTTTGCCTTGGCTGGCCGGTGCCCCAAGGGGGCCTACCCGCCTTGGCTCAGACAACCGTAGACCCAGCGGAGCAATTTTTTGCCGACGTGCTGGTGCAGGGGCAGCCTGTGTTGCAGGTAGGGGGGCTGCCCGATGTTAGCGCGGTTGAGCGAGCGAGGCAAATCAACCGACGCATTGCCGCGCTGCTCAACCAAACCAATAACCCAGCCCCCCTGACCGTAAATGTTGACGGCGATCGCGACCTGGTCACCCTGCAAGTGAATCAGCAGGTGATTATGACCGTGACCCAGCAAGACGCGCTGGACTTTGACACCGATATGGCTGCCCTAGCCCAGCGCTGGGCCACTCTGCTCAACCAGGCCATGGCGCGCACTAACCTGGCGGTGGCGGTGTCGTATCGCATTCGCGGCACCTCCCAGCAGCTGGTAAGAAATACCCTAGATAATTTGCCTGCGCTGCTGGGGGCGCTGGTGGTGCTGGTGCTAACCTGGCTGCTGGCGGCAGTGGCGCGCCACGCCGTGCTGGTGTGGGCCTCAAAAACCGAGGGCGATCGCACCACCGAAGAGCTGATCAGCCGCCTCTGCTACGGCGGCGTGTGGACGCTGGGCTCTGTGGTGGCCCTAGGGGTAATGGGGCTCAACTTCGCCGCTCTGCTCGGCACCCTGGGCCTGACCAGCGTCGCCATCGGCTTTAGCCTGCGCGACGTGCTGAGCAACTACATCTCTGGGGTCATTTTGCTGGCCACCCGACCCTTTCGCATCGGCGACCAGATCGTCATCAACACTTTCGAGGGCACGGTGACGCAAATTCAGCTACGGGCTACCACGGTGCAAACCTACGACGGTCGCCTAGTCTACATTCCCAACCAGGAGGTATTTCAGAGCAGCATTACGAACAACACTGCCTCGCCCATCCGCCTCAGCAGCGTCACCGTAGGCATTGACCACAACGCCGATTTGCCTGACTTGTTTAACCGCATTCAGCAGCAGATGAAGCAAATTGAGGGGGTTGAGCTAGACCCCGAACCCATTGTGCTGGTGCGAGAATTGACCCCCAGCACCGTAAATCTGGAGGCGCAGTTTTGGGTGAACTCCCGCAAGCAGTCATTTTTGCAAGTCACCTCTCACGTGTTAGCCGCCATCAAGCTAACGCTGCAAGACGCCCAGTTTGCTGAAACCAACGCCCCGGAAGACATGGCGATCGAGCCCCTTTCCAATGAACCTCTACCCAATCCCCCCATCCCTTGAGCAGCATCTATAGCCGCTGGCGGCAACGGCGCTATTCTTAAACGCACCCCCACTCAGCGGCAGCTATGGAACGCAACCAGTTTCGCATCGGCACGTTTAACCTCAACAACCTGATGCTGCCCGATCGCGAGTTTTACCCTGGCGAAGTTCATTCCCAGGTCAACTACCTCAAAAAGCTCACCTGGATTGGAGCCCAGCTCGATCGCATGAAGGTCGATATCTGTGGCTTTCAGGGCGACTCGGTTCCAGGTTTTGGGGCAGCGCATGTACGACAACTTTCCGCCCGAGAGCGTGCTGGATCTAGAGGGAGCCGAGATCCCCATTCGGCGGTTTTCGCACCCGGTACTAGCGGTCGATCTGGCCCTGACTGAGGCGATTCACTGCACCGTGTTTGTGGTGCACCTGAAGTCAAAGCGGCCCATGATGGCCAACGGTGTCGATCGCAGCGACCCGGTCGAAATTGCTAAGGGCCATGCCCGCTCGCTGATTCGTCGCACCGCCGAGGCCGCTGCCCTGCGGTTTTTGCTGATGGAGGGGCTGCGCGATCGCCGCTATCCGGTAATTGTCATGGGTGATGTCAACGACAACCACACTGCCGTTACCACCCAAATCGTAACTGGGCAGCCCCCGTGGGAATCCTGGCCCTACCGCAAAAAAGCCCCTGTGTGGGACGTGCTGCTCTATCAGGTCAAAGACATTCAGGCCCGGCTGGGCTACGGCGACCACTACTACACCTACATTCACAACGGCCACTACGACAGCCTTGACCACATCATGGTGAGCGAAGAATTTTCGGCCCAAAACCGCGATCGCATTGGCCAAGTCACCTATGTGTCGGTGTTTAACGACCACCTGTTTGACCAAACTTTGCTAGATGAGACGATTGAACCCTGGCAATCCGATCATGGGCAGGTGGTGGCCACCATTGAGCTCAACCCGCCCCAGTCGGCTCGCCCCCAGCTGGTGGTTTAAATGCGGTAAATAGGAAAAACGCCAAGGATTAGTTCCAGTTAAATGAGGGCTGAAGCAGAGTCAGGGTAGGAAGGGACTAGCCGCTTAGGCGTTGGAGGGCGATGTAATCCAACCTTTTTGCAGCGCGAGAAGGGCAGCCTGGGTGCGATCGCGCACATCCAGCTTTTGTAGAATGGCATGGACGTGGACTCTAACTGTGCCTGGGGTAATGTAAAAGGCTTCCGCAATTTCTTGAGTCGTCTTGCCCACCGTAATTAGCTGCAAAATTTGTTTTTCGCGCGGCGTCAACAGAAACTCAGTTGTTCTTTTTGACTGGGCAATACCCTGAATTTCAAGAGTTGCGGTGTGATCCCACCAAGAGGCCCCAGCAATCACCGATCGCAAGGCTAACATCAGGGTTTCTGGAGCACCGCCTTTCAAAAAATATCCCCGCACCCCCGTTGCAATTAGCTGATTGATCAGGGCGCCATCAGTCCGGGATGTAAGCACCAAAACTGGCAGCTGGGGATGTTGCTGTTTAATCTGTCGGCAAACCTCAACTCCGCCGATTCTAGGCAGTCCAATATCGAGCAAAACTACATCAAACTCATGCTGCTCCACCAGATTGATCGCCGTTTCGCCATCTCCAGCCTCTGTCACACTGTCGATGTCGGCTTCCTGCTGCAATTTCATTCGCAACCCTAGGCGAAATAGCTCATCGTCTTCCACCAAGAGAACTCGCAGCCGTGGAGCAGCCATGGTCAATATTCGTAAGGGGAGTCAGCTATATGATGTCGGCAGACTGAAGCCAAACGCCGCTCCGCAAGGAACCCGGTTCTCAGCCCAAATTGTGCCACCGTGGGCCTCAATAATCTGTCGAGATAAGTATAGACCTAAACCCGAACCCTTCGCCTGGCGATCGCTACACCCCTGGTAGAAGCGCTCAAATAGCTGGGGCAGCTCTTCCGGACGAATCCCTAACCCTTCATCTAATACTTTAACCACCTGCTGACTGGGTTCAGAATCCTGCCAAGATTCTAAAACGACTTCAACTTTGCCATCTATGGGTGAGTGATAGATAGCATTAATTAACAAATTTGATACTACTCGGTGAAGCTGCAAGCAATCTCCGTCAACCCAGCAGGCCTTTGCCACTATAGCTGTTGGGTTGAAGCTAATCGAAACCCGGTAGCTTGATGCCAGATCACTTAAGGTATGAACAACCTGTTCTACCAATTCAACTAAATTGACGGGCGTTTTTGTGAGCCGAACCCCTTCCGCATCATTCCGGTAGATATCTAATACAGTCTCAACCAGGCGCAGGCTAGTTTTCTGGCTGCGCATCATGGTCGCCAACACCTGTTGTTGATCCTCCGTAACGCGACCAAAACGCTCTTGCTGAAAAACTTCCAGCGTTTCTATAGCTCCTAGCAAAGGCGTTTTAAGGTCATGGGTTAAGGTAGAGACAAAATTCTCCCGAAAGGTGGCCAGTTGTTCTTGCAGCTGTAGCTTTGTTTGCTGTTGGGCAATGGCTTCCTCATAGTAGCGATTGCGATGACTTAGCACCCCCGCCACCACTATTGCAGCGACCGCAATAATTCGATTGCCGACCGTATAGGGGGTGATAATGTGGCTACCAGGAATCCACAGATTAAAGAGAGTTAGAAATGACGCCAGTAGCGTCAACCGAAAGGCAAAGTTTGAATTTAATCGTAAGGTGGCGAGCAGGATAGGGCCGATATACAGATAGCTAAAGACATAATCTGCTGATGAGATTAGCTCCAGCAATATAATGACCGTAAATAAGCCACCCGTTATCCAAAGAATGCTTGATTGAGAGACTTGGCGCAATTGATGAGGGCTTGGATAAGTCGGTCGGTCAACCATGGCAACGTGCAGGGTAGCTCGCCCCAAAAACGACAGGAGCCAGAATACTCAACCTTCTAGTACTCTAGCTCCTGCTGTTTGAAAAGGCACCGTTTACAGTGTCAGCATCTAATGGCTAAGGTTACCGGTGGTCGCACTAAAATCAGAAGTTAGCTGCTCACCGTACCCAACCTCGCTGTGTTCTGCGGGGTCCAAACCTTGGGTTTCTACCTCAGGTGAAACCCGTAGCCCCATAATTGCGTGCAGAATTTTGAGCAAGACAAAGGTGCCTACCCCAGCAATCACATAGGCGATCGCAACTGCCGCTATCTGCTTAAAGAGCTGTCCTGGATTCCCATAGAGAAGTCCATTGGCACCAAACTCATTCACATCGGTGGTGGCAAAAACTCCGGTCAGAATTGCCCCTACCGTCCCGCCAACCCCATGCACTGGGAAAGTGTCTAGGGCATCGTCAATACCCATCTTGTTTTTGATGCGAATGGCATAGTAGCAGCAAAACGCCGTAATGGCCCCAATCAGCAATGCTGATACCGGAGTCACAAAGCCAGCCGCAGGGGTAACGCCTACCAGACCAGCTACTAGACCTGTGGCAAGGCCTACCGCCGTTGGCTTGCCCGTCAACACCCACTCCATCAAAATCCAGACCAGGCCTGCCGCCGCCGCACCACAGTTGGTAGAAACAAAAGCAACTGTTGCTAAGCCACCCGCAGACAAGGCGCTGCCTGCATTAAAGCCAAACCAGCCAAACCACAGCAGACCGGCCCCAAGCATGATGAACGGCACATTGTGGGGAGCCGTCAACCCGCCGGGATAGCTCCTGCGATTCCCCAAAACTAGAGCTGCTACCAAGGCAGAGATGCCAGAGCTAATGTGAACAACGGTGCCGCCAGCAAAATCAAGGGCACCAAACCCGCCGTACAGCCCCATAAAACCGCCCTTGGCCCACACCATGTGAGCTAAAGGGCAGTAGATAAAGATGGACCACAGCAAAACAAACCAAAAATAGGTCTTAAATTTTAGACGCCCTACCACAGCTCCCGAAATCAGAGCAGGAGTAATGATGGCAAACATGCCCTGATACATCATGAATGCCTGGTGGGGAATCGTCGCGGCATAGGACACGATGGCCTCTGGCTCAGAGCCAAGCAAGTAATCTGTGGTCTCTAGCCCAACCCCGTTTAGAAAGAGCCATTGCAACCCACCAATGAAGGGCGTTCCAGGGGCAAATGCCAAACTGTACCCCCACAGAATCCAGGTGACACCGACAAGCAGCATGAGCACAAAGCTCATCATCAACGTATTAAGAACGTTGAGAGATCGTACAAAACCGCCATAGAAAAATGCCAGGCCCGGCGTCATTAAAAGCACTAAAGCTGAGCAGATCAACATAAACGCTGTATCTGCTGCGGTTTGGGCTGTAGCGGCCGCTTCAAGCGGATCAGGTGCCTGTGCCCATGCCTCTCCTGGAAATAGCCCTAGGGTTAAACAAAGGGCAATCGCCAACGTTGCCAGAATCCGAATACCCACGTCTGATTACTCTCCGGAACTCAAAACACTGTGGAAATCATACTCATAACCCACTCAACCTACTCATGGGAAGAACCAGAAAATGTAGCAATTTTTGCAGTTTAGGCTATTCAAACGTTTGTTATAGATTAAACTAAACGCTTGTAGAATAGGTCGTCTCGGGCGTAGCCTGCTAGGATTTTAGCTAGCTTAAATAGGTAACTCTAGAAATGCTGTCAATTGAAATTCAAAAACTCAGTTGATGGCTCAACACAATTAGACATCCCGATGGATTTGGCCTAACTGCACTGGCTGAATCCATTTATTTTTTAGGTTGTTTAAAACTGTTTACAACCTTTGTGATCGCATTTCTCAAAACTCGGCTGGGCGAAATTCAAATGCTCCACACCAACCAATGTCAGGCACCAGCTCAGGCAAGGAAGGCTCCGTTTTGAGGGGAGTCAGCTGGATAATATAACCTACGCCGGCCAATCCAGGACAATAGCGTTGGTACCATTCTTTTAGGGCAGTATTCTCTTTTAAGTTCCCGTGTTTGTCGTGTTCTTCAAGCGATCGCTGTACAGTCATGCTGGGGAGATAAGCGTAGATCTGTACCAAGTATTCGTCTGAGGGAACGTCGATAACCTGAAAAATTCGATAATTTGGCTCAAGCGGATTTCCTGCGATCGCATAGGCTAACTCGTCTGCATCGCCCCCTCCACAATGAATGACAAGTTTGCCGCAGGGAATCGTTAGTTTCCAAGCCAGCTTTGCAATCTAGTTATGCTCTTCCGGCTCGGTTAGGTCGCCCAAGACAATCACTGTATGGCCATCTAGCGGGCAATCCCCATCGAAAAATAGAGGGATGCAAATGCCGTGTGTCAGAAGATGCTTGATGGTTGGCTGATCTGCTTGCTCTAGGGCATCGGATAACTCCTCGGCTGTGAGCCCGCTGCCTCCTAGGCTCGTAGAGGTGAGCAGGTATAATGGTCGTCGCAAAAGAAGTCTTCTGCTAAGGGAATAAGCTGCCGTGTCAGTGGTTCAGGCATTTTGTAGGGTTGAGCTCTGGTTGCAGCCCGGCACAAGTTTGCCCTATCGCTAGGCCGGGATGAGGGTTAGCATACCGATCCTATCCCCCTGTATCGAAGGAGCTTAGCGTTTTTTATCATCCCTATTGCGATTGGCTCAGCCAGGGCAAACAGAGCTGGCCCTGCTGCGTTCTCTGCGATCGCGTGGCCAACCCCTGCAATACCTCTTTCGACAGAGATAAAGACCTGGTTTTGGTTGTTTTTACCGATAGGCGATGCCCACCGCCACGAAATGTTACTGGCAGTGGTGCAAGTGCTTCAACCGATGTAACACTAAATAGTGACCATAGGCCTTCCCGGAGTACGGGAGGCTAATTCCCGGAGGTTTCTGGATGACCAGCGCTATGCTCTCCCCTATAGACTGGCCCGCCCTTGAAGACGAGCTGCCCCCGCTGTCGGGTCGAGAGACCGATATCGCCGGTATTATGGCTAACCCGGAGCCGGTGTTTTTGCCCCGCACCAACCTAAATTTGGCCGATATTTCGGCGGGCTTTGCGATCGCCCTGCACATGCACCAGCCCACCATTCCTGCTGGGGCGACGGGTGAGCTCATTAACCACCTCCAATACATGTTTGAGCATCCCTACGACGGGGATAACCACAACGCCGGCACCTTCGCCTACTGCTACGCCCGCCTGGGCGACTTTATCCCAGAGCTGGTGAACCAGGGCTGCAATCCCCGCGTCATGCTTGACTACTCAGGCACTCTGCTGTGGGGCCTACAGCAGATGGACCGGCAAGATATTCTGGCTAAGCTGCGCCGCCTGGCCTGCGACCCCACCTACCAACCCTATGTCGAGTGGCTGGGCACCTGCTGGGGCCACGCAGTGGTGCCCTCGACCCCCGTGCCCGACCTCAAGCTGCACATTCGCGCCTGGCAGCACCATTTTGCCGCTCTGTTTGGGGCCGAAGCTCTGGCCCGCGTGCGAGGCTTCTCGCCGCCAGAGATGCACCTGCCCAACCACCCCGATGTGCTCTACGCCTTTGTCAAAACCCTCAAAGACTGCGGCTACCGCTGGATGCTAGTGCAAGAGCACACGGTGGAATCGCTGGAGGGTCATGGTCTGTCGCAGCCCCACCTGCCCCACCGCTTGGTGGCGCGCAACGCCCAGGGCGAGGTCGAAGACATTGTGGTGCTGATCAAAACTCAGGGGTCTGACACCAAGCTGGTGGGTCAAATGCAGCCCTACTGGGAGGCCAAGACCTTGAGCCAAGTTGCCCTCGGCAACGCCACAGTGCCGCAGTTGGTGAGCCAAATCAGCGACGGCGAAAACGGCGGCGTGATGATGAATGAGTTCCCCAGCGCCTTTATGCGATCGTGGTACGAAATGCGCGATCAGGGGGGCGGTCGCCAAGGCGTAGTGGGTTTTAACGGCACCGAATATCTGGAGCTGTTGGCAGCGGCGGGGGCTGGACCAGAGACTTTTCCAATCTGTCAGGCTGTGGGGCAATCCCGTCTATGGCAGGCTATGGGTGATGCCAGCGGCCCTGAGGCAGTGGCGGGGGCGATCGCCGCTCTCCGCGCTGAAGACAGCAATTTTTCGATGGAAGGCGGGTCTTGGACGGGCGATCGCAGCTGGGTGCAGGGCTACGACAACGTGCTTGACCCCATGCAGCGCCTGTCTGCCCAGTTTCACCAAACCATGGCTCGTCAACCCGAGCGGGGCGATGCCCTAGAGCGCCAGCACCGCTATCGCAACGCTCTGATTCACAATCTGCTGCTGCAAACCAGCTGCTTTCGCTACTGGGGTCAGGGCACCTGGACGGGCTACGCCGAGGAACTCTACCGTCGCGGCCAGGCCATCTTGGCCCACGACTTCGCCTAGGGTGCAATCTATAGACGCCGGGCAGCGTTCGAGCATCGGGTAGTGATTCAGACATCTTGCGATCGCCACTTATCCCTATGATGAGACCTATCATTTTAGGGATATCAGGGCATGGACTATAAGCAAGAGCTAATCACCACCATCCACGACCTGGGGTACGATTTCGAGCGTTTAGAGCAGCGTCTCACCGAACTTAGCCAAACCAACCCTACCGCCGTGCTGATTCCGTCGCTCTACGAAGAGCTAGAGCGCCCGGCCCTGGCAACCATTCGCGACCACCTCAGCCATTCCCCGTTTGTCAATAACGTCATTGTCTGCCTCTATGCCGATACCTTTGAGCAGTATCGCCATGCGGTGCAGTTTTTCGAGCCGCTGCCCCAGCCCACCTTTGTCCTGTGGGAAAATGGACCGCGCATTACCGACATTCTCCAAACCCTCAAAGACAAAGGGCTAGACCTGCTGCGGTTTAAGGGCAAGGGTCGCGCCGTATGGCTGGGCCTAGGGGTGGCTTCTTTGCATGCGGAGGCGATCGCCCTCCACGATGCCGACATTGTCACCTACGATCGCGCCTACCCCCTCAAGCTGCTCTATCCCCTGCTAGAGCAAGACTTTGGCATCGCCTTCAGCAAAGCCTATTACGCTCGCGTAGGGGGCGATCCCCGCAGCATGCACGGTCGGGTCACCCGGCTTTTTGTGACTCCGCTGATCACCTCACTGATGGAGCTGTTTGGCTACCGCGATTACCTGCGCTACCTCGACGCCTACCGCTACCCCCTCTCGGGCGAGTTTGCCCTCTCCGCCGACCTGGCGCTGACGACCCGCATCCCCGGCAACTGGGGGTTAGAAGTGGGTCTGCTGGCCGAGGTCTACCGCAACGTCTCCCTCAAGCGCATTGCCCAAATCGACCTGGGCGTTTTTGAGCACAAGCACCAGACCCTAGGCAATTCAACCAACTCAGGGCTGCAAAAAATGTGCCGCGACATTCTGCAATCAGTATTTAGAACCCTGACTGAAACCGAGCAGGTGGTAATTGGCCAAGACCACATTCGCGCCCTGCGAATTAAGTACCGTCGCGAGGCCCAAAACCTCGCCCGTCAGTATTTCGTCGATGCGCGCTTCAACGGCCTAGAGTACGATCGCCACCAAGAAGAAATCACCATCGAAACCTTTGAACAGGTGATTCTTGAAGCCGGAAACCAGTACCTCGACGACCCCACCGGCACTCAAATTCCCGACTGGACTCGTGCCCTAGCGGTCATCCCCGATCTGCGTGAGCAGCTGCTCGATGCCATTCTCTCGGATATGGCCCAGGCACGATCGGCCCCAGCACCAGTGGCGGATGCCGCTGCAATGGCATCCGCCGTTTATTGAACAATTGCCGGTAGTGAACCGGGTGCTGCGATTTAGGCCGGGTTCTTTTTAGGCGTCCTGCTGGTGCTGCTCATGCTGATGGGCAGCTCATTGCGGCTGCGCAACGTCACATTCGCCCCTTCGCTCGATTGTTCAATCACCAGCAGGGGAGTGGGCTTGGCTTTTTGGTCCCAATGCATGTTGGCAATGCGCCCCTGGATAGTGGGCTGCCAGTGGGTTTCTTCGGCATCGGGGCTCATAAAGTTTTCAATGCATTCCACCAGCTGGCCGATGGTTGAAGAGGTGGCCTGAGTCGGTAGCTTGGCCAGCCTAATTTGAATGCGAAACAGCACCCGCTTTTTCGCAGTAGGGTTGTCTTGAGGGGCATACTCGACATCAAATATCTCATCCACCACACGAGGCTTGCTGGCAACACCAATCAGCCCTTCTTCAGCCTGACGGGGACGCAGGGCAATACTAATTTTTTGCTTAACTTTGACCTTGAGCTGGTTCACAATCGACGTATGGAAATGCTCTTCGTCCATGCGCATGCGCAGATAGTCGAGGTTGAATTCGCGAGAGTGAATTAGGTCAGGGTTTTGCTCCATCTTGCTGATGGTTTTGAGAGCTAGCTTGACCTTTTTTTGCAGCTCTTGGTTTTTGTAAGATTCAAATTTGAGTTGTTTTATCAGACGGAGAGTTTGCAGGTGAGAATAGACACCCAACCCTAGCAGTAGCACTAGCAACCCCCCAGACGAGAGCATCCAAGGGTTATCAAGCTGAGGCCGACTGGCGGCGGGCGCTTGGGCAAGGGTTGAATGCACCAGAACTGTGGAAGTTTTCATGGCTTGTGCATTAAGGCGATTAACGATTACGCCTATAGTTCCCTCAACATAACCTGGTTCAATCTTGGTCTGTGAAGAATTGCCAAGATTTCTTATAAGCTTAAAACAAGTCTACGTGATTTTACAGAGCTTTTTCGAGTTTAAAGAAAAGCAACTATGGCAATGGAAATGGGTGAGGGCTAGCTCTTTTTGAGGCGAGCTTTCCAGGTGCCGCCATAGCGATAATTGGGGTTCTGCTCACGTTGAGTTTTTTGGCAGTGGGGGCAGGTCAACACCCAGGCTGCCCCAGGGGCGCACTGAATGCGGTACCGCACTGTTGATAGGGTCTGGCACAGGTCGCAGGGCTTGGCCTGCAGATGAGATGCCACGCCCCCTATTTTTGGTTGGCCGACTTGAACCGGCCTAGGGTAAAGTCTCGCTTGTACTCATGCTTGGTCTTGCGCCCCGTCACCCGCTTTCGCCACAGACGGAAGCTAGAGGGCTGCATGTAGCGACGCATAATAGCAATCACTTGTTTCTCTGCTAGCCCAAACTGAGTCTCAATGACCTCAAAGGGTGTGCGATCTTCCCAGGCCATTTCGATGACGCGGTCAATGGTCTGGAGGTCGAGTTCAGGACGGGCCATAGGCAATCAGGAAGCGATATTGAGCAGAGTCAGCTCTGCTACCGTAACGAATCTATGGACGCTAGTGCAACAGAGGAAATGTTTGGCGCAGGGACAGCATCAACAATGTGACCGTAAATAGCGCTCGCTCTTCCCCCTCAAGACCGTTAACTTGAGAAGATACGGTGAATCGTCCGGATCAGAAATTGTCAATGTCTCGCCAACTTGCGGTCATTAAGTCAAATTTTTGCGTCATTATAGAGAGTCATATGGTTTACCGCTGAGATTGAGTCACAATCGCGCCTACCTATGAAACCCGGCAGCAAATACTATCCTCTGTTCAATCACCTGAAGACCTCTGGCAAGGCCGAAGTTTTGCTGACCTTCGCCGACATTGAGGCATTGCTCGGGAACCCGCTACCCCACTCAGCGGTTGAGCGCAAAAACTGGTGGAGCAACCGCGATACCCCTGCCGCTCTCCAAGCTGGAGCCTGGGTAGGGGCGGGCTACCACGTCCACGACATTGATGTAGATAGCAAGACTGTTACCTTTCGCAAGTTTGAGGCTCAATACAACATTGAGCAAAAAGACGGCAAAATCGTTTGGCAGCAAGATGCCATCCGCGCCCTGCGTAAGCATATGAGCCTTACCCAAATGGAGTTTGCTGAGCAGATGGGCGTGCGCCGCCAAACCGTCAGCGAGTGGGAAAATGGTGTCTACGACCCCGATCGCAGCACCGCTAAATTTTTAGAGCTGATCGCTAAACAGGCCAACTTCACCGTACCGCTACCCGAAGATCCCCAAATCTCTTAGCTGCTGTCCGTCTGGCGATCGCGACAATTATTGAACTGCAATTAGCAGCTAGTAATTTGTTGTTGATTAGTGAGTTTCCAGTATGTCGTCTGAGCGCCCGCCTGCCTCAATGCCCTCGGCCGATAAAGTCAACGTCTCCGCATCGTGACCATTTCCACCTCAATATCAATCTGTTGGCAGGCAAAATAGAATCACCGAGTGTGAGTTTTGAGGTGTGTTGTGGCGATCGCCGAGCACAGCAAGAATGTTGTCTTAAGTGCGTTGTGAAGGCGATTGCGTATTCCGTAAGATTATTTTTTTAGTCTGACAAGGATAATGAATAACGCCAATATCTAAGGCCAAAATGGCTGGGCAACTCAAGGTCTTGCTTAAAGCCTAGACCCATGTACATGCTCCTTGCCGCCGTCATTAGTTCACTTGTATGTAGACTAATTACTTTTGCTTCGTCTTCCTGGGCTCGGTGAATACCATCCATCGTGAGTTGTCTTCCTATTCCTTGACCACGATGTCGTGGCAATACGGCTAGCATTCGTAATGATGCCCACTCCGGCAAAAATACGCGGCTATCAGAGGTTCCAGGAGGACAATAGACAACAGCCCCAACTATTGCAGATGAAGGCGTAGATAGGACATTCTAGGAGAGTAGGACTATTGCTTGAGTAACGATGCCAGCCGCCTATAGTGATGATCTGCGCGAAAAAGCGCTTGCTGCTGTTGACCGAGGCGAC
>JAHHHQ010000064.1 GCA_019359285.1 Nodosilinea sp. WJT8-NPBG4
TGGCGTCTCGGTAGCGTCGCTCTAGCTCATCTACTGCTAGATAATCTACAACTTGTACTTGCTTGGGCATTGCACAGTCCTGATTGCAATCCCTCTAATTATGCTCCTCCAAGCGGACTTGATATTACAGGCCGCTTGATTGGGTGAGCCAAAGGTAGGCAGGAAACGGTTAAATATAGCAGTAGCCACTGCGCTTAGGACTCAAATCACGACCACTGGCAAAAACTGGGGCAGCGCACTGGCGGATAGCCATTGCTTCAAGGGGTAGGACATTCTGCACAACCCCTTGAAGCAATGGCTATACCAACAGCCCTAGCGCTTGGCTAATGGCACGGTTTGCTGCCAAACGACAGAATCGTCGCGACTCAGACCTGAGAAGACCAGGGTGTCTATTTCAGAGAGTCCCATGGAGGCCAATGTTTGAGGTGTTAGCAGCGCGTGAACCTGCTGAGCCGCATCTTCAGGATTGATCACACGAACCGCTAGCCAGGCGATCTGGAGCTGATTTCCGACAGTGCTAACCTGAGCTGAAACCCCCCGCTCTTTAAGCAGGGCGCCGACCCGTTCTACCGGAGCCAGCGATTCATCCTGGGAGGCTAAAACAGGGGTCTCAGTCTGGGCAGAAGCCCCCTCTGCTTGTCGCCGGGGTGGATTTTCTAGGTACTCTTTGAGCTGGCGGAACGCCTGTTTTAAGTCTTCTACCTTAGCCCGATCGCCCTCGCGTAAGGTCTGAGCTTTGAGCTTGAAGTAAGCGTCCTCAACTTTTTTCAGTGAGTCCCCCTGATCTAGGCCAAGCAAGGCATAGGCATGAGCAATAGTGCCTGGAGCTAGCGGTTCAGGTCCGGCAACGGGCTCCGTCAGATCTTCAGACGCTTCGGACTGATGATCAAATTCGCTCTCTAGCGTTAAGGGTCGAACCTCATCTGTAGTCGCATTGAAGTCAACTTCAACTCCCCAGCCAAGCTCTCGCTGATCGGATTGTTCTGCGTAAATTTGAAGGACCGTAATTGAGGTAACCTGCAATCGCTCTAGCCCTCGTCGCACATAGGAGACCGTTGCCGTCTGGGGAGGTAGGGTTTGACCCGTAAGCCATAGCTGTAGGCAATCATCTTGGCGATCGCAGCGCACAGTAATGCCCTTGGGCTGTAGGGCTTGATTCATCAGCGTAGCGATCGCGGCGGCATCACCGTCTTTGGCCTGTTCTAAAAGCGAGAGAGGTGCCATAGGCAATCTCCAAATCAGCTTGTCTAGTCCAGGTTAACCAATTCGCCCCTCTTCGACGCTCAAAATTTACAGGTAGTCCAATGACTCAATAGTTGATTTAGAACTTTACGTTAGCTGGGCCACTCCAGCACCCATGGCCCCAGTAGCCCGGTACGAAAGTCATTCAGAATACGCTTAGCCGTGCGTTCTACGTTGTCCTGAAATTTTTGGGTCGCCACCCGCACTACAAAGTCTTCTCCGGTGCAGTCATCTAGCGTCAGGCCGTAGCGAGACTGCAAACTATCGCGGTAATCGTCTGGGAAGCCTGCCTGCTGCAAGCCTTTGAGCACATCTAGAAACGCGGCAGCGGTGCGCTGGGTATCGTAGGAAGCTTCGCCAATGTCGTCGCAGATGGCCAGCTTTAGGGCAGCAGCCTGGTCATCCATGCGGGAGGGGATGACGCCTGGCGCGTCGAGCAGATCGAGGTCGCCCGACAGACGCACCCACCGCAGCTGGCGGGTAACTCCGGCTTTGCGGGCGCTGGCCACCGCCTTGCGGTTCAGCAGGCGATTGATCAGCGCCGACTTGCCCACGTTGGGGAAGCCAATCACCACGGCGCGGATGGGGCGGGGCTTCATGCCGCGTGCCTGCCGGCGCTGGTTGACGGCCTCACCAGCGGTCTGGGCGGCTTTGGCGATCGCCTTCACCCCCTTACCCTGCTGCCCATCGGTGAAATAGGGCACCTCCCCCTGCTGACGAAACCAGGTTTCCCACGCGGTGCGGGCCTCCGACGAAATCATATCGACCCGGTTGATCACCAGTACCCGAGGTTTCTCACCCACCCAGGTGTCGACCTTGGGGTGCCGCGTCGATACCGGAATACGGGCATCCCGCACCTCGAGCACCACATCCACGCGGTTGAGCTGATCGACCAAGGCTTTTTCTGCCTTGGCGATATGGCCGGGATACCACTGGATTTCGGGGGTGGACATGGGGGAGTGGGGGGAGGGGTAAAGGGTGGGGGAGATGGAGGAGGTGAGGAAGTGATGGGTGAGAATTGGGAAGATGGGAAAAGTTCTTTAGCAATCGTAGGGCGCATAATGCAGCTCATTTCCCAGCGATGCCCATATTGAGAATAAACCCATTCCGGAAATCGGCTTCCCTTACCTCTATCAATCCCTTGGGAGAGGAGCTATGGATGGGGTTCTTCACAGGGTTCTGCCCAGAGCGTGGGGGCATCCTCAGTGGGAAGGGTGCTAAGGGTGGCCAAGGTTTCGTCGCACCAGGTGAGCCAGCTGGTTTCGTAGTAAATGCCGTTGCGCAGGGTGATGTACTGGAAGCGCGCCGCTAGGGGCATGGCCTCGGGCTGGGAGAAGTATTTTTGCTCAATATCTCGATAGGCTTCCAGCGTCGCCACATGCTGGGCGCGCTCATGCTCAAGGGTAGCCCCCATGGTTTCGGGCGGCACTAGGTAGCCCACAAAGAGCTTGACCAGCAGATCATCTTTGGTCGGCACACATTTGGCAGGTTGGGCGATCCACTCTTTGAGATGGGTTTTGCCCGCTGCGGTGACACAGTAGATCTTTTTGTCGGGTTTGCCCGCCTGGGCGATCGCTTCGGCAGTGACCAACCCCTGCTGCTCAAGCTTAGTCAGCTCGCGGTAGATCTGTTGGTGGCTGGCGTGCCAGAAGAAGCCCACTGAACCGTCAAACTGCTTGGCCAAGTCGTAGCCGCTACAGGGGCGATCGGTGAGGGCCGAAAGAATCGCGTGGGAAAGGGACATAGAGAAAACTGCAAAACTAAGTATGCAAAATATTGACTATGCACAAAAGTGCATATAGCATTGGGTTGCCGATAAATGCAAAAAGTTGCATATTCACTCAGTTGCATTCCTATTATGTCTGCTTTGAGCGATCGCCTCGTCCGCGATCGCATTTGTTTACATCCTTTCCTCATTGGAGAAAAGCCATGATTAGCCGAATTCAGCCATACTCCTGTCGTCAACGACCGCGATCGCCTCTGAGCGGCATTAACTGGCCAGAGCTAGGGGCCGCTTACCGAACTTTCTTGAGCGATCCCGCCGCAGGCATTCTGCATATTCTTGCCGCCGGGCGCCATAGCCAGTGGCAGCGCTGGGTCGAACACCGCCTGGAGCAGCAGGCAGCTCACCTGGCCTATCGCACAATTTCAGTCGATCTCAATGCCCTGGTGCAGCTGCCGCCCGATACCTTGGGTGGTGCCTACGCCCGTCACATGATCCGCTACGGGTTTAACCCTGAAGCATTTATGACCGACGAAGCCAACAGCGAATGGCTGCGCCAGCGCACCGCCATCAGCCACGACATTTATCACATCTACACCGGCTTCGATGCCTCACCGATTGGTGAGTTTGGCGTGGCAGCCTACACCCTAGTGCAATACCGCGATCTGCTGAATGTGTTTGTGCTCTCCTTCGTGCCCCTGAGTTTGACCAACCCGCTGTGGACGGTGCCGCTGCTGCGAGCAATATGGCGCGGCTTTCGCATGGGGACCAGGGGGCAGGCGGCGATCGCCTACCCGCCCGAACTTAACTGGGACAAACCGCTGGCGATCGTCCGTCAGGAGCTAGGGCTGGGAGAGTTTTTCTGAGGTCTATGGAGATAGGTGAGCCAGGTGATCCGAGTGAAGGAGATTTGGTGGGCAGTGCTCACCCTACACGCTGGCAATGCCTCTATATGCTGTCCCTCTCTATAGATTCTGGCGCTTGGCCTACCCATCCACCCGCCTACCCATCTACTCATCCACCTCTTCCCCTAGGGAATAATCAGCACCGGGCAGGGCGATAGATTGATCACCCGCGTGGTCACACTTTCGTCTTGCACGTCTTCGATCAGGCCTACACCGCGGCAGCCCATTACGATCAGGTCGGCGTTAAGCTCGTCAGCCACATCGCAGATGACGAAGGCCGGTTGACCTTCTCGCTCCAGCACTTCGGTGTCAATTGATTGAGCTGCAAATAGAGCCTTGGCCTGCCCTAGCAACTTAGCCACCGCCTCGGGGGATGACTGGGCCGAAGGCTGACTCGCCTCCTCCCTCGGTTCGACGACCGACAGCAAAACCAGGCGACTCTGGTGAGCTTTAACCAGTTCTGCCACTTTGGGAGCCGCCTGCTGCGCCTCAGAACTCATGTCGATGGGAAATAAAACCGTCTTGAACATGGCGTATCGAAGGGAACTCACACTCCGGTAAAATGAGGGCGGCAATAGGTAAATATTACGACAGACACAGCACTTGGGCTGGGCTGCACCGCTCCCTCAAATCTACCTTAGTCAAGGTTGGGGCCGCCGCCACCCGTGCGCTGCATAACGTAATAAATGCAGAGTCTTAAACCATTTTAGGAGGTATATAGCGTGGTTAAAAAATCGGTAGCGAGCCTGACGGCAGCCGACCTTTCGGGTAAGCGGGTACTGGTGCGGGCCGATTTCAACGTGCCCCTCGACGACCAGGGTGCGATTACTGACGACACCCGCATTCGGGCTGCCCTGCCCACTATCCAAGATCTCACCGGCAAGGGTGCCAAGGTGATTCTCACCAGCCACTTTGGCCGCCCTAAGGCCCAGGTGGTTGAAAGCATGCGCCTCACCCCCGTAGCCAAGCGCCTGAGCGAGCTGCTAGGTCAAGAGGTGATCAAGTGCGATGACTGCATCGGTGACGAAGTCGCCGCCGCCGTGGGCGCGATGGAAAATGGCCAGGTAGCCCTGCTCGAGAATGTGCGATTCTACGCGGGCGAAGAAGCGAACGACCCTGAGTTTGCCCAGCAGCTCGCCGCCAACGCTGACCTCTATGTGAACGATGCCTTCGGCACCGCCCACCGGGCCCACGCTTCCACTGAGGGCGTGACCAAATACCTCAGCCCCTCCGTGGCCGGCTACCTGATTGAGAAAGAGCTTCAGTATTTGCAGGCGGCGATCGAAAACCCCCAAAAGCCTTTGGCGGCGATCATCGGCGGCTCCAAGGTCTCCAGCAAAATTGGCGTGATTGAGACCCTGCTCGACAAGGTCGATAAACTGTTGATCGGCGGCGGCATGATCTTCACGTTCTACAAGGCGCGCGGCCTGAACGTGGGTAAGTCGCTGGTCGAAGAAGACAAGCTGGAACTGGCCAAAGCCCTCGAAGCCAAGGCCAAAGAAAAGGGCGTTGACCTGCTGCTGCCCACCGACGTGGTGCTAGCCGACAACTTTGCCGCCGACGCCAACGCTCAAACCGTCAGCGTTGACGCGATTCCTGACGGCTGGATGGGTCTCGACATTGGCCCCGACTCGATCAAGGTGTTCCAGGACGCGCTGAAGCAGTGCAAGTCGGTGATCTGGAACGGCCCCATGGGCGTATTTGAGTTCGACAAGTTTGCGGCGGGTACCGAGGCGATCGCCCACACCCTGGCCGAACTCACCGGCCAGGGCGTCACCACCATCATTGGCGGCGGCGACTCAGTGGCAGCAGTCGAGAAGGTGGGCGTGGCCGAAAAAATGAGCCACATTTCTACCGGCGGCGGCGCTAGCCTAGAGCTGCTCGAAGGCAAAGAGCTACCCGGCATCGCCGCGCTAGATGACGCCTAGGCACTAGATCGCTAGCTGAGGTCTAAACAAAAAGGGATTGGGGTATTGTCGAACCCCAATCCCTTTTTGCTAAACAACAGTCCCTAGCCCACCGACAGCTCTGGGTCAGCCTTGCCACGGCTGAGCTGAGCCACCACGGCCTCCTTTGTCATGTCGAGCCAGCTATGCCAGTAGCCCAGGCTCCAGCCCAGGTTGAGAAACCAAAGGAAGAGAGTAGGGCGATCGCGCACCCGCACCACAAACTTCACCGGCACCAGCGGCAGCGACAGAAAACACTTGAACAGCATCTTTTTAGGAAAGCCATGGGCCCAGTGCTTGCGGTACAACCGGGCAGAGTAATAGCCAAACTTTTTCAGCCGCCGAAAGTTAGACCTGACATCGCCTCGAAAGCGAAAGTTGACCACCGCATCTTTGACTTCGTGCAGCGTTACCCCCAGAGCCTGAATGCGCCAGCAGTAGTCAATGTCTTGCAAGGCCAAAAACTGCCCGTCAAACCCACCCACCGCCTCGTGGTGCACTCGCTTAACTGCCAGGTTGCTGGCTGACCCAAAGGGCCGAAACGGATGGTAGAGCTTCCCTGTGCCCTCAATGCTGGTCAGCGCGGCAGAAAATTCGTTGCGATCGTTGAGCTGAGCCATCTCTCGCCGGCCACAGACCAGATCGTAGTTCTCCAGGGCGGCGGCCATCGCTGCTAGCCAGCCAGGGGCAACCGCATCATCGGCGTCGCAAAACAGTAGTGCGTCGCCCTGGGCCTGAGCACAGGCCATGTTGCGGGCGTGGGCCGCGCCCCGGCGAGCCGAGGCATCTACAACCTTAAGGTGGGGCATCGTCTGCTGATAGCGCCGAACAACATCTAGGGTGCCGTCGGTAGAGCCATTGTCACCAACCACAATCTCCCAAGGCCCAGCAAAGGTCTGCTGAGATAGGGCCTCCAGCTGGTCTGCGATCGTAGTTGCAGCGTTGTAGGCCGGGATAATGACGCTCAGCATGGGACCATCAATGTAGATTTATAAATAAGGATATGGCCATAGATTTGGCTCTGCGACCTACGTATGCCACCCAGCAAAAGACGTAGGTTTCTCTGGGCAGTTCCCAGTCAGTCTATGAAGATCCCTTCAGCATGGCAAGTCTCCACCGTTGTCAGCAGTAGGCGCTCGGCATTGATGTCTTAAATTATACCTTCTCCAGCAACTGCGGCTTCCCCAACACTCAAGGCAATTTGGCCTAGGGTTACGAGTCTGAAAAACATCAATCGCCCATGAAAAACTTGAGGCAAGAGGATATTTTATAGAAACACCTAATCGAACTCAAGCTCAAGTTGAATCAAGTTAGCTGACCTAGAGATCCTCTGGAGCCACAGTAGTCTCTAGGGGTTCCGCAGTTGGTTCTATACCTTCAGGTGTTCCAGACCGAGGTTCAACCGCCTTGCCTCTGGGACGATCAAGCACGTCGATAATCCAAGCTTCTTCAATCCAGGTTTTGCAGACCACCGCCAGAGGCAGGGCTAAAACCAGCCCCACAGGGCCAAGGAAGGTGGCAAAAAAGATTTGAGATATCAGGGTAGCGGCGGGCAGCAGCGACACCTGCTTCTGCATCACCATGGGCGAAAATCCGTAGCTCTCGACGTTTTGAATCATCACGTAAAGCACAATTACCGCCAGGGCCTTGGTCGGCGACTGCAATAGCGCCACAAACACCGGAAACACCGCGCTCAGAGTCGGCCCCAGGTTGGGGATAAAGTTAAATAGCCCGGCCAGCACTGCGTGGGCAAAGGCGTAGGGCACCCCCAGCAGCACCAGCCCGATAAAGCTGATCGTGGCCACAAAGATTGAGCTCAGCGCCACACCACCCAGCCAGAACATCAGAGAATGCTCGCACTTGGTCAAAATTTCGTCGGCGCGGTGACGGTAGCTCGACGGAAACAGGCGCAGCAGCAGTCGGCGGTAGGCCTGAGGGTTAGCCAACATCATCAGCGTCAGCACTGCCAGCAGCAGCAGCTGAAGCACAATCGCCACAGAGCTAGAGAAAAACGTCAAAAAGTTGCCAAACACCGTTGAGCCGATAGAAGCTACCTGACGCAGCAGGTCAGGCAGGGCCGGCAGCACCCGCAAATCTTGCTCAGGAAACCATTCGGGCGGGTTTTCCTGGAAGGCATCAAACCACCCCCCCAATTGCTCAAACCCTTTGGGCGTAAGCAACAGCAGTTCTTGAAACTGGTTGATAAACAGAGGCAGCACTAAACCCAAAAAAACCACGCCGCCCAATAGCACCAGCGCCCCAGTTACCAGCACGGCGCGATCGCGCGGCCAGCCGTACACCCGCGAGAAAAATCGCACCAGGCTGTTAAGCGCAATGGTAATCACCACCGCCGCAAAAATCAGTAAAACGATCTGGCGAAACTGCCAAACAATGACGAGGGCAATGCCCAGAGCAGCCAGGTTGATCCAGTCGATGAGCTTCACGGCAATGGCACCTTATGCAGTTAACGACGCCTGTGGCCAAATTGTAGCTGGCTATAGTAACAGGGAGATCTAGTATCCTGACCCCGACTGGTATGCTGAATACTGATCGCAACCTATCGCTGTTTACTCGGGTGTTATGGTGGCCCCAACTCCAATCTCCCTACGCGACCAGCAGCACCCGATGATTCGGGGCTTAGCCGATCGCATTGAAGCCACCTGGCGGCAGTATCTCGACCTATCGCCCTACCACCTGCCCGAGGATCTCGGCTACATTGAGGGCCGCCTGGAGGGCGAACGACTGACCATTGAGAACCAGTGCTATCAAACCCCCCAGTTTCGCAAGCTGCATCTAGAGCTGGCCCGCGTGGGCAACAACCTGGACATTTTGCACTGCGTGATGTTTCCCCGCCCTGAATACGCTCTGCCCATGTTTGGCTGTGACCTGGTGGGCGGACGCGGGCAGATTAGCGCCGCGATTGTCGATCTGTCGCCCGTGGGCAATGTCCTGCCGGCGGGCTATACCGCTGTTTTGGAAGCTCTGCCGGCTCAGAGCTTTAGCGAGGAGCGCGACCTGCCGGGTTGGGGCACCATTTTTTCGCCCTACTGCCGGTTTATTCGCCCAGCTAGCCCCGAGGAAGAAACAGCTTTTATCGATCTGATTGCCACTTACCTAGCCCTGCACTGCCAACAGGCGATCGCCACCCCGGCAACTCCGGCCCAGCTAGAGAGCATTGTGGCCGGCCAGCGCAACTACTGCGAGCAACAGCAAAAGAACGACAAAACTCGGCGAGTGCTCGAAAAAGCCTTTGGCGACGTCTGGGCTGAGCGCTATATGACCACTGTGCTGTTTGATTTACCGACGGTTTAAAGTCATCTGGAATTTAGCCCTTCCCTAAGCTCTGGGTTGACTAGAATAAGAAATCTTAGCCATAAAGCCGTCGCCATGACCGTCAGCACCCCAGCACCCTTAGAGACCCTCAGCCCAGAAACCCTTAGCCTCACCACCGAGACCGAACTCGCCCCTCGCCGGGGTCGGCTGATCGTGTTTACGGGCCCCAGTGGGGTGGGCAAGGGCACGCTGCTGCGGGCGCTGCGCCATCGCTATCCGGCGCTCAAGCTGTCGGTGTCAGCCACCACCCGATCGCCCCGCCCCGGCGAGGTCAACGGCCAAGACTACTACTTCGTCAGCCGCGACGAATTTCGCGCCATGGTCGAGCAGGGGGAACTGCTGGAATGGGCCGAGTTTGCGGGCAACCTCTATGGCACCCCTAAAACCCCAGTGATCAAAGAGATTGAAGCCGGCCAGTGGGTGATTTTAGAAATTGAGCTAGAGGGCGCTCGCCAAGTGCGTGCTACCTTTCCCCATGCACTACAGCTGTTTGTGCTGCCCCCGTCGTTAGAAGAGCTAGAAAGCCGCATTCGCCTGCGGGGGAAGGATGCCGACGATGCTATTCAGCGGCGTCTTCAGCGGGCACTGGTTGAGATTGATGCCGCCTCAGAGTTTGACGAGCAAATCGTCAACGACGACCTAGAAGTGGCCCTTCAGCAGCTTGAGAACGCCATCTTTAAGGACTAAATCCCGTCTTCCCTAGCTCTCCAGCCTGGAAGATATGCCGAAAAGATTTCCCTGGCCTAGGCCAGGGAAATCTTTTCGGCAGGCAGTTAGAGCGGATCTGGTCTATTCAACGACCGATGCTGATACAAGGGCTTGGCGAATGGCTTCTATGCGTTTGCGGTTTGTCCCTCCATCAGACTGACCGAGGCGCGACGCCGATCGCACCTGAATGACTGGCGTAGACGGGTCAAGGTAAAACTCCACATCGTCCACAAAGCCCATCAGCTTGCTGGTGAACTCGGCGTAGAGGTAGCGATCAGTTTTCTCAATAATTTGGGTGCGAGACATGGCGTTGACCACGGCCTCTAGCAGAGCCATAGCTTGGGCAGGGTCGCCACTATAGGCCAAGGGGGCGATCGCATGTTTTGGATTGGCATCGCTCTCGCTGATCACACAGTTGGGGGTGTCGGGGCAGGGTGACAGCTTACCGTCTTTGACGCCTAAGTTCGTGGGGCGCTTACCTGCCAAACCGCCCATAAACGGTAGTACTCCCATCGGGCCATCATCCAAAGAAACAGCAGCGCTGGGGTATGCATTGCCCAGCAGAGTCATCATAACCAGAGCGACCCCAAAGACAAGACGAAAAACTGATCTCAGCATGATGAAACGTTCAAATCCTTAGGTGGCTCTCTAGTAGGATAAAGCAGATGAGTTAGCTCCGAGACCAGCCCCCCTGCTAGAGGTTAACCATGACTACCGTTGCCGCCACCACTCCCGTCGCCGAGCTACTACAACGTCAGCGGGCCTACTGGGCCACCGGGGCCACTCGCGGGCTCGACTTTCGCCTCGCCCAACTCAAAGCACTGCGGGCAGCGATCGTTAAGTATCAGGCAGACATTATTGATGCGGTCAGGCAAGACCTAGGACGCCCTGAGTTTGAGGGCTACTTCGAGGTTGCCACCATCAGCGAGCTTGATCACGTGATTAAGCATCTGCCCCGCTGGGTCAAACCTCGCAAGGCCTCGCTGCCCCTGAGCCAGCTGCCCGGTTCGGCCTGGGTGCAGCCCGAACCTCTGGGAGTGGCGCTGATTATTGGCCCCTGGAACTACCCGTTTCAGCTGATTGTGTCGCCGCTGATGGGAGCGATCGCCGCCGGCAACTGCGCCATGCTCAAACCCTCGGAGCTGTCCCCGGCCACATCTAAGGTGCTGGCTCGGCTGATAGCAGACACCTTTGACCCAGCCTACGTGGCCCTGGTGGAAGGCGGCACCGACACCGCCCAAGCGTTGCTAGCCGAAAAAATTGACCACATCTTTTTTACCGGCGGCGAGCGGATCGGCAAGATCGTGATGCAGGCAGCAGCCCAGCATCTCACGCCAGTCACCCTGGAGCTAGGCGGCAAAAGCCCCTGCATCATCGATGCCGACGTCAACCTGGAGGTGGCAGCGCGGCGCATTGTCTGGGGCAAATTTCTCAATGCTGGGCAGACCTGCGTGGCTCCCGACTATCTGCTCGTCGATGAGCGCGTTAAGGACGGTCTGGTGACAGCGCTCCAGCAGCGTATTCAGGCCTGCTATGGGGATGACCCCGCCACCAGTCCTGATCTTTCGCGGGTGGTTAACGATCGCCAGTTTGACCGCCTAGCGGGCCTGCTGAACCAGGGCAACATCCTGGCGGGGGGCCAGCATAACCGGAGCGATCGCTACATCGCCCCCACCCTAATCGATGGCATCGGCTGGGATGCCTCGCTGATGCAGGAGGAGATCTTTGGCCCCATTTTGCCAATTCTCCCCTATAAGGATTTGGGGGATGCGATTGCCGCTGTCAACCAGCAGCCTAAGCCCCTGGCACTGTATCTATTCACGCGCGATCGCCAGGTGCAGGAACAGGTGCTCAATCGCACTACCGCTGGCTCAGTGTGCATCAACGACGTGATTTTGCAGATCGCCATTTGGGATTTACCCTTTGGCGGCGTTGGCAGCAGCGGTGTCGGCAGCTATCACGGTCAGCACAGCTTCAATACTTTCTCACACCTCAAGAGCGTGCTCAAAAAGCCCTTCTGGATGGATATGGACTGGCGCTACCCCCCCTACGGCGACAAGGTAAAGCTATTTCAAAAATTTATTGGGCTGTCCTAATGTCAGCGTTAGATAAGCACCAGGTGCCCAGATTTTGATTGGGCGAAAGTAAAGCCACAATGAAACTGCAAGGAACTATTCTAATTCCCGAGGCCAAGCTTACTGACTACTTGTTGGTTCTACGCTCAGAAGATGACAAATCTAAACTTCTTGCCCAAGTCGGATTTACTCAAGACAATCCTAACCGACTTAAACAAGCCATTTTCAACTTGATAAAAACCCAAGATGCTATCTCAGACCGCCAGGATAAGTACGGCACATACTACTTGATTGAAGGCCCGCTAATTGGCCCTAATGGCACCCTGCTTGTTGTTACAGTTTGGATAAAACGTGCTAAAGACGGCATCATTCAGTTCGTCACTCTAAAGCCAAAACGATGAAAGAGACCAAAATTCCACTTTATAGCCGCGTCTCGCTCAATCGAGACTTTCCTGAGTACAACCTCAGACAGGGCGATATTGCTACCTTTATCGACACTGTTCCAGATCCTGAAGATGGCGAAGATGGTTATATTCTCGAAGTCTTTAATGCTCTGGGCGAATCCATTGATGTCGTTACAGTTGCCAAATCAGCGATCGCACCGCTGCGATCAGATGAAATTCTTGCCGTGCGCTCTTTGGTAAAGGCGATATAGACATCGTCTACGGCTCTACTTCCAATGACAACTCCAACAAAGTATTTCCTCTAGATTCCTAGGCGAAGCCTTAAGCGGCGTATAAAAAAGCGTTACTACGCCGTTCACCATCACAAAATCTAAATTTAGCCAAGCAAAAATATTGCCATTTAGGGGTACCTGCTATAGTCCGCTTCAACCGTTGCGTCGCGGGGCTACCCACAGTGCCAACTCTTCTGGTCAAAAACGCTCATACCCTGGTCACTATGGATGACCAGCGGCGAGAAATTCGCTCTGGGGCGCTGTTCATTCGCGACCACGTGATTGAGCAGGTGGGCACTACTGAAGAACTTCCTCAGAGTGCAGATCGGGTGCTCGATTTGGGCGATCGCCACCTGGTGTTGCCCGGCCTGGTCAACACTCACCACCACTTTTTTCAGACCCTCACTCGGGTAGTGCCGGGGGCACAAAACTCGTCACTGTTCGACTGGCTCAGCACTCTCTACCCACTGTGGCAGCAGCTCACCCCTGAGGCGATCGCCCTCAGCGCCCAGGTGGCTACTGCCGAGCTGATCTACTCGGGCTGCACCACCGCCAGCGACCACCTCTACCTCTTCCCCAACGACTGCACGTTGGATGATGAAATCGAAGCGGTGCGCCAAACCGGCCTGCGGTTCCATGCCAGCCGAGGCAGCATGAGCGTGGGCGAAAGCAAAGGCGGCCTGCCCCCCGACTCGATTGTGGAAGCCGAGGCCAACATCCTCAAAGACTCCCAGCGGCTGATTGAGCAGTACCACGACAACGACCCCTACGCCCTGGTACGCATTACCCTGGCCCCCTGCTCGCCCTTTAGCGTCTCGACGGAGCTGATGCGCGAGTCGGCCGCCCTGGCCCGCAGTTACCCTGGCGTGCGGCTGCATACCCACCTAGCCGAAAACAACTCCGACGTTACCTACAGCCTAGATACCTTTGGTCTCACCCCCGGCGACTACGCCGCCTCTGTGGGCTGGCTGGGGGAAGATGTTTGGCACGCCCACTGCGTTAAGCTCGACGACAAAGCAATCCACAGCTTTGGCCAGACCGGTACTGGGGTGGCCCACTGCCCCTGTAGCAACATGCGACTAGCCAGCGGTATGGCCCCGCTCAGAAAAATGCTGGATCAGAACGTACCCGTGGGCCTAGGGGTCGACGGGTCGGCCTCTAACGACGGCAGCCACCTGCTAGCCGAGGCCCGCCAAGCCTTTCTCATGGCCCGCGTGCGCGAAGAAGATGCCGGAGCGCTAACCGCCCGTGAAGCGTTAGACATTGCTACTCGCGGCGGGGCCAAAGTACTAGGTCGCAACGATATTGGCTACCTGGCCCCCGGCATGGCGGCCGATTTTATTACCGTGAATCTCGATCGCCTGGGGCTGTCGGGCACCGCCTACGACCCCGTCGCCGCGCTAATTTTCTGCGTGATTGATCGCGTCGACTACAGCTTCATCCACGGCAGAGAGGTGCTCAACCCCGAGGGATTGCTAACGCTGGATTTGCCGGTGGTGCTGGAAAAGCACAGGGCGGTGGCGCGATCGCTTGTCGCTTAGTACGAGGCGAGAGAAATCTGCCAACTATCGCCGCCCAAGCGAGACACCTGCGGCAAGCCAGAGGCTGGCGCAACGGTGACGTTACGCCGTGAAGTGTTAGGGCAGCATCAGCTATTGGCACGAGCTAGGGACATACACACTTTGCAATATGCTTCTGCCGTCAACAAATGCTGGACGGCCCAGCCGGTGTCTTCTGCCACTTCCCTAGTTCGTGCAGCTACTCTAGTCGATCTGGCTCAAAAAGGTAGCCTTCGGGTTCAGTTGCAGGGGCACATCATTGCCCTGTTTTATACCGACGGTCAGGTCTATGCCATTGATAACCGCTGTCCCCACATGGGGTTTCCGTTGCAGGGCAGTGTTTGCAAAGATGGCATTCTCACCTGTCCGTGGCACTATGCTCGCTTTGATCTGGCCAGCGGTGGCACTTTCGATGCCTGGGCTGATGATGTGCGGGCCTTTCCGGTGCACCTTCAGGACGGAGAGATCTGGCTGGATTTGTCGCCCCAGGTGGATGGGCGATCGCACCAACGACAGCGTCTCCAGGATGGTCTGGAGCAGACCCTGTCGCTGGTGATTGCCAAATCGGTAATTGCCTTGCTGGCTGAGGAGGTTCCCGCCCGTGAGCCCTTTCAAGTGGGGTTGGCGTTTGGCACTCGCCACCTCAAGTCTGGCTGGGATACGGGGTTAACCATCCTAACGGCCCTGATGAATTTGCTGCCCACCCTGGAGGAGGGCGATCGCCCGCGAGCTTTGTATCAAGGTTTATCTGCCGTAGCCCGAGACAGTGCTGGGGCCCCGCCCCACTTTCCCGTGCATCCCCTGCTCCAGACGCAGCCAGACTTTGCCACCCTCAAAGCTTGGTTTCGTCAGTTCATTGAACGGCGCGACAGCGAGGCGGCAGAACGCTGTGTGTTAACCGCCGTCCGGGCTAAACTTTCCCCCGCCCAAATTGCCGAGATGCTGTTTGCTGCCGCCACCGACCATCGCTACCTCGACGAGGGCCATACGCTAGATTTCATCAATAAGGCCCTGGAGGCACTGGATCAGGTGCAATGGCAGGAGGCAGAACCCGTGCTCGCCAGCCTGATGCCGTGCCTAGCCCAGGCCACTCGCATGGAAGAGGCTAACGCCTGGCGCTACCCGGTGGATTTGGTCGCTATGGTAGAGACCGCCTTTGCAGCCCTACCTGCTACCTTAGAGACTGGCCAGGCTCAACGGGGGCAATGGTCAGGGGCATCTGAGCTACTGTCTTTGCTCCTGGGGGATGACCCTCAGGCCACCGTAACCGCTCTGGTCGACGCCCTCCGCCAGGGCTGCACCGAGCCCCAACTGGCCAGCCTCGTCACCTACGCGGCGGCTCTGCGGGTAGCTCAGTTCAACACCAATAACGACCACGGCGACTGGAACGCGGCCCACCACCCCTTTACCTACGCCAATGCGGTACTCCAGGGGCTGACGCGCTGCCCTAGTCCCGATCTGCTGCGGGGAGTCTTTGATGCCGCCATGGCGGTATACCTAAACCGTTTCCTCAACGTGCCCTCGGCCCGCCTGCCCGATGCCAACGACACCGTAGACGACCCCGAGGCGCTGCTCACGCAGCTGTCAGACTTGTTGGATCGGCAACAGCAGGTGCAGGCCATGGGCAAGCTGGTAGCCCAATACCTCTACAGCGGTGGCAACCCGCAGCGGTTGATGGCGCGGCTGGGTCAGTTGATGCTGCGAGAAGATCGCAATTTCCACGTGATTCAATCCCTAGAAGCCGCCTTTCAGCTCTATGCGGCCCTGGACCACGGCCCTGAGGGCATCAATGCCCTGGTAGCTGCGGCCCGATACCTGGCGGCCCACTCGCCAACGACGCGATCGCAGGCCCAAACCTACGACATTGCCTACCGTCTGCACCGGGGCGATCGGCTGTTTGAAGGTTGACTTATCGGTCTACACTAACTCGGGCAGCGACGACAGCATCTGGATTGAAAACCTGAAATAGTTAGCTACCGCGCCTGCACTAGCAAAAACCCCCGTGTCTTGCCCGACACCGAATCTATCGTGTTGGTAGACTCCCATAGCGTTTCAGCCTGCACCCACACGGGTGGGTACTTGTAACGCGACACATCCAAAATCAAAAATTGGTCGGTGTCAGCATCGTAGGCAGCAACGGGCGAAATGTGGCCACCGCTTTCCTGACCGATCGCCCGGCGCAAGTAGTTGATCAGCACGTAGCTGTCGGGGGTCTCTAGATTGGCGCGAATCAAGTTGCGAAATTCCTCTAGGCTCACATCGCTGCCGTGGTGGATTTCGGCCTGCACTGGATAAGTTTCGAGAATCCCTGCAAGTTCTGCCAAAGTGAGGCCTTGACGGGCGATCGCATCCCTAGCAATAATCGCCTCGGTCTGCTCGTTAAACACATTCTCCTGAGTGAAGTAATTCCGCTCCCACTCTGGGGCTAGCGGAGCCGGAATCCCTAGTGCGTTGAGCACCATCACCATGCTCGCCACCCCGCAAAAGGCCTGGTTCACCTGAGTCACAAACTGGCTCGTGAGCGGTACATAATCCGCCAGAGCCTCACTGTCTCGTAGCAGCCTCTGACCCTCTGCCGAGGTCAACGGAACCAGGTGGTCAGGCAGGGGCAACGTTTCAGAAGCCAGCGGCTTAGCGATCAGGGTTACTCCCAGCGCCGTCAGCAGAGCAATGATTTTGGGTTGGCGGCGGGCGATCGTCAGCATTGGCAATAGCGGGTTCTGCAAGGACATTGCTGTCATGGGTTTAGTCCATGATTAAAACTAATGTAAGTCATGGACAGATAGTTCTATCTCAACGCTAAAGAACCTATGGGACAGTGGCAATTCTACGAGCTTCAGAAGTTAGTCAAAATGCCGAAGCAGAACATCGCTATCATCAATAGGGAGCCGGAGATAATACCTGCCGCTAGCGATATAAGTCTCAACTATGACCGTTAGCAAAAGCCACGCCTACTTTACTGCTGAAGAATACCTTCAGCTTGAGCACATCAGCCCTATCAAGCACGAGTACCTTCAGGGTCAGATGGTGGCGATGGCTGGCGCTAGCAAAGCGCACGTCATCATTACGGGCAATCTCTCGGCATTGCTGGTCAATCACCTGCGCGGCACCGCTTGCATTGCCTATGCCACAGATATGAAGGTGAGGCTGCCCGCTTTAAAGGTGTTCTACTATCCTGACCTAGCAGTTACCTGCGATGATCGCGACCTCCGCTCTGATGAAGACTTCATCGTGCATCCCAAGCTCATTATCGAAGTTTTGTCAGATTCAACGGAGGCTTTTGACCGGGGAGATAAGTTTGCTGACTACAAATCGAACCCCGCCTTTGAAGAGTACGTTCTCATTCACCAAAAGCAGGTGTTAGTTGAGCGATTTCAGCGTAAGTCAGACAACCTATGGATTCCCTACAATTATCAAATAGGAAGCATTGTTGAATTTTCTAGTATTGGGTTTACCTGTGAGATCGCAACCCTCTACGAAAATCTCAGCCAGCTCCTGTAGTTTTTTTAAATCCAACCAGCTAGACCGCCACTATGCCGACCCTCAACCAACCCAGCACTGCCAAGACCCTGCACAGCATTCAGCGCACCCAAGGTCGCCACTGGGTAGGCGATGGCTTTCCGGTGCGCACGCTGATGGCCTACAACGGTCTGGGCCAAACCATTAGCCCCTTTTTGCTGCTCGACTATGCGGGGCCAGCCAATTTTGCGCCGACCACTGCCCGGCGCGGTGTGGGCGAACATCCCCATCGAGGCTTTGAGACCGTCACCATTGTCTATGACGGCGAAGTCGAGCACCGCGACTCTGCTGGCGGCGGCGGCATCATTGGCCCTGGGGATGTGCAGTGGATGACGGCAGCGGCGGGTCTGGTTCACGAAGAATTCCACGGGTCAAACTTTGCCCATCATGGCGGCCCCTTTGAGATGGTGCAGCTGTGGGTAAATCTG
This sequence comes from Nodosilinea sp. WJT8-NPBG4, assembly GCA_019359285.1. GTDB lineage: Bacteria > Cyanobacteriota > Cyanobacteriia > Phormidesmidales > Phormidesmidaceae > Nodosilinea. The sequence continues at coordinate 18,115 of JAHHHQ010000064.1, forward strand.
CCTGCCAAAGACAAAATGTCTGCGCCCCGCTACCAAGGCATTACCGCCGATCGCATTCCCACCGTAGAGCTGCCCGATGGCCAGGGCAGCCTACGTGTGATCGCCGGAGAGTTTCAGGGAGCTAAAGGGCCAGCGCAAACCTTCACCCCCATCCACCTCTGGGATCTGCGGCTGGCCGGGGGCAAGCAGGTAAGTCTGGACTTGCCTGAGGGCTACACCACGATTCTGGTTGTGCTGAAAGGAGCCGTAAGCATCGGTGGGTCAGAGCCGATCGCAGAAGCAGAAATTGGCATTTGCGATCGCGCTGGCACCACCCTCACCCTCGACTGCCAGCAAGACACCACCGCCCTGCTGCTTTGCGGCCAGCCCATCGACGAGCCCATCGTTGGCCACGGCCCTTTTGTGATGAACACCTCTGCGGAAATCTACCAAGCCGTAACCGACTACCAAAGCGGCAAAATGGGAGCCCTGACGCCCCAGTGACCCGGCAGGAAAGGTTTAAGTTTTGTAAGATCCCCAAAGCACCCTTCGCGCAGCGGGAGATTTTGCACCGGCATGGAACGATTTAACCTGAAAGGGTTCAGACGGTTTTGGGCGATCGCCAAGTCCTACTGGTTTGGCGACGAAAAGTGGAAAGCCGGGGGCCTGCTGCTGCTGATTGCGGTGTTTCTGCTGGGCTACACCGGCCTCAGCGTGGTGCTCAACAACAAGCGTGGCGTGCTGATCTCAGCCCTCTCGGCCAAAGACGAAGCCCGCTTCTGGGAGACGGTGCTGGTGTTTGTCGGCGTGCTGGTCGCCTACGCACCGCTGATGGCCGGTTACGACTATCTGCAAAAGCGCCTGGGGTTAGAGTGGCGGCGCTGGCTGACCGGGCGGTTTGTGGCTGACTACTTTGGCGATCGCGCCTTCTACGACATTCAGCAGTTTCACCCCGACATCGACAACCCCGACCAGCGCATTGCCGAAGATGTAAGGAATTTCACCCAGCAGTCCCTGGCGCTGTTGTTAGTCGTCGTTAGCTCTGTCTTGCAGGTAATCGCCTTTAGCGGCGTGCTGTGGGGCATCTCCAAAAACCTGGTGGGGTTTCTGGTGCTCTATGCCCTGCTGGGCACCCTGGTGACGGTGGTGATCTTTGGTCAGCCCCTGGTGCGGCTTAACTTTGAGCAGCTAAAACGCGAGGCCAACTTTCGTTTTAGCCTGGTGCGGATTCGCGAAAACGCCGAGGCGATTGCCTTTTACCGAGGCGAAGCCCAAGAGGCCAGCCAGGTGAATAACCGCTTCATGGCCGCCTTCGACAACTTCAAAAAGCTGATCGTCTGGGAACTCAACCTCAACGCTCTAACCAACGCCTACGAATTTATTCCCTTTGTACTGCCGGCGATCGTGGTGGCCCCGGCGGTGTTTTCCGGCGATCTCGAAGTGGGCAAGGTCTCCGAGGCTCAGGGAGCCTTCGTGCGAGTGTTCTTTTCCCTCAACGTCGTGGTGGCCCGATTCTCAGAGCTGACCTCTTTTGGGGCCGGTATCGACCGTCTCTACAGCTTTGCCGAAGCCCTCAACCATCTAGAGCCCGAAGCTGAAACAGCGGAACCCTTAGCATCCCTAGACCATTCCACGGCGGAAGACTCTACAGAATCCCTTGACCATCCAACGATCGCCATCGAAACCGCCGCATCTCTAGCGCTGAAAGAGTTCACCCTGCAAACCCCCAACTACCAGCGCACCCTAGTCGAAAATCTCTCTATAGATATCCCTGACCAAACCGGGCTGCTGATTGTGGGGCCGAGCGGCTGCGGCAAGAGTTCGCTGTTGCGGGCGATCGCAGGCCTGTGGCATTCCGGCAGCGGCACCATTTACCGCCCCGAGCTAGACAACATTCTCTTTTTGCCCCAGAAGCCCTACATGATTCTCGGCACGCTGCGAGAGCAGCTGCTCTACCCCAACACCAGTCAAGTTGTAGACGATGCTGGTCTTCAGGTCGCCCTCGAGAAAGTCAATCTGGCGAACTTAGTCGAGCGTTTCGGTGGCTTTGATGCTGTAGAAGAATGGGGCGACGTGCTCTCCTTAGGCGAGCAGCAACGGCTCACCTTCGCCCGCATTTTGGTTAGCCGGCCTGACTTTGCCATTCTCGATGAGGCTACCAGCGCCCTCGATCTGGCCAACGAGGCTAAGCTTTACGACTACCTGCACCATAGCGGCACTACATTTATCAGTGTCGGCCACCGCGAATCGCTGGTTGGCTATCACCAAACCACCCTAAAGCTGGCAGAAGACCACACCTGGGCCATCAAACCCTCAAGCTTGGCCACGGCAGATTTATAAGGTTGCATGACATTGTCGCCAGAAATCGCCATTTAGTTGTGATAGCTACCGTAGGGGCTCAATTTACTGTCTACCCTATGCAAAGTGCATTTTCAGACCACCGCTACGGCCCGCCTTCACGTTAGAGCGCACAAGTTCTCAAGTTTTCACAATCTACAAAATGCCTTCGCAGCTTATGTCTGCGGAGGTATGACAATCAGTGAGAAATAGATTTAGCGTCGAAGAGGGCAAATCTGCGTCAGGGTAGCTAAGATGGATGGATTGCTTAACCAGAAGGTGAGCAACATATTTAGTATCTTAAGAATTAATTAATTTTTGGGCTACAATTTTTATGGGTAACGAGGAGTGTCGTTATGTTTGTCAGACTAGCCGAGCAGCACCGTCAATTTGTTAGAGACCTGGTTATGAACCTGCAAGCACTGGCCACCGTGCTTGAGGAAATGGGCTATCTAGCCTCCTGCTACACTTGTGGCGGCCAAATGAACAGCGCCTCCTTTATGGTGAGCCTGGGCGATGACCACCTGATTCGCTTTTTGGTGTCCGACTACGGCATCACCTGGACCGAAATGCGCGATGACCGCGAGCTGATGAAGCTAGAAGGGGCTGAAGCCATTCACCAACTGCAAGAGTTGGCCAACCTGGTCAAGTTCCGCGTTCAGCCTGTCGGTGCTAAGAAAGTGGTTCCTAGCAAGGTTTAGCACCCCTCGGTCGTGCAAAGCCTTTTGTGAAAGCTATACTTTTGCCCCCCTTAGGGGACTAGCACCGCTGTAAGCATCGGTGTTTTTTGGTTTTTAAGCCAAACTGTGGCCAAAACAACCCCCGAGGGGCGCTGCTAGATTTGTCGTGGGTTCCCCAGGAGCGAAGGCCTTCCTTTGGGAAGCGCTGTCTGCAAAGCCCTGCGTGACAAACGCATCAACCAAGCCTGCTCCTAGAGAAACTACCTACTCAGCCACTGCCATCTGTAACCTCAGGGGTGCTGCCAAAAGGCCTGGACGCCTGGGATCAGGTCAACATTCTCAGGCGGGTACCACCGTGCGCTCTAGCCCCGCTAGGCCAAAGGCGTTGTGCACAGCTCGCAGAGCCGTAACGCCCTCATCTTCGGCCACGACGCAGCTAATTTTGATCTCTGAGGTAGCAATCATTTGCAGGTTAATGCCCTGCTCTGAGAGCGCTTTGAACATGCGCGCGGCTACGCCAGGAGCATAGATCATGCCGGTGCCAACGACGCTGACCTTGGCGATCGCCTCATCCACCGCCACATCTCCCAGGCCCAGCTCAGCGGCGGCCGACTCCACCACAATTTTCGCGGTCTGAGCGTCACCCTGGGCCACAGTAAAGGCAATATCGCGGGAGGCATGACCCTGCACCAGACGGCAGCGCTGCGACTGAATAATCATGTCTACACTGACCCCGTGGGTGGCCAGCAGCTGAAAGATGTAGGCCGCCATCCCAGGGCGGTCGGGCACGTGGCGAATGGCAACCCGAGCCTGCTTGGTGTCTAGAGCCGCGCCGCGCACCACTGGGGCCTCGACGGCCGTGGGCGATGCGCCCTGGGGCATGGGAGACGAGATAACCTCAAAGGCCTCGCAGAGGATCGCAATGGCGCGATCGCAGTCTGCCACATCGATCGTGCAGCTGACCTTTACCTCTGACGTTGAAATCAGCTGAATGTTGATCCCCGCCGCGGCTAGGGAGGAGAACATCTTGGCGGCCACCCCGGGGCGACCAATCATGCCCGCCCCGGCAATGCTAATTTTGGCCATGCGCTGGTCAATCATCACCTCCGCCTGGGTGGTGTCGGTGGGGTTGCTGCGCAGCGCTGGGGCAATGGCCTCGGCCACCGCTTCAGCCCGATTGAGGTTTGCCCTGACCATGGTGAAAGCAATGTCGTTGGTATTGCCCTCGTGGATAGACTGAATGATCAAGTCCACATTCAGCGCCTGGGTAGCCAGTTCGCCAAACAAGCGGGCGGCAATGCCGGGGCGATCGGGAATCCGCAGCAGCGCCACCTTGGCCTGGTCGGTGTCAAACTCCACAGCATCCACCGGCTGGGCTAGCTCTAGCCCCTCTAGGGGTCGAGGCTGGGGTCGCGGAGAAATTACGCGGGTGCCTGGCTCATCGGTCCAGCTCGATCGCACCACCAGGGTGACGCCGTAGTTGCGAGCGATCTCTACCGCGCGGGGGTGCAGCACCTTGGCCCCTAAGCTAGCCAGCTCCAGCATTTCGTCGCTGGTAATCTCATCCATCAGCTGGGCCTCGGGCACCAGGCGCGGGTCGGTGGTGAGAATGCCCGGCACATCGGTATAGATTTCGCACTTTTCGGCCCCTAGGGCCGCCGCCAGGGCCACCGCCGAGGTGTCAGATCCGCCCCGCCCCAGGGTGGTGATCTCTAGATCCGAGGTTTGGCTAATGCCCTGGAACCCAGCCACCACAATTACCTTGCCTTCGTCAATGTGGCGCTTGAGGCGATCGGTTTTGATTTTTAGAATGCGGGCGCGGGTGTGCTCAGCCTCAGTGACAATGCCCACCTGGGCCCCCGTAAGGGAAATGGCGTCTTGCCCCAGGGCGTGCAGGGCCATGGTCAACAAAGCAATAGTCACCTGCTCGCCAGTGGAGAGCAGCATGTCCATTTCGCGGCGGCTGGGCTGATCGGTAATATCGTTGGCGAGCTTCACCAGGCCGTCAGTGGTTTTGCCCATGGCCGACACCACCACCACCACCGAGTGCCCAGCCTCTACCGTGGCTTTGATCCGTTGGGCCACCGCCTGAATGCGCTCCACGGTGCCCACAGAGGTGCCGCCATATTTCTGTACGATCAGCGTCATAGCCGTATTTCTTGTCTCCCTGCGATCGCGAGGTCGGCCCTCCTCACCCCGTCACCGAAGCGCAGGAAAGCTCCCCAAATTTTAGCCCCCTTACCGCAGCCCAAACGCGACATTGTCCAGATTGATCGAGTAGGGCCCACAAAAATCAGATCTTTTAATCTATCAGCCCGGCCCCTGCGATCGAAACCCCTCAGACTCAACTTGTCATAATCTTGCACAGGCTGCATGGAGCTGCACGGATATAGCACAGCGCACAGTATTTAGCGGTATCCTGCTTTATAACGAAAAGTAACAACCTGCTTCCCTGGTATTGCCATGCAGACTGTCTCACGCTCCGACCAAGCCGCTAGGGCCCAAGACACAGCCCGCGAAGACGCTTCCCCCACCGTTGAGGTGCCGCCCGTTACCTCCGGCAAGCATCAGGTGGTGATTATTGGAGGCGGCTTTGGCGGTCTCTACGCCGCCCAGCAGCTCGGTCGTGCCGACGTGGAAGTCACCCTAATCGACAAGCGTAATTTCCACCTGTTTCAGCCGCTGCTGTACCAGGTGGCCACCGGCGGCCTCTCCCCCGGCGACATTGCTTCCCCCCTGCGCAGCATCCTCAGCGCCCAAAAGAATACTCGGGTGCTGATGGGGGAAGTCACCAATGTCGACCCTGGCCCGCAGATGGTCAGCCTCGCCGATGGCCGCGTTGTGCCCTACGACAGCCTAATTGTGGCCACGGGTATGAGCCACTTCTACTTTGGCCGTGACGACTGGGCTGAGGTAGCCCCTGGTCTCAAAACCGTAGAAGACGCCCTAGAAATGCGGCGACGCATCTTTGCCGCCTTTGAAAAAGCCGAGAACACCGCTGACCCCGAGCTTAGACAAACTCTGCTCACGTTTGTGATTGTGGGCGGCGGCCCCACTGGGGTAGAGCTGGCCGGAGCGCTAGCTGAGCTGGCTTTCCACACCCTGCCCAATGACTTTCGCCACATTGACACCACCGATAGCCGCATTCTATTGATCGAGGGTATGGATCGGGTGCTGCCGCCCTTCCCGCCTGAGTTATCAACTCGGGCCAACGCCGACCTAGAGAAAATGGGCGTCGAGGTGCTGACCCAGTCTCTAGTAACGGATATTTCGGGTCACCAGATCACCCTCAAGCAGGGGGATGAGGTCACGACCTTGCAGGCGGGTACTGTGCTTTGGGCGGCCGGAGTGCGTGACCCTGGCATGGGCGGCATTTTGGCTGAGAGCACTGGGGCTGAGCGCGATCGCTCAGGCCGAGTCATGGTTGGCAATGACCTCAGCCTACCCACCCATCCAAATATTTTTGTGGTCGGTGACCTGGCCCACTTCGCCCACCAAGGCGTTGGCGCAGCCTCCCCGGAGGGGAACCGTCCCCTGCCGGGAGTGGCCCCCGTAGCGATGCAGGAAGGCAAATATGTGGCCCGGCTGATTCAAAAACAGCTCAAAAACGAAACCCTGCCTCCCTTTGAATACAAAGACACCGGCAGCTTGGCGGTAATTGGTCGTCACGCCGCCGTCGTCAATCTGCCCTGGGCCAAGCTCACCGGCTTTTTTGCCTGGTTTGTGTGGCTGTTTGTGCACATCTTTTATCTAATTGAGTTTGACAACAAGCTCATGGTGATGACCCAGTGGGTAGCCAACTACCTCACCCGCAAGCAGGGGTCACGCCTGATTACCGAGAAAGTGTTCGAAAAAGGCGAGGCCCGCGCCCCAGCCACCCCTGGCTAGTGGTTCTAGCTAGCCAACCCGTCGATTGAGTGATGCGATAAAGGCACCGGGCAGCTTGTCTGGTGCCTTTGTCGCAACGTCCCGTTTTGAGGAACGAGTTTGCGGCGAGGCCCGCGCTTAGCTCGCCTCTCGGACGAAAGGGTAGTATCAAAATCAACCCTCAACGGTTCGTGCTTAAACCAATCGTGTTCACCTCACCATGCCCATCGATCCCCAAACCCTGCCCGACTACGAGCGCGATCTGCTGGCAGCCCTAGCCTACTTTTTGGGGCGCGATTCAGAAGCCCAGGCGCGGGCCTGCCTGTGCATGTATCTGCGCCAGGCCGAACCGCGCATTATGGCCCAGTTGCGCTATTACGCCCATCGCCTGTCGGCGCAAACCGGCAAGTCGATAGATGCCTATGACTTACTCACAATGATTGCCGAGTCACCCGATGATGTCAGCGCTCTGTTGCCTAACCTGGGCCAGGTGCACGACCCCAATCAGCCCGACGTGTTCAGCTAGCTTTTTAGCAGGTTAAGTTTCGCAATCTATGCTGAATTTCGGATATTGCCTGTGTATAGATCCTATCAAGGCAACTCAGTGGAACTTATGATGGCGTCTTTTTGGTTATCGGGGCTTAGACTACAATCCAGCACGAGCTGGGGACGGTTTGCGCGACTCATGGGGGCAGCGCTGGTGGGCAGTAGCCTGCTAGCCATACCGGGGCAGCGGGCCCAGGGCCAGTCGATCTCTGCCGCTACCGTGACCGAAATTTTAGACAGCAACCAGGTCTACATTCAAAACCGCGCAGCCCAGGTCAACAGCGTGGTCCAGCAGCGCCAACAAGTCAGAACAAGGGATGCCCGAGCATCGCTGCGGTTCAACAATGGGGCTGTAGCGCGCTTGGCCCACAACTCTAGTTTAGTGGTGGGGCAATGTGCTCAGCTCACCCGAGGTACGCTGCTGGTCAACGGTAACCTCAACGGCTGCTCGACCTCAGTCGTCGCCGGAGTGCGAGGCACAATTTATACCATCGAAGTCACTGAAACTGGGGAAACCATTGTTCAGGTGTTCGAGGGGGAAGTCGTCGTGGAGCGCCATGCCAACCCCGAGCCCGTTGACGCAATGACGGGCGACTTTGACCCGCTTGATCCATCCCTAGACCCGACGGTGCCTAACACCGACCCGGTGGTCCCCTTTATTAACCCTATGCCGTCCTCCCAGCCGACGGAGCCATCGCCTGTCATCACCCCTGACCCTGTCGTCACCCCTGAACCTGTCGTCCCTGAGCCCGTCATCACTCCTGACCCCGTCATCACCCCTGAACCAACTACGCCAACCGGGCCAACAATCCCACCAACCGGGCCGCTCACTGGACCGCTCGGTTTCCTTGCCGCACCAAAGCAAAACAGCTCTTTACCCGTTGATGGCGAAGACTCTAAACCAGCACCGGCTGACGCGACCCAGTCAGAAACCATAGACTTTGCGCCAGCGGATTCGATTACCCTGGCGGAGGGACAGCAGGTCATCGTGGATGCCGAGGACGACGAGGCGGTGGTTACGCCCCTTAGCCCAGAGGATTTTATTGACCTGCTAGAAGGCCCGCTAATTGACGGTTTTGCGGTAGAAATACCTGGCATGGCTAACCTGCGCCGCTCCTTCGAGCAGCTGTTTCCAGGGGTGCCGTTGCCCTACTATTGGGTGCCCTCCATTCCCACCCCGCCAATCCGATTTCCCTTTCCGTTCTAGAGGTAAGCTTCCAGCATGGGAAGCTTGCAGATGGTGGGGAATAGGGGTGCTGCCAGGCTCTGAGTTGTGCCAGAGCCACTCGTTCAGCGTTGGCGTCTTAGGGAGCGGTTGCCATGGTTAAATCCTATCGACGTATCTTCCAGCTTGGGCACGGGCTGATGGTGAGCTGGGCGGTGTTTGGGGCGATCGCCCTGACTTCCCAGCACCCATGGATTGTGCTGATTGAGGGTCAGGCTCAGTCGTTTTTGCTGCGGCTGCGGGGGCCGGTGGCCCCACCCGAGGAAATTGTGATTGTGGGCATTGACGAATATTCGTTGGCCCAGGGCGATCTGTACCAGGCCGAGCCAGAACGCTATCCGTTTTTGGAACCCCTAGCGATCTGGCCCTGGCAGCGCCAAGCCTATGCCCAGGCGATTGAGCAATTGATGGCCGCTGGGGCTAAGGCCGTGGCCCTTGATGTGCTGCTGGTTGATCCTAGCGGCTACGGACCCGACGATGATGCAGCTTTAGACGCAACTCTGGCTCGGTGGGGCGATCGCGTGGCCCTAGCCGCCGCCTACGACGTGTCGAGCAGCGACTTTGGTCTATTTACTAACCTGTTACAGCCCGTCTATAGCAGCCAGACCCAGGTGGGCCTCATTAACTTAGAGGTCGATGCCGACGGCAAGCATCGCGCCTTTCCCGATCGCGGCATTGCCACCCTGCGGCAGGCCCACCAATTCTCTGATAATTTACCGTCTCTGGCAGGGGCAACCCTGGCGGCAGCCAACTATCCCAGCCCAAAGCGCCAGAGCCAACAGCTCTTCTTTTACGGCCCGGCGGGCAGCTTCCCGGTGGTGTCGTTTGTGCAGTTGCTTGACCCCACCAACTGGCCCCTAATCGCCGATCAGTTTGAAGGCAAAATCGTGCTAATTGGCCCTATGGCCACGTCGTTTCAAGACCGCAAGCGCACCCCCAGCGATGAGGCCATGCCAGGGGTTGAAATCCACGCCCACGCCCTGGCCGCGCTGATGGAGGACCGGGTGGTCAACGCTGCGATCGCTAACCCCCTAGCTCAGGGCTTGCTGACGGCGATCGCTATTGGCGCCATCGGTCTGGGGCTCGGCTACCGCTTTACGCAGCCCGTGCCCAGACTGGTGAGCTTTGTGGGCGCAATCGCCGCCTGGGGAGCGCTCGCGTACCTGCTGATGGTGCACCGCGATCGCCTCATGCCCGTCGCCATCCCCGTCGCCTGTCTGGGCATGGGCGGTGTCACCTACATAGCCACCGGGGCTGTCAGCAACCGACTCGAAGAACAGCGCCTGCGCCGCACCCTAGAGCGCTATGTGGCCCCGTCGGTGGCCCAAGAGATTCTCAACCAGCCCGAGGACTTTACCAGCCTCACCGTGGGGCAAAAGTTTCAGGCGGCGGTGCTGTTTTCAGATATTCGCGGGTTTAGCCGCATTTCATATCAGCTGGGAGCAGTTGAAACCGTCAGCCTGCTCAACTCCTACCTAGATGTGATGGTGGCCGCCATTCTGGAGTACCGGGGCACCATCGACAAGTTTATTGGCGATGCGGTGATGGCCGAGTTTGGTGCCCCCAAATCCCTTGGGCCAGAGCAGGACGCCTTGGGGGCCGTCTCCGCCGCTCTAGCCATGCGAAAGGCACTCGCCACTCTGCGCGTCTCTCTCAAAGAAAAAGGACTGCCGCCACTCTTCAACGGCATTGGCATTAGCTACGGCGAGCTGGTGGTAGGCAATGTGGGTTCGGTGCAGCGGCTAGAATACACCGCCATTGGCGACACCGTGAACGTGGCCAGCCGCATCGAGGGGTTGACCAAAATGATTGGCACCGATCTGCTCATCACTCAGCCCTGCTACGACCTGGTGAAAGATCACATCATCACCGTCGACCACGGTACGCACTTTTTGGCCGGGCGTGAGCAAGAATCGGTTCAAGTGTACGGCGTCGTGGCCTTTAAGAACGAAAGCGACGACCTCTACCAGCAGGTGCAAAAAGACCTCATTCAACACTTGAGCCAACCGAAGGCAATAACCTTGACCAGCAGGGAAAAACCAACCTGACATCGCGAAAGCAAGAAGGGTAAAGGATAATAGTAGGCCTGGGCTCTGGAAATCCTGAATAGTCTTGGCTGACGCTTCCCCACAACAAAAAGGGGGAGTCAGTTTAGACACTGATCTCGCCCCTCGACGTCTACATCGCAGGAAAGTAGACGGTGTTAAATTTTACAGTTGACCGAGCTAGACGGCAGCTAGTTCGGGGGCAGGGCGCTTGCTGTGGCGAATGCCTTCGATCGCCGCCGCATAGTCCGGCGCGTTGAACACCGCTGAACCAGCGACGATCGCATTGGCTCCAGCTTCCAGCACCTGCCAGGTGTTGTTGGCCTTCAGACCACCATCCACTTCAATCCAGGGATCTAGACCGCGCTCGTCGCACATGGTGCGCAGGGCACGAATTTTGTCGACCATGGTGGGGATGAAGCTCTGGCCGCCGAAGCCGGGGTTAACGCTCATGATCAGCACCAGATCGCAGAGGTCGAGCACATTCTCGATCAGCGACAGCGGGGTGCCGGGGTTGAGCACCACGCCCGCCTCTTTGCCCAGCTCTTTGATCTGGCCCAGGGTGCGGTGCAGGTGGGGTGAGGCGTTGTGCTCGCAATGAACAGTGATGATGTCAGCGCCAGCCTTGGCAAAATCGGCGACATACTTTTCGGGCTCGACGATCATCAGGTGCACGTCGAGGGGCTTTTGGGTGACGGGGCGAATCGCCTCGACAATCAGGGGGCCAATGGTGATATTGGGCACAAAGCGACCATCCATCACGTCCACATGAATCCAGTCAGCACCGGCTTCATCAGCGGCCTTGATCTCTTCACCCAGGCGGCTAAAATCAGCCGAGAGAATGGAGGGAGAGATAACGACGGACTTTTGAGAAGAGGTGTGAGGCATGGGGAATGGTTCTCCTGTGCGTTTGTGTTTATCTTAACAAAGTCTTAAAATCTCTTCTCACAAAAGTTCTGAATTTGAGAGGATTCTCAAACAATATATGATGAAGCCCTTGGATCGCCCAAAGGGTAAAGGCTTTGTCAAGTTAAGAATTGGGCACTCCTGTAGGTTGGGTGAAACGCAGTGTTTGCGGAGCGTCTCCGGAGGAAAAAACCTAACGCCAGACTGTGTTTTGTTGGGTTCTGCTAGCGCGCCACTCGACCTACATGGTTAACCGCATACTCAACGTTCAAAACCATTAGGCATTCGACAGTCGAGCCATCGCTTGACCAGCCAATGCGGTGTGGGTCTCGGCCAGCAGATGCGGAATCTTCTCGGCGTGGGGGCTGCGGCGCAGACATTCAGAAAGATCCACCTGACTCAAGTTCTCGGCCTTTTCACCGGGGAACCAGTGACCCGCGTTGCCCAGCATGTTGTAGCGGGCCTTGGCGTAGTCTTCCATATCAAAGGCGAGCAGCAAGTTGCGCAGCCGCAAAATGGCGGGGATGTTGATATTGCCAGGGGTGTCGTCGGGGCTGGGCAACCCGATCGCCCAGGTGCGGAGCCAGTCTTCGCCCAGTACGGTTTGGGCATGGTGATGCAGGCGATCGAGCACAGGCTTGAGGTGCGCATCGGCGTCTTCCAGCAGGGGCAGCGTCTTGAGGTGCTCATCAAAGTCGGTGGGCCGCGCCGCTCCAATGCTGAGGGTATGCACCTGAGGGTGGCTGAGGCAAAACAGATCGTTGAACACGATCGGGCTGAGCGGGTCGCACAGGTCTATCAACTTGGCGGGCGGGCTATATAGATGCCCCCCCTTATCGGATGGGCTGATAATAAAGACGCCGACATCGTAGCGCTGGGCGGTGTCGATCGCAGCCCAATTGTCCTGGTTGACGTAGTACCAATGCAGGTTGACGTAGTCGAATTGGTTGGATGCGATCGCCTGCTGAATTACCGCCGTTGGTGCATGGGTCGAGAAACCAATAAACCGCACCCGCCCCTGCCGCTGAAACTCGCGGGCCACCTCCATGCAGCCGCCGGGGCGCAGGGTCCAATCTAAGATTTCAGCCGTGTTGATGCCGTGGAGCCCGAGCAGATCAACGGTGTCTAACCGCAGGTTAGCTAGCGATTGAGTCAGGTTTTGGCGAAACTCAGCGGGGTCGGCGGTGGGAGAGACTTTGGTTTGCACAATCAGGCTTTCTCGATCTAAGCCCGGCAAAATCTGTCCCAGCTGAACTTCGGATGTACCGTAGCCCCGCGCGGTTTCGATGTGGTTAATGCCCACCGCCAGCGCCCGGCGAATCGTGGCCTCTAAATTCTCCTGATTCTGGCGGGGAATATCCGTCGGCGGCACGTCTTTCCACGAGTGCCGATACCGCATGCCACCGCAGGAGAATACGGGCATCTGAAGCTCAGTGCGACCAAAGCGGCGGTACTGCATAGGAGATGAATTCACAAAACAAAGGGCTATCCCTCACGGTAGTCAAGGGATTGCTGGTTGTAAAGGTGCGCCTAGGGCAGGGGTGAACTGAGAGGAGATTGTAGGAATGCTTTGCCTGCCGAGCGTTAATGTGCCCACGGCGACTAAAGTGCTCTACTAAATTAGCCAGAGGGGCGAATAAACCTTTAGCAGGAGTCCCCCTACAGCTATGGGGGAAGATCGAGCAAAAGCACATTTTAATGACCCCTTTGAGAGATAAGAAACCCTTTTCATTTCGCAACCATGAAGGCAGTAGAGGAGCAGACTTCTAATGCTCTTTCCAATGCTGTTCACCAGAAAAAATGCATGTTTTACCACAAGAAGCGCCTGCAATATTTCACCAAGCCTGACAAGCCCGATCCGGTTTACGCAAAACAGCTACAAGAGCTGATTGGTGGGCCTTTCGGTGAAATGACTGTCATGATGCAGTACCTCCTTCAAGGCTGGAATTGCCGGGGTCCTGCAAAATACAAAGATATGATGCTCGACATTGGCACCGAAGAGATTGGCCACGTTGAAATGCTGGCCAATATGATTGCTCATTTGGTTGACAAAGCCCCTGCGGATGTTCAAGAAAAATCCGCTATGGACCCCATTGTAGAAGGGGTGCTGGGCGGCATGAAAACTGAAGACATCATTATGTCTAGCATGAATCCCAAACATGCCATTGTGACTGGTGGTGGGGCGCTGCCCGCCGACAGCACGGGCTATCCCTGGAACGGTAACTACGTTGTGGCCTCAGGCAACCTGATGGCTGACTTTTACTCCAACGTGCAGGCCGAGGCCCAGGGTCGTCTACAGGCCATCCGTCTGTATGAAATGTCTACCGACCCCGGCGTAAAAGACACCCTGAGCTACATGATTGCCCGCGATACTATGCACCAAAATCAGTGGTTAGCGGCGATCGAAGAACTCAAGGCCGATGGGTTAGAAGAAATGCCGGTGCCCAGTCAATTCCCGCGATCGCAGGAGAAACAGGACGTCTCTTACCAGTTCTGGAATTTGTCAGAAGGCACCGACAGCAACCAAGGTCGTTGGGCAAAAGGCCCTAGCCCTGATGGCAAAGGCGAGTTTGAATATCTGGAAAATCCAGAGCCTCAAGGTCCTGAGGGTGAAGCTCCAATTCCCAACCCCAAACTTTACTCCACTCCTAAGCAGCCGCTTAAGGTTAAGCAGTAGAGAGTAAGTCTAGGGGTCAGGTACCTTCAACGCTGCTTAAGGGTTCTGCTGTGCACCTAACAGTCATCTGACCTCTTAGCGAATCGGGTCTCCTCTTAAAGGGGACGGGTGCCTTTTGCACACCCAAGGTCATCTATGGGATACAAAGGCACTCGTCTTCTGGGTAGGCATTTTCTTAAAAGTGGAACCCAAAATTAATTGATGAGTACCCACTAATCATAAACGCTTTCACCTTTTCTAATAACGTGAAAGCGTTACTTATGAATGGGTAAGCAATATCAACAAACGGGTTCCCGTACTCAACAGATAGGTGCTCATCAACAACAAACGCTTTCACGTTACTTGATTATGAGAAAGGATTACTTATGAATGAGTAAGCAATAACAGCAAACGGGTTCGCCATATCAAGTGGTTTGTTTGATCAGATCCAAAAAATAGGGGCCTGATGGCCTGGGAGTTGGAGATGATGGCTACCACCTCGGGGAGAACGGCGGCTGGCTCCGGCCCCGAGGAATTTGCAATCGCTAGGGCCGGTGGCACCATTACCAGCAGCGCCACTGACAACCCCAGCAGCAGCCAGTGTCTAAGCCGTCGCCTCTGAGGGCGCCAATCTGTTAAAAAACCCATAGCGTTGATTGCTGGCTGTAGAACACTAACCCTTCACCCTAGGCCGATTGGGTATGAGCAGTGTAGGACGGCTAACTGCTAAGCATGCGGAATCACGTATTTCCTTAAAAAAACCGGGCGATCGCGCCTAAAGCCGATTACATCTGCCAACTCTGCTACACCTGAGCACAAAAATAGCCGAGGGCTGCGACTCCGCTTAGCCCTCGGCTATTTTCAAACTGGAATTTGCAATCCCTACAGCTTGCGAACGCTAGCCTGGCCGTCCTTGACTTCACCCACCAGCACTTCGGTGGCTACGCCCACAAACAGGCCGTTGTCGAGCACACCGGGGATATTGTTGATGGTCTTTTCTAAACCCGCAGGGTCGTCGATCGCATCAAACTTGACGTCCAAAATCATGTTGCCCTGGTCGGTGATCACCGGGCCGTCCTTTTTGATGCCCATGCGCAGGTCGGGCTTGCCGCCGAGGGCTTCCAGAGCTTTAGTGACAGGAGTAACGGCCAGGGGCATGACTTCAACGGGCAGAGCAAAGGTCGTACCTAATTTATCCACCAGCTTCGAGCTATCGACAACGACGATGAATTCTTTAGCGAGAGAATCCACAATTTTCTCGCGGGTGTGGGCAGCACCGCCTCCCTTCACCAGGTTCATCTGAGGGTCAACTTCGTCGGCCCCGTCAATAGCCAAAGCAATCTCGTCGCCTTCATCCAGCGTGGTGAGGGGAATGCCGTACTGCTTAGCCAGCACCGACGCCTGAAAGGAGGTGGGCACGCCCTTGATGTTGCTAATTTCACCGCTCGCCAGCCGTTCGCCAATGAACTGAATGGCATAGGCGGTGGTCGACCCGGTGCCCAAGCCCACTACGGTGTTTGACTGCACCCGCGCCGCCGCCTGGCGGCCCACTTCCTGCTTCATCAATTTGACAGGATCCATCTCGGTCATGGCTTTAAGTCCTCTGCACGTTGCTGCATTTTCGGTCTCTAGCATGACCTAAAGCGGGGCGGCTGCATAGGGAGTGAGGGGGTGAAGGGGTAAGGGGGTGAGGGGTAGATGGTGGGAGCGCTAACATTGTAGGGTGGGCACTGCCCACCATCCCCACTCGGCGTTGTGCTGTGCCTCTACCTCCGACATTACTCAGCAGCCTATCTTCTGGCCTCAGCGAGGCGGGCTACCAGCGCTTTTGGCACTGGCGAGGCTGGCGCATTCGCTATTGGTTTCACCCCGGGCCGGGGGATGCAGCGTTGCCGCCAGTGCTGTTGATTCACGGGTTTGGGGCCAACCTCAACCAGTGGCGGCACAACTTACCCGCCCTGAGCCAGGTAGCTCCGGTCTATGCCATTGACCTGCTAGGCTTTGGTGATTCTGAGAAGGCGGCAACGCTCTACGGCGCAGAGCTATGGGCGGCACAGGTAGCAGATTTCATTCACCAGGTAATTGGTCAGCCAGTGGCGCTGCTGGGCCATTCCCTGGGGGCGCTGGTGGCGCTGACGGCCGCCCACAACCATCCCGACTGGGTGAAGCAGCTAGCGTTGATTACGCTGCCGCTGGAGGCCAACCGCGAGGATCTGGTGGCAGGCTGGGTAGCGGCCCTGGCGCTGCGGGTCGAGAGCTGGGTCGCCAACCCGCTGCTGATGCGATCGCTCTTTGCCCTAGTGCGCCGCCCCGGCATTTTGCGGCGAGCGCTAGCAGGCATCTACACGGTGGCTGACCGAGTAGACGATGACTTAGTGAATTTGTTTGCGCTGCCCCCCAACGATCGCGGCGCGGCCCGAACGCTGTGCTATCTGGTGCGATCGCGCACCGATCCCAGTTTTAGCCCCTCGGTCAAAGACATGGTCGCCACGCTGGCAGTACCCACACTGCTGCTCTGGGGCGACCAAGACCGCGTCATCCCTGTCGCCCTGGCCGCAGGGCTAACGGCCCTGAACCCGCAGCTTTCCCTAGAGGTGGTGCCCGATGGTGGCCACTGCCTCTACGACGAATCCGACGTCGACTTCAATGCCCGCATACAGGAGTGGCTGCGGGAAGCAAGCCCATCCTTGCAGCCGTCCTAAGATTGCTTAGGGCAGCGACACCGGCCCTGCCGAACGCCCTTGCCCTTGCCCTTGCGATTGCGGCAGCGATCGCTTTTTGCGCCACTTGCGAATCGCCTGGGCCTCCCGCTGAATGGGGGTCAGGTAGGCATCGCTGGGTAAATCACCAGACTCATCGCCAAATTCGTCGGGCGGGTGCTGACGCGTATTCATGCAGCCGGCCAGCACGTCGAGGTGGGGCTCTAGCTCCAGGGCGCGCTCCAGCTCGTCAACGGTGGTGTAACGGTCCTGGGAGTCGGGCAGCAGCATGCGATCGAGCACCATGGTCAGGTGGGGGCTGACGGTGACGGTGTGGTGCCAACGAATCACGCCGCTTTGGGGGTCTTGGTCAAACTCAATGGGGGTGCGGGCAGTGAGCAGATACAGGCAGGTCATGCCCAAGGCGTAGACGTCGCTGGCGTAGCAGGGACGCAAAGCCAACTGCTCGGGTGGGGCAAAGCCAGGGGTGCCGACGAACTGGGTGGCCGGAGCCTGCATCGCGCCTTCATCCACGTCGGAGAGGAACTCGCGCACGGCCCCAAAGTCAATTAGCACCAGGCGGCGATCGCGCTCGCTGCGAATGATGTTGGGGGGCTTAATGTCGCGGTGAATAATGCGATTGCGGTGAATGAACCGCACCACCGGGATAATTTCGCGCAGAAAAAACTTAACCTGGGCCTCAGTCAGCCGCCCCTGGCGACGCACTTCCTGGGCAAGAGTTTCGCCATGCACGTATTCCTGCACCAGGTAAAACTCGCCCCCGGTGGTGAAGTAGTCGAGCAGCTGCGGAATCTGCGAATGGCTGCCTAGGTTAGCCAAAGCTCGAGCCTCGCGGCGAAACCGCACCTTGGCCCGCTCTAGGGATAGCTCACTGCCCGCCTTGGGGCAGAGCTGCTTAATCACGCAGTAGGGTTCCCCTGGCAAGGTAGCGTTTTGAGCCAGATAGGTGACGCCAAAGCCGCCCTGACCCAGCTTTTTGAGCACGCGGTAGCGATCGCGAAACAGCCGGTGCGACTGATAATAGTGGCGAATTTCAGAATTGGCCGCCCGGTCGAGGGGTTGGCCCGGTGAATTGACCATATGTGCTTGTCCTGGCCTCAAAAGAGGGGAAGATGCCTATTTCCCAGTTTAATAATGAGCCCACCGAGCCGTAGCCCAATGGCAGTTAAAAATGCGCAGGAACACAAAGCGCGAGTACATCCAAAGCTAACCGCAGTGCAGGGTTATCCACTACCTTAGCAATTCTCTCGACAATACTTAGAAACTTAAGATTGGAGTGGCGACAATACTACATTAGTAGCAACGATTAGAAATTAGGGTATCACGCCAGGTCAGCTCTACTCAGCTATAGATCTTATCTCTATCCAGAGGCAGATTTTCCCTCCGGAAGTTTTTTTGGCTCCGGTATAACCTAGGCGATGTTGGAACAGATCTTTACACGCATCACCCCTAGCTAGGATGCCCCAAACTGGCCTTGCCGCAATGGTTAGAGGGCTCCCAAAAAACTTTCGACGACGGCCCCACTCTCCTGCCTCGCCTATAAAGTTTTCTTAAAACCCCAGATCGGCGCGGGCCATTTCTGAGGCTTTAAACACCACCTCGTCAGGCAGCTCTTCCCAGGCGGTGGCTCCCACTTGAGTATAAAAAGTGCTGTCGTAGGGGCGGGTGCGAACCACCACAGGCATGGGCACTGCGTGGCCCAGCACCAGCGCCTGCTGCTTGGAGTCGAGCTTAGCCAGCACCGATCGCAGGCTCTGCCCCCCCGACACGCCGGTAAAGATGGCGTCAATATCTTTCTCGTCGTTGAGCAGGGCGGTGATGCGGGTGCCAATCTGCGACATTACCTCGTTGTCAATGCCCGAGGGCCGCTGATCGACCACCAGCAGGGTGACAAAATATTTGCGCATTTCCCGAGCGATGGTGCCAAAGATGGTCTGCCGGGCCGTGGCTGGGTCGAGAAAGCGGTGGGCCTCTTCAATGGTGATCATCAGCTGGCGAGGGCGATCGACCACGTTCTTGGTCTGCAAGAAGCGATCGGCTTTTTTGACGTAGCTGGCGTGGATGCGCCGGGCGATGACGTTGGTAGCCAGCATGTAGGCCAGCATGTTCGACTGGGAGCCAAACTCCACCACCACATGTCTGCCCTCATCGATGGCCGCGAGAATCTGGGTGATGTAGTTGGTGCCGCTGGCCGCCTTCATATATTTGATGTCGGCCAGTCGGGTGAGCTTGCGCTGCAGCGCCATGATCGACGACTTGCTGCCCATCTTGGTCTCACAAAACTCCTGAATCTCCTCGTTGGTCATGGTCAACAGGCGATTGATCCAGGCCTTGCCAAACTCGTTGCGCAGAATGATGGCGTTCTCTAAGCTGGCCTCTGACAGGTTGAGCTCGCCCCGCACAAGATTTAGGTCTTCCACATCGATCTGGTCAAAGCTGATGTAGAGCTCCTGGGCATCGCGCACGCCCCGCCGCTGAGTGGCCTCGGGGTCGAGGGTAAACATCTGCACCTGGCCAGGAAACAGCTGCCTCAGTCCCTTGACGGTACTGAACTGCTTGCCCTCGCTGACGGCCTCCCAGCCATACTCGGAGTGCATGTCGAAAATTAAGTTCACCGCCGCCTGGCGCTGAATAATGCCCGCCAGCAGCAGCCGGGTGAGGAACGATTTTCCCGTACCCGACTTACCAAAAATGCCGTTGCTGCGCTCCACAAAGCGATCGAGATCCAGACATACCGGCACTTCCATGTCGATGGGCTGACCGATCGCAAAATTGCGCCGATGGGGGTCATCTTCCCAACCAAAGATGATCCGAAAGTCGCGATCGCTGGCGTCATACACCTGACTAAAGTGCGCCGGAATTGTCTTCACCGGTAGCAGCTCCACGTCGGCGCTGCTCTGCACCTCCATCGATCCATAGCTGCTATCAGCCCCTTTTTTCTTCGCCTTTGCCCTACCGCCGACGCTATCACTCCCTACCCTGTCACTCTCCTGCTGCGTAAACATCAGCATCGGCGTCAGGTTGATCGTGCCGTAGGTCCCTGTCCCGGCCAGCACCTCCTGCAAAAACAGGTTCGATGGCTCGGGCGGATGGGCCAGAATGCGCTGGCTGCCGGTGCCTAGGGTCACGTCGGTGAGCATGCAAAAGAACTGCGATCGCTGCCCTTGCACCACCAAAAACTTGCCCACCCGCATGTCTTCTACCGAGATATCGGGGTGCAGGCGCACCTCTAGCCCCTGGCTCAGCGAACCCTGGATGACCGACCCCAGCGGCTGACTCATCACCATCAGGCAATCCTCGTACGTTATTGTGTTGGCCCTAGGGGCCTAGAGTGAAGCGCCAGCGGCACCCGACATGCCCTGGAGTTGGGTGCCGCTTTGTTTCACCCAACCTGCACAGCCATTCATTTCCTCTTGACGGCGCTTTAGCCTCGTCAACTCCGCCAATTCTAATACACTTGTCCTGGTTGGCTCAACTTTGATCAAAAATGCCCTGAGCTATCAAACTAGATAGCTCAGGACAACACCGTTAGCCAAGACATTGGCAAGTTCAAAGAGTAGAGTCAAATCTCTAGATCAAGCCGCTAAAACTGAATGCCGACGCCACCCTGTACCGAGACAGCCATATTGTTACCTTGGCGGTAGGCATCGAAGGCAAAAATAGCATTGCCAAAGGCAACCAAGTTGCTGTTGGGAAACAGATGGTCAATGCCCGGCTGAATGACAAAGGCTGTCTTGTCACCCACAATAGAAGGGTCGTCGCCACCGCCGCCGACAAACGAGGCCCCGGCTCCCACATACACGTCAGTATTCCAGCTCAGCGGCACGTCGTAGGAAACGGTTGGCACAAAGGCAAAATCGCCGCCAAAAATAAAGCCTTGGGCCCGCAGCGAAACCGGATACTGCAACAGGCGATAGCGGCCTGAGATCACGCCCTGCACGCCGCCGCCCTGTCCGGTGGCCGCGTCGCTGGTGAGGCCAATGCCGGCCCCAACACCGACATAGCTACCGTAGGCTACCTGGGCCTCGGCGGCCTCTGGGGCGATCGCCGCGCCTGTAGCGGTGGCAGCCACTGCCAGTAGAGCAGCTCCTGCCGTACGCCCCATCCAACGCCCTAAGCTTTTCATGGAGTTACTCCTCAACCCTTCAAACGATTTTGTGTTGGCTGACTGTGCGGGCTTACCGATGCCGACCCGAACCCATCGCTGTAGGGCGATTTTGGCCCTTATTACCCTTAGTCTGCCGATAAGCTTACTGCATGGCTCAGATTTCGACACACTGAATTTCTTCAGTCGGTAATATCGTGGGGAGAAATCTGAGGCGCAGGTCAGAGGATGGGTGGGAAGGGCGATCGCCTCGGGAGTGTTCATGGTTTTGTGGGATAGCCAAGACGGCTATCCCCTCAGAACAGGCAGGATGCCTATCCCATAAGGCATATAAAATTTTTGGGCTGATCCGCTAGTGAAAATTACACAAAATTCTGATCAGTTTCATCGCCTCAGCGATCGCAGGTGCCAAGTCTCACACAGCTTAATTAGGGGCTTTTGAAATGGATAGTGATCTACGCTGGGTACAGCGGTTTCAAAATTTTGACGACGCCCTCAAGACATTTGGCCGAGTATTTGATCGCTACTGTGCAGCCCCTGAGGATGAAGTGATTCAGATCGCGCTCATTCAAGCGTTTGAATTTACCTTCGAGATTGCCTGGAAAACGATGAAAGATTTTCTAGAGTAAGAAGGCTATAGCGGTATCGGCAGCAGCAAACAGACCGTGTGAGTTGCCTTTCAAGCAAGTCTGATTACTGATGCTGAAGGCTGGATGGCGGCGATCGCCAGGCGCAATATGACCAGTCATGTCTACAACGCTGTGGTTTTACAGGAAACTATCGATTTTATTCAACACAAGTTTCACCCCCTGGTGCAGGCACTCTACAGCGAGTTGAACGCGAAGCAATGAGCTACGGATTATCTGCTCAGCAGCTTGAGGAAATTATCCAATTCATCGCGGCCTACCCCGAGGTGGAAGAAGCTATTTTGTTTGGCTCCCGCGCGATCGGCACTCAAAAACCCGCCTCCGATGTGGATATTGCTATCAAGGGCGATGGGGTGACCTCAGCGTTGGCGGCCCGGCTCAAATTTGACATTGAAGAAGATACCTATTTGCCTTACTTCTTTGACTTCGTGGCCTATGGCACCATCACCCGCGAGGCCTTGAAGCAGCACATCGACGAAAAGGGCATCTCTATCTACCGCAATTACGGCTAGGCCGTGCAGATCTTGCTTGGTGTTGTTGAAGAGCAACGGATCGTGGTGTAAGCCAGCGCCAATGACTTCAGTGCCAGGGGCAAAAAATTAAGATTTAGGGAAAGTAGCGGTAAAATTCACGGCGATGCAAAACGCGCATCAGTTCTGCTGTGTCGCCGTTTAGCTCAACACCAATTCGATAGTCACCAACTCGGACACGATAGCGGTTGGGTTCTCCGGTCAGAGCTTTGACATTGGGCAAATCTTGAATTGAGTCTGACGATGCCAGAGCGTTGAAGGCAATGTCGTGAATTGATTGGTAAATAGGCTGTTTTTTGAGCTTCTTCAGGTCTTTCAAGAAGAGTTTTCGATAGGCAACCTTCAATCAACATCCTCCGCTTCTAAAAAAGCTAAAGCATCTTCTCGACTCAGTAGAGGTGTCTCCTGAGCTTCATCCATGGCTTTATTCAAGCAATAATCTTCTAGGTTTTCGGCTAAGTCCTGCATGGAGTCGCCACCTTGGGGCAGCAATAGCCGCCATAGCTCAATGGGAATCACCACGGCCTTAGGGTTACCTTCGGAGTCGGTGAGATAGTCAATAGCGCTGTTGGTCACGGTGATTTACCCACTCAGTTTAAGGGTTGAATTTAGCCCGTATTTCGCATACCCGCTGCGATGCCGTTGATGGTGAGGAGAGCGCCGCGCAACAATTCGCCCTGGCTGTAGCGCGATCGAATCACCCCTGTCGCCGCCTGGTCTTTGTACTGGCGCAGGCGCTTCAGCAGAGCTACCTGCAAAAAGCCCAGGGGCACAATGGTGCCGTTGCGCAGGTAGACCGATCGCTGCAAATCAGGGTCACCATCGAGCAGGCGCTCGCAGTCGGTAATCCGCAGCACCATGTCGCGGGTCAGATAAAACTCCTGGGAAATGGTGTTGAACAGATCCAAAAACCGCTCTTTATCCTCGGGGGTGGTGAGCTCGCGTACGTAGTGCTCAGCAATTTGCAAATCGACCTTAGCCAGTGTCATCTCCACCTTGGAAATCACCATCTTAAAGAAGGGCCACTTGCTGTAGAAGTAGCGCAGCACCTTGAGGTGTTCTTCCGGTGCTTCGTCCACAAACTCTTGCAGAGCCGTGCCCACCCCGTACCAAGAGGGCAGCAAAAACCGCGCCTGGGTCCAGCTAAACACCCAGGGAATTGCCCGCAGGCTGCCGAGGTCTTTTTTGCCGCCTCGCCGCGAGGGGCGAGAGCTGATCTGGAGCTGGCTGATTTCTTGGATAGGGGTGACCTGGTGGAAGAAGTTGACCAGGTCGGGCTGTTCGTAGATCAGTTGGCGGTAGTGGCTACGGGAGCGAGTGGCCAGCTCCTCCATGGTCTCATTCCAGGGCTGAATGTCATCGACGCTGTTACTCAACAGGCTGGCCTGAATGACGGCGGTGGTCACCGTCTCCAAGTTATACAGGGCCAGGTCAGAGAGGTTGTACTTAGAGGCCAGCACCTCTCCCTGCTCGGTGATTTTAATCCGGCCTTTGATGCTGCGGCCCGGTTGGGCCAAAATCGCCTCGTAGGCGGGGCCACCGCCGCGCCCTACCGAGCCGCCGCGCCCGTGGAAGATACGCAGGGAGACACCGTAGCGATCGGCGGTGGTCTGTAACGCCTGCTGGGCCTTGTGAATTTCCCAGTTGCTGCTGAGGAAACCAGAGTCTTTGTTGCTGTCAGAGTAGCCCAGCATGACCTCCTGCAGGGGTACGGCCCGAGGGGTGGCCACGCTGCCGGGGCCAGAGTCAGCAGGCTGGTTGGCCTGGCCTTCTAGCAGGTTGCGATACAGCGGTAGCTGAAATAGCTCTTCCATCACCGCCGGGGCGCGCTGGAGATCTTCGACGGTTTCAAACAGAGGCACCGGCTGAAGGCTGCTGAGCTCGGCGGTGGGGTCGTAGAGACCCGCCTCTTTGGCCAGCAGCAGCACCTCTAGCAGGTCGCTTACGGTGTGGCTCATGCTGATCACATAGCTGCCACAAATGTCGGGGCCAAACTCCTGGTGGAGCTGGCGAACCATGTGCAGGGTGGCAATCGTCTCGCGGGTTTTGTCGGAGAAGGGCAGCTCGCGGGGGGTGAGGGGGCGGCGGGTGGTGAGTTCGCTGACCAGCCAGGCAATTTTGTCAGCCTCGGGTAGCTCGCTATAGGGCTGGGGCAAAACTTGCAGGTACTCGGCGATCTCGTCGAGGGCATCGGAGTGGCGCGTGCTCTCTTGCCGCAGGTCGAGCTGGGCCAGGTTAAAGCCAAAGATTTCGACCTGGCAGATCAGGGTGTTGAGGTCTTGGCAGTTGAGGCCGGTGGCTTCTAAGTTGCGCTGAATCAGCCGCAGCTCAGCCAGAAACTCGTGGCCGTAGCGGTAGATGGGCAAGCCGCTGGGGTCGTTGGAGTGGTCAGCGAAGGGGTCACTTTGGTAAAGGCGCTGGCTGCGATCGCAGGTGTTCTTGAGCCGCTGCTTGATGTAGGCCAGCTTGAGGCGGTAGGGCTCTTGACGGTAGCGAATGGCCAGCTCGTCGTAGATGTCGGCCATTTTGACCTGGTCTTGCTCCAGCGATTCGAGCAGCTCGGGCAGCACCTCGCTCCAGTGCAGGGAGAGGCTGAGCAGCTCGACTAGGCGATCGACGGAGGCCATGTACTTGTTGAGCACCATGTTGCGCTGGTAGCAGGCGGTCTTCCAGGTGACTTCGGGGGTGACGGAGGGGTTGCCGTCGCGATCGGCCCCCACCCAGGAGCCAAACCGGCAAAAGCGGTGGCGGGGCGGGTCGAGTTCAGGAAAGGTGGTGGCGATCGCCCGCTCAAACCGCTGGTATAGCTGGGGCAGCGCGTCAAACAGCACCACGTTGAAGTAGTGCAGGGTGTAGTCAACTTCGTCGAGCACCGAGGGCTTAAACTGGTGCAGCTCGTCGGTGCGCCACCAGAGGCGAATTTCTTCGGTGAGCTGCTCTTTGAGTTCTTCGATTTCCCAGGAGGAGGCCAGGCCCAGGGTTTGGGCACTCTCTTCGGCCTGATCCATCTGGCGCAAAATGCTGGCGATCCGCCGCTGCTTGTCGCGGATGGTGTGGCGCACAATTTCGGTGGGGTGGGCGGTAAACACCAGCCGCACATCGAGCTGATCGAGCAAGTTTTGGATCACCTGGGGCGGCACGTTCAGCCGCTTGAGGGTAGGGAACAGCCAGTGGAAGGTACCTGCCTCTTTGCGGCTGCTGGGGGGGTCGGCAATGCTGCGGGTCAGCAGATCAGCCTGGAAGAGGTTGCTCGACTCGCTGTCGCTGCTGTTGCCAAAAATCGATTGACCAATGCGCTGGGCCAGCTCCGAGGTTTCGTAGGCCGCCCGGTACTGCTGCTGCTGATCGCGCTGCTCATAGTGCTGCTCGACAATGTTAATCAGCTGAAAGTAGAGGGCAAAGGCTCGCGAAGCCCGAATGGCATCTTCGAGGTCAAGGGCTTCGACTACATCAACTACGGCTTTAACCCGCGCCTCGGCGGCGGTGGGGGCCTGCCCCTCGGGGGAGCACATGCGCCGCAGCTGCTGGAGCAGCTTTAAGAGTTCAGGGCCACAGGCATGCTCCAGAACGTTTTCCCACAGGTCTTCGACCACGCGCAGCCGGTGGCGCAGCAGCAAGTCTTGCCAGGAGGACTGATCATCCACCGCTGCGGGCAGGCTAGCCGGGTCTGTCTGAGCTGCGGGCCGGGCATCCCCGGAGGAGTGGAGCGTTGAACTCATGGGTATGACAGCAAAGAGAACGGGGATATCGCAAAGATTCTATAGGATTACCCTGACCGGAAGAAGTTTATCCAGATCAACAAATTGAAATCGTTACAGCGTTATCAGCGCTGACCGAGGCCGTCAAACCCTTTTCTAGCAAGGGTTTTCGAGAAATCAAAAACCCTGTCAAAATAGACCTAACCCTCCGGCGCAGAGGTGGCGATATCGGGCGCAATCGGCGGCATTTTTAAGTTGGGCAGGCGATCGCCGGAGAAAAGCTGCTCGCTGACTAACCCCAGCTGGGTCAGCCCATCGGCCAGGGCACGGGTCACCAAAATGCCGAGCAGCACCGGGGGCACCAGCAGACCCACCGCAACCTCGGCAGACTGACGGTTAACGGGGGCGGAATCAGAACGGTGCGACGAGGTCATAGGATAATCACAAGTTGGGGCACAAAGGGGGGGAGAATCTAGGGCCAGGGTCGACTCTGGAAGCGCCGCTGGAGGGGTCTCGGGGAGCGATCGCCCAGGCGTACCGTCGACACAATTGATCACTAATATATTAGACAAGGGGCCTTATGCCTGACCAGGTGGTCTTAGGCCGGGGCATCCCTGTCATTTCTAGGTTGTTGAGCAGGTAGGATGGGGCAGGTAAGATAGGGTCGATGGCTAAGCCCCCCCGGGCTGACCCAGTTTTGAAATTGCCCTAAAAGAAATCGGCTGATTGGCGCTGGAGTTGGTATAAATTAAACCGACTGCGCCACGGCCAGGCGTTGTCTCACAATTCGGGAGTGTGGCCCTAGCCTAGCCGTTACCCTGACCCCCTATGCCTGTGTCTTTATCCAACCCCACCCTTAGCCCCAACTCACCAGTAGCCACCGTGCTGGGCTGGCTGAAGCAGGCCATGGGGTTGCCCACGGCGGAGCTGCACATCAAGCTGCGGGGCAACATTCTTCACGTGCTCTGCGAGACCTCGGCGGCGCTAGATCAGTCGGCGGTGCTGCTTAAACTGGTGCGATCGCTGATCGATGGCGGCGACGACTTGGTGCGCCAGCACTACCCCCAGGTGTATCAGCTCTACGTCTACAGCCGGCTAGAGGGCAACCCCACCCCCGAATGGACGGCCCCGATCTATCTCAACCGGCTAGAGCGGCACCTGGCCCAGCTGGTGCTCGAAAACCAGGATGAGGCCGATATCAAGGCCACCCATTCGCTGCTGGAGAAATATAACCAGGGCCAGTCGGCTCGGGGAGTCGAGGGCGGCAGCGGGGCGATTGTACTGTCGAACCTGAGCTTGGCCCGCAAGGGCGACCCCGAGGCGATCGCCTGGTACCTAAGTGAGACCCTCAGCAGCCTCGATGTTGGCGTGTGGGTCAGCATTAAGGCCATCCCCGGCACCGCCCACCTGCACCGGATGGCGATTCCGGTCGGGCTGGCGTCGCGCATCGCCGGCGACGATGGCGACACCACGGCAGACGACCCAGCGGGCACCGATACGACCATCTCTCGGCTGTGGATTCTCTGCGAAGCCACCTACAGCCCGGACCCTTCGCTGATTGCCCGACCCACGGCAGAACGGCTGCGGCAGCTTCAGCTCACCCAGTTTAAGGATGCGGTGCTGCTGCTCCAGGTGCGGGGCGAAACTAAGCCCGACTGGAGCCTGCGCATTGACCTCACCCCGCCCGAGGAAATGCTGCGGGAGTGGGGCCGCTGGGGCGATACCGATGCGATCGCCCGCTTACTCTCGGCAGCGGTAGCCAGCTGGCACCTAGGCGTCACCGCCGAGCTCACCAACGGCACCCTGCACCTGATCTGCTCACCCCAGAGCGGCGACCACGACACCCAGCAGGCCGAGGGGCTAGCCGCCCAGGAGGCAGTGCTCGAAGCCCTGACCACTCCCCTTAACGACCTCGCGCCCCAGGGCATTCCCCGAGCCGTGATCTACGGTCAAGCCGGGGCTACCGCCACCCCTGCCTGGGTGCACTATCTCGACCTGCCCGCCGCCGAGCACAGCGCCCTAGCCGACACCCCCGAGTACCTGGGTCAGACCGGCGACCTGCCCGCGATCGCCTTTCTGCTCACCCGGCTGCTCAACCCCAGCCTCGACGACCGCCTGGCCACGGGCGGCCAGCGGGTGCAGCTGCTGCGCCGCGACGGGCTGCTGCACGTCATGGTTGACGGCCCGGTGGCCCCCCGTCGCCGCCTAGTGGCCCCACCCATCAACGACTATTTGCTGTCCCTTAGCCCCATGGGCATCGAGGGGGTGCGAATTTATGGACGGCGATCGGGGCAATCGCAGCCCGCCTGGACCTTTGGCCAAGACTTTTTGGCCCGCCGCCGCCTGGTGCCCGAGGCCACCCCAGAGTTCACCGCCTCCGACTCCTACGTCAACGAGCTGCTGGTGCGACCCGACGGCCCCGTCACCGCTGCCGAGATCGAAGCCGAGCTAGAGGACGACGTTGCCCTCAGCCAGTGGGTGCAAGACGTGCTGGCCCAGGGGCGGCGGCTACTGCTGCGATCGCAGTTGCTTACCAGCGCCACCCCCGAGAATCTAGGCGACGGTGTCGAGAGCCTTGACAATCTGGGTCGCTCCGACGGGTTCAAAATTGCCGTGGTGTGGGCGGCAGTCGGCGTCCTCGTCGCCCTTCAGGTGGATTGGCTGCTGGGGCAGATCATCACCCCGCCGAGCCAGCAGGCGAAAGCCGAAGACATTGCGCCTCCCCTCACTGAACCCCCTGAGCCCAGCGACCCCTTGGCGGAAGATCTGGCCGAGCTTGACTGGCCCGGTTCTCAAAGTAGCGACAACGGCTGGGGCGAAGGTGGCTTTACCAGCGACTCCAACGGCGACGTCGGGGCACAATCCCTCGACACCAGCCCCAGCCAGCCTATTGTCGCCATCGATGACCTGGTTGAGCAGGCTTCGTTCTCCAGCTTCAACAGCGACCAGATGAACGAAAAGCTGGCCCTCTACTACCAGCGCCTAGAGCAGTCTGGCCCCCCGGACGTCATGATCGTAGGCAGTTCCCGCGCCCTGCGGGGGGTAGACCCAGCAGCTCTGCGCCAAGAGCTGGCCACCATCGGCTATGACAATGTCAGCATCTTCAACTTTGGCATCAACGGGGCCACCGCCCAGGTGGTTGATCTGGTAATTCGCCAGGTGCTAGAGCCCGATCAGCTGCCCCAGCTAATCATCTGGGCCGACGGGGCGCGGGCCTTTAACAGCGGCCGAGTCGATGCCACCTACAACGCCATTGCGGCATCCCCCGGCTACCGCGAGGTGGCCAGCCGCCGTGCCGAGGAAGTTGAGGCCGTTGCCACACCCGGCGACCCCACGGCTCCGGGTAGCCCCGAAACTGCTACCGGGTCGTTGCCCAAGAGCTACGCCGCTATGGATGAGTGGCTCAGCGGTCGACTGGCCACGGTTTCAGCGGTCTATGCCGATCGCGATCGCCTCAAGGGCTGGTTTCAGCAGCGGCTGATGGTCGCCACCCCCACCCCTACTGGCTCTAGCGAAGAGGGCCTCGACGCTGCTATGCCTGAGGGCAGCACCATCGACTTCGACGGCTTTTTGGCCCTCTCAGTGCGGTTTAACCCGGCCACCTATTACCAAGACTTTGCTCGGGTTTCGGGCCGCTACGATGGCGACTACGACAGCTTTCGCCTAGAGGGCCAGCAGGTCGATGCCTTTGCCAATCTGCTCAGCTTTACCCAGGAGCAGGACATTCCCATCGTATTCATCAACACCCCCCTCACCGATGAATACCTCGATGACTACCGGCAAGATGCTGAGGCCGAGTTCTTGCAGCACATGCTCAAGCTATCCACCACCGAGACCGGGTTTCTCTTTCGTGACTTTGCCCAGCTCTGGCCCGATCGCTACGACTATTTCTCAGACCCCAGCCACCTGAATCGCTACGGCGCCTATCAGGTCTCTAGCCAGCTGGGCCAAGACCCGCTAATTGCCTGGCCCCGCCCCGCCGCTCCCCCTGCTCCCCCCGCCCTGCCATGACCCTGCCCTCCCTGGTCTATGCCCTGTTTTTGCTCAGCGTTGTCGGCGTGTTTTGGACGCTGGAGTCGTTGCAGGCGCGGCTGTGGCTGCTGGTGGTGGCCAGCCTGATCTTCTACGCCTCAATTCAGGTGCAGTATCTGCTGCTGATGGTGGCGGTGCTGATCGTGACGTTTTTTGTCGGCAATGCGATCGCCGCCCCCCTCGATTGGCGCATCCCCAACCCCCGCTGGCAATTAGCTGAACGGGGCTGGAACCAGCGCCGCACCCGATTGCTGTGGCTAGGCGTGGGCATCAACGTGGCCCTGCTGCTGGGGTTTAAGTATGCCGAAGGGCTGTTTCGCTGGCTGGGGATCGAGCTGGGCAGCGCCCCCGACGACACCCTCACCCGCATCATCATGCCCCTGGGGCTGAGCTTCTTTGTCTTTGAGTGCATTGCCTACCTGGTGGATGTGTATCGGGGGTCGCCAGCGGCGCTCAACTTCTCTGACTTTGCCGCCTACAAGCTCTACTTCCCGAAGCTGATCTCTGGCCCCATCACTCGGTTTCACCCCTTTATCGACCAGGTCGAGCAGCAAAAGCCGCCGGGCCTCAACACCGCCGTCGAGGGGCTGTGGCTGATCGCCTACGGGGCGATGAAAAAGCTGCTGATCGCTGACCACATCGCCATTTTGGTTAACCTCAGCTTCGACAACCTGGAGCGGGCGGGCAGCGCCGACATTTGGTTGGCCACCTTTGCTTACGGCCTTCAGCTCTACCTCGACTTCAGTGCCTATGTGAACATTGCCCGAGGCAGCGCCCTGCTGATGGGTATTAACCTGCCCCAAAACTTCGATGCCCCCTACTTCACCACCAGCCTGGCCGACTTTTGGCGGCGCTGGCACATCACCTTGGGCGACTGGCTGCGCAACTACCTCTACTTTCCGCTGGGAGGGTCGCGGCGGGGGGTGGTGCGCACCTGCATCAACCTGATGGCGGTGATGCTGATCGCAGGGGTCTGGCACGGCAACAACTGGGGCTTTCTCATCTGGGGTGCCATTCATGGGGCGGGGCTGGTGGTGCATCGCCTCACCCAGTCGTGGGGCAAAGCGGTGCCCAAACTCAAGGCGTTTTGGGGCACGCTGCCGGGGACGGGGCTGGGCTGGCTGCTCACCCAGGGGCTGGTGTTCTTTAGCTGGCTCTTCTTTCGGCTGCCCGAGCCCGATCGCTACACTCTGGCCCTACAGCGGCTCTGGGGTACCCCGTCGGATGCGCAGTTTAGTCAGCTGGTCTATCTAGAGTCGCTGGGCTTTACGTTTACGCAACTGCTGCTGCTGCTCTGTGGGGTGGTGGGGCTGATGGCGGGGGCCTACGTGATCAAGCGGGGGCTCAAGCTAGAGCTGAGCTGGCCGGTGAAGCTACTGCTGGTGCCGTTGTTTAGCGTGATGGCCTGGCTGCTGGCTCCGGCGGAGACGTTGCCGTATATTTATTTCGACTTCTAGGCTGGTGGGGAGTGGGAGAGTTGGAGGGTGGAGTTGATGCCGCTTGCCGAAGGTTGAGGGGAGTTGAACCTGTCCTACCCAGAGCTGATGGATTTACCGGCTGAGCAGCCAATTTTGTATACGTCGCGGTTGGTGTTGCGACCGTTTGTGCTGGCGGATGTAGCGGCGGTGGTGGCGCTGGCGGGCGATCGCGCCATTGCCGAATATACTCTCTCGATTCCCCACCCCTATACCAAGGCCGATGCGGAGGAGTGGATTAGCCAACGGCCAGCGGCTTGGGCAGAGACAAAAGCGATCAACTACGCCATTACGCTGCCTGGCGGCACTCTCTGCGGGTCGGTTGGGCTGGCGTTGTACCCGGCCTACAACATGGCAGAGCTGGGCTATTGGATAGGGCGGCCTTACTGGGGTCAGGGCTATGCAACGGAAGCTGGGGCCGCCGTTGTGGACTTTGGGTTTATCTCTCTGGGGCTGAACCGCATTAATGCTGTGCGCTTTGGCGACAACCTCGCCTCGGGTCGGGTGCTGGAAAAGCTGGGCCTGGCGCAGGAGGGCTATCGGCGGCGACAAACTCCGAAGTGGGGGGTGTATCGCGATGTGGCCCTCTACGGTCTGCTGCGAGAGGACTGGGAAAAAGGTAGGGATGGTTGACGCCAGTGTAGGGACGCATGGTATGCGCCCTGCGGGGTATTTGGTTTGACGACCCTAGACTGGGCGGGGCAAACGCCGTTTGCCCCTACGGAGTGGCGGTTGACGAATCTAATGAGGCTGGTGGATCGTGCCACTACATGGCGGCTTCGGCGGGGGCTTTTTTGCGGGTTTGGCGCTCGAAGCGCTGGCCCAGATCATCGACCATGGCGTCGAGGCCGCTGCCGTCGCCGTGGGCTTTGGCGTGGCGGTAGACCTGAAGGGCGGCGGTAAAGGCGTCGCTGCCGACGGCGGCGAGGGTGTCGTCGAGGTCGGCCTGGAGCTGGGCGAGGGCCATAGCCAGGGGATAGATGGTCTCAAACAGGTGGACGTCGCGCTGGAGTTCGGCGATGTCGAAGGAGCGGGGCAAAAAGTCGGGGTGCTGAACGGCGACATCGAGGGCTTTTTGCACGAAGGCGCGGCTTTTGTCGCCCATTTTG
Source organism: Nodosilinea sp. WJT8-NPBG4 (assembly GCA_019359285.1). GTDB lineage: Bacteria > Cyanobacteriota > Cyanobacteriia > Phormidesmidales > Phormidesmidaceae > Nodosilinea. The sequence continues at coordinate 50,672 of JAHHHQ010000064.1, forward strand.
GGCATGGAGCGTTTGACCTTGGGAGCCACGTCGATGACGAAGGGGAGCCGATCGCGGATAAGGGCGATCGCGCCCATGATTTCGTCGCGGGCTTGCGGGGAAAGGGTGGCGCTAATGTAGTTGCTGGTCATAGGTAGGTGCCTCTCAAGATGGTTTTCTCAAGATTCCCAGCTACAAATACAAAATCTTTAATAAAGATCAATTTTTCTTTCCGTGCATTGCTGCGCGTATAGACCTCCGGGCATGGCTAACGCTAGGGGAAAGCCTCGCCAGCGTTGTGCACCAAATGCTAACTATGCTGCATTGGGCGCAATCAACTGGGCGTAGAGGGGTTTCTCTTTGGAGAGTTTGCTGACGCTGAGCACAGAGAAACCCAGGATATTGCCCTGGTCATCTACGCGTTCCATGATGGCATCGTGGTCGGTTTCGCGTAGGTAGCCGGGGGCATCTGAGAAGAGCACTTCGAGGAAGTCGGCTTCGGGGTCAAACCAGATTTTTACAGATTGGGCCATAGTTGCTCTCCCTGTTTGAGTTTGTCGGTCAAATAGGCCGTGATGATAAAGGCGTCGCTGGCTAACAACGGTTCTAAGCCGCTTTGAGCTGGTAGATGATGGGGCGATAGGTGGGCGGTGGAATGGGTTTGCCTTCGGCTTGGGCGGCGTCTAACCAAGCCTGCTTGGCCAGGTTAAGTTCCTGCAGTGCTTCTAGGGGGGGTTCGCCAAAGGCAGAGCAGTAGTTGAGGTCAGGGATGTCGGCGATGTAGCCTTCGTCTTCGTCGCTGTAGAAGATGTTGATGTGGTAGTCTTTCACGGTTAATCCTCCAGCGTTAGGTTATGGGTTTCCACTAGCTCTAAAATTGTTTGACTGGATAAGCCTTGGCTTTGCCTTTGACATTTTGGAGGTTGACCAGTTTTGCAATTTCAGGGCGGGTGTAGATATGATGACTGCCATTGACGCGAGACAGGCTAAACCCAAAGGCTTCAACTAAGCTCACCATATCCTTGAAGCCAACATTTGGGGGTTATTGAGAATCTGACGAAGGAGTTTCTGTCTTTTGCTCATGGGGGTGTGGATCTAGTCATCATGCTGGCTGCCGAGAGGCTTTCAATCGTCTCAATGCCGATGCGGGTGTCTTTCAGACGAATGTCGTCTGCGGCCAGGAAATCAAAATAATCTTCGAGCTGCATTGGGTTCACCTGAGATCGCACATTCATCAATCATAGGCCTGGGGTTGTTGAAGCTCTTGCAGCAGGGCTTGACAGGTCTCACCCTGGTGCCATGCTCTGCCTGGGCATTGTGGTTGTGCGGCTCTGCCTCCTGCGACTGGCGGCAGAGCCGCAGCAGAGCATTCCAATGCAGAGCATGGGAACGAGGGACAGCTGAGTTTACTTACCCATACCTAGAAACTTTGCTACTCGAACAATTGCAACCCATTTTTTCAGGTTTTGGGTGTTGGGATGCGCTGGGCCTAGTTTCGCTTCATAAATATGCAGCGCTTCTAAAAGCAGCGATTTCGCTTCTTCCAAACGCCTCTGCTTAAATTTCAATGCGCCTAGGTTCCACAAGTTGTTAGCGACATGGGGATGTTCGTTGCCCAAGAGCCGTTGGTGCAGCATCAGGGCGTCACTGTACAGCGGTTCCGCCTCGCTATAGCGACCCTGCGACTGATAGAGACTTGCGAGATTATTCAGGCTCTTGGCGACATGGTGATGGTTATCGCCCAACAGCCGTTGGTACAACGCCAGGGCGTCGCGGTGCAGCGGTTCCGCCTCGCCATAGCGGCCCTGCGACTCGTATAGAATCGCGAGATTGTGCATGCTGTGGGCGACATCGGGATGGTCGTCGCCCAACAGCCGCTGGCGCAGCGCCAGGGCGTCGCGGTAGAGGGGTTCCGCCTCGCCGTAGCGGCCCTGCGACTCATATAGATTCGCGAGATTGTGCATGCTTTGGGCGACATGGGGATGGTCGTTGCCCAAGAGCCGTTGGCGCAGCGCCAGGGCGTCGCGGTAGAGGGGTTCCGCCTCGCCGTAGCGGCCCTGCGACTCATATAGATTCGCGAGATTGTGCATGCTGTAGGCGACATCGGGATGGTCGTTGCCCAAGAGCCGTTGGCGCAGCGCCAGGGCGTCGCGGAACAGTGGTTCTGCCTCGCCGTAGCGCCCTTGAAAACCGTAGAGAACCGCGAGATTGTTCATGCTTGTGGCGACAGCGGGATGATCGTCGCCGAGGCGATCGCGCGTTATTGTCAAACACTCCTGACACCAAGGTTCTGACTGCCCGTAAGCTCCCTGCCCTTCATAAAACCGCCCTAGCCCAGTAAACGGCCACTCTAACGACTCATCGTCTAGCCACTGCTGCCAGGTGGTAGCCGCTTCCACCAAGTGCGGTATCGCTGCTGTCACTGCCAAAATTTGGTCGCGGGTAGGGGTATCGGGTATCTGCAGGGCCACCTGCACCATCGCTTGGCAGTAGCCCTGCTTTAGCACCTCTGCCCCAGCCCACAGCTCCAGCTTGCTGCGAAAAAATTCTCGAATGAGTTGGTGCAGTTGCAGCTCTACCGGGGCACCGCTGGCGCTGACCACTGTGGCCAAACTGCGGTTGACCAACTCCTCATCGAGCCAGTCTTCTAGCTCATCGGGGTCGGTGCCCTCGTAGCACTGCTCCAACCACTCCCAAAAGATGGGGGCCAGGGCATAGAGGCTCAGGCGATAGGCCAGTTCTTGCGCTGCGAGCGTCAGGTCTTGCCAGCTCAGTTCAAATGCGGCGGCGACGCTTTCGTGGGTGGCGGTCATGTCGGTCTGGGCTTGGCACAGGGCTCTGGCGGCCAGGCGTTTTTCGTCGAGCTGCTGCTGCATTTTGGCCAAAGTCCACCCCGGCTTGCGGGCCAAAAAGCGGCCCACCAGTTCCAGTCCCAGGGGCAGGTAGCCTAACCACTCGCACAGGGCTTTAGCAATATCGAGTTCCTGGTCTATCCGCTCAGCACCCACCAGCGACCTTAGCAACTCTAGCGATGCCTCCTCGCTCAGCACATCGATCGGCACCGTTTGAATGGAAGCGCCAAGTTGTAGGCGGGTCGTCAGCAGCACCCGAAAGCGAGAGTTTTGGGGCGGCAGGTAGGGTTTGATAGCCGCGTAGGCAGCGTTGTCGTTGGGGCCGCTGACGTCATCGATCGCCACCAGCACATCCCCAGGGGTAGGCCAATTTTGCCAGAGGTAGGCCACCTGCTGAGGCAGCTCTAACCCATCCGGTGGGGTCAGGTTCAGATAGGTGCGGGCAAAGGTAACGATCTCGGTGCCGATGTTTTGCTCTTTGGCTTGCAGCCAGCAGATGCCGCCGGGGTAGGTGCCCTGACCTAGGTGGTGTAGGGTGTATTGCAGGGCCAGCTCGGTTTTGCCAATGCCCCCCATACCACGCAGGGCGGTAATGGCAATGCGATCAACCTGGTGCAGTTGGGTGTGGAGGTTGGTGAGTTCGGTGTCGCGTCCGACAAACTCCACCGTGCCGCTGCGGGGCAAGTTGTTAGGAATGCCGCTGACTTGAGGCTGCTGCCGTTCGGTAATTAGCTTGTTGAGCACCGCCTCTAACGTTGCTGCATCTACATTGAGCTGGTCGCCAATGTAAGCCGTGCCGCCCTGCACCGTGACTTGATAGCCCTTAGCCTGCCCCAGGTTGAGCTGAGTAGTGGCAGCGGTGGACGGTGCCCCCTGCAATGCAACCAGCAACTCTTGCAGAGCAGCATCGGGCAGGTCTTTGAGAATAGCCTGGATTTGATCTTTGGGGTTGGGCATGGGCGGGGGCAGTGGGGGCCTGTCGTTGCCAAAGGTGGTGGTGGGCACTGCCCATCCTACGGGGCGGTGGGTGGATTGTTGTGGATGTTGATGTCGCCGATGTAGGCGGTGCCGCCTTCGACTTTGGTTTGCCAGCCTTTGGCGTTGTCGTAATTGGTTTGGGTCATGGTGCTCTGGTCAATGAGCTTGCCAGCGTTAATCTCTTGGGCCAGCACCCGAAGGTCTTGGGCAAAGCTGGGGTCTTCATCCATTGCCACTTGAAGGTAGGCGGCGATTTGGTTTACCTGCTCTGGGGTAATTTTGGCGGTTTTGTCTAGGGTTGTTTTGACCTCCTCAATGCGAGGCTTGCCGCTGAGTTTTGACCAAATGCGCTTCAGCAGAATGTCCATTTTGGCGATCGCCTCGGTCGAAAACTTTTTAGCCAGATCCCCAGCCGCCGAGTCAATAAATTTTTGGAAGGCCAGGGATGCGATCGCACTGGCAGTGACGGTTGTAATCGGGTCAGCCATGCTTATTTCCTCTGCTGTTAGCAAACAATGCCCGTCAACGATAGCCAAAAGGCCACCCCTAGACCAAAGAACCCGCCGGGTTACAAATACTCAATAAAATATGGCTTCTGAATGCTCCGCTATTCAGCCGTGAGTTTGGCTCACGCCTAACCTATCTTCTGTCTTCAGCCCCAGAAGGCGAAATTCCGAGCGGTTTGCTCCAGATTTCGAGTAATTTTCTCGGAGCGCCGAGTTATTTTCTCCAGATGCCGAGCTATTTTCTCGGAATGCCGAGCAATTCTCTCGGAGCGCCGACTCATTTACCCCAAACGCCGAGTTATTTTCTCGAAAGGCCGAGGTTTTTTGCTGAAACGTCTTAAAGGCAGGGGCGATTGCCCCCTTCAACTCGCCGCAAAGCTATCGGGCAAGTCCCTCAGCGCTTTGCCATGCTCCAGCAATAGTGCATCCAGTGCCTTCATTTGGGCAATGGTAAACGATGGCACGCTATCGCCAGTCTCCCATCGGCTAATGGTGCGGGCTGAGGTGCCAATTCTGCGGGCAAAGTCTTCCTGAGACATGCCCATCTCTTCCCGCAATTTCCTAAGTGGCGATTCTTCCATTTCAGCCGCAGTTTGCCTTGTCATCCAGTGAGAGAACAAGACAAGCTGTCTAGACAGCTTGACAAATAGACGAGTTGTCTAGACAATGTGTCTAGTTGCTAATTAGCAGAGAACCCGGCATCCATCGAGCGCTAAGGTGCGTGAGTTCCTGCTGTCGTGCCCCATTCTACCGTTACCGATCATGTTCTTTTGCCATCTGCGATCGCGGGGGCTAGTTTTTGCTGCCCATGCGCTCTGTTAAAAGGCTGTGACCGTGGGTGGTGGGCAGTGCCCACCCTACGCTTCGTTCTGCTGTTGAGGACTTTCTAAATGCTGCAAGCTCAATCTTTTTTGTCGCCCTACTTGTGTGGGGCGGCACAGACCCCGCTGCCCACAATTCCTTTCGCTGTGGTGCCGCACCGCCGCCTGCGGCACTATCTAGTCGGCTCCCCCGACGATACCCAACACGCCATCGATCGCCTGCACCTGCTCGGCTACCTAGATCGCATCAGCTGGAGCCATGCGATCGACATTCCCGAAAACGGCCTGATCATTCGCCCCGACGTTGGCGACGTGTTGCGCTATAGCCAGCGCGATGGTCGAAGACCGGCCCGGTAGGGCCATCGCCCCACGGCCTAGGCTAAGATGATCCGCACCCTATGCCGAAGCTGCTGTGAGGCTTTGGTTACTGGAAATGGACAGCTGGGACGGCTATCCCACAAGAATTTCCCCTAGAGATCCCCAAGACTCAAATGACTACCCTCTTGTGGGATGGGCCTCTGGCCCGTCTTGCCGTGGTTGGCTTAAGAGCACGAAAATCTAGGCCAAGCTAAAATGGCACGACAGAGTGTAGGGCGATTGCATCCTTTCTATAAGGATGCGTAAATTCCAGCTTGTGGGCATGAAGGTGTAGCCGCTGCCCCGGTTCACTCTGACCATAGAGGCGATCGCCCCAAATCGGCGCATTCAACCCCTGAGGATGGGCGGCATGCACCCGCAGCTGGTGGGTGCGCCCCGTCAGCGGGTAGAAGGCGATTCGCGTCAGCTCTCCCTCGCGGCCCAGCACCTCAAACTTGGTTTGGCTAGGTTTGCCGTGCTGCCAATTCACCTGCTGCCGGGGTCGCTGCGTCGGGTCGCCCCACAGCGGTAGGTCAATGATCCCCGACGCTTCAGCAACATCTCCCACCACGATCGCCTGGTAGGTTTTCTGCACCTGGCGCTGCTCAAACTGCTGGCCGAGCTGGCGGTGCGTTTCGGCATCGAGCGCCAGCACCAGCACCCCAGAGGTGTCTTGGTCGAGCCGATGCACAGGTTGCAAAAAGGCTCCCTCGGGCAGGCTCGATCGCAGACGGGTGAGCACGCTGTCTTGGCGATCGCTGTAGCGCCCCGGCACCGACAGCAGCCCCGCTGGCTTATCCACCGCGATCATCCACGGGTCTTGATACAGAACGGGAATCTCCAATTCTGGTTGAATACCCTCAATCTGCGGAGGTTGTAGGGGCGCAGCATGCTGCGCCCCTACGGGGATGTCTGCTGATGCCAACACCTGGGCCGACAACCCCGACAGCAGAAACCCCATAATCGGCTGGCAGCGCTCGGCGCAGGCCCCATAAAATTCGCCAGGCTGCTTGTCGCCCTGAGCTGGGCCCCACCAAAACTCAGCCAGAGCCAGGGGCACCAGGCCGAGCTGAGCCGCCGCGTGCAGCAGCTTAGGAGCACAGCAGTCGCCAGTGCCCGTGGGCAGATTGCCCTGCCCCGCTAAATTTTCAATCGCCAAAGATTCGCCGGCAAAATTGGTGAGGGTATAGGCGGCATGCATCTCAGCCTGGAGCTGGCGGGATAGCGCGCGGCGCTGCTGCTTGAGGTCAACGATTTCGGCATCGGCAGATTGAATGGTGGCTTCTAGTGGAGCAAGGCGATCGCCCCACCGCTGCTTAAACTGCCGCAGCTCGGCCTTATCGCCCCGACTTTCCTGCTCCAAAGCTGCCAGAGCGTCCGTGAGCGCATCTCCGGTGAGGGTGCTGGCTAAAGTTTGGCGCTGAAGGTCGCGGGTCTGTTTGCGATCGCGGTGCCGCTGGTTCAACACCTGGCGAGCCTCAGCCAACTCCTCCTGCAACCGAGCGTAGGTCTCCCGCTCTGGCAACCGCTGCAAAACCAGCAGGCGATCTTTAATCACTGCCAGCGCATTGAGAGTACGGGCCTCTTGCAGCGCCACCTCGGCCCTTCCCGGTATCGGCGGCACCCAACCGGGCAACCGCTCTTGCCCCTTCCACAGCCCCGAAAACGCCTTGAGCACCCCGGTTTGCCCCTCGGGCGATTGCACCACCAGCACCCCAAACATCTTGCCCTCGGTTGAGTGGGCCTCGCCGAGCTGGGTCATAAGTGCTTGGGCGATCGCCCGAGCCAGCGCTGTGCGGGGCAATCGGTAGTGCTGACCCGTGCGGGGGCAGTAGCCCTGGTAATAGTAGTCAGCCGCCTCTATATCAGGCAGACGCGCCCCGCCTAAGAAAGCGTTGAGGGCATGAAAGGGTAGGTCAGGCACGGTCAAAAGAGTCTCTAATCCTGCTGACCGTAGGGCCGACGATAAAACTTTTGTTTAGTGCCATGATTTCCGTCTAAGTGAAGAGCAAGATCTATCTAAGAGGAGATTGGGAATCAAATTGGCGCTGATAAAGTTACGAAGCGTGATGCTTCGCTTGGGCATCGCCCCCTACCTTCGCCTACAAAAGATTATTCCCCATGAGATCAGACCTCAAAGTTGGAGCCATTCTCCAAGACAATGGACAGTGCCATTTTACACTTTGGGGGCCTGAGCTAGACTCCGTCGAGCTGCGGCTTCTCTCGCCTAAAAAAGCCTCTTTTCCTATGCAGAAAAGTGAGGAAGGCTATTGGACAATTTCGGTTGATGACGTAGCCGAAGGCACACAGTATCAGTACTGCATAAATGAGGCCGATGTGCGGCCCGACCCGGCTTCGTTTTATCAGCCAGAAGGGGTGCATGGTCCCTCAGCAGTGGTCGACCTCACTACTTACAAATGGGGCGACGGAGCTTGGAAAAATATTCCCTGGTCAGACTACGTTATCTACGAGATGCACGTCGGCACCTTTACCGCCGAAGGCACCTTTGACTCAGCGATCGCCCAGCTAGCCGACCTCAAAGCTCTGGGCATCACCGCCGTCGAAATTTTGCCGGTGTCGCAGTTCCCTGGCGAGCGCAACTGGGGCTACGACGGTGTGTTTCCCTACGCCACCCAAAACTCCTACGGCGGCCCCGACGGACTCAAGCGCCTAGTCGATGCCTGCCACCGCGAAGGGCTGGCGGTGATTTTAGACGTGGTCTACAACCACCTGGGGCCAGAGGGCAACTACACCGGCAGCTACGGCCCCTACACCACCGACAAATACAACACGCCCTGGGGCAACGCGATCAACTTTGACGACACCTGGTCGGACGGGGTGCGGCACTACTGCATTCAAAATGCGCTCTACTGGCTGGGCGAATTTCACATCGACGGGCTGCGGCTCGACGCCATTCACGCCATCTATGACTTTAGCGCCAAGCACCTGCTGGCTGAGATGGCCGAGGCAGTGGCGGAGCTGTCTGGCCAGGTGGGCAAGCCGCTGTACGTCACCGCCGAAAGCGACCTCAACGACACCCGTATCATTCGCCCCGCTGAGCAGGGAGGCTTTGCCCTGCGCGCCCAGTGGAGCGACGATTTTCACCACGCGTTGCACACGTTAATTACTGGCGAACGCTACGGCTATTACCAAGACTTTGGCACCTGCGAAGCCCTGGCGACGGCAATCCGCGATCGCTTTGTCTATAGCGGCACCTATTCGCCTTTCCGGCATCGACGGCACGGCAACTCAGCCACCGATTTGCCCTCCGATCAATTCATTGTCTGTGCTCAAAACCACGACCAAATTGGTAATGCGAAGGGATGCGATCGCCTCACTAAACTCGTACCTTTTGATGCCCTCAAACTGACGGCGGGGGTACTGCTGACCTCGCCCTATATTCCCCTGATTTTCATGGGTGAAGAATATGGTGAAGAGGCCCCCTTTAACTACTTCATTGACCACAGCGATCCCGATTTAGTTAAGGCTGTTTACGAGGGGCGCAAACGCGAGTTTAAAGAAGCCCACGGCTTTGGTGAACCCGCCCCCGCCCATGAGATTGCCACCTACGAAGCGTCAAAATTGAACTGGCACCTGCGCGGCGAAGGGAAGCACAAAACAATGTTGAACTACTACCAACGCCTGCTAGAGCTGCGGCGACAGCTCAAGCTCAATGCCCCCTCCTATTCTAAAGATATGGAGATTAGCAGCGACGAAGACACCAAGGTAATTGTCTATCACCGGGCAATCGCCGATGGGCAACTGCTGTGTCTGATGAACTTCAACCAAAGCGCCAGCGTAATTGACATAGCGTCGCCACAGCAGCCCTGGATGCTGACCTTTGACTCGGCCGCCGCTGAGTGGGCCGGACCGGGCTCATCCCTCCCCGAAAAAATTACTGAAGCTCAATCCTTAGAAGTGCCTCCGCTGGGGTTTGCTCTCTACACAACGATGTAGGAACGGTTGACTCTCTAGACGCTCTGGGTTATACCAAGGCCAGCTTGAGAGTAGGCCCCGACGGTAATGCCGGCCTGGCACAGGTTATTTCATCGTTCATCCTTTCTGAGTTCGCTATGCGTATCCCTACCGCGACCTACCGGCTTCAGTTCAACCCAGACTTTGGGTTTGCTGCGGCCCAAGATATTGTGGAATATCTCAAAACCCTTGGGGTTTCAGATATCTACGCCTCGCCGATTTTCAAAGCGCGAAAGGGCAGTACCCACGGCTACGACGTAGTTGACCCCACCCAGCTCAACCCAGAACTGGGCGGCGAAACGGGGTTTCAGCCGCTGATCGATACGGTGCACCACCACGGCTTGGGCTGGCTGCAAGACATTGTGCCCAACCACATGGCCTACGATGGCCAAAACCCGTACCTCATGGACATCATGGAGTACGGCCCCGACTCAGAATATTTCAACTTCTTCGACATTGAATGGGAAGGGCCCGAGGAGCTAGGGGGCCGAGTCTTGGCCCCTATGCTGGGAGATTTTTACGATCGCTGCCTAGAGCGGGGCGAGATTCAGCTCAGCTACGACGAGACCGGGCTGAGCGTCAACTACTACGGCCTGCGGTTTCCGGTACGGATCGAGTCCTATGGGCGGTTTTTGAGCTACCAGTCGGGGCGGCTGGCGCAGCAGCTCGACACCAGCGATCGCACCTTCGTCAAGATCTCGGGCATTCTCTACCTGGTCAAGAATGCAATCGTCGATCTCAAGGGTCGGGAATATCGCGACCAGGCCCAGTTTGCCAAAGGCCTGCTGTGGGATGTCTACCAGGAAAGCGACGCCGTTCGCGAATTCATCGACCAAAACCTGGTGATCTTCAACGGCACCCCCGACCAGCCCAGCAGCTTTGACCTGCTCGACGAGATGCTCTCAGAGCAGTTTTATCGCCTGTCGTTTTGGAAGGTGGGGGCCGAGGAACTGAACTATCGTCGGTTCTTCACCGTCAACGAGCTGATCTGTCTCAAGATCGACAACGAAGAGGTCTTCGAGCAAACCCACGATCTGATCTGCAAGCTGGTCAAAACCGGCGATTTTACCGGCGTCAGAATCGACCACATCGACGGCCTCTACGACCCTATGCAGTATCTGGAGCGGCTGCGCCAACGCCTAGGCGACACCTACATCGTCATCGAAAAAATTCTTGAAGACGAAGAAACCCTGCCCAGTGAATGGCCGATTGAAGGCACCTCTGGCTATGACTCGCTGATTCAACTCAACGGCGTTTTTTGCCAGCAAGACAATCAAGACGCCTTTACCCACATCTATCAGCAGCTGACCGGCGAAAACACTCCCTACCCCGAGCTGGTGGCTGCTAAAAAACGGCTGATCGCCGAGACCAACCTGGTCGGCGACATCAACAACCTGGCGCGGTTTCTCAAGCGAGTCTGTCAGCAATATCGCTACGGGCGCGACCTTACCCTCTACGGACTCCGCACCGCCATCGAAGAAGTGCTGATCGCCTTCCCGATCTACTGCACCTACGTCAACCAGGAGAAGATCTCCGAGCGCGACCGGGCCTATGTGCAGGAGGCCATTGAGGCTGCCCGCAGGCGTATTCCTCAGCTGATCAACGAGCTAAATTTGATCGAACGGTTCCTGTCACTCGACTTTGAAGGCTCACTGCCCGAGGAAGAAAAGGCCCAGTGGCTGCACTTCGTCATGCGCCTACAGCAGTTTACCGGCCCGCTGATGGCCAAGGGTTTAGAAGACACCCTATTCTACGGCTACAACCGCTTTATTAGCCTGAATGAGGTAGGCGGCACACCGGGGCATTTTGGCCTGTCCATGCGGCAGTTTCACCAGCGGCAGCAGCAGCGGCAGCAGCAGTGGCCCCACGCCATGAATGCCAGCTCAACCCACGATACCAAGCGCAGCGAAGACGTGCGTGCCCGGCTCAACGTGCTGTCTGAAATCCCCAGCGAATGGGAAACGGCAGTCAACCTCTGGCGCAGCCTCAACGGCAGCCACAAAACGGTGGTGCGCGACCAGGTGGTGCCCGACGCCAACGACGAATATTTTCTCTACCAAACCCTAGTAGGGGCGTTTCCGTTTGAGGATAGCGAGCTGGCTAGCTTTAGCGATCGCGTTGCCGACTACGTAGTCAAAGCCGTGCGCGAAGCCAAGGTGCACACCGCCTGGCTGCGCCCCGACGCCGACTACGAAGACGGCTATGTGGCCTTTGCCCGCGCCATTTTGACCCCCGGCGAAAAGAACAATTTTCTCCCAGAGTTTCGCAAGTTTCAGCAGCGCATTGCCGAATACGGCATCTACAACTCGCTCTCCCAGGTGGTGCTCAAGCTGATGCTGCCGGGGGTGCCCGATGTTTACCAGGGCCAGGAACTGTGGGATTTTAGCCTGGTCGACCCCGACAACCGCCGCCCCGTCGACTACAACCTGCGTCGCCACTGGCTCCAGGAATTGCAGCAGTGGGGCGACGATCGCGCTGCCCTGCTCAAAAACCTGCTGGAGTACCGCAAAGATGGACGCATTAAACTGTGGGTGACCCACTGTGGACTTGCGGTCCGACAGGCCTACCCCGAGCTGTTTGAGCAGGGCGACTACCAGCCGCTGTTGGCACGCGGTGATGCAGAAGAGCACATTTTGGCCTTTGCCCGTCAGTGGGGCAATCAGTGGGTAGTAGCGATCGCCCCCCGCTTTCTCACCAGCCGCATTGAACCGGGCGAATACCCCATCGGCAAGGTGTGGGGCGACACGACCCTGGCCCTGCCCAGCGGCGCTCAGAACTGGCAAAACTGGATCACGGGCGAATCGGTTACGACCACCACCGAAGATGCCGCCCTGTCAGACTTGTTAGCTACATTTCCGTTCGCTATCTTGGTTGGCACAGCAGCCGATCAGCCAGCACCAGAGGCTACGACCGAGCCTTGAGGAAGCGTCGCGTTAGTCCCTCTTTTGTCGGGCTAACGCGATCGCTAATCCCCTTTCAAACAGTCTCAGTAGATCGAAAAGGCTTCTCTCAGCATTGACTCTGCCCTCACCCCAAACCCCTTTCCCAATCTTGGGAGAGGGGCTTTGAATCTTTTCGGCTCTCCTTCTCCCAACAATAGGAGAAGGGACTGGGTGATGTAGCTTGCTTCCCGCAGGGTGGGCCAACAGGGTTTTGTGATCTACTGAGTCTCTTTGCCAATCGCGAGGCTATTGCCTAAGGCAGTAGGGTGCTGCCTGATTGCCAGCCGCTAAATCCTTCTCCACAGCAGGGCTTCTAGCTACCCACGAGACTGGAGAGTAGAAATTGGGCACTGTATTAAGCGAACGCCCTAAATCTACTACTCATGATTGTTAAAGAGCTAGATCCTCTGGCCCCTAATGCCAATAAGCAGATGCAGGCAGGGCACAGGGCTGAAGAACAAATGGCGTTTTACCTGCGCCGGGCGTTCGGCGAGGATCCCAAAATCAAGGTATTGAACGGATTACGGTTAGAGCGCCGGGGAGAGGTGGCCCAAATTGACCACCTGCTGATTAGCACCCACGGCTTTATTCTGATCGAGAGTAAGAGCGTCACTACGCAAATTCGGGTGAATGAGCAGGGGGAGTGGTCGCGCCAGGTGGGGTCAGTTTGGCAAGGCATGCCATCTCCCCTGCTGCAAGTTGAGCGCCAGGCAGAGTTGCTCAAGGCCTTGCTAAACGACCACGTCGATCAGTTCTTCCGCAAGGTGCTAACGCTCCAGCTCACCTTTGCTTCAGTTCCCTTTGATGGGCTGGTGGCTATTTCTGACATCGGGGTAATTCAGCGCCCTCCTGGCTTTGCCACTCAGCAGGTACTCAAAGCCGATCAAATCACTAAACGAATTCAGGAAATGCATGCCGCCTATCATCGGGCCAGCGGTTTATTCTCCCTCAATGTGAGGGATGCTGGAGCCGAATTTAGCGACAAAAACGTAACCAACCTGGCGGAGTTTTTGCAGCAACAGCACAGTCCTCAACCCCAGCAGATCCGTCTAGAGGTTTCTACAGCTCCCCCCAATTCTGTAGAACCGCCCTCTATTTCGAGCTCCAAGCCAGTTGTGCTTCCTGTCGCCAAACTTCAGTCTGACCGACCACCCTTACCCCAGCCCCAAGCGGCACCAGATCCAATTACGCCAAAGAGCTCTGCCCCGACGACCATCAAACCCCAGTTGCGGTCAGCCCCCTCACCTGAACCTCAGGCAGCCCCAGCACGAGCTGTTTCATCATCTGCTGAGGCCACTTTAGTACCTACCTGTCGCACCTGTGGCAGCAGCCACTTAACTATCGTCTACGGCAAATATGGCTACTATTTCAAGTGCGTCGATTGTGAGGGCAACACACCGATCAAGGTGACCTGTGCCAATGGCGAAAAGGCCAAAATTTCTAAGAAAGGGCGGGAGTTTTATCTAGTGTGCCAGGACACACCAGAACCTCAGCTCTTTTACGTCAATTCCGAAACTTGAGAAGCATACAACCAATACGCAGCGCATGATACTTGGAACCAGCTACTCAGCGCCTAGCGATCGCCACACAGGTGTCTCCCCGCAGAAGGATGGCAAGGTCAGGCCTCTTACCTAAGCTAAAGGCATTGTACGGGAGGCATTATGGGCGTTCGCAAGCGGATATTTATACTGAGTTCTGCGATCGGCGCTGGTATTGTCACTATCGCCATTGGGTTAATTCTTTGGAGCACGGCCCTATCCCCAGCTAGCCAGGCCAAGGATGTCGGGATTGAGCCAGCACCCATTCAGCTTGAACAAGCTGCTAATCAAGCCGAGGACCTCTCAAAAGATGTCTACAACGGGCTAGACACCACTAAGAAGATTATTGGCAAGACTGAACCCCGCAACCAGGCTATCGAGCGTGGCCGAGACGCCGCTAGCCAAAAAATGAAAGAACTGAGCGATCGCGCCCGTCAAGCAGAAGAAACTGGGGAAGACGTACTGTCTGCTACCGATAAGCGAGTGCTCAAGCACATCTCAGAGTAAGTTAGCAAACCCCACTGTTTAGAATGTGCCTCCTAAAAGATCATTCATTAGGATTTAGGCAAGAGAAATTCAAGCGATCGGGGTGCAACGCTCACGTCAATGACGATAGAGCCATCTGGCGAAGCTAAGCTGTTCTTGGCCAAAACTTTGTCATCGACGTGAATATCAAATTTTTCTCCCTGAATCTGTAAGTGCTGGCCCTGATACTGTGTGAAGGGAGCTAAATCGCATTTGCCAGCTAAGCAGTCCGATAGGTAGTTGGTGATCTTATCTTGCTCGCCTTCATGCACCAGCACAACGGTCAACAATCCATCATTGAGACTTGTATTTGGGGCGAGGTGGAGGTTAGGCCCAACATATTGGATATTCATCACTTCCAGCAAAACATATTCGCCTGAAATATCTTTTCCATCTAAGGAAAGGGTTAGCATCGGGCAGGACACCGAGAAACCCGCTGTTTCAACAGGTCCAAAACGGTTGTCAACTCGTCTTCAGCGGTTGCCGCATACTTTAGATGGCTGCTGTTCTCTACCTTAGACATGGTGTGAGCAAATAGTCCCATACCCAAACTTTCAATCAATTGAGTTGTGCCCCAGACTCCGCTGGCGATCGCACTATCAAACTTAATGGGTTGCGCATTGGCCCATCCTTCAATAAGCTGCTCCAGAGGGATGTCCATCAAACCCAACGTTTTGGCAATATTATTGGCTGTCCCTAGGGGCAAGACAGCCATTGGAATCTCCTGTCCAACCAGGCGTTGGGCCACTTTACCAACAGTGCCAGCTCCTCCGGCAGCGACTACTAAGTTGCCTGGATTTTCCAAGGCAGCAAACCAGTTGTGGTGCTTGGTCGACTGGTAATTAACCTCATAACCAGCCTGCTCAATCAGAGATAAAAGTACATCTTTGGAAGGTTGTTTATCATCGCCCGCCTTGGAATTATGGAGCAGCGTCACTTTCATAAAAATTCTCTAAAAAGCACAAAAACAAGATTTGACCAGTTTAGGATCTGTGGCCCTGCCATCCCTCGACACAGAGGCAGATGATGGTAACGCTAGAGGAGGGAAAGAGGTTTAGATGCGGATACTTATTGCTAACGACGACGGAATTTATAGCCCTGGTATTGCAGCCCTAGCAGAGGTAGCCGCAACCTTTGGCCAAGTGCGTATCGTCGCACCCGATGTAGAAATGTCTTCGGCAGGGCACTCTATCACGGCTTCGCGCCCTCTCTCCTACAAGCGCACACCTCTGCAAGATTTTGAGGCCTACCGCGTCAACGGTACCCCCGCCGACTGCGTAGCCTTGGGGGCTTACAACTGGGACAAAGTAGACGTAGTGCTGTCAGGTATCAATTTAGGCAGCAACTTAGGCAATGCGATGTGGCATTCGGGCACTCTTGCGGCGGCCAAGCAGGCCGTTCTGCTGGGTCTGCGCGGTATTGCCTTCAGCGCGCCTGCGATCGAGAGCGAGCCCAATTTTGATCTGCTAAAGCCTCACCTAGCCAAGGTTCTAGAGTTACTCTTGCCAGACCCAGAGCTAGCTTTAGTCAACGTCAACTTTCCCGACCATGCCCCCCAGGGCCTACGCTGGACTCGTCAGTCAGTGCGGCAATACGATGGCCAGGTCATGCCTAGTAAGGATCCGATGGGCCGGCAGCACTTTTGGTTTACAGTTGTGCCGATGGAAGCCCCCGAGGTTGGAACCGATCGCTGGGCTGTAGACCAAGGCTATGTCTCGATGACGCCCCTGCGCCTTGACCTAACTAATGAAGATGCCTTATCTCAGGCACAGTTAAAACATCCCTGTGATTGAGTTCTAACCGCAATTGCATAATCCCGGTCTGCTTACCAAGACCGCTCAGATTGGTAACGAAGCACCTCTGAAAACCTGAGTTCGACAAGGGGTAGAGTGCTGAGAAAAAGGCTGAGGGTTACGCTCAAAGTGTTGAATTCTAAGCACCTCAGCCATGTCTTTGAGTCTAGCGCGCCTTGATCTGACCCAAATCTTCTG
>JAHHHQ010000065.1 GCA_019359285.1 Nodosilinea sp. WJT8-NPBG4
GATTGAAAAATTCTGGGCTCGGCTAAAACACCATCTTCGCAAGACGCTCAGCGCTTTCGATACCCTCTGGGACGCTGTCGATGATGCCTTCAAAAAATTGTCCTAACTATCCCGTCCACTGCAATAGTTGTGCAGCTACTGGCAGCCCCAGGCAATGAGTTCGAGCAGGGTTTCAATGTCGTAAGCCTTAACCTTGTCGTCGACCACCTTGTCCATCTGGGCTAAGGGCGGCGGGGGAGGCGGCGTAAATCAAGTTGGGCATTGCCCACCCTACAAAACTATTCACTACGAAGATCCTCCAACACCTCCGCAGTAAACGGATTGCGGCCTGCTTTCAGCTCATCCAGCCAGTGCTGGCGTTTTTCCACAATTCCCGTTAAGTAAGTGGAATAGTCAACATCATATTCCGCAGCATTTGCAGCCTCCTGGCTTGCTAATTCGACAACAGTCTGAAAATCTTCAATCGCCCCTTGCATATTGCTGGTCAGGGCTCTGGCCAGCCCACGGCTGTCGATGTACTGCCAATATGGAGATAAACGAACCGCCTCGTCGCAGGCGGCTAACACCTCTGCTGCCTGGTTGTTCAGACTTCCTTGTCGGCAGATGTTATTCCAGGTATCAGCAACATCGAGATCGGGCATCAGGGCCAGGGCTTCCCGCAGGGTTTTCTGGGCAGGCTCAAATTGATTCTTGGATACCAGTTGGTCTACCTGCTCGAAAAGCTGGTTGGCTTCGCGGTTGGCCTCTTCCTGCCGTTTCGCTTCTTCTTCATTTTTGTTTCGCTTCTTCAGCAATCTGATTAGCCAGGGCCACAGGCTCAAAGGCAAGGCTAGGATCCCACTGTTTAGCCGTTTGCAACGTGGCAATCGCTTCATCCACCCGTCCTTTCTCCGCCAGCGCCTTGCCATCCTCTACAAGGGCAGGGGCGGCAGCCCGCAGGAGGTTGGGGGTCTGGCATACGGTGAGCCGCTGTAAGGTTTGGGGCGTACCGATCAAATAGGGGCGCAGCCAGTCGCAGCCCCGGGCTAACAGGGCATTCAGGTCTTCATTGGGCCACAGCTTCACGCTGCCGGCGGTGCCCCCCGTCGCCAGGGTCTGGCCGTCCGGGCTCCAACTCACGCTCCTGATACTGCCTTGTTGCGCATCCAGGGTGGTCATCGCCTCCCCAGACGCACGCCACAGCTTCACGCTGCCGGCGTCGCCCCCCGTCGCCAGGGTCTGGCCGTCCGGGCTCCAACTCACGCTCCAGACGATGCCCTGGCGAGTCGGAATTTCCTGCGCTTTGATGCGGCTTAAAGCCTGATAGAGAGCGTCAAAAGGGCTGAGGGAGGGATATTCAGTAAGCGCTAGCTTTTGGTTGATCACCACCGCTCCTGGTTGTTGAGCTTTTTGGTTCACCAGGGCTTGCAGCCGCTGCCCTGTTTCTAGGGCACTCACCAGGGCCAGGGTTTGATTACCCCCTAACTGCCGCAGGACACTGCCGACTGATCCTTCCAATTCTGTCAGGGTTTGGGCCAGGTGCTGTGCAGCCTCGGCCAGGTGCTGTGCAGCCTCGGCCAGGCGCTGTTTTATTTCGGCAGCGGCAGTTTTGTTGTCAGCATCTCTGGCCCTGATTGCGGCATCTTGAGCTTTGGCATCGGCTGCCTGGGCTTTAACATCAGCATCCTGTTGAGCTAACAGGGCAATTTGAACCTTGCCATCGGCTTCACGGGCGCGGTTCTCAGCATCCTGGGCTGTTTGCTCAGCTGCTGCTGCAACTGCCTGGGCTTGTTTCTGGGCTTGCTCGGCACTGCGGGTACCCTTGGTAGCCGCTTGAGTTGCCAGGGTTGCAGCTTCAACTTCTTTGTCAGCTTCAGCCACCCGAGCATTCGCTTCGACACTACGTTGCTCTGCAGCTTCAATGGCAGTCCAGGCAAACACTCCCGAACCGGCGGCTACCAAAATTCTTGCCGCTGCCGCTAAGGCCCCAATTAACGCTCCCCGCCGCAGTTTCTTCTCCGCTGTCGCCTGGGCTTCCTGCTTGGCTCTGCTAGCACGTATGTACTCCTGCTGCAAACCTGTAGGCAGGGGTTCCACCGCTGCGTTAGTCATTAGCCAGGTTTCAGCCGTTTGCAAATCTTGCCCCCGCAGCAGCAGGCTTTCATCGCGCCCCCGCCGATCCCACTCGCCCGATCGCACCAGCAGCCGCGTATGGGTCTCCAAATGCTCCCGATCAGTATCAAGTGTTCTCAGCAACCCGGCAAAATTCGCCTGAAAATCGCCATCGTGCTCCCGAAAATCTAGCCATTGCAGCTTGCCCAGCACCGGGTGCAGGTCGGCCACGTCGATCGGCCGATGCAGCACCGTTACCATGCGCTTATTCAACCCCTGGGCATACTCCACCTCATCGGCACAAAAGGGCGAGTTCACCGACTCCGGCGACAGCAAAAACACAAACACATCCGAGCTTTCTATGCCCCGATAAATCTCCTGCTGAAAGTCGGTGCCAGTGGCAATGCTCTCCTGGTCAAACCAGGTGCGCTTGCCCTGGGTTTGCAAGGCATCGTTCAACCTGCGGGCAAAGTCAGAATCCACCCGCGAGTAAGAGATAAACACATCCAGCGACGAATCTGGCGGCTGACGTAGACTCTCGGCAATAAACTGCTCGTGCAGGGCCGTGGGTGGGTGGCGGTGGGTGCGGGCCACTGCCCGCCAGGTTTCAGCCTGACGCAGGTTGTAGCCCCGCAGCAGCAGGGTGGGGTTTTGCTGCTGCCGCTGCCATTTCAGAGCTTGCACCAGCCAGGTTTTGTGCTCGGTGTGGTGAGCGGCATCGGTACCCAGCAGCTTCAGCAATTGACCTTCGTCCGCCAGGTAGTCACTGGCCTGGCTGTTGTCAGTGAGATCCACATATTGCAATGTCCTTAAACTCTCGGGCACCAGCTCTGGCTCGGTAGGGGCCGCCAGCACCGGAATCACCCGCTTGTGCAGATCTAGAGCCTGCTGTAGCTCTCGCTGGCAGTAGGGCGACTGGGCTGAATGGGGGGACAGCAAAAACAGCACGTTATCCGCTTCTTCGATGCCCCCGGTAATAGCGCTGTTGTAGTCTTGGCTGGTTTGGATGTCGGTGCGGTAGTTCCATACGGTAATGCCCTGGCGCAGCAAAGAGCGGCGGATCTGCTCGGCGGCGGCTTGGTCTTCGTCCGAGTGGCACAAAAACACCTGGGTCATCAAGTTGTTGGCGTTTTTGATGCTTTCGGTAATGAACTCGCACTGGAGGTCAGTGGGGGTGCAGGGCAGAGGCTCGCCCTCGGCAAAGCGGATCTGCAGCCAAGTTTCGGCGGCCTGGCGATCGCTGCCCACCAATAGGTAGCGGGTCTGTCGGTGGTGGCGATCCCAGCTCAGTGCCTGGGTGAGCAGGGTGGTGTGCTGGTGCACGTAGGCTTTCACCTCGGGCTGCTCAGCGCCCGTTTTTTCGTCGCAAAGGTGCAGGGTACGGCTGATCTTGTCGAGGTACTGGGCTGGGTCATCAACGCCATCGCGGCACCATATCCAGTTGAGCAGGCGAATGGTGGCGCAGCCAGGGGGGTCATGGGTGGCCCAGGCGGCACTGTCGCCCCCACCCACGTGCAGCAGCGGAATAATGCGCTTGCCGGAGGCGATCGCCCGCTCTAGCTCCAGCTTGCAGTAGGGCGAGGCCATTGCCGAGGGTGAAATAATGTAGATGACGTGGTGCGATCGCTCAATGGCGTCGTCAATGCGTCTCTGCCAATCGGTCGCTGAAGGAATGTCATCTGAATCGAGCCAGAGCTGGCTCAGGCCCCGCGCCTTGAGCTGCTCTTTGAGGGCGATCGCAAAAGCTTTGCTGTCGGCCCGCGCATAGGAGATAAACGCGTCGTAAAAAGCAGCCATGGGACGATTGTGGAAACGGGGGACTCAAAACTCCTGGGGTTTTGGAAAACTCAGGAATGTGGGCGAAAAGAAAGATTTTACCGAGAGTAAACCGCCTTTCTTCACAACAGCAGAAATCCTACGCTTTGCTTAACAGGGCATGAGCAAATCAGCTCCAGCGCCGACAAGAATGGCTCTCGACTGCGATCGCCCTCCCGCCGACCAGTAGAGTTCTGTAGAATAACCAATGTAGGAAACAATACGTTTGGGGTTAGCTCTACAGATGGCCGCGGCGGTATCTATTCAAAACCTGAAGAAGTCCTACGGGGCGGTGGAGGCAGTGCGCGATGTGTCTCTCACTATTGAGCCTGGCGAAATTTTTGGCCTGCTGGGACCTAACGGGGCGGGCAAAACCACCACCATTCGCTGCCTCTGCACCCTGGCCACCCCTGACAGCGGTACTCTTGAAGTAATGGGGGTTTCGGTAGTCGAGAAGCCTCGGCTAGTGCGCCAATATCTTGGCTACATAGCTCAGGAGGTCGCCCTCGACAAGGTGCTTACCGGACGTGAGCTATTGCGGCTTCAAGCCGATATCTACCACATGCCCAAGGGTGTTTCTGGCCCTCGCATCAACCAGATGATCGACCTGCTAGAGCTGGGCGACTGGGCCGACAAAAAGACCGGCACCTATTCTGGCGGATTGAGAAAGCGCCTGGATTTGGCCCTTGGGCTGCTGCATCAGCCCGATTTGCTGGTGCTCGACGAGCCCACGGTTGGCCTTGACATTGAGACGCGATCGGCGGTGTGGAGCTTTCTGCGGCAGCTGCGGGCAGCCGGCACCACGATTTTAATTACCAGCCACTACCTCGAAGAAGTCGACGCCTTGGCTGACCGGGTGGCGATTATTGACCGAGGCCGAGTGATTTCGGCCGGCACCCCCAGTGATTTGAAGGATAAAATTGGGGGCGATCGCATCACCCTGCGCATTCGCGAATTCACCTCCGACCAGGAGGCCGCTAGCGCCCGCACCATGCTGGCTGAGCTGCCCTTTGTGCGCGAGGTGATCGTCAACTCGGCCCAGGGAAATTCTCTCAACCTAGTAGTTGACCGTCAGCCCGATGTGCTGTTGACGGTACAGCAGGCGCTCAAAGCCGCCGATCTGCCTGTGTTTGGCATTGCCCAATCGCGCCCCAGCCTTGACGATGTGTACCTAGCCGCCACAGGCCGCACCTTGATGGATGCGGAGCTAGCCGCCGTAGGCCAGCGCGACCTTAAGAAAGAAAAGAAACAGGCCATGAAGGGACGCTAGGATAACACCATGAGCACCACTATCTCCACTCCATCACCCCAGCGCGAGGCTGCCCCCAGCCTTGAGAACTCAGACCTCAAAGCCTGGAAGGCTGACCTGATCAAATCCCAAGGGCTGGTCTCGGGAGCCTTTGTGCAAGAGACCCTAGCCATGACCCGGCGACTGTTTATTCAGCTTCAGCGTCGCCCGACCACCCTGGTGGCCGGGGTAATTCAGCCGCTGATTTGGCTAGTGCTATTTGGGGCGCTGTTTCAAAACGTACCGGCTGGGTTGTTTGGCGAAAGTCGCAACTACGGCCAGTTCTTGGGGGCGGGCATCATTGTATTCACCGCCTTTGGGGGCGCGCTCAACGCCGGGTTACCCGTGATGTTTGATCGCGAATTTGGCTTTTTGAATCGGTTTTTGGTGGCGCCCTTAGCCTCGCGCTACTCCATTGTGGTGGCATCGGCGCTGTTTATTGCCGCCCTGAGCTTGGTGCAAACGGCAGCGATTTTGGCCCTCAGCGCTGTGCTTGGCGCAGGGTTGCCCAGCCTGCCTGGGTTACTGCTGGTGCTGTTTATTGTCATGGCGCTGGTGCTGGGAGTGACAGCACTCAGCCTAGGGTTGACCTTTGCGCTACCCGGCCACATTGAGCTGATCGGGGTGATCTTTGTGACAAATCTGCCCCTGCTATTTTCCAGTACGGCTCTGGTACCGCTAGAGTTTATGCCCCAGTGGCTACAGGTAGTGGCTAGCTTAAACCCGCTCACCTACGCCATTGAGCCCATTCGCTATGTCTACCTGCACCCGGCGTGGGGGTTCGGTGACACAGTGCTGCAAACGCCTTTTGCGGCAGTTTCGCTGGGGGCTTGTCTCGCAGTTTTGGTGGTTTTCTGCGGTCTGGCGTTAGGGCTAATTCAGCCTCTGCTGCGCCGCCGGATTACTTAGTGGCCAGCTCTGATGAGCCAGTTGCAGAGCTGGTATGTAGGGGCTCGGCAGCTAGCAAGTTAGCCGCTACAATGGCAAGCGTAGGCAGCACAGTCGCCCTGTGCCCAAAGTCTTAGTCGTTATGGTGTCAAGGAGTGCTCCTATGGCTTACCTAAATTTTCTCTCTAGACCGGTAACTGTTGCGATCGCAGCAGCAAGCCTGTTAGTTCTGGCTCCGGCAGCCTTAGCCCAGTCTGCGGCTACCGACCCAAGTCGCACTCCGCGCGTTGATACCAATGAAGGCTTTGGGGACAGCGATGCCAATGGCGGCATCTTTGGCGAAAGCAGCAGTCCCTTCGATCTGATTCACCGGGCGGTGCTAATGAATGAGCGCACCCCTACCGACTTTAGCCGCCAGCATCGGGGACGCATTAGCAACGAGGCACTCAATTTCCGCACCCTACAACAGAATGCCTTGCGCCGCCAGCAGCCCCAAGTTGAAGCGACCGAGGTCATCACTCCCGATACTGGAGAAGAGTAAGCTACTATTTCTAGCGCAGGGGATAGTAGATAGATAGTTTGCCCTGGAAAACGGGCGTACTTCAAAACAACGAAACGTCGCCACTGAACTCTCGGTGGTGATGTTTTTTTAGCTACTTCGAACACCGGCCTGAAAGACAAATGAAAGCTTTGTCTCCCTGTGTCTAAGCGTTTAATCCATTCATGAACCGCTACAGCTGGCAGGTAAACAGACGGCTAAGAAAATAGTTGACCATTTTGGATCCATAGGGAGAATCCCACCAGACAATGGGATAGCAACCTACGGGATCATCTAGATCGTGGCGGGCTTGGTCAATCGTTTTCCACTGATCGTCTTGCCGCCAGCCCACCTGTTCGGCCAGGCGATTAAGGATGACGGTGTCTTGAATTAGCGCTGTTTCAAGGGTACCGCCTACGGATTGGTAAATCTGGAGCTGCACGCTAAAGCCAAAGCGGCCCCCCGTGTAGGTAGTCCACAGGCGATCGACCACCCGCAGTACGTTGCACGAAAACAGGCGCACAGCATCTGGAGTTAGATCTTCGCGATCGGGGGTGCCGGCCTCCTGCAAAATCACCCGCACGGTTTCTTCGTCAGCCTCTCTCAGCTTGCCAGTTTTAAGCAGCCGCTGAAGGGGTTGATAGCGTTCTACATCAGTTACAAGGGTTAGCGCGTCTTCCAGACGCGCGACGCGCTCCGTTATCCCTTGCTGAATAAAGCCTTCTACCCTGGCCTCTAGCGCCTCTAAGCGAGCAGCCAGTTCTTCCGACCCTTCTTCATTCATATCGACTCCTTACAAGTGTTGAGAGCCAGAGCCATGCCCTGAGACGGCTATGCACCTTGGTTACCGGATGCCAAACGAACTGGGTCAACGCTATAAATTCTAGTATTGCCCGGTCACAATGATCGCGATCGCAGCCCTAGGCGGGGTTCTCCCCCTGCGATTCCCTGGGGGGTTGCTCCGCAAATCGCATCGGCGCCATAGCCTCGTCTTCTTCTAGGGAACGGGAGCCATCGTTGCTGAAGCCGGTTGAGGCAGTCCCAGTCGGCGGTGCCCCTGGCCCACCGTGAAACAGTCGATCTTCTAGGCCCTTAAGCAGCACATAAAGCACCGGCACCACCAGCAGGCTCAGCACCGTCGCCACCAGCAGCCCCCCAAACACCGTGTAGCCGACCGACCAGCGGCTGGCGCTACCCGCCCCGGTGGCAATCAGCAGGGGAAAGAAGCCTACCAGTGATGAAATCGCCGTCATGATGATTGGGCGAAATCGTTGCTCGGCGGCGGCAATTGCAGCGGGCACCAGTCCCAAGCCCTGACTTCTAGCCTGGTTAGCAAATTCCACAATCAGAATGGCATTTTTGCTGGCGAGACCAATCAGCATGACCATCCCCACCTGAGCATAGACGTTGAGTTCCAGTCCTCGGAAGAACAAGAACGTTAGTGCCCCCAGCACCGCCAGGGGCACCGTCAGCAGAATAATGATGGGATCAACGTAATTTTCGTACTGGGCTGCCAGTACCAAAAACACCACCAGCACCCCAAGACCAAAGATTATGATCGAGAGGCCACCGGAGGCCAGTTCTTCCCGAGCTGTGCCCTGCCAGGCTTGCCCTACCACCGGCAGGGCGGCTTGGGCATGGGCCTCAGTCATGTCTGCAATCAGTTGGCCCGAGCTAGCTCTCGGTGCGGGCAGCCCCTCCAGCTTGATCGCCCGCAGCAGGTTGAAGTGGTTGATGGTAGACGGCCCGACTATTTCTTTGAGAGTAACGACTTCCCCTAGGGACACCATGGTGCCCTGGCGCGATCGCACATAAATGGCATTGATGTCGCCGGGCTCATTGCGGAAGTCTTCGTCGGCTTGTATATAGACTCGGTAGTTGCGCCCGCCGGCGGTGTAGTCGTTGACATAGCGAGAGCCCAGGTAGGTGCTGACGGTAGTGAGCGCTTCGCTAACATCTACATCTAGAGCTTTGAGGCGATCGCGGTTGAGTTCCACCTGCACCTGAGGTGAACTGGCCGTAAACTGCGTAAACACTCCCGCTGAGGCAGGCGACTGGTTGGCCGCCCCCATAATCTCGTTGGCGTTACCCAAAAACTGATCGATGGTCATTTGGCGGCCGCTGCGATCCTGGAGCTGCATCTCCAGCGAGCCGGTAGGGCTAAAACCGGGCACTGGCGGGGCATTAAAGGCAATCACCAGCGCCTCTTGAATCGCCGAGAGACTCCCATTGACCTTAGGCAACAGCCCCGCTATCGTCGCCTCAGGGGCGCGCCGCTCTTCCCATGGGGCCAGGGTGACAAAAAACACCCCACGGTTGGGCGAGGGCCCGTCAAAGCCAAACCCCGACAGCATAAAGGTGCTGGTCACCTCTGGAAACTGGGAAAGGATCGTATCGGCCTTCGCCATGACCGCTTTGGTATATTCCAGCGAGACTCCATCAGGAGCCTGCACGATACCCAGGAAGTAGCCCTGGTCTTCTTCGGGCACAAAGCCCGTTGGTACCAGGCGAAACATGAACGCCGTCAGCATTAGCCCCACCACAAACAGGGCTACAACGCCGTAGCGGAGGCGAATCAGCATCCGCACAGCCCGTCGATAGCGCTCTACGATCCACGCCAGCATCTGGTTGAAGCGATTGAAAAAGCCCGTTAGGGGGCCGCGCCGCTGCCCTGAGGTGGACGGGCGCAGCAGCAGAGCCGACATGGCGGGCGAAAAGCTGAGGGCGTTGAAGGTCGAAATGATGATGGTAAACGCAATGGTAAGTGCAAACTGCTGGTAGATCTTGCCGGTGCTGCCCGGGAAAAACGCCACCGGCACAAACACCGCAACGAGAACCAGCGAGGTGGCGATCACCGCCCCCGAGAGCTCCTGCATGGTGTCAAAGGCGGCCAGGCGCGGACGCATGCCCTGGTCAATCTTGGCAGCAATGGCTTCCACCACAATGATCGCATCGTCCACTACTAGACCTGTGGCTAGAATGCAGCCAAACAGGGTCAAGGTGTTGATCGAAAACCCAAAGAGCAGCAAGAAGGCCATGGCCCCAATGAGCGATACCGGGATCGCGATCGCAGGGATGATGGTCGACCGCCAGTCTTGCAGGAACAAGAACAAAATCAGCAGCACCAGCACAATGGCTATGGCTAGGGTGATCAATACCTCTTCCAGCGACACCTTCACAAATTCGGTGGTGTCAAACACCAGTTCTGCCCGATAGCCAGGCGGAAACGTCTGCTGGAGTTCAGTGATGCGATCGCGCACCGCCTCGGCCACCTGCAGGGCGTTGCTGCCCGGCAGCTGGTAAATGATCAATCCTGCCGCCGCTTTGCCCTGAGTCTTGGCGTCAAAGCTGTAGTCTTGCGCCCCGACTTCGGCCCGCCCCAGATCACGCAGGCGCACAAGGTTGCCGTTAGCCCCCACCTTGACCACTAGGTCCTCAAACTCTTCGGCTTCCTCCAGACGACCCGGCAGCCGCACGGTGTACTGATAGGCCTGATCAACGCTGGTCGGGGAAGCTCCGACCGACCCAGCCCCCACCTGAATGTTTTGCTCTTGCAGAGCCGCCACCACATCGCCGGGGGTGAGCGACTGACTGGCCAGAGCGGTGGGATCGAGCCAGAGTCGCATGGCGTAGCGACCCGACCCAAAGATCTCGGCACTGCCTACGCCGTCGATCTGCTTCATCTCGTCGAGAATGAACAGATCGGCATAGTTGCTCAGGAACAGTGAGTCGTAGCGATCGTCATCGGTAAAGAAGCGGTACACCAGCAAAATACTCGGTGACTGAGCCGTCACTGTCACCCCCAGTTGGCTGACTTCCGGCGGCAGTAGAGGTGTTGCTCGCGACACCCGGTTTTGCACATTCACCTGGGAGATATCTTTGTCTTGCCCAGGGCCAAACACTACGTTGATGGTGCTCTGGCCAGTGTTAGTGCTACTGGAAGTAATGTACTGCATGCCCTCCACACCGTTGATTTCGCGCTCCAGCACCGTGGTAACGTTGCTCTCCACGGTTTCGGCATCGGCCCCGTTATAGTTAGCCGCCACCGAGATCTGTAGAGGCGCAATTTCAGGCAGTTGCTCAATTGGCAGTTGCGGAATCGCGATCGCTCCTGCCATCACAATCAGCAGGGTGCACACGGTAGTGAGCACCGGGCGACGAATAAAGTTGTCAGCAATGGAGAACAGCGCCATGGGTGAAATACCGGGGGCTTAGGGGGGTAGAAGAGCTGTGATTCCTGGAAAATCGCTTTGCAAATTGCGCCATGCAGACGCCGAACAGTCGTCAAGCAGCAAATAGTTTCGTCAATCAGGCGAGGGCGTAGCTGAAGCCTGGGCCTTAGAGTCAATCGGCCTGCCGTCTTGCAGCTGTAGAATGTTTGTCACAATTACCTCATCTCCGGCTTCTAGCCCCTCAATCACCTGGTAGTTTCCTCCCTGGATTGGCCCAAGCTGTACCGGTCGCTGGGTGGCTACCCGCAGGGTTTGGCCGTCTTCCTGAGGCTGATCGGTGGCCACAAACACAAAGCTCTGCCCGGCGATGCGGGTAACTGCCACCGTGGGCACCAGCAGCGTAGCGGTAGTGCTCCAGATTAGCCGCGCCCGCACAAACTGACCATCGCGCAAATTGCCCGCCTCATTGGGAAAGCGAGCTTTGACCAAAATCGATTGGCCCTCGCCATCCACCTCAGGCGAGATAAAACTGACGCTTCCCGTAGCTAGGGGTTCACCCGTGTCAGGGCTAAGCAGCTCTACCGGAATGCCCGTTCGCAACTGGCTGGCTCGGGTAGTGGGCACCTGAATACGCAAAAGCAGGGCGCTGTTTTGAGTAATGGTGGCCAGGGTATCCCCCGCCTGCACATAGTCGCCGACCTTGAGTGACACATCGCCCAAAAAGCCTGCCACCGGAGCCACTACTTGCTTGAAGCCAACATCTGCCTGGCTGACATCCACCTGGGCCTGGGCCTGTTCAAAAGTTGAGAGCGCCTGCTGTAGCTGAGCCTGGGCAGCCCGCACGTTTTCTGATGCCTGGCGTTGGGCAGCCTGGGCAACGTTTAGCTGGTTTTGGGCATTGTCTAACTCTTGACGGCTCAGCGCCCCCGCCCCCACTAGTCGTTCGGTGCGGCCAAAGTCAGCTACGGCTAGCTCGACATCGGCTTGGGCGCGGGCCAGCCCTGCCTGAGCCGCATCAACTTGGGCCTGAGCAGCATTGCGCCCAAAACCAGCCGCCTGGGCAGCCGCCTGATTTGCCGCCACCTCAGACTGCACCTGGTTGGTGCTGAGCTGCACTACAGGCTGCCCCTTGGCAACGGCACTGCCAGAGTCTGCTAACACCTGAGTGACGCGGCCCTCAACCTCTGGTTTGAGCTCAATGCGCTGCTCAGCCTCCAAAGCCCCGACAAAATCAGAGCTTTCCTCGAAGGTACCGGGCTGAAGCTCCTGTACCTGCACCTGCACCGCTTGGGGACCTGTCATGGCGTCTGGTGCCGGTCGACTACAGGCCGCTACAGCTAGCGACAGGGTAAGGGCGGCCCCCAAAACCTGTCGCGATCGACGAGTGTTCACTGGCAGCATAGGATAACTAAACTTTGAGTGCTGGTTAGACATCGGATGCCATTGCTTAATAGTAATTCAGAGAACTTAGAGTCATGGCGTCGTCACCACCTAGGCTAATAAACGACGTTCCGTCGTCTCTAATTTGCTGAAAAATCAGGGTTGCTCAATTCAGCGAACGTAGCGAACCTCCGTCGGTAAGGTAGAGCTTTAACATGTCAATCAGCAAACGGGCATGGTCACGAAACGAGCAGGTTTGCGGCTCGTAGATACGGTGCAGCAAAATGCCGTCTACTACGCAGTTGAGAAAACCTACCAACTTTGGATCGTCTAGCCCTAGCAGGGCAGCTATCTGCTGCTCGCTCTCTTGCCAAACATCATGAAATACCCCGGTTGGAACACCGCTCTCTCGGTGCTGATGCTGATAGAACTCAATCCAAATCAGCGTCTTCTTTCTTAAAAAGTCTTCGTTTTGAGCGACATACTCTAGGGCGGCCTCTACGCGGCCTAATACACACTTTTCTTGGCTCGCAACGGCGATCGCGCTTTGAATATCTTGTAGCGTAGTTTCACGCACCAGTTGCTCAAACAGCCCTTCTTTACTGGGAAAGTAGTGGTAAAGCGTGCCTGTTGACACCCCTAGGCCCTGAGCAATTTGGCGCATGGTTAGCGCAGCGTAGCCTTTTTCAGCAAATAGATCAAAGCATTGGTTCAACAGTTCCTTGCGGTACTCGTCGTGGTCAACGATTTTGGGCATACACGCTCAGGCGCTGTGGCCTACCTCTAAGCAGCTTCAAAAGCCTGTCCCATCACCGCAAATTTTATGTTGGACGATCGGTATAAAAACAATAGCCTCTTTATTCTGCCCTGTAAACCCTTTGTGCCTGGTAACCTACGGGTGTTCTTGCAGTTGTGCCGGTGGCCTGCTAGCACCCCTTAACTCCGGCACAAGACAAATTTTTGTAAAGCTAGGCAGTTGTAGTGAGCGGACTAGGGCAAGGTCGCATTTTTTAATGCTTAGGTGTTGCTTTTGCTTATAAATATGTGCATTTGATTTAGAGCCTGGACATTGGTTCAGATTTGACCTTACATGGGCATGGATTAAGGATTCGCTTAATCATTCGCACACCGCTAGCTGTAGCCTTTCTATGCCTTTTTCCAAGATTATTGGCGGACAGTCCATCCGCTGTAGAGCATTTCTGTGGGAAGGGCAAGCTCTTTAAAGGCAAAAGCAGGTGTGGGGTTCATTAATAGGTACGGGAAAGCAGTACAGGTGAAAAATCTGTTAGCAAGGTCAGCATTTCGCTATCAGGTCTTCTGGTCGTCTTTTCTCAATACTTCGACCGTGGGTCGTTTAGCTAGCCCAAGGTTGCCACGACGGCTCAAGACTCAACGCCCAAGACGGAGCTGTCTGGTTCGTGGGTGCTATGGGAAGGCATTCGTCCTAAAGCAAGCGTTTGATAACTATGTGGGTTAAGGGGAGGCAAATTGAACATTCATAGTCTTAAGCTTCGACGACTAAAACCTCGCAATTTGAGACGAGAGTGGCTATCTAACCCCAAGGCAGACATTATGGCCGGGGCAGTGGTAGGGCTAGCACTGATACCCGAGGCGATCGCGTTTTCGATCATTGCCGGAGTCGACCCTAAGGTGGGGCTTTACACCTCGTTTGTAATTGCGGTCACCACCGCGTTTCTAGGTGGACGTCCGGGGTCAATTTCAGCTGCCACCGGGGCCATGGCTCTACTGATGATTGATCTAGTGCGGGACTGGGGACTAGAGTACCTGTTGGTGGCTACCCTCCTAACCGGCATTTTTCAGGTGATTTTTGGGGTGCTGAAACTGGGTCGCCAGATGCGCTACGTGCCTCGGGCAGTGATGGTAGGCTACATTAACGCCTTAGCAGTGCTGATTTTTCTGGCTCAGCTACCCCAGCTTACCAATGTCCCCCCGGCAGTGTATGCGATCGCAGCCCTTTCTCTAGTCATTATCTATGGCTTGCCTCAGTTGACTAAGGCAGTGCCCTCGCCCCTAGTCGCCCTGTTTGTGATGACGACAGCAGTAATTGCCTTGGGCATCGAGGTGCCTACCGTAGGCGACATGGGTGAATTGCCCACCACCCTACCCATTTTTGCCCTACCTAAAGTACCTTTTACGCTCGAAACCTTACGTATTGTGCTGCCCTACTCACTAACTATGGCAGTAGTAGGCTTGTTGGCCTCGTTTCTCACCGCATCACTTGTAGATGAGCTAACCGATACGCCAAGCGACAAAAACCGGGAGGCTAAGGGACAGGGTATTGCTAATATCATCACCAGCTTTTTCGGCGGCATGGCTGGCTGCGGCATGATCGGCCAATCAGTGATCAACGTACAGTCAGGCGGGCGAGGCCGATTGTCCACCCTGTGCGCCGGAGTGTTTTTGCTGTTTGCTATTCTCGCCCTCAGTGGCTGGGTACGCCAGATGCCCATGGCTGCCCTAGTGGCGGTAATGATTATGGTTTCGATTGGCACCTTTCGGTGGGCTTCGTTTCGCGACATGGCGCGCATTCCACGCAGCGAAACAGCAGTAATGCTAACCACTATGCTGGTTACCATTTTCACCCGCAACTTTGCCCTGGGGGTAGCCACCGGCATTGTGATGAGCACAGTATTTTTCTCGCGCAAAATTGCCCGGCTAGTATTTGTCGACAAGGTGCTGCACGATAATAGTAGCCACCGAATCTACAGCGTATCGGGGCAGATTTTTTTCGTGTCTGTTGATGAGTTTTTAGAAGCCTTTGACTTTAATGAATTTGTCGCTCGCATCACCATTGACCTAACCCATGCTCACCTCTGGGATCAAGGGGCTGTGGCCGCTCTAGACAAAGTGGTGAACAAATTTCGCCGGAGCGGAGCGGAGGTGGAGGTGGTCGGCCTCAACGAGGCCAGCGCTACCCTATTCGAAAAGCTAACTCCCCATAGCCAACCCAGTCGATCTCTACCCAAATCGCAACCCGAAAGCCATTTATGAAGCGCCTCCTACTGTGTACAGACGGCTCACTGTTTGCCAAGAGAAGCTATCACTATGGGGCCTGGTTTGCCAAGCAATTAGGAGCCGGCATAGACGTACTCTATGTCAGCGACAGTCGAGGCGGAGTCATCGCAGAGACCACTGATCTCAGCGGCAGTATTGGCCTAGGGGCTTCAGACAGCTTACTTAAAAAGCTAGTAGAAGTAGAGCACGAGCAGGCTAAGCGCAATCACCAACAGGCCAAACTAATTCTGGCCGATGCCGAACGGGCTCTCGCCAACCATGGAGTTGAATCAGTACAATTAATCCACAAAACTGGTTTTTTAATTGACTACTTGGAAGCTTTAGAAGCCGGTGCTGACCTACTTGTGATCGGTAAGCAAGGAGAATCAACAGACTTTACCCCAGAGCATCTAGGCACTAATGTCGAGCGCATCGTGCATAGCAGCACTAAGCCCTGTTTAGTCACACCTCAGGAATTTTTCCCTGTAGAACGGCTGTTAGTGGTCTATGACGGTAGCTCTACCGGAAAAAGCATGCTGACATTTTTAGCTAACATGCCTAATCTCCACCATTTCGGAGTTCACCTGCTGATGACTACTAAGGCTGGGTCAGACACCACTACAACTGAGTGCGTAGCTGAGGCAGTGTCGCTGCTACACCAAGCTGGTATTGAGCCCGTCATCAACCTCCTTCCTGGGGAACCCGAAAAGCTAATTTCTCAATACATTCAAGAGCAAAGTATTAACCTGCTATTGATAGGTACCTACAGTCAGCGTTCAATTCTCCATTCGGCCATTGGTAGCACTACGGTCCAGCTATTGAAAAGCAGTCAAATTCCGGTCCTGCTATTTCGGTAGGTTGGGCTGCTTCTCTTCAAGTTTTTATCGAATAACGGGCTATGCGGCCTAAAAATCGAAGTTTTGGTTGTCCTAAAATTTTGAAATCATCTTCGAAACAGAGCTTTTCTAAAACGGACGAGGATGAATAGATTGCTGTAGAAACAATCTCCCCTTTTGCATCAACCATTGTTATACTAAACAGTTCCCAAAGCAGGCACCTTTGCCGGAATAGGATAATAGGAGTTGTCATCTATTAGCTGCATGAGATAGGTGCCATAATCGCTTTTAGTTAGAGGTTTTGCTAAGCGATAGAGCTGTTCACCAGAAATATAGCCTTTCTGATAGGCAATTTCCTCCACATAAGCAATCTTTAGGCCCTGCCGTTCTTCTAGGGTTTGAATAAAACTAGACGCTTGGTGAAGAGATTCATGAGTGCCGGTATCTAACCACGCATAACCTTGGCTCAGCAGCTCAACCTGAAGCTCTCCTTGTTCAAGATAACAACGGTTTAAATCAGTAATTTCTAACTCTCCCCGTACAGAAGGCGTTAGTGTAGCCGCTAAATCGCAGACTTGAGAGTCATAGAAATAAATACCTGGGATAACATAAGGCGACTTAGGAAACTGAGGTTTTTCTTCAAAGCCAAGCACTCGACCACCTTGATCAAACTCAATTACGCCATAATGTTGTGGATTCGTAACCTGATACCCAAAGATTAAAGCTACCTGCTGTAGTCGAGCGGCCTGCAGCAGCAGACCTCCTAAGCCATCGCCATAGAAAATGTTGTCGCCTAATACCAAAAAAGCTGGCTCGCCATGCAGAAATGAGCAACCCAGGATGAAAGCTTCGGCAACGCCTCCAAGATAGGGCTGCTCTATGTAGCTAAACTGCAAACCCCATTGGCTACCATCACCAAATAATTGTTGAAATAAAGGTAGCGAGCCAGGGATAGAAATCACCAAAATTTCTCGAATGCCAGCCAACATCAGATCAGAACCGACAGAGGATAATAAATCACGGCTTTTGTAAACAGGCATAAGTTGCTTATTTACGGTAAGCGTAAGTGGGTAGAGACGAGTTCCAGTCCCACCAGCTAGGATGATGCCTTTCATAAGAAGTGCTCCAAAAAATTTATAAGAGCATTGATAGAAGTTTTTGTCAGAATTGCTACTAGCTTTTAACCAATCGACTGGAATAATTCTCGTGAATCCAGTTATGGTAATCATCGGATTGCACTTGTTTAACCCAGGCAACGTTTTCAAGATACCATTTAACGGTCTTTAACAGGCCACTATCAAAGATTTCTTTAGGTTCCCAACCTAGTTCAGCATGAATTTTTCTACAATCGATGGCATAGCGTTTGTCATGTCCAGGGCGATCCTTAACAAAGGTAATCAACGAGGAATGCTTAATGCTACCTTTGGGCGCCAGATCATCCAGCAACGCGCAAATAGATTCCACTACGGAAAGATTGGTCTTCTCATTAAGACCACCAATGTTATAAGTTTCACCTATAGCTCCTCTTTGAATAACTTGATAAATTGCATCACAGTGATCTTCAACATAAAGCCAATCCCTAATGTTTTGGCCATCTCCATAAATCGGCAATGGTTTGCCCTCAAGAGCACTAAGGATAGTAAAAGGAATTAGTTTTTCGGGAAACTGGTAGGGGCCATAGTTATTCGAGCAGTTAGTGGTAAGTGTAGGTAGTCTATAGGTGTGATGATAGGCTCGAACTAAATGATCCGATGCTGCTTTGCTTGCGGAGTAAGGACTATTAGGTGCGTAAGGAGTAGTTTCACAAAAAGGTGCCTCTTCAGGGCCAAGAGAGCCATAAACCTCATCAGTAGAAACATGGAGGAAGCGAAACGCCCTTTGGTCTTCTAGCGACAGTTCATTCCAGTAACTACGAGTAGCTTCTAACAGCCGAAAAGTACCTAGAATATTAGTCTGAATGAACGCCTCGGGCCCAACGATGGAGCGATCAACGTGGCTCTCTGCAGCAAAATTCAGAATGGCGCCGGGACGATAACGAAGCAAAATACTGGAAACCAATTCAAGATCGCCAATATCTCCATGAATAAACTGGTAGCCTGAATCATTCTTCAGTCCGTCTAGGCTATTTGGATTACTAGCATAGGTAAGCTGATCTAAATTGATAATGTTAGCCCATTGTTCTTGTCGGGCTTTAAGAACAAAGTTAGAACCAATAAAGCCAGATCCACCAGTAACCAGAAAAGTTTTCATGCGCTATTCACTGGTATTAAAAAATAAGAAAATTCAGGAGATAAGGAAAGGCCGCGGTTACTTATACTGCATTGACAATTGATGACCGAAGGCAGTTTTAGCATCGGCACTATACTGCCACTACTTGCTTACCAGTCTTAGCCAAACAATGACTAGTTAGCCATTGCTGAGTACTCGGAATTTGGCTTAGCCATTGATTTTGTCCACATCGCCTCGAAAAAATTGATTGCGATTAGTACCTTTTGCTCAATAGGGTCTGTGAGAAAGAGGAGAGCTATTATGGTCTTGCGACTGATCTTAAGCTTTTGGACTAGCTTTGGAGCGAGGGCGATCGCAGGCTTTTGTAGTGCATCCTTAACGCCCTAATTGCCTCGCTGGTGCGAGCTATATGATGGCCTTTGCGGTGGTAATGCTGGGACTACTGCAAGTTCTGTTTGGCCTTACACCCTGTAGGGCGATACATCGTCACTACTGCTATACAAGCATACTGAGCATTGAGGTGATCGATTATGGTGCTACAGCTGTCGCCGATGCTCAGGCATTAAGAATAGGGCGTTTTGCAATCACCCTCGACTAGATAGAAGTTTGCAGCGTAATTTGTGGCTAGCCATTCGTCCAAAGTCCTTACAATCCTAGTCGAGCGCTAATGGTGGCCAGTACCGACTCGCTAAGCGCGTTGTAGTCATAGCCACCCTCGAGGCCAAGCAGAATTTTGTCGGTAACGTTTAGGCACTGGCGAGTAAAGATGCCAAAGTCTTTGGGGGAGAGGTTAACACTGGCTAGGGGGTCAGCGGCGTTAGCGTCATACCCAGCACTGATGATGAGCAAATCGGGAGCGAAGGACTTGAGGAAGGGAATTACCTTTTGGTCAAACTTTATCTGATAGTCGTCGCTGGCACTGCCAGGGGGCATGGGTAAGTTCAAAACGTTTTGGTGAAAGCCGGTTTCGCTGCTGTGGCCTGTGCCGGGGTAGGCAGGAAGCTGGTGGAGGGAGCAGTAGGCGATCGCCGCAGTCTCCTCCACCAAAGCTTGGGTGCCGTTGCCGTGGTGCACATCCCAATCGAGGATAGCAACGCGATTGATCGCAGACTGGTCCAAAGCGTAGTGGGCCGCGATCGCCGCATTGGAGAATAGACAAAAGCCCATGCCGCGATCGCGCACCGCATGGTGCCCCGGTGGCCGCGCCAAGACAAACGCCGAGTGCCCTGTGTCAAGCACGTAATCAACGCCGTCAAGCCAGGCGCTCACCGCCAGCCGCGCTACGGCGTAGCTAGCCTCAGACACCACGGTATCGCCGTCAATGTGGCCACCGCCCGCATGGGCAATTTCCCGCAGGGCCGTGACATAGCGGGGGTTGTGAAGCCGGGTGATCAGGGTGTCCACGTCCCGCTGGTTCACCGGGGTAGGCTCACGCCAGTCGAGGTGGTCGGCCCAGGCAACTGTCTCTAAAGCAGCCACAATCGCTTTCAATCGGCCCGCATTTTCGGGATGGAAACTGCCGGTATCGTGGGTCAAAAAATCAGGCGAATAGATAATGGCAAAATCGGCCAAGGTGAGAGCGTGGTGCACGGCAAACTCAGGGGTGGTGAACTACTACGAATTAAGGATGAAGCTGGGGCGGTGAAACGTCGCTAAATCAAGCCTCTTGCGCCCCTTTACCCACCATAGCGTCTGCTGATTTGAACCGGGGAATTCGTGCTAAAATATAACTCACATGAGTCCGCAAAAAACATGCTGATTAAGCGCTATTCAGCACCGCTCGGTGCGAGGGTCTGACTAGCGCTTTGTTGTTCGCAAATTCGGAGTTTTTTAGCCTATGGCAACCCCAGAAGAGCGTATCGTCCCCACGGATCTGCGCGTTGAAATGCAAAGCTCTTACCTGGAATACGCCATGAGCGTGATCGTGGGTCGGGCACTGCCAGATGCCAGGGACGGGCTCAAGCCGGTGCACCGCCGCATTCTCTATGCCATGCACGAGCTTGGTTTAGCTGCCGATCGCCCCTTTCGCAAATGCGCCCGTGTAGTCGGAGAAGTGCTGGGTAAGTATCACCCCCACGGTGACACAGCGGTGTATGACGCCCTAGTGCGCATGGCCCAAGATTTCTCCATGCGCATGCCGCTGATTAACGGCCACGGCAACTTTGGTTCGATCGACAACGACCCTCCAGCGGCGATGCGATACACCGAGTGTCGTCTGCAATCGTTGACCAGCGACTCGCTGCTGCAAGACATTGAGTCTGACACGGTCGATTTTGCTGACAACTTCGACGGCTCCCAGCAAGAGCCGGTGGTAATGCCCTCCCGGCTGCCCCAGCTGCTGCTCAACGGCTCCTCGGGTATTGCCGTGGGGATGGCGACCAACATTCCGCCCCACAACCCCGGCGAGCTGATCGACGGCGTGATTGCGCTGATCAACAACCCCGACATTTCCACCGCCGAGCTAATGGAAATCATTCCTGGCCCTGACTTCCCCACGGGTGGGCAGATTTTGGGTCGCAGCGGCATTCGCGATGCCTACATGACCGGGCGCGGCTCGGTCACCATGCGCGGCGTGGCCAGCATGGAAACCATTGAGCACCGAGGCCGGCCCGATCGCGAAGCCATCATCATCACCGAGCTGCCCTACCAAACCAATAAGGCGGGGATGATCGAGCGCATCGCCGAAATGGTGAACGAGCGCCGCCTGGAAGGAATTTCGGATATTCGCGATGAGAGCGATCGCGACGGCATGCGCATCGTGATCGAGCTGAAGCGTGACGCCTACCCTCGGGTGGTGCTCAACAACCTCTACAAGCAGACGCCGCTGCAAAACAACTTTGGCGTCAACATGCTGGCCCTGGTTAACAGTGAACCTCAGCTGCTTGGCCTTAAGCGCATGCTGGAGGTCTTCCTTGAGTTCCGCGAAGAGACCATTGTACGCCGTACTCAATACGAGCTGCGCCGGGCCCAAGAGAAAGACCACATCCTCCAGGGCTATCTGATTGCTCTGACGAATTTAGACGCCATTATTGCGCGGATTCGTGGTGCGGCCGATACCCCCGCTGCCAAGCAAGAGCTGATGGATACCTACAGTCTGTCAGACTTGCAGGCTGACGCCATTCTGCAGATGCAGCTGCGTCGCCTCACCGCGCTGGAGGCTGACAAAATTCAGCAGGAGCACGAAGAGCTGGTCGCTAAAATCACCGACCTGGAAGATATTTTGGCCCGTCGCGAGCGGGTGCTCGAAATCATCATCACCGAGCTGGGTGAGCTCAAGGCCAAGCACAATAGCCCCCGCCGCACCGTCATTGAAATGGATGATGCGGAACTGACCGACATCTCCCTGATTGCCAATGAGCAGGTGGTCATTCTGGTCACCGACCAGGGCTATATCAAGCGGATGCCGGTGGCCACCTTTGAGGCCCAGAGCCGCGCCACCCGGGGCAAGGCTGGGGCCAAGATGAAGGAAGACGACGGCGTGCAGCACTTCATTACCTGCTACACCCACGACTACCTGCTGTTCTTTAGCGATCGCGGCGTCACCTACGCCCTGCGGGCTTACCAGATTGCCGAAGGTTCTCGGACCTCGCGGGGTATGCCCATTGTGCAGATGCTGCCCATTCCCAAAGAAGAGGCGATTACCTCGGTGCTGGCGGTGCGCGAGTTTACCGACGAAGAATACCTGGTGATGCTCACCCAGGGCGGCTTTGTGAAGAAAACAGCCCTGTCCGCCTTTAGCAACATTCGCACCAATGGGTTAATTGCCATTTCCCTTGAAGAGGGCGACCACCTCAGGTGGGTACGCCTTGCCCGCAACACCGACAGCATTTTGATCGGCTCCCGCCGGGGCATGACAATTCACTTCAAGGCTGATGACGACCAGCTGCGGCCCCTGGGTCGTCCCACTCGTGGGGTGCGAGCCATGTCTCTGCGCAAAGGCGATGAGCTGATCAGCATGGATATTCTGCCTAGCCAGGTGGTGGAAGCGGTGGTGCAGGCCACGGAGGCGGGCAGCAACAGCGACGATGACGACGATCTCGTGACCAACGGCAGTGAGGGTGGCCCCTGGGTGCTGGTCATTACCGCGTCGGGTCTAGGCAAGCGGGTGCCGGTGGCCAAGTTCCGGCTGCAAAACCGGGCGGGTATGGGGCTGATGGCGATCAAGTTCCGCAAGCGCGACGATGCCTTGGCCTCGCTGCTGGTGGTGGGCGAGGGCGATGAGCTGATGCTGGTAACTAACCGGGGCATCATCATTCGCCAGCGAGTCAACGACATCTCGATTCAGTCGCGACCGGCGACCGGGGTGCGGTTGCAGCGGCTCGATGCGGAGGATGCGATCGCCGCCGTTGCCGTTGTACCCCCTGCGCTGCAGGAGGAACCCTTCGAAGACACAGTAGACGCGATTGTGGAAGCGATCGAGGAAGCTACCGAGGTATCCACCGAAGTCACTCTTGAAGTCCCTGCTGAGGAAGAGCTAACCTGACTATTGCCTCGCCCTTGAGAAAGGAAGTCGCCATGGTAGATCTGGGGTTAACCCACATTGCCCTGCCCGTTGCTGACGTAGAACGAAGCACTGCGTTCTATAAAGCCTATGCGGCGATGGAGGTGATTCATCACCGGGTCGATCAGGCGACGGGGGTTAACGTTGTGTGGTTATCTGACCACACGCGCCCGTTTGCGATCGTGCTGATTGAGCAAACTGCGGTGCAGCCCCTGCTAACGCCCTTAGCTCACTTGGGAGTCGGCTGCAAAAGCCGTGAAGCAGTGGATACGCTGTGCGACCTGTCTCGGCAGGAGAGTTGCTTACTGCAAGGCCCCCAAGATTCGGGCTACCCAGTAGGCTACTGGGCTTTTTTGCGCGACCCCGATGGCCACACACTGGAACTTTCCTATGCGCAAGAAAGCGGACTAGCCGTAAGGCAAGACTAAATTAATAGCCATCGCCCTTAAATTCCCGCAGCTTGACGAGCATATCAGCGATAGTAGCTTCTCTTGGCAGTTGGGCGTTAAGTGTACTGGAGGCAAACTTAGGCCGCCTGTTCTGCCGCTTCGGCAGTTGTAGCGAGGGGAATGACTGTGACAGGGGCAGACTGGGGAGTGAAGCTGTCCCACTGGTTGAGGTATGCAATGAGGTGGCGATCGCCCTCAAGGATGCGATCGCCCACCATTTCCCGCACTCGCTCCTCCTCCTCCAGATATTGCTCTGCACTAAAGAAGCCGGCAAACCTCGCCGTTCGCAGCCACACCAGGTAGGTGCTCAGCGCATCGTACTGGTTCTGCTCCACGATGGAGCGCAGATCCCCGTCAACCCACCAATTCACCACATCATGGGGCTCTAGCCCCACCTGTCCAGGAATGCCCATTGCCGCCGCCAGTTCGTGCAGTGTAGGGGTAGCAATTCCCCAGCCGCTAAGGATGCTCTTCAAATCGATATGGGCATCGCCGTGGCGGCTAAAGTAATCGCTGCCCCAGCCTTTGTCGGCCCGGCGGCAAAAATCTACCGCCGCAATGCCAGCCACCAGCCCGCGCTGAAGCAAAATTGGCAGGTCAGCGGTTTGAGAATTAAAGCCCACCAGCTGAGGATGGTGTTGCCCTAGATAACCCAGAAAAGTCGAAATGAGTTCTCCTTCATCTATGAGACGATCGGGTTGCCTGGGTAGAGTGGTCAGACGCAGGTTGATCTCACCGTTGGTTTGCTGCTCTCGCACCACCGCCGAGACAGCTACCACACGGCACAGCGCTGTTTTGAGATGGGGCCGAGGTTTTTCTGCGGTGGCCCCAGCCTTAGCCCACATCACTTCAAAAACTTCGGCATCCGATAGCGTTGCTGGCAGGCCATACACGCGCCGGCCCGATATTGGATCGGGCACCCATTCCAAGTCGAATGCGCATACGTGCCGACCAACGGATTTGAACATAGCTACCCCCTGAAAGTGCTAAAAACTTACCCAGGCTGGTGCCCGGACGCTGTTTCTAGCATTCCCAGTGCCCCAAGTCTAAGGAACCTGGGCCTAGGGAACCTGCCAAGCGCGCTGATGGTAGTCGCCGGGTTCGGGAAAAAGATCAACGGGTTCGCCATGGTGATGCCCGTGACCGTGACCGTGGTCATGGCCATGACCTTGTTCGTGAGCATGCCCGTGGTCATGCCCGTGACCGTGCTGACCACCCCCAGCGGCAAGGCGAAATTTGCACATTTCGCAGTTCATTGCCACCTGGCCTAGATGGGTTTCGACTTCGCGATCGCGCAAAATCTGCATCAGTTGAGGATGGCTTCCCATCTCTGGCAAATAGCTCACCAGCTGCTCTGGATAGGCTGCCTGCTCCTGCTCACAGATACCCATAATTTTCTTGATCAACACCCCCGTAAAGAGGAAATAGGGCAGCGCAATAATGCGTTTCGGCTCGTACATCCGGGCGCGGCGAAAGCCCTCTTCTAGGCGGGGATGGGTGATGCCGACAAAGCAAATTTCAACAGTTTTATAGCGGCTGCCCTCCCACACAATGCGGGCTAGCTTGTAGACATCGCCGTTGGCGTCAGGGTCGCTGGCCCCCCGGCCCACAAACAGCAGCACCGTGTCTTCGCGGGCAATGCCATTGAGGTTAAATCGAGGACTATCTAGCTCCGCCAGCCGCTCCTGCCAAAGCTGAATGATGGCCGGGGTAATGCCGAAGTGGCGACCGTAGTGAAAGGTTACCTGGGGGTGGCGCTGGCGAGCCCGATCCAATTCGTTGGTGACATCAAACTTGTTGTGGCGAGCGGCAAACAGCAAAATTGGCAGCACCGAAATGTCGGTGTAGCCCTTCTCCACACACAGATCTACCCCGTCTTGAATCGTTGGTTCTGTTAGCTCTAAAAAGCAGGGAATGACGGGACGAGAGGTGTCGAGTTCTTGGTAGGCGGCAGCAAATTCTAGAACGCGATCGCGCCCCTCCGTATCTCGGCTACCATGGCCCACCAGCAGCAGCGGTCGCTGGGTCGGCAGCGACGACCAGGTGCCCATAGCACTGGGCGAAAAATCGTTGGGGGTAGTGATAATCGGTGCGATCGCCATAGGTGCTCAAAATGCCGCAGTGATACTAAATCTAACCCTCAGTCCAGCCTAAAGATATCACTAGTGAAAATTTGGCCCACAGCAGCCTAGGAGCAAACGCTAACCTAGACCCAGTTCAACCCTCAATGCCAAATTGACCGTTGGATAATTCAAAGCCAGGGGCAAAATGACTATAAAATCGCAGCCAGATAAAAATCAGTCTGCTTGGTTATCTTAGCCCAGGCCAGAGCATAGAACCATCCTGGGGGTGGGCATTACCACTATGGAAGAACTAACCAACGAGAAGCAGGAAACCTGGCGCGAACGCCTGCGCGGCCACCTAGACACCACCGACACGATGCCTGGTCGGGTAGTCAATGGCGCGATCGTGCTGCTGATCTTTCTGTCCGCCGCCATTTTTGTAATCAAAAGCTACCCGATCTCTCCGGCCCTGGATGGCTGGCTGGATGTTCTCGACTGGCTGATCGTGCTGGCGTTTACCCTCGAGTATGGTCTGCGTCTCTGGACAGCCCCACGCCCCTGGCAGTATGCCTTTAGCCTTTACGGCCTAATCGACCTAATCGCCATTCTGCCCTCCTGGGTTGGCGTCTTTGACGTTCGTTTTTTGCGCTTTTTTAGGTCACTGCGAATTTTGCGCTTAGTGCGCATTTTCAACGACCGGCTCTGGTTTGGCCAAGTAACCAGCACCGACAGCCTAATCTTGATTCGCATTCTGCTCACCTTAGGAGCAATTATCTTTATCT
Source organism: Nodosilinea sp. WJT8-NPBG4 (assembly GCA_019359285.1). Taxonomy (GTDB): domain Bacteria; phylum Cyanobacteriota; class Cyanobacteriia; order Phormidesmidales; family Phormidesmidaceae; genus Nodosilinea. The sequence goes on from JAHHHQ010000065.1 coordinate 26,048, forward strand.
ACTCCGGCCTGATTTTTCAGGTCGAGCACCCCAACAACCCCGAAAATTTTGGCACGTTTTTAGATGCGCTCTATTTCGCCGTGGTCACGATGACCACGGTGGGCTACGGCGACGTTACCCCAATCTCAGAAACCGGGCGGGGGCTCACAGTGATGATGATTCTCACCGGCATTGCCCTCATTCCCGCCCAAATCAGCAGCTTGATTCGGCAACTGGGCAAAGTTTCCCAGCCGCAGCACTTGCCTTGCCCCAGCTGCGGCCTCACCCTCCACGATGACGATGCCCAATTTTGCAAACGTTGCGGTACTCTTCTAGAGCCCTAGTTAGTAGAGCCCTTTAGCCACGCTGTTCCTTCAGTAACGAACCATAACGATTATTGAAAAAACAAATAGGCCTTTTACCGGATACGGTCTTTCCGGTACAATAGCCACCCAAAAGCCCCGTCAGCTCTGTCCTCGGTGCTGGCTGCGCAGTTCATACGTTTTTGTCAGCCTCACCCCTGAGCCTGTCTAGCCCATCTCAGTTAGGACGTTCCATGACTTCTGTGCTCCATCGCCCCACCGACGACGCCAAACTGTCCGATCTTCCCGAAGACGTCAGGGCTAGGCTGCAAGACCGCTTCAAGCTTGTAGTGCCTGCCCGCTCCGCCGCTGACCCTTCTCCTGCTCCCGTGCTTGACGCCGCTCCCCCCCAAGACCCAACTGTTCAGCCGATCGTTTCCCTCAACAACGTTGAGAAGGTCTACGCCAACGGCAGCAAGGCTCTGGCAGGTGTAAATTTAACCGTCAATCCCGGCGACTTTCTCTTCGTCACCGGCCCCTCGGGCTCAGGCAAATCGACCCTGCTCAAACTGCTCTACGGCTACGAACGCCCCACAGGCGGCAATATTCTCGTGGGCGATGAACCCATTTCTGACCTGCGGGGCAACCGCCTAGCCATGATGCGCCGCCGGATTGGCGTCGTATTCCAAGACTACAAGCTAATTCCTAAGCGCACCGTGGCCGAGAACGTGGCCTTTGTGCTGTGGGCCCAGGGCTTTACCCGCAAAGAAATTCATCGCCGCCTCTGGCCAACCCTCAAAATGGTTGGTCTGCAGGGCAAAGCTCAGTGCTTCCCCGACGAGCTCTCTGGCGGTGAGCAGCAGCGAGTCAGCATTGCCCGTGCCGTAGTCAGCACTCCCCCGCTGCTGCTGGCCGACGAGCCCACCGGCAACCTCGATGCGGAGAACTCCCTTCAGGTGATTAAGATCCTCAAAAAGCTCAACTCCATCGGCATTACTGTCATTGTCACCACCCACGATGAGCATTTAGTACGCATCTCAAACCACCCAGTGGTGCAGATTAGGAACGGTCACCTACATCACCTGCGCCGGTAGTTTACGTTCCTTAACATCAACAGGTGTGCCTTATCCAATCAATAGGATAATGATCAGAGCTAACATTCAGGCGGTTCCAACCTAGGCCGCCGAATGACTTTGGACTCTGAGAGGAACGTGCTTTGGTCAGTACAGCCCCGTTTAAGACAGCAAAATCACAAGAAATTTTCTCCGCTGCCCAAAACCTCATGCCGGGCGGCGTTAACTCTCCGGTACGAGCCTTCAAGTCGGTGGGCGGGCAGCCTATCGTATTTGACCGCGTCAAGGGCGCCTACATTTGGGATGTTGACGGCAACCAGTACATTGACTACGTCGGCACCTGGGGACCCGCTATCTGCGGTCACGCCCACCCCGAAGTGCTGGCGGCTCTAGCAGCAGCCTTAGAAAAGGGCACCAGTTTTGGTGCACCCTGCTACCTTGAGAACGTGCTGGCCGAAATGGTGATTCAGGCGGTGCCCAGCATCGAGATGGTGCGTTTTGTAAACTCTGGCACCGAAGCCTGTATGGCCGTGCTGCGGCTGATGCGGGCCTACACCGGTCGCAACAAAATCATTAAATTCTCAGGTTGCTATCACGGCCATGCCGATATGTTCTTGGTGCAGGCAGGCTCTGGGGTTGCAACCTTAGGCTTACCTGACTCTCCAGGGGTGCCCAAATCAGCCACCATCGATACCCTTACCGCTCCCTACAATGACCTTGAAGCGGTCAAGGCCCTCTTTGCCCAAAACCCTGGGGAAATTGCTGGGGTGATTCTAGAGCCGGTGGTGGGTAACGCTGGGTTTATCACCCCCGATGGTGGGTTCCTAGAAGGGCTGCGAGAAATCACCCGCGAAAACGATGCCCTGCTGGTGTTCGACGAAGTGATGACCGGCTTCCGCATTGCTTACGGTGGTGCCCAGGCCAAATTTAACGTTACTCCCGACCTCACCACTTTGGGTAAGGTGATTGGCGGCGGTTTGCCCGTAGGTGCCTACGGCGGTCGTCGCGACATCATGGAAATGATTGCCCCGGCTGGACCGGTTTACCAAGCGGGCACCCTATCGGGCAACCCCTTGGCTATGACGGCAGGCATCAAAACCCTGGAATTGCTCCAGCGGCCTGGCACCTACGACGAGCTCGATCGCATAACGAAGAAGCTCATCGACGGTCTACTTCAGGTGGCGCGGGATGCCGGCCATGCTGTGTATGGTGGCCACATCAGCGCCATGTTTGGCATGTTCTTCCATGCGGGGCCGATCAGCAATTTTGAAGATGCCAAGGGGGCTGATTTGGAGAAGTTTAGCCGCTTCCATCGGGGCATGCTGGAGCGCGGCGTCTACCTGGCACCGTCGCAGTTTGAGGCCGGGTTTACCTCCCTAGCCCACACTGATGCCGATATTGACGCCACGATCGCAGCCGCCCGCGACGTGCTGTCGGCTCTGTAAGCCGTTCCGTCGGTTCGTCACCCTAAACGGTGACGAACCCCAGGACAGTTAGCCTACCTAAAACAAAACCCCGGATTCTTGAAGAATCCGGGGTTTTAGCTTTCTCTAGAAACTTTTCTCTAGAACTACGACATCGCTTGGATGATGTAGTCGAAATAGGGCCGAGCTTCGGCAGCGTCTTCGTCAGACAACAGATTGAGGGAAGCCTCTTTCAGACAGCGAATAGCTTCAGCCATGCCGGGCACGGGCACGTCTAGGGCGTTGTACATTTCGCGAACGCCCACGATGCCAATGGCCTCAATGGGGGTCTGATCACCCGCCAGCACGCCGTAGGTGACTAGGCGCAAATACCAGCCGTAGTCGCGAATGCAGAGAGCACGCTGCTTTTGGCCATAGGCATTGCCGCCGGGGGCGATGAAGTCGGGCCGTCGCCGCCATAGCTCTCTGCTGGCCTGGTCAACAATCTTTTTCTCGTTTTCAGACAAGGTAGCGGCAATGCGGGTGCGCTGCTCGCCAGTCTTCAAAAATTCTTCAATGGCCTTGAGCTCGCCGGTGGTTGGATAGCGCAGCTCGTCGTCGGCATTCAAAATAACTTGGCTAACAACAGACATAGTTAAAAATGACGGGATGACCTTTTTCCATAGCTAGTTTAACGACTTGGGGGTCATCAGGGAAAGTTAAATTCTCATTTAGTTGCCAATGTTAAAGGCGCTCCAGACAGGTTGACTGGGGCGGCAACCAAGCTAAAACGTCCATTCTATGGGAGATTTTTAGGGATTACTCAGTGTTCTTCTGGTGAGAACGCAGGGGGTTTTCGTAACGCTTTTGCAACAATTGGCTAGGTGAAAAGGTCAGCGCGGGGTCGGAAGCGTTCTGTTTGGCGGAGCTCTTCGTAGAGGGCTTTTTCGCGATCGCTTAGCCCTGTCGGCACCACCACCTCTAGCTCCACAATCTGGTCGCCCCGGCTTTCTTTGCCAACGGGGTAGCCTCGCCCCGGCAGTTGAAGGATCTGTCCAGTCTGCGCCCCCTGGGGCAGGGTAGTGCGCACAGGACCATCCAGCGTGGGGATATCGATGGTGCTGCCCAGGGCGGCTTCGCTGGGGGTAATGGGCAGCCGGCAGTACACATCGTTGCCCTGGAGGGTGTAGAAAGGGTGCGGGTCAACCTGAATGCGCAGGTACAGATTGCCACCGCCTACGCCCTGGCCTCGCAGGCGAATGCGTTGCCCGGTGACCATTCCAGCGGGCATGTTGACCTCTAGCGATCGCCCATCTTCCAGGCGAATGCGCTCTCGCCCGCCCCGAAAGGCTTTTTCTAGGGGAACGGTGAGGTCGGCCTCGGCATCGCGACGGCCGGCGTTGGTGGATGGGCTGTAGGTAGCGGTGTCGGCAGGGTAGCCGTCGTCGCTAGCACTGCGGCGGGGTGAGCGACGGTTGAGGAGCTGGTCGACAAAAATATTGAAGTCGGGGAATTCGCCAAAGCCAAAGTCTTCTAGGGAAATCCGCCCGCTGAAAAGATCGCTGACGACAGATTTGCCCTGGCCTTTCTTAAAGCCCTCCTGCTGCCAGTACTCGCTAAATTTCTCGTACTGGGCGCGCTTTTCGTCGTCGGAGAGCACGGTGTAGGCTTCGCTCAGCAGCTTAAATTGATCCTCCGCCGCCTGGTCGCCAGGGTTGAGGTCGGGGTGGTACTGCCGGGCCAGTTTGCGGTAGGCCTGCTTGATGTCGCTAAAGGTTGCTTCTCTGGAAACCCCCAGAATGTCGTAGTAGTTCCGAAAGTTCTCCATGCAGGGTGGATAGGTGGGCGGGTTAGGGGGTAGATGAGTGGATGGGTGGGCGGGTAGGGGGTGGATGGTTCTGTTTGCCGATTCACTCCCCTAGCTGGCAGGGTGAGGTGAGGGGTGGGTTAGAGCCACTCGTCGCGATCGCTCCAGTTGTCGCCGTCATAGCGGGGGGCAGGGCGGCGGTTGTCTTGGCGCGGGGGCACCGGTCTGGCAGCGTCAGTCCTTCGTTCAGGGGGTGCGGACCGTGAGCGATTCTCTGGCGCTGGGTTTTCATCAGGGCGATTCGCCGATGCGGGCTGCCCCCAAAGGTCATCCTCCCAGCTGTTGTCTTGGCGAGGGGCAGCAGGGGCAGTATTGGGTCGAGTGTCTGGTCTAGTCTCTGGCGGAGACGCGTTGCGAGCGTAAGGGTCATAGCCCTGATTATTGTAGCTACGGTTCCCAGAGCGCTCTGCTCCAGCATCGCGATCGCCGGTATTGCCGTAGCCTGGCTCAGGGGCGCTAGGTCGGTCGTAGCGTGGGTCATCGTAGCTCGCTTGACCGTAGTCAGCATCGCCATAGCTGGGGCGAGCAGGCTCAGGATTTTGCGTTCTGGGGGCGTCCTCTGCGGGGAATCGACCGTAGTCTTGCCCATAGTCTTGACGGCCATAGCTAGACTGATCGTAGCCACGATAGTCGTCGGCAGCGGGTTGGGCATCGCCCGACGGTCTGTAGTCTTGACGATCGTAATCCTGGCGATCGTAGCCAGATTGCCCGTAGTCTTGACGACCGTAGTCTGAGGCGGGTGGCTGGGGGCGGTTGAGTTCTTGAGGACGATCGTAGCCATTGCCGTAGCCCTGGCTGTCATAGCCAGAGTTGCCGTAGCTAGAGCCGCTGCTGGGGCGATTCCCCGAGGGGGACGCTCCGCGATCGCTGTAGCCCTGACTGCCATAACCCTGATCGCTGTAGCCTTGGCTGCTGTAGTTCGGGTTGCTGTAGCCCTGACCGTTGTAGCCGGTCGTACCGTAGGCACGGTTGTCGTAGGCTGGGCTACCGTAGCGCTGGCCGCCCGCTCCACCGCGATTGTCGTAGTCCCAGTCTTCGTCCCAGTTGCCCCAAGAGGACGACCCCTGGTAGCCGTAGTTAGGCCGCGCATCGAGGTCATCGTCAAAGGAGAAGGTCTTCTTCAAGGTATTACCGATCTGGCCTAGAATGCCGCCTTCGGGGGCATCCTCAGCTTCGTAGAGGTAGGCCTCGCGGTTGAGGTCGTAGAGTTCGTCTTGCAGTTCGGCCTGAGCGATGTCGATGCCGCGCTCGTCACTTTTCTCTAGGTAGTCGCGCAGCTCTTGCACCAACCCTTCGATGCGGCGACGGCGATCGCGAGCAAACTGCATGCCAAAGTCGAGGGCTACCTCCCGCAGCAGCCGCTCGGCCTGGAAGGTAAGGGCTTCAGCCCGGTTGCGCTTCTCAACTCGCTCGCGCTGGAGGCGATCGGTTTCGGCAAACTCCTCCGCCTCGCGGATCATCCGCTGCACCTCGCCTTCTTCCAGGTTAGAAGCGCCCTGGACAGTCAAACTCTGCTCGCGCCCGGTGGTCTTATCCATCGCCGACACTTGCAAAATACCGTTGGCATCGATATCGAAGGACACCAGCACCTGGGGCACGCCGCGCGGCGCCGGGGGAATGCCCATCAGCTTGAACCGACCCAGGGACTTGTTATCGGCCCCCATCTCGCGCTCACCCTGAAGCACATGCACTTCTACTGAGGTCTGGTTGTTCTCAGAGGTCGAGAAGATATCCGATCGCCGCACCGGAATTGTGGTATTGCGGGGAATCACCTTTTTCATCACGCCGCCGATGGTTTCTAGCCCCAGGGACAGCGACGTGACATCCAGCAGCATGATGTCTTGCACTTCTTGGGTGATGATGCCCGCCTGCACGGCAGCGCCCACGGCGACGGCTTCGTCAGGGTTCACATTTTGGCTGGGTTCGAGGCCGATCAGGCCACGCACCAAGTCCTGCACCATGGGCATGCGGCTGCCGCCCCCCACCAGCACCACCTCGTCAATGTCGTTGGGGGTGAGGCCCGCATCGCTGAGCGCCTGCTTGAGGGGAGCGCGCAAAGCGCTGACCAGATCGCCACAGAGGCCTTCGAACTGCGATCGGCTCAGACGCGTCTCAATATGCTTAGGGCCTTCAGGGCTAGCGGTAATGAACGGCAGGCTGATCTCGGTACTGGCCACGCCAGAAAGCTCAATCTTGGCTTTCTCAGCCGCCTCAGTTAGTCGCTGCAACGCCTGGCGATCTTTCCGTAGGTCAATGCCTTCTTTTTCAAGAAACTCATCGGCTAGCCAGTCAACGATTTTGGTGTCAAAGTTGGTGCCTCCCAGCTGGGTGTCGCCCGAGGTCGATCGCACCTCAAACACCCCATCGCCCACGTCGAGAATCGACACGTCAAAGGTGCCACCCCCTAGGTCAAACACCAGGATGGTCTCGTTCTGCACCTGGTCGAGGCCGTAGGCCAACGCCGCCGCCGTCGGTTCATTCAAAATACGCTTGACTTCCAGCCCGGCGATCCGCCCGGCGTTGCGCGTGGCCTGGCGTTGAGCGTCGTTAAAGTAGGCGGGCACGGTGATCACCGCCCCGGTCACCGGCTGCCCCAGGTAGCGGCTAGCCTCATCCGCCAGTTTGCGCAGCACGATGGCCGAAATTTCTTCGGGGGCAAAGTCTTTTTCGAGGCGGGGGCAGCGAATTTTGACGTTGCCCAGATCATCGCGGCGAATGGTGTAGGGCACCCGCTTAGAGGATGGATCTAGCTCAGCGTAGCGACGCCCCATATAGCGTTTGACGCTATAGAAAGTGTTTTGGGGATTGAGCACTGCCTGCCTGCGGGCCATCTGCCCCACCAGCCGCTCACCCTCCTTGCTAAAGGCCACCACCGAGGGCGTAGTCCGCATCCCTTCGGCGTTGGCAATAACTACCGGCTTGCCGCCCTCCATTACAGAGACCACGGAGTTGGTCGTGCCCAGGTCGATGCCAACTACTTTTCCCATGCGCTCTGGCGTCTCCTTATCTGTCGGACTGCGTGCTCAATGAAGGTTAGCACCGAGGGGGCATCGCTTCTGCCAACCTACTTACATCAACTTTCTTAATGATAGTCTGTCACAGGCTGGCCTAGATTCTACCGCACGGCTTTTGAAGGCTTAGATGAGAGTAGAAAGGGCGCTGCGGAGGGTGACTGGGTTAGCGGTATCTCTGAGCCTGGGAATGGCCTAGACTGGAGCTATCTTGAGAGCGCTTAGCCTTCTTTGGTTTATGGTGCAGACGCGGCCCAGGTTCTATAGCTTCGAAGAGTATCTGGCCTACGACGACGGCACGGAACATTTTTACGAGCTATTTAATGGAGAACTGATTGCGGTGCCGCCAGAGTCGGGCTACAACACCAGCGTTGCTTTTTTTCTATCTATTCAGCTAGCGGCTCTGGTGGGGCATCTACGGGTCCGGCTTCACGGCCTGGAGCTGGAAGTCAGGGGCGAACCGAAGAATCGTTACCCTGACCTAACAGTGATTCAGCCTGAACACATTCAGCTGTTGGCGAAGCGCAACACCATTCGCCTGACGATGCCACCCCCGGTGCTGGTGGTCGAGGTAGTCAGCCCTGGAGAATTGCAGTGGGAGCGCGACTACGTGGCCAAGCGTGCCCAGTACGAAAACTTAGGCATTCCTGAGTATTGGATTATCAACCCTCAAGATCGCACAGTGCTGGTGCTGGCGCAGCAGGGTCAGGGGTTTGCCCCAGTAGGAACCTTTGCTGGAGAGCAACGGATAGAGTCGGTCCAGTTTGCCGATCTCACCCTGACCGCTGCTCAGCTTTTTGCGGCGGGGCTGCCAGAATGAAACGCCATGGTTAGAGGTGCAGTTTGATTGACCGCCGATCGCACCTTAACCCGCAAACTCTCAAAGACAATCCTTAGGGCAACCACCCTCTATGCGCATCAACCTGGATATTCCTGACGAAGTCGCCCAGTGCCCAACCTTCTCTAGGGCCGACTGGCTGAGGGAAATGGCGATTTCCCTGTTTGAGCAGGAGCGGGTTACCCTGGGCATTGCCAGCCAGATTGCGGGCATTCACCTGATGGAATTTCAAAAAATCATCGGCAGTCGCGGCGTTTGTGCCCACTACGAGGCCGCAGAGTTTGTTGACGACATCGAAAACCTGCACAGCCGGGGCTGGCTATGACCATTGTGAGCGATGCTTCATCCCTAGGCAGCTTGGCTCTGATTGACTACCTCTGGCTGCTAGAGGCGCTCTACGGCACCGTTGTTATTTCAGAAGTAGTGGCGCGGGAGCTGGCAACGGCTAAAAATGCTCGCATTCAGGCGGTGCTGTCGGTCAGTTGGGTCAAGGTGCAGGTGCCGACGGAGGGCGCGATCGCAACCATTCAGCAACAGGGCCAGCAGTTCGACCTGGGCGAAACCCAAACCCTGGCCCTAGCCCTTCAGCTCAACGCCGACGAATTGCTGATCAACGAGCGCAGAGGACGGCAGGTCGCCCAAGCGCTCGGGCTGTCGGCAATTGGCATCGTCGGCATTGTTATCGTGGCCAAGCAGAGAGCACTAATTCCCAGCGTGCGGCGGGTGATGGATGCCCTGGTGGAACTAGCTGGTTTTCGCATCAGCCACCAGCTTTACCAAAAGATTCTTAAGTTTGTTGATGAAATCTAAGGTGTCAGCGGACAGGATTCAGGGTTTAAGGTGCAGGGTGCAGGGTTCGGGGCTACACCTTGAGCCTTAGACCCTAGACCAGCTTTAGACCCTAGACCTAACCCCTTAAACCCGTCCGCCCCTGATACCCGGCAACTCCCCAGGTTCACCATCAAAATGACAGGATCCCTAGGTACACTGTCTTTAATGCAATAGTCCCCGCGCTCCAGGTTTTGTGATGACGGCCACCGTTCCCGCTCTCTCCGCCCAGTACGACCCCACGCAGACCGAAACCAAGTGGCAGGCTCAGTGGGAAGAGAACCAGGTCTTTAAAGCCGACCCCGACCACCCCGGCGAGCCCTACTGCGTAGTGATTCCGCCGCCGAACGTGACCGGCAGCCTGCACATGGGCCATGCCTTTGAAAATGCGCTAATCGACACCCTGGTGCGCTACCAGCGCATGGCTGGGCGCAACACCCTGTGGCTGCCGGGCACCGACCACGCCAGCATTGCCGTGAGCACGATTTTAGATCGGCAGTTCCAGGCCGAGGGGTTGAAGAAGGAAGATGTGGGGCGCGATCGCTACCTGGAGCGCGCCTGGAATTGGAAAGCCGAATCCGGCGGCACCATCGTCAACCAGCTGCGCAAGCTAGGCGTCTCGGTGGACTGGTCGCGAGAGCGCTTCACGATGGATGAAGGGCTTAACACTGCGGTGTTGACCGCCTTTACCCAACTCTACGACGAGGGGCTGATTTATCGGGGCAACTACATGGTCAACTGGTGCCCCGCCAGCCAGTCGGCGGTGTCTGACCTAGAGGTAGAGCAGCGCGAGGTGGATGGCCACCTGTGGCACTTCCGCTACCCCTTCACCGACGGCTCGGGCTACTTAGAAGTCGCCACTACCCGCCCCGAGACTATGCTGGGCGACACGGCAGTAGCGGTGAACCCCAACGACGATCGCTACCGCGACATGGTGGGCAAAACTCTAATGCTGCCGATCGTGAATCGCGAAATTCCTGTGATCGCGGATGACTATGTCGACGCGGAATTTGGCACCGGCTGCGTGAAGGTCACCCCCGCCCACGACCCCAACGACTTTGCCATGGGCCAGCGCCACAACCTGCCTCTAATCACCGTCATGAACAAAGACGGCACCATGAATGAGCATGCGGGGCCATTCCACGGCCTAGACCGCTTTGAGGCTCGCCGTTTGGTGGTGAAGCGGCTGGATGTCGAAGGGTTTTTGGTGAAGATCGACGACTATCACCACACGGTGCCCTACAGCGATCGCGGCAAAGTGCCCGTTGAACCCCTGCTCTCCACCCAGTGGTTTGTCAACATTCGCCCTATGGCTGACAAAGCGTTGGACTATTTGGACAACCGCCAAGAGCCTAAATTTGTGCCCGATCGCTGGACCAAGGTCTACCGCGACTGGTTGGTGAACCTGCGCGACTGGTGCATCTCCCGCCAGCTCTGGTGGGGCCACCAAATCCCCGCCTGGTATGCCGTGAGCGAAACCGGCGGTGAAATCACCGACAACACACCCTTCGTGGTGGCCGCCACCGAAGAAGAGGCTAAAGCCAAGGCCACCGAGCGGTTTGGCGAATGGGTAACCCTGACCCGCGACCCCGACGTCCTCGACACCTGGTTTTCCTCCGGTCTGTGGCCCTTCTCCACCATGGGCTGGCCCGATGAATCGGCTCAGGACTTCCAGACCTACTACCCCACCACCACCCTGGTCACCGGCTTCGACATCATCTTCTTCTGGGTGGCCCGCATGACTTTGATGGCGGGGCACTTCACCGACACCATGCCCTTCGAAACTGTCTATATCCACGGCCTGGTGCGCGATGAGAACAACAAAAAGATGTCGAAGTCATCGAACAACGGCATCGACCCCCTAGTGCTGATCAACAAGTACGGCACTGACGCCCTGCGCTATACCCTGATTCGCGAAGTTACCGGAGCGGGTCAAGACATTCGCCTGGAGTACGATCGCAACACCGACGAATCCGTTTCGGTGGAGGCTAGCCGCAACTTCACCAACAAGCTGTGGAATGCCTCCCGCTTTGTGATGATGAATTTGGGCGGGCAGTCTCCCGCCAGCTTGGGCATGCCCGACTTGGCCAATCTGGAGCTAGCCGATCGCTGGATTTTGTCTCGCTTTAACCGAGTTGTGCAGAGCGTACGCGACAACCTCGACCAGTACGGCATGGGCGAAGCGGCCAAGGATCTCTACGAGTTTGTTTGGGGCGACTTTTGCGACTGGTACATCGAACTGGTCAAGCCTCGCCTCCAGGGAGAGGGGTCTTCGAAATTCACAGCGGGTCAGCAAACCCTGGCCTTTGTGCTCGACGGCATTCTCAAGCTGCTGCATCCGTTTATGCCTCACATTACCGAGGAGCTGTGGCACACCCTCAACCAGGTGGGCGACGACCAGTTTTTGGCTGTGCAGCCTTACCCAACGGCACAGCCTGACCTCATTGACGATGCCCTAGAGCAGCAGTTTGCCCTGGTGTTTAACACCGTGCGCACCGTGCGCAACCTGCGGGCCGAGGCCGGCATTAAACCCAGCCTGCGCATTGAGACCATTCTCGAAAGCGAGAGTGCTGACGAGCGCCACATTCTCCAAGCCACTGCCGACTACATCAAAGACCTGGGCAAAATCGACACCCTGGTAATTCTGGGCGGCAAGCAGCCGGTTTCCACAGCGCACAGCGGGGAGACTAGCGCTACACCGCTGAATCCCTCAATGGAGCTGAGCGACAACTCGGTGGTGGCCGAAGTGCAAGGCTTCTGGCACACCATGCTGCCCCTGTTCAACGACCCCCTGCACTACGCCGACTTGTTTTTTACCGCTTTGCGCCGTCCCGCCTTTACCATGCTGTGGATTTTGGTGGGTCTGGTGGCCCTCAAGTTTACGGGGGCGTTGGTGAGCGCGGTTGATAGCACCCCCATCTTTGGTGCCCTGATGGAGCTGGTGGGGCTGTGGGTAACGGTTAACTTTGTGCGGCAAAACTTGCTCAGCGGGGGCGATCGCGCCCGCCTCAATCAGACCTACCAGCAGTGGCGGAGCAAGGTGTTTGACCCCGATATTGCAGCGCCAGCCCCCACCCCGGGCCTGCTTCCTGCGCCCGTGCCCCAAGAAGGCAGCGACGACGGTGCCCCTGCTCCCCAAGATGAGAGTCGCGATACGGCTAGAGGGAATGGGGAGCCGAACCAAAAGCTGTTTGCTGGGGTCACCGGCACTGTGCAAGTGCTAATTCCCCTGACGGGCGTGGTAGACGTCGATGCCCTCAGGGCCAAGGTGGAAAAAGACCTGGGCAAGGTGGAGGCGGAGATCAAATCGCTCTCGGGGCGGCTGAGCAACTCCGGTTTTGTGGATAAAGCCCCCGCCGATGTGGTGCAGGGAGCCCGCAATTCTCTAGCTGAGGCCGAAGCCCAGGCGACGATTCTCAAGGCGCGGCTGGCAATGCTGTAAGGGGCACTCTATGCGGCGTTTCATCAAACTGGGCTCGATCTTTTGAATGCGTACACAGAGCAGATCCGTTGCCCAAGTCACAACTGGCTCAGAGGTACGAGCATTTTTAGCCCTGGCGATGCCCCTAGCTGGGGCACAGGTGGCTCAGGCTGCTGTGGGTTTTGTAGACACCCTAATGATGGGGCGGCTGGGGGCTGAGACCCTCGCCGCGGGTGGCCTGGCGGCCATTAGCTTTCAGCTGCTGCTGGCGGTGATCGGTGGGTTTGTGATGACCGTGGGGCCGCTGGTGGCCCAGGCCTTCGGGGCTGGACAAAGGGAGCAGGTTGAGGCGATCGCCCGGCAGGGGTTTTGGCTCTCGCTGGCGCTGAGTCTGCCGATGATGGCGGTGCTGAGCCAGCTCGATCGGGTGCTGCTGGGGCTGGGGCAGCCCGAGGCGATCGCCACCCTCACCTCCCCCTACTTTCAAAGAATTCTGTGGGGCGCGTTTCCGGCCTTGGCCTTTGCCATGCTGCGGGGCTACGCTGCAGCCCTGGCCGAGGCCCAGGTGGTGATTGTGATTGTGCTGGTAGGCACAGTCTTCAACATTGTGGGTAACTATGCCCTAGGGTTTGGCAAATGGGGCTTCCCTGCCCTGGGGCTGGGGGGGCTGGGGCTATCTAGCGGGCTAAGCTACTGGCTGATGTTTGGGCTCTTTTTGCTCTACACCCTCAAGCATCCCAAGTTGAAGGAATATCGCTTTTGGCGCGGGTGGCAGCGAGTGCAGCCCCAGCTAGTCGTTCGGCTGATGGGCATGGGGGGCGAGATCGCCGTCACCATCGCTCTGGAATTTAGCCTGTTTGCCGTGGTCACGTTTTTGATGGGGATACTCAGCCCTGAAGTGCTGGCCGCCCACCAAACCGTATACCAGACCATTTACGTAATTTTCATGGTGCCCTTGGGTATGTCCTACGCGGCGACAGCTCGGGTGGGGCTGGCTTTTGGCCAGCAGGATATGGGCGCAGCGCGCCGGGCAGGGTATGTGGCGATGGCGATCGCCGCCGGCTTTATGCTGCTGGCTACCCTGGGGCTATTAGTGTTTCGCCAGTCCATCATTGGCCTGTATTTAGATCTGCGCGACCCGGCCAATGATCCGGTGGTCGCCCTGGCCCTGCCGATGCTGCTGGTCGCGGCCCTGGCCCAGCTCACCGATGGCGTTCAGCGCGTCGCCTCTGGGGCGCTTTACGGCCTGCAAGATACCCGCATGCCCATGGTGCTCAGCGGGCTAGCCTTCTGGGGTGTGGGGCTGACCACGGGCTATCTCCTGGGGTTTTGGCTTGGCCTCGACGGGGTCGGGCTGTGGATTGGTCAGTCCATTGGGGTGGCCACCGCTGGAATAATTTTTGTGGCCCGGTTCCATCGCTTGACCCGCCCCAACCGGGCAGTCTGACGGTGGTGGAGCATAGGCTCCAGGGCCATGGTGAGACAGGATCAGTAGATCACAAACACGCTTTCTTGCCATAATCCAGCCCACCCTGCGGGAAGCAAGCTACACCCTAAATCCCTCTCCCAAGCGGGGAGAGGGACTTTGAAGTCTAGTTCCGTCTCCCCTCTCCTCCCTGAGAGAGGGGCTGGGGGAGAGGGCTAGCAGGAACTTTGTGATCTACTGAGGATAGTTTAGGGCCGCACGTTTTCGTAGCGAATTAGGCGACGAATGGTGTCTGTAGAAACATTAAGCCGCTGCGCCATTTCTGCCTCAATGGCCGATGGCGATTGCAGCGGTAGGTAAAAGTCGAGGGTGCGAGGCACCGGCTTTACCACAATCACCTCAACCCGAGTCGCCCGGCGATCGCCCCCAGCAGCCGGATCCTGACCATCGTTGTCGATCACAGCGCGAATGCTGAGAATGCCTTCGTCCTGCGCCGCCGCATTGGTCGCTAAGACCAGAGGGGCGATCGCCCGGCCTGCCACCCCCAGGTAGTGATGAGTCCAGCCGTAGCCAGCCAGCCAAAATGCGGCCCCCAACAGCCCTAGGGGTAGCCAAAACTCTAGGCCAGAGTGGGTAAGGAGACGTTTGAGCGCAGGCATAGGCGATGGGGAAGATGGGAAGTGGGTAATGTAGATGAGTCAATGATGGGGTGGGGATGCCTTTAAAGCTTAACGTCACTGGCCACCCATCCACCCATCTACCCGCCCACCCATCTACCCATCCACTCCCCTCTCCATACTTCCCTTTAGTAAAATAACTAATGGTAAACAGCAGGTTAAGCTAGCAAAGCGAGAGTTTCAACATTCAGAATACCCGCTGCGTTATCCCAGTCAGGTGCTAACCCACAGCCAGCTAGAGCAAGCCCTATAGGCCCTGGGCACCGAGCCCGACAATGCCCTCGCTCAGCTCGTGCGACGCCTACGGCTGAGCCGAGAGCAGTTAGGCACCAACCTCTGGCTCGCATCCACCGACGGCATGGGCGATCGCTTCAGCATTCGCGAATGAACCCAAGCCCGCCCATCCCGTCGACTCATCTCCCATCCCCTCGTCTCCCGAGATCCCCATGTTTACCCGCAGCCGCAAACATCTCGCCCAGTGGCTCATGCTGACTATGGGCAGCGTTTTTGTGGTGTTTGGCGGGCTGCTCTACGTCATTGAAGTAGAGCGAGAGCTAAACAAACTCGACCAGCAACTCTACCGCGAAGCGGAGCTAATGATTAGCAGCGGCGGCGCTGACTCATCGCCTAACCCGGCCTCCCCCGTGCAGTTTCAGATCAAAACGGTGCCGCTGTTGGGGGGCAGCACCCTCAGCATTACCTCAGATCTGGTTTACGCCCGCTGGTACGACACCAACAACCAACTGCTGATGTTTTTTGGGCCGCTGTCGGGCGATCATCGCAACATTCAGCCCGGCTACAAAACCCTAATCCACGAGGGCCAACGCCTGCGCCAGATGACGGTGCCCATTGAGTCGGAGGGGCAAACCCTGGGCCACCTAGAACTGGCCACTACCCTGGTGCCGGTGGAAACCGCCCTCAACCAAATTCGGCTGGTTTTAAGCCTGGGGCTGCCGGTGGGGGTGGGCCTGATTGGGCTGCTGAGCTGGTGGTTCGCGGGCCAGGTGATGCGGCCCATTCAGCTGTCGTACCAGCGATTAGAACAATTTAGTGCCGATGCTAGCCACGAGCTGAGGTTGCCCATGGCCGCCATTCTCAATCAAGCCGAGCTGGGGCTGACGACGGCTTCACCCCAGGAGCAGGTGGCGCGGCTCCAGAACATTGCCGAGCTGGCCCAGTCGATGGGGCGGCTGATTAACAGCCTGCTGGTGCTGGTGTCAGCCGATCGCTGGTCGGGCACCCAGCGGTGCAACCTCACCGTCTTGGTGAAAGAACTCGCCCGCGAGTATCAGTCTCAGGCAAAGGCTAAGGGGCTTTGGTGGCGGCTAGAGCTGCCCCAGGCCCCCCTTTGGGTGAATGGAGACGCCAATTTGCTCCGGCAGGCGATTGGCAACCTGCTCAGCAATGCCTGCCGCTACACCGCCACTAGGGGAGAAGTCGCCCTCTCCCTCAGCCACCGCCTCGACCGGATTATTATTACTGTGCAAGACAGCGGCATCGGCATT
The DNA here is from genome assembly GCA_019359285.1 of Nodosilinea sp. WJT8-NPBG4. GTDB lineage: Bacteria > Cyanobacteriota > Cyanobacteriia > Phormidesmidales > Phormidesmidaceae > Nodosilinea. The sequence continues at coordinate 42,378 of JAHHHQ010000065.1, forward strand.
CCGGCGGCCGATTTGCCCCGCGTGTTTGACCGCTTTTACCGGGTTGACAAGACGCGATCGCTCGATACCGGCGGTTTTGGGCTAGGGCTGGCGATCGCCCAGCAAATCGTTCAGGCGCACCAGGGCAAACTGACTGTAGTCAGTACCGAAAACCAGGGGTCAACCTTCACCATTACTCTGCCGTTACTCCTGCCCGCTGACCAGGGGCAACCTGCCTCCCCACAGACCTCGGGCTACAAGGCAGGGTGTTAGACCAAACGCTTCATTGATTTCTCGTCGGCCAGATTACTCCGGCAGATGCCTGAAACCCTCGTTCTACCGTTGACCGTCAAAACCTGTCCGGAGTCTTGTTCCTATGATTTTTAGTCGCAAAGTATGGCTAGCGGCGTCTTTGCCCATGGGTTTGGCGGTAGCGGCCTGCAATGGCGGCTCTTCGCCTACCGCCGACACCGACCCCAATGCTCCCCCGGTGTCTGCTGGCGACGGCAGCGGCACCATTATTCCGATCAGCGGGGCTGGGGCGACCTTCCCCGCGCCGATTTTCCAGCGCTGGTTTGACGCCTATACCCGGGACGTTGACTTTGATGTGCAGGTTAGCTACCGGGCTGTGGGCAGCGGCGCTGGCCTAGAGCAGTACATTGCCGGCACCGTAGACTTTGGCGCGTCTGAAGCCCCCATTACCGCTTCCGCAGAGCGCACCCAGGCTTTCGTCGATGCCTTTGGTTACGAGCCCATTCAGGTGCCGATAACGGGCGGTTTTCTATCGTTCTCCTATAACCTGCCTGGTATTGGCGATCTAGAGCTACGCCTTTCCCGCGATGTCTACTGCGGCATCGTCACTGGCGAAATTACCCAGTGGAGCGACCCTGCGATCGCAGCGATCAACCCCGATCTAGAGCTGCCTGACCTGCCTATCACCTGGGCTCACCGCTCCGACGGTTCGGGCACCACCTTTGTATTTGTCAACCACATTGACACCGTCTGCGACGGCTGGGCAGGCGGCGTTGGCACCTCCGTTGACTGGCCCGTAGGCATCGGCGGCCAGGGCAATGAGGGTGTAGCCGCCACAATTCAGCAAACCGAAGGCGCGATTGGCTATCTGTCCTACGCCTATGCTGTCCTCAGGGACATCGATTCAGCGTTGGTCGAAAACAACGCCGGCAACTACGTCGAGCCCTCCCCTGAAACCGCCGGCAATGCCCTTCTCGATGAAGAAATACCGGACGACTTTGCCCTGCTTGTGCCCGACCCCACTGGCGAAAACGCCTACCCCATCGTCGGTCTCACCTGGGTCATGATCTATAACCGCTACGAAGACGAAGCCAAGTGGAACGCCATGCGCGACGTGTTTGAGTGGTCCCTCGGCCCCGAAGGCCGGGCCATTGCTGAAGAGCTGCTCTACGTGCCTCTACCTGAGCCTTTGGTGGAGCGGATTCAAGAGGTGTTTGATACCGTTAACGCGGGCTAATTTAGACCCCATTGCTTTGGGGTACCAAGGCGGGGCGCTCTAGCTAACGTTTGCTTCGACCCTTTGGGGCCATGAAACCAGCCCTCGGGAAGCTTGATTAGAGGCGATCAGCCCCATTGCGCTGTAGGCAAGTCTGAAACGTTGTTTCGACATGGGCGAATCGGGAGTCTAGGCGCATGTCCCTAAGTTTGGCTAGGCCACCCCAGGGAAGGCGGGTTTAAAGCACAATTAAATCTATTCCCCTCCTCCAAGGTCATGGTTCAGAATCTCAAATTTGATGCGGTCAGCGATCGCCTGCCACCCCAAAACATTGAGGCCGAAGAAGCCATTTTGGGCGGCATTTTGCTTGACCCTGAAGCCATTAACCGGGTGATGGAGATTCTCACCCCCGACGCCTTTTACATCGGTGCCCACCGCGATATTTACAAAGGGGCGCTGGCCCTCCACGCCAAGGGGCAGCCCGCCGATCTGATGACCATCGCCGTGTGGCTGAAGGACAACGGCAAACTCGAACAGGTAGGCGGCCAAACCCGCCTGGCTCAGCTAGTCGATCGCACCATTAGCGCCGCCAACATCGACCAGTACGCCACCCTGGTGATGGATAAGTACACCCGCCGTCTGCTGATTCAAACCGGGGGCGAGATTTCTCAGCTGGGCTACGACACCACGCTGCCCATTGAAAATGTCATGGATCAGTCGGAGCAGCGGCTGTTTGGCATTACCCAATCACGACCCCAGGGGGGGCTCACCTCTACGTCCGATATTTTGATTGAGACGTTTTCGGAGATCGAGCAGCGATCGCTCGGTGTCGTGCTTCCCGGCATCCCCTGCGGCTTCTACGACCTAGATGCCATGACCCAGGGTTTTCAGCGCTCTGACCTGATTATTGCTGCTGCGAGACCGTCCATGGGCAAGTGCCTGAGTGCAGACGCAGAGATTGTGGTGGCCGACGGCAGCCTCAAAACTATCGGCGAAATTTACCGAGAGAAATCTGCCTCGCTGCTCACCCTGGGGGATAACTGGCGCTTTCGGCTCACCCAGCCCAGCGCCTACGTGGACGACGGCCACAAGCCTGTGTTTCGGGTGAGAACGCGATCGGGGCGAGCGATTGAGACGACCCTGAGCCATCCCTACCTGACCATTCAAGGCTGGCGGCCTTTGGCGGAGCTGGCGGTGGGCCAAAAAATTGCCGTGCCGAGAACACTGCCGGTGTTTGGCACCGAAACCCTGCCTGAGCATCAGATCAAACTGCTGGCCTATTTAATCGGCGATGGCTGTCTGACGGGCACCTCTCCCCAGTTCACCAACGAAAATTCTGCTATTCAAGCCGACTTCACCGCCGCTGCCCTAAATTTTCTAGGGGTGAAGGTGCGTAAGGAAACCTCCCAAGGCACCCGCACGCCAACCTTCTACGTCACCTCAGATAGCGAAGATTTGCAGCAGGCCCGTCAAATCTTTGGTCAACGACTCAAGGAATTGATTCAGGCCAGTGGCCAACCCGCTCGTAGGTTGGCCCAAACCCTGGAAGTTTCTCCCGGCTTGGTGACCCTGTGGCAGCAGGGCGTCTGTGCACCCAGCCCAAATACCTTCGAGCGCCTGTGCCAACTGCTCCAGGTTCTCCCCGAAACCTTGGCACCCGGTGGCCTCGCCACCATCCGCTGGATGAGCCAAAACAATCTAACGCTTTGGCTCCAAGAACTGGGCGTTTGGGGCAAATCGGCCCACCAGAAAACCGTTCCAGCGGCGGTATTTCGGCTAGAGCGATCGCACCTCGCCCTCTTTCTAAATCGCTTATTCTCCACCGATGGCTGGGCCACCGTCCTCGCCTCTGGGCAGGCGCAACTGGGCTTTGCCAGCGTTAGCGAAACCCTGGCCCGCCAGGTGCAACACCTGCTGCTACGGTTTGGCATTTTGGCTCAGCTCAGGTTGCGATCGGTGAAGTATCAGGGTGGCTGTCGCCCCGCCTGGCAGCTCGACATCACCGATGCCCCCTCGATCAAGACATTCCTAAGCGACATTGGCATCTTTGGCAAAGAAGCAGCCTTAGATAAGGTTAAAACCGCCCTAACCAAACGCCGCTACCAAACCAACCGCGATCTAATTCCGGTGGAAATTTGGCACACCCTCCACGCCGCTAAGGGTGCTGAATCCTGGGTATCCCTGGCCACCCGCGCCGGTTTCCAGAGCACCAGCAATATCCACGCCGGCAAACGCGCTCCCACCCGCGATCGCCTCTTTGCCCTGGCCACTGCCCTAGAGCATCTAGAACTTCAGCACATCGCTACCAGCGAGGTGTATTGGGATGAAATTGTGGCGATCGAGCCCCAGGGGATAAAGCAGGTTTACGACCTCACCATCCCCGACACCCACAACTTTGTCGCCAATGATATCTGCGTCCACAACACCAGCTTTGTGCTAAATATCGCCCGCAACATCGCCGCTCTCCAAAAGCTTCCGGTGGCGATCTACAGCCTGGAGATGTCGAAGGTGCAGCTAGTCTATCGCCTGCTCTCTAGCGAAGTGGAGATGGAAAGCAGTCGCCTGCGCACCGGGCGCATTGCCCAAAACGAGTGGGAAAAACTGGGCCACGCCATCAGCATTCTCTCCCAGATGCCGATTTTCATTGACGATACCCCCAGCATTTCGGTGACCGAAATTCGCTCTCGCTGCCGCCGCCTTCAAGCCGAGCAGGGTGGGGCCCTGGGGTTAATTTTGATCGACTACCTCCAGCTGATGGAGGGCGGCGGCGACAACCGGGTGCAGGAATTGTCGAAGATGACGCGATCGCTCAAAGGTCTCGCCCGCGAACTCAACGTGCCAATCATCGCCCTCTCGCAGCTCAGCCGGGGAGTCGAATCGCGCACCAACAAGCGCCCAATGATGAGCGATCTTCGTGAAAGTGGAGCGATCGAGCAGGACGCCGACTTGATCATGATGCTTTACCGCGAAGAGTATTACGACCCCGACACGCCCGATCGCGGCATTGCCGAGATCATCATTACCAAGCACCGCAATGGCCCCACTGGCACTATCAAGCTGCTGTTCGAGCCGCAGTTTACCCGCTTCCGCAACCTAGCCACCCCTGGCATGTAGATGGGCAGGGGTCAGAGGATTGGGGATGCGAGCTAGCCCTGAACCCTAACTGCGGTAAAAGCTTTTTATAATTGCAGCAACTCCTCTGTGCGGTCAGTCAATGCAGTTTCCTACCACCTCAGAGCAAAAGCCTAGTCTCTACGACCAAGACTTTTATCGCTGGATTCAAAAGACTGTCCATGCGCTTAAACATCGCGAACTAGAGCAGGTGGACTGGGAAAACCTCATCGAAGAAATCGACAGCATGGGCCGCAGCGAGAAAAAGGAGCTAAAAAGCCGCCTTCTGGTCATTCTTGAGCACTTGCTAAAGCTGATGTTTTGGGAGTCAGAAAAAGCTCAAAACCGTCGGGGCTGGCGCAGCACCATCATTGAGCAGCGCAGCCAACTGGAGCTGCTGATAGAAGATAGCCCTAGCCTCAAGCCCATGGTGGAGGAGCTTTTTGTGGAATTCTATGCCAGGGCTAGAAGTCAGGTTTTGCAGAAAAGTGATCTGCCGAGCAGTTGCATTCCCACCCTGCCGCCGTTCTCCGCTGAGGACGCTCTCGATACCAATTTTCTGCCGCGCTGAGCTTTAGCAGGCTGGGTGGGGATTGTGGCACCCAACCTCGGGGGCTTAGATTTTGCTCCTTTGAGAGGTAATCTAGCGATCGCGCAGCCTCTCTTTTAGAGCATCGCACTCAACCTCAGGAGACCTCCCATGGGCGACATCATTAGCTTTAATCGACCCGATGGCCAATCGTGCCAGGGCTACTACGTCGAGCCAGCCAGCGGCAGCACCGCCCCCGGCATTGTCGTGATTCAGGAGTGGTGGGGTCTCAACGACCAGATCAAGGGCGTGGCCGACCAGTTGGTGCAGCAGGGCTACCGGGTGCTGGTGCCCGACCTCTACAAAGGCGAAGTCACCGTCGAAACCGCCGAGGCCGAGCACCTGATGGACAACCTCGACTTTGGCGATGCCGCCACCCAAAACATTCGCGGCGCGGTGCAGCACCTCAAGGCCTCCAGCCCCAAGGTGGCGGTGCTGGGCTACTGCATGGGTGGGGCGCTCACCGTGCTAGCCGCCGTCTATGTGCCCGAAGCCGACGTGGCGGTGTGCTGGTATGGGGTGCCGCCCGCAGAGGCCGCCGACACCCGCACGATTTCGATTCCCTTTCAGGGGCATTTTGCCGAGCGGGACGAGTTCTTTCCGCCTGAACAGGTGAAGGCTTTTGAAGCACGGCTTCAGGAGGGCGGCGTGAAGTACGAATCTTACTGGTACGACGCTCACCACGCCTTTGGCAACGAAAACAACGACATCCATGACCCCGAGACGACGAAGCTGGCCTGGGAGCGATCGCTGACCTTCCTCGCCACCCACCTGGCCTAGGGTTGGTCTGGGTCAATCCCTTGGGCTCGGAGCAGGGCGGCCAGGCGATCGGCCCGCTGGCACTCTGTCTCAGCCCGCTGGTGCTCTGCCTCGGCTCTCTGGCGTTCTGTCTCGGCCCGCTGGTGTTCGATCTTGGCTTGTTCAGAACTCCAGAGCAGCAGGTTGCCATCGGCATCCCACCAGCGCAGCCAGTGCAGGTTTTGGGCCAAACGCTCTCCCTGCCACACGCCCAAAAACAGCTCTAGCTCAGGCACCCAGAAGTGGCCCAAACTATTTGGAGTCTGAGCCTCGTAGCGTCCGTTTTGCAGCTGCCGCACCTCCAGCACTGCGCTTAGGGGGTCATAGATGGCGTAGGTCGGCACCTGCAAAATCTGCTCGTAGACGTACAGCTTGCCGTAGGGCGGAATCGCCCGAATTGACAGCTCGCCGTTGTCTTCTGCTGAGAGAAATTCCATCACCACCGCTACGGGGTCACCCTCCAGGTTAGGGGTGTAGCTACGGCGCACCACTCCGGAGGGCGTGGGGTGAACTCGGGGCACATAAAACCAGTCCGGCGCTTTGACTACGGTTTCTCCGGCCACCCCCGCCACCAGGGCAAAGTTAGAGCCCACCAGCATGTCCGATCGCAGGCGTTGGGCCGCCCCCAAGGCATCGGTGAGGGCGGCCGCTAGGGGCGGTTGCTGAATGTTTTCCACTGGATCATCGGGCAGTAAAAAATCGGCGGGCAGGGGGGGCCAGGTGATGGTGGGGCCAGTGCGGGGCTGAGCTTGAACCATGGTCGTTCCTCAGGCAAAACCGTTTGCGGCGGTTGTCTGTCTCTATCCTAATCTGTCGCTTCTCTGCTGCTGAATAAAGGGCGTTACTTACCGCAAGTATGATTTGCCCCCCCAACCCCCCAATTCTGGGGGGAGCCAGAGTCTCAAAGTCCCCCAGAATTGGGGGATTTTGGGGGCCATGCAGCGTCTAAAGGTTTTGCCGGTTCATTCCTCGATTCAGCAACGCCGAATAAAGGCTATTCCATGATCAGGATCACGCCCTGCACCTGCTTTTTGGCGTTTACCAGGGGGGTGCAGGTAATGCGGCAGCTCAGGCTGCGGCCCTTGCGGTTGACGGCCTGAACGGTCAGCTCGACGGAGTCGGCGACGGTCGAGGCCAGGCAGTCGCGAATGGGCTGGCGCAGCTGCGCGACCGGCAGGCCCATATCTAAGTTGAGGAAATATTGGCCGACGACTTCTTCGGGGCGCAGACCCCAGAGGTCTTCGGCTTGGGTGTTCCAAATTTGCACTTGCAGGTCGCGGTTGACCACCGCCACACCGCCCTTGAGGCTGGCGAACACGCATTCTAGAAACGTGTTGCTTTTATTCAGGTCGCCGCTACTGCGCTGGAGTTCTTCGTTGAGGGTTTGGAGTTCTTCGTTGGCCGATTGCAGTTCTTCGTTCATGGTTTCCAACTCTTCGTTGGTCGACTGCAATTCTTCGTTGGTGGTCTCTAGTTCTTCGTTGGTGGATTGCAATTCTTCGTTGGTGGTCTCTAGTTCTTCGTTGGTGGATTGCAGCTCTTCGTAGGCCATCTCCAGCTCTTGGTTGGCATGCTCTAGCTCTGCCTGCAACCGTTTGAACTGAGTAATATCGATAAAGCTAATGCTGGCCCCCAGAATGGCGTTGTCGTGGCCAAACAGCGGGGCAATCTGCACCTCGAGGAAAACGGTCTCACCCCGAGGAGTTTGCCAGGCGATATCGGATAGGGTGACGGGGCGGCGGCGTTTGTAGGTTTCTTCTAGGCAAGAGCGCAGCTCTACGGGGCGATAGGAAAGTTCTAAATCTTGCAGGGGGCGACCGATATCCTGTGGGGAGAGACCAAAGAGCACCCTGACGCGCTGGTTGGCCAGCACCAACACACCGTCGTGCCTGAGCACAATGCGGGCCACTGGGCTGACGTCAAAGGCGGTCTCTAGCAGATGTAGCTGGTCGGTCAGGACATCGGGGCTGGCTTCGCGACCGGTTTGAGCCATGATCAGCAGGCGATCGCGCCCAGTCAACCGGGGCACTTTAGTAAAGATGCGCCCCTTGAGCTGCACTGGGCTAAACAGGTCGGTATGGGTGAGCAGCATTTCGGCTTTGCCTAAAAACAGATAGCCGTTGTCATTGAGGCCAAAGTGAAACCGGGTCAAAATTCGGCCTTGGGTTTCAGCGTTGAAATACATCAGCGTGTTGCGGCACAGCAGCAGGTCAATCCTAGAGATGGGGGCATCTTGAACCAGGTCGTGGCGGCCAAAAATTACCAGACGCCGCAGCTCTTTGCTAAAGGTGTAGACCCCGTCTTTATGGTCAAAAAATTCCTTGAGCTGGGCTTCTGACAGGCCGTCTATCTTGTGCTTGGAGTAGGTGGCCTGGCGCGCCTCGGTCAGCGCGTCTTCGTCGAGATCGGTGGCATAGATTTTGACCCTGGATTGAAACTCCTCAACGCCCAGCATCTCTGCCAGCATCATGGCAATGGAGTAGGTTTCTTCTCCAGAGGCGCAGCCAGCGCTCCAAACTCGAATGGGGTCGGTGTCTTCCTTGGAGTGCAAAATTGCCGGTACAACCTCGTTCCGCAGGGCCTGCCAGCTAGTGGAATCGCGAAAAAATGCGGTGACGTTGATCAGCAGCGTGTTGAACAAATACTGAAACTCATCGGGATGCACTTCTAAATAGTCGGTGTATTCGCTAAAACTGGTGACACCGACCGTCTGCATGCGGCGGGTGACACGCCGCATGAGGCTGGGCTGTTTGTAGCCCGTAAAGTCAAACCCCCGGTTGCTGCGAACGTAGTTTAGTAGGGTTCTAAAGTCGGCCGCATCGCCAAAATCTTCTAAGTTTGAGGTCACAGACTACATCCTTGCTTGCTGCACCAGGTTTACCAGGGTTTGGGGAATCGATTCTAGGGGCAAAACCCAGTCTACCTGGTGGGTATCAATGGCAGACTGGGGCATGCCAGCCACATCGGCGGTAGCCGGATCTTGCACAATCACCCGACCGCCGTGCTGCTTGATGGCCGAGATGCCGGCCGCGCCATCTCGGCCATAGCCGGTCAGAACGACGGCGATCGCCCGCTCCCCAAAGCGCTCGGCCACCGACACCAGGGTACAGTCGGCGGCGGGCCGAGCATAGTTTACTTTAGCGGTATGGGTCAGGCGCAGGGTGCGACCGCTCCCAATCAGCAGGTGGTGGTCAGGGGGGGCGGTGTAGATCGTCCCGGCCTGCAGTGACTCGCCGAGGGTGGCGTCTTTGACGGTGAGCGACGTCATCGGCTGTAAGACCTGGGGCAGCAGGCTGGTCATGTTGGGGTCAATGTGCAGGACAATGACAATGGCGGCGGCAAAATCGGCAGGCAGCTGGGGCAGCAGCTGAGCCAACGCTTTAATGCCTCCGGCGGAGGCTGCGATTGCCACGATGTCAAATCGCACCGCTAAAAATAGCACTGAGGACGGCGAAGCATTCATAGGTTTTAGGCCAACAGCCCGGTGTCTGGTCTAGCATGACGGCAAAATGACGACCTAAGGCCCAAGCCCAACCAGAGCAAACGATAGAAGATTATGGTAGGGAAAAGAGTCTCAACCTCGGGATGGTTGGAGCGCGATCGCCAGCCTCGCCAAACCGATAGAAAAGGGTTGCAGACGCCTATCTTGTGAATCAGTCTAGACCCCTTCTGCCGTCAGAAGCAGCACTCTAGCTTTAATTCACTAAATGAAATAAACAGCCATGGTGATGTCGTCCCATTTTGACCTAGATGATCAATGATCCTAACGGCTGATTAGGGAAAAGTTTTGCTTCTGACAGCGAAAGTAACGGTTCTCTTAATCTCCCCTAAAAGAAAGACTTTCACCATCTTTTTAACGAAGGCGGGGAACATCAGTCGGTGACTCAAGCGCCAACAAATCGCGTTTCAAACGCCCGCTCAAACTCTCAGAAAATGGGTTCACCCGGTCTGCAGGCTCTTAGGAATGGTGTCTCCTTGGAGATGAATTTCTTTTTGATTGAGAATCAGCTGCCTGACGAGATTAGCGTTGTCTTCGGCCTCCATCGCCCGTTTTGAAAACTGTTCGGCTGATTGGGTGCGCTTTTGCTCGTAGGCGTGGGCCATCAGCCGGCGAGACAGGGCGGCTCGCTCTTCGATCGCCCGGACTGCCGTCCACAGAGCGCGCTCTAGGTTTTCACCATGGAGCGTCATCAAACTGTCGAGGGAGTAGGCGTGGCCAACGTGGCAGCGATACCGCAGCAGATTGTAGGCGTCCCGCAGTTCCCACAGCACGCCACCACAGTCGGGGCAGGTGAAGGGAGAGGCCGCGTTGGGCCGCTCCCCTTTTTCGGCGGAGGTTTTCTCTAGGTCAACGATTTCCTCTTCAGGAACTTGTGGATTACTTGTCATGGGAATTTCCTGGGTGATAGGAGTTTCCTGGGTGATAGGAGTTTCCTGGGTGATAGGAGTTTCCTGGGTGATAGGAGTTTCCTGTGTAACATCCGCTGCTAAATCCACAATGTGGTTGGCCAGCTCGGTAAGCGGCAGCACTCGATCGACAGGGACATGGGCGATCGCATTTTCCGGCATGCTTCTGAACAGGGCTTCTTCAGGGTCTTGCACCAGAGTGACCCCGCCCTCGGCTTTAATCACCTGTAGACCATGGGTGCCGTCGTCTAACATACCCGTGAGCACCACCCCCACGGTGTTGGGGCCATAGGCCTGAGCCGCCGAACGAAACAGAATGTCGATGGCGGGGCGATAGCCGTTTTCTCTAGGGCCCCGGTTCAGCTCGATGGCGTCGCGATGAACCAGCAGATGGTAGTCGGGCGGGGCTACATAGATGCGCCCTGGCCGAATGGCTTCGCCGTCGTGGGGGTGGACAGCCGGTAGGGTTTTGACGCGGCTGAGAATATCAGGCAAATAACTCACGCTACCGGCCGGAAAATGTACTACCACAAAGATTGCGGCGTTGAGCTGAGGGGGCAATTGCTCAACGAGCCGAACCAACGCTTCAACCCCACCTGCAGAAGCACCAATGACAACGACACGACAACTGGTCACAATTTGCTCCTGCCAGCGGCGTTAATAACGTGAACAAGTAATTCTTAATTTCGTCTAACTAAAAGCTTAACCAAACTGTTCAGCGTTAACATCCCCCAAAAGCCTGTATGTGGCAGACGGCTAGTTTTTGGGAAATAGGGCCATAGCGGCCGTTTGGCCGAGGGCGGCAGCGCGATCGGGCGATCGCCAAAAATCATCCTCTGGACAGATAAAAATTGACGCCGACTCCAGGAGTATTAACATCAATTAAGAGCGAGCAAACTTGACCTTGGTGCGCTAAAACGCCAAAGTTTGGAGAATTCATGAAAGTTTTGGTTGTCTACTACTCTATGTATGGCCACACCCTGAAGCTGGCTCAGGCCGTAGCCGAGGGCGCTGGGCAAGTGGCTGGGGTAGAGGTGGTGTTGCGCCGGGTGCAAGAGTTCGACGCCGTCAGCCAAATCATTGACCAAAACGATGCCGCCCGCGCAGTGCGAGAGCAGCAGCAAGACATTCCAGTCTGCACCGTAGACGACCTCAAAGCAGCCGATGGCGTGGTCTTTGGCTCACCCACCCGCTACGGCAACATGACTGCCCAAATGAAGCAGCTGTTTGACTCGACCGCTAGCCTCTGGCTCAACGGCGACATGGAAGGCAAACCTGCGGGGGTGTTTACCGCCACCGCCTCTACCCACGGCGGCCAAGAAACCACCCTGCTCACCATGATGGTGCCCCTGCTGCACCTCGGCATGCTCGTGGTGGGGGTGCCCTACTCAACCGCCGGCATGATTCACACCGAGGCCCGCGGCGGCACCCCCTATGGAGCCAGCACAATCACCGGTGGCCAGGGCGAACTCCAGCCCCAGCCAGAAGACTTAGCGATCGCCCGCACCCTGGGGCAGCGCGTCGCAGAAATCACCACAAAAGTGCGCTAGCGGCAGACGACTGGGGGTTCTTGACTGGGGGCAACATTTTGCGGCAGCTCAATGGAAAATTCACTGCCCCGGCCCAGCTCGCTGTTGACGGTGACTGTGCCCTGCATGACCTGCACCAGCGCATAGACAATAGCCAGCCCCAGGCCAGTGCCCTTAGAGGCGCTGCGAGCGTCGTGAACCTGCCAAAACTCTTGAAAAATATGGGGCTGATCTGCGGGGCTAATGCCGCAGCCCGTGTCTTTGACCTGGAGCAGCAGTCGGTCGTCGGGCAACGTCTCTAGGACCACCACCACCCGCCCCGCATCAGTAAACTTAATGGCGTTGGAGATCAGGTTGGTCAAAACTTGCCGCAGCCGGTTGCGATCGTTGACCACCACCAAGGGGCGATCGGGCAGCTCTGCCTTGAGGGACAGGGCCTTTTGGTCGGCCAACGTGCCCAGTTCGTCTAGGGTGGTGACAATCAGGTCAGTCAGGTCAAAGCTTTCAAGCTTTAGCTCGACCTGGTCGGCCCGCAGCCGCGAAAAATTGAGCATGTCTTCGATCAAGCTGAGCAGGTGCTGCCCGTTGTGAAAGATGCGCTGCACCATCCTGACGGTCTTGGAATCGCGCTTGGGATCAAACTGCGCCATCAACACCTGAGAAAACCCCAAAATGGCGTTCATCGGCGTTTTGAGTTCGTGGGAAACGGTGGCTAACAGCTGAGCTCTCAGGCGATCGGCTTCTAGCAGTTCTAAATTTTCAGCTTGCAGCTGACGCAGGGTGGCTTCGGCTTTTTTGCGATCGCTAATATCGCGCATTTGCCACCGCAGCCCAACCCGTTTGCCTTCATAATTTCTGGCGATTTCGACCGTCGCTGAAACTGTGATGGCGGCTTCGTTCCGCTTCTGTAGCGTGAGTTCCCAACCTTCTACCCGAGTGGACTTGGCCATCTGGTTTAGCAGCGTGCGAAAGGCCGCCCGCCCAAGCGAGGGCACATAGGTGACCAAGGGTTTGCCAATCAGGAAAGAGTGATCCAGGTTCAACAACCCAACAGCAGCATTGTTTGCCTCTTGCACTACGCCGTTCAGATCCGTCACGAGGTAGCCATCGGGGGCAAAGTTAAACAGATCTTGGTAGCGCTGGCGCTCGGCTTCAGTAATGCTCTGAGCAACAGCAAGCTGCTCATTTTGAGCGATCAGTTCTTCTTCGGCAATGTGGAGCTCTTCGACGGCTAAGCTCAACTCTTCTAGGGTTGTGGCCAGCTGTTGAGAATGATTGGAAGGAGACTGCAAAGTCTCTCGATGGAGCGCCGTCATCCGAGTCTGCACTTTCTCGATATATCGAGACAGTAGTTGATCGCTTGCCACACTCACAATGTCCCCTTTGGCTGAGCTATAGGCTTAGTCTCTAACCGTTGCCCTATTGCCGCATCCACCCCACGGGATAACAGTCGAGGAATTAAGTGGGCGAAACGCAGCGGCACCCTAAGTTTCAATTTGAAATGAGATGGCTGGTCCCAAGGCCAGTGACAGTCTCTAGCAATAGCATTACACAATATTCGCTGAGGTCAAGGCAATCACCCTGACCTCAGTTGACAAATTAACTCAGGGGTCTATTGCACCGCTGCCGAGACTCGCACCCGTTGCAGGCTCTCGGCCAGCTGGCGCACCACGGCAACCATAGCCAGAGAGTTATCGAGGCGGTTGACGGCAGAGCCCACGCCAACACCAGCAGCTCCAGCGGCGATCGCCATCGGTGCCGTCACATCCGATAGCCCCGACGCACAGAGCACCGGCACCGACACCGCCCGAGAAATTGCGTGGGCAGCAGCCAGCGTCGGCGCAGCCTTCTCAATCAGCCCCAGGGTGCCGGGGTGAGTCGGCTGGCTAGAGGTGCCCCCCTCCGTTTGAATAATGTCGGCCCCGGCAGCCACCAGAGCTTCGGCCAGGCTCACCTGCTCATCCAGCGCCAAAATGTGGGGCACCGTGACCGACAGCGTGATCTGGGGCAGCAGGGCGCGGGTGCGGCGGGTTAGCTCTAGCACCTCGGGCGCTTCAAACCGTCGACCCTGGGCGTAGAAAGCATCAAAGTTGCCAATTTCGATCAGGTCGGCCCCAGCGGCCACAGGGGCGAGAAACGCCTCGGCCTCGACAGCAGAAACACAGATCGGCAGAGTCGTGGCGGCTTTGGCCAAGCGAACCAACTCGGCATCGGCGGCGATATCCACAAAGGTGGCACCACCCTGGTCAGCGGCCTTCACCACGGCCACCACCCGCTGGGGGTCAAAGTTGGTGAGACCGCTGATGATTTTAAGGGCGCTGCGGGTATCGAGGGCGCGTTGTAAGTCAGAGCGCATAGGTCTATCTCTCAAGATTGGGCAGTGACCCGCCCAGGACATAGCCGGGCGGGCGCTAGTTTGACCTATTGTTGCACTGTTGGCCGAATTGCGGATAGCCCCATGTTTTGAGTTCTTAGTTCTCAGTTTTGAGTTTTGAGTTAGGACGCCAAATTCAAAATTCAAAACTCAAAATTTAGAACTCAACCGCATCCACCGCTGCCGCCACAGCCGCTGAGTAATATAAAACGGGCTGACCAGACTGTAGAGATAAAGCCTCATTTCGCAGGTGGCCACCGTATCGCTGACCACCTCGCCCTGGTATTTGACCAAGTGGCGCAAAATTTTGCGGATATCGTTGGCCAGATAGGCATGGGCCATCAGCGGCCGCTGCCACAGGGGCACGCTGAGCATGCGCGTGCAATGGCGGCTGAGGCCAATGCCCCGAAACATTCGCAGCAGATAGTCGCGCTCAAACCGACTGGCCGGAATCTCGTGCTGCATCCGCATCGCCGGGTTATACCAGATCTCCCAACCGTGGCGCTGCATGTGAAGCACCACCTCGAGATCCTCCCCAGCAGCCCGAAAGCCAATGGCATCGGCCAGCGACAGCTGATCAGGCACGCTACCTAACCAGGCCTGCCGCCGCACCACCAGCCCTGCTGCTGGGGGCAACACCTTTTGTTTGGGCGCATAGAGCAGGGGGGCAGAGCCGCGCTCGGTCAACGCCAACAGCGACCCAATACGGCCAAAGTTTGGTGGTGGGGCAACCTCAAAGTCACCCCGAATGCGGCTGCCAAAGGCCCCCGCCTGGGGGTGAATCTGGCCAAATCGGTGGGCTGCCGCCACCCAGCCTAGGGCCGGGTGGTTGTCGTCATCTAGAAATCCGATCAGGGGGCTGCGAGCCAGGGTGATGGCCGACTGGCGAGCATAGCCAGCTCCCTGGCGGGGCTCAAAGGCATAGCGCAGGGGAATATCTTGGGGCCAGTGCTGCTGATAGGTCTTGAACACCTGGGCGGTGCCGTCGGTGCTGTTGTTGTCAACCACAATCACCTCCCAGGCCAGGTGCTCGGTGCCCAGCTGGGCGAGCAGGCAGTCGAGCACCTTGGGCAGGCGGTGCTCACCGTTGTAGGTGCAGATCACCACCGATAGATCGAGAACTTCTTTGCCAGGGGCCGCATTGGCCAGCTTCAGCCGCAAGCGCCGCAGCAGGCGTTGGGTATAGCTGGGCAGCGGTCGGTTAGCCATCGCCCGTCGCTTTTGAGTATCCGGGGCGATCGGGCGTCTAGCGGGTGGAGCGCTTACCCCAGCAGAGAACGAGTCAGCTACCGCCAAAAAAGACTCAGCCATAGGTACCAAACCCTTTGCGCTACTGGGTGACGCTCCCCAGTGTGCCCGTGGAGAATGGCCCAATATCTCGGCTGGTGGCTGAGTCTGGCTGAAATGGCCGCTGGTTTAGTGCAGCCCCGGCTCGATCTGGCTGATGGGGACAAAGCACTCGGTGGGCAGCAGCACAGGGCGATCGCCAAAGATCAGCTTGCCGCGATGGGTTTTAGTGCTAATGGCAATGCCGATGGGGCGCTGCACATCTTCGGGGTGCACTTCGTAATAGGTGCGGTAAATTTGCCGGGCCGACTTGAGCAGGGCTGGGTTAAGCGCCATAGGCAGGGCACCAACGCCCGATAGCTGACTGGGCAATGGGCTAGAAGAAGGGGGTTGCTGTAGACCGTACACGGCTCACCTGTGCGCTTATGAACAGACTCTAACTCGACTTTTTAGGGGGAGCACATTCTAGAAAGACTTCTAGAAAGAACTTTATGACAGGGCACTTAGCAGGGCTTCGCCCATGGCCTTGCAACCCACCTGGGTCATAGTCTCAGACATGATATCGCCAGTTCGATAACCCTGATCTAAAACTGTGGTCACGGCTTGCTCAATGCGATCGGCGGCGGCGGGCTGATCGAGGGCGTAGCGCAGCATCATGGCGGCGCTCAGCACCTGGGCCAGGGGGTTGGCCTTGTCTTGCCCAGCAATGTCGGGGGCCGATCCGTGGACGGGTTCGTAGACCCCTGGCCCGCTGGCTCCCAGGCTGGCCGAGGGCAGCATGCCAATGCTGCCGGTGAGCATCGCCGCCGCATCGGAGAGAATGTCGCCAAACAGGTTGCCGGTAACGATCGTGTCAAACTGCTTGGGCCAGCGGATCAGCTGCATGGCCGCGTTGTCTACATACATATGCGTCAGGGCGACGTCGGGGTAGTCGGTGGCTAGGGCGGTGATGCGATCGCGCCACAGCTGCGACACCTCCAGTACATTGGCCTTATCTACCGAGCACAGCTGACCTTTGCGCTTTTGGGCAGTCTCAAAGGCGACCTTACCGATGCGATCGATTTCGCGATCGGTATAGGCCATGGTGTTGACCCCCCGCTTTTCCCCTGTCTCAGTCTCAAACACCCCCTTGGGAGAGCCAAAGTAAATCCCCCCAGTCAGCTCCCGCACCACCATAATATCGACCCCTTCCACCACCTCTCGCTTCAGCGAAGAAGCGTCGATTAGCTGCGGCAGAATGGTGGCCGGGCGCAGGTTGGCGAAGAGTTCTAACCCTGCTCGCAGACCCAGCAGCCCTGTCTCGGGTCGCTGGTGGCGAGGCAACGTATCCCACTTATAGCCACCGATCGCCGCCAGCAGCACCGCATCGCTGGCCTTGCAGGTCTTCAGCGTTGCCTCCGGCAGCGGCTCCCCCGTTTCATCAATCGCCGCTCCACCGATCAGCGCTTCCTCAAACTTAAAAGCCAGATCCATCTGGCGGCCCACGGTGTTGAGCACGTCCACCGCCACCCCCATAATCTCAGGGCCAATGCCGTCACCGGGCAGCAGGGTAATGCGATAGGTCGAAGTCATAGCGTTTGCAGAAGATGGCTTGAATGTAGGGTAGGCACTGCCCACCAGCCAGTCTGGGGAGCGCACCGATTCAATATCATACCCCCAGGGGTTTCCCCCTTCACCGACTTACCCACCCATCCACCCACCCACTCCCCCACCCCATGCCCCAATACCTCTACCTCCACGGCTTCGCCTCCAGCCCCCAGTCGGCCAAAGCTCAGGCGATGAAAGCCCGCTTCGCCGCCCTCGGCCTCGACCTCATCATTCCCGACCTCAACCAGGGCGACTTTGCCCACCTCACCCTCAGCCGCCAAATTCAACAGGTCAGCACCTTGATTCAGTCTCAGCCTGATTCCACGGTGCTAATCGGCTCCAGCTTAGGAGGTCTCACCGCCGCTTGGGTAGCCCAGCAGGCCGCGATCGCAGCTCACATCGAAAAACTGGTGCTCCTGGCCCCCGCCTTTGACTTTCTCAAGCAGTGGCTACCCCGCCTTGGCCCCGATCAGCTCAATACCTGGCGTAGTGAGGGAACGCTCTCCGTCTATCACTACACCGAGCAGCGTTCTGTGCCGCTCCATTATGAGTTCATCACCGATGCCCAAGGCTATGACGATGACGCCCTAAACGCCAAAATTCCTGCCCTGATACTCCACGGCACCAACGACGAGACTATATCTATAGAAGCCAGCCGCGCTTACACTGCCGCCCGCCCCTGGACAAAGCTGATCGAACTTCCCAGCGATCACGCCCTAACGGATGTAGAGAAAGACATTTGGCAGCACACGCAGGAGTTTTTAGGGCTAGGACAGCTCTAAATCAGCGAGTCAACCGCTACAGTATTATCGGGAAAAGCCAGCGGCCCTACCGCCCCCTGACGCAGACGCTGCTCAACCTGATAATCGCCATCTATCGGTTGCCGGTAAATGATGAGTTCTCCATCCTTGAGATTGGCTACCCAATAATCTTGGATGCCCGCTGCGGCATAGACTTGGCGCTTTTCGTCAGTATCTTTGGCTAGAGTCGTATTTGAGAACTCGATGATTAGGTACACATCCGCTGGCGCTGGGTGCCCCTGACGGTAAGATTTACGCTTAACCAAAGCAATATCAGGTTCAGGCTCGCTGCCCGTTGCGGCTATAGTCATGGGCTTGGCAACACGGACTCGATACCGCCCTCGCGCCTGCTCTACAAATAGCTCATCTGCATCGATTGAAAGGTCAGCGTGATCAGGGCCTTCAGGAGCCATTTCAACAACTAGCCCATTCAAAAATTCTACCCGCCGGTTGACGAACAACCCAGCTTCAATCATGCGGTGATAGTCGTCCAGTGTCCAGCGCGTCAGGGTCACTGCCATGGCGAGCCACTCCAGAGCTAATGGCGTTGATATCTAGTATGACAGGGCATAGAACAAGGCTGCCCTCAGCGCTTGACCAAGCGGTTGTGCTCGCTACCCATAAACCCGTTTCAAGAACTGCAACCCCCGTGCCACAATTAGCCCAATCCTCTACGTTAGTAACAGGGCAGCCCGGTGGAGTCTTCCCTCAGTGCGTCAAACAGTGAGCCCAACCCAGGCCCGCCGCAGGGGCCACCAACCCCACGGCAGTTGAGCAGCATTAAAGCGCAGCTCGACCTGGTGCTGCTAGCCCTAGAAGCCCTCACCGGCCTGGGGTCCGACGCCATGCTGGCAGCGGCAAACGATTTGGGGGTATCAGATTTGCTGAGCGATCGCGTCAACCTGTGGCGACTGCGCCAGGCCAGTCCGCTGCGCAAGGGGCAGGGCCGCAAAAAGCTCGATGTTGACGAAGCCCGCGCCCTGGTGCTGGTGAGTTGTCATTTAGCGATCGCCCATCGCGACCCCATTCGGCAGGCCGTGGCGCGGTTAGAGAAAGCCCTCGAACAGGGGCAGCCTCCTCACCGCACCGCGCAGCTAGGCGACTACCTCGACGCCTTTAGCAATGCCTACCAAGACCGCATGGAGGGCGACCAAACCGCCACCACCGACGAGATCAACGCCCTGGGGCTGAAGTTGCTGGTCGATCTGTTGTTCTATAGCGGTTCTGGCGGCAGTCGTAAGCTGTGGGTGGCGCTGCTAGAGCGGGCTGGCCAGTGACGAGATGTTTGAATTTTAGATTGATTAAGGTGTTCTTGAGCTGAGCGCTATGGCTGCGATCGCCACTGTCACCTCCTATGAATATGCAGCGGGCACCTGTACTCTGCGGCTGGTGGGAGAGCTTTCGCCCCTGAGTCAGATAACGGGCCGCCCGGTACTGGGGCGATCGCGGTTTCACCTGCAAGTGCAGGGAGACGATGCGCCCAGAGAAGCTAGAACCCTCGCTAGCCGGGCCATGATTTTGGAGATTGGTGGCCGAGAGCCGCAGTTTTCAGCCCTCGCAGATTTGGTGCAAACCTATGTCCAGAATTATCTCAATGCCGATGCGATCGCCGCTGGAGGAGCGGTTGCTCGGGGCGAAAATTCGCTTCAGCCCGTCGGGCTCACCCGCCATCGGCTCACCCTGGCTGTGCCCCCAGAGCCACCTAGAGTAGTTGAACTGTCTACACTGCAACTGTCTGACCTGGCCGATGCCCTAGAGCAGGCCGACAGCAATCTTCAGATCCTGCCCGACGCGGCAATGCCCAAAACTCGTCGAGTGCGCCCCAAACTGCCGCTTTGGCTGGGGTCTGTGGCGGCGGTGGGCATTGCCGCGTTGCTGGGTAACCAACTGCTTACCACCGCCCCTAGCTCCGTAGTGCTTTCCCCTAGTAAGTCTCAGCCTACCAATGGGTCAACGACCCAGAATTCTGCCGATAACCCACAGCTAACCCCAGCCTCGCCTGTACCCCCCGCCGCCAATACTCCTACTGCGGAAGACTCTGCCCCTGTAACAGCAGGCGAGGCTCTGCCAGCGCCCATTACGACAGCGCCGACCAGTCCAGCGGTCCCCGCTCCAACTAGTCCAGGGGGCCCCTCAGGCAGTGAACCTGAGCCTGGAGCTCCCAAGACATCGCCACCGCCTGCCGCCGGCCCAGCCCTAGGTCAACCCTCCCAGACCGCGCCCGCTCCAACCCCCGCCTACCCAACCCAGGCTGAGGCGCGCGCTGGGGGCCAAGCCGTACCTGACGCAAGCATAGCCACTGAACAGGCACCAAATGCTGCCCAGCCCGAGGCCCTAACGGCCCCGGCCAGCCCCGAAGCCTTTGACACTGGCCCCAGCATTGCCGCCACGACCGCCCCCGACTCTGCGATCGCCTGGATCAGCAACCTCACCCAAGCCCTTGAGCAGCAGTGGCGGCCTCCGGCAAACCTAGCCGCGCCCCTACGCTACCGCCTTGTTCTTGAGCCCGATGGCACCGTAACCGCCCTGGATCCTCTCAATGACTTCTCGGCTAGTTACCAAACCAATTCCACCCTGCCTCAGATCGGTGACACCATCCCTGGAGTTGTCAGAGACGCATCGACCACAGTAGAGGTGCAGTTTTTGCCCACCGGAGCAGTCGTCGTGGTGCCGCCCGAAGAGCCTACCCCTTAGAACTACTGGGGAGCTGCCCCTTGGGAACCAGTTTCTGGTCGGCGCTGGCTCTTGCGCTTAGCCTTGCGCATTTGCAGGGTTGACATGGCTTTATCTACCGGGAACCCTGCGACGGGAATGACCTGGTGCTTGCGATCGCGCTCTAGCTCCCTGAGCTCGGTGTAGTCGAGCCAGTGGATGCAGTCTACCGGGCAGGTATCGATCGCCTCTTGAATGAGCTCCTCAGAGTCGCCATCCTGGCGGTAAACGCGCGACCTGCCGTGGTCAGGCTCAATATAAAAGGTGTTGCGGGCCACGTGGGCGCAGTGCTTACAGCCAATGCAGGTAATTTCGTCAACATAGACGCCCTTTTGGCGCAGCTGACCGCCTAGCTCGGGTTCATAGCCGGTGCGGTCTTCTGTCTGGCGCAGGTGGCCACCAAGTTCGGGTTCAAAGCCAGTCGCACTGGGTTGCCCGTCAAACTGTGTCATTGTGGTTGCTACTCGTGCTTTAGAACGCCCAATGCTGGGCCAATACAAAGAAAGGGGCCAAATAGCCCCTTTCTAATATTCAAAAGGTCAATGGGTTAGCCGTTCCAGCGCTGCACTACCAGCCGCACAGAACCATCTTCCCGCACCTGCTCCTCAGACAGCTGAAAGCCCTGGCGAGAGGTCTCAGCGACTACAGTGTTATAGGCATAGCGCTGGGTCACCTTGCTGAGAAACCCTTCAACAGTCAGCGGTTGCTGCCAATATTGCAGATCAGCCACCAGCTCATAGTCACTGGTTTCAGGGTTGCGGCGAAAGCCAATATCGTAGCCGTTGTCTTGGGCGATTACCACGTCGGCGGCTTGGGTTTGGCCTTGGTAGCCACGTACATCACAGGGGCCAGACTTCCAGTCGGTGCCCAGGTCATTCAAAGCCAGCTTTAGGGAATCTAGATTGCGAATTTTGGTTTTGATTTGGCTAAAGTGTGACATTTGCTAGGGGTGATAGTAGGGGACTCTAAGAATCGAAAAATTTACCACTGACTGTAGGCAGTTTGGGCAGCCACAGTTTCGGCAGCCGTCTGCTCATTCCGCTGAGCAAAATACTCAGAGGTTTGCTGCTGCGCCACCACGGTACCTAGCTGAGCTTCAATAGCCGCAGTTACCTCAGCGCAGGAGGCTCCCACAATGCCAGTCACCGTCTCTTTGACCCGACCGTCAGGGTAAATAATGAACTCTAACGTTTCCATAGGACTGCTCGTTTCAACACCATTGATGGTGATACTAGTGACCTTTAAACATCGTGGGTGCTAACAACTTCCCCAGCGGTGTGTCAGATTGGCAAATGCCAAATTAGTAACCTGATCTTAACCAGCAGGGGTAGTGTAATCCGCCACTGTTCATTACGAAACTCAATCTACTGCATTGATCCCGGAAGTGGGCACATCCATTAGACGTAGTGTCGCGTAACTTTTAGAGGGCGTCAAGGCAACTTTTGTTACATATCGCAGCGCTTTTGACGACTTGTAAACGATAAACAGCCGTTTCAGGCCTATCTCCAAGTTATGCAAGTATTAAGAAAGTTAAAGATCAGACTTTCGGCTTGATTGCTAAAGTCGAAGGAAAGCAGTCGTTTCACTATCCCATTGCTGTCGCCGAGTTCAGGCCATAACTCCTTAGCTGCACAACCCTAAAGACCTATGCTAATACATGGCTCTGACACTTTTAAACCAGCAGCAAAAGCAGCTAACTCCTAACGTTGCGCCTCTGCCGGAGTGTTTAGAACGACTAAGTCGTTGGTGGGACACAGTAGATCTATCGCCAGTCGCAACGTCGACAAATTGATCATGGAGCATTCTGACTGTAGAAACCCGGTGATTAGAAACTGGCGCAGATTCGATAATGTCTGGCTCCGCCGTACCACGCTGCGGTTTCAGTTAAGCTGTAAGCTTCAAACTGATGAGGCTCTACTCTTTCCTTTGATCAAGTAAAATCAAGCCTCTAAAAAGTTTTTTTATCCAAACGTCGTTGGCTGGAGCTGCGGGAATATTCCAAAACTGCTTCAAAAGCTGTACAAGCGTTTGTAGCGGAAACGCTCTTAGTTCCTCAGTTAGCAAAAAGCTCTGAAATAGCGAAAGACTAAGGGAAAACTAGAGCCAAGCTAATAGCTTGCACCCAGAGAAAGAGACAACGGCAAATTTGATGACACTTTAATATTTGCGATCGCCCTCCAAACCGACACAGCTATCCGCACCCTCACCAACCACATCTGCGCCACTAGTAGGCATGCAAAAAGCGCCCCCCTTGCGAGGAGCGCTCTTGTGCTAATCAATCAATGGGGTAGTCAGTCAAGACTAGCCGATGATTTCAGGGGCCTCAGCCGTGGCGAGGTCGAGGGGGAAGTTGTGAGCATTGCGCTCGTGCATCACTTCCATACCCAAGTTCGCCCGGTTGATCACGTCCGCCCAGGTGCCAATCACCCGACCCTGAGAGTCCAGAATCGACTGGTTGAAGTTGAACCCGTTCAGGTTGAACGCCATCGTGCTGATGCCCAAGGAGGTGAACCAG
>JAHHHQ010000066.1 GCA_019359285.1 Nodosilinea sp. WJT8-NPBG4
CCAGGCAGCCAATCCTTGATTCGTTCCCATTGGTCATCGCGTAGGGCGTAGCGGCGGGTTGGCATCAGTATCACAAACCTGAAACTCAACTTCTCCCACCTTACCTAATTGATGACACGCCCTAGAGTTTTCAAAGTTTTTTGGCACTGAGAGATTTAGGTAGCCTGTTCGGTCTGAAGCATTTACCAAGTCATTTCCCCCTTCAGCCAGGACGAACTCGGCACTTCGCGCCCCTGCACTCCCCTGTCCCAAAATCTCGTCGATCGCCCTTGCAACCTGTTCCGGAGCTATCAAATTGACGCAGGTATCCCAGGCAAAGGGGCAGGTGCCGCTATACCAGCAGGCTTGCTCGGTAAAGTTGGCGATGTTGCGTTCTGGGCAAGGGGCATAGCCCTGCAAATTGATGTGGGGTGCAGGCTGGCCGTAGCGGCCCTGCCAAGCTGGGCCGAACAGGGTAACGGTGGGGGTGCCCACGGCAGCAGCGATGCGGGCCGGCCCAGTATCGACAGCCACTACGCAGTCGAGCTGAGCGAAGAGAGCCGCTAGGTCTCGCAGCGATCCTCTCGGCCAGAGGGTAGCGCCCTCGAGCTGATCGACGATCGCCTGGGCCTGCTCAGGATCTGCGCCCGCTGGCACAATCAGGCTAGCCCCATAGCGCTGGTGCAGCGATCGACCCAGGGCAACGAATCGATCGGGTGACCACTGCTTGATGGCCATGCCCGCATCGGGGTAGAGAGCAATTTGGGGATGCCCAAGGGAGAGTAACTGGGTTTGCACCCGATCGCATTCCTCAGCGGTAGGGTGCAGACGAGGATGGCGGTGCTCGCTGGCTGCGACCTCTGTAATTAGGCCTTCATCTAGAAGGATCTGGAGCATGCGATCGCTCACTCCCTGATCCGGCGGTGGGCTGCGCCACAGATTCGTCACCGTTTGCTGGGCCCCACTCTGGCGCACTAGGTCGGCGATACCGTCGTAGGTGGTGTCAGTCACCACGAGGTCGTAGGGCGATCGCAGTGCCTCTGTCACCGCCTGCCGCGCTTGGCCGGCTGGAGCCCGCAAGACACGGTGCACCTGGGGGTGATGGTGCAGCAAACTATCCCCAGGCGCAAAGGTCAGCACCGTCATATGGGCCTGGGGGTGAGATGCCGTCAGCGCTTGAATCGCGGGCAGAGCAATTAAAACATCGCCAAGGCCCCCAAGCAGCTCAATAAAGAGGATCTTGGTCATGGAGAAGAGGCGCGGAGTGGTGCAGAGCTTATGGCTGCGGCGCTAATCGGTGTTTAGCTAGAACGCAAAACCATTCGCGTTGCGTGGAAATATCTCTTCAACAAGCTACTGGCGAGAGCTAAAACCTGCATCTTTCTCAGGGGAGGGTCTAGGTCATGGGTATGGCATACGGATATCTGGGCAGAGAGCAGAGGGGATCCGACCCGGAACCTGCAATGTGAATGATGCTTTGCCCCAGCAAGATCTTTACGATCAAAAGAGATACCAATTCCTTGTTGTTCTTACCGAATTGTTTTGACCCAATCGATAACAACCGCACCCACCCTTGAGGGCACCCAACCGGCTACCCGCAGCACCGCCCATCGCCGCCGCTGGCTACCAGAGCAGGTCTTGTTTACCCCCGCCGCCTTGGACGAGCCTTGGGGGCAGCAAATTTTAGAGCGAGTCCAAGCGCTCGATCTGCCGGTGGAGTATCTCAAGCAAAACCGTCTGACCGGCCTGCGGGGGGACTCTGAGCGTGAGACCTATGCGATCGCCAAGCGCACCCTAGCCGTAGTCACTGCCCCGGCTAGTCAGCTCAAGCTGACGCCAATTCCGCCCTCGGCTGACTGGCAGTTTCATTTGGCCCAGGGCTGCCCAGCCCACTGCCAGTACTGCTACCTGGCAGGCAGTCTTCAGGGGCCGCCCGTGATTCGCGCATATGCCAACTTGCCACAGATTTTAGACAACCTCAAGCACTACGAGCACCCCGATCGCCTCACCACCTACGAAGTCAGCTGCTACACCGACCCCCTGGGCATTGAGCACCTCACCGGCAGCCTGGCGGAGTGCATTCGCTACTTTGGCACTCGCGATCGCGCTCAGCTGCGCTGGGTCTCCAAGTTTGACCAGGTAGATGACCTGCTCACCCTGCCCCACCACGGTCGCACCCGCTGCCGCTTCAGCATCAATGCCGCCGCGGTCTCTCGGCTGTTAGAGGGGGGCACAGCCTCGGTTGCCGAGCGGTTGCAGGCCATTCGCAAGCTCGCCCTCCCGGTAGAGCAGGGTGGTGGTGGCTACCCGGTGGGGCTAGTGATCGCCCCAATCATGCCCATTGAGAACTGGCAAGACGAGTATAGCCAACTGCTAGAGGCTGCTGCTAACGCCCTCGACTTTGACTGCGACCTCACCTTCGAGCTGATTTCCCATCGGTTTACCCCTGGGTCTAAGGGGGTGCTAGAGCAGTGGTATCCCAACAGCAAGCTAGACCTAGACGAGTCGACCCGCACCACCAAGCGCAACAAGTTTGGCGGCACCAAGTACGTCTACGATCGCGACACAATGACCGAGCTGCGCACCTTTTTTGAAGGGGCGATCGCACGGTGGTTTCCCCAGGGCAAGATTCTCTACTGGACTTAGTAGGTTGCAAGCCAAAGGTGACGGATTGATGAGGGTATAAGGTTTAAGGTTCAAGGTGCATGACCTGCCCTAAACCTTATACCCTGAACCCTAGACCGTTATAGCGGCAGCAAGTTGGGAGCATTCTGGCTGCGATCGTGCAAGGTAGTGGGCAACTCCTGGTGGTAAGCCCCCGAAGGCAGCACGCCACAGCCGCCGTAGCGCTGCATCACCCGCTGCTGAACCAAAACATCTTCACCACAGGCCTGGGCGGGCAGGTCTTGCCAAAAGCTAAAGCCCCCGATCGCCAACAGTTTGGCCCGGTTAAATAATACGCAGCCTGCCACCCAGGCCACATGGTAGGGGCTGGGTCGGCGGGGAGTTAGGCCAAACCGCTGCTGTAGATGGTAGGGGTTGGCGGCATTGTGGAGCCGCCAGCGTTCCCACTCGGGGGTGTCCTGGCGCAGGGTTTCGGGCTGCACTGGGCCTTCCCAAAAGGTCAGGGGTTGGTGCTCGTTGGGGCGCACATCGTCGATGTAGCTGAGGCCGATTGGCGGGTTGCCGACAAAACCGCAGCTTTCCCGCTCAATGGTGTTGAGCAGCAGCTTGAGCACCCAAGGCTCTAGCAACACATCGTCGTCGAGAAACAGCACGTAGGGAGCCGTCGCCTGATTCAGCAAGAAGTGCCGCTGTTCGGAAATGCCTCGCCGGGGCAAGTGTTTGAGAATTTGGGCGGGGGTGTGGTGGGCTGCCAGCACTCGCACCACCGTCTGTATCGTGCCCACGTCGGCTACATCTTGGTCTTCGCTCTGGTCAGACACGATGACCCGAAAGTCTGTGTAGGTCTGGGCGCACAGACTGGTCAGGGTGACGGCCAGGGCATCGGGCCGGTTGTAGGTAGGAATGAGGACGTCGATGGTGGGCATGGTGAGGGTAGGGGGTGAGGGGAATTCTGACTGCTAAAATCCTCGGTATAGAGCGTTGCACAGGTCTAAGGTTTAAGGCCGTAGGGTGGGCAATGCCCACCTAAAACTCGGAGCAGGCGTACAGCGCTAGGGCACGCCTGCCCTTCGCGCTGCATGCCTAAAGCTTTACTTGAGCGACTTGAAAGTCTTATTCTTCAGGCCTTCGCGGCTGTGGCGCAGGTTAGACAGCTGCCCGGTGGGCTCGCGTTTGAGCTCCTCGGGCACCTGATCGCCCATAGGCCCTTTGCCGATGGTCACACCACCGTCGGCTAGCCACAGCGCGCCGGTGACGTAGCTGGCCTCATCCGACGCCAGAAAGGCGTAGACGTTGGCCATTTCTTCTGCCGTGCCCCGCCGCCCCATGGGGGTCGCCTGAATTAGGGTTTCCTCCATTTGCTCATCCATCGGGCTGGTCTCTTTGTGGGTCCAGGCGGTGTCGATCGCACCGGGGCAGACGCAGTTGGCGCGCACGCCGTGCTTGGCCTGCTCCACCGCTACGCCTTTCATAAAGGAGTGCACCCAGCCTTTGGTGCCGCCGTAGACAGCATTTTGGGCCAGCCCGTTAAACCCGGCCTCTGAGCCCGCCGACACAATATTGCCCCGGCTTTTTTGCAGATGGGGCAGGGCGTATTTGGTCATCAAAAACGCCGAGCGAATGTTCATCTGAATGGTGCGATCGAATAGATCGACCGGGTAGTCTTGGGTTTCAGCAGTGACTAGAAACACCCCAGCGTTGTTGACCAGAATATCGAGCTGGCCAAAGGCATCGATCGCCGCCTGCACGCAAGCTTCGGCATCTTCGGTCTGGGAGATATCGCCTTTGTAGGTCACGACCTCGCCGCCTTGCTGCTGAATGGTTTGGGCGACATCCTCAATTGGGTCGTCGGGCAAGCCATTGATCAGAATCTTGGCCCCTTCGAGGGCAAATTTGTGGGCGATCGCCTCGCCAATTCCGGTAGCGGCCCCGGTAATTACGGCTACCTTGCCATCTAAGCGTCCAGTCATGGGTGAATCCTTACTTGTAGAAGGCACTTCTTCAGCATTAGAAGAAACAACCAAGTTGCCCTCTGTTAGAGGTGAGATTCAGCTACAGCTTCTTCGTTTTGAAGGCTGAAAATGTTCCTCAGTGAGCCAATTTTTGATGACACAAACCTCTCTAAACCAGCCAGCAAAATTGTCGAACTGGCTCCCTTGATAGACGTAGGCGTTGGGCAAAATCGCTAGTCTCCTAAGTAAATGCAGGAGAATTTCTATGGCACATCCCATCGGCAAAACCTATTGGGCGATCGCAGAGGGCTACATTCCCCCCGACGACACCGACCGACCGCCAGAATTTGTCAGCCATGAGACTGCCTGCCTGCTCAACACCTCTGACCAGGAGGCTCAGGTACAAATCACACTGTACTTTAGCGATCGCGAACCCGTTGGCCCCTATCACCTCACCGTGCCTGCTCGGCGCACTAAGCATGTGCGGTTCAACGACCTGCGCGATCCTGAACCAGTGCCCCGAGGCACCGAATATGCCAGCACGATCGCCTCGGATGTGCCGATTGTGGTGCAGCATAGCCGGCTCGATTCTCGCCGGACAGATATTGCGCTGCTCAGCACCATAGCCTACGCCGGTTGATGCCCCTGCCGAGGTTTTTAGAGGGCTGAATTGAGGTGTAAATCGATTAAAGCATTGTAGAAAAAGAACGAAAATCCGAAGCGCGAAGCACAGGATCAGTAGGTCGCAAAGGCCCCGTTAGCCCTCACCCCCAGCCCCTCTCCCATGAAGGAGAGGGGAGCCGGAAAACCTTTCAAAGTCCCTCTCCCAGCTTGGGAGAGGGATTTAGGGTGAGGGCTAGCTCTCGTCAGGAGGATTGTTCTCGATCTACTGAGGATAGGTTCATCGTAGGAACATGGCACTACCAGAAGACTCGGCTTGTCAACGTGTTCCAACCAAATCAGCTGCAATAGGTAAAGTCCCTTGCGGCAACAGCTTCAGCACCGCTGCTACCACCGCCTCAGGTTCTACTAAACGCAGGCAATTGTGGTGCCCCTCAGGGCAAACACTGCGGTAGCAAAGGCGGCAGGGCACATCATGAAACAGCACCCGGTGGGGCACCTGCCACGGAGTGTGCTGCAAATTCGTTAGGGCATAAAGATCCACCACGGGGGTGCCCACGGCGGCGGCAATGTGGACGGGACCAGTGTTGTTCGAGAGCAGCAGGGGCGCGGCGGCGAGCAGGGCCGACAGTTCCGCCAGGGTGAGTAGACCCACCAGCGAGAGGGACGGGGCGATCATCTGGCTGCGAATGCTTTCCACCAGTTCCCCTTCGCCAGCGGTGCCGGTAAAGAGTACGGCAATACCCTGGTTGACAAGCGATCGCCCCACCTCAGCAAACAGCTCCGGCGGGTAGCGCCGGGAGGAGGCCGAGGCTCCGGGGTGCACCACAATCCAGGGCTGGGAAGGGCTAAGCCCTAGGTTTTCTAAAAGGCTGGAGACGCTCCGGTGGGCTGCCTTAGGCACCGTCATCTGCAATCGTTCATCGGCGGTGCGGTAACCGACGCTGGCGACGAGGTCGAGTTGGCGCTGCACCTCGTGGCGAGTTAGCTCAGGCTCAGGGTCGCGGATGGTGTCGGTGAGCAGCTGGTAAGGGTTTTCACGGCAGTGAGCCAGCCGCAGGGGAATGTCGGCCATGTAAGCCATAAAGGCCGTGGGCAGAGGGTTTTGGCTATAGACGGTAAAAATAATGGCGGCGTCGAACTGGCGCGATCGCAGCGCCTCAATCACCGCCTGCTCGGGCTGGCTGTTTTGGCGGGGGGCGGTAGCTTTGAGCCAGGGAGCATCGTAGACCCAGACGTCATCCACCATGGGCAGATGGGGCGCCAGAGCCGCCCCGGCCGCCGAGGTCATCAGCGTGATCTGGCTGTCGGGTCGGGTGGCCTTGATCGCCGCCAGGGCCGGGGTGGTCATCAGCACATCCCCTAGGCTGTCGAGGCGGACACAGAGAATGTTTTGGGCCGTACTCCAGTCCATCAGGCATCCCTCGGTGCGGTACGAATCTGCTGAATCAAGTTGGTGGTCGAGCGATCGCCCAGGTAGGGCAAAATCACCACCTCGCCGCCCAGTTCCTCAATTAAAGGGGTTTCGGGCAGAGAATGGCGGGTGTAGTCGCCGCCCTTGGTGTAGACATCGGGGCCAATCAGGCGAATTAACTCGCGGGGCGCCAGGTCGGCAAAGGGGACAACGTAGTCGACACAGCCCAGGGCGGCCAGCATGGTCAGCCGGTCAGCTAATCCATTCACCGGACGAGAGGGCCCTTTGAGCTGGCGAATGCTCTCGTCGGTATTTACCCCCACGATCAGCACATCCCCCAGGGCTTTGGCCTGCTCCAGGCAGGTGACATGGCCCGAGTGCAGAATGTCGAAGCAGCCGTTGGTGAACACAATCCGCTGACCCAGAGCACGCTGCTGGGCCACCACCGAGGTCAGCTCGGCCGGGTCAGCAATGCGCTTATTGCCCTCCGCCAGGGAGCGCCGCAGGGTGAGAGGGTGGCAGCGCGTCGTCCCCGGCTGGGTGACAATGATCCCCGTGGCCGTAGCCGCCAGCGATGCCGCCCCGTGGGGGTCAGCCCCGGCAGCCAGGGCCAGCGCCAAAGTGGCAAGTAGGTATCTCCCGCCCCGGTGGCATTGGCGCTAGGGGCCGGGTCGGCAAAGGTGCGGGCAGGGTCAGCCACCGTCCCTGTGTCGTCCTGCAAAAAAATCAGCGCCCCATCGCGATCGAGCGTAATTGCCGCCATCCGAGCCCCGGTAGCCGCCAGCACCCCCTGACCGTGGCGGGTCATTTGCTCAACCCGCTGCGCCCCAGATAGCCGGGGCAGATTCAGCAGAGCGATCGCCTCATCGTAGTTAGGTTTAACTGCCGTCACCCCCAACGGCGCATAGGTTTTCAGCCGCTTTGAGTCGGCCACCAGCAGGCGAGCGTAGCGCTCTTGCAGCCGCTGTAGATGGAGAATGACCCGAGGAGTGAGCACCCCATAGGCGTAGTCCGAAATCACCACCGCATCGCAGAGCGGAAACTGCTGGTTGAGCTGCTCGATCAGCCGGTCTTCTTCGATTTGGGAAATGGCTGCCGTGCTGCCCTGGTCAAAGCGCACCAGCAGCTGGTTGTCGGCCAACAGGCGCTGTTTGACCAGAGTTTGTCGATCGCGCGATCGCACCACGCCCTCGAGCTGAACCCCGGCGCGCTCTAGCTCTGTGCAGAGCTGACCACCCGGCGCATCATCCCCAATTACTGTCAAAAAATGAGTAGTGCCGCCCAGGCTAGCCACATTGGCCGCCGCATTGGCAGCCCCACCGGGCACATACTCAGCTTCAGCCACATCGACAATCGGTACCGGCCCCTCGCGACAGAGGCGATTGGCTGCCCCTTGCAAGTAGCTGTCGAGAATGGCATCGCCAATCACCAGCACCCGCAGGTGGGGAAAGCGATCGATCCAACTAAGGAAACACTGGGTCTGGGTGTCTGGAGTAGGCATAGCTCTGCTGAAGAATGAGGTCGGCAGCTTGGTCAAAGGTCAGGGCCGTCCGGTGGGGCACTCGCCCCGGCGTCAATATCCACTCGGTCTCGTTGCCGTTGATAATCAAAACGGTGCGGCACCCGGCCCGATGCCCCGCTTCCACATCGTTGAGAATGTCTCCCACCAGCCAGGAACGGACCAGGTCAAGCCCCAGATCGGTCTGAGCCTGCAGCAGCATGCCCGGCTCAGGCTTGCGACAGCCACAGCTCACCGCATAGCCCGCCACACTGCCCTGGGGATGGTGAGGGCAGTAGTAGAAACCCGCGATCGGCACCCCCAGCAGCTGGCGCAGGCGTTGCTCCATGGGGGCGATCGCCGCCTCCGCAAAATATCCCCGCGCCACCCCCGACTGATTAGTCACCACCACCAGCGCAAACCCGGCCTCGTGCAGCCGCTGCACCCCAGTCGCCACCCCAACGCACAGCCGCATCTGCGCCGGGTCCACGTTGTAGGGCACGTCTTCGATCAGGGTGCCGTCCTTGTCGAGAAAGATCGCGGGGAGCATGGGAGGGGAGTGGATGGGTGGGAGGGTGGATGAGTGGGAGGGTGGGTGAGTAGGGGAGTAGATGAGTAGAAGGTAAATGGATATTTAAATAGCACTCGCCCATCCACCCATCTACCCATCCACCCTCCCACCCGCCTACCCATCTCCCCCTACGGCCAAGACGTCTCCTTCATCGGCAGCACCATCATCTCTGAGATCACCGTGCCGGGGGGCTGCATCAGCAGGTAGCGAATGGTCTCGGCTACGTTGGCGGGGTCTTGCAGGGTGGTCTGGTCGATGTCGGGGAAGCGCTCTAGCAAAAACGGGGTGCGCATGCCGCCTGCAATCAAGGAGGTGACTTTGATGTTGTGGGGCCGCCCTTCCACATGCAGGGCTTGGGAGAAACCTAGCAGGCCCCACTTGCTGGCGTGGTAGGCAGAGGCGTTGGCCCAGGCTCGCTTGGCGGCGGTGGAAACAATGTTGATAATGTGGCCGCCGCCGTTCTGGCGCATCTCAGGGAAGACGGCTTTAGACATATAAAACGGGCCGTTGAGGTTGACGTTGATCACCTGCTGCCACTGGTCGTGGGTCAGGTCCTCCACCGATTCAGTGACGTCAATGCCGGCGTTGTTGATCAGCACGTCAATGCGGCCATAGCGATCGAGCACTTGGTCGAGCAGGGCGGCAGCGCTAGCGGGGTTGGTGACATCCAAGTTGAGGGCCATGGCGCTACCGCTGGCGGATTCAATATCCTGAGCCAGTTCGGCGGCCAGTTCGTGGCGCAGGTCAGCGACGACCACATTCAATCCGGCGGCGGCCAGGCAGTGGCAGGTGGCCGCTCCCAGGCCCCGAGCCCCGCCGGTGACAATGGCGACTTTGCCATCCAGGGAGGGGATGGAATTAGCTGTTTTAGTCAGGGTTTGCATGCTGGTTCCTAATTAAAAGATGGTTTTCGGAAAGGAGTGGATTGGCTGTCTCAACCCCTCTGGCTAGCCGAGGCCGACGCGGTAGGGCGTGAGGCCTCGATCGCCTTGGCTGGCGGGACAGTCGCTAGCGATCGCTGGGCTGGGCGGTCCGATCGCTGCAAATCGTCTTCGATCCACTCACAGATCAGGTGCAGGGCTAGAATTTGCACCTCTTGAATGCGTTGGGGATCGGGGCTGGGGACGCAGATCGCCTCATCCACCAGGGGCAGCAGGTCACCGCCGCTGCCGCCCAGCAGCCCAATACAGTGGACGTTGCGGGTTTTGGCCGCCGCCACCGCTTCGATCAGGTTGCGGGAGCGACCGCTGGTGCTGATCACCAGCAGTACATCTTCGGGCTGGGCAAAGGTGGATACCTGGCGGGCAAAGATGTCGTTATAGCCAACGTCGTTGGCCCAGGCGGTGAGCAGGGCGGTGTCGGCGGTCAGGGCCATGACCGGCAGCCCAGCCCACTGCTGGCACTGAAAGCGGCCCACCAGTTCAGCGGCAAAGTGCTGGGCGTCGGCGGCACTGCCCCCGTTGCCGCACACCAGCACCTTACCCCCGCGGCTAAAGCACTGGCTGAGCCGGCGAGACACCGCTAGAATATCGCCGCTAAGCAAGCGACGAGACTGGCGCAGGGCCAAAATAGCTGCGTCAAAGCAGGCTTCCATCTGGGCCAAGTCGGCCTCGGTGGTGTCGACCAGAACGTCTGGGGCAGCGGTTTTAGCTAAGACAGACTCGTAGATCGAGGCCAGGGCGCTGGCTACTTTAGGCCAGGTAAACTGGCGGGTCACATGGCGCAGGGCCTGTCGCCCAAACAGGTTGAGAATGTCGGGATGCCGATAGAGAAAGGCCATGCGATCGCATACCTCCCTCGCCGCCTTGGGCGCCACCAGGTAGCCCGTCGCCCCATCCCGCACGGTGAACTTGATCCCCCCCACGTTGGAGCCAATCACCGGGGTGCCGCAGGCCATCG
Organism: Nodosilinea sp. WJT8-NPBG4; assembly: GCA_019359285.1. Classification (GTDB taxonomy): domain Bacteria; phylum Cyanobacteriota; class Cyanobacteriia; order Phormidesmidales; family Phormidesmidaceae; genus Nodosilinea. The sequence goes on from JAHHHQ010000066.1 coordinate 10,560, forward strand.
CCTCCAAGGGGGTAATGCCAAAGGGCTCGTACCAGGGGGTGGTCACAAACAAATCGGCGGCGCTGTAGAAATACTTCAGCACTTCCCGCTCTCGCTGACCCACAAAGGTGACTCGGTCCTGTAGGCCTAACTTTGCCGTCAGTGCCTGCAACCGCCCGATCTCTGGCGTTTTTTCAGGGTCGGGCAGCGGCGATTCGCCGCCCACTACCACCAGCCGCGTGGGCAGATCTTGCTGAGCCAGCATGGCGATCGCCTGAATCACCGTATCGACCCCCTTGCGCGGCACCATGCGGCCTAGCTGAAGCACCACCCGCTCCTGCATCGGTAACCCCAGCGTCGCCCGCGCCTGGGTCTTGGGGATCGGCCAGAATTCGCTTAAATCTACGCCGCAGGGCACGATGTGAATTTTGTCGGGCTTAGCGCCATAGAGCTGAATCAGGTCGTCGCGTTCCTGGGGGCATTCGGCAATAATGCCGTCCGCTGTTTCTACCACCTGCTCTTCAATGGCAAAGCGTTCGTTGGGAAACCGATCGGCCTGACCCTGGTGCCGCCGCCGCACCTTGCCCAGGGCGTGAAAGGTGACCACATAGGGAATCCCCAGGTGCTGCTTCACCTGGCTAGCCACCAGGGCCGACATCCAAAAATTGGCGTGGATCAGGTGGTAGCCCCCATTCTGCCGCTGCTGCCGCCGGGCAAAGGCCACCACATAGCGGGTAAAACTCCCCATATGGGGCAGCAGGTCTTCCTTTGGCACCGGCTCCGGCGGCCCCGCTGGCACATGGACAATGCGAATACCGTTGTGCCACAGCATCACCTCCGGCAAAGCCTCGGCATCGCGGCGGGTAAAGATATCCACTTGATAGCCTAGGGCCGCCAGCTGTTTCGCCGTCTGGCCCACGTAGACATTCTGCCCGCCGCTGTCGGTGCCGCCAAAGCTGCCCAGGGGCGAGGCGTGTTCACTGATGATGGCAATCCGCTTGGTCATGGGGTTTGAGGGTGAAGGGTTTAGGGGCTAAGGTTTAAGGTTTGAGGCAGTGTAGGGTGGGCAATGCCCACCAATCGTGATGTGGAGTGAGAGGGTTATCTGGCGTTGGGTGACCCTGCGTTCTAACCCAACCTACGAGGGCTAAATTAGGGCTGGAGTGCGACGATTTTGGCGATCGCGCCCTAGCTCCAGCGCTTCAGCAAAGGCGGCATTCCAGTCCTGCACAAATCGCGGCATGTTGAACCGAGCCATACCTGCACGTTGTGCTCCCTGGCTCAGTTGCTGGGCCAGGGCTGGGTCATCGATCAGCTGCTGCATGCGGGGCACCAGGGCCGCTGGGTTGGTGTCGATGTAGCCCGAAACGCCGTTCTCAACCACCGTAGGCAGCTCTGTGGTCGCGAGCCCAACTACCGGTACTCCGAGGCACATGGCCTCACACACCGCCAGCCCCAAACTGGTGTAGCGAATTGGATGAAAGAAAAATCGATAGCGAGCCACCAGCTCCGGCAGTGCGGTATGGGCTACCTCGCCCAGGCCGCCCAGGCTCTCGGCATCCATGCCCACTAGGTCGAGGGGCACCTGCTGACGCACCTGCTCAAACACATCGGCCCCCAGTCGGCGACCGCGCGATCGCAGCCCGTTCACCACCACAATGCCCTTCGGAATCTCGCCCGAATAGCGCACGCCCTCGGGCACCATCACGCCATGTTCAATCACCCGCGTTGGCGTAGAGCCACAGTCCCACATCAGCTGGTTGAAGGCCGTCACATGCACCAGCAGCAGGTGGGCATCATCCACCACATGGCAGGTGTCCGTGGGCTGTTGCCGGGGCGGGTCATGCTCCAAAAACAGCCGCGGTAGCTGCCGTTGTTCGGGGCTCAGCAGCTCGTACTGATCCTCCTGGTAGTTGCGGGCCGACTGAAACAAAATGCAGTCAAAGTCTTGATGCCGCACCGCTTCTGCTGGAATGTCGTGGACGTTACTGCCCCAGTCGAACCCCGGCAGCCGCCCGCCATAGCCCTCCGGGTAGCCTGGTTTGGTGGGCAAATAAAAGTCATGGGGAGCTTGGGTCAGGTAGTACAGATAGCTACCGTGCACATGCCAGGTAAGAATTCGAAGTCGTCGCATGGGTAAGGCTTTTTCCTATGGAGATTAGCGAGGGGCCGAAACGAGCGACCGCCCGCTCCCCCTCAGCAGCGCCAGCAGATCGTCGTCGTTTTGATCTGACGGCACGCACTGGCTCAGCACCTGCCCACCAAACTCGCCAGACTGACCAATGCGAATGGGAATGCCCGCCAGGTAGCAGAGATAGCCCAGGGTATAGGGGGACTGCCCCGGTGCCGTAAGAATGACGGCTGCGTCAAACCCACCCTGACGTAGCCAGCCAATGGCCTGCTGCCAGTCCACCAGCGTTGCCTCATCGGCGCTCAACCAGCTCGCAATTTGGCTAGACTCAACCACCGTCAGCTCGGCCTCGGGGAACGTGGGCTTCAACTCCGGTGGCGGACTGCCCCCACGCAGGTTAAAAACCAGTACCTTCGACTGTTTAGCGGTTGTTTTAGCGGGCATAGCACACCTGTGGTAAAGGTTGAGGCTGGGCATTTAGGAGCGATCGCGCCTGAGCCAGCACCGCCCAAGCGGTAGCCGCTCTGGTCTGACGACTGTCAACGATGCGGTGGCGACCTTGGTCAGAAGCCTGAGCCGAAACGCGATCGCCGGGAGCCCAGCGCTCTACCTCTGAGTTGCTAAACACCACCACACTCGGCACCTCAATCGCGGCCCCTAGGTGCGAAATGCCGGTGTCGTTGCAAATCAGGAGCGCCGCTTGCTGAAGCACCACCGCCAGCTCCCCCAGGGCTGTACAGCCAGCCAAATTGAGCGACCCAGCCCCCACAGCGGCACAGATCTGGGCAGTTAGCTCCCGCTCTGCGTCAGTGCCCGTCAGCACAACGCGGTAGCCCTGGTTGGCTAGCGATTGAGCGACCCGAGTGAACCCGTCAATTGACCAGCGGCGATCCTCGCTGTTTGCCCCCGCATGCAGGCAGATGTATCGGCCGGGGGACAGGTCATGGGAGCTTAGTAGCTGTAGACCCGCCTCATACTCATCCGCTGTCAGCGGAAATTCCAGTTCTGGGCGCTGCTCCGGCAGGCCCAAAAACTCAGTCAGCCGTAGCAGCCGTTCAACCTCTGAGCCCCGTTGGGGATAGGGCAGAAAGTAATGGGGATCAGGACAAAACTGGCCTGGCAAATAAAATCCCGCCTGCCGTCTTCCCCCCAGCAATACGAGAAAAGGATTAATCGAGCTGCCATCGCCGTGAATTTGCAGCACCAAATCGTAGCGTTGGCGCTGAATCTGCTCCAAAAATTCGACTGTTTTTTGAGGGCTTTGCCAGCCCTCAGGAATGCCAGGAAAACCCGGAAACGGCAGCCACTGATCGATCAAATGGTCAAAGCGCTGGCCGAACCACTCGGTGCCAGGTAACCCCAACCAGGTGATCTTAGCGAATGGATAGGCCGCTCGCAGCGATCGCAGCGCCAGCACAGCGCAAAGCAGATCTCCCAGGCCGGGTAGAGACCGCACAACTAAAATATGGGCAGTCAGTGGTATTTGGAGGCGACAGGTCATGCGCCGACCTCTTAATAACTATGAGAGTCATATTAGGGACATTCAAATACCACCGCATTGGACATTTGACAAAATAATTCTGATATCTAAGTCAGGCATTTTGTGCAAGTGCACAGTGGCTCGACAGAATAGTTAAAGTCGTGCATAAATCTCTGTACTTTTAGACATATATACCTCGTCCAATCTTCTTAAATACCTCTTCAGATAGATGCCGAGGTAGGTTTTTGAACCGAATCTACTTTAAGGATTGCCTTGCCGTGTCAGTCCTAGTTCAAGCCAATCCTGCTAGCTGATGGTCTCAACTAAGTCTTTAAACTTCTCTAAAGAAATAAGCGATTTGAGGCAGCAATCGCTCAACATTTTTGTGAAGTGAGAAATGTAGGTGTTGAATAAGAAATAGTTGGCTAAACGGGTGCGATCGCCAACCCTTATAGTCAGAATTCTTATTTCAAAAAATAATTAAATCTTCAGGTGCCTAAGCACCTAAATCGTTTTTCAATGCTGATTCTTGCACGATTTATCGAGCGCTAAGGAACCCTAAGCATCGCGTTACTGTGTCAAAAACATTCGAACACGTTGCCCATGTAGTCGCTAAACAGCTGTCGTCGCTGCTTCAAACAGCAGTTTTTATCAGTGACTCAAATCAAAACGTGGTAGCCAGTCGACAGTTCCACCGACAAAATCGTTTGGATGACAAAAGCCATAGCGATCAAGCCTTGTCCGATCGCTACTTGAGTTTGCCGCTCTATGTATACGACCAGGTGGGGGAAGTCAGAATCGAGCAGGGGGTGGATGGTGAAATGCTTTCCCCCAAGCATGCCCGTGCTTTTCTAGATCTGCTGGTGAGCCAACTGGCTGATCCTACTTTTCCCCAACAGCAAATTTATAAAAATCAAGTCATTTCGAACTTGCTCAAGGGTCGCATCACCGAAGAAAGTGTCGCTCTCCAGCAGGCCAAGCTGTTAGGTATTGATTTGACTCCTCCCAGAGCCGTGATCTTAGTCGATGCCACCGATGTCATGCTGTCAATGAGCCGAGCCATCGATGAAGCTAATCCCAACCAGCAGCGTTGCTGCCAGGCGATCATCAATAGCATCGTCACGTTTTTCAACCTGCCCGATGAAACCATTTGTGCCGATTTGGGGGGCGGCCAATTTGCTGTACTTAAAGCTAGCGACAGCAAAAATCTGAGCCCTTGGGCCGGTCACGACACCGCTACCCATGGCGATAGCTTAGGCTGCTCTTGGACTAACTTAGAGGCGCTAAAACGGGCTGGCGATGCTCTGCTCATGCGGCTGCGAGAAGAAACCGGCACTACCCTCAGCGTTGGCATTGGTCGCTATCATCCTGGTTTGCTAGGCCTGGCGCGCTCCTACCAAGATGCCCAGGTTGCCCTGCGGCTAGGCCGGCAGTTTGATGGCCAAAACCGGGTTTACTGTCTGGATGATTTGGGTATTGCGGCCTTTGCCTGTGTTGCCGACGAACGCACTAAGGTAGACCTGGCCCTCCATTTACTCAGTCCGTTAGACAATGAACTTGAGTTAATCAACACTCTAAAAGTTTTCTTCTCGGAAAACTGCGCCCCAATCACGACGGCAAAGCGGCTTTGCATTCACCGCAATACCCTCACCTACCGACTGGAAAAGATCACCTCCCTCACAGGGCTAGACCCGCGTCGATTTGACGAGGCTGTGCAGATTCGTCTGGCGCTACTGCTCCAGGAGTTTCAGGGTATTTGAATAGGGTATTGGTCAGGCCTAGGGGCTGATTGCGGCCGTTCGGTAGAAATACTGCCACGCTCTTCCCGGTTACTCGCGGTGAGTCGACCGCTCAGCGCCGTTGATCCAATTCTTCACAGATAAGCAAACCGGCGGCCGTTAAGTCAGGGTTTGTGAATTTATCTCGCGCGGTTGTTCCATTTTCTCGGGCATTTTGTAAAAATGAATACAGAAATGCCTGGCTGACCAGCTTCTTGTTCGCACAAACCTCCCCTTGCACCAAGATCGGTCTGTCGTCGCATTAACCCCTCAGAGGCGACCTCATGATCCCACAAGTACATTCTCAAACTGACCGCCAACCCGCCGCAGGCTGGCAGCCTGTTTGTCATATTACTTACACCCGTGACACCTGGGTCAAGCTGGTCAATCTGTCCAACGCCTTTGCCGCTGACGAGGCCAAGCTGCTATGTCAAGAGTCGCCCGATACTTGGGTTGTCTGGGTACCCGACCACGGCGAAACCGTGCTGCACAAAAGCCACTTTTACGCCTAATGCATCCCCAATCCTTGCCTGAGTCAGCTATCGACTGGGATGAGCTGTTTGACTACCTGCCCGGCACCCTCGTTGAGCAGGTAGACCAACCCGGTATCGTCTACGAAATTGAGGGCTACGAAGCCACCATGGTGCCGCCGATCTGGCTGGTGAATGATCCGCGCCCGCGCTATCCCCACGAATTGCGCATTGTGTCTCGGCAGCCCGCTCGGGTTTGCGCTCTAGAGACAGCTGAGGCTAAGACTGCGCACCCCGTTTAAGCAATTTTTCTTGCCAGTTGCGCGACAGCAAGGGGCAACTAGCCAGCTCAATTGCCGCCGCGCGATCGCCCAGGTTGTGGTGCATGATGCGGTTAGCGTGGGCTACAGTCCACTCAGGGTAGGGGCGATTGCACAGCACCATCGCCAGCCCCGGCTTAACCGCACCCTCTTCTAGCACTCGAAAATACCAGCCACTGCGGCCGTTGACCTTCACCTGTAGCGCCAGATCCTCCACTTGCCAGCGGCGAGACAGTTTCCAGCAGGGCTGCCGGGGCTGCGACACCTGCACCCTGGCATCGCCGATCGCATAGGTGTCGCCAATGCAGACCTCAGCTTCGGTCTGCCCCCCCACGGTGAAATTTTCGCCAAAGCCACCATAGGGCAGATCGGGGTTGTGTAAGTGCGATCGCCAGTTAGGATAATGCTCAGCGCTGTAGGCCAATACCGCCTTATCGACGCCGCCGTGGTTTTTCAGATCCGCCTGGCCATCCCCCGCCAGGTTGGTGTAGCCCAACCACACCTCGCCATCAATGGGCTGCTTAAAAAAGCCGGTGGTCCAGCGCTGATCCATCGGGTTGGGGGCGGCTTCGGTGCCCAAGGTTTGGGGCAAGCCCACCTGAATCGAGACAATCTTAGGCATTGCAGTCAAACGGTCAGACCTAAAGCGGCAAAAAAGCGTGCCTTTTAGAACACGCTTACTCTAGGATACGCTTACTGGTTCAAGACATCTCGCTTGTGCTGGGGCGCTGCCGCAATGGCTGCCACCTGCGATCGCAACTCCGCCGAGACGCCCATTTCTTCTAGGGTCAGCATCAGGTCTTCGGCAACGGCATCAAAGTGTTCGCTGTTCAGGCCGTGGTTTTCGACCAGTTCTTGATGGGCTTCACGCATGTAGAGGCCGTCGTACTTGTTGGTGCCCCCAAAGGCGTAGGTCAAAAAGGCCTTTTGATGCGCCCGCTGCTTAACCATATCGACATGGGCAAAGAAATGCTTGATGCGATCGTCCTGTAAGACCCGCTCGTAAAATTTATCGACTGCTAGGTCAACGGCAGGGGTACCGCCAAGTTGGTCAAAAAGAGTTGTCATAGTCTGTGGGGATAAGGGGTAGCGCCCTTAGAATGCCCTACCCCAGCACAAACCATCTCCACTCTAGGCACCCCAAACGGGTTTCTCAATAGCGAATCTGTAGGGTCACCTGAGCCTGTACCGTTTGCTCTCCCCCTACCACTGGGGTAGAGGCATCGGCCGACATGCCAGCAGCGTACTCGGCCTGCCGCATCATCGGTACTGGTACAGGTGGAGCCGCCCCATTGATTTGAACACCGACAATCTCCTGCGATCGCAGGTTTAAGCTCCCCAGCACCACCCCAGCCTGGGATTGGGCATCTTCTACCGCCTCACGCAGCGCTTGCTGACGAGCCGCCTCTAGAGCAGCATCTTCGGCCACAAAGCTCACGCTGCGGATTTGGTTAGCCCCGGCATTTACCGCATCGTCGAGCAACGCGCCAGCACTCTCGGTGGGCACGCGAAAGCTGACGGTGTTGCTGCCGGTGTAGCCGATCACATCGTTGCGACCATCCTCGTAGTTGTAGCGGGGGCTGAGCTGAATGCCAGTGGTTTCGAGCTTTTCAACTCCTCGCGATCGCAGCAGCTCGACTACTGCCGCCGTGCGCTGGGCTACCTCGCGCTGCACCGCTTCGGCATCGGTGCCCTGCACATCGACCCCTAGATCAACCTGAGTCTTGGTTGTCTGCACTGATTCTTCGCCCTGGCCAGTTACGGTTAGCGTTCTCATAGCTGCCTCCTGGGCGATCGCTGTAGGGGTAAATACGGGCACAAAACCGAGCCCCGATATCAGGGTCGCCGACATCACTGCCGCTGCTGCCATTCGTTTGGGGGTAAAAGACTTAATTTTCATGGGCCTCACACTCATCTATAGAAGTTTGTCCATTCACTGTGCCACGGCGATCTCAGCCCAGCGGCGTTGTTACCAATTTCGATACAGATTGTCGAGGCCCGTCGAGCATCCTAAGCCCAGAGGTTATGATTTTTTAGCAAGCCTATGGTTGCCATTGCACTACCGCCATGTCTGTTTAAAGATCAGAACCGGAGAGCGCTGTTATGCTGATACCCCCATAAACCCTGCCGATACAGAGCAGGTATTGATCCAGCTCCAAGCGATTAAACCTGAGCTTGTAAAGCACTATTCAATCAGCAAAATCGGCATTTTTGGTTCCATAGCCAGAAATGAAGCCCATAACAACAGCGATATTAATGTGGTTGTTCACATGCAGCCAAGCATGCTAAAACGAGCCCGACTAAAAGCCAAGCTTGAGGAAATATTTGACAGAGAGGTTGATGTCATTCGATACAGAGAGTCAATGAATCCTTTCCTCAAAGCCAGAATTAACCAAGATGTCATCTATGTATGACCGCTCTCTCCTCTTAGAACTGCTGCTTGAAGTAGAAGAAGCCATTCGTAGAGTTGAGCGCCGCTTTACAGATATCAATCAAGCTAACGATTTTGTGTCTAGCGATGATGGCCTTGATCGGCTTGACGCCATCAGTATGATGCTAATTGCCATCAGCGAAAATATCAGAAGAATTCACAAAATCGTCGGTGACGAATGGTTCGATCGCTATCCTGACGTTAACTGATCCGATATCAAAGGCATTAGAAATATACTGGCTCACGATTACTTTGATATCGATCCAGAGGAGATTTACCAAATCTGTTCTACTGATATTGGCATTCTTAAGCACGAACTTGAAAAAATGCGCTACGACATTTTTCAGTCGTAATTAATAGATCTACAGATCAAGCGCAATTTTGGGCAGCTTACCTTCTACAAATAAGCCACCGTTACTCCAGTGCCGCCATCGGCCTGAGCCGCAGGCTCAAACCGCTGAATCTGCGGGTGACGCTTGAGGTACTCGTGCACCCCCGCCTTGAGCTTGCCGGTGCCGTGGCCGTGAATGATCCAGAGAGCACCGCTGCCCTTGGCGATCGCCTCCTCCAGCACCGCCTCTGACTCGGCTACCCGCATGCCGCGCAGATCGATCGTGTTACGGCTGGTGCGAATGGCGGGGGCCGGGGGTGCGGCCTGGGCGGCGGGCACAGTGTCGACGGGTTTGGTCTTGACCGGCACCTCGGCCTTTTCGCCGCGCAGCGACTCGATGTCGGCCAAGCTGACAGTGGTTTTCATCAGCCCAAAGCGCACGGTGATGCGGTGGTCGTCGTCGGGGGCGGTCAGAACCTCGGCAGTCTGCCCCAGGCTGGGAATGCGCACGCGATCGCCCACCGCCGGTCGGTACCCCGGTTTTGCTGGAGTTGTCGCAGCCGCAGGCAGACGGGATTGAGCAATCGCGTCCACCGCCTCCGTTGCTCGCTGGGCATCTTGAGCGGTGGCATCGCCCTGCTGCAACCGGCGAATCACCTTGGCAATGTCGCGCTTGGCATCGGCGATCGCCTGCTGCACCGCCGCCTGCTGCTGGAGCTTAAGTTCTTGCTCGCGATCGCGCAGCATATCAGCTTTGTTCTGCACCTCGCGGTGGAGCTTTTCGGTGGCGGCCAGCAGTTCGGCAGCCTTCTGCGATCGCTCCTCCTGCTGGCGGCGCTGGGCTTCTAGCCCAGCAATCACCTGGTTGACATCGTCCTGCGACCCCATGGCCATTAGGGTCGCCGCTGCATCGATCACCCCAGCATTCAGCCCCAGCCGGCGAGCAATAGCCAGCGCATTCGATCGCCCCGGAATGCCCCACAGCAGTCGGTAGGTCGGCGACAATGACGCCTCATCAAACTCCACCGAAGCATTCTCAAACCGCCCATCCTGATACTTCAGCGCCTTCAGCTCACCATAGTGGGTCGTAGCCATCGTCAGCCGCGCCCGCTCGGCCAGGTGCTTGAGTAGGGCAATGGCAAGGGCGGTGCCCTCCGTCGGGTCAGTACCCGCGCCGACTTCGTCGAGCAGGACGAGGGCGTTGGCGGAGGTGAGAGAGTAGATGGGGGGATGGGGGGATGAAGCAATGGGAGAATCCGAAGACTCTGGTAAATCCTCTGCTTCCGGTTCGCCTGTTCCTGAGAGCTCAACCAAGTCGTTGGCGAAGCCTAATGCAAGGGTATTCTGCTCTCCATCTCCCCCACCTTCCTTATCTCCCTCACCTACCCCACCGCTCAACGCTGCTAAAATCCGCCCAATTCGCCGAATATGGCCTGAGAAGGTCGATAAGCTCTGCTCAATCGACTGCTCATCACCAATATCAGCCAGCACCTGCCCAAACCAGGGAATCTCCACCGGTTCTCGGGCCGGTACGTAGAGGCCCGCACGGGCCATCAGTGCCGCTAAACCCAGGGTTTTGAGCGTGACGGTTTTGCCGCCGGTGTTGGGGCCGGTGATGGCCACCACCCGCAGCTCGGGGCGAATCAGCAGGTTGATCGGCACCACCTCAGGTCCCTGCTCGTGGCGCTGCTGCCACACCAGTAATGGGTGGCGCAGCTGACGCAGGGTAGTTTGCTCCTGGGGTTCAATAAACCGGGGCGGGTTGGCCTCTAGCCACAGCGAGTAGCGGGCGCGGGCGTGGGCTAGGTCTAGCTCAGTGACTACTGCCAGCAAATGGGTTAGATCCTCATAGACCTCCGCTACCGCATCGCTGAGCTGCCGTAAAACAATGTCTTCCTCGGTTTTTTCCTGGCGTAGCAGCTGGCGCAAGCGGTTGCCTAACTCAACCACCGACTGGGGCTCAATGTAAAGGGTGGCGCCGCTGGCCGAGGCATCGTGCACAATGCCAGGCACCGCGTCTTTTTGGGGCGCTTTGACGGGCAGCACGAAACGATCGCCTCGCTGGGTAATCAACAGCTCTTGCATGGCCCCCGACTGGCGCTGCAAAATCCGCTGGAGCCGCTGCTGAATGTCTTGCCGGGTTGATTTGAGGCGATCGCGAACTTCTCCCAGCTTCGGGCTGGCTCGGTCAGTGACATCGCCGCGATCGTCAATGCAGTGATAAATTTGCTGCTCCAGCTCGGGATGGGTGCTCAGGTCGGCCACCAAATCCTGCAAAACCGGTATGTCCTCCGGTGGCTGAGCATCAATGGTGCGCCGCAGCTGACGAGCGCCATGCAGGGTAGTGGCAATCGCCAGCAGCTCCTCGCCACTGAGTAGCCCTTGGCGATAGGCCCGCTCCACCGCCGGTCCAATATCGCGAATGCCACCAAAGTTGAGGCCACTATTGTGTTGCTCCAGCCAGTCGGCCTCCTGGGTCTGAGTCAGCAGGTTAACACTAGCTGCCTGGGTTTCAGGCATGACTAGCGCCTGGGCCGCTAGGGTGCCGCGCTTTGTGGCAGCAAAGGTAGACAAGTGCTGGCACAGCCGAGGCCACTCCAGCAACTCCAGAGTTTCGTGGTGAATTAACGGCAGCTCAGACAGGGGAATTACGCTCGCTCAAGACATTCTTTCAGTATAGAGAACTCCCGCCGCAACCTGGCTTAGACCGACGATCCAGCCCCGGTCTGATATAGTTCAACCCTTAATTCCAAGCGGTCAGCCTAAATCAAGCTAGATACCGCATCGGCGAGAAAATCCACTGCCCATAAGCCCTGACCGTTGTTAAGCTCCCCTCAATATATGACCACCCAATGCCCCCACCGGGCATGCTATATCCTATGAAACCGGCTGCTGCTGCCATACAGTGACGATACCGTGGGCGAGGGTGGCTGCGGTAGCCTCTACAGAACAGATTAATCGGCTGCTAGAACGATTGGGGTGTAGCCTTTGTCCTTTGCATATGTGGTCCAGTCCCATCTATTCATCGCCCCTGAATCTGTGCTTGAAAACGACCTGGTTAACGCTACTGCCCCCACGGCCAGCATCGATCCGTCTCCTCTGCGGGCAAACACAAGCGATACGGTGCAGCAGATGGTGGAGGCCATGGCCATGGCCGTCAAAACCTACGCCCTGATATACGGCGGCGAAGTTCTAGAGGGGGTCTTTGGCTACGCTAATGTGGCCCAGGCCACGGCTGAGTTAGCCGACTTGAGCCAGGTTCTAGTTGAGCAATGGATGACTCCCCTCAGTCAGCTGCAACCCTCAGGCCCATTCGTAGCCTGGCCGCTGACCATGAGCGCTCTGTATCCCGGTCAGCTTTATCTGTCAGTTGTGGACCAGGCTCACCACTGGTTGGGACTGCTAGCCCCCGACGGGTTCTACACGCTGCCTCGCTTTACCGCTTCTGCCACTATCGACCAAGCTGAACTCACCGCCTGCCACTACTCCATCGCCCTGTTTCAGCAGCAGCAAGAGCGCTTGGCCCTGGCCCTCAAGGGTGCCAAAATGGGCACCTGGGACTGGGATCTAGCCCAGGGGACGATAATGATTTCTGAAGAGCAGGAGCGCCTGCTAGGACTGACTCCCGGGGAGTTTGGTGGCACCTACGAGACCCTGTTTGCCAACGTGCACAAAGACGACCAGACCACGGTGCAGCAGGCCCTGCAGCAGGCAATTCAGTTAGGACAGCACTACGGAATTGAGTTTCGAGTGCTCCACAACGACGGGAACACGCGTTGGTTGTCGTCTCGGGGTCAAGTCTTTAAGGACAGTGAGCAGGCCCCTCGACTAGCTGGGGTCACCCTCGATATTTCTGAGCAAAAGCGGGTTGAGGCTGAAATCAAACTCCAGTCGCAGCGAGAGCGGCTGGTGGCCAAAATTGCCCAGCGCATTCGCCGTGTGCTGGATTTGGAAAGCATTTTGGAGCAAACCGTTACCTCAGTGCGGGAGTTTATCGAAGCCGATCGCGTCATCGTCGTGCAGTGTGAGGCCGACATGAGCGGTAAAGTCATTCAAGAAGCCTGCTCGTCATCCTATCAGCCGATGCTGGGTTGGGCCATGCGCGACCCCTGGTCGGTGGGCGAAAAGTTTTTGGCTCACTACAGAGCCGGACGGGGCCTGGCGGTAGAGAATATCTACACCCAAAATTTGCCTGCCTCTCAGCTGGGGTTTTTAGAATACTTTCAAATTCAGGCTGAGATTGTGGTGCCCCTGCTGCAAGACCAAACCCTATGGGGATTGCTGATTGCCCACCAGTGCAGGGCACCCCGAGCCTGGCGAATGGCCGACGTCCGGCTGCTGCAGAGCCTGGCTACTCAGGTGGGAATCGCCATTCAGCAGGCCAAAATGCACCGAGAACTCACCCTGGCCAATCAGCAGCTGCGGCGCATGGCCTACCTCGACGGGTTGACCCAGGTAGCCAATCGCCGTCGCCTAGAGCAATATCTAGATCAAGAATGGCGGCGCATGAGCCGAGAAGATGGGTCTATAGCGCTGATTATGGCCGATATTGACTGTTTTAAGGGGTACAACGATCGCTACGGGCACCAGGCTGGAGATATCTGCCTGCGGCTGGTGGCCCGCATCCTCACCCGCGCCGCTAAGCGCCCCGGCGACCTAGTAGCCCGCTATGGCGGCGAAGAGTTTGTGATTGTGCTGCCCAACACTTACCTCGAGGGAGCCGAATCCGTCGCTGAAGACATTCGCCTGATGATTCGTGGTCACCGCATTCCCCATGAGGAGTCGGTCGTAGCTAAGGTGGTTACCCTGAGTTTAGGGGTAGCAAGCGCTGAACCTGCTAGCGGCGGCAGCTCTACTGACCTGATTAAGCAGGCTGACGAAGCCCTCTACATGGCCAAAAACGAGGGACGTGACCAAGTGAGGGTGGCTGCTCCTGGGCGATCGCACTAATGCTCTAGCTAACGAAAGATGCCGGGTTATAGAAAGGGGTTGAAGGTGTAAGGCTCAGGGTATAAGGCAAATCATGACCCTTATACCCTGAACCTTACACCCTAGGCTGCTCTGGCCTGTCCAAGTCGCCCTAGCCAATCACCACTTTTCCTCGGGCAAAAAGGCTTCCTGCTCTCAGGGAATTTTCAGAGTTGTAGGGTGTAATGGCAAAGCGTTGTTGAGCGTTAGCTGGTGCAACCAAACCACCTCAGCAACCGTATGATGAATGCTGTTTTACCTACCTAAGGTTCATGGTTCAGTCTCCTCCCTCTCCAGCGATCGCAGTTACCCCCTTTGATCAGCGGCTTGGGCAGCCCCTCACCAAGCTACCGATTACCGTGTTGCAGGTGAACCTAGGCCGCAAGTGCAACCTGGCCTGCACCCACTGCCACGTGGAGGCTGGACCCAAACGCACCGAAGAACTTTCGGTCGAGGTCTGCGATCAGCTAATCGAGCTCATTCGAAGGTTTCCGCAGATTGCCACCGTCGATCTGACCGGCGGGGCCCCCGAGATGAACTACGGCTTTCGCCCCCTAGTAGAGGCGGCGCGGCAGATGGGCAAAACGGTGATGGTGCGATCGAACCTGACGATCTTCTTTGTGCCTGGGTTTGAAGAGCTGCCGGAATATTTTGCTCGCCACCAGCTGCATGTGGTGGCCTCGCTGCCTTGCTACTTGGAAGACAATGTCGACAAACAGCGGGGAGCCGGGGTCTACTCCGAGTCTATTCAGGCGCTACAGCGGCTCAACCAGCTGGGCTACGGCCATGACCCAGCCCTGCGCCTAGACCTGGTTTACAATCCGCCCGTGCCCCGCAGCGCCGAGTTTTCGCTCACTCCCAGCCAGACGGTGTTGCAGAGTGACTATGAAGCCTATCTGCGATCGCACTTCAACATCGCCTTTAACCAGCTCTACACCATCACTAACCTGCCCATTGGCCGGGTGAAGCAATACCTGGAGGGCAAAAATCTCTACGCTCCCTACCTGCAATTTTTGTCTAACCACCACAACCCCGCCACCGTGCCCCATCTGATGTGTCGCCAGGAGCTTTCCGTTGACTACGAAGGCAACATTTACGACTGCGACTTCAATCAAATGGAAGCTCTGCCCAGCCTGGGGCGCAGCGGACAACCCTTGATCGTGGCTGATTTGCTGGCAGCTAACTCCATAGATGCGATCGATACGGTGCAAACCCGCCCTTACTGCTATGGCTGCACCGCCGGCAGCGGGTCTAGCTGTGGCGGTGCTCTAACCTAGGCTGCCTGGGCACTAGGGCATCGGGAAATCTGCCGCCAGAGTAGCTCCCTCCAGCCCCAAAGCTGAGGCATATTTCTGAATGAAGGCACGAATATAAAACGGTTCTGGCAGCTGCTTTAAGTTGCCGGTTTCGAGCGCCCTCAGGGTATAGGTTTGAATGAACGTCCGCTGGTACATATCCTCCAGCGACAGCGACTTCTCTTGTCGAGTCTGCTGAAGATAGGCCCCCACCTTCTTTAAACTGGCTTGCTGCACCGACGCAAAGTCGGCCTTAGCCTGAATCTTTTTGGCCAAACTGTCGTGAATGTAGTCGCGCTGGTCAGAAAAGCGGGCTGAGGTAGTTGGCGTGGTTGCCACCTGGGGCCGAGCCGAAATTGCGTCGGGCTGAGGTTGAGCGGTGACTCGCTGGGGAGCGGCTGGGGTCCGTTTATGCGTGGCTTCTTCTGGGGTAGGCCCGCTGGTTTCGCTGTCTTGGAGTCGTTGATCAAGCCGGTAGCGATTGAGCAGACCCAGGGCCACCAGGGTAGTTACGGGCAGAGTTGCCACCGCCACCTGTTGTGCCGCCATCGACATAGCTGCCGTTGCTCCGGCCCCAATAATCAGCGCGTATTCTGAGGCGGGGGGTAGCTTAGAGCCAGAAAAGTGAGGAGTCTTCATAGCACCTTTTGAGAAGTCTCATGATTTTTATCCTTTCGCTGGCGTCAGCCCCTCGTCCGGAAGGAGCACTAAAGTCCTCCGATCGACGCTATTGCTCACACTGCCGGATAGAGGATGATTTCATGCCACCTCGCTATGGCAAAAGAACGAAGATAGAAGAGCGAAAAATGAAAAAATTCTTGACAGGCTTGAATCCTGCCATTTTGGGCGGTCCTCAACCCAGCCTTCACCTGCTGTATCGGCTTTCGCGTAGAACCGGCCATCTTTAGTTGAGTGGTGACCTCTACCGGGGCCACAGCCGTGACACAGTAGCCGATCGCCCCAAATAGAGAGGGCGCAGGTGCTGCCAAGCGGACACAAACCATCGCCTTGCCGCCTGGCTTGACGGGCCTCGATACCGACACAACAAGCCCGATTGCAGGCGGGTGACGCCGATGTCGCCGAGTTGGTCTGTAGCCCACAGCTGGCGCAGAGCAGCCACCGAGTCCCTTTCAAACTGGTGCCCTAGCACGGCAAAGCTACCCACTACTGGGTGCCCCGCTAGGCCGTTGGGGCTGTGGAGAGCGGCACTGCCTCCGGTCAAGTGTTGGCGATCGAGCCATAGGGGCTGATCGGCTTGCCAGACTTCGAGGCGCGATCGCCACTGACCCTGCTCAAAGGTTTCTCCCCGGGCGCTGCGGCCAAAGCGGGTGATCTCCCAACCGGCCCAGATGGCTCCAGGAGCCAGGTCAACCCGCAGCGCCTGGCTGTAGTGGGCCTGGTTAAACACAATGGTTTCTTGGGGGAACCATTCCAGGCAGCTCTCTAGCGCCAGGGTGATGTCTACCTGCTGGCTGCTGACGGTGTCTGCGCTGCCGTAGACCTTGCTGGCGGCAGCGGTGGTGACAAGGGCCTGGGCACGCGGGGCTGCTGTCAGCTCCACTAACAGGCTATCGCCCCCCACCAGGCCCCCAGCGGTGTGTACCAGCACGGTATGGCACAGCCCTTCCCCTTCGGGATATAGGGGGCGCTGCACTCGCAATGGGGCACGGGTGTATGTCTGGGTCGGCACGCACCGACCCGACTCCATGGCATAGCTGAGACGAGCTAACCCTTGCCAGCCTGGGTTAGCCTCAGAGGACTGAGCCGATGACTGCACCATAATCAGTTAACGCAGGTAGCTTTCGGGCACCGAAAATTCCGAAGGCCCGGTTTGCCTGCGCAGATTTTGGCAGCGCAGCAGCTCGTTAACGGTGAGCACCCGTCGACCCTCTAGGGGGGGCACCGTCTCAATGGCACGAATCAGGGCCGCCGCCGCCGCGGCCTGGTCGTAGCCGCGCCGCAACGCTACCTGCACCGCCTTGTCATCGGCGGCAATCTCGATTTGAGGGCCGGTGACGCCGCGCCAAATTTGCCAACTGGCCAGGGCCGTAACCCCAGCGGCGGCCACCACGCCCACCGCGTCGCCCTGGAGCAGCTCTACCACGCTGCCTGCCAGCCCAGCTCCGGCCATGGCTTGGTACCAGTTGGGCTCGAGCACATTAGTCAGAGTCACCCAGCTCACGGTGCGCAAAAACAGCAGATCGCGCTCGGCCACGGCTAGCTGATGCCACAGATCGAGGTTGATTGAGACGGTGTGAGTCGACTGCCAGGGGCGCGGAAACTCAGCCTTAATGACGTTCAGCTGGCGATCGCTGAGCATCAGCTTAGTTTTCATGCGGGCGGTAGCGGGCATCAGCTCCCGCAGCCGACCAATTTCTGCATTGGGGTTAACCACAGTCACACCATCCCAAAAATCACCCCTAAGCCTACCACTTCTAAGGGCTAGAACGCACAGTACACTTGGGCTAGGCCTGCATTCAACGCAAACCCAGCCAGCTAAAAAACGTCTGGCCAGTGACTAGCTCTAGGAGCAGCAGTGCCACAAAGCCCACCATGGCAAATCGGCCGTTGATGCGCTCGGCGTAGCGATTCCACCCAAAGGCAGGAGCGGGTTCGGCAGAGGCCTCAGGGTTAGAGACAGTAGGCTTCGAATCTTGGATCATTGTTGGGGTAGGTAATGTCGACGTAAGAGCATCTTACTTTTTCCCTCCCTCTTTTTTCTCGACAATGCGGACGGGAATACCACTATCCAAATACTTTTTTAAGGCAGCAGTGAACTCGTCTTCTGCAGTTTTGGGCTTAGTCTCTTTGACTAATGATTTTCCCAATAAGGCTTCATTGGTCCACACAATGAAGACCAGAATGAGCACGATGGCAAATTCCATAATTATTTCGGTGACTTGGTTTCAGGGATCCGGCAGGCTGCGTTTTAACAGATACAGGGTGGGGGTTTAGATCAGCTACAGGGAAGCAGCACTGAATTCCGGAAGCAATTTGCCCAAACTATATCGAAAGATCCTGAAACGGAACGGTTAATTCAAATGTTCAATGAAATGGCGGTTATTAGGAGTTAGTTGGTAGGGCACGGCAATTTCAGGCACAGCAGACTTTTGGGGTTTTCTGCGTCACCTAAAAACTCTAGGGTAGCCCCTAGGTGGGGCGCTAGACGGGCAACTAGCTGGTAGCGAAACTCAGGCGATAGAGCGGCCATGGCGGACGGTGGAGCCTCGCCAGGGTTTGCCCCCAAATGCAGGCCAATGTTGCCGGTGGTGGCGTCTTCGGACACGGTCAGGCTGATCTGGGGGCTCCCCTGGGCCAGGGCGGCTTCAATCAGCATGACTAGGGCTTGCTCTAACCATGCCGGATCAGTTTGAACCTGTAGAGTGGCTCCCACCGGCCCCACAATCAGCCGGCAGTGGCGGTTGATGCACTGCATTTCAATCATGCGCTGGACGCGAGTGATTAGCGGCTGGAGCAGGGTGGGGGTGAGCCGGGGGTGCAGAGCACCGATATCGAATTTGGAGAGGGTGATCAGCAGGTCGAGGTTCTTGAGCACGGTCTGAATGGCCTGGTTGGCCTGGGCAATAAACTCCCGCTCTTCGGCGGGGCTTTCGCAGAGATCCTCGAGAATTAGCTGGTGCAGGCTGATGATTTGATTAATGGGCGACCTGAGCTCATGGGAGGCCGTACCCAAGAAGGCAGCCTGATGCTGGGCCTGGTGCCGCAGGCGATCGTAGGCCAGCTGTAGCGTTTCGAGATCGGTAAAGTCTTGACCCTGAGGATAGTCCATTGCGACAGCTGTCCATTGCGATAGATGAGTTCGCCCCTGCTAGCCTACCCCTGCGACGGGGCAAAACCGCTTTTAACGGTTTCAACTAAACGGTTTCAACCTTGGGCAGAGCTACTGCGCCCGATCGCAGCACCGTCCAGCCGCCCCCCTGCCAGCGCACCACCGTCGAGGGCAATCCTGAGCCCTGGGGCTGATCATAGGGGGGAACCTCAACTTGGAGAAGGGCATAGATCTCAGCCTGGGTTGATTGGTCCAGGGTAAACACCTGGGGAAAGCTAGCCTCGATCGCCGTCATGGTCTCTAGGGGTAGTTCCCCCGAACGGTTGGCGCTAGTGGTGGCTAGAGGCCCGGTGCGGCCCAGCAGATGTCGGGCCAGGGGATGGTTAGGAATTCTCAGGCCCACGGTGCCCGTCTGCTGAGGGTTCATAGCCGGGGGTAGGCGATCGCTGGCAGGCAGCACCAGGGTCAGCGCACCGGGCCAGTACTGAGCCGCGATCGCGCTCCACTGGGCTAGCTCATCCTCACTGCCATTGATGTAGGGCCGCAGATCGTCAAGGCTGGCCCCCATGAGGATCAACGGCTTGTCGGGGCTGCGCTCTTTGGCGGTATAGATGCGATTGCCCGCCTCGGGCCGCGCCGCCAGCGCTGGCACCGTATCGGTAGGAAAGCTGATCAGCTCCCCCGCTTGCACCGCCGCGATCAGTTCCCGTAACACTACCTGTGGCATAGGCTTCACTGTCGATCAATCAACTTTTCCCCAACGGATTGTAAACCCGTACCCCCAGCGGGTGACACCCCCCCTGATCGCTCCACCCTCGCCAACTCCACAATGGGAACTGTCGCCCAAAAGATCGCCCATGAACCCCATTCACACCCACGACCACAGCGCCGCGGCCCTCAACGCCCAGGGCTGCACTCTCTGCGAACAAAGCCAATTTGCTCAGGCTCTAGCGACCTTTGATCAGGCGTTAGCCCTAGACAGCACTTACTGCACCGGTTGGAACAATCGCGCCAATGCCCTCTGCGGCCTCAATCGACAAGCCGAGGCCCTAGCCGCCTACGACAAAGCCGTAGCCCTCAACCCCCTGTATCACCAGGCCTGGTTTAACCGGGGCAAGCTGCTGGCCGAAATGGGTGCCTATGGCAATGCGGTAGAGTCGTACAACCGCGCGATCGCCCTCCACGCCGACCCTGTCTACATCCACTCAAGAGAAGACATTTGGGTCAAAAAGCAGCTAATCGCCACGGTCTAGCCCTGTCAAGAGCGTCATCCAGGCTGAGGATTTTGTGCTGGATGATGCCTCTAAGGAATTTCTGAGTTTGATTGAGGATAACGGCTTATTTGCCCAGGTCCTCACTCTCTGGCTCCTCAGCACTAGGGGCGATCGCACACCCACAAAAACTAAATTTCACCGCCTGGTTAAGATATTTAGGCTGCCCTTAAATAACGGGTTTATGAGTTTCTTAAAGGGTTTTTAATTCACTGTCCCCCCAGGCTTATTGTTGCCATCAGGCTTTCTTAGCATTGAGGCTGTAGCGTTTACCATGGCGGATTTGACCATGTTTAGGACGCTACGGAGAGTGTTGTATGACGAGCAGACAGAAATTTAATCGCTATGCCCTGACTGGGGCGATAACCACCGCAGTAGCGCTAGGAATTGGCGTCCCCAGTGCGGTTTCCCAAAATTCCATCATTCAGATCGATGGGTCTAGCACCGTTTACCCCATTTCTGAAGCCATGGCCGAAGAATTTATGGCCGCCAACCGTGGCACCCAGGTAACCGTAGGGGTGTCGGGCACCGGCGGTGGCTTTAGCAAGTTTTGTGCGGGAGAACTCGACATCACCGGTGCCTCGCGCCCGATCAAAGACTCTGAGGTCGAAGCCTGTGCCGCCGCTGGCATTGAGTACATTGAAGTGCCCGTTGCCACCGACGCCTTGACGGTGGTCATCAACCCCGAAAACGACTGGGCCGATGAAATGACCGTAGAGCAGCTGCAAACGCTGTGGAGCCCCGAAGCTCAGGACACCATCACCAATTGGAATCAGATCGACCCTAGCTGGCCGGACGAACCCATTGAACTGTTTGGCCCCGGTACCGATTCGGGCACCTTCGACTACTTCACTGAGACGATTGTGGGTGAGGCGGGCTCTAGCCGCGCTGACTACACCGCCAGTGAAGACGACAACATTCTGGTGATTGGCGTCAGCCGCGACCCCAACGCCATTGGCTACTTTGGTCTAGCCTATTACCTCGAAAACCAGGACACCCTCAAAGCTGTTTCTATCAACGGCGTTGAGCCCACCCCCGAGAACGTTGAGAACGGCACCTATGCGCCGCTGTCTCGGCCTATCTTCGTCTACGTCAAAAAGAGCAGTCTGGAGAGCCGTCCTGAGGTGCGTGCCTTTGTGGAGTTCATGCTCGAAAACGGACCTGAGCTTGTGCCTGAAGTAGGCTATGTGCCGCTGTCTGAGGAACGCTACGCCGACATTCTATCTGAGCTGTAGGGTCTGTAGGTTGCCCTCAACTTAGCGCGATCGCCCGCTTAGCAAAGCCTAGCCCCCAGACCAGCCAGCCCTCGGGAAGACCGTTCATTCCCAAGGGCTGGCTGCGACTATCCACTGAAGCTAGCTCCCTTGTATCAGCGTTTTAACGCCGCCACTATCCTTAATACCTATGACCCTTGGGGAATCTGTAACATCGCCTCGGCCGGTATCGCCCCCAAAGCGACCAACGCCACGGCGGCATCGAGCCAAGCTGTTACTAGCGCCGCTGTTCGGCCTATCGCTGGTGCTCCATGGGCTGTTGCTGCTGGCCCCAGCTCCCTCGCCGCAACCGGCTCCTGAAGCTGAAGATGCGATCGCCGAAGACGAGTTTGTTGATCTGCTCAGCATCGGTACCCTCAACACCCCTGCGACTGAGGTTGCCTTAGCTCCGGCAGCATCTGCCCCACCGTCCCTGGCCCCAGCCTCTCCATCGCCCCAGCCAATCGCGTCCCCTGTCTCCTCCACTCCTGCTCGGGCCGACCTGCTCCCGAGCAATAGCCCACCCTCGCCGGAGCCCATTGTGGCTGAGCCGGCACCTGCTACAGCCGTGGTCGCAAATGAGGCCGTGGCTGAAATTTTTACCCGCCTGACCCGAGGCTCGGGGGATAGCGATTTTGACTCTACGGAAACCTCGTTCCCGGCGATCGCCTATCTAATCCCCCAGGGCATTGCAACCTGGTCGCCCCAAGAACAGGCCTGCTTCTTTACGCAGATCAATGCCGACACCTACAGCACTCAACCCAGCGTGGTGTCGCTCCGCTACCTGACTCGCAACGTTCAATTCATTGAAGAGCAAGATATTCCCCGCACCTTTCCAGCCCCGCAGTATGCGGTGAATAGCGTGGCGAACGGCTACTGCAACCACCCGTTGTTTCAGGTATTTCAAGAGGGGCAGCCTTACCTGTTTATCTCCCTGATAGGCATTGGCGTAGGATCCCCTGGGCAGAAGGCCTCAGGGCTAGTGATAATCTGGGCAAGTGATCCCCGTGTGGGTTAGCTACCGGGCACAGAAAAACGGCCCACGTCACCCCAGTTTGTGGCTGAATAGTAGATGGCTAGTAGGCCAGTAGCGTAGTTTCCTTTGTAGATTTGGTATGACGACTCGTTTTGCACTACCCGCCGAGGGGTCTCGGCCCCTGTGGCAGAAGCTGTTAGCCCCTATGCTGCTGGTGTCTTTGGGCCTACATGGGCTGTTGCTGTTGCTGCCAACGGGCGACGCCGATGACGCTCTTGTACCACCTCCCGACCCGGAGCAAGACAGCGTGGCCATTACCCGTGTGCCTCCCGCAGGCAAGCCAGATGTAGCCGCGATCGCTGGTACAACCGCCTCCCCCTCCACACCGCTGCGGGGCCCTACAGCTGCCCCGGCGGCCCCTGTAGCTAGAGCAAATGCTTCTGCCGTGCGGTCGGGCCGACCCCAAGCCCCTTCCAGGACGGCTACTCCACCGTCGCAACCTCGCTCCCAGGCAGCTTCACCGACCAACGCCCAACCGACTCAACCCCCACCCGCACCTGCCAATCCACCGGCTGCGGGTGCCGTTACCCCTACGCCCCCACCCCCCTCCGCTCCGTCATCCACGCAACCCCTGTTTGACGCCGAGCTAGGCCCGCAACTGTTGGCCTACGTGGCCGCCCTCAACCTACCCCAAGCCAAAGTTGACCGGGCGGCAGAGTCTATTCAAAACCGGTTTAGCTTCAACACCGCTGCCGTCACCAACGACACTTTTAACGCTAACCAGAGCCAGTGGGTCACCACCCTTCGGCAGGAGACCGGCCTAGCCGATCTATCGCCAGAAATGAATGGTTCCGAGTTTGCCACGGTGTATCCCCAGCGAGTGTGTCTTGCAGACTCACCGGGCGAGATTAATGTTGGAGCCTTGGTGAACCCCGACGGGTCTTGGCAAGGCGAGCCCGCTTTATTGCGCAGCTCGGGATACAGCGTCCTCGATCGCAAAGCCCTGCAAGAAATTGGGCGTCACCGATTTGCTCCAGCCGAGGGCATCAAAGCCTACGTGCTCACCATCGACACTAGCGTTGACTATGGCGATCGCCCCTGCCTAGACCCTAATCCAGCTTCCTAGGAGGCCAAAGCTACGGGGATAGAGCTGCGATCGGTCAAAATCTCGTAGCCGGTCTCGCTCACCAGCACCGTGTGCTCAAACTGGGCCGACAGCGATCGATCCACCGTGACCACCGTCCACTGATCTTTCAAGGTGCGGGTCTGCTTAGACCCAGCGTTTAGAATCGGCTCGATCGCCAGCGTCATCCCCGGTAGCAATTTCATGTTGGGCAGCTGGCGGGTGCGAAAGTTAAACACCGACGGAGCCTCATGCAGGTTGCGACCCACCCCGTGGCCGGTAAAATCTTCAACCACCGTAAAGCCAGAGCTGGTAACACAGTCTTCAATGGCTCCCGCGATGTCTAGCAGCGTATTTCCCGGCTTCACCTGGGCAATGCCGGCATAGAGAGCCGCTTCCGCTGCCGTCATCAACTGCTGAGCCTGGGCCGACACCTCGCCCACCGCAATGGTGATACAGGAGTCGCCATGGAAGCCGTTGTAGTAAGCCCCCGTGTCGACCTTAAGCAGGTCGCCCCGACGAATCACCTGGCGCTTGTGGGGAATGCCGTGCACCACCTGGTCATTCACACAGGCACAGATCGATGCCGGAAAGCCGTGGTAACCCTTAAAACTGGGCGTTGCGCCCAGCTCACGAATCCGCTTCTCGGCATGGGCGTCTAAATCGGCGGTGGTCATCCCCGGCTGCACCAAGGCCTCGATTTCTTTGAGCACCGTGGCCACAATGCGGGCGGCACCGCGCATTGTCTCTAGCTCGGCCTCGGTCTTCAGCTCTACCCCCCGCACCCGACGGCTGCGCTTGGGCAGGGTAGCCTGATCAGCTCGACCGGGAATCAGATTCGCCAAAAAATTCATAGGTGATGAGTGACGGAATTTAGAGGCCTCAGCCCCTTACTCAGTGTAATGGTGAAGTTAGCGCTTTTGGCGGCCCTGACTGCCTACTGGCCTCAATAGATAATTGCCTCCTCGGTATATTTACTCGGTTCTAAGTGAACAGTGGTGCGGATTGGGCCATGTAGCTCCTCCAGCCAAGCTTCAACCGCCTTGGTCACGCTGTGAGCGGCGCTTTTGAGAATTTCAAGCAGGCAATGCCCAGGGCACCGATAGACTCAAACTTGTGGTGGCTGTAGGGATAGTCGCGATCGGGATGGGGGTTGGCCAGGCAGTCCCGCACACTGTTGGCGCTGTCGGTGACGCTGTGTAGGGTATCGACCAACAATCTCAGCGACTCCGCCATCCAGCCCACCGTAGCCTTGAGGGCCACCACCGCCAATCTTTAAAGCCAAGGTAATCATCAGCACTCGCTGTACTACCTGGCGGCTATTAATCACAGGGGGAAGGGGGCGATCGCCCACAGGTAAACCGCTGGGCAGACGGAACCCAGACACAGCTGGAAGGAACATGCCAGAGCGTTACTAGGTATACGTTACTGCTCTAGGGCCGGTCTGCGGTGCTTTTGCCTGCGCCGGGACTGGTCATCGCTTAGCGAGCGGGTATTTGGTTCCTAAAGAGCAGCGGCGTTCCACGAAGTCCGTAAAGTTCACTTAAGGATTCCGTAAAAACCCCTAGGTGGCTAATTCCAGCGACGAGGTTGCCCGGCTAACCTGGGTGAAGATTGGCTGATGGTGCGATTGACCAGAGGCTTTTTCGTTTCTGCTAACCACAATCAATCCTCTGGTTACGATTGCCCCATTTTTGCGGTTCATGAAATATTGGTCTGCCATTACCATCCCGTCTTTGGGTTTAGCCCTGGCGCTGGCCAGCCCTAGTTTGGCTGCGGCCGCAGACCCTCTACCCCCTGGGCTGCTAGAACTCACCCAAGGCAACTCAACCTACCAAACCGATCTGCTGCGCTTTAGCGAAGATCAGTCCTGGTTTGTTGATGGAGTCGAAACGCTGTTTACAGATCTATACTTTCTCAACCTCAGCAGTCTCGCTGCCCCCCAGGAGCTGCGGCTCGAAAATTTCCGGCCTACTGCCTTTAGCCAACCCAGCCCCGATCGCCTCAGCGCCAGTTTCTTTGGGGCCAACCTGGCCTTTTCCCTTGATTCTGTGTTGTTGGGAGGTGCTTCCGGCAGCTATCGCTCCGCTCGCCATGAAACCGTAACCCTGACCAACACGGGCAGCGATTGGCTCGATGTCAGTCTATTTAAGTACATTGACTACGACCTTCAGTTTGACGGCGCGTTCACCAACAACACCGCCTTTTTTGCAAACAACACCCTTACCCAAACTGATCCCAGCGGTGCCCGGGCTACTCTCACCGTCGATCAGACACCGACAGCGGTGCAGATTAGTCCCTACGGTCCGCTATTGGCTCAGCTTTACAACGCCCCGGCTACGGGGCTGCAAAATACTCCCGGCCCCTTGGTCGATGCCGATACCACTGCCGCCGTTCAGTTTGACCGCTCACTGGCTCCCGGCGAATCGGTGGTATTTAAGTTTGTAATGGAAGTGCAGCGCCAGACAACGTCAAAGGCCGTCCCTGAACCAGGAACGGCCTTTGCGATCGGTATTGTAGCGGCGGGGCTGGCGCTATTGCGCCGCCGAAATTAGCTGGCTAAAAACCTAATTAGCACTTGTTCAGGTTGAGACCAGCTTCTTTGGCCATGGCTTCAAGCCCTTTGGTTTGCAGGGTTTTGATTGCTTTAGTCGACAGGCGCAGCTTGACCCAGCGCTTACCCTGGGGCCACCACACACGCTTTTCTTGCAGGTTGGCCTCTTGCAGGCGCTTGGTGCGGCGGTGCGAGTGAGAGATCGAAAAGGCGTTGTTGGCCTTCTTCCCGGTGAGTTGACAATGACGAGCCATGAATATTCTCCAACGGTAATCAAACGGCACAATAGCGCAACTTCGAATTGTAGCAGAGATCTTGAAGCAATCACCCTCAGAATGCAGCGGGTTTTGCCGGAACTGCAGCCCGAATAGGCCTTTTGGGCGCAGTGGATCAACAGAGTGCCAACTCTACAAAATGTCAGAGCGGCGCTAGTAGTCTGCCAAGCCAAAGGTGACGGATTAGTGAGAGTTCAAGATTCAAAGTTTCAGGTTCACGACCGGCCCTGAACCATACACCGTAGACCCTGAACCCTGGCTATTCAAGCCTGTCACAATTAGCTTAGTTAAGGACTAAATAAGAAAAGGTGGTGCCGGGCAGTCAAGGGTAATCACCACCGCCCGTAGCAGCCCCATCTCGGCGGGGGTAACATCGTTGTCGGCCAGCACCGTGTGGGCACAAGCATCGACAATGGTCTGTTTAAGTTTAGGAGCGGCCTGCTCTAAGCGGCTGAGGCTGGTGTTAACGTCAGCGCTGTTAACGGGAGGCAGCTGGTTGGGGGAGGTTTGCATTTTGGCCCCTGGCAGTTGCGAAAGGCCCAGCTTAAAGGCGTAGAGGGCATCCTCTGGGCGGGGGTGGCCAACCCGCGCTAGCAGGGCCAGCACCACAAGGGCGTCGTTCCAGAGATCATTTATGTCGGTGATGGTCGCAGGTTGACCTGAATTACTCGACAGTCGTTTGCGCAGAATCAGTTGCAGTGGATAGTTCGAGGGCAGCAGGCGCCCTCCTGGCTGGCTCAGAGCCTGGGCCGTTTGGATAAACTTTCTCCCCGCATCGGGGTCGAGTTGCTTGAGGGCGGGAACCAGCGCCTCTAACAACAGCAGATCTTGCCCTAGCTTGAGGGCGCGAACCTGATTGTAAATCTGTCCTACTCGCTCTCTACAATCTGGGCCATAGGTGTTGGACAGGTACTCAATCTGCTGAGTTTGTAGGGCGGGCTTGGTTCGCACCAGCAGAGCATAAACTACCTCGGCAGCCGCACTGGGGTCTTGCAGGGCCAACTTAATCTCGGCGGGCAGCTCGCTGAGCAGCGATCGCACCTGCTCCAGTCGCCGGGCATCGGTGGTGCCAATGGCGGTCATAAATTGGCTTGGGTCGGGGGAGGCGATCGCAGCAGTTTCCTTGTGCACGGCGGTGCTTGTGCCCCCATGCAGCCCCATCACCAGCGATTCTTCTGGAGAATTGAAGGTTGATGCCTTGGCCACTACGGGAGAGGAGCCTTGGGGGATCGGTACCTGGCCCAGGCGTCGCAGTCGCTCGCCCACAGGCGGATGGGTGGCAAACCAGTCCCCCAAAAATGACAGGTAGCCGTTGGCCTCACCAAACAATAGATGGCTGGCAGTTTCAGCCATGGGGGAAACCATCGTCGACCCCGCCGAAATCTGACCAATCTTACGCAGCGCTCCGGTCAGACCCTCGGGGTTGCGGGTAAACTGCACCGCCGAAGCATCGGCTAAAAACTCTCGTTCCCGCGACACGGCGCTTTTGATCAGCCGTCCGCACAGCACCCCTAAGTAGCCAATTACTACCATGGCCAAAGCCGCGGCCAATACTGCCCCAGCTCCCTTGTCGTCCTTCGATCGCCGCGATGATCCGTCGGAGTAGCAGCTCAAGCGCAGCACCACCCGCCCGGCGATATAGATCAGCAGCAGACCGTGAATTACCCCAATCAGCTTGAGGTTGAGGCCCATGTCGCCGTTGAGAATGTGGCTGAACTCGTGGCCAATGACCCCTTGTAGCTCGTCGCGGTTGAGCTGGTCGAGACAGCCACGGGTCACTCCAATCACGGCCTTATCAGCAGTGTGACCGGCCGCAAAGGCGTTGATACCCAGCTCGTCATCCAGCAGATACACAGCGGGGATAGGGGTTCCCGAGGCTAGGGCCATCTCGCTGACCACGTTGATCAACCGCTGCTCATCGGGGTCGTCGGTGAGGGGGTTCAGCTCTCGACCACCCAGCCCTTTGGCTAGGCTGTGGCCCCCCTGGCTAAGCTGGGCCATTTTGGTCGAGCTGCCCACCACCATAAAGGCCAAGGTACCGCTGGCCACCCAAAAGAAGACTCCAGGCCGCCAGAGCGCCCCAAGCCCGCCTAGCTCTGGAGTTGCCTGAGTGAATAGAATCGCGATCGCAACCCCATAGAATGCCGCGATCATCACTGCGATCGACAGCCCAAACAGCAGCAGCAGCTTGGTGGTGTTGCGACGGGCCTGGTCTTGATGCTCGAAGAAATTCATGGCTAGCTAAAGGATACGCGGGGGACTGCTTTGACCTCAGGAGTGCTTTCTTCAAGCAGTTGAGCCGGATTGAAGTTAAAGCTGCCTGCGATCAGGTTGCCGGGAAACATCTCCCGCTGGGTGTTATAGAGGGTGACAGCGTCATTAAACGCTTGGCGAGCAAAGGCGATACGGTTTTCGGTGGAGCGCAGTTCTTCGATCAGCTGGGCCATATTTTGGTTGGCCTTGAGGTCGGGGTAAGCTTCCGATAGCGCAAAAAATCGCCCCAGAGTGCTGTCGAGCATGCCCTCGGCGGCAGCTAGCTGCGTCATCGCTTGCGGATCGCCCGGAGCCTGGGCCGCTTGACGGCTGGCGCTCATAGCACTGTTACGCGCGTTGATTACTGCCGTCAGGGTTTCTTTCTCGTGGGCCATATAGCCCTTGACGCTCTCCACCAGGTTAGGAATTAGGTCGTAGCGGCGGCGCAACTGCACATCGATCTGGGCGTAGGCGTTTTGGTAACGATTGCGCCCAGTCACCAACCGGTTGTAGAGATTGACAAAAAAGACCGCCGCAATCAGCAGTACGGCCACCAGCAGTATCAGTACCCCCATGGGCAAATCCTCAAAAACGGCATCGTACCGTTAGCTTGCCCAAGCCCTAAAGACGCGTCGCAGGGTTAAGAAAAATTGTGATGAAGAGGAATGGGTTAAAAGTTTTAAGCCCCAAGGTGCAAGGGATTTTTGGATAAAGAACACACCCTCATAGCAAAGCCTACGTGCCCACCCCATGCACAGGAGTAACCCTTTTAGGGGGTGTAAGCCCAAAACCCAGAAATTTCCATCAGCCCAAATTCAGCCCTGCCGCAATCGCATCCATGTCGATCACCTGCCCGGTGATGTGGGTGTATTGACCATTCAGATGGATGTGTCGCCAAGCCGCCAGTGAGATCTCCTTGATGATGGCTAGGGCTTTCGCATTCCCACTGACCTCGTACTTGATAAGTAGACGCGACAGAATGGCGAGTTGTAGCAAATGACAGCGTTCGCTATCAACCGTGCACATTGATTGCTGATCTCGGGGGTGCCCCCCATAGAGTGGGTACCTTTGATGCAAAGATGCCAAAGACATCCGTAGTGTTCAGCTCAAAAAGGTTTACCAATGGCCGATTTCGATGGCAGTGCTGGCAGCCCGTTTGTAAACCAAATCTTGCACGATCGCTATCAAATTCAAGCACTGCTAGGCCGCAAACCCGGACGGCAAACGCTTTTGGCGCTCGATTTAAAGAACCAACTGCCTGTTGTCATTAAACTCTTACTGTTTAGTCCAGATTTTACCTGGGAGGATTTGAAATTATTTGAGCGTGAGGCAGAAACCCTCAAAGCTCTTGATCACCCAGCAATACCCCAATACCTTGATTTTTTTGAGGTAGAAATTGAGTTCGGCAAGAGTTCTGCGCTAGTACAAAGTTATATTGAGGCACACTCACTCCAACAATGAATACAGGATGGATGCAGGTTTAGTGAAGCAGATTTAACAGCAATTGCTAAAGACTTGCTAGATATTTTAGAGTACCTTTATTGCCTTCAACCGCCTGTCATTCATCGCGATATTAAACCGAGCAATGTGTTGCTTAAAAACCGCAGCGGTAATAGTCCGGGTGAGGTTTATCTGATTGATTTTGGCTCAGTACAAACAGCCGCTCATGGTGGTACGGTAACCGTAGTCGGCACCTATGGTTATATACCACCCGAACAATTTGGTGGAAGGTCGTTACCCGCATCCGATTTGTATGGTGTCGGTATGACCTTGATTTATTTAGCGACAGGTCAACATCCTGCCGATTTGCCTCAGAACGATTTACACGTGGAATTTAAGCACTTGACGTCCCTCAGCGGATCTTTCATCAGTTGGATCGAATGGCTAACAGACCCAAGCCTAGCTAAAAGACCGGCAACAGCACAAGACGCAAGGCTACATCTTCTCAAGCCTCGCCAAGAGCCAAAAGCGCCATTGACCATACAAAAAAACACTTAGATACAACAACACGTTCATCCTATATTTCTCTGACGGCAACTCCAACCACTCTTCAACTACAAGTACCATCAAAGCAAATTCAATATATCTTTTCAGGCATGAATGATACCTGGATGTTCTTGACTTATTTAGTACTAGCCACAATAACGGTTGCAATGCTTTTTATTAATTTTTGGGTTACCCTGTTGTTTACCTCTTGGCTTCTAATTGTAGTTTTTATTAAGCTACAACCTATACTTCAAGATTCAAGCCGAGAGAAAGTGCTTGGCAAATTCTTTGAAAATGCTAAAAACTTATTCAATAACACTAGTGCTAATGTCATATTTCAAAAAAAGATAGCGCAGTTCTTGTTACTCTTAACCTCCTAAAAGGTGTGGAATCGACTGTAATTTTTCAAGAAAGACTAATGAGCATTTCTGTTGGCGCGGAGACCTTGGCCCGCTATCGACTCAACTTGAACTTCCCCGCTGATGATCGAACGATTATCGTTAATGGCGAGCGTCGGGAAGTCCTAACTGATGATCGCATGACTATCGTTAACAGCGATAGTCATGAAATCCCAGCTGATAATCGAATGATCATCGTCAACGGCAATCGTCAGGAAATTGAATGGCTCTGCAATGAGTTAAGCGAGTGGGTAGGTATTCAGGCAATGCCTTGGAGGGAGCTCTGAATTCTAACGCCTAGACGGTGAGTTGCTTATTCTTCGCCGCTATGGTCGCGGGCTTCCTCAAGGCAAAAATTTTCTATAGATGGTTGTAAACCAGAAAGCTACAATTGTGCTGTGAGTCGCCATGGATGGCGATAGGGACGCTTATCGGTCGTCATTGCGCACGGTTTCAGACCTCTTCAAGCATTTCTGGCACGATTGAGCAGCGTGCAAGTTGACGGAATTATCCGGGGTTTGGCTTACACCCCCTTTTCTAGAAATGTCCTCAGGTCACGGTTCTAGCCTTGCTTAAACCTTGCACCCCAGAGCCTCAATCCCTAGCTGCCCGATCGTGCCAGGGGTTCCGACGGCGGAAAAGGTAGAGGCCTATACCACTGGGGTCGGGTTTGGGGGAACGGTGAAGGCTGCGTCAGCTGCTGCTTGACCTGGTTGAGATCTTGGTTAAGCTCGCGAATGCGACGCGATAGCAGGCGAATGACATTGACCGCAATACCGGGAGTTTCGTCAATGGCGTCGTAGAGCTGCTGTTGGGTGAGCACCAGGCAGGCACAGGGTTCCAGGGTGGTGACCGAGGCCGATCGCGGCTCGGCATCGAACACCGACATTTCGCCAAAGCATTCGTCTTCTTTGAGCTGAGCCACTTCCTGACCGCCAATATGCACACTGACGCGGCCCGACACCACAATGTACATCGATCGCCCCTCTTGGCCTTCGGTGATGATGGTGTAGTTGCTGTCGTAGAACACCTCATCCATCACCGAGGCCAGCCGCACCAAAAAGTCATCCCGCAGCTCTTTGAACATGGGGACGTTGCGAATGAAAAGGAGTCGTTCGACGCTGTTTAACATACGAGAACTGTTTAATCTACGGGGCAACGGCGGATGAACGGGGCCAAAATGCGTCAGCTAGCGGAGGGACTCGGCTCCAGATTATAGGTGTTGATCAGCTGTTTAACCTGGGCCAGCACCAGCGGGTCGGCGTCTTGCTGCATCAGGGGCAGCAGCTCCCGCAGGGCGCGGGGCGACGCCACGGCTAAGTAGGTCAGCACAGCTTCGCGCACAAAGCCGGTGGGGTGCTGGAGCGAGGCTAGGG
Organism: Nodosilinea sp. WJT8-NPBG4; assembly: GCA_019359285.1. Classification (GTDB taxonomy): domain Bacteria; phylum Cyanobacteriota; class Cyanobacteriia; order Phormidesmidales; family Phormidesmidaceae; genus Nodosilinea. The sequence goes on from JAHHHQ010000066.1 coordinate 42,998, forward strand.
TGTGCTCGGCGGTAAGATTCCACCGCTGTACGCGGGCCAAGTGAAAGCAGCAGGCAATGGTCCAGTCTGACAAAAAGTTGCGCAGGTCGAGCAGCTGACGCAGGCGATCGCGGGGCAGCATTGGCCCATAGGGTATCAGCGGTGTAGATAGAGCCAGCAGCTTCAGCTTGTCGGCGTCCAGACGGCGATCGAGCAGGATCAGAATCGACCGTTTGTTGGCCACATCCACCACGTTGTCGAGAATTTCGATGCCCCTGGCCCACTGGGCGGCCGACCCGCTGAGGCTCACCTGGGCTGCTTGAATGGCAGTAGCGGGCGACACAAACCGCAGCAGCATAAACAGCCGCTCGGTGGCGTCTGCCTGTAGCCCGTCAAGGGCTTTGCGCAGTAGGTCGGCCTCAATGCCCTCAACGCGATTGGGTGCCAAATCGACCTTAGCAGCTAGCATCTGCCCGGCAAAGGCCAGCTCCGTATTCAGCAGATCTTCAATGCCGCTGCGGCCCAGCATGCGATCTAAAGCCTCGTCGATCAGAGACGATCGCTTTACCCCTGACTCCTGGTACAGGCTGAGCAAAATCCGCAGAATATGGCGGCGGGTGCTGCCCCAGGTGGTAATTAGGTTTTGAATTAAAAATTCCAGGGCAGGTACAGTGCCAATGTTGCCAATCACTTGCCAGGCCTGGTTGCGCAAAATTTCGGGACGGTAGCTGTCGAGGGCAAGCTCTTGGAGCATAGGCAGGGCCTCGTTACCCAGTCGGGTGAGGGCGGCTACGGCGGCTTCGCGGGTTGACTTGTACTGGAGCGCCTTGAGCAGCGAGGGGTAATATTTTTTGTACTGAGTGGCGGCGATCGCCTCCAATATCGCCCGCCGCACTCGTAGCGACGAATCTTGCAGCAAATCGTCAATATAAATGCTGAGCGATTCCATATAGTCGGCCTCACCCAGGGCGCGGCAGCCCATTACCCGCTCTCGCTCTTCGTCATGCACCAGCATTTTGCGCAGGGTGGCGGTGGCCTCGGCCCGCTCCTGTAGGTTGCCCCGCCGCAGCATGAGGGAGGCCGCTGTGCCCCGCACCACTGCATCCACCTCCGGTGGCAGGTAGGGGCGCAGATCGTTGATGTCAAAGCGCTCCTGGGCCAGCCACACGTAGCGTAGGGCTAGGGCCAAAATTTCAGGAGCCTGATTGGGCACCTCTAGCAGCTCCTGCACCTGGGCGGTGTAGGCCGAGTTGGGATACTCTAGCATCGCCTCTAGGCTTTGGCGCTGGAGGGCCGGGGGTAGATCGGCTAGGCGGGGAGCCAAGATCTCGCCTACATTTTTGGGGTCAATGTGGCTCAGCAGCTCAATGCACGATCGCTTGTTGGCATCCAATCCAGGCTTTTCGAGCTGCTCAATAAAGGCCCGTTTGAGCACCCGCAGGTTGGCATCAGAAAAGGTCAGCAGGCCGCGCTCGGCCCCCCGCACCAGCAGGTTGAGGTAGCGCGATCGCAGCATCACCATAATCGCAAACCACACCAGCGCCGCCACCAGGGTGCCCAGCAAAAACAGGCGCGCCTGCACCAAAGTATCGACCAGCCCAACCCGGTTACACAGGGCAATGGTGACCAAAATGGCCACCCCCGTGCCCCCCATCGATAGCGGCTCGGCAATACCCCCCACCCACGACTGCACCGTGCTGCGCACCTGGTCAGGAATCGGCTGAAACAGGATCGGGCGCGTGGTGGCTACCAGGGTGTAGCGCACCCACTCATCAAAAAACTTCAGCACAATCAGCCCGACGAACATGACCATTAACCCAATTCGCACCGGGTAGCTGGCCACCAGCGTAATCACCCCAATCACCAAAATCACCGAAGGCAGCACCAAGGCCACCTTAAACACCCCCTCCCGCTCGATCAGTCGGCTGGAGGTAAACCATTGGGTGAACAACTCAATCAGCCCCAGCAGGCCGCTAAAAAAGCCCAAAAAAACCGCAATGGCGTCCCCGTCCAGGCTGGTTTCCAGCTGGTTAAAGAACTGAAACTCAATGGAGAACAGCAGCATCTGGGCCAGCACAAAGAACGAAAACAGCAGCACCACGTACTGCTGGATTGGCCCCTGAAGCCGCTGGCGCGACTTGAAGCTTTCCACCGTCTCAGCATCTTCTGCCTGGCGTCGAGGCGAGTCAGGGAAGGCGTGCTCGTAGTTACGGCTGAGGTGGTACAAAATGACTGCCCCCGCCACCATCACCACAAAGGACAGTAGCAGCACGTTTTGCAGCCCAATCAGCTTCAGCAGAAGGTACACCGAAAAGCCGCTGATCACATCGGCTACCAGATTGCCGCTACTAACAATTGGAAACGCTCGCTTGATCTCGCGAATGTTAAATAGCTGGTTGGCGGTCACCGACAGATTGAGGTCATTGAGCCCATAGATGGCTTCAATCCACAGCCGCATCGAAAACACCATGGGAGCCGCTAGCCACGGTATCGTCAGCCCCCAGCGAAACCCCAAAATTGGCACAGCCATCAGCATGGCGATGATCACAATCACCCGGCGCAGCGGAAACAGCCGCTGTAGCCAGGAATAGACCACGCTCAGTCCCAGCCCCACCCCAGCACTAAAGATATAGATCCAAGGCAGGCTGGCTGCCCCGTATTGGCCCAAAAATAGCGCCGCCGAGCTCACCTCCAGCCACAAAATGCCCATGGAAGTGGCAGTGTAAGAGGCAAACATGAGCAGCGTGCGCTCTTCTTCCCCAGGGCGCAAGTTAATCAGGTCGAGAAAGCGCCCCTTAAGGGACTGAATCTCTTTAGCGGGGCCAGATAAGCTCATGCCAATACAGTGACGGTAGGCTAGTGCCTCAAGGATACCCAATCTAGGTGATGTGGGCGGGCTTTGAAGGGTTTGTGAAGCCAAGTGAGACGGAGATGTAAGGATCAGATGGGCAAGGGAGAGAGCCGGTGTCCGTCTGCGTTAGCGGCTTCTAAGCAGCAGCGAAGGTGTTTGTCTTTTGAGCGAGCTGAGCACAAACCTCTCGTTGGCGATCGCCCCTGCAAAACGTCCCTGGAGGAGAAAGGGTGAAGGAGTTCAGCGTTTTGTCAGGAGAAATGGTGAATGGGTGTAGGAGTGATGGTTTTAAGGCAGGAACTTTCGGGATAGTATTGAGGTTTGCTAGTTTTGCAACTTACCGCGAATCAGCGCTGGTGCTGAAACCTTTTACATCCCCAGGCCCTATGGTTAACCCTTCTATTCTCCCCAGTTCGGCTGTGGCTCCTCAGCAGGCCATCAAACACACCCTCTCTGTGCTGGTTGAAGACGAGGCTGGGGTGCTGAGCCGCATTGCCGGTCTGTTTGCCCGGCGCGGGTTTAACATTGAGAGCCTAGCGGTGGGACCGGCTGAAACCTCGGGCATTTCTCGCATCACCATGGTGGTGCCCGGCGACGATGCGGTGATCGAGCAGCTCACCAAGCAGCTCTACAAGTTGATCAACGTGCTCAAGGTTAACGATGTCACCGACACACCCTGCGTCGAGCGGGAACTGATGTTGCTTAAGGTCAATGCGACCAGCACCAGCCGCTCTGAAATTATCGAGTTCGCCCAAATCTTTCGGGCGCGGGTGGTAGATGTGTCTGAAGACTCGCTCACCCTAGAGGTGGTGGGTGACCCCGGCAAGATGGTGGCGATCGTGCAGGTGCTCAACCGCTTTGGCATTCGCGAAATTGCCCGCACCGGCAAAATCTCCTTACCTCGCGAGTCAGGGGTCAACACTGAATATCTCAAGTCTCTAGAACGAAAGTTTCAGTAGTCAGCCAGGCGGGTCTGAAGGTTGAGATGCTGGCAAGTTGAGACGTAGAAACGTCACGACTGGTAGCCCGTTGATCGTTGGACTTACCGACCTGCTGTTCTCTTAGCCCGCTCAACGAATTCCTATGCCTACCCAATCAACTATTCCCGTCGTGGTTAACGGAGCCTACGGCAAAATGGGCCGTGAGGTCATCAAAGCCATCGATCAGGCCCCAGATATTACTCTAGTGGGGGCGATCGGCAGAAATCCTGAGCTGATGGGCCAAGATATTGGCGAGGTGATCGGCTATAAGCCCCTGGAAGTGCCGGTCATGAACGACCTAGAGGCAACCCTGGTGGCTGCCCAGAGCGAGGGCTTGGCAGTAATGGTTGACCTCTCCCATCCCGATAGCGTCTATGAATCGGTGCGGGCCGCGATCGCTTACGGAGTGCGTCCTGTGGTCGGCACCACTGGCCTGAGCAATGCGCAGATTCGCGACCTGGCAGAGTTTGCCGACAAGGCCAGCACTGGCTGCCTGATCGTGCCCAACTTTTCCATTGGGGTGGTGCTAATGCAGCAGGCCGCTCAGCAGGCCGCTCAGTACTTCGACCATGTTGAGATCATTGAGCTGCACCACAACCAAAAGGCCGATGCCCCCAGCGGCACTGCCGTACAAACCGCTCAAATGCTGGCAGAGGCGCAAAAAACCTTCAACACCCCGCTGGTTAAAGAAACCGAAACTATCCCCGGGGTCCGAGGCGGCACAACTCCCGAGGGTATTAATATCCACAGCGTGCGGCTGCCGGGGCTGATTGCCCACCAAGAGATTTTGTTTGGCTCACCGGGGCAGCTCTACACCCTGCGCCACGACACCAGCGATCGCGCCAGCTTTATGCCTGGTGTGCTGCTCTGCATTCGCCGGGTGATCGCCCTAAAATCGCTAATCTACGGGCTGGATAAGGTTCTCTAACCCAGAGGGGTTTTCTAGCTGGCGCTGCTGCCGGCCACTCTGGCGCGATCGCACCCGTTGAATCAGCGGTAGACCGACAAAGTAGCTGGCTACTCCCGCCACCAAGCCCACGACCGTGCTGCCCAACATCAGCCGCACCGATACCTCGGTGCCCATATCCATCCAGCTTTTGAGGGTGTCGAGGTTGTCAAAGGCTTGGGTGGCCTTGCCCCCTAAGAGCCATAGCCCCACCTGGTAGTTAAAGGCAAAAATAGGCACGTAGGTGAAGGGGTTGCTGATCCAGGTGGCCGCTGCCGCCATCATACGGTTGCCCCTCAGTACCGTAGCTACGGCCACCCCAATCAGGATTTGAAAGCCAAACAGAGGAAAGCAACCGGAAAATATCCCCGAGGCCATACCCCGAGCTAGCTGTTCAGGAGTGCCCTGAAGCCGCAAAAAACGCAGGTACAGATAGCGGAGCTGCCGCTGCCACTGGGGTTGAGTCGTTTTCCGCATCACGGGCTTAGGGTCGGGGGTCGATTCAGTTGTAGGCGTAGTGATCATAGACGAGGGTATACCAAAGGCTAAGTTCCCCCAAGAACCTAGGGGAAGTGAAAAATAGAGACAGCTCAACAGTAGTTAAGTGGGTAGCCCTTCCTAAAGGCTTGGTAGACTACCCCTTGGTAGGCAGAAAAACTCAGCGGTAGAATCTTAGAGACACGTAAAGATTCTTTTCTATTCTACCCAGTAGATCGGCGCTTTATCAGACTCTCCCTGGGCTTCAACATCACTTCACCCTGCAGGATAGATGCTATGGATAGCGCTGCCGCTCAGCAACAGGCGTTACCCTCGACAGTTCAGGGCAAGACAATTGCGGCGATCGCCACCGCCATTGCCCCCCAGCAGGGCAGCGTCGGCATTGTGCGCCTGTCTGGAGCGGAAGCCGTGGCGATCGCCCGCGAGCTATTCTACGCCCCCGGCAAACAACCCTGGGAAAGCCACCGCATTCTCTACGGCCAGGTCCGCGATCCCCATACCCGGCAGCCAGTAGATGAAGCCCTACTGCTGCTTATGCTAACCCCCCGTTCTTATACCCGCGAGGATGTGGTGGAGTTTCACTGCCACGGTGGGCTAATGGCGGTGCAGCAAGTGCTTCAGCTCTGCCTAAGTCAAGGGGCAAGGCTGGCGGAACCAGGCGAATTTACTCTGCGGGCGTTCTTGAACGGGCGGCTTGACCTCACCCAGGCAGAAGGAGTGGCCGATCTGGTGGCGGCCCAGTCAAACCTGGCGGCGAAGACAGCCCTGGCAGGGGTACAGGGCAAGCTTACCCAGCCCATCCGCCAGCTGCGCTCGACTTGCCTCGACGTGCTGGCCGAGGTGGAGGCCCGCATTGACTTTGAAGACGACCTGCCGCCCTTGGATGAGAAGACGGTGCGATCGCAATTAACCGCCGTGCTGGCAGAGATCGAGCGCATGCTAACCACAGCAGAGTCGGGGGAACTGCTGCGTACTGGGCTCAAGGTGGCGATTGTGGGTCGCCCCAACGTGGGCAAGTCGAGCCTGCTCAACGCCTGGAGCCGCTGCGATCGCGCTATTGTCACCGACCTGCCCGGCACTACCCGCGATGTGGTGGAGTCGCAGCTGGTGGTGGGCGGCATTCCTATTCAGGTGCTCGATACAGCGGGCATTCGCGAGGCCAGCGACCCGGTGGAGCAGATGGGAATTGCGCGATCGCGCCAAGTAGCCCAGGGCGCAGACCTAGTGTTGCTCACCATCGATGCCGCCGCTGGGTGGACTGAAGCCGACCAGCAGCTCTACGAGTCGGTACAGAAGACTTGCCTAATTTTGGTCATTAATAAAGTGGATCTGGTGGCCACTGATGCCGTGAATCAGCTCATGCTGCCTCGTAACTTGCCTATAGTTCACACCGCCGCCGCCCAGCAGCAGGGGATTGATGCCCTAGAGCAGGCGATTCTCAACGCGCTCCACGCCGATCAGCTCACCACAGCCAATCTAGAGTTCACCGTCAACCAGCGTCAGGGAGCCGCCCTAACGGCGGCCCGCAATGCTCTTCACCAAGTGCAGCAAACCATTGAGAATCAGCTACCGCTGGATTTTTGGACGATTGATTTAAGGAGTGCGATCGCGGCCCTAGGCAGCATTACCGGCGATGAAATCACCGAATCCATGCTCGATGAAATCTTTAGTCGATTCTGCATTGGCAAATAGAACACAAAATTGGGGCAAGAACCGGCGATTGTTTAAGTATTTCTGAGATTTAACACCCTTCCCAGGACTACCGCTATGCTTGGTTCCATTGGCAAAGCAACCTAAGTGCTTTCCCAATAGAACCAAGGTGATCATTATGCCTAAATACACTGTTAACGAAATCCTTGAAATTATCGGCAGTCTTAGTACTGAAGAAAAAGCAAGCCTCAAGGCTCAATTGAGCACTGTGCTGGAAACAGCTACCCCAGCGAATAGTGTCACTCAGCAAAGCCGTTCTATGGATGTGGGTGGCAACTTTCAGGTTAGTGGTAGCGGTGTCACGGTAGATATGAGCCAGAAGCAGACGGTTGGTAATGCTACCGATGGCCCCAATCACGGCAATAGCGACACCACCCAAGCTCTACTGCAAGCCCTAACAGAGCTTCAGCAGCAGGTACTCAGAGCGGGTGGCCTTAACTCCATTGAGAAAGCCACTGCCAAGGTGCCCATTGAAACTATGGCGGCTGAACTTGAGAAGGAAAAGCCTGATAAGGATTTGATTGATCAGTCGGTAGAGGCTCTGCGCAAGGGGCTGGCTGGTGTAGAAACCCTGGCCGAGCCAGTAATGCGGGTAGCAGGCCTAGTAGCCAACGCTATGGTACTCCTATGAGTAACCCTGAGGCCAACCCAGGGCGCGATTTGGACTCGTCGTCCCAAGCGCAGGACCTAACGATCGGAGGAAACTTTCAGGTTGATGGTGAGGGCCATAGGATCGATTTCTCCCAGACCACCATCGATCAGTCCCACGCCCAAATTGCCTACACCCACATTCTGCAGGTGGCTTTTGACGAGGTCAAAGCCCGGCCTCTCAACTCCCGATCGCCCTACATTGGCCTACGCAAGTTTGAGGTGCGCGATCGCGACCTGTTCTTTGGCCGCGATCGCATGATTGCTCACCTGCAAGAGCGCCTGCAAGACCACTTTTTGCTGGTGCTAGGGGCTTCGGGCAGTGGTAAATCTTCGCTGATTCGTGCTGGGTTGATACCCCAACTAGCCCAACAGCAGAGCGGCGATTTTCGAGAGCTGATCTGCACCCCCGATCGCAACCCCTTTGAGTCATTTCGGGCCAGTCTGACCAACGCCGGTTATCGCCAAGCAGAAACCGAATTTTTGCTATCAAGACATCCCGACAGTCTGATCAAATCCGCCCAAACCATCAAACCGGCAGAGGATGAATGGCTGATCTTCATTGACCAGTTTGAGGAACTCTTTACTCTTTGTACCGATGGCCTTATCCGCCAAAGTTTTATCGATAATCTGGTGAACCTCGTAAGAGCTGAGCTGCTTTCGCTAAATTTAGTTGTGGCTATGCGGGCCGATTTTCTCGATCGCCTTAGCGCCTACCCCAGCCTCAACGGCATTCTGCAACGCTCAGAGCTAATCACCGACCTAGGCGATGACGAACTGCGGCTGGCCATCGAGCAGCCCGCTGCCCACCACGGCGTGGTCTTTGAACCCGGTTTGGTGGCAGAAATCATTCAGGGTCTTAAGGGCCGCAATGAAACCGGCGAGGCCGAGCGTATTTCCCTGCCGCTATTGCAGTACACACTCAAGCTGCTGTGGGAGAGCAGCGGCGATCTGAGCGATCGCATGCTCCGCACCAGCACCTACCGCCAGATTGGCGGCGTACGCGGAGCCCTCCAGCGGCGGGTCGATGAAATCTACAACGGGCTCTCTACCGCTGAGCAGCAGGCGGCTAAACACATCTTTCTGCAATTGGTCGATACCACCACCGCCGATGTGGGCACCACCGCTATCGGTAAGGCCGTCAGCCGCCGCGCCATCCTCACGGAGTTTCGCGACCCGGCGGAGCAAAAGGTGCTAGAGCAGTTAATCAACGCGAGTCTGCTGGTGAGCGATCGCCCTAGCCCCGACAGCAGCGCCGTCGTCGAACTAGCCCACGAAACCCTGATCGACTCCTGGGATACCCTGAAGCGCTGGATTGAAGAAAGCAAACCCCTAATTCGCCTACGCAACCAGCTTAAGGACGACGCTATTCGCTGGCACGACCTGCACCAGCAGAACTCGACTCAGGCAGAAGCCGAGCTGTGGCAGGGCAGCAAGCTGCAATGGCTAATGGCTCAGAAGATGGAGCTATGCGATCGCTTTGGCAATTTCTGTTCTGAAGAAACCGCCTTCATCAACGCCAGCGAAGCCCTCGCCGACCAAGCACACCGCCGCGAAGTGCAGCGCCTGCGCCGCACGATTGCTGGGGTGGGTGTTGCCCTAGCTGCTGTGAGCGGCCTGACGTTTCTCGCCCTCGACCAATGGATTCGAGCCGAACAGGGCCAGATCAAAGCCCTCACCCAAACTACTAACGCTGGGTTTACCGCCAACCGCGACACGCTGGAACCCCTCCTGCATGCTCTCGAAGCAGGCTCCCAACTCCAGCGTATGCCTGCTTTCCTCCGCCCCCCCGACCTCCAGGCTGATGTGATGACTGCCCTAGCTCAAGGCGTCTACTGGGTGCGCGAAAAGAATCGTCTGGAGGGCCACACTGATGCTATTGAGTCCGTTACATTTAGCCCCGACGGTAAAACCATCGCCACTGCCAGTTATGACAACACCGTCAAACTATGGGATCAGCATGGACAGCCCAAGCCAGTAGAAATGTCCCACGATACTGATGTGCTGGATGCTGTATTCAGTCCCGATGGCACCACTATTGCCAGTGCCGATGTCAGTGGCATCATCAAGCTCTGGTCAAACCAGGGAATATCGCAGGGGACACCTATTCAAGCCCATGATGGCTATATTCTCGCGTTACAGTTTGATCCGCAAGGCGATCGCTTTGCCAGTGCTGGTGAAGATGGCACTATCAGGCTGTGGGATAGGCAAGGAAGTCTTAAGAATTCTATCCTCGCTCACACCCAGCCGATACGCGACATTGCTTTTAGCCCCGATGGCCTAACTTTGGCTAGTGCCAGTGCCGACAGCACTATCAAACTTTGGCATTCTAATGGTGAGCCTAAGCCTCCGCCTCTCCTCGGCCATCGAGGCCGAGTCATGACTGTTCGCTTTAGCCCCCAGGCAGATCCACGATGGCTTGTTTCAGGAGATGACGAGGGCAATGTGCGTCTTTGGAAAGCCACGGGGGAACCCGTGCGATTGCTGCCTTCTGAAGATCTCAGCGCTGTGCGACAAGTAGCCTTCAGCCGCGACGGTCTTACCATTGCTGCTGCCCGTAATAGTGGGGCCATTGATCTATGGGATATGCAGGGTCACCTGCTTGCAACCCTAAATGGACATTCTTTACTAGCTAACAGTGTCAGCTTTAACGACGATGGCACCACTCTAGCTTCGGCCGGTGACGACCAGCGAGTCATTCTCTGGGACATCAATACGGCCCAAAGGTTAAACGTTTTACCTTCACCCTTTGCGGATTCCAGCGGGATGGTCGATGTTAGTTTCAACCCCAAAAAACCTCAACTAGCGGCTACTCGGTTTGATGGCAAGGTGTTGCTGTGGGCATTAGCAAATGAACAAAGCCTATCGCCACAGTTTTTGCCAAATTCAGGCCAAGAAGGCACCAAAATCCGGTTTAATCCCCAAGGCGATCGCATTGTCAGCGGCGATTTAGACGGTAGTCTTCGCCTTTGGACAGAGGCAGGAGAATTTCTTAAGGCGATTCCCAATGCCCATGGGAAGGTCACCTATGGAGTTAGTATTAGCCCCCAGGGCGATCGTGTTGCGTCGGGGGGCGACGATAATTTAGTCAAACTCTGGGATATCGATGGCAATCCACTCTTCTCTTTGCCTGGGCATCAATCCTTCGTCAGCTCAATAGACTTCAACGCCGATGGCAGTCAGCTGATTAGCGCCAGTAATGATGGCACTGCCAAACTGTGGGATCTCCAAACCCAAACCCTAATCACCCCTTTAGATGGGCCTTTGGCCCCCATTTGGGGAGTGGCCTTTAGCCCTGATAACGACCTGATTGCTATGGCTAGCTCCGACCAAACCATTCGACTGTGGAATGGCCAGGGACAATGGCTAAAGACTTTAGATGGTCATACTGCGATCGTCAACAGCGTCCAGTTTAGTGCTGATGGTCAACTCCTCTACAGTGCTAGCAATGATCATTCCATTAAAATCTGGCACCGCGACGGAACATTGCTCATGACGCTGTTCGGTCACAAAGAAGCCGTCAACAGCCTCAGTTTCAAAGATAGCAGACTGGCCTCTGCCAGTTCCGATGGCCGCGTCATCATTTGGAATCAGGAAGCTAGTTTCTTGACTCTAGATGGTCTAGTTCACCAGGGCTGTACCTGGGTACAAAACTACCTAAAAACTCAGCCCATTCCAGCCAATCAGCTCTGCAAAGGCGTAACCCAACTCAGTCAACCCCCGGAGCAACCATAATGGCCCAATCAAGCTCAAGCGCCCACTGGCAGAAAAAAGGATTTGGCTGGATTCCTGATCTGCCAGATATTACCGACCCGAGTCTAACCCTAGCTTTAGAAAATAAAACAAGAATTCTGTCTCGTGAAGGAACAGAACATCTAGAAAATATTGTCAACAGTCTGGCCAAACTCCTGAGAGACATTAATCCAGATAGCACTGAACAACTCGAAGCCATCTATAAGCAATTATTGGGAGACACCAGTTTTCCCAACGTTCAAGTCTATAAAATCCTCCGAAAATCAGAACAAGTTGTTAATAAAAACATTCTTCAAATCGAGCAGTCTCAGGCAAAAGAAATCATTCAGCTTAAGCAAGTTCTTTACTGGATGTATCGAGAATTTGATGTTCACAAAACAGGAAAATCCGAAAACGCTTCAAGCCCAAATCAAAATGTCTTTGTGCATTCTGAGGAATTATTTCCTAATGATATCAATAAGCTTATCGATTGGCTACAAGACCCAACTTTTGATACCAGTCTTGAGAAAGTTGTGAAGGACTTCCAAGGAAAGCACTCATTAGTTGAAGATGGTATTGTAGGTCTTAGAACCTACACTGCTATCAAGACCAAGCTAGCCAATCCCAAAAGACCATTTAAGGAGAAAAATGTAGAGCTTTTATGTCCATCCTCTATCATACCTCACGACATTTTGAAAGAAGTCTTTCAACAGCTTACTTATATTTGGTTATGTGCAAAATTTGACTGCTCAATTGAACAAACATTTGAATATTTTTATGGACAATATCCCCTTGCTGCCAACCAAAGTAAGCATGCTGCCAGGATTAAAGTAGAGTTAAGCTCTATTATTCACGAAAATCTGAAAGTTATTAGCAATAGTTTTAGGGATGCTATAAAACTATTGCCAGCAACTGAATCTGAAAGAAAAACCACTCTAGATGAATCCATTCAATCTTTAATAGCAAATTTAACTAGCTTGAAGGGTATTTTGATCAGTAAATCCCATGAGCTTACTATCGCTACCTACCAAAGCTTAGATGACGACTTTAAAAACCATCAAACAGATAAGAACAACTTAGGCAGTTCAGAGCAAAAACCTGCTTCATTTCCTATTCGGCCGGTCTTTGAAGAATTGCACCAACTTCTATCTAGAAGTTTGGTAGATTTGCTTAATACCTTGGACAATGTTAATTCAAGCAAGTCTATCCTAAATGATAGCTTCATTATTCAATCAGGTGAAGATTTTAACCAACAATTTCACATGTGGTTTCATATTATTGAGCCCTTTATATCGGCAATCTTTCAGATACTTTCTCCTCTCGCCAGTTATGACAATTATCGACAAGCTGTAAGTTCTGGCTTTGAGAAATTAGATAGCTGTTTCCAGCTATATCAATTGGAATATGTTTTAAGCGTTGGAAATTACAAAAGTCTGTTCCTTGAATATTCTTCGGAAAAAACATCTGACCAAGTTGAAGAGCTTCAGGAACTTAGGAAAGTCATTGTCGTTTTGTTTGAAGAGACTATCGTAAAAATTGATCGTATTTGGGACGAAAACTTAAACTATAGACCTTATTTTTTGGCATCTTTAGAAATGCTCTTAAAAAAAGAAATTGATAGATATTTTCGTATTTCCTCTAAGAGAGAGTCCTTGCCTAAGCGCTGGCAACGCTTTTCTAACACAGTTCCCAAAGCTTGGTTGAATAAAATTTTGCAAGACATGCCTAAGGTACTTAATGTCCATGATGATGAGCAAAGTCAGCGCATCCATTCTCTAGCTACTCTTTTTGTTGGACCAAGGCTCTACACCTTAGCTGACAATCTATCAAAATCAAATTTAAATGAGGAAGTTGAATCCTATAAAAAATTTATCGAGGATGAATTATCTGAGGATTCAAAGAATGTAGAACTTTATTCTAGCTTTTTCAGATTTCTCAGAGAGATTATTAGCGAAAAATATGATATTCGACTAAAACCCCCAGGATCTGCTTTGGCATCTGGTAGTCCTGCAAAAAGGCCTATAGAGATTCATGGTGAAGAAGACTTAGACTTGGCTGTATTGGCTGTAGATGAAGAGGCTCTCACCGGTATCAAAGGTGAATACTGTGCCAATGGCAAAAAAAAAGGAACTGATGCTGAGCTAGTTTCATTCTTAACCTCTAAGAAAGAGCTATTCGAAATTCAGGGTATTGATTCTCAGATAGCAGGTACAGCCCAAGTGGTGAGCAAAGAGAGCAAAGGACTGTTCTTTGAGCCTACTGTTGTACAGTTGCCAATTAATGCCAACATGATGCAAAAGGCTACTAAGCACGTGGAGGGAAAGGGACTGTCTGAAGTAAATGCCCGAACCGTGCCAGATTATACTCAAAACCCCACCAAATTTTACTTCTTTTTGCCGGGCTTAGTCGATCTTAGCTACTGGTGCCCGCCTATTGAAGATCAGGAAGATATTAATGCTTGCACTGCCTTTGCTGGAGTATCGCTGCTCGAGTACTTTGCCCAAAAACGCTATGGTAAATACACTAATCTGTCGGCCCGTTTTTTGTATAAAACAGCGCGCAACCTAATGAATCGCTCTGACGATACGGGCGCTTCGGTGCGGCAAACAATGAAAGCTCTGGTGCTGTTTGGAGTTCCTCCTGAGGAAGCATGGCCTTGGTGTACCGAAGACTTCAACGGAGAACCTTCGGCATTTTGCTACGCCTATGCTCAAAGCTACCAGGCCCTCAAGTATTTTCGGTTAGATGCCGCCAGTAGCGGAGCTAAAGATACCTTTATATCCTCCCGAGAGCTACTTCTATTTCAGATCAAGGCGGTGCTGGCGGCAGGGTTACCTTGTATTTTTGGGTTTACTGTCTACAGTTCATTCTTCAGAGATAGGAATATTCGTCTTGGTCATATTCCTTACCCTAGCAGTCGTGATCAAGTGATGGGTGGCCATGCGGCGGTGGCTGTTGGCTACAACGACTACAAGCGTATTGATCGTGTGGATGGTGAACCCACCAAGCCTGGAGCCATATTAATTCGCAATTCCTGGGGGCCTAGTTGGGGCAACGGGGGCTATGGCTGGATACCTTACGAGTACGTTCTGGAGGGCTTAACGGCAGACTGGTGGTCATTACTCAAGTCGGAGTGGTTTGATGGCGGTGCCTTTGGGTTGGGAGCTGTTGATCCTGGCACTTCCGGCAATTCGAGATCCACAAAGTAATCTAGGGTTACCTACGCCTAATGCTGATACCCATTTTGAACAAGGCCATTCTAAATTACATGTTGATTCGTAAGGGTAGGACGGGCATCTAGTTCTTATGGGCAAAATACTAAAATTTTTTCAAAGTAAAATCTTGAAAGATGGTTGGACTTACTGTTCAATACCCTACTGTTTACGCTGCACCTGAGTGACTAGCAATGGCCATCAGTACATAGCTATTAGGATTTCTTCATAGCAATAGTGAGGCCGTCGGCAATGGGCACCAGGCTGGCAATAACGCGATCGTCGTGGTGAATTGTGTCGTTGAGGGCTCGCAGGGTGTTGGTGCGACTGTCTTGGACTGTAGGATCAGCAACCTGGCCTGACCACAGCACATTGTCGATCGCAATCAGTCCCCCCGGCCTCACCAGTTGTAGCGCCTGCTCGTAGTAGGTGGGGTAGCCGCTTTTGTCGGCGTCGATAAAGGCAAAGTCAAAACTGTTGGTTTCTCCAGTTTCAATGAGCTGATCTAGGGTTTCAGTAGCAGGGGCAATGCGCAGGTCAATTTTGTGGGCGACCCCAGCTTTCTCCCAGTAGCGGCGGGCGATCGCTGTATATTCTTCACTCACATCGCATGCCACCAGCCTGCCCTCTGGGGGCATAGCCAGCGCTACCCGCAGCGCACTGTAGCCCGTAAAAACGCCGATTTCTAGCGCCTTAGTCACCCCTAATAGCTGCACCAGCAGCGCCATAAACTGCCCCTGCTCTGGGGCAATCTGCATTTGGGCCATGGGGTGCTGGGCGGTCTCGTGGCGTAGGGCCGTCAGCACCTCAGTTTCGTGTACCGAGTGGTCGAGTAGGTAGCGGTAGAGGCGATCGTCGAGGGGTAAGGTTTGATTGCTCATAGCAACAGGATAAGGGCGCAGGAGTACAGCATCGACCTAGGGAATTGAGAAGAAAGTCAGGGGTTTTGCCAACCCAGGTCACAATCTGATTTACCATAACACCGCACAGCTCTGGCCCTCGACCTTGGTTTGGAATGGGTCGTAGGCCCACGGGAGGATACTGCGATGGACGCGGATTCGGTCGTGCAAGTTTCAGCCATGACCGGCTGGATTATTGGCGTCAGCCACAATAAAGACCGGGGCTACCAGTGTTGGATTGTGAAGCCTGACTTGGATGTGCTTAGCGACGGCACTTTCTACACCACCAGCAGTGCGGCCATGTCGGCCGGACGCACCTTTGTGGAGCGCTACCGCTAGCAGCCCCAGCAAGCTTCTTTCAAGATTTTGTCATAGAGAATGACCTACGCTGCTGGCGTGACCTCTCAATGGATGAAAAGCAGTGGCTGTCTCTGAGGCAGCCTGAGGGAACAGCAATTTTTAGACAGGGCGCTGCGATCGCAAACGCCTCTTCTCTACACCACCCCTGCTTACGCCACACCGTAGCGGGCGCACAGCACCCGTCTCATCTGCCGCATGTTGCCCGGCAGATCAGTCTTGATTGCTTGTTCAATTAAAAACGAGGGTACTGGAATGGTCGGTGCGGCCTGCACCGAGTAAGTCAGCAGAGTGCCTTGGTTGAAATCTTGCAGATGCAGATCCGCCGCGAAGTGTGAGAAGGTGCCCTGCTCTAGGCGAAACTGGATGGCTTCGCAGGCAGTTTCGACCACCTTGAGATAGATTTCGACTTGAGCGGTCAGCAGCATAAACCCTTTGCGCCCCACCTGGTAGAGACGGCGGTAGCGCTGGGTAGCGGTTTTTACGGTCTCTAAGACTTCGCTGTGCACAATGTTAGGAAAATATTGAGTCCAGCAGCTGTAGTTAATCACCTGAGGCCAAATCTGAGGGCGGGCCAGGGGCACGTACATGTGAGCGGTGACAGCGCCGCTGGTGTTGCCGGTCGGTGACTGGAGCAATACATCTCCCCGGAGCAGCGCCACCTGGTCGCTGGGAGAAAATTGGGCAAGAAACCCGTCCTGTCTGACCTCGTGGATACCCTGAGCTTCGCTAGTAACCATTGCTCTATTCCTCCTAACGATGCGATCTGGTGTTGATGTCAGCAGCCTGCAAACGCCTATTTAAGCTATCGGTGGCTGTCTGACCCCGGAGCGATCGCAAACCCCGGTTCTGCCCGCTACCCTAGTAAGGGCCGCGGCGTCTGGCCCATGCTAGCGCTGTGTCGCTTGCTTTTCTATTAAAGGTGAGACAGTTTCGAAGCGTAGGGGGGACGGTAGTATCATTACGGGGCTTTTACCAATGCCCCTCAGTATTCCCCCGTAGCCTAGTCATAGCTTTACAAATGGAGACATTGCTGCCATGGGCCGTCGTCGCTATCCGCTACAACCCCTGACCAAACTCTTTTTGGCGGCCCTGGGCTTGACCGCCATTATATGGATTTTACGGGGCCTGTCGCTGCTGGCCTTTCTGCCGGGTCTAGTGATCTGGCTACTGATTTTGCTGTGCTTTGGACTGGGGATTGTTAGCAGCCTTCAGCGAATTCGTTAAGGAGTTGGCAGCGCGTTGTGGCGATCGCATGACCCTTTGGTGGCCTGAGAAGCGTTGCCCTAGCAGCCAAAGCGTTAAGACACAGGTCAACGAAAGGCCTTAAACGCGAAAAATTATGTCAAGACCTCTCGACGAACTGGCACATCCCCGTCAGCCTCGCTATGGCTCAATCTCGACGCTTAATCTTAAAGGAATCGAATGATGGTGGCGGCCGTATGGGTATAGGCCGACTCCAGGGGCGATGAGCGGCTCCCCGATGACGCAGAATGCTGAGGTTAATTTGAGCTCCCACCGGCACCAGCAGAATCAACCCATACAGCGTCCCTAGGTTGAGACCAAGGACCAACAAGAGGTCGTAGGCAATCTCCTGACGGGTCAGCCAGCTCAATCCCCAGTGCCGCAGCCCCAAAATCCCTAAGCCCAAAACTAAGACGACCCTGACGCCAGGCCACAGCCCTAGACCGGGTAGCCAGCGCTGCGGGGTAAGCCGATATACCAAGGCCAGACCGGCGGCCCCGATCGCAACAGCCAACAGCCAGCGCCCTAGCCAAATTAAGGCGTTCCATCGACTAGCGCTCGCCGACGCGTCGGGCGTACTGCCTACTAGGCTAAACACCAGCCCTGCAACTCCCAGACCTAGCAGAGTAATTCCCCAGGGCAGCAGTCGATCGCGCCAGCGAGCCAGAGGGGTGGGGCTGGTGCCTGTGATCGCTGCCACCAGCTGCACTAGCTTTTGAGTGCCCGCAACTAGGCAAAACCAAGCCCCTAAACCAACCAGGCCTAATTCCCAGAGCCCAGGAGCGGTGGTTGGTGAGGTATCGACTATTCCCAGCATGGTTTGGATTCCGTGGGCCAGCGCCAGGGCCCCAGGAGGAAGCATTGCGCCTTGCTCGCCATGGAGCATCACAAAACTGAGGCCTAGTAGGCCCAGCAGCCAAAGAAATGCGATCGCGGCGCTGACCTCCGCCCAGCGCGATCGGGCGGCCTGTTGCCCTACCTCACGCCAGAGTTTGCCGCTGCCGTAGACAGACAGCGTGCTGCTCCAAAGAGCAGGGCTTAGATAATGCAAGAACCGCTTCACCATGGCCCCTATATTGCCATAGGCCTCGGTGTTTAGGGCGCGCTAGTTCAGGAGTTAGTAGCGGGCGATCGGCCGATTAGATCTAGGCCCGATAGACCGGTAGGGTAAAGAAAAAAGAGCTGCCCGCTCCAGGGGCTGAGTCAACCCAAATTTGACCGTAATGGGCGCGCACAATTCGTTGGCAGAGAGCCAGCCCCAGCCCATAGCCATCCTGAGTTACGTCACGCTGAAGACGATAGCTTTCCTCGAAAATTTTGTCGCGGTTTTCGGAAGGAATGCCCGGACCAGTATCCACCACGGCCACCTGTACCTTTTGGGTGGTGCGATGTAGTGCAATGATCGAAACCTGTCCCCCCTGGGGCGTGTATTTAATGGCATTGTCAAGCAGGTTAGTGACCACGCGCTTAACCTGGGTACCGTCGGCATAGACCGTGGGCAGATCTTGGGGAATTTCGGTGGTTAAACTCTGCTGTTTTTCCTGAAGCCGGTTTTGAAACGCATCTACCACCTCCATACACAGTGCAGGCAGGTTGAGCTCCTGGGGCACAATCTGGAGCTCCATAGAAGCCCCCCGAGCGGCCTTGAGGATATCGGTAATCATCCGGTTGATGGCCCGAATCTGAGTTTTAGCGTGTTTTAGCAGCTGGCCCGTGAGCTCAGGGCTCAGAGTGATGTTGCGGGTTTGGTTAGGAGCGTAGCCCAACTCCAGGGTTTCAACCGCAATAGAGGCAGCAGTGAGAGGGTTGCGCAGGTCGTGGGCCATCATGGCGATAATGCGGTCCTTGAAGCGCAGCTGGGCTTCTAGTTCTTCACGGGTCTGGTTGAGCCGAAAGATTTCGTCGGAGAGCTTGATGAGTTCGGCAGAGGTAGTCAAGAGGTCGGTTTGCTGCGCCAGAGGGTCGACTGCTTGGGCTGATTCGGCCTCCATTCCCAGCGAATTCAGGGTGTCGAGGTGCTCTTGCTGCCACTTGGGCCACCAGCGCTCCAGCTGATTGACAATGTCGCTACCAGCCAGCATCTGCTGGGGCGCTGGGGAAATTTTAATCAGCGCGGGGCTGGCTACCAGCTTGTAGTGCTCGGCGAGATAGGGCTGTTCACCAATGTCAACGACATCGAGGTTGAACTCAAAATGTGTCTCTAGGGTTTTCAGATACTGCTTAATCTGGCGCATCTGCCGGGCCAAGCTGGGCCGCTTGTCAATAAATAACAGCAGTTTGAGGGGCACCCGAACATCGTCAAAGGAAGTGGAGGAACCCTCCATTGCTGTCTCCTACAAGTCTGAAAACCGGTTTCTACCTACGATTTTACCCTGACTCTCAAGTCTCTACAGCCCGACTGAGGACCTCTACCAATTTTAACCAGTTGCCAAGCTGGCCCATCGACAGATGTTTAATTGAGGTATTGGCCTGAAACTATACCAAGTGGCAAGACAAGTTGTGTGTGTGCGATCGCCCCTCGGCAGATAGCAAAATTCACAGCTAAATTAGGCCGATTGCAAACAAATGACCACCACTAACAAGAGTTGTTACGGTTCGCCGTTAGGGTGTCAGTCTGGTTGCTGAGGTCTACTACATTGAGTTCAAGTCACAGAACCCGAAAGGGGCATGGAGCGGCGCATTGGAGCATTGAGCTAGAGCGAGAACTGAGTCTTCTCAATGACCGATAAGCAATTTATAGAGATAAACAAAAGGGGGCAATAGAATGGGTATCAAAAAATTTAAATCTACCCTATTTTCTTCCCTGGTAAATCGAGTTGCAAGCCAGGGCCAGAGTTGCGATCGCCGCTCTTTATCCTACGTATTGTTAGGTGCAGCCACTGTTGCAGCGTTGGGCACTGCTGCCCAAGCTCAAACTGTAGATAATCACACCTCCTCCGAGGCATTAGCGGTCGCTCAGACTGCCGCAGAGCCTGTGGGTGAGCGCTATCTGTTTGGCCAAGTTCCTCAGCCCGACCAAATTGGTCAAGGCTATGTGGTGCTAGAGCGCACGGGCGATCGCGTCTACGGTGCGCTGTACTATCCCAGCTCGTCCTTTGACTGCTTTGAGGGTCAGGTGCAGGGCACTGAGATCGCCATGACCGTCATCAACAGCTACGACCAAGCCGACACCTATCCCTACAGCCTTGCCATGGTTGAGGGTTCTGCGGTCGCGTCTAGCGATGCCTCTGGTGAGCTAATTCCCTTTGGTCTCGATGGTTTTCACGCGATTGAAGACCTGAGCGAAAACGACCACCGCATGCTCGAAATGTGCAGTGGGGTTGTTGGCTCAGCTCAGTAACTCGGGCTAGGCTGAAGTTGTCCAAAGTTGGTTCAGCCGTTACCCAGTTAACTGTTGAAAGGGGAGCGCTAGTTTATGCTTAAAGCTCCCCTATTACCGTTGTAGGTCGCGTGAACGCAGCAGAACAGGCCAGCAGCATTGAGTTCGCCAGCAAAATTGCCGCCGTAGTGGGTCTCTTCAAGACCGAGTTTCCCGATCTGCGAGCCGACCTCAAGCCCTGGGCCAATGACCCTGACACCCGTGACTTGGTTGATCCCGACTCTATTGATGTGGGGTTTCATTTTCCCGGGGTGAGTCGGTTGTTTCAGTGCCGCAGTTTGCTGGTGCAGATTCGATTGCATAGCGATTTCGAAGACGATGGTAATCAAAAACTGACGCCCCAAGAAAAGTGTCGGGTGATTGGTCTTGACTTGGCCGGATTTGATCACCGCGGTAAGCGCTGGAGCCTGTCTACTATCGACAACTGGGCATTCTCAGGCGAGGTTACCCCTGATCCCACCTGTCGTGAACGGTTGAGGCGCTGCTGTCGGCAGGTATTTGCTCTGTTTAATGCATCGCCAACTAATTCTGAGCCAGACTGTTTCTAGGGCGTGTAATCAATTAAGCCAGATGACGACAGCTGCCATATAAATCGCACTGAGAAACGTCTCGGCTAACTTGTCGTAGCGGGTCGCAATCGCTCGATACTGCTTGAGCTTGGCAAAGAAAT
>JAHHHQ010000067.1 GCA_019359285.1 Nodosilinea sp. WJT8-NPBG4
AGAAGATTTGGGTCAGATCAAGGCGCGCTAGACTCAAAGACATGGCTGAGGTGCTTAGAATTCAACACTTTGAGCGTAACCCTCAGCCTTTTTCTCAGCACTCTACCCCTTGTCGAACTCAGGTTTAGACTAGGCTGCTTTTTCACCTCCTCAAGCGCAGGTTCCAGAGGATTGATCAATCGGGCTTAGCCTTAGGGTCAAACTACAGTACATATGCACTTTATGGATGCATATAGAGTAATTCGTCGATTCACGCTGGGGGAATCACGCTATATTTAGCCCTACTATCCAACTAACCCCAACTCAGAAACGTAACTCTACGTTGCTGCTGGTGTGGTTAATGGACAACTGCCATTCTTCGCCCCCGCTGGACTAGCCCATGGTCTCCCAGATCAAACCTCTTTCCCTAGCGCCGCCCCCTACCTCGCTCGTTCGCCATCCGCTTTTACAGACGGTGGAGGGCACCGTACAAGTCTTTACCGCCGTACACCGCAACTTTTTCACCAATGTTATGGTGCAGGCTCTGCGCATCGCCGACCAGGGCAAGGCTGTGCTAATCGTGCAATTTCTCAAGGGAGGCATTCACCAGGGACCCGATCAACCCATGCAGTTTGGCCAAAATCTCGACTGGATTCGCGCCGATATGCCGCGCTGTATTCACGACCCAGTAGTGAGCCCCAGCGAGCAGCAGGCTATTCAAGACCTGTGGTCTCACACCAAAGCAGTGATAGCCCGAGGTCGCTATGGGCTCATCGTGCTCGATGAACTTAGCCTAGCCGTCAACTACGGTCTGATTCCCACCCAGGACGTTGTAGACTTTCTCAAGCAGCGCCCTCCCCAAGTCGATGTCATCCTCACCGGCCCCGACATGCCCGATCCGTTACTCACGGTGGCCGATCAGGTGACCGAGTTTCGCCGTAACTTTTTGCCCTAGCCGCCCAGGAAGCTTTGCCATGATTAAGAACGACGCCTGGATCGACAAAATGGCCAAAGATGGCATGATTCAGCCGTTTCAGCCTTCCCTAGTGCGGCAGTTGGAGAACACTGACAATTCCCCAGGGCAGCCGGTTATCAGCTATGGGCTGTCGTCCTACGGGTACGACATTCGCCTATCACCTGCCGAATTTAGGATCTTTCGCCATGTTCCGGGTACGGTAGTTGACCCCAAGAATTTCAGCCCTGCCAATTTAGAACCTACCGCCCTTAAAACTGATGAGAGCGGCAGCTACTTTATTTTGCCGGCCCACTCCTACGGGCTGGGGGTAGCCTTAGAAAAGATTTCTGTCCCTAACAACATCAGCGTGATTTGTATCGGCAAATCGACCTACGCCCGCTGCGGCATCATTGCCAATCTAACCCCTGCCGAAGCGGGGTGGCGCGGCCACCTAACCCTAGAGTTTTCCAACTCCTCTAGTGCCGACTGCCGGATTTATGCCAGCGAGGGGGTAGTACAGCTGATCTTTTTTGAGGGCGAGCCCTGCCAGGTCAGTTACGAGACCCGCCGCGGCAAGTATCAAGACCAAGCGGAACAGGTGACACTAGCTAAGGTATAGCTCGGGTTCAGCTGAATGTAAGGCGATTGAGGATGCGATCGCCCATCCCCAATCCAAGCCCAACCTAATCAGGCAGATCGCCATCAGTCAGGCTGAGGTAGAGCAGCACAAAGCCCACACAACCAATGAAGCGAAAGGCGGGCTGCTGTCCATTCCACTCCAGTGACTGCCACATGGTGAACCACTCCCCAGCCACCACCATAAAACCCACAAACCAAAATAGAAACGCCAAGGTCAGACCGTAGATGGCCGTAGCCTTGGCCCGGTTAAAGGCGATGCCATCGCAATTGACAACTTTTAGCAAGCGCACGGCTCCACCTAGACAGAGAGCGGCGATCGCCCCCTCAATGCCAATAATCACCCCGTAGGCCGCTTTTTGCAGGTTTGACGAGGTCACAGCTCGCCAGGTCAACTGACTATCTTCAAACACAGTATCCATGCTCAGTACGTGCTGAATGTACCTAAAATTGGCGTTGTAGTCCGTAAGATTATTGAGCACAATCACTAAGACCAGCAAACCAATAGAGGCCACCAGCAGGGTTTTTGAAATTCGGGTTGCCATAGATCAAACTAGATAGCGCTGTTGAGGAGTACGTCCTACCTTGAAGAGCATTTTTGAATCGTTGCAGGGCGGGCTAATCGTATCGTGCCAGGCCCCCGTTGACTCGCCCCTGCACAACGCGACGGCGATCGCAGCCATGGCCGAAGCTGCCCTTAAGCGCGGAGCCGTCGGGGTACGCATCGACACCCCTGACCATATCCAAGCCGTGCGAGCCCGCTGCAATGCCCCCATTATCGGCCTGTGGAAGCAGGTGATGCCGCCCTCAGAGGTCTACATCACCCCTCAGTTTCATCACGCCGAGGCAGTAGCCCAGGCCGGCAGCGACATCATTGCCGTTGATGCCACTCAACGCCTCCGCCCCGGCGGCGAGACCTTAGATCAGCTCATTCAGCAAATTCACCAGCGTTTGGGCCATGCAGTCATGGCTGACGTCGATACCCTCGACAACGCGCTAAAGGCCATTGATGCCGGGGCAGACTGCGTCGGCACTACCCTGTTTGGCTATACTACAGAGACTCAAACCGAAACCCCACCTGGGTTTGACCTACTCAAAGCCCTGGCGAAACAATGCCCTGTGCCGATTATCTGTGAAGGCGGCATTGCCACTCCAGATCAGGCCAAGCAAGCCCTGGATTTGGATGCCTATGCTGTTGTCGTAGGCACGGCGATCACGGGGATTGATTACTTGGTGCAGCGCTACGTCAGCGCCCTCGATCGCCCCTAGCCATCTCCTAGACTTACTTAAAAGGCTGGGACAAGCGGGTCTAGCCCAACTTGCCCCAGCCTTAAAATCTAGAACTGCCCAAAATAGCTACATGGCAGACCCTACACCAGCGTAGGCACCGTAGAAAAACAGACCCACCACCACCAGCACACCAGTGCCGGCAACAGTCGCCACGATCCACAACGGAATTCTTCCACTCTGAAGCATAATATCCACCTCCTACTAATTGGGTCAAAAACTCAACACAGTCTGAGCACCGCAGCCATGTCTACTAAGACAATTTTGGGGCCTAGTTGAAGAAGTAGCTTGAGAACAACAGGCCTAGAACAAAGACCAGCAGCAGCCCCAAATATAGGGATGTGCGGTTGAGTTCTACCGGTTGCTTATTCGGGTTTGGACTACGATCCATGATTTTCTCTTATCGTTGAATAAACTGCATTGCCGCGATCGCCCCTAGGAAAAACACGCTGGGTACCCCTAAGGTATGCACAGCTAGCCAGCGCACAGTAAAGATCGGGTAGGTAATGGGCTCGTTCGGAGAATTGCTTTGCATAGGTTCAATCAAACGTTGGAATACTAAAGCGTTATCGATTTGAGAACGTGTCGATCTGATCTTTCGCCTCGAAGCGATCGCTCACAATCGGCAACTGCATTTGGTTGTCGGGATAGTAGGAGTTAGGGCGAGGCGTGCCAAAGGCATCGTACGCCAAGCCCGTGCTCACAAAGAGCCAGCCCGCAATAAACAACATGGGAATGGTGATGCTATGGATAATCCAATAGCGAATACTCGTTACGATGTCGCCAAAGGGGCGCTCGCCTGTAGAACCTGCCATATCAACGTCTCCTCTCTGAACACGAAGAATCTAACCTAATCATAGAGAACCCCGGAAACCCTAACAAGCTATTTCAGCGAAGTTCTCCCAACTTTCCTTAGACAACCTCAGGCCGATATTTGAGGATGGTCCCATCCTGACCTAGGATGAAGCCCTTCTCTGGTCCCAAAAACTTCACCTTATAAAAGTTAGAGGGCACATCCCCAACAGATTTGTCCTTCAGCCAAGTCTCGCCACCGTCAAAGCTACAGAGCAGATTACCACCACCACCAGTCACCCAAACCTCATTGGTGTTGCGAAAAGCCATGTCTAACAGGCCCCAACTCGTTCCAGCCTCAGGACTTAGAGCCTCGGTGAAGTCGTCTGAGGAGCGAGAGTTAGAAAACCTCACCTGGCCACCGCGGGCAATAATCCAGAGCTTGCCGTCACTGTCAAACCCCATATTTTGCAGACGCCTTGAGTTCTGGCGATTGTGGGGAATCCACTGCTCCTGCCCCGGTGCCCAAGTAGAGTAAAAGTTTCCTCGAGACGACACTGCCACATACCGACCATCGTCAGAACGGACCATGTTCCTCACCACCCCAACAGCCCCCTGCACCAGAGCCTTCCAGGTACGGCCGCCGTCCTCTGTGCGGTAAATCGCACCAATGTCGGTAGCCATCTCAGCCGACTTATTGCCAACAGCCGTGACTAAAAAGGGTGAACCCGGTAGTTCTTTGCTCAAGGGCACGCTTTCCCAGGTCTTACCCCCATCACCGGTGTGCAAGAGGATCGACGGTAGGCCCGAAACCCATCCCTCATTACCGGAAAAATCAACGGAGGTGAACGTATAGGACTGATCTTCCAAGGCCAACTCACGGACTTGCCAGGTGCTACCGCCATCCTGGGTTTCTAGCAAGGTATTCCGGCTACCCACAATCCAGCCGTGATCGGCATCTTGAGTGAATGCAATGTCAGACAGAGTAGACTTCACCGGCACCTGGATCACTTCCCAAGGATGCACGTCTGCGTCCGCCAAAAAATAACTAGAGCAGCCGGTTGCCACCAGCACCGCCACCAGCATCACTAGGCCTCGCTTTAACCAGTCAAACGCAGCGTGCATAGATAATTAGAACCCGTACTTCCTAAACAACACTCAAGTCAAATCAGCATAGAGCAAGCTCTTTACCCTTAAGGCACTTCTAAAGAAGCGCTTGCGGCACTACCTCAAGCCGTAGAGACTAATGAAAAACATGAACCCCACAGCCAAAGCGCCAAAAATTAAAATATTTTTCTGGCCAGGAGTTAACCGATTTACGCCCAGGCCATAGCTCAGATTTTCCTTGAAGCCCGAGGGAGAGTTGACCGGGCCAATGTTGGCAAATCGCTTTTTCGGGGCACTACATACCGGACAGCGCCAGTTCACGGGTAAATCCTCAAAGGCGGTGCCTTGCGGAATTTTGGCCCGACTGTCACCCTTAACTGGCTCATAGGAGTAGCCGCAGGACCGACATTCGTAGCAGTCCATTTCCTCAGGAGAAAGGACAACCACCTCAGCCGGGCTGCCCTCAAGGCCGTCAGCCCCTTCAGGAGTAGCAGCCAGATCTACAGATTCAGATGAATTAGCCGAAGGATCAGACTCAATACTCATAGGACTAAGGCACCTTAAATTCAATCAAGAGTCACCGGGGCGGTCGAGAATCCTTCGTGGTCCGTCCTCTGTGACCGGTAAGAGCTCACCAAACAACGTGCAAGGCAAAAATGCTCGTTGTAAACAATTATGACACAGTTGGGCCATCCAGCTTTTTGGCTAACTATTGGCTTAAGTTTGCGATCGCACAGTCAATCTTCTATCGTCAAATCAACTCTGACCCTAGTTTCTCAGCTAAATTGCCTTAGAATACACCTGAAGCGCATGGGCTGCTAAGTCTCAGACCGCACTGTGTGTAATAGCCTTCTAGGGTGGTGAACCTGTGTTCGTCTTATCTGGTTACGAGTATTTCCTCGTCTTCTTACTCATATCTTGTCTGGTGCCAGTGGCGGCCTTGACAGCCTCCAAGCTGTTGCGCCCTATTAGCCGAGGTCCTGCCCGCAGAACCACCTACGAGTCGGGCATGGAGCCCATTGGTGGTGCGTGGATTCAGTTCAACATTCGCTACTACATGTTTGCACTGGTCTTTGTTATCTTCGACGTAGAAACCGTCTTTTTGTATCCGTGGGCGGTAGCGTTTAACCAGCTAGGCTTGTTAGCATTTGTAGAAGCATTGATTTTTATTGCCATTTTGGTCGTTGGTCTTGTGTACGCTTGGCGTAAAGGAGCCTTGGAATGGTCATGACCCCCCCCTCAGCCGCCGATCCGCTTTCTCTGGCCCCAGGGGAAAGGCTTGCCAATCCTTCAGCACCGCCTGCGGTAACCCACGGGCTGTCTGAGAACGTAATCCTGACTACAGTTGATGACCTTTACAACTGGTGTCGGCTATCTAGTCTGTTTCCCTTGCTCTATGGCACAGCATGCTGCTTCATTGAGTTTGCAGCGCTAATTGGCTCTCGCTTTGACTTCGATCGCTTTGGGTTGTTGCCTAGAGCCAGCCCTCGTCAAGCCGACCTGATTATTACCGCTGGCACCATCAACATGAAGATGGCCCCTGCCTTGGTACGGCTTTACGAGCAAATGCCAGATCCCAAGTACGTTATTGCTATGGGAGCTTGTACTATCACTGGCGGCATGTTCAGCAGCGACTCCACCTCGGCAGTGCGTGGCGTCGACAAGCTAATTCCTGTCGATGTTTACATTCCTGGCTGCCCTCCCAGACCTGAGGCAATCATTGATGCCATCATCAAGCTCAGGAAGAAAGTAGCTACAGAATCCATACAGGACCGTGCTTACACCCTGCAAACTCACCGTTTCTATGAGCGCAGCCATCAGCTTAAAGCAGTGCCCGCAATATTAACAGGTCAGTACTTACAGACAGGTGCCCATACCGTGCCGCCCAAGGAGCTCATGGAAGCTATGGGAATGCCCATGTCTGAAACTGTGGCAGAGCTGACTCCCGAGGATAAGGAGATTTAAATGGCTGAAGAAGACTCCCAAGTATCATCTCCGCAGCCAGAGCCTACCGGTGAAGCACCGGCAGCACCCCTAGTAGAGGCGGGTGCTGTATCTAATTGGCTAACCGAAAACGGGTTCGACCATAGGTTAATGCCCCGCGATCACTTAGGAATAGAGATCATTACGGTAGAACCACAGTTTCTCATTCCGATTTGTACCGCTCTCTATGCCTATGGCTTTAATTATCTCCAGTGCCAAGGAGCCTATGATGATGGTCCGGGCAAGGAGCTGGTGAGTTTTTACCATTTGGTAAAACTAGACGACAACATCAACAATCTCGAAGAAGTCAGAGTTAAGGTATTTCTGCCTCGCGGCAATCCTCGGGTACCTTCAGTGTATTGGATTTGGAAGGCAGCCGATTGGCAAGAGCGAGAAAGCTATGATATGTATGGCATCGTTTACGAGGGCCATCCCAATCTAAAGCGACTGCTCATGCCTGAGGACTGGGTTGGCTGGCCACTTCGCAAAGATTATATTTCTCCTGACTTCTATGAGCTTCAGGATGCCTATTGAGAGGCTAGCGTCAGGTTTACTTCTATGAAGCGATTACAAGAAAGCTGTCACCAACCCGTAAACCTATTGCACAGCTTCTAGCTATGCCTGTGAGCCAGGTTGAGCAACCTCTCCGTCAGGCGATGTTGTCGCAGAGTATCAACTGAGCAAGTTGCTAGTCTCCTATGAGCGCAGCTCTTGGGTTTAAGAAATAGCCTGATGTCTCTGTCATCAGGCTATTTTCCGTAGATAGGTCTTGTTCACCGAATTTGCTTATGCTTTGCAAGACTACAAGAGTGTTAGATAAACAAGCAGTTTAATCCAGCACTTGAGTGAGCAGAATTACTGAATCAAGTTCCTGATGAGCGTTGAGCATCATAGAATCGTCATCATTGTTAAGACAGTGCTAGACAGCTCAATGCCCCTCCCCCCGCGACTACCTTCATAGGATATGCTTGCGTAAAGGGTTTAAGCATCTATTTAAATTAGATAGGTAGTTATACGAGTCTTTGACTCATTATTCAAACCTACCAGCGTTCATCATTAGGGCGACTTAGACGTTTTCACTTCATGTGATCGACCGCAGGCCAAAACCTGTAGTCCAAGCAATCGAGTTGTCTAGGTGGAATGGGGCAATAGCTTACTGCCTTGCGTAAGTAACCAAATTATTTTCAGGCGTATCTCACTTCTATTCGTCTATGACTAACAAGACCTACCAAGATTACGTTGAAGAAATTGACCTACAACGCTATTGGCTAGTGCTGAAACGGCGTTGGTTGCCAGCGACTCTTGTGCTAGGCACCTGTATGGCAGGTTCAGTACTCTTTGCCTTGACGCGAGATCCGTCTTATAACGCGGAAGGCAGCATACTGGTTAGGCCAGATCTTACCCCAACACTGACTGGAGTAGGGACAGACATTAGAGAGCTTCCTCTCTCAGTGAACAACCTGCAGAACCAAAGTTCTGTTGTGCTTTCAACTGCAGTTATGGAATCCGTTATTGATAATTTGAGTCTTACGGATGATGACGGTTTGCCTCTAAAGCCAGCAGATCTGAGCACCAAACTCAAAGTAGAGTCCACAGAACAGGCAGACATCTTACAGATTGCCTACAGCTCTGATGATCCTAACGAGGCTGCTACTGTTGTCAACGCAGTAATGGATGCCTATCTGGAACGAGACATTCTTAGCAACCGCCTAAAGGCAGCTACAGCTAGAGAGTTCATTGAGCGGCAATTGCCTATTGCTGAAGCTGACCTAGACCGTTCAGCCGCAGCACTGCAGCAGTTCAAGGATGCTAATGGCATTGTTGTTCTTGAAGACGAAGCTGTCGTAGCCGTTACTGCGATCGCTGAGTTAGACACCCAGATTCGCGACGTGTCTTCTACTCTCGCCAGTGCCAACACTCAGGCAAGCAAGTTACAAGAGCAACTAGCGATCCCATTAGAGCAAGCTAAACAAATTGAAACCTTAAGCCAGTCTACAGCTGTTCAGCAAGCACTAGCAGATTTACAGCTAGCCCAAGCTGAGTTGGCAAGTCAGCGTAGTCTTTACCGAGAGACTCACCCTACGGTTATCAATTTAGAGCGCCGAGTAGAATCACTGCAAAGTCTGCTTAGTGAACGAGTCAAAGACATCGTAGGAACAACTGACCTTGCGGGTCTCGGCAATCTACAGATGAGCCCTCTAGATCAACAGCTCACAACAGAGTTAGCCACAGCAGTCGTAAACCGTTCTAGTTTGGCTAGTCAACTGCAGAGTTTAGTTGAATCTCGAAATCGTTATGCTGAGAGAATTCAAGCATTTCCAGCCCTTGAAAAGCGCCAGTTGGAATTGACTCAGCGTCTGCAGTCAGCTCAGTTGAACTATGAAAATCTTTTAGCAGCTTTTCAACAAACTCAGCTAGCTGAAAACCAGACCGTCGGCAGCGCCGAAATTTTGGAAAGGGCTGAGCCTGCAGAAGACGCTGGTAGCTTACTTATTCCAGCCCTTGTCGTCGGCACCTTTTTAGGTAGCTTGCTCGGCATTGCTTGCGCCTTTTTCCTAGATTTGGTCGACAAATCAGTTAAAACTGCCAAGGATGGCGAGATGTTGCTGGGTTACACTCTACTTGGTTTAATTCCCAAGTTTCGTACGAAACCTGAGAGTGAAGGATCTACAGCCTACCTTGCTGACAGACTTAACCGAGCTGCCTATATTCCTGCCCTCGATAGAAATCAACCCATGGTCTCGGCAGCTTTTCAGATGCTTCAGGCAAATCTGAAATTTACCAGCTCTGATACCCCTCACCGCGTCATCGCAATTACCAGTTCAGTTGCTGAAGAAGGTAAATCTGAAGTTTCAGCCAATCTAGCTGCTACTTTAGCTCAGTCAGGTAAACAGGTATTACTGATTGATGCTGACCTTCGTTCTCCATCTCAGCACCATATTTGGGATGTTATTAACCGAGCTGGTTTAAGCCAGGTACTAATTAGAGAAGAAACCCAGCAAGACGTTATCCACCAAATTTCTGAGAACCTAACTCTCATGACGGCTGGTGCTCTTCCACCTAACCCTATAGCCATCCTAGATTCTGAGCGAATGGCAGATTTGCTCCAACAGATGAAGCGGCAGTACGACTATATTTTAATTGATACACCGCCGCTTCTAGGGGCCGCAGATGCAGCTGTGCTGGGGCGTATGTCTGACGGTGTTCTGTTAGTGCTGAGACCTCGAAAAGTAGACTCTGCAAATGCCTTGGCAGCTAAGTCTTTCCTAGAACGGTCACAGGCAAATGTCCTAGGCGTAGTTGCCAACGGAGTGGATATCAATAACGAGCACGGCGATTATGTCTCTCGCATTAAAGCTGGCGAGTATGGGAAGACAACGCTATCAGAAATGCAAACAACGGTTCGTTAGACTTATTGCTTAAGATTATGAAACTAGATAGACTTTCTATTGCGCTAATTTCGCTCTCAGCCGCATTAGCTCACAGTTGTCTGTGGGGTTTAGAGGCAGCAAATGCTCAACAATCAATAGAGTTTAATGCTCCAACTATTGAGCTACCAACTTCACCTGCTCCTGGAAACTATATTTTAGGAGCAGGTGACCAAATTGCTATTGAAGTCTTTGGATACGAAGAGTTCACTGGCTCACGGGTAGTGTTACCTGATGGCACGATGCCTTTTCCATTCTTGGGATCTATTCAAGCATCAGGAAAAACTGTCGACAACTTATCCGAAGAAATTACCCAAGGGCTCAATGCCTATCTGGTAAACCCAGTTGTCAATGTTAGCTTAACGGCGCTGCGTCCAGTAGTTGTAGATGTAGCGGGTGAGGTTTATCGTCCTGGACCTGTACAACTGAGTAGCTTAACCTCAGCTGAAACACAGCTAGACGTAAACGCTCGGATTACAGCAGCCACAACAACACCAACCCTATCTTCGGCCCTAGTAGCTGCTGGTGGAATACGTCGCACAGCAGATATCCGGTCAGTTATTGTCCGACGACAGCTATCAAATGGTCAGTCGCAGGATCTTTCTGTGAACCTATGGGATGCCATTTCTAGTGGTGGTCAAGGCAACAACCTGGTGCTCAGAGACGGAGATTCTATCTATGTACCTAAGGCCCAGCCCGGTGCTGAGATTGATCCATCTTTAGTGGCAAGTTCAAGCATTGCGCCAGACAATGTTCGAGTGCGCGTTATTGGCGATGGCGTGGTTCAACCAGGAGAAGTACAGATACAGCCTAACAGTTCGGTGGCTGGCGCGATCGCTGCTGCTGGTGGTCCTAACTCTGATGCAGCCTTAGGAGAAGTTCGCCTCGTGCGACTTTCAGAGACGGGGCAAGTCGAAGAACAAAGAGTAGACCTCTCCAGCTTGGTAGATAACTATCAAGTTCAGGACGGAGACGTGATTTTAGTACCTAAGAAAGGTTACCTGGTCGGTATTGACACTATAAATCGAGCCCTAACTCCAATTTTGGCTCCTTTAGGTGGCATCTTTAACATTTTGGATGTCTTCAATATATTCAATGATGACTAATAACTGCGTCAAAGCAAAGTTACCTTAAAAAGAGCTAACTCCATGTAATTGACCTACCTAAAGTTCAAAGACTTTATCGAATCAATACTGGCTAGCTAATAGAAGGCACTCTATTATACTTAAACTCCTTGGTTAACCAAGGAGTTCTTTTTTTGCATCTGATATTGGAGTATGGCCATTGCCAGCTCGGCCAAAACATTCTATATCACCCTGGGTCGTGTTAGCTTTGCACTTGTGCGCCGTCTTTTTGTCAGTGACAATAACTTGTGTTCTAAGCACGGTGGACAGCGCTATAACACTTCATCAGTTTCGATATTTACACAAAAACTCTAGAGCGATTCTCTATCCCGCCACCTCAAGAAGAGGGTACGAAATCAAGCGTTCATAATCTGTAGCGTTAACGTCCAAGTTTTGTATTCTACCGGTGAGTTAATACAAACTAACCTTAACTATCGAAAAGCTCAATTACTGATTAAAATATAGCTTAACCTAACATCTTGTCATCAGGAACTTAGTTCTAGACCTTTACCCTAAGCTTGCTTGACCAATAAGCTATTGAACTGGTGGCTAGACTATCAAGATAATAAGCTGATATACCTTCGAATGCTAGTTCGTTGTTTGGCTATAGGCATGGGGAGCTCATCGACCAACACACTATGGCAAAACTAATAGCTACGATCTCAACCTCTTGGAAGTAGATTGCCACTAGACAGGTATTCCACAGTGAATTGAATAGTATTCCAATACCTACTCTAAAAGGTCTACTGCTTTAAGCCCTATAAAAACGCTCTAATCCTTTGATGCGAAAACCTTTGGGGTTAGAGAGAAAGCTAGGATAACAAAAAGGATCCAATATAAGGTGGTTAGACGAGCCAGATAGCTTTCGAAGGTGTTAAACAAAACAAGCATTGACAGAAATAAAAGAGGCCACAGATAAGCTGCTTCTTTCCGGTCATAGGCAAGCTTTGCTGCCCTGACATAGGTCATAAACCATGTGACACAAAAGAACGAAAAGCCAATAAAACCAACATCCAGAATAAGATCTAAAAAGCCATTATGCGCATGAGGTGGAACGTGATATGCGAAAGACTCAAAACCAGTCGTTAAACCTACCGAATCCCAGAACACACCTCTTCCATATCCAAGGTATGGGCTGCCTGGAATCTTCGCACTAATAACAAGATGCCAGATGAGCGTTCGTGTAGATAGCGTAGGGTCTCTATCAAAGTAATCAAGAATGTCTACCCAATTGGAGAATAAGACATAAAAGAAGCTAACTGAAACTAGCACAAACAAAGCACCTAGTAGAACTGAGCGCTTGCCTAGCCAAGCAAAGCGACGATAAAAAATTGTTAGCATCAGCCCTACGAAAGAGAGCGTTAATGCTGTAACGGAACTACTAACAAGTAACGCCGCAAA
This sequence comes from Nodosilinea sp. WJT8-NPBG4, assembly GCA_019359285.1. Lineage (GTDB taxonomy): Bacteria > Cyanobacteriota > Cyanobacteriia > Phormidesmidales > Phormidesmidaceae > Nodosilinea. The sequence goes on from JAHHHQ010000067.1 coordinate 12,693, forward strand.
ACATCCCCCAAGGAGTATTAGCGCCCATCTCTGCTTCTCTTTGGCATAATTAGCTAACATAAAGAGAGCTATCAAAGTCATTGCTGAGTGCGCACCGAACTGATTTTTCTGAGCAAATACCCCTTTCCAACTACCGACAAAAGGGCCCTCAATATGACGCCCTACCCCCGGCATAGCAACCGCTAGAGCCACGCTCTCCAGAAAAACTATGACCAAAACCCATAGAATTATCTTAAATTGCTGCTCTAGCGTAAATCTAGAGGCAATATAAAGACTCAATAAAAACATTGGGAAAAATTCTTTCCAAATAGAATCTATCGTGACTGAAGGATTGTAGGACCATAAAAAGGAGATGGAAGTGATGAAAATCAGCCCCAATGCCCATTTGTTACTAAGAGCTGTCTTCAGTGTTTCAATAGGACGTAGTGACAATAACAGCAAAACAACTGCATAGGCAGCGTATCGAATCAAAGTAATAATTGGTGTTGGAATAACCGGAGCTGCGGCGAGATCTGCTCCGAAGCCAAAAGCTCCTGCAAAAAATAGAAGATAGAAAATTGCAAAGCATGTCTCCGCAAAATCAATTTGCTTTCCAGATACTACGGTGTTACCGTTAAGGGTAAGTTTTTGAGCTTGCATGGCGTCAAGTGCTTTAACAAACAATATGGGAACAAATACTGGCGTTTTGCGTAGCTATTCCACTACAACGTTTTTCAAAATCCATTTAGAAATAATTATATTAGATATGGATGAGCATTAGTCTTTTATTGGATATATCCTATGCAGCGAGGTGTAGACATGAATATCTGATGAAATTTTATGGTTAAAAGGCTTGACGAGAGTCTCGATTACACAACCTTATGGCACGGTTTTCTCTTTGCCAACCACCTTTATTACATAAAGCTCACTTTATAAGCACGATGCGAAGCTAGCGGTAACGAACCTTCCCCTCCCGGCAGCAAATCAGCCAAATAGAAACTTTCTGAGGATAGATTTAGACAAATAGGAAGATGCTGTGAAGCTTCTTTAAAGTGTTTTCTTAGCAGCATGAATAATTTGTCCTACTAAATCTATCTTTACTAAGATTTGGGTACTATAGTAATGGAATACTTAGAAGTTTTTTCCCACTAATAGTTTAGGTCACGATCAATTGCATAGTTGTTGGGTTAAAGATTACAGGTATCTAAACGATAGATCGTTTGTTCTGCTACGTCCTTAGTACAGAAGGTTGTCAAGTAGTTATGCCCGGCTAATTTAGTCAGGGCATTTAGCAGTTATTTTGAGGGAGAAGTAGTGAGCTATTTTCAAAAATTTCTTTATGTTTTTTCTGGGCATCAACGGCAACTGATCTGGTTGATTGGCATTTTTCTGCTCACATCTCTTTTAGAAGCTTTTGGGATAGGCTTAATTGGCCCATTTCTGAACTTAGCAGGTGACGCAGAAAAGGTTGTTCAGCAAAGCGATACCTTTAACTGGATCTATCAAACTTTTGGATTCAGCAGCTTCGAAAAACTTGTTCTTTGGTTCGGAATTTTTATCATCGTTATCTTTTTGCTAAAAGGAGCTATTTACTTCTTGAGCAAGCGTTACTCATACAAAGTTCTCTTCGATCAGAGAGCCGCTGTTCAAGAACGTCTCTTTGATACCTATTTACTTGCTCCTTACGATTTTCATTTAACAAGAAATACTGCGGACTATATTAATAAGATAACTAATGAAACGCATCGATTCTGCTTTATGGTCTCTCTGCCTATGGTGGAATCGGTTTCTCATTCTATTGTAATTGCCACGCTTCTAGTGTTGATGGCGAAGACTAACAGTTTATTGTTAACTGTTTCACTAGCTGCGCTTTTTCCCGCTTTTGTAGTCTTCTCTTTCTTGGTGAAGCGATTAAAAGAGTGGGGTAGATTATCGACCATTGCCCGAGAAGAAACTATCAAGGCTGTTAATCATGGGTTAGGAGGCATCAAGGAAACTCGAGTCTTTGGTTGCGAAAATTATTTTCGTAAGGAATTAGAAGAGCATGTACACGAGGAAGCTCGAGTAGAAATTCTCTTTCAGAGTGCTCAATTTGTACCGCGAACAATGATTGAGACTCTTCTGATAACAGCTATTGTTGGTTTCGTCTGCGTCTCCCAGCTACTTATCGGGCAGGATTTTCAGGCGGCAATTGCTAGCATGGGTGTATTTGCTGTTGCTTCCTTGAGGTTGATTCCAGCTGCTAGCAACTTGGCCGAGTGCGTTGGTAAGTTGCGGAACTCAGCCCACAGTCTAGACATGATGTACTTAGATCTGAAGGAAATTGACAACAACGAGTTCAGCAAGTACGAAAACCCCTCATTGCTAGCAAGCTCTCCCCATACTCCTGAGCACAAACATTCTTCCATTTTTTCTGAAAGCCTGAAGATTTCCGATATTTTTTATCAGTACCCTAGTTCTCCAAAACCTTCTCTGGTAGGTGTTTCGATGGAGATTAAGCGGGGAGAGTCTATTGGACTCATAGGTCAATCTGGGGCAGGAAAAACGACCTTAGTGGATGTGATGTTAAGCTTGCTGATTCCTCAGAGCGGCGATATTTTTCTTGATGGAAAATCAATTTATAGTGATTTGCCAAACTGGAGAAAGCTAGTTGGTTACATACCTCAGTCCATTTTCTTGACTGACGACACCATTGAGAAAAATATTGCTTTCGGGGTTCCGAAAGCTGAGATTGACAACGAACGTTTGTGGTACGCAATTAAAGCAGCGCAGCTTGAGGAATTGGTTCAAGACTTGCCAAACGGTGTTGATACTGCAGTAGGTGAGCGTGGAGTACGTCTCTCAGGCGGGCAACGCCAGCGCATTGGCATTGCCCGCGCACTTTATCACCAAAGAGAGATTCTCGTGTTAGACGAAGCAACCTCTGCTTTAGATAATGAAACGGAACGGTTGATTAGCGAATCAATCAGGGCTTTAGCTGGCTCTAAAACTCTGATCATCATTGCCCACCGGTTATCAACAATTGAGCACTGCGATCGCATCTACGTTCTCGACAAAGGCACAGTAGCCCGCTCTGGAACTTATGCTGATGTTGTTCTCGCACCTCAAAAGTAGGTGCATGCCTATCGGCCATCAGTGAGATTGAACAGATACTTATTGATGGCCTTTCACCTCACTGACTGAGCGCTGAGGTGAAAGGTCATCAATAGCTAGTTAACCATCTATCGCTTTGTAAAGCAGTCGAAGTTCTTCGAGAGGCTTCACTCAGCTGTTGAGTTACTGAATTCTTCTGATGCAGCGGTGCGCGATTGCAGAAGAGCCTCACGACTGATGCAGTTTTGGTCGTCGTACTCTATTTCTACAGTGACCTGATACAAAGTATTCGCTGCCAAAGCGCTATCGTCCGTGTTTTGTTGTTGGAGGTCTTGAAGGGCCTGTTCAGCGGCTTGGTTTAAGAACGGGTAACCGGTGCTTTTGAGCACTGTAGTCCACAATTCAAGGCTGTCGCTAGTTTCATCGGGTAAACCAACTACCCCCAGTAGCCCATCAGCAGGTTCAGGAGATAAGCAGAGCCGACCACTATAGGGAACTTTGAGAACAATAGGCTCAGAAGCCTCAGTGACCGCATCTCCTAATTTTTCTTGCACAGATTGCAGCCAGGCTGTCTTAGCAATTTCAACCTCATCGGCGCTGGTTTGAGCATCGTTAAACTCCACCCTAGCTAGCAGTTCACTAGCCTGCTCGGTCTCTTGCCCTGCTGATGGATCGGCAGGATTTGTAGGTTCTAGTGGAGCACTGGTGGCATCCGTGCCCTGCCCGTTCGCCTGATTTGGTTCTAAATCGGCAGCCCCGGTTTCGCTGGTATTTTCTGGAGAAGTAGCGATTGGCGTCGAAGCGCCTTGGGGTGCAGCATCTCCAGCCGAAGGCCTAACAGGGCGACGGATCACGCTCCTGTTGGGCAAAGAAGGGAAAGGGGTACGCCGGGGGGACAGCGTTATAGAGGAACGACCAGAGGAGCTATAGGGGGAAATGCCTGAAGGAAAAGGATTAGAGGGCAACCTAGGGGAAGGGATCGCCAAGGACGCACCAAAGTCTGAACCAGGCTCAAGGGGTAGGCTGTTGCCTGAGGGGGGAAACAAACTCATTAAATCGTCTCCACCGTCCAAAGAATAGGCGGGGGTCGAAAAGTCGGGTAGACGATTTTGCTCCTCGGGGGTGAGCTCAATCAACGGAACCCGCCGCTCTTCTGAACTTGAATCGCCTTCTCCCATAGCGGTGGCGCTTAAGCTGGAAAAGGAGGGACCAGCAGCAAACAACACTACGTGAAACCCCAAGGACAACAGCGCCGCTATCCACTGGGGTCGACGGGCGGTTTTGAGCAGTTGGTTGAACCTGGGCGAGTTAGATGAATTCATGCCGTACTGTGCTGTTTGCGATCGCTATGATGTATTGACTTGACCCTGTAAACCTGGGTTCCTAGTCATCTCTAGGGTAGCGGATTTGCCCCCGACCTTATGACCATAAGTGAAAAGTACGGCAGCTCTAAGGAGGGGTAGGTCGTCAGGGGGCGATAGACCGCCTGAGTGGGTTGAGTAGCGTTCACTATGACCCAGCTGTGCTCCAAAAGACGCCGCTGGTGTAGCAACTGCCAAATCTGGTTGTACACTGACCCCACCTTGAGCAGCACTACGACATCAGCCCAGGCCAAAATAGCATCAAGCTCATCCACAGTATAAAGAGCAGGCAGTACCACCAGCTTGTCTGACTGCACCGTCAGCGGTAATCCAAGGACGCTGACCGCTGCCATCGGTGAGCAAATGCCGGGGATGCGATTGATTTGTGCGGCTGGGTACCGACGCTCAATACTCAGGGCCAGGTAGTTGAAGGTGCCGTAAAAGCTAAGGTCGCCTTCACAGGCAAACACCACGTTTTGGCCTTGGCTGAGGCATTGCCAAACGCGATCGCCTGCCTGCTGCCAAGCGCTGGTGAGCTGGTCTGGGTCTAAGATGTAGGGAAACTCGAGCGGCAGTAGCTGTTGCTGACTCAGGTGCGGCGCAATGATTGTCTGGGCCAACCCGGGCCGACCGTTTCGCCCCTGGGGGAAGGCTACAACATCAGCTAACTGAAGATACTTGAGCGCTTTAAGCGTGATTAAGTCGGGGTCTCCAGGACCAACGCCGATGCCAGTGAGCGTACCCAGTGCTGAAACGTGAAGTGGGTTAGAAGCCATAAAGTTGATGCAGGTGAAAGCTGAAGCGCCATCGCGTCAGGAGAATCCAGCTTATCTAGAATCTGAGGAAACTGGCCCTTCAGAAATGAGTGTTGCTGCCATGGCGGTTTCTGCTAGAGGCTCTTTCGGCGCTGGGGGCACTGCCTCGACCACGGGCAATGTTTCTAGGGTGAGCCGAGTGGGCTGAATACCGCCGGCAAGCTGTTTGAGCAGTTTGGGTTTGGAGTCATGCCAGAGGTAAATCATGCGATCGCCCACCTCCCATCGGTCTTGCCCTAGGCCAACTCGGAGCGCATCATCGCGCTCCACAAGCAGGGGCACCATGGCACCGCTGTGCACCAACGTAGCTAGGTGAGCCTGTTGAAGCTCGCTGTTCTCCTGACGCAGCCAAGTCTCACCCAGGCGCACCTCCCCATCGCTCAGGTAAGCATTCCACTGTCTAAGGGCGAGGCGAGGCGTCTGTGCCCCCTTCAGCTGTCCCCGATTGGGCAGCTCACCTAAGCTTTTCTCCTGAGGCACTACCGCTACTACCCGTGCTGGCTGAAACTCCTCCAGCGCCCGCTGCGCTACTACAGCATTAACTTCGCCATTTTTTGTCATGGCCAAAAAGGTGCCAGCTTTATCTAGACCCGCCCGTTCTAAGACGTCGCGATCGAGAGCGCTGCTAATCAAAAGCTCAATGCCTTCTTTTTCAGCAGCCTCGCAGGCGGAATCGTTAGTGTCAATTATGACGACTGGGTCGCCGTATTCCTTGATTAAACGGGCCATTAACAAACTGAGGGGGCTGCACCCAACAATTACGGCTCCCACCGCCGCCGCCTTGGTAATACCTAGCCAGCCGGCTACAAACCGAGCGGTAAGCCCCTGCACCATCACCGTCATAATGATGGTGAGAAAAACAAGGGCCTTGATCGCCTCTCCCCCGCTAATGCCCCGCTCGGTCAGCAAAATAGCAAACAGAGAGGCCACCGAGGCCGACACAATGCCGCGGGGAGCAACCCAGCCCAGAAACAGCTTTTGGCGCCAGTTCAAATCGCTGGATTGGGTACATAGCCAGATGTTGACTGGACGCACTACCACCATCAGCACTAGCACCGTCAAAACCGCGCCTGGACCCAGGGCAAACACACTGGCAATTGAGAGGTCTGCCGCCAGTAAAACGAACAGTACCGACACTGCCAGCACTGTTAGCTGACCCTTAAATCGACGCAGCAGTCGTTCATCAGGCACCGACAGCCAGCGCACCATCATGCCCGCTACGACGGTGGTCATCAGCCCCGCTTCGCTACGAATGCTCTGGGCCAGCCCAAACAGCCCCCATAGCCCTGCCAGTACAATCAAGTTGCGCAGATCTTCCCCCAAAAAGCTGGCCTGCTTTAGCAAAAGACCCATCAGGCCGCCGCCTACTACGCCAATCAGCGTGCCAATGCTCAGCCGTAAAATCAAGCCGCCAACAACCGTAGTAGGGTCGGCATCCCCATTGAGAATAATATCGAGCACTACTACCGCTAGGATGGCCCCAATGGGATCAATCAGCACTCCTTCACCCTCTAACAGGGTTGCCACCTTACGATCGACCGCCACCTGGCGCAGCAGAGGACCGATTACGGTAGGGCCAGTCACCACTATTAGCGAAGCGTAAAGAAAGGCCAGCGACCAGGGAAACTCTCCCAGCCAGTGGGCTGCCATACCGCCGCCAATCAGGGTGACGAAGATACCGATAGTAACCAGGTTGCGCAGACTGTTCGACACCTGACCTAGTTCACTTAGCTCTAGGCTTAAGCCTCCCTCAAAGAGAATCAGCGCCACGCTGAGGGCCACAATTACCTCTAGCCCAATTCCTAAGTCTTGAGGATGGAGTAGCCCAATGCCATCTGGACCTAAGCCAATACCAAAAAGCAGCAAAAAAATAATGCTAGGAACCCTGGCGATCTCTCCAATGACCTGCGCAGTAACTCCGGCCAGCACCGTGAGTACGATCTGTAGGGTGAGGGCAAAGGAAGTATCCATAGGCCTATAGGGTAACACCCCGACTGTGGCTAACTCGAGAGGACAGCGCTAGACGCACTGTCCTCTCAGGGACGCAGCAGCAGGTAATATAAGTGCCCTGATGTGTTGATGCGTCCAGCTAGCTCGCCGGCTTGGCTGCCCGATCCGACATACAAATCGACTCGCCCAGGACCTTGAATGGCGCCGCCTGTATCTTGATCGAGTACTAGGCGGGTAGTAGGTTGGCTAACCCAGTCGCCCTGAGGTGTTTGCCGAGGTAATGACAGCTGAATAGCCGCGATCGCCCCCGGTGGCATCAATGATTTATCGGTAGCGATCGAATAGCCAGCTGTCACCGGCACACTCAGACTGCCTGAAGGTGGCCCATCGCTGCCCTCACGAAAAAAGATAAACCGCTCATTTTGAGGTAAATAGTGGTTTAGATCTTCGGGATGCTCTTCAAAATAAGCCAGCAGATTTGGCAGTGAAAGATCGTCTGGGTCGATTTTGCCATCGTCGACCAGCGCACGGCCAATGCTGGTGTAGGGATATTCAGTACGACCCGCATAGCCCACTGACATAACTTGGCCATCAGTGAGTTGCAGCTTGGCCGACCCCTGCACCTGTACCAGAAACGCTTCCAGGCGATTGGCTAACCACACCAGTTCTAAACCAGCGAGGGCACCCTGCCCACCTGCCAAGCCATCCACGCCTTCTAGCTCTAAGCGAGTGGGGTGGGGCTGAGGCCAAGCATCTAGGGTGGGGGGGCGACGGTAGAGAGGATAGCGATACTCAGCATTGGGAACCGCGCTGGCTCGATACTGCGGCTCAAAGTAGCCCGTGTAGGCGACGGTGCCCCTACCGTCAGCTCCAACCGATTCATAAAGGACAAATTCTTGCCTTAGAGCAGTCTGAAAAGCCTGATTGCTGGGGCTAGTAGCGACTAGCTGCCGCAGTCGTTGCAGGCTGCGCCACACGCGATCGCGCGTAATGCCCGGTACCAAATAAGCTTGATAATCTGCTGCCGCCTTGGGTGTAGCTAGGTAGGTAAGGCTATAGTTAATCGCTTGGATCAACGCTTGACGGTCATCGGGCAGCACAAGTTCGGCCCAGAGAGAACTCTCCCTGTCCCCCATCAATGGCGTCAGCGGCAGAGCCGCTGAGGGCTGAGCGTCAGCGGGAAGATCTGAGACGAAGAGGCTTTGATCTTCACCTCTTTCAGCCGCCAACGCAAACAGTCCGCCGCTTTGCCCAACTAGACAGGCGACCGTTGCCACACCTGCTGTCAGCAACCGAGTCTTTGTGCTTGCCCTCACCCAACCAACCATTAATACCGCTCGACGCTAGAGCTAAACACCGGCTCCACCCGAATCGCACTGACGCGGGACGGGCGAATGACCATATATTCGCCAGGATTTACCTTAGGCAAAGGCACTGTAATGAACTCATCGGAGGTGGCCTTGGGCATCAATTCGCCGCTGTACCACTTTTGAAAATCTTGAATGGAAGAGAAGCGTACCTCTTCGTGGTGGCCGCCATCCAACAGCATGTGAATGATGTACTCACTGGGCGTTCTTGGCATAGGAAATTGCGATCCTTCAGTTCACCGCCCCTATTATGGGCTGTTTGGCCATAAAAACTACCATTCTCGCCAGGGGAATTTTGTTTGCTCTGTAGACGCGGAAGCTACCCATCGCCCTGGATGAGCACCGTCTCAAGGAATCGGAGTGGTTTCCAGCAGGTCAGCCACTAGCCGCTGGGACCGGTGGTGGCCGGCAGGGATCAGGCGATGGGCCAACACGTGGGGGGCCAATTGCTTAGCATCGTCAGGGATAGCATAGCTGCGCCCTTCTAAGTAAGCCAAGGCCTGAACCGCCTTGTAAAACGCCACCGAGCCCCGAGGGCTGACCCCAAGGGTAATGTCGCTGTGGGTGCGGGTGGCCCGTACAAGGTCGAGGATATAGTGCTGCAGCGACTCTTCTACCGTCACCCGGGCACATTCTGCCCGCAGAGCCATGACCTCATCTAGCGTGATGCAGGGTTGAATATCGTGGGGAGAGCCCCCACCCCCAAGTCGCTGGAGCATTCTCAGCTCTTCACTTTCTGTGGGGTAGCCGAGGCTAAAGGAGAGAGCAAACCGGTCCATTTGGGCTTCGGGGAGAGGGAAAGTGCCCTGGTATTCCACTGGGTTCTGAGTTGCAATTACAAAGAATGGAGCGGGCACTGGGCGCGACAGGCCATCTAGAGTTACTTGGTGCTCTTCCATCACCTCTAGTAATGCCGATTGAGTGCGTGGAGTTGCTCGGTTGATTTCGTCAGCCAGCAAAATATTGGCAAACACCGGCCCCGGCATGAACTGAAACTCACCGCTGTTAGGATTCCAGATGTTGGTGCCGGTAACATCGGTGGGTAGAAGGTCGGGAGTGCACTGAATGCGCTGAAATCGACCATCGATACAGCGGGCCAGCGATTTAGCTAGCAGAGTCTTGCCAACCCCCGGCACATCCTCAAGCAGAGCATGCCCTCCTGAAAACAGCGCCACTAGCACTAGTCGAATGGAGGCTGATTTGCCAACGATGGTTTTATCTAAATTCTGAACTAGCGTTTCAATCCGCTCACGCATGCTGGTGACCCCTGCTATACCAAGTCCAGCTCGGCAACTGCGGTTTACCCGAAGGAGAACCTTTACCCCTGGACGTGACTTAAATGTGTTTAGGCCTATGATGCCCCGATCGCCCCTCAACTGCCTACCAGCTATCGCGCCAGTTCTCTTAGCGCCTGTTGGCAGTCACGCTGGATCTGGGTCTTGAGATCATTAAGACTGCCAAATTTTTGCTCGGGCCGCAGAAAACTGTGTAGAGATACCTCCAAAGTCTTGTCGTAAAGGTTGCCCTCCCAGTTGAGCAGGTGTACTTCAACGGTGAGAGCCGATCCCTTCACCGTGGGGCGGTTGCCCAGGTTCATCACCGCTGGGACGAGGGGATAAGGGGTCTGAGTTGCCCCATGCACCCACACGCTGTAAACCCCCGTTTGAGGCAAAAATTTCTCGGCGGGCAGGTGTAGATTCGCGGTAGGGAACCCAATAGTTCGCCCCAGCTGCTGCCCTTTTACCACCCGACCAACCAAACTGTAGGGCCGCCCCAGCAGTGCCTTGACCGTATCGAGATCGGTTTTTTCTAAGGCCTGGCGAATGCGAGAGCTGCTAATGCGATCGGCACCTAAATCAACAACGGGAGCAATGTGCACCTGAACTCCGTAGCGGGCAGCTAACGCTTTCAGGTCGTCTACAGTGCCCTGACGCTTCTTGCCAAAGCAAAAGTCTTTGCCCACGCTGATGTGCTGTACCCGCAAATGCTTTACTAGCAACGTTTCCACAAAGTCTTCGGGCGACAGATTGGCCAAGGATTGATCAAAGGGCAATAACACCAGTTGACCAATACCCAAACGGCTGATCTGGGCAGCTTTTTCGGGTAGAGGCGTCAGCAGCGAACGAGCCTGCCTCGAGAAGAACTCCTGCGGATGCGGAAAAAACGTCATCACGGTAGGAATAGGAGTCGCTGCCAGCTGAGAGTTTGCGGTCGGAAAGCTGATCTGAGTCCTCTGGCGATGGCTCAATCCTCGCAGCGACGTCTCGGGCAGCTGCGGGTTGACACAGGGCTCACCCTGACCCTGAGCCCCCAAGGGCACCACCGAGCGAATGACGGCCTGATGCCCTAAGTGGACACCATCAAAGTTCCCCAAGGCGATCGCCGTTGGAGTAATAGCTGTTGTAAGCGAAGACGTGATCCACACGCTTTACATTTTTACACAGTCTGTTGGGCTCAACCTAGCTGGGAAGTAATTCAACTGGTGCGAGGTTTGGGATACGCCGAGCCCAGGGATCAGGTGTAATTTCCCAAAGCCTTCGTACCAATGGCTTTCGACGTCAGAGTAGCGCGGGCGGCAGTCAGATCAATCACCATACCTTCTTTGGCCACCACTGCGCCGGGGAATACTGCCTTGGTTTGAGCCGCTATTTGATCCATAAAGTCATCGTCGTGGGCGGGGTCGTGGTGGAAGATGACTAAGGTCTTGACCCCGGCTGCCTTGGCGACCTTCACCGCCTCCTGCCAAGTGGAGTGGCCCCAGCTTACCTTGCTCGAGTTGGGGTCATTGTACTCGTCGTCGGTATAGGTGGAGTCGTAGATCATGACGTCGGCATCGCGGGCTAGCCACACAGCGTTGTCATCTAGACGGTCGGAGTAGTGCTCGGTATCGGTAATGTAGGCGGCCACCTGATTTTGCCAGGTCACTCGATAGCCCACCGCTTCGCCGGGGTGATTGAGCAGGGCGTTTTCGATGGTAATGTCGCCCATATGCAGGGTTTCCCCCACTTCGATGTCGCAAAACTTCAGATCGGCCCCCATCACCTGGAGAGGCACCGGAAAGTTGGGGTGCAACATCTGGTCGTTGAGGCGCTGCTCAATGGTGGAGCCGTTGGGAGCGATCGCACCGTAGATATTGAACCGATTGCCCCGCACAAAGGCCGGCACAAAGAACGGGAAGCCTTGGATGTGGTCCCAGTGGGAGTGGGTAAAGAACATGTTGGCCTCGACGGGCATTTCGGCCAGCAATGACAGACCCAGCTCTCGCAGACCAGTACCCCCGTCAAAAATCAGGCGATGTCCTCCGACCATCATCTCAACGCAGGATGTGTTACCGCCGTAGCGCACCGTAGATGGCCCTGGGCAAGCAATGCTTCCACGCACGCCCCAAAACCTGACTAAAAACTGCTCAGTAAGCTCAGCCATGAATCTCTCGGAGATGGGAAAGCATGGAATATCAGGCTAAAAATGCAAATGCGCCTTAAGGTAGAGCACAACCCGAGATTTCTTTAATAGTAATGAAATCTAATCAAAATGATTAGGGTAGAGAACCCCCTTACCGGGAAGACCTCAGAGTGCTGTTAGATGACTTGGCCTTAGTTTGCCCGGAAGCGCTATGAAATTTCGCCGTAGATTATATTTTACTCTACTTGCTCCGGCAGCAGCGGCCGCTGACCCTGGGCTAAATCTAACAGATCGCCTACGGCAGTCAGGTTATATTGCAGCGGTGTGACCGAGATGTAGCGATCGCGAATAGCTTGCACATCGGTCGGAATAGTTACCATAGCCTGAGTCAATTCGGGAGGCCAACCTTGGTTAGGCAAGGGATCCTCGATATCTTCGACGGCTTCTCCCGCTAGCCAGTAGTAGGTTTTACCCCGAGGGTCGAGGCGTTTTTCAAACTGGTCGAAATAGCGGCGAATGCCTTGGCGAGTAATTTTGGCACCTTTGATCTCCGTTGCTGGCACCGCTGGCACGTTGACGTTGAGCAGCATGGGGCGCCCTAAGGGGAAGCGCTCGCGATCGGCCAGCAGGTCGCAGATAAAATCGGCAGCGGGGCCAAAGCTGCCTTGGGTGAAGCTGGTCAGACTTACTGCGATCGCCGGAATGCCCTCCATTACCCCCTCCATCGCTGCCGACACTGTGCCCGAATAGACCACGTCAGTGCCCAGGTTGGCGCCGTGGTTGATGCCCGAGACCACAACCTCTGGGGGCGTTGCCATCAGCGCTCCCAGGGCCAGCTTGACGCAGTCGGCGGGGGTACCAGAGCAGCTCCAGGCCTCAACATCATCCTTAAACACCGACTCGATCATCTCAGCGCGAATTGGCTTGTGCATCGTGAGCCCATGGCCTGTGGCAGAACGCTCGCGATCGGGGCACACCACGGTAACTCGGTGACCCGCCGCCGCCAGGGTAGAGGCTAGGGTGCGCATACCTAGAGCAAAAATACCGTCGTCGTTGCTGATGAGAATATTCATGACTGTTCCCCTGCCACACTAAAATAATCAAAGCCCAAAGCTAGCCTAGAGCGCCAAGGTATTGCCCAAAGCTGGCCGGGCTAGCCTCCCTATATTGTTGTTGCACCATACACGCAGAATGACCGCCGCACCCGCCTCGCTCGAAACCGACCTAATGGCCATGAAGGAGGCCGCCCAGAGCGCGATCGCCGCCGCCGCCACCCTAGACGAATTAGAGCAGCTGCGCATTGGCTATCTGGGGAAAAAGGGCCAGCTCTCTAAAGTGCTGGGAGGCATGGGCAAACTCTCCGCCGAAGAGCGTCCCCGCATTGGTGCGTTGGCCAACGAAGTTAAAGAACTCATTCAAACCCAGCTCGATCAGGGCAAAAGTGCCCTAGAAGCTGCTCGCATTGAGGCCCAGTTGGCCACTGAGACTTTGGATGTCACTATGCCTGGCATCTTCCAACCCCAGGGCCGCATTCACCCGATCAACAGCATCATCGATCGCATCGTCGATATTTTTGTGGGCTTGGGCTATACCGTCGCCGACGGCCCCGAAATTGAGACTGACTACTATAACTTTGAAGCCCTCAACTTTCTGCCTGACCACCCGGCCCGCGATATGCAGGATACGCTGTACCTGCCCAACGGCCATCTGATGCGCACCCACACCTCTAACACGCAAATCCGCTATATGCAGGCCAATGAGCCGCCTCTGCGAGCCGTTGCCATTGGTCGCTGCTATCGCCGCGACACGGTAGATGCCACCCACGCCGCCGTGTTTCACCAGATTGAGTTCTTCGCGGTGGATACTGACATTACCTTCACCGACCTGAGAGGCACTATCAAGGTGTTTCTAGAGGCGCTCTACGGCGAGATTCCCGTGCGGTTTCGGCCCAGCTTCTTCCCGTTCACCGAGCCCTCCGCCGAGGTAGATGTAGAGTGGCAAGGCAAGTGGCTAGAGGTGCTGGGCTGCGGCATGATTGACCCTAACGTTCTGAAATCCGTTGGTTACGATCCTGAGATTTACAGTGGCTTCGCAGCAGGCCTAGGGGTAGAGCGCCTAGCCATGGTTCAGCATCAAATTGATGACATTCGCCGCCTTTACACCAGCGATCTGCGGTTTTTACGGCAGTTCTAGTTCTAGATAACTGCTAACCATAGCGTTGTTTAAGGGCAAGCTAAGGTTAGCTGAGTCAAGTTCTTAAACAGCTTTTGACTGCCTTAATAGCGGCTCATGCGTTCTGACACGATAGAGCGGTGAGCTACAACTTCGCACCGCTGTCGCGGCCCCAAACCCCTTTGATCATCGCTTCGCAGAAAGTTCTCTCTAAACAGAACCCTGCTAAAACTCTGTATACAATGGACTGTATACAGAGGCATCACGGTATCTGATGGTCTGTAACGTTTTCTGGAGTCAAACGTTTCATCTCTTCACTGAACTCCTCCCGACTGAATACCTATGGCTCATCTACAAACCCTTAGCATCAACGGCAAACGACTCAATCAAAGTATCAACGACCTCGCTCAAATTGGGCAGCTCGACAACGGTGGTATTTGTCGGCTGGCCTTTAGCCCAGAAGATATTCAGGGACGTGAACTGGTGCGACGATGGATGGTAGAAGCGGGGTTGAGTACTTGTATTGATACCGCTGGCAACCTGATTGGCCGCCGCAGTGGTTGCACTAACGCTCCAGCGATCGCCACCGGGTCTCACATCGATACAGTGCCTTGTGGCGGCAGATTTGACGGCAACCTGGGTGTGTTAGCAGGAATTGAAGTGGCCCGCACCCTTCAGGAAAACAACATCACCCTCGACCACCCCTTTGAGGTGATTGTGTTTGCCGACGAAGAAGACACCATGGTTGGCGGGCGTGCCATGGCCGGCACCGCCTCACTCGATGCTACCGACTACCACCGCAAAGATGGTCGGCCCATTGACGAGTGCGTCAACGCAGCCGGGGGCAACTGGGACCAGCTCTCTCTCTCTAAGCGTACTCGTGATGATATCTGTGCCTTTGTCGAACTCCATGTTGAGCAGGGCGGGGTATTAGAAACAGCTCAAAAACAGATTGGCGTGGTGCAGGGCATAGTAGGTATGCAGCGCTACCAAATCCACGTCACTGGGCGACCTAATCACGCTGGCACCACCCCAATGGATCAGCGCCAGGATGCTTTGGTAGCCGCCGCACAGATCGTGCTAGTGGTAAATCGTCTGGGCAATCGCCCCCCGAAGCAGCAGGTAGCTACGGTGGGGGCGCTGCAAGTGTGGCCCAACGCTGACAACATCGTGCCGGGACAGGTACAGTGCAGTATCGACGTGCGCGACCTAAATCAGTACGTCATCAATGACCTGATTGATGATCTGAAAGAAGAATTGCGGCTGATTGCCCAAAATACCGGCACTCAAATCGAGATTGTGCCCCAGCTCAATGTGGCCCCCAGCCCAGCGGCCGAGCATATTCAAGCTGTTATTGCTGAGGTAAGCAACAACCTAGGCCTCAGCCATATGCCGATGCCCAGCCGTGCTGGGCACGATGCCCTTGAGATGGGCCGCTTTACCGACATGGGTATGATTTTTGTGCCCAGCGCAGGCGGTTTCAGCCACTCCGAGGTGGAGTACACCACCCCCGAAGAGTGCATCAACGGAGCCAACGTGCTGTTAGAAACGGTGCTGCAGTTGGATCGCCACTATCGCTAAGTCCCAAGAGACGTTGGTGAAGCCAATTCTTAAGATAGCGGTCTACACTAATCCGCAAAAATTATTAGTGCCTAGAACCGCAAGGGCCTAGGCTTTTTTGATTGGACTGCGATCGCTCATCTAACCCCGCTCCCATGGCCCAGAGGCACACTCTCTCTCAGGAAACACCAAGGTGTTAACGCTATAGTTGAGTTAGTCCTTCTACACAAACTGCAATAATTCCTATGGCTTTCTTTGGTTTAGGCAAAGGCAAAAAGTCAGAGCTACCCGCTCCTAACGAGGCGCTGCCGGGTCGAGCTACAACCATGCCCGTGCCTGAAAAGCACTACGTCAACGGCAACCGCTTGGCCCCTCCCTTTCCAGCGGGTACGGAACTGGCTCTTTTTGGTATGGGCTGCTTTTGGGGAGCTGAGCGCAAGTTTTGGCAGCTTGAAGGCGTTTACTCTACGTCAGTGGGTTATGCCGCTGGCTACACTCCTAACCCCACTTACCAAGAGGTGTGCTCTGGGCTGACTGGTCACAACGAGGTGGTACAGGTTGTATTTGACCCAAAGGTAGTCAGCTATGAGCAACTTCTTAAGACCTTTTGGGAAAGTCATAACCCCACCCAGGGCATGCGCCAGGGCAACGACGCAGGCACTCAGTACCGGTCAGGCATCTATGTGTACTCTGAAGCCCAGCGCCAGTTAGCAGAAGCTTCTAAACAAGCTTATCAGGTCGCGCTCAAGGCCGCTGGCTATGGCCCCATTACTACCGAGATTTTGGAGGCTCCAGAGTATTACTACGCCGAGGACTACCACCAGCAGTATCTGGCTAAAAACCCGGGTGGCTATTGCGGCTTGGGGGGCACTAGTGTGGCTTGCCCAGTGGGCGTAGCAGTAGAGAACTAGAGCTATATCAAGCGGCTCATTCTTGAGTTAAATCGCCCCTAATCATGTAGGGCTGGGAAAACATGCCGGTGCCTACATGATTAGGATTTTTTTTGGCGAACTACGCCCAGGCAAGCGCTATTTTTGATATTAAAGTTTAGGTGCTACCGGTTTGAACGTTTTAAGAACGCCTAATTTTCCCTAAGAGCTTACTGAAGCTCTGTTATAGATGAGGCCCTTGCGAGCTATTTAATTAGTCATTTAAACTTTTTACTGCCAAATAATAAGTCTTCAGTTCTACCATTTAGAATTAAGGAGACAGGCGCAAGGCAAAGTAGTCTTAAACGATACTACACGAAAGAAAAACATTGCTTCTTCAGGCAGTGTTGAATTCTACTAATGCGTTCCAACTGAAGCACACAGTTTTTTTCTTCTTTCGTTGTAAAACTCTATTTCAAAGCGTTAAATCTATCTAACTTCGAAGCAAATTGAAACTTTAGCTTTAATTAGCAGTCTTAATGAAGTCTTAGTGAATTTTCTAGTATTGCTCTCGGCATTTCATATATGAACCTGTATCTTTAATTTGAGCTTTAGTTGTTAATTCTCTCGTTAGACATGCATCAGATTGGCGTTGTAACTATCGGCCGCAATGAAGGTGAGCGTCTAGTTCGCTGTCTTAGGTCTCTGCAGGACAACGTGCCGTTGGGCAGTCCCATTGTTTATGTAGACTCAGGCTCTACTGATGGCAGCGTTGCTAAAGCCCGCGAGATGGGTATTCACGTTGTCGAGCTTGATATGTCTGTGCCGTTTACTATGGCGCGGGGGCGCAACACGGGCTTTCAGTACTTAGTCGAGAACTTTCCCCAGCTTACCTACGTGCAGTTTATCGATGGCGACTGCGAGATACTACCCAGATGGATAGATGCAGCTGTGGGGGCTCTAGAGAGCAACACTACCCTCGCCATTGTCTGTGGGCGACGACGCGAGCGATTTCCGGACGCCTCTCCCTACAATCGGTTGGCTGACATAGAGTGGAACACACCCGTGGGTGAAACCCGAGCCTGTGGTGGCGACATGCTGGCTCGCGTAGAGGCAATTAAAGCAGTGGACGGCTACAACCCCAAGATGATCTGCGGGGAAGAGCCGGAGATGTGTATTCGCCTTAGGCGGAAAGGCTGGAAGATAGAGCGGATTGACGCCGATATGACCCTGCACGATGCAGCTATGACTCGCTTTGGTCAGTGGTGGAAGCGCTCGATTCGTGGGGGCTGGGCCGTTGCCGAAGGAAAAGCAATGTATGGTCAACCACCTGAGTCATACATGGTTAAGGAAGACAAAAGCGGCTGGCTGTGGGGAGCAACAGTTCCGGCTCTGGCCGTTGGCCTAGCCTGGCCCACCCACGGGCTAAGTCTCTTGCTGCTGCTGGGCTACCCAGTTTTAGGATGGAAGATTTATAAATATCGCCACAGTCAAGGCGACGAGGCTAGAAACGCTTGGTTATATGCGTTTTTCTGTACTGTCTCAAAACTCCCTCAGGTGCTTGGGCAAGGCCGATACTGGATTAACCGCTGGCGCAACAAGCCAGCTACGCTGATCGAGTATAAGCCTGTTCCCATGACAGACTCAGGATCCTAGAAAGAGCCTTAAAGCCGTTATTTTCTTCGGTTTCTTTTATTTTTATCATTAGTAATGGCGAGAAGCCTTATGCGCATTGCCTACTTTACCGGTACCTATCCTAGAGCCACAGACACGTTTATTCAGCGTGAGGTTGTGGGGCTTAGAGACCTGGGGTTAGAGGTCTTCACCTTTGCGGTACGCCGCCCAGGAGATGAGAATATCGTAGGCCCTGAGCAGGCTGCGGAGCGATCGCAAACCAACTACCTGCTGCCCTTTAATTTAGGGCTGATGGTTAAGGCCCATCTGACATTGCTGTTGGGTAATCCGGGCCGTTACTTTAATAGCGTTAAGCTGGCTTGGGCCACGAGCCAGCCTGGGCTAAAGGGCTTTCTCTACCAGCTAATTTACTTTTTAGAGGCGGGCATTTTAGCTCACCTCATTACCAGTCAAAATATTACCCATCTGCACAACCACATCGCCAGCTCCAGCTGTACGGTAGCGATGTTAGCGGCCGAATTGGGTGGGTTTACCTTTAGCTTTACGATGCATGGTCCCCACATCTTTTTTGAGCCCTACCGATGGCGGGTGGATGAAAAGATTAAGCACGCTAAATTTGTGGCCTGTATTAGTCACTTCTGCCGTAGTCAAGGCATGATTTTCTCGCGGCCTGACCAGTGGAACAAACTACAAATTGTCCACTGCGGGGTTGACCCCAGTTTGTTTGAGACGGTGATCCATCAGGGGGTGGGCAAGCGTCTGCTCTACGTAGGTAGATTAGCGGCTGAGAAAGGTTTGCCGGTGCTGCTAGAAGGGTTGACAGAGCTGATCAGCATCGAACCTGACGTAATTTTAACTGTCGTTGGTGACGGCGCCGACCGGGCGCTATTGGAGCAGCAGGTGAGCGATTTGGGATTACAGAACCACGTGCGCTTCTTGGGCTATCAATCTCAGTCGGCGGTGAGAGAACACCTCAAGAATACGGACATATTTGTGTTGCCCAGCTTTGCTGAGGGCATTCCCGTCGTGTTGATGGAAGCGATGGCGGCGGGCGTTGCGGTTGTTGCCACCCAGGTTGCTGGAGTGAGTGAACTGGTACATTCAGGGGTGAACGGCTACGTGGTGCCGCCGGGCGATCGCCAAGCCCTGTCAGATTGCATTAGTTTTCTGATGAAGGATGCCGACACTCGCAACCGTTTGGGCGCTGCGGCTAGAACTAAGGTCGAGCAAGAGTTTAACGCCCTGACAGAAGTTGAGAAACTCTACCAGCTCTTTACAGGAGAAGCCTATAGGCGGACAGACGCGGCAATTGATGCTGACACCAGTGCCGTTGTCTAAGGGCTAACCTGGGTTTTCTGGCTTATCTTCGCCCGCTATCAAGAGCGGAGTTGCTTGCCACTGTAGGGCATCTTCGTTCTGGGCACTAGCCGGCTCTAGCAGCAGCCACTGATCTTTGGTCGCGCCCCGCTGCAGATAGATATCAAAATCTCGGGTTTGGCTGCGCTGGGCACTGGTTAAGTTGCCCCCTTTGAGATGATAGGTACCAGCTACTTCTACGGTGGGCTGCCCAGCAATCTCAGACCAGTGGTGATCGGTAATTCGGATGCGACCCACCTCAGCTCGGTCGGCGGGAGCAGAGGAAAACTGCCGATAAAGAACGGTTTGGGTCTGGGAAAGTTTTTGGGCGATCGCCCCCTCAACCACCGCCCTAGGCGGTCTAGGGTTAATTAGCCCGCACCCCAACAGCGACAGGCATAGCACGCCCATTAAAACCCATCGGATTGGCCGCATCGATGCCATTGTCCCCATCGAGCATCCCTCCTTTAAAGCCGTCATCTTCAGGCTACTGCCTTACGTCCCCAGAAGAAACGGGTTGGGGATAAAAGACTACGGGTTGGGCCGCAGCGCCCAGGCCAAAAACCGCTCGGTATAATATAGGGCAATTTGATTGCTGGGGCCGCGAAACACGGCATCAAAGGAATGTTCGGCCCAGGGTAGGGCAATCCACGCCGTCACATTACCGCTAGCTTGAAGTTTTTCGTACAGCTGCCGACCATAGCTAGGTTTCACCACGTGGTCGCGTTGCCCGTAGATCAACAGCGTTGGCGGCAACCCCGGCTTGACAGAGAAAATTGGTGAGGCCTGCTGATAAAGCTCGGGCAACTGCTCAGGGCTACCGCCCAAAAAGGTTTCTAATACAGCACGGGTATCAATAGGGTCGGGCACTGGCGGGTCATAGTAGCCTGTCGACAAATTGACCGGGCCGTAGTAGTTGACCACCGCTTGTATGGGCAATCCCTCAGGTTCATAGGCGGCCAGCATAGCCAGATGGGCTCCGGCAGACCATCCCACTAGGGCTATCCGGCTGAGGTCAATGCCGTAGTCTGGGGCGCGATCGCCCACCCATTCCAGAGCTGTCTGCACATCCTCAAGCTGGGTGGGGAAGCGGTACTCAGGCGCGTGGCGATAGTTGATGGCCACGACCGTATAGCCCTGGGCCGCCATATAGATGCTAAATCGAGCCGTTGCGGCAGGTTCTCCCCGTTGCCAAGCGCCACCGTAGATGGTGATGATGGCAGGGTGCAAATCCGGTTGGGTGAGAGATGTGGGCGGCTGGTAGATGTCCAAGGCCAGCGTGGCACCGTCTGGAGTTAAGACAATCTGGCTCTGTGGCTCAATCGCAGGCTCTGGCAACCCCCGAATCAAATCCTCCAGGATAAAAGGACGCGACCGCAGCAAGGGCCACACCTGAGCCGGAATCTGGCTGCTGTAGTTTGCTCCCAAGGCCTTTTGCATTTGGGCTTCGGCTCGCCGCACCGTGGCAGGCAGTTGCAGCAGGGGCAGACTGCTCAGCACCAGACCGGCAGTGCTGAATCCTAGGGTTAGGAACCACACAAAACTGCGCGATCGCCCCCATTTTCCTACCTTCGCCCCTCGTCGCACTAACACCAGCGCCAGCACCATCCCTTGGCCCAGCAGCAAAAATGGGCTGACCTCTGGAGCCCCCACGCCCAAGGGCAAGAGAAAGAAAGTTGGTGCTGGAACGACAATCCAGAGGCTTAAAAACAGGGCGATCGCGGCTAGCGCTGCGATCGCCCAATCGACCAGTTGCCACAGAACTACCATGCAGAGGCTAACCGTCCACTGTGTTGTCTTTGCCCCTAGATTCTAGGCCGCCCCACCAAAAGCCGATTCAGCAGCGCCAAAATGAGGGTAAAAATGGTGGCTCCGATGATCGACCAAATGATCGGAAAGGACTGCCCACCAATTTGCAGGGCAAAAAGCTCCGGCAAGCCCAGATTGCGGGCGATTAACACGCCCAAGTACGACCCAACAAAACCCACCACAATCGAGGTTAGGCATCCCCCCGCTGTATAGCCTGCCAGCGATTGGCCAATGCCACCACAGATAGCCGCCACAACCAATAAGACCAGCAGCTCAATTAGTCCCACAAGCCACCTCCAGCCTCAATAATCAGCAGCATAGTTGTGAGCTAGCCAGGCGACACCTAGCACAAGACATAGCTTCTAAGAAAATACTGTGGCAGAGACGCTAACGACCTTGCCCCTTAGCCCAATTACTGCTTCAGCGTTCGTGGATCTAGAGCATCGCGAAGGCCGTCACCGAGCAGGTTAAACGCCAAAGACGTCACCACAATCAGAATGGCTGGAGGCCACACCAGCCAGGGCTGGAGAACGAGAATGGAAGCGTTGGTAGCCAGGGTGAGCATGTTACCCCAAGAGGCGTCGGGCTGCTGAATACCCAACCCAATGAAGCTCAGTACCGCCTCTGCCAAAATAAAGCCAGGAATTGCCAGGGTGGCGGCAATAATACCGTAGGTAGCGGTTTGGGGCAGAATGTGGCGGGTGATGATGTAGAGCGATCGCCCCCCCATGACCCGGCTGGCCTGCACAAACTCCTGCTCTTTGATCGACAGCACCTGGCCGCGAATCACCCGCGCTAGCCCAGCCCAGCCCACCAACGACGTGATTAGCACAATCAGCAAAAACCGCTGGGTGCTGGAGATGCCCGCAGGCAACACCGCCGCCAGGGCTACCAGCAGATAAATGCTGGGGATGGTCATCAACACTTCCACCAGGCGCATCAGCACGGCATCGACCGCGCCGCCAAAGTACCCAGCCATGCCACCCACCAGCATGCCTAGCGGGAAGGAGATGGCGATGCCAATTAGCCCCACGCTGAGGCTAACTCGGCTGCCGTGGATCAGCCGACTGAACTGGTCACGGGCCTGCTCGTCGGTGCCCAGCAGGTTAATGCGGGCGGGGCCAGCGGTATCGAACAGGGTCAGCCGCCCTTTATCATTGCGGTGGAAGATGCGGAGGGCAGAGGGCTGGGTGCGATCGACGACAATTTTGCGTTCCCCAGTATTTATATCTACTGGCCCTTGAGTGGTGGGATAAACGTGGGGAAAGAACCGCCCCGTTGCCGCATCGCGCCAGTACACCTGAGTGGGTGGCAGCAGCGACCCATTGAGCTGAGACTCGTAGGGACTGTAGGGAGCAAAAAAGTCGGCCCCCAAGGCCACGGCATACAGGGCGATCAGCAAGATCGCCCCGAGCTGGGCCAAACGATTCGTTCTAAGCTTGCGCCACCAGGTCATAGACGGTACTAGGTGTGGATTACGGTTTGCTCGTTCTCCACCATAAACACATTTGAATAGAGGTTAGCAATTATTTGCTTACCTTCTTGGGTGAGCGACAGATAACGCAGCCCATCTTGAATGTAGGGATGCACCACATTCCAGTAAAACTTGGGATAGTTGGCCCGCAGGTCACCGGGATGATCGTAGCTCAGGTACTTGTTCTGACCCGTTTCCTCAAACTCGTAGTACAGCGCCCCAATTTTCTTTAAATAGCGGGGGTCGCTGAGCTGGCCGATTAGGTCGGCCGCCCGCACCAGGCCAGGAAAGTGTTGGGTATCTTGGTGGTCTTCTTCTTTGGGTACCGGAAAGCGGGTCAGCTCAATATTGCGCTTGATAGCGTCGGCTTCAATCACCGGGTTGCCGCCAAAGCGTTCTTCAATAAAACGCTTGCCCCGATCAACGTGGTAGGGGGTGAGGGAGGCATCGGAGGCACCGGGCTGGAGCATGACCATTTCGTCGCCTTGACCCGTGGCGTAGAGGTGGTTGCGGTCTTGGTCGCTGCGGCAAACCCCTTTCACGTAACCAATGTCATGGCAGACAAGGGAAATGATGAAGTGCATCCAGTCTTTGCAGGTGACACCGCCTTCACGAATGTGCTTGCCCCGCAGAATCTCTTGGCCCACTAGGGCGACTAAAACGGTGTGCTCAACGTTGTGGTAGAGCGCGTCACTGTTGGCGATGTTTTCAAGCGCCATGCTGCCCGCCCAGGCAATAATATCTTCGTAGTCGGGATTTTGGCCGCCGTAGGTGCGGTGGTAACCCACCCGCAGCTTGTCGACAAAGTCACTGATGAGGATTTCGGTGGCGTTAAACATTCCCAAGACCTGCCTTTTTAAGAGTCGAGCCGTTGGCGTGAGAGAGCAGTGACGACGGGGTGAACAAAGCTCACGCAGTATATATCTATGCTATTAGACCAAACCTTCCCCATTCGGGTGTGTGATTCAAATCAGTAAAAATCATGAGCTTGGCCCCTGCAAACTGGTTGAGGAGGCAATTTCCTTGATAAATCAAGCGATCCCAAGGCTACGAGGCTCCAAGCCACAACGGAGAAATCAATATTTCGTAACCTATCTAGCCGCTAGCCAACGGGTGTGACTGCGCAAAGTCTCCATTCTTCTGCCTCTCTGGAGGCCACGGCTGGTTCATTGGTCGAGCAGGATTAAGCGATCGCCCCTCATTTTAATGACCTCGATTGCGACCATGGCTGAAATGGTGACGATTGCCCTGGGACCAGAAGCCGAGAGGGAAACCCGCAGCCCCGCGGCGATTGCAGTGCTGGAGGTTTTACCAAGCCCAACCCTAGTGACCCTGGTAGTGCCAGGGCTGTTTAACCTACATTGCTTGGAGGGATAAGGCGATCGCAAAGTTCTTGAGCCGCTTTAGCGGCGACCTCTCTAGTTCTGGCCAGCCTGCTGGACCAAAAACTTCGACAAAGGAATATACCTTGAGCAAATAATCGTATAATAAGATCCTGCTAGCAAGATTGCTTGCTCAGCGACATCCTTGCGGGTGTAGTTCAGTGGTAGAACGTCAGCTTCCCAAGCTGAATGTCGTCGGTTCGAGTCCGATCACCCGCTTTTTTGATTTTTTGATAACAAGAACTGGTTTTGAGACAATAGCGATCGCGATCATTGAGCGAGAGGTGAGCAGACAACCGTATCGCGCCCTTTCGCCTTTGCTTGGTACAACGCTTGATCAGCTTGACGGATGATATCTCGAGCTGATTGACCAACCTTTGGAATCTGACTAGCAATGCCCAGGCTAATCGTGACGTAGGGATGATCTATTTGCATACACTTGTTAGGAATCTGCAAATTTTTAACGGTTTCTCGAATTTCTTCGGCAATTTTGACTGCCCCAACTAGATCTGTGTCTGGCAAAACTACGGCAAACTCTTCTCCACCATAACGAGCTAGAACATCTGAGGAACGCTTGAGGACAAGTTGAGCCGCCCGCGTAATATCGATCAGGCATTGGTCGCCTGCCAGATGTCCATAGCAATCGTTATAGATTTTGAAATAGTCAATATCAAATAAAATTAAAGATAGATATTTCTCAGTTCGCAGCAATCGTTTCCATTCACTTCTTAGGGACTTATCAAAAAAGCGGCGATTCGAAATTTGCGTCAATGAGTCGAGATTACTTAACTCTTCTAATTTTTCATTGGCCTGCTTAAGGGCTTGAAGCGCCTGGTCTAGTTGTTCAGCCTTAGAATCAGCTTGAGCCAGCAGATCAGCATGACGTAGCGCAACGCTAAATTGAGCCGCCAGCTGTTTGATAAAGGTAATTTCAGCTGAGTTCCAAACGCGGGGGCGATCGCACTGATGAACGCAAAGCAATCCCCACAGGTCACCGCTTTTCATAACAGGCACAACAACTTGTGCCTGTTATGAAAACTTTCCAGCAGTTCTACATGACACTGATTTAGTCCAGCCTCGGAGAGATCTGATATGACCTGCATCTGTCCCTGTTGATACCGGGCCGCATATTGACTGCCAAAACAGTGATCGCTCACTTTAGTCGCGATCGCCGAATCGTATTCTGGCAATACATTCTCGGCGACAAACTCTCCAGAATTGTATTGAGAATCGATATCGAATTGAAAGATAGCAACTCGGTCGGTGTGTAGAGCTTTGCGAACCTCACGAGCTGTTGTCTTAAACAGCGTGTTTAGATCAAGCGACTCACGAATATCAGCAATCAGTTTAAGCAAAATCCCTTGTTGCTGATTGAGCAATCGCAAATCTTCAGCCTCGCGCTCGATTTTCGCCATTAATTCGGCTTGTTTCACCGCAAATCCGAGTTGATTTGCTACTTGTGACAAAAACTGGATTTCTTGATGTTGCCATTGATAGGGTTGCGAATGTTGGTAAGCAGCTAGTACACCCCACAGTTTTTGTCCAATGAAAATAGGCGCTGTAGCATAGGCACGAATGTGAAACTGCTCCAAAATTTCTATGTGAAATTGCGACAGATCTTCAGCATAAATATCAGAAACTACTAGGCACTTATTGGAGCGATATCGACCTCCCTGATGCTCTTGCAGATATGAATCATTCCAAACAGTATTCTGCCCTAGCGTGCCAAAATCACAGCCTAGTTCAGCAAATTCAAAGTCCTCAACGAATTCTCCTCCCCAATCATCAAAAAAACGATAAACGGCCATGCGTTCAATTCGCAGCAGCTTACAGGTTTCTTTGGTGGTAGTGCGAAAAATCATGCCCACATCCAAGGATGCTCGAATTTTGCTAACCACTCGGTAAAGCGCTTTTTCCTGAGCATCAATAGTTTCGAGCTGATAGCACTTATCTTGTAGCTGAGCCTCTAACTGAGCGATAGTTGGAGTGTGACCCACCCGGCAAGCGAAGTTAGCAATTAACTTTGCCAGCCGATTTAAGGAAGCCCAAAACTTTCTGTGGAACATAGTGTCGAAGATCAGTACTTACAAGAGCTGTGGAGGGATGATGGCTTGTGTTATTAGCAGCACGAGAGACTGCCTGCACCATAAAGAGCGGCTCTATAAGAGGTAACGTATTGCACCTTACATTACCCCTCATACGTAATTTTGCCCCCTAGACTTTCATATCATCTCTTTTGACAAGTAAAGTTCTGTGTCCTGTGGTGAAGTCTTGTAGACAAGTTAATGTTTCTAGATAAAAACAGGCAGCACAAAGATGCTTAAATCCAGCTGTTTTGTTAGCTAGAACGATAGGAACCTGAAACATCATAGGCTCTCTCAAAGGTGGCCGTAGGCAATCGCGAGTTTGTGTAGATCGTAGCGCTGGTGCACGGCCCCGACAGCAATTGGGCAGGTAATGGTTACTTTGTATGCTTGGTCAAAAAGCGATCGAGCTGGTTGGCAAATGCTGCCGTATCTCGTTGGCTAAATGGAGGAGGTCCGCCGGTTTCTACCCCACCGCTGCGAAGCTCTGTTAAGAAATTTCGCATAGATAGGCGCTCTCGGATATTGCCGCGATCGTAAAATTCGCCCCGGGGGTTGAGAGCATAGGCGCCCTTCTCAATGGCTTCAGCTGCTAGGGGAATATCGGCTGTGATCACCAAATCGCCAGATTGTAAGTGCTGCACAATGTAGCTGTCGGCTACGTCTAAACCCGATCGCACCAGTACGGCATCAATGTAGGAAGAACCGGGAATTTGTAGTTCTTGATTTGCGACTAGGGTAGTCTTAATCTCAACCCGTTTGGCAGCCCGAAACAGGATCTCTTTAATCACATTGGGGCAGGCGTCGGCATCAACCCATATCTGCATAATCAGTGCTAGTGCCTATATTTTTGGACAACTCCGACAGTTGAATCAATTATTCATTCACCGATGCGCGATCGCAGATTTTCCACTGACTCTAACCAAGCCTCGTAATCGCCGCTATCTTGCCATAGTTCTAACATCTCTGAGTCTGCGCTCAAAATGCGATCAATGGCTGCTCGCGCCCACACCAGTAGTTCGGGCTCCATCTGCACATTGGCCTGCGCGACCCAAGCGTCAACTGGTTCGGTATAGGCGTTGCGATCGCCCCAGTTGCCGTTGAGCCGTGCAATCACCTCAATTGCGGCTAATGCGATCGCCGCATCCGGCGCGTCTAGATAATCGTTCTCAGCTAACGCCCCATCAATAGCCGCTTCAACCAGCGACAGATCGTTAGATTCTGCTAGCTCAAAGGCCCAATCGGCGGCGTCATCATTGCCAAAGGCGTCCATTGACCAAGTTCCCATTTCACACTCCAGACAGCCATTCAACGACCAATCACCCGATCATAAAACGAATGCTTGGGGTAATTGCTTGCACTCTAATACCACCGCGTTGGGGAGTAGAGTGCCAGCAACGATCGCATCGATGCCGGCTCCCGGCTGCGGGGTCAAATAGAAAATTCTTGAGGACGCAGCACGCTACGCCCTCAAGAATTGGCGAAATCAGACGGACTGCCGCCGTTCTCGACTCAGCAGGTTATTGGGCCTCGGCCGTCAGCTCGCTCCACGCCTGCACTACAGCTTGGAGCGCAGGTGGGGCATCATCGATGGCCAAGTCAATATAGGTGGTTTCATATTGCATGGCCGACAGCTGCACCGTGGGGTAATCGGCAAAGGCAGCACTGGTGATATACCGCAGGCGATTGAGGTTAGGAAAGCGCTGGTCTTCTAAAACCTGTTCAAAGGCGGCTACTTGCTCTGCCGAGAGTTGCCGTTCTGACACAACCTTGCCGTTCTCTTTGCGCAAGAGTCGGCCGTCGGTTAGCAACACGGTCTCAGATTGGGCACCAGTTAAGCTCCCCGATTCGACTGAGCGAAAGATGTGCGCTTCGGGCTCTGCTTCCGGCTCCGCCATCACTGGAGGAATAAAGTCGGGAATGAGACCGTTGCGGCTAATTGCCGTGGGGTTTTGCACCATTTCTCGGCCATCTTGGCGGGCATGATAGACCCAACTTTGATCGCCATCGGTAACGACAAGGCGCAGACCCGAAATAGCAATCATGGTGCAGAGCTGGTCGGGTGCATAAATGCCCATGCAGCCATCCCAGGTAGCGGCTTCGGCGGCGGCAATGCGCAGGTCAGAGATGGGGCTATCGACCTCGGCGGCAACGGTTCGTAAGATGCGGCGGCTCACCGGTCGGGGAACCAAGTTTTCAACCGTTGCCACTTCCCAGTTGCCTGGGCGAGGCTCTGGTTGAGCGGGTCGGGGGTCACTCCCCAGAAGCTCGCCAGGCCCTAAGCCGGGGCCGCTGCAGGCCGCTGCCATGCCTTGGATTGCGATTGTACCCACGGCCAGCAGGGCAAATAGGGTTTTAGTTTGAAGAGGTAAGGGAGCCATAATCTCAACACTGTTTTGCTTTGCTCCATTACCATAGCCAGCCATTCAGAGCTGCGAAGCATCGTTACAAAATCGGTTACAGGATGGGCTGTAAACAAGCCAACGAGTTGGTCACTGTGAGGGGTAGGAAGGGCCGCAGTGGGGGCGGTGCTTGAGCAGCAACTTATAGCAAAAGACAAAAAGAGAAGAGCGCAAAGTGAAAAACTACTCGATGGGCTAGAGTTCTTGACGTTTGAACCGTCCTAGGCTTCACCTGCTATAGGCAAAAAAAATGCCCCTTAGGAGGGGCGTGGGCGCTGACAGCTTTTAGACGGTTGATTATAGTCAGCCAATCTTAGCGTCAGCGCGCTGCCCTACTGAGGAGGGCTTCTTATCGTGAGCAGTGCGTCACGTTGAGCGATCGCACACCTTACAACTATGGCTACTAGGCTGCTTGCCAAATTTCGCGCACTTTACCTTCTGGTAGCCACTCGGCGACTGCTTGAATGCGCTCCTGAGACAGTTCATCTTTAGTGGCTGAAAATACGGCGGAGACAACAATTTCTGCGTTTACTGTCTTCGGCACGCCTGCTTCGTTATCCACCCGTGTCAAAAACAGCTTAGAGTCGATACCCAGAGGTGCTGGCCCTTTGAGGGGCGGACGAATGCGGCTCAAAAAACCGACAATGGGGTTTCTGTCTTTCCAAAGGTCAGACACTTCCATTTGCAAGGCTTTTTCGTCAGTTGGCAGCGCATCATTATGCAGCTCTTCCGCCACGCGATCGGCCTCAGCCGTGGACATCACGTCCCGCATAACCCGAAAGACCGTTTCGGCAATGTCGCGAGCGTCGTAGATATCAGGCAGACCACCCTTAATTTTGACTTTTTCTAAGAAGGGCGAGTGCTCATTGAGCAACGGCACCGCTGGCCCTTTGTCGAGGTCCTTGGGTGGGTTTTGCTCCATGTCTTTCAGCATGCTCTGGCCCTTTTCAGTCAACGTAGCTCGCTTAAACTCAATCAGGTGAGGTAGAGGACCGTCTGCAGCACCATAGGTATTGGCCACGCGAAAGCCTACCTCGTCTGGGTCTACTACACTGGGCACGTCTTCCTGGTTGCCATAGGCATTGCCGCTAAATTCAGCTTTGATGTACTGCCTCTGGTTCAGATAGTCTAGGTGACCTAATAGATCAGACTCGGTCAACCCTAGACCGGTGAAGTCGGTGGAAGAAAAATCAATGTCGCCTTGCTGGTTTTCCTGATTGAACTGGTTAATTTTGTCGAGGATGATAAATACCACATCGTCTCGAATAGAAATTGGCATAGTGCCTCCTTAGTAAACGTAGAAATCCATTGGGTAGCATGGCTACCCATGTAGACGGAGTGCTATTCTTCGACGTACATGGGGGGCTCAATAGGAAAGTTATCAATCCTGCCAGATTCATCAATTACGAAGCCATGGGAAGTAGGTAGAGTCCCTTCTTCCTGGGCAGCGTAGGCTGCTATTTGCTGCCGATTTTTTTCCACATCGACATTAGACGGAATTACTTCATCGGCGGGGTTGACGTTGGTCGACTGAGCCGTTTGCACAGCCCACTGATTACCAGGAGCCCCGCGGCCCGGTTCAGCCTCTTTAGGATTGCCAACTTGATTAGGACGGGAGTCTTTGTCAGTCATAGTATTTAAGTGATGATTACAGCTGTCGCAGGGCAAAGACCTGTCATGATTAGCTGCGATCGCTCGATCTAAACAACTGCGACATTTCTAAAGAGATGTTAACGTGGCTGTCATAAAGCCCAGTACTGTCATTAGGAGCAGATCACAATCTGGCCAACGTCATCCTTTAGCAAGATTGTGATCTGCGATCGCGCTCAGCGCTGCAAACAATACCTCGAAAAAGCACAGCAAGCTTAAATCGGTAGCTATTACTTTGAAGCAGTATTTTCAAAACTAGCCAGATTGGTTTTAGGCAAGGCCTATCCCAAGGATTCACCTGCGCTATTGATTAAAATTTTGCCTTTCACCGCAGCGAAGCCGTAGGCTCTAAATCGCTCGTAGCAGCGCCAATATGCTCAATTTTGCTATAGGTGCTGAGCGAGAGCAGGCCAAAGCCAACCTTAGACGATATGTCTAAGATCGTATAGAACATGGTTTCAAAATCTTGGCCAATGGCATCAATACCAGTAGGGGCTAAAATCCAAACGATCGGGTAAGCCGTCCAGAGAATTAGATGAATAGCGACTAGCTGTCCGAAGGCCTTCTTGGTGCGGGGGCGATTGCGCTCGGCCTCGTGCCTGAAGGGTACTAGCAGAAGATAAATGGCAGCCAAGTACGCCGCACAGCTGACGACATACCAAATGTAGTTGATGGGGTCAGGGGAGAGGGCTCCCGCCAGCCCAGTCGCAATCATAAAAGCGTTGGTTCCTAGCAGACTGCCGGTCAGCGTCAGGCTAGTGTGGCCCAAAAAGGCAAAGATCAGCAGCAGCAGCGGTGTGGATAGTGACCAGGTAATGTAGCGCACCCAAACCGTGGGGCGATCGTTGAGCATGAGCTGCCCCTGGCCCAGAGCCATAGCTAGATACAAAGCACTAGCAATTAAGCAGATAAAGAAGCTGAGGGTATATAACTTTCTCCAGCCTTCGGTCTTAGCGCTGTGGGCACCAAAGCCAAAGAATGCAGCGCCCAGCGCCATGGAACCTACTCCAATCCAAAGCCATGTTTGAGCCATGTAGTTGCGATCGCCCTGATCAAGTCGCTAATACTGTCTCAGAACAACCGTCCGAGCGGTATGGTTCTATAGATAGATTTTTCTCTACCCAAGGCATAATTGCAGGGTGTTTGAGTTAAATGGCAGATAGTAGAGGGTTACATTCAAATTCAGCACAAATGCGTGTTTTCTTACCAGGCTAATGTCACTAGTGCAGGTTTGCCTTGGGCAATTGCGGAGGCGAACGGAAAACGATCCTAGGCCTACAAGCCATATCCGAGATTATCGGTGAGGCAAAAGGGTAAAACCTTTTGGTCAGCGGCCTGCTGTTTGAAACCCGCTGAGGCTGTCTCAGACAACGACTGCTCTAGCTCCACCAAATACACGTTGGTAAAGAGGCGAGCAATGACCTCGCGCCCCTGAGCCGTCACAGCTAAGTACCTCAGCGCTGCCTGAATAAATGGATACACCACGTACCAATAAAAGTGGGGATAGTTAGCCCGCAAATCGGCCACAGACTCATATCCCAACGCAGTATTCGTTCCTGTTTCTGCAAACTCGCAGAATAGAGAAGAGAGCTTCTTTAAGTAGTCTGGATCGCTCAACTGCCCCAGCAGATCAGCGGCCCGGCATAGCCCCGGCAGATCGTTGGTGGTCTGGTATTTAGCCTCGGGCGGCACAGGAAACCGAGTGTGTTCAATGCAATCTACAACAACATCAACATCAACTAGGGGTTGTGCTGCCAGACGAAGGCGGACAAACCTCTGCCCTCGGCTCACGTGGTAGGGGGTCAAACTAGCATCGGTTGAGCGAGATGACAGCGCTACCCAATCGTCTCCCTGCCCGGTGACAAACTGGTTGATAGCACCATCGTCGCCAGGGCAAATACCTTTTACATAGCCAATGTCATGGCATAGCAGGGCCACCATAGCATTGAGCCAGTCTTGGGGAGTTAGGTCGTGGTGTTGTAGATAGCGCCCTTCTAAGATCGTTTGCCCCACCAGCATCACTTGCAGGGTGTGATCAGCGTTGTGATAAGGAGCATCAGTGCCTTGCAGGTGGGGAATAACCTCGTTGGCCAGGGTTGCAAACGACTGCCAGTAGCTCAGTGCCGTACAGCCAAACATGGTGCTGTAGCTCTTCCAAAGCCGGCCTTCTATAGACTTAAAAAGATTTTGTGACATGGTTTCCCTCCATTCATCCAATGCATAGTTAGCCGAGTCAAATTGGCACCCTAGGGAGAGAGAACATAACCATAATGTTCAATGCTTTGAGCAATTCTATCAACCATAAAAGCTCATGATTTAAGCAAACAATTTCAGCAGCATACTTACCTCGAAAGCTTCTGAAAAACTATCCAATTACTGCAAACCTCTTAAAAACTCAGAGTTTCCCTTATTTTCTCAGCAACAGGCTGAGGGCTTTTTCAAAGCTGGATAAAGCCTAGCTAAATACATAGAGATTGAGTGTGATTTTTATGATTTTATAAACCGGTATTATCACCATTGGTTGTGATCTAGATCAGCTTTAGGCATGCCTGCCAGACCTAAGATGATGCGTAAATCTAGCTCTGGCAGCTTTTCTACCAGCCAAAAAGGAGCGAATTCCTTTTCATGCGGTCCAAGGGGTATTCGTTAATGTCAAATGAATCAAGAACACTCGAGCCAGAAGAAATTACACCTCAGGCTGCACTCCTGTTTGTCGACGATGCTCTTTACAACGCTGAAGGACGACGCCTCAACGATTTAGAAAGCCGCATATTTCTCGGCTCTTGGGAAGGGAAAACCTATGAAGAGATCCATCCTCTTAATCCTGAGTATGCTGAGAAATCGGTGGGCTATAAGCTTTGGAAAAAGCTGTCGATCGCCCTAGGTGAAAAAGTCAGCAAAAAGCGGATTCGTGGCGCAGTAATGCGTCATTATTGCGGCCTAGAGGCCAACCCTTCCTTTGCCAGAGACCGGGCTAAAGAGGCAAAATATGCAACAATTTGGCAGGGCCAATCAACCTTAAACAAGCAATCGTTGATACAGACCTTAAAGGATTGCCTGGAGAGCCTAGGCTACCAGGTGCAGTCTAGCGTCAGCGAGTGTAAAGCAATCGAGTTGAGTTTATTGCTACCAAACAGTTTGACGGAGTCGGGGGTGCACTATGACGACGTACTCGTAATCGCGGTTTCGGATGGGGGGATTGCCACTAACGCAGTCGCCCCTACAGGCAATTGAGGCGGCAGACCATCTAACTAAGGGTCTACCACCGTTGGCAGAGCTAGAGCCCGATCCCAATAGCGCTGTCATAGCCCTGCCTTAAGTAGTTCTTCCCTTAGACATATTCCTGTAGTTAGAGCAGACAATATAAAATTTCTTCAGCGATCTGCACTCATTCGCCCTGCTTTCGAGGTTTACAGCTTTTCTAGGGCTGTGATTGGCATAATAGTCAGCGGTTGTATGGGCGATCGCCCATTGCAGCGGGGCCAATTCAAGCAAGGTTTGCACCATCAGTCCTGCCATGACACCCCCAGAGCGAATAGTTCTATTAGTCAGTAGCTCGCCTGGGCAGGCCGATCGCTTGAGGCAGATGTTGCAGCACGAGGCGGCTATCTCCTATAAGGTGGTTGAGGCCCTCGGCGATGGACCGGTAAGCCAAGACCAGACACCACAGGTCGATGGCATTTTGCTTGATCTTGCCTCCTCCGATGGGGACGGCGTAGACCAGCTCAAGCAGCTACAACAATCGTGGGGACAAGCTCTGCCCATAGTTGTTGTAGGCGAGAACGATATTAAAACGGCGGTGGCGACCCTCAAAGCTGGAGCCGTCGACTACTTAGTAAGCGATCAACTCACTCCAGAGGCGCTAGGTTTAGCGCTGCGATCGGCGATTCCTAAAGGCAGCGCTAAACAAATTGATTCAGCAAACTTAAACAATCAGCCCAGTACCACCCCGCTGGAAGCCGCAATTACGAACCCTCAGCCGCCCTATGCAGCGCTGGCCGCAGCCCTGCCGCAAATTGTGTGGACAGCCGATCGCACTGGGGCTATCACCTACTGGAATCAGCGCTGGTATGAGTACACCGGCCTCAGCGCAGCCGAGTCAATGGGGTTGGCTGGAACCAGTTGCCTTCACCCCCATGACTATGACCCCACTTTGGTCAACTGGACCGAATCGATGGCCGCAGGTAAGGCTTTCGAAATCGAGCATCGCCTGCGCCGCCACGATGGCGTTTACCGCTGGTTTATGAACCGGGGCGTACCGATGTGCGCCCCCGATGGACAGATCGCGGGCTGGGTCGGCACTATGGTTGACATCTATGAACAGAAGCAGCTAGAAGAGCGCTTTCAGCTGATTGTGCAGGCAGTGAATGGGCTGGTGTTTGACGTCAGCAAGGTGAACCTGAACGGGGGCGATCGCGTTTACCGCTCGGAGCAATTGTTTGATCTAGTCGGAGTCCATGCAGCCGACGTCCCACCCACATCGCGGTGGTGGGAAGACCGCATTCACCCCGACGATCGGGCGCGATTGCGTCTCCGCATAGAGGAACTGTTCGCCAGTTCTAGCCAACGCTACGAGTCAAACTATCGGATTCGCCACGAGGATGGTCGCTGGGTCGACGTTTGGGAACGGGGCTGCCTGGTACGCGACGAACAGGGGCAGGTGATTCGGGTGGTGGGTTCCACGGTTGATATCAGCCAGCAGCAGGCAGCTCTGCGCGATCGCAACCAGGCCGAACGCCAGCTGCGAAAGGCCCTGATTCAGCTGGAAGCGGCCCTCTCGGCCGGATCGGTCTACACCTGGTGCTGGAGCATTCGCAGAAATCGGGTGGTGGCTAACCGCAGCTTTGCCGAGCTGTTTGGCCTCGACCCCGAGCGCGTTGCTGCCGGGGTGCGCCTGAAGAAATTTATCACCGTCATTCACCCCGACGACAGGGCGCGGGTGGCGGCGGCCATTGACGGGGCGATCGCCACCAAAGACAGCTGCACCGCCGAGTTTCGCATCTGCAACCCCCAAGGTGAAGAACGTTGGGTAATCGCGCGCGGGCAGGCCGAATACGACAGCGAGGGCAATGCCGTGAGCTTTCCCGGTGCGCTGGCCGACATTAGCGATCGCAAACGCGCCGAAATTGCCCTTGAGCTAAAAATTCAGGAGGCCGAAGCCAGTCAACGCACCCTCGATGCTCTGATGGCCTATATTCCCGAAGGCATTACTATCGCCGATGCGCCCGACGTGCGCATTCGTCAAATCAGCCGCTACGGGCAAGAGCTAACCGGACGCCCCCTTGAGGAAGTTGAGGGTCTGCCCGCCGCCACCCATCCAGAAGCCTGGAAGGTTTTTGCCCTCGATGGCAACCCCGCTACTCCTGAAGCCCTGCCCCTCACCCGCGCGGTTCAACAGGGTGAGGTCGTCACCAATGAGGAATGGCTGCTGCAAACTGCAGCCGGGCAAAGACTGGTGCTGTTGTGCAACGCTGGCCCCATCTACAACCAGGAGGGCACAATCACGGGCGGCATTATCGCCTGGCGCGACATCACTGAGTTTAAACAGACAGAAGTTGCCCTGCAACGCCACCAAGAACACCTGAATCTGGCGATGGCGGCGGCCCGCATGGGCAGCTGGGACTGGGATATTCAGCTCAATGTGGTGCAGTTCTCTGACAATGTAAAACGCATATTTGGCCTCGATCCCGACCGTGACGACTCCTACGAAACCGTCATGGCCATGGTTCACCCCGACGATGTGCCTCGGGTCGAGCGAGCGCTGCACGACGCGGTCTATGGCCAAGCCAAGTACAACATCGAGCTACGAGTCATTAAGCCCGACGGCAATGTGTGCTGGATCCTGAGTTTAGGTCGGGTTTTCTATAGCGATACGGGCATCCCGCTCACCATGACAGGCATCGACATCGACATTACCGATCGCAAACAGGCCCAGCTGACCCTGCAACAGACCACCGAACGGCTGAATGTTGCCCTCAAGAGTGCGCCGATTAGCCTGTTTAACCACGACCTCGACCTGCGCTATACCTGGATTTATAACCCCACCCACGACCTGGCTAAAGACCAGGTGATTGGCAAGCGCGACGAAGATCTGGCCTCGCCCGAGACCGCAGCCCGTCTTACCCACCTCAAGCGCCAGGTGCTCCTTACCGGTATCGGCCTGCGTGAAGAGGTCAAGGTGGTTGCCAACGGGCAAACCTCCTACTACGACCTGACCATTGACCCCATTCACGACGAGCAAAACACCATTGTCGGCGTCACCTGCGCCGCCGTTGACATCAGCGAAAAAATTCAAATTGCTACCGAGCGCCTCCAGGCCACAACAGCCCTCCAGGACAGCGAAGACCGCTTGCGCATGGCGATCGAGTCGGCCAACATGGGCATTTGGGATTTGAACCTAAGCACCAACCAGCTGACCTGGGATGCGGGCTGTAAAGCCATCTTTGGCCTTCCCCCCGAGGCCGACAGCAGCATGGAGCGGTTTTACGAAGGGCTGCATCCCGACGATCGCGATCGCCTGAAACAGGTCATAGCAGAGTCGCTTACTCAAGAGAGTGGCGGCAACTACGACGTGGAATATCGGGTGATCGGCCTACAAGATCGGGTAGAACGGTGGGTGCGGGCCAAGGGGCAGACCTACTTTGATGGCGATGGCAACCCTCTGCGCTTTACCGGCACCATCCTCGACATCACCCAGAAAAAACAGGCCGAAGTCGCTCGCGAACAGCTGCTGAGCCAAGAGCAGGCCGCCCGCGAAGCCGCCGAGCGGGCCAACCGCATTAAAGATGAATTTTTGGCGATTTTGTCCCACGAGCTGAGGTCGCCCCTCAACCCGATTTTGGGCTGGGCCAAGCTGCTGCAAACCAAAAAACTCGATGCGGCGAAAACCACCCGCGCCCTCGAAACGATTGAGCGCAACGCCAAGTTGCAGACCCAGTTGATCGACGACCTCTTAGACATTGCCAAGATTTTGCGCGGCAAGCTTAAGATCGAACCTGCCTCGGTCGATCCAGCATTTGTGATTGAGGCGGCGATCGAAACCGTTCAAGCCGCAGCAGACGCTAAAGCCATTCGCATCCAGACCGATCTGCCCGACATTGGCCCGATTCAGGGCGATGGGGCTCGCATTCAGCAGATCGTCTGGAACCTGCTAACTAACGCCATCAAATTTACCCCCGAACAGGGTCAGATTACGATTCAGCTAACCCAGGTAGATCGCTGGGCCCAGCTCAAGGTAACTGACACCGGTCAAGGCATTCGGCCAGAATTTTTGCCGCATATTTTTGAATCCTTTCGCCAGGCAGACGCCTCGATTACCCGTCAGTTTGGGGGTCTGGGCTTAGGTCTAGCGATTGTGCGTTACCTAGCGGAGGCCCATGGCGGCACCATCAGCGCCGACAGCCCAGGCGAGGGCAAAGGGGCCACGTTTACCGTGAGCTTGCCGCTGCTCAGCCACCGCCCCAGCAACCGGGCAATGCCCATTTTGTCGAGTCAGATCGACCTAACCGGCATACGCGTCATTGCCGTGGATGACAACCCCGATGGGCTAGCCTTGCTGACGCTGCTGCTGGGTGAGTATGGGGCCGAGGTGATCGGGCTTGAATCTGCCGCCGAGGTACTGAACACCCTGGCCAGCTTTCAACCCCATGTCTTGGTCAGCGACATTGGCATGCCCGGCATGGATGGCTATGAGCTGCTCCAGAAAATTCGTGCCCTGCCGCCCGAACAAGGGGGGCAGGTACCGGCGATCGCCCTCACCGCCTACGTGCGCGAAGAAGACTCCCAAAAAGCGTTAGACAGCGGCTTTCAACGGCATCTGTCTAAGCCCATCGAGCCCGATGCGATCGCGCGGGCCGTCGCCCATCTGGTTCAGTTGTAGTTTCTTGGGTTCATGCGATCGAGCGGTGCGCCCCTACAGGCTTAACTCTGGCTTTAGCAGTTTGGGTAGAGCGCAGCGGCACCCAACAGGCTCAGTTGCTATTGGGTTTCACTTCTTTGATGCTGTTGGCGAAATATTTTTTGACCCAGTTTCGCCCTCTCCCTAAATCCCTCTCCCAAGTTGGGAGAGGGACTTTGCAGGATGTTCCGGCTCCCCTCTCCTCCCTGGGAGAGGGGCTGGGGGTGAGGGTCAAAACAAAGCATGAGCGTCTCCACAGATTGGCAGATCCTCAAAAGTCCCCAAAAAGCGCTTTTTAATTAAAGGAATGCCCCACCTGAAACCAGCGGTAGCTATACCCAGGTAGGTGAATGTCGTAGGCGGGCTCTGAAATCACGTCCTCCGGCAGGTCTTCAAATAGATCGATCAGGCATTTACCTACGTCATTCTTCAGCGTTAGCGTCGCCTTGCAGTCGGACTCACTAAAGTTGTGCACCGCGATCACCGCCTTGCCCCGCCACTCGCAGCGGTGGGCAAAAACGCTGTCGTGGTTAGTCTCCAATAGTTGCGGTTGGCCCCAGCCAAACTCCGGGCATTCCTTGCGCAGGCGAATCGCTCGCTCCATCCAGTTCAACAGCGAGTTAGGGTTGCGCTGCTGAACGTTGACGTTGAGCTGCTTGTAGCTGTAGTCGCCGGAGGAAACCACCGGCAATACCACCTGGTCAGCGGGCGCTGTAGAAAACCCGCCGTTTGGTGCCTTGGACCACTGCATGGGGGTACGGCCAGGCTTGCGTTCGTCTAGCGATAGATCGTCACCCATGCCCAGCTCTTCGCCATAGTTGACCACGGGCGTGCCGGGCAGGGTGAAGAGCAGACTGTAGGTGAGCTTGAGCCGTTGCAGATTGCCGTCGAGCAGCGGCGCAAACCGGCGACGAATGCCGCGATCGAAGATCCACATGGTTTCGCGATCGGGGGCAAAGGCCGCCGCAATTTCGTCCTGCTCGTCGGGGGAGAGTTTGTCTAAACTCAGCTCGTCATGGTTGCGCACAAAGTTGGCCCACTGCCCAACCGGCGGTGACGGAGGCAACTCTTTAAACGCTTGGGCTAGGGGAGCCGCTGACTGACGAGCGAGGGCTAATATCAGATATTGATTGCCCCAGAAGTTAAACAACATCTGCATGCGATCGCCATTGCCGAAATATTCAGGCAATTTCTCCAGAGACTCATTGGCCTCGGCCAGCAAAATAGCATCTCCCCGCCGCCACGACAGGAACTCGCGCAGTTCGTTGATATATATAAAGGGATCTTCGACCTGTTCGAATACGTTGTCGGCCTGGGTTAGCTCAATTAAGAAGGGGGCGGCGTCAATGCGAAATCCAGACACCCCTAATTCCAGCCAAAAACCCATCATCTTTTTGATTTCGTCCCTGACTTCAGGGTTGGTGATGTTTAAGTCTGCCTGGTGACTATAGAATCGATGGGCGTAGTAAGCGCCCACCTCTGGCTGGTAGGTCCAGGTTGACTTTTGTAAACCCGGAAAGACAATACCTTCCTCAATATCTTCGGGTTCTTTCTTTGACCAGAAATAGTAGTCTAAATATTTCGAGTTTTTGTCTTTAATCGCCGATTGAAACCAGGGGTGCTGATCAGAGGTATGGTTGACCACCAAATCGATCAGGATGCGAATGCCCCGCTCGCGGGCTTGGCGGGTGAATTCAACAAAGTCACCCAAGGAACCCAGCCGAGCATCGACGGTGTAGTAGTCCATCACATCGTAGCCGTTGTCTTTGTTGGGCGATGGGTAAAAGGGCATCAGCCAAACGCAGGTAATCCCTAGGCCAGCTATATAGTCTAGACGCTGGGTTAGCCCGACAAAATCGCCCACCCCGTCGCCATTGCTATCCATGTAGGTTTCTACATCAAGACAGTATATAACTGCATTTTTGTACCAAAGATCTAACATAAGAAATCTAGATAACCCAATATAGAAGCTAGTTTCTAAGATGCGTTTTGGCTTTTGGCCAAGGCACTGCCAAGACCATATTTAGGGCATTGCCCCAACCCAAACATTAACCCCCAATTCAACTATTTAAGAAACGGCAATACTTTCTCGCCAAAGACCTCAATAAATTGCTGCTGCTCTCGATTGACGTTGTGCAAAGAAATGGTCTCAAAGCCCAGTTCTATATCCTTTTGCAACCACTCAATATGCTGCTGGGGGTCAGCCGCAACGCGCACATACTGGTACATGTCTTCTGGTTTGACAAAGGTGGCAGCGGCATCAAACTGGCTAGGCACCCTGAAATCGGACAGCACTTGGCTTTCAAAAATATTGGTGCGCCACTGGTCGTGGGCTCCTTGCAATGCCGTTTCCTGATCTGGATCGTAGGAGAGTTGCACCTTTAGATACATGGGTTTGTGCTCACCACCGCCGCGCCGAAAGGCCTCGACCACCTCTCGTAGTTTGTCGTGGGGGTGGGAAATGGTAATCAAGCCATCGGCCCAGCTCCCCACCCACTCAGCGGTTTTGGGGGTAATGGCCGCCCCCATGATGAGGGGTGGATTGGTTGGCCGGGTATAGAGTTTAGCCTCTTCTACCTGGACTAGACCGTGGTGGGTAACGGTTTCACCAGCCCAGAGGGCGCGGATCACGTCCACGCATTCTTTGAGTCGCGCATTGCGCTCGGCTTTGATCGGCCAGGGCTGGCCGGTAATCGCTTCGTTCATCGCCTGGCCAGTGCCCAGGGCAACCCAAAAGCGATCGTGGAACATCTCCCCCAGGGTTGCTGCCGCCTGGGCGATGATGGCGGGATGGTAGCGCTGACCAGGGGCACAGACGACGCCAAAGGGCAGCGAGGTCGCATGCATTGCGGCTCCTAGCCAAGTCCAGGCAAAACCGCATTCTCCCTGACGCTCGCTCCAAGGGTGAAAGTGATCGGAGGAGGTAACGGCGGTAAAGCCAGCCTGTTCGGCCTGCTGAGCCCAGCCCAGCAGCGCGCTGGGGGCAAACTGCTCGTGGGAGGCGTGGTAAGCAAATTTCACCATGGATTTATCGCTCTGAGCTAGGTTCTGTCGGGCCGGTATAACCTGGGTTTTATGCCCAACAGTTTTGCAAGAGCGCGGTTATTCAACATCTACCAAACGCGGTAGTTAAGGACTTAAGGGGCTTGGCTGGCTGTAAATATGCGGTATTGGTGACTTTCAGCAGTTTTGCCAGGTGAACAGCTCTGAGGCGGCTGACAACGGTGGCTATTGCTGAGTTGAAGCATGAATTTGGGTAGGGGCAGACGGCTGGTTGCCCTTACGAGAGGCGTTGTAGTTTTGGTTCATACCTGTATCGAGTGGCGGGCAGAGGCGCGATCGCGCCTCTGCCCAAATGCCCACCGCTGTGCAGCCGCTACCTGCGGCGGGTGCCGTCTCTACAAGCCAAAGCGCGGGCATACACAGCCCAGTACTCTGCAAGGCTGTGACGCGGCTCCCCAACAGGGTAAAATCTGCGTTGGTTGAGCAACTTGAGAGGACAGACCCCTGAAAACCCGCGTTATTATCGTTCGTCACGGGCAGAGCACCTACAACCAGCTCAAACTCATTCAAGGCCACTGCGACGAGTCAGAGCTGACCCCCGAGGGCGAGGCCCAGGCGCTTCAGGTGGGCCAGGCGTTGGTGGGCATTCCCTTTGATGGGGTGTGGGCTAGCCCTCTCAAGCGCGCTCGCAAAACCGCTGAGATTATTGCCGCTGAGCTGCAAGGCTTAACCCCTACCTTTACCGACGACCTCAAAGAAATTTGCCTGCCGCTGTGGGAAGGCGTGGCTTTTAGCGAAGCCGAAGCCCAGCACCCTGAAACCTTTCACCAGTGGCGCACCGACCCAGCCAACTTGGTGATGGCGGTACCCCAAGCCGACGGCACAACGGTTGATTTTTACCCCATTCGCGAGCTGTATCAGCAGGCG
Organism: Nodosilinea sp. WJT8-NPBG4; assembly: GCA_019359285.1. Classification (GTDB taxonomy): domain Bacteria; phylum Cyanobacteriota; class Cyanobacteriia; order Phormidesmidales; family Phormidesmidaceae; genus Nodosilinea. The sequence continues at coordinate 54,880 of JAHHHQ010000067.1, forward strand.
GCGCGGTTTTGGCAGGGGCTACTGGCTGAGCACCAGGGCAAAACCCTGCTGGTGGTGGCCCACAGCGCCATCAACCGAGCGCTGATTAGCACCGCCATTGGGCTGGGGCCAGAGTACTTCAACAACCTGCACCAGGCCAATTGCAGCATTAGCGTGCTGAACTTTGCCGCTGGCTGGGGCAGCCCAGTCCAGGTCGAGGCCATGAACCTGACCAGCCACATGGGAGCACCGCTCCCCGAAATGCGGCGCGGCCACAAAGGCCCCCGCATGCTGCTAGTGCGCCACGGCGAAACCGAGTGGAACCGCCAGGGTCGCTTTCAAGGTCAGATTGATGTGCCCCTCAACGACAACGGTCGCGCCCAGGGCGCTAAGGCAGCAGACTTTCTCAAACCCGTGGCGATCGATGCGGCCTACACCAGCTTTATGGCGCGGCCTAAAGAAACGGCAGAAATCATTCTTCAGCACCACCCAGGACTGACGCTGCACTCGGTGAACGAGTTGCGAGAGATTAGCCACGGCGAATGGGAAGGGCTCTACGAAGCTGAGATTGAGAGCAACTATCCGGGGATGCTGGAGCAGTGGCAGAGTGCGCCTGAAACCGTGCAAATGCCAGGAGGCGAAAACCTGGAGCAGGTGTGGCTGCGATCGATCGCCGCCTGGAAGGAAATCGTCGCGGCCCACAGCGGCGGCGACACCGTGCAAACTATTCTCGTTGTCGCCCACGATGCGGTAAATAAGGCGCTGCTCTGCCACGTGCTGGGCATGGGGCCCGAGTTTTTCTGGCGGTTTAAGCAGGGCAACGGCGCGGTGAGCGTGATCGACTACCCCGACGGCATCGACAGCGCCCCGGTGCTAACCACGGCCAATGTCACGATTCACCTATCGGGCAGCGTGCTCGACAAGACCGCAGCGGGGGCCCTGTGACGGAGATTCAGCTCATCCAGCAGGTGCGGGTGCTCGATGCGGTAGCGCAGACCGACCAGGTAGCCGATGTGCTGGTGCAGGATGGGGTGGTGACAGAGATCGCCCCGTCAATCACCGTTATCCCTGCTAAAGCGGAGATGATTCAAGGCCAGGGGAGGGTCTTACTGCCGGGTCTGGTCGATCTCTACAGCCACTCGGGGGAACCGGGTCACGAGCCGAGGGAAACCCTAGAATCGCTGCTGGCTGCTGGTCAGGCGGGCGGCTTTACCCGGCTGGGCATTTTGCCCAATACGGAGCCTGCGATCGACCATCCGGCGATGGTCGAAAAGCTGCTGGCTCGGCGGGACTCCATTACCCGCACAAATGCTAATCTGCCCCACCTATATCCCTGGGGTGCCTTGACTCAGGGTGCTCAGGGCCAGCAGATGGTGGAGTTGGTGGAGTTGTCTGAGTCGCCGATCGCAGGCTTTGCCGACGGTCGCGCAATTCAGAATCCACTACTGGTGCAGCGGCTGTTACAGTACCTGCGGCCCCTGGGTAAGCCGGTGGCGCTGTGGAGCTGCGATCGCACCCTGCGAGACACGGGCGTGGCCCGGGAGGGGCCTTTTTCGCTGATTTACGGCCTGGTGGGCGACCCGGCCAGTTCTGAGACCGCTGCCCTGGCTGCACTGTTGGAATGTGTGGCCGAGGTCGGCACACCCGTTCACCTGATGCGGATTTCTACCGGGCGTGGGGTCGAACTGGTGCGTCAGGCCAAAGAACGCGGGTTACCCGTCACCGCCAGCACTACCTGGATGCACCTGCTGTGGAGCGCCAAGGATCTGGGTAGCTACGATACCAACCTGCGATTGTCGCCGCCGTTGGGAAACCCCGAAGACCAGGCAGCGCTGATTGAGGGGGTGAAGGCGGGGGTTGTGGATGCGATCGCGATCGACCACACACCCCACACCTACGAAGACAAAACCGTGGGCTTTCCCTCTGCGCCTCCTGGTGCGATCGGCCTGGAGCTGGCGCTGGGGATTTTGTGGGATACCTTTGTCACCCAGGGCGACTGGTCGCCGCTGACGCTGGTGCAGGCGCTGAGCACAAATCCGGCTGCGTGCTGGGGGCAGACGCCGCCGACTATTCAGGCTCAGCAGCCTGCGGAAATGATTTTGTTTGACCCCGGCACCATGTGGACGGTTACGCCCTCAACCCTGTGTTCCCTCTCAGCCAATACTCCCTGGCTAGGGAAAGAGATCCCCGGTCGCGTCCTGCGTACTTGGGTATCGCCGCGTTAGCCACCTATCGAGCTTAGAGGGCGTTTGATGAAACTTGTTTTTTGTAGCAGAAGTGAAGATCCCCCTTTTTAGGGGGGGAAGGGCAAGGGATTAAAAGCTACAGCAGATCGCTTTCAAAACGCTCTCTTAGCTCTTAAGCGACATTCATAGTATTAGCGGTGCGGCGAGTGCGCTTTTGGCGGTCAGATTTGCGGCGGCCTCCGGCCATTTCGTATTCAGAGCTGTCTTTGCCGTAGCGGACGCCAAAGCCGGAGAGCATGTGGTCGAAAAATCCATTAGCTTGCGCTCGGCCATCAGCATGTCGTTGTAGGCTCCGTCTACCATCGACAGCATGCGGTTGTAGGTCATGAGCTTTTCTTGCATGGTCTGAATGTGGGCTTCATAGGACTCCATGGTGTAGCCGTTACCAAAATCGGCAGCTCTGGTGACAGACTGCATACCGGCGATGCGGCGCTGGGCTTTTTCGAGCGCCACAGAACTTCTCTTTTTTCGGGCCATTTGGGTATCTCCACAATAAAAACGGTAAGACCGAGTTTTGCAGAAGCCGGGTAATGGATTTAGCAATCTCAAATAGCTTCTATAGTTATCTATAAAAGCGTCATGGCTTACCGTTTCCAAGATGCATCCCTGGGTTTGCGCGGCTCAGTTGTTTATCCACTCTAGGCGGCAAAAATGGGCGATCGCTTGAGTAACCATTCGGAATTGCCGCTGTTTCAAATTTTTTCGCCGGATCTGTATAGCTACGGAGATTTAGCACTGAGATCTGGGCCATAGTCACTAATGCTAAGGCGTTTGGTCAAACTGGGTAGGCGATATGGACTATTGCTTATGCGTTATTAACTATCGCTTGAGCAATGCTAATTGTTGGAGCTTAAAAGCTGTGTTTAGTACGGTGGTGGGTTGTGATGGGGTTGGCGATTGGCCTAAACGCTGGGACAACTATAGGGATTGCTTAAGCATTAGTTGATAGTGCTTAAGCGTTGGTTATTAATTACCTCATGCCCGTGAACTGGGCATCCGCAGAGAGCAGTTGCTACCGAGTGAATTTCGCACAACGCCTGTGCGAGGCTCTGCGTAGAAATGACAGGCAAAGCTTTGTGCCAGTGCCAGCTATGCTAACGTTTTGCCCACACTGCGTTTCGTCAATTAACCTATAGGTAAGCCTGTCCTGCTTATCTGTGTCTCTGCTCATGGTTCAAGCGCTTTCCGAGACTCTGACCTTTGAAGAATTTCTCGACTGGTATCCAGACGGGCAAGGACGCTATGAATTGATCGATGGCATTGTTTCTGAAATGACTCCTACGGGCGACCATGAAGAAGTCGGTGTATTTATTGCCCGCAAGCTCAATGTCGAAATTGATCGCCTGGAGCAGCCCTGGTTTATTCCCCGCACTTACATTGTTAGACCTCCTGTTTTGGCTAGCGGATATCAGCCCGATGTGCTGGTGGTCGATCGCCTATCTTTAGACCAGGAACCCTTGTGGAAAAGGTCTTCGGTGATTACTCGCGGAGCATCGATTAAGCTGGCGATCGAAGTAGTCAGCACTAACTGGCGCGATGACTATGGCCGCAAGCTCTTTGACTATGAAGTGATGGGCATTAGCGAGTATTGGATTGTGGATTTTCGCGCGCTGGGTGCCCGCCGTTTTACGGGGTACCCGAAGCAGCCGACGCTCTCGCTGTGTCAATTGATTGAGGGAGAATATCAAATCCAATTGCTTCAAGGCGATCAGCCTATTATTTCGCAAGCTTTTCCAGGATTAACGCTAACGGCTGCGCAGGTTTTTCAGGCAGGGTTGAACCAGGCTTAATCTAACCCATTATTTCTTATTCTATGGCGGAGATTGGGGATGCTGTTAGTTTACATCTACCATCTTCTAAAATAGGTAATGTGAGTAAAAAGCTACGACAGGCGACTAGATGAGCATTGCAGGAATCCGCTCCAATCGTGGCGATAGCTATCAGACTTTAGTTGCCTTTGATTGGGCATTGACCGTTCTATCTGATCCTGAATTTCAATGGCTTGAAGTTGATTCAACTACTTATTTAGTAGATGATGTCGTAATTTGTAAATCTGACGGTTCCCTGATTTGTTGCCAATGTAAAAAGAATCAAGCTAATTTCCGCGCGTGGTCGCTAACCGATCTCGCAGATGAACTGGAAAAAACTTTTCGGGAGCTCACAAGAAATCAGCAAGTAAAAGTCCGCTTCTACTCATGCACCGAGTTTGGCAAACTCGCAAAATTACGTGAGTTTAGCGTTGCTTATTGCAGCGAGGCTGAATATCTTGAGAACTTGACTTCAGAGCATGCAAAAACAAATCACGATTTGAATGACCTTATTGCTGCTACTCGGATTTCAAATCTCTCAACCTATGAATTCCTATGCCGAACTTCATTTGAGATCAGCCCAGATTTTGCTCGCATGAAGATGCTGTTGAGTGAACGGTTGCGCCAGATGGCAAGCAACTCAAATATTGCATTCGATACCCTTTGGAAAAATCTTGATAACCTTGGTGGGCGTATGGAGGGCGATAATCTGTCAGCCTCTAACCGGCATCGTCTTACTAAGGATGACCTCAAGAACATTCTCCATCATGCGGGAGTAATGCTGGCTCCCGTAATAGACACTGTACAGGTGCGAACATTATTTGCTAGCACTTCAGCCATTGGCAGGTCATGGCATCGAGATATTGCTGGGCATCGCATTCCGAGTCTAGTTGTGAACGAACTCCTAGATGCTATTGATGCTGGAGAACGCAGTATCCTGCTTACGGGGGATCCGGGTTCTGGCAAAACCTGTGTGATGCTGAGTCTGCAGGAAGCGCTGGAACAGCGCACGCAAACCCAAACGCATCTAGTGCCACTCTTCATTCAGTCGCGCGAATTCGCTGACTTTGCAACAGTGCAAGAGCGCCAAGCACAAGGTCTACCAGAACAATGGGTAGAACAGGTTGCCCGATTAGCAGAAGATGTGCATGTGGCCGTAATCATTGACTCGCTAGATGTCTTGTCTATCGCCCGCGAGCACAGGGTATTGACATACTTCCTGGCACAAATTGACCGACTATTATTGATCAACAATGTCACTGTTATCACAGCTTGCCGCGCCTTCGATCGCAAATATGATCAATACATTGCCACACGACAATGGGACTGCGAATTACAGTGTCGGCCATTGGACTGGGAGTCCGAAACTGTACCATTACTTGCCACGTTTGAAATCGATTCAACCTCTATTGATGTCGTTACCCGTGAATTGATCCGGAATCCTCGCGAACTAGCCTTGTTTGTCGAACTAGCTCAGCTTGAAGGCAGCTTCAACGTGGTTACCAGCCAAACGCTGGCGCAGCGCTATCTCAATACCATCGTGCAGTCCGATCCTGCCCTAGGAGACGCCGCGATGCTAGCGATTGAAGCTATAGCCGACGAAATGCTGAAGTCACGCAGTTTATCTATTCCACGTCAACGCTTCAGCGCTTCGCAGGAAATTCTACGACGGCTTCACAGCCTCAATGTTCTGCAAGATACCCATGACGGAAAATTGACGTTTGGTCATCAAACCTTAATGGATGTGCTGGTGATAAGCGGCGCTATACGCAAGGGAGCCTCGCTGAATGAGTTTATCCAAAACTTGCCGCCCGTGCCCTTTGTCCGTCCGAGTATACGTAGCTTTGTCGCACAGCTATCAACGGGAGAGCGTCGCGAGTTCAGAAAACAAATTCGAGCGGTATTGACAGGTAATGCCGCTTTTCACATTCGTCGCCTAGTTGCCGAATCATTTGCTCAGCAAAGACCACAGGATGATGACTGGCCGCTGCTACGAGACCTGCGAAACAATCACCGAGAGGTGTTTCAGGTGATTTATAACCAGGCATCGTTGGTTGAGTGGCATCACTTTTGGTCTGCTCATCTGGTGCCTGTATTAAAGGAAATGCGCGATGTTGAGGGTATGACAGCTCATATTTATCGGATAGAACAATGGAAAAATGAAGATGCCGCCGGAGTGCTAGCATTCTGGACAGAAGCCCTAGAGATGGATTGGCTAGATAAACAAAGAATCTCTGAGCGCTTGAGTTTTTCCCTATCCGAATTCAAAATAGAAAATTTATCACTGGTTGCTCCCTTGCTAGAGTGCCTACTTAATATGCCAATTCCAGAGCATAGCTTCTTGGGGCACACTCTTGCACGCTGTGTCACCGTTGGTGTAGTTGATGATAGATTGCTTTGGCATTTTATTGCTGGTGAAATCAGCGGTGAGATCAGCGAAGACAACGCGATGATATTTTATTTCGAGAACAAATTACGTTGTCAACCCCATGAATTTCGCGATAAGGACGAAAATTTTTTGAACCAGCGGATGATACAGTCCACTGTCTTACTTGACCTAGCCTTAGAAGCGATCGAACAGTGGAGCCAAATCGAGTCAGCTCACTATGGCGATACCTGGACAAGATATCGTCAGGGATTTCTGTGGAACACCTCATACAGTAATGTCCACTCCAAAACCGATATTCAACCTGTAGATTGCGAGCGAATTCTATTTGGTGCGATCGAGGGAGCCATTCTCCATCATGCTCAAAGAAACTCCGACTGGTGGCAGAAGAACCGAGAACGACTGTGCTTCAACCACGAAAGTGCTCTGTGCTACTTCGCCATTCTCGCTTTCACAAACTCCCCACAGACTAATATTGATTTGATCGGTAGTCTACTGTGCGACAGAAGTTTACTAGAATCCGACCTCTCTTACAAGTTAGGTAAGTTGATTCAGATAGCCTTCATTTACCTAGACAGCCAGATACAAGATTCAGTAATGACAACAATACAAACCCTTTTGGAGGAAACCGCAACGGATGAGGAAGCAAGACCTTGGGTATTAGGAAAACGAGTCGAATACATATCTACTATTCCGTGCCATCTTCGCTCACCGGAAACCCAAGCAATACTAAATACTTACGAAAAAAGTTATGGGGCATTAAATCAACAGCGATCCATTGGTATTCAAGCTGTTATAGTTACCGCCCCATTTACATTTGAAGTATTTCTAAGTGCCAGTGATGAAGGCGTAATTCGTTTACTAAAGCACTATTCTGGATATAACCAAGCTTTCGATAAATTTTTTGTTGGAGGGAGACAAGAGGTAGGATGCCAATTGCGCGAGGCTTCATCTCGTCACCCATCACGATTCTTGAGATTATTGGTCGTACACTGGAGTAATATTTCAGCGAGTTTTTGCAATGATATTATGGAGGGTATTGCCAACTACTTGGCATATAGCCATGGTGGTTTAAAGCCTAACGACACATGGATACCAATTGAAGAACCTGATGTTCCTGCCTTAGCGAACCAAGTCATTGAGGAGTTGGAGAGACATCCTGCTCATTGGTGGCTGAATCGCTCTGCAGCTCAAGCTCTGAAAGCCTGTGCGTATATTACGCAGGATGAACGAAATGCTGCTCGGTTGGTGTTCTGGACAATAGGTTTTGGAAACTTTAAAGAGGAAAGCACTATCCAAGTCGGTTCAGATGATTTACTTACCACTGGAATTAATATAACCAACGAAAATATTGCCGAAACCCTGATAATTTTGGCTAACAACTTGCAAGAACATGGTGTTACATTACCCGAGTTGTTACCACCCACACTACGCCGATTCGCCTGTAGCAAACACCCTATAATCTGTGCCCTGATTCTGCAACGTTTACCTTACCTTCAAAGCCAGAATCCCGAGTTGGGTTGGGACTTGTTTCACCTTACTATGCAGAATTCTAGAGGCCTTTGGCAGTCTGCCGAGCGTTGCTTGTATTACGCCCATCGCAGTCACTTCGAGAAGGTTGCGCCCTTGCTTGAGCAGATCTGTCGCGATGGTAACAAAAAAGATATGGAAACTTGGGGGCGTGTTTCAGCCTTGTCTGCCCTAGCCGGACTTATTGACTTTGCCAATTTACTTAGTAAGTTGAACACTTTAGATATTACCGAAGCATGGCAAGGGGCAGGAAGTGTTTGGACCCACATTAGCAATATCAAGCAACATCGTGAGCAATGCCTTGAAGGGATCGAAGCGGGATTAAAAGCAGGCATCCCTCATGCAATGTCTGTTGCTCGAAAGATGGAAAATATTTTCCGAGAAAATACGCCACCAATTACCATTCCGGTAGATCTGATTCAGCTTTACTTAAGGGTGTGCGAAAACAGCAATGAAGATAAGCATCACAGCATATTCGGCTTTGACGAGTGGCTTAATGCCCTTTCGCAGCGAAACCCAGAGTTTGCCCTAGCCGTAACCAAAATTTATCTGGCTTATGTCCGTCGTACCAAAAAATACCATTACGACCATAAAAATCAGCTTGTTCAACTATTAACTAGGCTTTTTGCCGAAGCCGAGGAACGAGAAGAATCTGACTATGGTGCAATGCTTAATCGCGTAGTATTGCAGCCGAAGGCGTGATTAGGACAATATAGAGGGGAAGTGTGTTTACCGTACTACTCCTCCTAATGCCAGCCGCTTACAGTGATGACCTGCGTGAGAAAGTGCTTGCTGCCGTTGACCGAGG
>JAHHHQ010000068.1 GCA_019359285.1 Nodosilinea sp. WJT8-NPBG4
GTCGCCTCGGTCAACAGCAGCAAGCGCTTTTTCGCGCAGATCATCACTATAGGCGGCTGGCATCGTTACTCAAGCAATAGTCCTACTCTCCTAGAATGTCCTATCTACGCCTTCATCTGCAATAGTTAAGTTGTCGGGTCATGAAGCTAATGTATTCGCCGTTAGTTACTAAGGCAAGCTCTAAGCCTGCTTGATCAAGTTAAATACTTACTTGGCCAACTTTAAAGGCTCTGCAAACAGTCTCAGAGCCTCTCCAAGTAGTCTCTCAGAATGGGCAGAATGACATTGTTGAGAGGTAGCTTATGGATCAAGCCAAGTTCGAGCAAATACTAAATACCTCTATTGAGAAACATGCCTTTCCAGGGGTGGTTTCCATTCGCCAAAAGGATCAGGTGCTTTATGCCAGGGCGGCTGGTTATGCTGAGCGGAGCAACAGAATTAAGAACTCGTTAGAGACACGCTTCGGCATCGCTTCGGGCACCAAATTCTTTACTGCCTTAGCCATTGGTAAACTAATTGAGGCTCAAAAACTCTCGTTTTCCACTCGATTGAAAGACTGTGTTGCTCTTGATTTTCCACGCTATTCGCAGGAAATTACTATACGACACTTGCTCACCCATACATCCGGTATTCCTGACTACTATGATGAAGAAAAAATAGAGGACTTTAATAACTTTACCCTCAGCATTCCGTGGTATGCCCTAAGAGGCCCAAGAGATTACTTGGCTACATTTCCGGAAGAAGCCATGAAATTCGCACCTGGGGAACGCTTCTCCTATTCAAATGGCGGCTATATCCTTCTGGGAGTGGTGATTGAAGAACTGGCTGGCATGAAGTATCAGGATTTTGTCGAACAGGCAATATTTAAGGCGATCGGCATGAACCGCTCTGGATATTTCGCACTGAATAAACTCCCTGAGAATACAGCGATGGGTTATGTGGAGGAAGAGAATGAATGGCGAACAAATATCTACAATCTTCCTGTTGTCGGGGCTTCCGATGGAGGCGCATTTACAACGGTGCACGACATCACGACTTTGTGGAAGGCATTCTGGAATTATCAGATCTTGCCGAAAGAACTGGTTGAGATCTATGCCCAGCCTTACGTGAGAACTAAAACGGAGGGGGAGTATACGTATTACGGTCACGGACTCTGGATCTCTAAGGAAGAGGGTCGCGACTGCGAGGAATACGTCACTGGTTGTGACGCAGGGGTTTCGTTCATGTCGCGTGTAAATCGCGTCAATGAGATACAGGTTACTGTGATCTCTAACACCACCAACGGGGCATGGCCTGTATTGAGAGATATTGATGCAGCTTTAAAGGAAGAACGTATGTGGTGATGAGAGATTGCACAAGGTAAACACACACATTAGAAGTGACAAAGCCTTTGATGCTAAACATAGGCAAAGACTGGGGATATCCAATCAGATCGGGCAGCCTAGCAATCCAAACGTGGCGGATAGTAGAAAGTTACGCAGAACGTGGAAGCATAACCTCCTTGGCAACAGTAGATGGCAAAGTGCTGCTTTGGATGATTACTCAAGATTGCGCTAGGTTGTGAGAAACCCAGGAGTAAACTATGGCAGATAATACTTCTCCTAAGACGGGGCGTTGTAGATGTGGGCAGGTTCAATTTGAAGTCAGTTCAGAACCTTTGATCACCATGGCCTGTCACTGCACTGGCTGCCAACAAATGACATCTAGCGCCTTTTCGCTGAGCGCCCTCTATCCCAGCGAAAGCTTCAAAATCACGTCAGGTAGCCCGGTGATTGGCGGCCTGCACGGTGCGACTCGCCATTATTTCTGTGGCCACTGCATGAGCTGGCTGTTTACTCGCCCCGAAGGTCTAGATGACTTTGTTAACATCCGCACTAGCCTAATGGACGATGCTCAATCCTTCAGCCCGTTCATTGAAACCTATACCGACGAAAAGCTGCCTTGGGCAACAACACCTGCCACCTATAGCTTCAGTACATTTCCGCCACCAGAACAGTTTCCAACGCTACTGGCAGAGTTTGCAAAATGATGGGGGCCGCCAAAAGCGAATCTTTTGGCCTTGAATGTAGGGGTTAGCTCGGTAGGCGCAGCGCTACAGTGTAGGACGGGCGCTGAGATTTTTCTCGCTGGGTTTTGACCAAGCGAAAATCTTGATCAATATAAAGATTGTCTAGCTGAGGTCGAGCCTTAGAGATCTGTTGGTACTGCTTGGCGGTAACGCGGGTAGTGCTCCGACTGGGTATTGAAGTTTGCAGCTGTGATTCGGGCTGCTTTTGATATTTATCTACCACTTGCTCAAACCAGTTTTGAGCGGTTTCAGCACTGAAAGAACGAGAGCCGACGCGCAAAACCTGCTGAATGCAGACATTCTGAATTTCCCAATATTGATCGTTTGATCGCCCGGGCGCTAAAGGTTGATCGGGGTCGGCTGAGGCTTGAGATTGAACAGCATAGCTCTGCATAATCATCAAATCGTAGCTGAGTAACCAGCGCGAAACCCAGTTCAAAACTGGGGCTTTGCGGCCCGGTTTGTAGCGAGCTAGGTTGGCATAAAAGCCGTTATCACTAAAGATTTGGTAAGACTCGTGGAGCACTCGCCCCGGCAAGATGTCTTGAAAGGGGTTCGTAGACCAAACCGAATGCCAAACCCCTTTGAGCAGCGGAATTTGTTGATGCAAATCAGGGGTAGGATTACGCTTTTCTAACTCGTTAAAGAGGGGCATGAGAGTTTGGTTGGCAAACCGGACTTTTTTGGCCATCGGCTCTGCCTCACGCTCTTCTACGTGTTTGATCAGGCTGGTTTTTAGAGTTGCGGTGCTGGCCTCGGCCAAGGCAGCAGGCTCAAATGGAGCATTTAATACAACAGAGTCCATATTCAACTCGGTTTCTAAACAGTGAGCTAGGTACAGCGATCGCCTCCAAAGGCCGCTCCTTCACTATATCCATCCCTAAGCAAAGGTCGAATCGCCCAGGGATGGGGGCACATCTTGCCACCGCCCGTTGCCGACCGCCCGCACGGCTTCCTTGAGGCTCACATCTCCTGTATAGAGGGCGCGGCCCACAATGACGCCGGTTACTCCCTGGCTCTCTAAGGCCAGCAGACTCAGCAGATCGCGCAGGGCACCGACGCCCCCAGAGGCAATCACCGGTATTGACACGGCCTCGGCCATGGCTCGCATGGCCGGAATGTTTGGCCCCTGCAGAGTGCCGTCGCGCTGGATATCGGTATAGATCACTGCCGCCGCGCCGCGCTGTTCCATTTGCTGGGCGAGGGCGATCGCATCGACTTCTGACGTTTCAAGCCAGCCGCGCGTTGCCACCTTGCCGTCGCGGGCATCAATGCCAACAATGATTTGGCCGGGGAACTCGCCAGCCAAATCGCTGACCAGCTCCGGGTTTTCGATCGCAGCGGTGCCCAAAATGGCGTAGCGCACGCCCAGAGAGAATAGGTCGGTGACGCGGGCGCGATTGCGCAGTCCGCCCCCCACTTCGATGGGAATGTCTACCGCCTGGGCGATCGCCTCAATCGCCCGCCAGTTCTCAGGCTTGCCCGACTTGGCCCCGTCGAGATCCACCAGGTGCAGCCGAGTTGCCCCCTGGTCTACCCACTGCCGCGCCACCTCCACCGGGTTGTCGTTAAACACCTCGGTCTGGGCATAGTCGCCCTGGTACAGCCGCACACAGCGACCGTCGATTAAATCAATAGCGGGGATGACTTCCATGGGTAGAAGAGAAGTAAACGTTCAATTCAACAGGCAAAATTCTGTGTGCCAAGCCTACCTATTCTATCGGGCTATACCCTATTCACCGGCCCCAAATTCCCGTAGACTCCTAAATGCGAATCACCACCGAGAGCCATGCTAGACCTGACTGGTAAAAACGCCCTGGTAACGGGCATTGCCAACAATAAATCTATTGCCTGGGGCATTGCCCAGCAGCTGCACAAAGCCGGGGCCAACCTAGGCATCACCTACCTGCCCGACGAAAGAGGTAGGATGGAAGGCAAGGTCAAAGACCTGGTTGACCCCCTCAACCCCAGCTTGTTTTTGCCCTGCAACGTGCAGGATGAAGCCCAGGTTGAGCAGGTCTTCAGCACCATTGGCGAGAAGTGGGGCAAGCTCGATATTCTGATTCACTGCCTAGCCTTTGCCAACCGGGATGACCTGACGGGTGACTTCAGCAACACGTCTAAAGCTGGCTTTCAGCTGGCGCTGGATGTTAGCGCCTACTCGTTAATTACCCTGGCGCGCGGGGCTAAAGCGCTAATGACCGATGGCGGCAGCGTTGTTACCCTCACCTACCTGGGCGGCGCGCGGGTGGTGCCCAACTACAACGTCATGGGTATTGCCAAGGCGGCGCTAGAAATGAACGTGCGCTACTTAGCCTCTGAGCTTGGCCCCAACAATATTCGCGTCAACGGCATTTCCGCTGGCCCCATTCGCACCCTGGCTTCGTCAGCGGTGGGAGGCATTCTCGATATGATCCACCATGTCGAAGAAATTGCTCCCCTGCGCCGCACCGTAACTCAGACCGAGGTGGGCAATACGGCGGCATTTCTGTGCAGCGACCTGTCGACGGGGATGACGGGGCAGATTCTCTATGTTGATTCTGGCTACTGCATCATGGGCATGTAGGGGTAAGCGCAGATCCCAGGGTTCTTGCATGACAGGCAGACCTTAAATAAGGCCAAAAAGAACCCTGGGATCTGGCTGCTGAAGATGGCTTAGTCGAGCTAGCTAGAATAGAGCCTGGAATTGCAGGGAATAACTCGACGACGGTATGACGAGAGCATTCCTTGGGCCTAGGCTTTGGACGGTGGTAGGTCTGGTGGCCGTGGGTGGGCTGCTGCGGGTTTCGGTCGATTGGCGACTGCTGGGGCGATCGCTCACCTATCCCGACACCCCTATCACCTCAGCGGACTGGTATCAGCCTCAGCAGCTCGTCCCCGGTGTTGGCCCTCAATCCCCACCACTGGTGAAAGCTGAGACAACCGAAATTCCGACCGAGGCGCTGCAAAAGGCACTGGACTTCGCCGAGGAACAGAACTCGGTGGCGCTGCTGGTAATGCACCGCGATCGCCTGGTACTGGAGCAATACTGGCAGGGCCACCAAGCCAGCGACCCCGTCAACTCAATGTCGATGGTCAAAACCCTGCTGGCGCTGCTGATCGGCGTGGCGATCGACGAAGGGCACATCGGCTCCATCCAAGACCCTGTCGACACCTACATCTCAGAATGGGCCGACGACCCCAGGGGCGACATCATTCTGGCCGATCTGCTCTACATGCAGTCGGGCCTGCGCAACGACAACCGCATCGATACCCTGCGCTCTGACCTGGTGCAGCTCTACGGTGGCTCGAATACTCAAAAACTCATTCTGGATATTCCCTTAGAAAGCGCTCCTGGTGAGGCTTTCGACTACAGCAACTTCAACTCACAACTGCTCAGCCTGGTACTAGAGCGAGCCACGGGAGAATCCTTTGGTGACTACCTGAGCAGCCGCCTCTGGCAACCGCTGGGCGCGGGGGATGGCTTTCTCTGGCTAGACCGTCCGGGGGGGAGCGCGAAACCCTTTTGCTGCTTTTTCGCCACTGCCCCAGACTGGGTGCGGCTGGGGCAAATGCTGCTGCACGGGGGCAAAGTAGGCGATCGCCAGATCATTCCTAAAAGCTGGCTGGAGCAAATGTTGGTAGCATCGCCACTGGAATCAACCTTTGGCCTGCACATTTGGCTCAAAGCCCGCACCCCCGACTACCCCCAGGTTAACCGAGCCTCGTCGGCTCCCTTTGCCGCTGCCGACACGTTTTATCTCGACGGTCGCCACCACCAGCGGGTGTACGTGATTCCGTCACAGGAGCTAGTGATCGTGCGCCTGGGCGAAGAACCCCCCGCCTGGAACGATGCGGTGATTGTGAATGCGATCGTGGAAGGGCTGCGATCGCAGCAGGAAAGCGATCGTGCTGAGTCAATACCGTAGCTTGGACGCCGCCATGAAAATTCAGGCTAATTCTCCTGGTGATCGCTATAGTTTGAAACCTGCCGCCTAAAAAGGCGAAGCTTTGGTTTTCCTTAAGTCCAACTTTCTGGGGGGCCAAATGTGGTTTACTAACGTTTTTCTGCCGCAGGGTAAGCGTTCCTAATGCTACGGCCTTCTGTTCTAGACTTGCCGTTTCCCCCCCGTATCCAGCGATTGGTGCAGCGGGTGGCTGTCATTGTTGCCGTAGCCTGTTTCCTGGGGTTGCTAGCGACCAAAGCAGGAGGCGCAGCACCCTCACCCCACGAGCCGCTGGCCACCAACGTTCTCTCTCAGGCCCTAGATGCTGGAGCTGTGCCCAACGGTGTCGTGACCAACTACGATCGCGCCCTCACTCTGCCTACCGCTCCCCTTCTGCGTCCCAACGGGCTGTGGAACGGTAGGCTCATTCTCCCCAGTGAGGCCGAATACGCTGCTGTCCCTGGCGACTGGGTGTGGATAGATCTGTGGTATAGCTCCCCCGACTTTCCTGAGCTGGCGGGCCAAAGGGTGAAGCTTACCTGGAAACCCAATGCCCAGTCCCAGGCCTACATGAAAGCCGTTACTCGAGATGTTGCCTTTAACGCCCAGGCTGAGCGGTCTTTGGCTAACGGCAACGTATTGCCCACCCGGCTGAATGGCCGCAAGGCGGTCGGGCCGCTGCAATCGCTAGCGGGGGCGCGACCCAACGATGACGTTACCGTCCGTTTGGCAGAGGTGGAGGTGGTCACAGAAGGCGATCGCCCTATGCTGCGGGTCGGCCTTGAGCCCATTCAAATTACCGGGAGAGAATACGGCCTGGTAAAGCTTCTAGGGCCTGACGAAACCGTCAAGGCCCCGCTGCCTACGAGCTGCCCTGGCGAGCCGCCCTGCCCAACCGAATATTTTCGGGTTCAGTTTTATCACGCCGGATCGGGTAACTTTAGCGGCCCAATGGGGACTGTGCGTATCCCGCAGCAGCCGGCTATAGCGGGCGATCGCTTTATGTCTAGCCTGCGAAACCTGGCTGAGTCGCCCGCCAGCAGCGCTGGCTGGTATATCTACGGCAGCCGCGCCGAGGACGGTCTATTCACTGTGCAGGCCCTTAAGCCTAGAGCGCTGGTTCAGCTTCAGCCTGACGATGTGGTGCTGGGGTTGGCTCCAGGCCGCCGCTATCTCGATCGCGACAACTGGCAAGACACGCCTCAGCGCCAGGGCACCCTTCAACGCCTGCTGGTGAGCGCCACCGCAGGCAGTGCCGACACCGCCCAAGCCCAGTGGCAAGAGGGTGACTATGGCCTCGTGATTCATCTCTTCGGCGGCATCGGCGGCGAGAAAGCAGAATTTGCTCCAGTTGGCACCATAACGGGCCACTTTGCCTACGGGCTGGCAAAGGTGGTGCGCGAACCTATCACCAACGAGTTGCAGTTTGATATTCAGTACCAGCAGATCTACGCCCACAACCCCAATGGCATTGTGTCTGGTGCTCACGACTGGGCGAACTACATGGGCGACATGCAGCGAGGCTGGCTCGGCATTCGCCCCGTGTCGGATGTGGTGGTCAAGCTCGACGCCTTCATCGCTCCGTTTCAGTTTGGCGACATGCGCATGTCGCTGTTTCGCGAACTGCTGTTGCAACTTCAGGTGATTGCGGCTCGCTACCGCGTTGGTGACGGCACGGGTGTGGCCCCGGTCACCCCCGCTACGTCCTGTGTGCAAGACTCCAACCAGGCCTTGTTTATCGCGATTCAGCAGATTCGCCGCCAGATCGATAGCCAGCCTGAGATTGCCGCCTGGGTGCAGCAAAACCCTGACAGCCCAGAGGTTGAGCGTTCCCGACGTTTTGCCGCTCTGGGCAACGATCTCGAAGCGATGCTGGTGCCCTACGGTGTGGTGCGTCCCGACTGGCAAGCCAATGCTGAATCGCTGGCCGGGGTTGACTCAACCGGCGATCTCACCAGCAGCCCCAGGTTGTTGAGCGGCATGCTCACCTGGCACAGCATGATGCCTCGCTGGGCCCACGATCGCGTGGCTCGCATTTTTTTAGAGCATGGCGGTCAGCTGTGGTTTTTGCGCACCAATATGGTGGGCGGCTTTGACCCGGCGGTGCAGCCGGTTCCCCCGACGACTTTTTTTGGGGGTGTTCCCATTTTGGGACGGGTCACCCAGCGGCTGGCCGATGCCTTTGCCACCGGCTTGAGCTGGACCATGGGGTTGCTGGGGCTGGTAATGCTGGCGCTCTACGGTCTGGTGGCGATTCCCTTTGGGTTGAGAAAACGATTTTTGGTGCGGCAGCAGGCGGTGTCTAGCCCGATGGGCTTTGCTCTAGACGCCCTGCGCCGCTTCGTTGCCCCTGCCCTGCTCGAAGAAACGATCTTTCGCGTCATGCTGTTGCCCCACCCGGTAGAAGGGGTGGCCGGCGATCGCTGGCTGTTGTGGGGCATCGTCAGCTTTGTGGCGTTCATTCTGTATCACGTTGTGTTGGATAGAACCCTGTACAGAGGGACTGGGGCTGGCCTTTCTGACCCTCGCTTTTTGGTGCTGGCGGGCTGGTTGGAGCTGGTGCTGATCGGCGCGTACTGGATTACGGGATCGCTTTGGTTGGTGGTGCTGATGCACTGGGTCGTAGTGCTGGTGTGGGTTTATCGCTTTGGCGGCTGGGCGCGATTGAGTGGTGTGAGGGCGGTTCGGGGCAGAGAACGCAAGCCGATCGCGCCGTTTCGGTAGTGATGGGCCAGCGGTGGTAAGGCTAAGGGAATACGCAGGAATGACGATGCGATCGCCCAAAAATTTACCTAGGCACTCTTAAATTCCTGTGGCACAATACCCAGCGGAGCATTGCAGACCAGTGGTTGGCCCCAGCGCCGCCTGCGACAGGTCATCTGTCGCTGATGTTTATTTAAAAGAAAGCAAGGGTGTTCCCTATGTCTTTGACTAATACTGATTTGTCGCCCAACCAAGATTTTTTCAACGAAGAAGAAGCCGTTGTTGAATTTACCCCCAGCGAATCCTTCTTTAGCAGCACCAGTGTGCTGACCCTGCTAACGGCTTTCGACCCCGGCTTTGCTGACCTGGTGTCCGACTTCGCCAGCGCCCTGCCCGATGCTACCGGCCAAATTTCTGTGGAGGATGGCCTGTTTGATGCCAACCTGCTGCTGGCCGACGGTACGACGCTAACGGGCACCTTTGATGCCCCTACAACGCTGCGAGACTTTGCCGATCTGGCCGCTGTCTCGGATGGCACCTTCACCCTAGATGGGGGAATTTTAGAGGCAGCGATCGCAACTGATGGTCAAACAGCCACCTTGTCGCCGGTTGATCTATCTGCTGCCGCTAGCACCTTCTTGCTAGATGCCATCAATGCTATTGATGCCACCGTACCGTTTACCAACGGTGCTTTTATCCTCGATGATCTAGTTACAGCTCTGGGTCCCATTAGCGGCACTGTGGATGTGGCCGAGGGCGATCTCAACCTCGATCTAGCCACGCCTTTTGGTCAGCTAGTGGCCGACATCGACTTTGAGGATGACGCGGTTTTCCCCTTTGCTACGGCGCTGCCTTTGGTGGGCGACATCAACGGTGCCGTTGACCTTAACAGCGGCAACATTGTAGCCTCCCTGGGTGCCTATGGCGATCTGTCGGTGCCCCTCTCGACGGTGACTGGGTCGCTGAACTTGGCCGACGGGCTAGCTAGCCTCGATGCCTCGATACCCATTGGCTCTGGCCTGAGCTTACCGGTAGCGACTGAGCTAGCCATTGGGCCTGTAGCTAGTGAATACGTGGCCGGGTTTGTTCAAGACCTAAACGGCACCGGTACGCTCACCGACGGCATTCTCGACGCTGCGATCGAAGGCCCCCTGGGGCTGTTTGAGACGACCTTTGACGTGGTGTCCTTCACCAATCAGGGAGCCGACTTCTTTGCCGGTATTGATGGCGTTATTGATGTCAGTGGCGGCATTGCTACGGCCTCGTTGACCACGCCTCTGGGCGCTATTGACGGTAGCTTTGACCTGGCGACCGTAGCACCAGCGCTGGAAGCTTCTGCCGCCGCACCGATCTAGGCGATCGCAAATCCTCTCAGACAGAACTATAGGAGGGTGCATGATCCTTTCGAGGTGAGGTTTTAACCGTTGCACCCTCCTTTTTTTGGTCTCTTAGAATAGCCCGGCTTATACCTCGGTTAACCTTGCTGCGTTGTGCGTCTGCATCACTCTGAGCCCCTAGGCCCCTTGGGGCGTTTCTTGCCAAAGCTGGGTGGTTTGGCGTAGGCTGCGGAAGTCGCCATTGCCAATAATCAAATGATCGAGCACCGGCACAGCGAGAATCTGCGCCCCCTGAAGGAGCTGCCGAGTTAAGGAGAGATCATCTGGGCTCGGTTCGAGATTTCCTGAGGGATGGTTGTGCGCCACAATGCAGCGCACGGCACCGTGGCGAATCACGGTTTTAAAGATTTCTCTGGGGTGGGCTAGGGTTTCGGTGGCGGTGCCGATGGTAATCACCTTTGTGCCCATGAGCCGGTGGCGCACGTCGAGCAGCACCACGGCAAAGCGCTCCTGGGCTTGCCACATCAATTCGTGACTGAGAGCGGCGGCGGCAATGGCGGGGTCATCTACGACGGTTTTTTCGGGCGGAATCGCTTGCAGCACCCGTTTCCCCAGCTCAATGGCGGCTAATATGGTAGTGGCTTTAGCCGGGCCAACGCCTGAAATTTGCTCCAAATCGTGGGCCGATACATCCCTTAAAGAGGTGAGCGGATCGCGCTGGTTTTGCCCCATTTCTTGCAGAATAAGCTGGCCTAGCCCTACCGCTGACAGCTTACCTGGCCCCTGGCCAGTGCCCAGCAAAATGGCTAGTAGCTCTGCGGCCGAGAGGCTTTTAGCCCCGTAAGATAGCAGCCGTTCTCGCGGGCGATCGCTCGACGGCATGTCCAACATGCGGACATGGTAGGTCATGGTGGCACCTCTGGTAGCTGGGCCAGAGGCCCACTGCTAGTAAGCCCAAACCGCTTTGGGATAATTCACCCCCGAAACAGACAACAGAGAACTCCCTATGACCACCTCGCCTTTTCCCGCCGCCGCTGCGATCGCCGCCATTTGCCAGCGGCTGGGCCAGTTTAGCTGCCTCACTACGCCATCCGCCCTCAGTGATGCCGAAGCCGCTCAGGTGCGGGCTGACCTGAGCGACTTTAACGACTGGTCTGATTACCAAACCTTGGGCATTTGCGCCGATACTCTAGCTGAGGGAAAGCAGGCGCTAGAGTCGTTCTTAAAAGCCCTTGGGGTTACCGTCAGCCTGGACCTACCTGCCCGTGAGGGAGCGGTTTATCTCAAGTTCAACACCCTTAAAGGCGCGTGGTATTTGGATGATTACAGCGGCCAATCGCGCGGGGTGCTGATTACCTTTCACACCTCTGACCCTGAGGTAACTGAATTGTCGGGCACCTATGGCCCGTTTCCGTTCGACCTTTTCCCGGCGCAGGCTTAGTCGATTGAGTTTGAGAGCGCAGCAGAAAGGCTTCAGGTAGAAGCGTATTCCTACCTGAAGCCTTTCTGCTGACATGTTTTGCTTGGCTAGTGCGGGCCTACCAGCCGCCGCTGCCCCACTCGCGGCTGGTTTCTGGGGCGGCAGCAATGGGGATGGCGCGGGGAATATCTTGAATAACCTGCACCTGAATGACCTGGTTTGGCTCAATGACAACGTACTGGGGAGAGGTGCCCACCACGGTTGTAGCCCCGACCAGAGCGCCACCGAGCAGCCCGATGCCGCTAAAGCCAGTCAACAGCAGCAGGGCTAGGGCACCTAACCCGGTTCCAGCGGCTAGGCGAGGACTGCTGACCTCAGTGTTACCCACCATATATTCGGTAGTGCTGGCAAAATTCACCTGCTGCCCGTTGGGGGCAATCAGCATTTTGCTCACCCAGCGTTGGCCTTCAGGAGTGGGTTCAAATTGACCAATCAGCTGACTGCCAGCTGGGGCAACAATGCCGTTGGTGATGGGGTCACGAATGTCGTTGGCCAACAGCAGCACCTGGTTTTGGCTGGAGCCGGTGTTGAGGTCGAGGGGCTGATCGCCAACGTAGCGCAGCTCTAGCACTGTGCCCGCTGCCACCAGCGTGTCGGGGGAAAGGGGGCGATCGCTAGGAGTGGAATTAATAGCGCTAGGTAGAGCTGCCTGGTCGCCATTGCCGGGCAGCGGGCTGCCAAATAGAACGGTTTCTCTAGCTGCGGCCAACATCACCGGGTTTGATGATGGGGGGACTACAGTACCTTGGCTGGTGGTAGTTGGGGCAGTGGGTACGGTCAGAAGATTGGGGTCGGTGCCGGCTAACTCAACGGGAACCGTGGCCACCGGAGGGGGCTCTTGGCTGATGGCGTCGGGCTGAACGGCGATCGCCCCAGCAGGCTGGGTTTCAACCATTGCCGTCTCTGCGGGCAACTCTGGTAGGGCTGGTGGGTCGGCAGCAATGACCGGAGTTGGGCTGCTGGCTTCAACCGTAGGGGCAATTGTTGGAGCTGCTGCGATCGCCTCAACGGGAAATTCTGGTAGGGCTGGTGGGTCGGCAGCAATGACCGGAGCGGGGTTGCTGGCTTCGATAGGAGGGGCAGGGGTTGGAGCCGCCGCGATGGCCTCCGATTCTACCGCCTCAGGCTCTACCGCTGGTTGCCCAGGGGTTGGCAGCTCAGGTGGGGTGACCGCAATTGGCACACCGCTGGTCTCGGTATCGATCGCGGGCGCGGCCGGAGATGCAGGGGGGGCTGGCTGGGTTGCTACTGTTTCGGGCTCAGGGGTAGGAGCTGCGGCAACTGGTGGCTGGGCAGTGGGAACAGCGCCCTCGGCCAGTGACGGTGGCTCAAAGGTCAGCACCGAGCCGGTACTGGCGGGAGGCTGTACGGCGGGCAGTGGGGCGATCGCCGCCTCAGCCGAACCAGCGATCGCTGGTTCGACTGAGGCTATGCTTGGCCCCTGGGGCGCGGTGGCTACTGGGCCGATCACCGCGTCGAGTTCAGCCAGGCTGGGCACCGATATCTGCTCTCCGGGTTGCCCGAGGTTGAAGGGGTCTACGGGCAGGGTTTCAGGTAGGTTCGTCAGGCTGGCAATATCGCTGGGCAGCATCAGGTTGGCGGCCGAGGTGCTCAGCCGTCCGGTGCCCGCTTCCGGAAAGCCTAGCTGTGGGTCGTTTCCTGGAATCACCGGTAGTTCCACAATCATGGAGCTACTGCCCGGTGCAGGAGCGGTACTAGGCACAGACGCCGTAGGGACAGCGCCCACGGCAGTGAGCACCCATCGGGTTTGATCACCTGCGGCAATGGAGATCAGGCTGACTCCCTCTGCGGTCAGCACGGTATCGGCGACCAGGTCGAGCACTACCACAGTGGCATCGTTCACCTGACTGAGGCTCACCTGACTGACGGCACCGCTGTAAGTTTGCTGGGTGGCTACCGTTCCTAACTGGGTTTGGGGCAAGGTCACCACAATCTGGGAGGCGTCCGCTGCCACAGCATATTGCGGAGTGATGCCGCTGGGCAGGGTAAAAGTCAACTGCTGGCTCGCTGGGTCAAACTGCCAGGCAGAAAGGGTTTCGGCCTGGGCGGCGGGGCTGATGATCAGCAGGGTAGACACCATTAGACCAGCGCCTGCCCAGCCACCCAGACGGTAGCCGGTACGCGATGCAGCAGAATGGTGGGTTGGGTGTTCCATGGGTTTTGTCTCCCTCTGGGGCGGTGTGAGTGTGGAGTGAACGCAGATACGAATGATTTTTGCGGCAAACGCTAGATGTAGCGTCAAACCTAGGTTTGCCTAGCCTAAATACAGCGTGAGCCCAAAGCCTAACTAAGGATACGCACAATCTTGAGAATTGCAAGGGGTAGAAGAAAGTTTCAGCAGGTAAAGATCAGGGAGATGAGGAGATAGAAAGTGAGGGGAACTTGTGGGGGAGCAATCGCGTCGCGCACTACAGGGAATTGCTTTTGGGGTTAAGCAACCTTGCGGGCTGGTCTGTATTTCAGCCGCCGGGGCAGCCTGAGCAAAGATATACTCACACGCCAAATCAGCTTCTGGAGGCAGCACACCATGGTTCGTTCTACGTCTGGCACGTTCACTAAAGTACTCATGGGTGGGCTAGCCACCGCCCTACTGACCGGGCCGTTTGGGGCCGTGGGCCAAGCCCAAACTCCAGAGAGCACCCCTGAAGGGACTCCCGAAACTACTTCGGCAGAGTCCACTGAGGCCGACACCGCGCCGCGCTTCACCTGTCAGATGCAAGACGGGCAATACACGGTGATGTATTCCCCTACCAGTCAGCCGGGTCAGGCCTACCCTTGGGCCGTGCCCCAAGACATGGGCAGTGCCTGGCCTGCCGAACGGCGCTGTGCCACCATCAGCGCCCGCTTAGAAGAGTACCGTCCTGACGGTCTGATGGCTCTTGAAACCTCGGTAGAAAACGGTTACAACACCGTCTGCGTGACTACCGAGTCAACACCCGCCTGCCGCATCGTATTCACCGTACCGCCGGGGCAAGATGCCATAGCAACCCGCGATCTTGTGTTTGACAACCTGGCGATCGCCGACCGAGGTGACCAAACCGACGGGGTGACCACCTTTGCGGGCGGCAATAGCGACGTGCTAGGCCAAATTGGCAATATTTTGGGTCTGCCCAGTTCTAGCAGCAGCTCGCGCAGCAGCGGCATTAACCTCAAGCCCTTTCTCGACCCCACTGATGGCGGCACCGGCGCTCGCCTGAGCGGCGGCAGCCCTACCGGTCGCTCCCTTGACCCCGATGCGTTTCGCTAGAAGCGCTAGGCCGATCTAGTCCACCATGTGCTGATTAAGAAGATAGCTCACAAATAAAATTCGCAGAGCGATAAATAAGCTGGCGGCAAACCCTGCCCAGTAGACGCTGGTGTAGAGTTGCCCCCACCGCTGCAACGCCGTCGCTGGCCCAGAATCCTGGGCCAGCGCTGTCTTTATCCGCTGCCAAAACCAAATCATGCCGGTAAAGTGAATTGTCAGAAGGGCTGGCCGTACGATCTCGGCAGCTAGTTTAACAGTGCTGATGGAGCCGTAGCCCGAGGAGCTATAGGCCACCGTGTAGCCAGTAAACCCCAACGCCAGAAAAAGCACGGCGGCGATCGCCACCCACCTCACCGTATGTCCTGGCTGTGCCGGGGCATGACTCCACTGCCTGAGTACCCAGGTCAGACTCACCGCCAACAGTACCGCTAGGGCAAAGCTAGTCCATAGCCAAGTGGTCTCAGGTACCCACCGCAGCCAGGGTACCAGCGTCCCGGCATTGGCACTGTTGACTTCAAAGCTAGGGTCTCGCAGGGGTGACGCCCGATGAATAAGCACGGCCAACCCCGCCGAGAGCAGCACTAACCCCCCAAAGCTCACCAGAGAAAGCCGCTGAACGCGTTGCTCCATGGCCATTAACTCCCGAAAGCTGGTTGAAATTGCTATGGATTAAGACGGTGGGCTGGGGCAATGGTTGCCGCGATTCCCATAGGAGGCTGCGCCAACGCGCTTCAGAACTCACGCCGTTAGAATGGCCCCGCTAATGGCCATCCTGTCTCGGCCAGTGGGCAAGGGGCAAGGCTTCGTGGTAATCAAAAGGCAGTAACGGCGTGGTTCTATGTTTATCCCTCCCGGTTTTATCCAGCGATCGGTAGCCTTGAGTTTGGGCACCGTAGCCTACATCGAAGCTGACTCCGACTTTTGGCCCGAGCCCCCGGCCTCAGCTGTGCCGCTGTTATTTGTCCACGGTTTGGGCGGTGGGTCATCTAGCTATGAGTGGTCTAAGGTTTACCCAGCCTTTGCCGCGGAACACTTGGTGCTGGCCGCCGATCTGATTGGCTGGGGTAGCTCCGACCATCCCGATCGCCCCTTAACCACCGCCGACTACCTGAGCCTGTTGCGCGAACTGATCGAACTCTGCCCGACTTCACCTGTGGTGGTGTCCTCATCCCTCAGCGGGGCCATGCTGGTGCGGGTTGCCATCGATCACCCCGATCGCCTGCGAGGACTATTTCTGGTGGCCCCAGCGGGGCTAGCCGACTTTGGCCAAGACCCTAGCCGTTCACCAATCAACCAGCTTGTGAAGCTGCCGGTGATTGATCAGGTGCTCTATCGGGGGGCGATCGCCACCGCCGAGGGCATCAAACTGTTCTTGACCCAGCGCCAGTTTGCCGACGCCAGCAAAATTTCTGACGATATTGTAGCGGCCTATTTGAAGTCGGCCCAGCAGCCCAATGCCGATGTCGCCGCCCTGGCCTTTGTGCGAGGCGACCTGAGCTTTGATCTGGCCACCTACCTGCCCCTCCTCACTGTCCCCACCGTCCTGCTCTGGGGTGAAGTAGCCCAGCTCACTGACGTGTCTATAGGTCGTCGGTTCGCGGCCCTCAACTCTGCTGCCATCCGTCGCTTTGAGGTGCTGCCGGGGGTGGGGCTAACCCCTCAGCTAGAGCAGCCTGGGGTCACTATTGGGCTGATTCAGCAATTTTTGGCCGACCTGACCGAGTAGAGTTACTCCAACCCTTTGAAGCCGACCCCAGTGAGAACCTTGCCCTCGGTGTCAATAAAGCCCCAGCGGTTGTCTATTTGCACCCGCGCTCGCCCTTCCGAAAATCGCCCGGCATTGGTGTACTGAGGCTCTACGGCCCAGGCTCCCTTGGGGTCAATATAGCCATAGAGCCCATCTTTCTGGACGGCGGCCAGTCCTTCGGAAAAGTCGGCCGCATAGGCGAAGCTAGGAGCAATGGCGACCTGGCCAGTGCGGTCGATGTAGCCCCACTGGCCCTCGATCAGCACGGCCGCCAGCCCCTCCGAAAAGTCTGAGGCAAAAGGTAGAGTCGCTTCGACGACCATGGCCCCAGTGGCATCAATGAAGCCAAAGTTGCGGCCCTGGCGCACCCGGGCTAGACCATCAGAAAAGCTAAAGGCCCCATCGTAGGTGGGGGCGATCGCCATCGTGCCGCTAGGGTTAATGTAGCCGTAAAGCTGATCTATCCGCGCCACCGCCAGCGATTCAGAAAAGCTCCAGGCATCCCTTAGCTCTGGGGGAATGGCGGTGCGGCCTGCGGGGTCGACGTAGCCGTAGGTTTCTCCAAGCTTCACCAGGGCGCGATCGCCCACAAACCGTTCCGCCAGGTCAAACTGAGGCTCAATCACCCACTCACCCTGGAGATTGATGTAGCCATACTTGGTGCCCCCCTGCACCGCCGCCAACCCTTCAGAAAACGATTTGGCTTTGCGAAACTGCACTGGTATAGCCCACTGGCCCTGGCGATCGAGGTAGCCAAAGTAGGCTCCAGCTTGGGCAACCGCCAACCCTTCCGCGTAGTCGGCGGCCACGGTGATGTTGTCGTCGGCGACTCTGATGGTTAGGTTGCCCTCGCGATCGATGTAGCCCAGGCTTGTACTGAGGCGCACCAGGGCGACCCCTTCGGCAAAGTCTGAGACGGTATCGAACAGCAGGGGACTAGTCATCGCGCTGGCTAGAGCAATGGGTTGAGGGTTTATGAACTCTAGCATTGTGGTGGTCTGCTGCGGCATGCCGCCAAAGGCAGCGGGGGGCGGCCCACAGGCCACCAGGGTCGGCAGCGCCAGGGCTACTCCACTCCAGCCCCACGTCCGCTGTCGTCTGTGCGATCGCGCCATAAAATCCCCCTAGCCTGAGCCTCAGGCCTGCAATAGCAACTTCCCTACCCCCTACCCCAACCATGACGAATTTTTCCCCGGCTGTGGGGAGAAATTCCAAAAATCAGGTTTAGGGTGGAAAGGAAATCAAGCGCAGGTGACGCCCTTCAACCTCCCGCCTCGCCCAGGTTCAAGGACAGCTGCTCTGGATAGAGCTCGCGGTAGAGGGTTTCCAGGTCGCCCCGGCGATACATGTGGCGGTTGCCCCGCCGTGAGGTGCGGCGTTCACAGCCTCGGGCGTCGAGCTGCAGCTGTAGCTCGACCCGAGGGCAGTCAAACACCTTGACGGCATCCCGCAGGGGCACCCACTGCTCGGCAAACTGCTGCCACAGGGCATCGTCGGAGGTGTTGGCTAAGCGCTCTAGCAGCAGGTTGGCCAGTAGCCAGCAGGCCTTGGTATCGGCTAGGGCGCGGTGCGATCGCCCCACGTCAAAGCCAAAGTGTCGCACCAGCTGCGGCAAACTGCGGGAGGGCAGATCGGCCAGCAGCAGCCGCGACAAAATTACCGTACAAAACTGCTGGGCCTCAGGTCGCTTAAACGCCTGACCTAGCCGCTGGTACTCCGCCTGAATGAAGCTGTAGTCAAAGGCCAGGTTGTGGCCGGTGAGTACTCCCTGGTCGAGGGGCGATCGCAGCGCCTGCCACACTACATCGGCGGCGGTACCCTGCTCGACCATAGCGGTGGTGATGCCCGTCAACCGGGTAATGGTATGCGGTACGCGCACATTGGCATTGACTACAAAGGAGGCCTCGTGGGTAATTCCTTGGTCTAGCGAACCCTGCACCACCGCAATTTCAATCACCCTGGCCTCGTCTGGGCGAGACCCCGTTGTTTCCACATCGACCACCGTCAGCAGCCCCTCAGATAGCTGGCGGTAGTAGGCCAACAACTGGTCTGTCAAGAGCGCAGATTGAGCAATGCCACCCACCGACACAGGAACCATAGAACAATGACCACGGGGAACCCTCCTAAGGTGCCATATTTTGTCCGATGCCACCGCCCAGACCCTAAAAACTTACCCAGGCAACCTAACAGCTACCTGGGCTAAATCAATGGGTCGAGTCTATTCCGGTGAACTAGCCAACCTTGCGAGACGCGGTTCCATCCACGGTGGGCTTGCGCCAGAGCCGGGCAAAGCGCTCCTTAATCACCAGCCACAGGAAGGGGAAATCGTCGACTAAGTAGCGCTTCCACAGTCGCCCAGGCTCCGTGCTCAGGCGGTAGAGCCACTCCAGGCCCAGCTTGCTTAATAGTTCTGGGGACCGGGGCTTGTTGCCCGCTTCAAAGTCGATAGCGGCCCCTACGGCTAGAAAAATATCAATACTAGGCAGCTGCTCGCAGTACTTGGCGATCCACTTTTCTTGCTTGGGTGCGCCAACACCTACGACCAGCACGTTGGCAGGCGACTGACGAATCATCTCCAGGATGCGATCGCACTCGGCCTCGTCCTTTTCAAAACCAAAGGACGGCGAGTGGGCCTGCACAATAATTTGTCGACCAATGCGAGCATTGATGCGTTCCATCGCCTGAGCTGCAATGCCGTCAGCTCCCCCCATCAAAAAGATTTTAATGGCTTCGTTATTGCGGTGGTGCTCACAAAACATTGGGAACAGATCCGACCCCGAGATCTTAGCCTTGAGGGGCGTACCCAAAAACTTAGAGGCAAACATTAACACCTGGCTATCGCAGACGCGATAGTCGGCCTTGCTATAGGCCTTGACGAAGTCCATATCCTTTTGGAGCTTCATCAGGTGATCGACGTTGGGGGTAAACACCACACCTTTCTTAAGCTGGCTCAAAAAGTCATTGACCGAAATGTTGTCGATCGGAATACTGAGAATTTCAACCTGGGTTTGAATGCGCTCGTATTGCTGTTTGCGCAGCTCTCGGGCGGTGGATTCTAGAGCTGCTTTACGAAACTCCCGATATAGCTGCTTGACGTTTTCTGCTGGTACCGGTTCACCAGCCTGAACCGCCGCTAGAGAAGCACCCGCTGGGTCAACTGATGACAAATTGCTGGGCTCCAAGCCCTGCTCCACAACTGGGTTAATAACGACCTCGTTGACAACAGCTGCATCAATAGCTGATGTAACAACTTGTCCAGTAGACTGTGACTCCATAGGATTATCCAACTTCAAGAACCAGAGAGATACCGATTAACTAAAGCGCTGAGGTAACTGTTTGCCCTACGCCAAACAATCCCTATCGCTTGCTCAACCCTCGATGGCCCGTTGGGCAAATGCAACCGCTGCTACAAACTAGCTTAGTGTTATAGAAATAACTAGTCATTTCAGTATAATCACGGTATTTTATCGGGGTGCTTGCTGGTTGGGTGGTGGGAATGGGTAATCCACCTCAACCCAGTGCGCAGATTTTCGCTTACTGTCTCAGGAGACTCACTCAGTCTAGGGCAGGGTGCGAGAAAGCACGGACAGCATCGACACAGTTCATAAAAGCTGAATACCTCTGTGAAGCTGACTTTGACTTCACTGCGATCGCAGGACGCAGGAACCTGAGGCGGTAGCGGCTCGGGCTGCTGTTCCCTCTATCCTTTAGAATTGCAGCAGTCTGACTAATGCTTTGGTGGTTCTGTACGGCCTTTCACCGAGTGCAGATTACCCCCGGGGCGCTTGAAAACTGCCGTTACCTAATGCCCATGACCTCCCCTCCTCGCGATGTTCAGCTTTTCGCTATGGCCGCAGGCACTACGGTACTGCGCTGCCGCAGTTGGAACCGCCTTCGGTTTGAGATTGAGTACGGGTTAGAGCGCGGCACTACGGCAAACAGCTATCTCATTCAGGCCGATCGCATCGCCCTCATCGACCCCCCCGGTGAATCGTTCAGCGACATATTTCTGGCTGCCCTAGAGGGTCACATCGACCTCTCTCAGCTGAATTACATCGTTTTGGGGCACATCAACCCCAACCGGGTTGAGACTTTAAAGATTCTGCTGAAGCGGTTGCCAGATATCACTGTGGTGTGCTCAAATCCTGCCGCCTTAGCTCTCAACGACCTGCTGCCCGAGGCCTCGTCTCGCCTCCGGGTAATTCGCAGCGGCGACGATCGCCTCGATTTAGGCCAGGGCCACCATCTTCAATTCGAGCTGATTCCTACTCCGCGCTACCCTGGCGGGCTGGCTACCTTTGACCCCTACTCTCAGGTACTATATTCCGACAAATTCTTTGGGGCCCACCGCTGCGACGATGCAGTCTTTGACCTCAGCTGGCAAGACCTGCTCGAAGACCGGCGCTACTACTTCGACTGTCTGTTTGCTGCCAGTGCTCGCCAGGTGCTGGCCGCCCTCGGCCGCGTGGCCACCCTGCCCTTTCAGACCTTGGCCCCTGGGCACGGGCCGGTGGTGCGCTACAGTCCCCGGGAACTGGTGCAGAGCTACCGCGACTGGGGCCAGGCCCAAACCAGCCAAGACCTCTCGGTGGCGCTGATCTATGCTTCGGCCTATGGCAATACGGCCACCATTGCCCAGGCACTAGCTCGGGGTATCACCAAGGCTGGGGTGTCGGTGGAGTCAATTAATGCTGAGCAGGCTAGCCCCGATGAGATCAAAACAGCTGTGGAAGGTGCCGCTGGTTTCTTGATGGGGTCGCCTACTCTGGGCGGACATACCCCTACCCCCATGCAGACGGCCCTGGGTATTGTGCTGTCGACCGCTTCTAAGACTCAGCCGGCCGGGGTGTTTGGCTCCTTTGGCTGGAGCGGGGAAGCCATCGACCTGCTGGAGAGCAAGCTGAAGGACGGCGGCTATAGCCTCGCCTTTGAGCCCATCCGCGTTAAGTTTAAGCCCACCGATATCACCCTCAAATACTGTGAAGAGGTGGGCACCGACTTCGCCCAGGGACTTAAAAAAGCCACGCGGGCAAAGCAGCCTCGCACTCCTGCCTCAGCGGTGGAACAGGCCGTGGGCCGGATTGTGGGGTCGCTGTGCATTGTGACCGCCCGCCATGGGGGGGTGTCGAGCGCCATGCTGGCCTCCTGGGTCTCGCAGGCATCCTTTGCGCCGCCGGGCTTTACGGTGGCGGTGGCCAAAGATCGGGCGATCGAGTCGCTGCTGTACCCCGGTTATGCGTTTGTGCTGAATATTTTGGCGGAGGGGCGGCATCTAGGGCCAATGAAGCATTTTCTCAAACCTTTTGCCCCTGGCGAAGATCGCTTCGCCGAAATTGAGACTGAGGTGGCCGAGAATGGCGCGCCGATCTTGACCGAGGCGATCGCCTACCTAGAGTGCACCGTCGAGCAGCGCATGGAGTGCGGCGATCACTGGCTGGTATACGCCACGGTGCAGGCGGGCCGGCTTTTAGACGGCAACGGTAAAACCGCCATTCACCACCGCAAAACCGGCACCCACTATTAAGCTGCGTGAACGACTGGCCCCGAAGTGGTTACGCCATAACCGAATATGCTACCAGTAGGGATACTGCCCAAGGAGCTGAGCGGCTTAACTGGAGCCTGTTTCAGCTTGCTATGAAACCTAGAGCGTAGGTTTGGCGGGCGGGGAAAATTGGGTCAGGGTGCCGGTGGTTTGGGTTCAGTGGGCCCAGGGAACCGGGGCGGTTGGGCATTCTAGAGCCAACACCGCCGACCGTGACAAGGTTGACCGTTTATACAGTAAACCGCTTTAAAATCCCAAGGTTTATGCCCGTTGTTTCTCACTGCTCCGATCGCGACCAGACGTTGCAGTCGGCCTACCGGTTCTTAGATCGTCGGCTGGGCCAGGCGCGGCAGAGTCATCAGCCCCAGCTGGTGAGCCTGAGTTTTGATATCCCTCCGGTTGACCCGTTGGTGGTGTTGGCCCGGCTGGCTCCTAGCAGCGATCGCCACCTGTACCTTGAAACCCCTGCAGCCCAGCGATCGGTGGTGGGATTTGGGGCTGCGCTGGTTTACGAAACTGCGGGAGCACGCCGGTTTGCCCAAGCCCGCCGGTTTATTGAGCAGTGGCGCAGCAAAACCCACCGCTACAGCGAAGCAGGGCCAGCTGCGGCCCTCGGTGGGGCCGATGGACCCCGATTTTTTTGTGCATTCACCTTTTTTGCCGACTCCCAGGATGGCGAATCTACCTTTCCGGCGGCGACGGTGGTGTTACCCCAATGGCAGCTAGTGCGTCAGGGGAGGCAGGGCGTCCTGACGCTGAATCACCTGTTGACGGCGACTTCTGACGTAGAGACCATCATTGATGACTTGGCCAACCAGCTGCGAGCAGTAGATCGCCTAGGCACGGCTCCCTGGCGCGATCCACTGCATCCGGCTCGGCTGCCGGTACAGCCTGTGCCCGAGGCTGGCCAGCAGTTCAGGACAGCTGTAGATCGCGCCCTGGGCTATATGACCCGGCATCCGGTGCAAAAAATTGTGCTAGCCCACGCTTTAGACTGGGTCAGCACTGAGCCGATACAGCCTCTGGCGGCCCTGGGGCGTCTGCGGCAGCGCTACCCAGACTGCCATGTCTTTTCGGTGGGCCAGGGCAACGGTAAGACGTTTATGGGAGCCAGTCCAGAACGGCTGCTCAGCCTCACCCAGGGCCAGCTGATCACCGATGCCTTGGCTGGGTCAGCTCCTCGGGGGGCGGCACCATTCCAGGATGACTATCTCGCCCAGGGGCTGTTGCACAATCCCAAAGAACGGGGAGAGCACCGGCTGGTGGTGGAGTTTTTGGCCCGCCAGCTCCGGAGCGTAGGGCTATGGCCTCAGTACCAGCCTCGGCCCAAGGTACGGCGGCTGTCCAACATTCAGCATTTGCATACGCCGATGCGGGCCCGCGTGCCCCGCCATATTCACCCGCTGCACATTGTGGAGGCCCTGCACCCAACTCCTGCTGTGGCCGGGGTGCCAACCCGCGAAGCCTGCGACCAAATTCTGCGCTTTGAGGATTTTGATCGGGGGCTCTACGCGGCTCCCTTGGGGTGGGTGGGGGCGAATGGCGACAGCGAGTTTATTGTGGGCATTCGCTCGGCTTTAGTCGCGGATACCTGGGTGCGGCTGTACGCCGGGGCTGGTATTGTGGCAGGGTCTAACCCCGATCGCGAGTGGGCAGAGATTAAGCTCAAGCTGCGCGCCCTGGGCGAGTCGCTGGTGTAGGCCCCTGCTGTTAATCCATGACCTTTGATTTTCGCAATACTAACGCCCTCTGGGCCTCGGTGCTGGCGGCCACACTGGCTCGGCTGGGGCTCAAAACTGCTGTAATTTCGCCTGGTTCACGCTCTACGCCTCTGACTGTAGCTCTGGTTAGCCATCCTGAGATTGAGGCGGTGCCGGTGCTCGATGAGCGATCGGCGGCATTTTTCGCCCTGGGCCTGGCTCGGCGGACCGGGCAGCCGGTGGCTTTGGTCTGCACCTCCGGCACCGCCGGGGCCAACTACTACCCCGCTGTTATCGAGGCGCGAGAAAGCCGCATTCCCCTGCTGGTGCTGACGGCCGATCGCCCCCCCGAGCTGCGCGACTGTGCCTCGGGCCAAACCATCGATCAGCAAAGGCTATTTGGTACGTTCCCGAACTGGTATGCGGAGCTGGCGGTGCCCGTGGCAGAGATGGGTATGCTGCGCTATCTGCGACAGATCTTGGGGCAGGCCTGGGGGCGATCGCTCTATCCAGTGGCGGGGCCGGTGCACCTCAACTGCCCCTTCCGCGACCCCTTAGCCCCCATCGCCGATGGCTCGGTAACGCACTTAAAAGACAAACTAAGCGACGACTTTCTAGCGGTGGTTGGGGTGCCGACGCCTGGAGAATTCTCGACCCTAGGGATAGATCTGCCCTGGTTGGGGACTTGGAGTGCATGCGATCGCGGCTTAATTATTGCTGGGCCGTCCCAGCCCGTTGACCCGCTGGGCTACTGTAAGGCGGTCGCTGCCCTAGCCCACTACCTGGGCTGGCCAGTTCTGGCTGAGGGGCTGTCGCCGCTGCGCAATGCTGCTGCGCTGAATGCTTCTCTGGTCACCACATACGACATGGCATTGAGACAGTCCACCTGGGCGAAAGATCTGGTGCCTCAGCAGGTGATCCAGCTCGGCCCCCTACCCACCAGCAAACGACTGCGCCAGTGGCTACAGACCGCCCAGCCTCGCCGCTGGGTAGTTGACCCTGGAAACACCAACCTCGACCCTCTCCACGGTCCGGTGACGCCCTTGTCCCTCAGCGTTACCGCCCTGGCCCAGGTCTTGCCCCCAGTTTCAGAAGCGCGTCTGCCTGGTTGCTACCACGACCAATGGCTGGTGCTAGAGGCGGGATTTCGCCAACAGCTCGATCGCGCCTTGGCAGAGCTAGATCAACCCTTTGAGGGCAAAATACCCTGGCTGCTGGCCCGCTCTTTACCAAAGGAAACCGCGGTAGTGATCGCCAACAGTATGTCGATCCGCGATGTGGAATGGTTTTGG
This sequence comes from Nodosilinea sp. WJT8-NPBG4, assembly GCA_019359285.1. Classification (GTDB taxonomy): domain Bacteria; phylum Cyanobacteriota; class Cyanobacteriia; order Phormidesmidales; family Phormidesmidaceae; genus Nodosilinea. The sequence continues at coordinate 25,064 of JAHHHQ010000068.1, forward strand.
CCGCCGAGCGATCGCGCCTTGCGCCCCTACTGCAACCGGGGGGCTAACGGTATCGACGGCACGCTATCGACGGCTCTAGGAATCGCCCATGGTGGCCCGCCTGCGGTGCTGCTGACGGGCGATCTGGCCCTGCTCCACGACACCAACGGCTGGCTCAGCGTGCCGCGCCTGCGGGGTCATCTCACCGTGGTAGTCGTGAATAACCAGGGGGGCGGTATCTTTGACCAACTGCCCGTTGCCACCTTGCCGGCCCCTGGCGAACGCTGGTTTGAAGACTTCTTTACCACTCCCCAAACCGTCGATCTCAATTGCCTCTGCGCCGCCTACGGCGTAAACTACGAGCGGGTCGAAACCTGGAGCCAGCTAACGGCCAGCGTCAGCAGTTTGCCCGCTATCGGAGTGAGGTTGCTGGAGGTACGGTGCGATCGCACCCAGTCCCACAAACTCCGCCAGCAGTTCCTCACTCCCCCAGAGGCTCTATCAAACCTTTTGAACCAGAACCCTTAGGCTCCAAACTTGACCTCAGCCGTTGGCAACCCAACTGCCTACCCATCCCCTCACTTGCCCTGACTCCCTTTCGCCTGGGGCAGCCAAAACGTAAACTCACTGCTCTGGCCCAAGGTGCTTTTAACTTCAATTTTGCCCCCCTGCACCTCAACCAAGCGGCGGCAGATGGTGAGGCCTAGGCCCGTACCTCCAGAATTGCGGTTGCGAGAGCGATCGGCCCGCCAAAATCGCTCAAAAACGTAGGGCAGGTCTTCCTCAGCAATCCCAATGCCTGTGTCAGTCACGCTGACATAAACCCGGCCGCTTTGGACCCAGGCCTTGACTGTAACCGCGCCCTTCTCGGTGTAGCGTAGGGCGTTGCCCAGCAGATTGATCACAATTTGCTCAATGCGGCTAGGGTCGGCGTGCACCAGGGGCAAATCGGCCGGACACTGCAATGTAATCGCTACGCGATCGGTGCTGACAAACTGGTCAGCGAAAGGACGCACCAGCGCGGTCAGCAGTGGGCACAGCGCCACCGTCTGGGCCTGAATGGGGAGATAGCCCGCCTCCAGCTTAGACAGCTCTTGCAGGTCATTGACCAGGCGCTGGAGGCGCGTTGTTTCCCCCGCTAGCCGTTGATAAAGTTCGGGCTCGGGGGCAACGGTGCCATCTGCCAGCCCCTCCAGATAGCCGTGGATAATTGTCAGGGGGGTGCGCAATTCGTGGGTGAGGTCGCCAATCAGCTCGCGGCGGTGCTCCTCCACGCCCTCCAGGTCTGCCGCCATGCGGTTAAAACTGCTGGCCAATCGCTGAATTTCCAAGATTTCTGAGGGCGGCACGCGGGCGTTCAATCGGCCAGCGGCAAACGATCGCGTCACCTCCGTCATCTGATCGAGCGGGCGAATAATGCGCCGCGACACCAAATAGCTCAGGCCCCCTGCGGTGCCCCCACCCACTAAGATGGCCCACAGCATGCCCCGGCTCCAGGCGGCCTCAAACCCCTTTACTAGCTGAGTACGGCGCTGCACGCTCAGCACCCCATTCTCATAGCGCTCCAGGGAGATCACAAAGAGACGGGGGGTATAAAGCCTGCCAAAGATGGCCAGGGCCAAAATGCCAATTCCCATCACCGCTAGGTGAGAGATGAAAAGACGACTACGGAGGCTAATCTTGGCCATAGTACAGGGCAACCTTGGTTTGGCCCGGAGCGGGAATTCAGAACCCCAGGCTAGACCAGGCTAGGCCGGAGTGTTTTGTAGGTCGGGTTGTTCTTCGGGCAAAATAGCGCCTTCCACTGGGCACACCTGGAGGCAAATTCCGCAGTCAATGCAGGTTGAAAAGTCAATCCAGTACCAATCGGTGCCCTTGGTATTTTTGCCGGGGCCCTCGTGGATGCAGGCTACCGGGCAGGCGTCAACGCAGTCGGCGACGCCCTCACAAACGTTAGTCACAATGGTGTGGGCCACAATCTCTCCTTACGGGCACAAAATAATATTAGGAACTGAGGTTCCTCTGGGCAGACAGTTGAGGCTAACCTAACCCTGAAACTCTTCTCCCAGAAGGAATTAAGCCAGGGCTGTCGCCATCCCCCACGTTAGTTCAGAGCTTCAATATCTGGCAAGCCGTCAGGGCCGATCCAGGCAATGCGGCTAATGCGGCGCAGACGGGCTAGATCGCGAGTGGCAGCGGGCGGCTCACCGTCGGATAGGTGCACCTCAGCCCGCACTAGACTGGCTGAGGCTCGTAGGGTTTGGGCGTAGGTAAAGGCTGCTGCCGCTGCCTGGGGCACCGTAGGGACTACGAGCCAGTCACTAGGAGGCGTATCCTGCGGCAGATGGCCCGTAGGCAGCAGTGCCTGATGCAGAGCCTCAATGTTTAGCACGAAGCCAATACCTGGGAATCCCTGGCCCTGCGCCTGAAAGACACCCAGTAGGTGGTCATAGCGGCCCCCCTGCCCGAGCACTTGGCAGCCCTGCTCAGGGCCAGTAACCAGCTCAAACACCAGCCCAGTGTAGTAGTCAAAGGGTTGAATGAGGCTGAGATCGAGCGTCAAGGCGGGGCGTTGGCTCCCTTGGGTTCGCTGACTATCGCCTGCCGTGTTAATGACGTCTCGCACTAGGGCAACCAGCGATTTTAGACGCTCGACTGCCGTCTGGGCCTCAGGCTCTAGGGCAAGCTGCCCCAAAGCCTGAAGCACGTCCTCAGGGTGACCGCGTAGGTCGAGCAGATGCAGGGCATGGCGATGCAGTTCTGGGGATAGGCCCATGTCATCGAGGGCTACCCGGTCGAGGGTGGCAAGGGCTTGGCGCACCGCTTGGCGCTGGTCAGGGGAAAAGGGGGTGAGTAGCGCCTGGGTGAGCTGGGCGTCGCCCAAGATCAAGCACCAGGAGTCGAGGGAGAGGCTGTGGAGACAGTCCACCAGCAGCAGCACGATCTCGGCATCGGCCACTGTTGCCCCGGCCCCGAGCAGCTCGACTCCAGCCTGGTAAAACTCCTGCTGGCCCCCATGGCTACCCTGGGTGGCCTGGCGAAATACGTTAGCGTTGTAGTAGAGCCGCTGGGGATAGGTGACGCGGGCCAGGCGGGTAACGGCAGTGCGGGCGATCGAGGCGGTCAGCTCAGGCCGCAACCCCAAACGCTTACCCGCGACGGGTTGAAGCTCAATCACCGCTTCCTGATCGATGGCCCCCCCTGCCATTAGGGTATCCATCCGCTCTACGGTGGAGGTGATAATGCGGTGGTAGCCCCAGCGCTGGAATACCTGTTCTAGGCGATTCTCAATCCAGTATTTTTGAGCAACATCGAGGGGCAATAGGTCGCGTGCGCCAGCAGGGGGTTGGTAGGTCATCACTTTTTCTTGCCTCCAAACAGGCCAAAGAAACCACCGCCTTGATTGGAAGATTTGGGGTTAGAGGCTTTGGCATTACTCCCCTTTGATTTGGCGGTCTGGGCCGACCCAGACGTAGACCCACCGCTAGTTTTATCTACCCGAGCCTGAACGGATTGTGCCCTTTCGTCATTGGGGTCGATCTCGAGGGCGCGTTTAGCGTGAATGCGAGCCATGGTGTTCTGACCGGCTTTGAGATAAATTGCCGATAGGTAACTATGACACTGAACGTTGTTGGGATAGGCTTTGACGGCCTCCCGCAGCTCTAAAATGGCTCGGCTATAGTCGCGGTTTTGATCGTACTCTTGAGCTCGGTTAACGTAGCTCTCTAGAATAGCCGCCTGGTTTTGCCGGGGCGTTGGCACTGTCGTCGTGGGGCTGGTAGGGGCAGCATTGGGTCGCGATTTAGCAGCGCTGGCTGGGGTGCCAACCGATGGGCCGTCGTTGGCACTGCTGCGGTACAGATAAATTAGGTTGAGCTCACTTAGTTGGCCGATTACCCCAGTCACATTCTCCAGGTCGTCGAATTGGCTTTCGGCTAGGTTGCTAACGGCTTTGCGGTAGGCTGCGTCGGCATGGGGAGCTTTGAGCAGGGTCTGAGCCTCTGTAGAGCTAACTGTGGGTGCTGTGCCGACTTGGCGCAGGGACTGCCCTTTAAGCTTGAGCATGATGCCATGCTCAGTGCTTGATTTTTCTTGGGTCAGGGCCTCGTAGGCGGGGTTGACTAGCTTGGAGAGCACGTCGCTGGCCCGCTGGGCATCGATAGTGGTGGACCCAGACAAACTGTCGGGATGCAGCATGCGGGCGATCGTCAGGTAGCGCTTGCGCACGGCCTTGGCATCGGCGGTTACTGGCACTCCCAGCACAGCGTGATGGTCATCAAAGTCAAGTTGAAACAGCCCTTGATCTGGTTTCATGGTCACTTACCCGAGGGACGACTCAGGGAGCAATAAGACACAATTTAAATTCTCTTCACTCTACCCAGTCAACCTCAGTTTAACCATCCCCTGGTTCTTTTAGCGGTTTGAGGCTAACTAGAACTGAAGATCGGGTCGCGAACTGCCTAGATGAGGGAGGGGAGCACTAGCGGCTGAACTTTCCCAAGAGTCTGACTCATGGCCGCATGAATCTGACCGTTAGTGGCCAACAGCCGTCCCGCCATCACGTCTAGCGGCGAGCCATCGTAGGCAGTCACGTGGCCCCCTGCTTCTTGCACGATCGCGATCCCAGCAGCAATATCCCAGGGCGATAGCCCTCGCTCCCAATAGCCATCCAGGCGGCCACAGGCGACATAGGCGAGGTCAATGGCGGCGGACCCCCCTCGGCGCACCCCCTGGGTGAGGTGGGTGAAGTGGCAAAATTCGGCGTAGTTATTGTCGGGGGTTTCGCGGCGATCGTAGGCAAATCCAGTTACCAGCAAGCTCTGAGACAGCTGATCCGTGGTCGATACCCGAATCGGGCTGCGGTTGAGGGTGGCCCCCAAGCCTTTAGCCGCGCGAAAGAGATCGCGGTGGATCGGGTCATAAATCACCCCAAGCACCGGCTCTCCCTCGGCCAGCAGCCCAATGGACACCGCACAAAATGGGTACTGGTGGGTGTAGTTGGTGGTGCCGTCGAGGGGGTCTATGGCCCATAGAAGGCCGGTCCCCCGGTCTCTAATTACCCCGGACTCTTCAGCTAAAATGCCGTGGTCAGCGGGGAGGTGTCGCTCTAGTACGGCCATGACGGCCGCCTCTGCGCCGCGGTCGGCTTCGGTTACCAAATCGCCAGACCGACCTTTTTCATCAATGGTAGTGAGGTTGCCCCAGTGATGCTGGAGCACCGCTCCGGCGGCTAGAGCGGCCTCGGTGGCGCTGTCTAACCAGCGCTGTAAATCGGACTCGGCAGGAAGAGACATGGAATTAGCGTTGGAACGACTTAAGGCAACGAGAGTGAGGCTGCTCAGTCTTCGTCTAGGGGTAGCCCGCGGCGCACTTTGCCTTTGCCAAAGTAGCGGCCAAACTGAAGCTCATAAACCTCGTCTTCATCCTGGGTTTCGGCTTGGATGTTGCTGCGGGGGTAGCTGACGCACAGCAGCGCATAGCCCCGCTCACGCAGATCGGGAGAGAGTCCCATGGCCTCGGGTTGATCGACCTCGCCCTCAAGCAGGCGCACCGCGCAGGTCGTGCAGGCACCGTTGCGGCAGGCAAACGGCAGTTCTACCCCTTGGCTCTCGGCGGCTTGAAGAATGTAGCGGTCTTCGGGCACCTCTACGGTGTATATGCGCCCGGTCTGGCGGTGGTGGACGGTAACGGTGTGGGTGCGGGCCATGGGGTAGGTCGGGGTTGGCAGAGTAACGGCGGGTACGAAATCAATTGGTAAATTGAGGTTGAAGGGGCGATCGCAGGCTAGTGCCCCGACCGTCAATTACCCCTGCTATGCTCTCACGAAACAATTCCTCTGGGGAAGACGAGCCTAATTCTGCAATAGAAACTGGTGTGGCCCCTGTTCTCTGACTCCATTGTTTGCTACGATAGCGTCTCAGCGGTGATGAACCGCCCCCTGGAGAGATGGCCGAGCGGTTGAAGGCGCAGCACTGGAAATGCTGTTTAGGGGTGACCTTAACGAGGGTTCGAATCCCTCTCTCTCCGTTTTAATTGGTTTGGCTCCTCTAACCTTGGTTAATTCAAGGTTTTAGCTAACTTTAGAGGCAGTCGAGCCACCAAATTTGGCCATTCCGATCGGCAGTTTGAAAGGCAGGTGTAGTCAAGCCTTACACCTGCCAACATTTAAAGTTGTAAGCAGGTGCTTGCGGCGCTGAATTCTGCCTAATTTGCCTTGAGCTGCTACTGAGCTAAGGCCATTGTCCTGTATTGGGGGGCACGGCACTGCGTCGTTTGGCCTGACGACGCTGGCTGGCCAGTCGTTCTAAACTCAGAGAAATTACCCCCAGGGTGACCAAAATGACGCCCATCCACTGAATAAATAGCAGCGCTGACTTTTCACCAGGGGTAATTAAGTAGGCCAAAATGGCGGTTGCTACCGGCCCGCTGGCAGCCACAATCGAGGCTTGAGATGCCCCAAGCAGCTTGACGCCGTAGTTATTAAAGAGGTAGCCCAGCAGCGTTAGCAGCCCCAACAGCCCGGCTCCGATATAGAGACCGAGGGGACGAGTGGGCTCACCAGGGTCGAGGCCAACGAAAGACCCCACAATCAAAATCACACTGGTGAGAATAAAGATGGTCGAAAACTGAAGCAGGCTTGCCGAGACTGGATGCAGCCGCTTAAAGCACAGCTGCATGGCAATCAAAAATAGCGAAAAGGCAACGCTAGCCAGCAGTGCAGCTCCTACTCCCCACAGCGACACGCCGTTACCGCTGAGATCGGTGTAGATCCGGGGCAGGGCGGTGAACACAATTCCCATGGTGATGGCAAACATCACCACTAGGCGCAGGGGTGTCGGGCGATCGCCGAACAAGAACCAGGCCAGCGGCACCGTGATCAGCGGATACATAAACAGCAGCGTCACTGCTACACCCGGGCCGACGTCAGCGATCGCCTTATAGATCAGCACCTGCGACAAAAATAAGAAGAAGCCGCTGGCAATCACCTGTATCAGGGAACGCCTTTGATCACGGTGGAAGATCTGGCGCAAGTCGTTGCCAACGTTGGGATAGAGGCGGGGGGCTACCAGAGCCAGCAGGGGTACGACTACCACCATGCGCAACCACAGCAGCAACAGCGAGTTAGGAATCGTTAAGGGCAAGACCTCCGCCATCGGAATGCGCCCCAGCAGCTGTCCGCCGTAGCCAATTACGCCCACAATGACGTTGTGCAGCGACAGGGCCAACGTCGAGAGCACCACCATCAGCAGCCCTATCTGAAGATCAGTGGGGGATGAGCGGCGACTAGTCCCCGAGAGCACCGTTTCTGTTGGGTTAGGCTGCGATCGCAGCAAATTGGCTGGGGGGTGCTGCGCGACTCCTTGCGGCAGTGAGGCGTTACCAGGGGGAGTAGACCCTGGGTAACCTGAGTCGAACTGGGTTCCCCGGTAAGGGTTAGGGGGTAGAGCCGGTTCTGCTAGGCTGCCGGGCTTGGGAGGCATATTGCTATGGCTGTTTCGGTCGGGGGTAGCAGTCCCCGGGGGCGGCACCATTTGGCTTTGCAGCTGTTGGCTGAGCCGGGCGACTAGGGCTTCTAAAATGGCTTCTCCCTGCTGTTCAACACTCTGCATACGGCTGAGTTGTTGAGAGATGTTGCTCTGATAGCTAGTCAGATCGTGTTGTAGAGAGGCCAAGGTGCTTTGAAGCGTTGCGTCGAGGGCAGCTAGGCGCTGGCTGGCATTAGCTAAAGGAGGAATTGCGGCCTCGTAGGGAGCGGCCTGGAGGGCGTTGGGGTGCGCGTTGGTCAGAGCGGTTTCGAGCCGTCCTTGCAGGTGGGTGGCCAGGGCGATCGCCAGGCGCTTGGCCCAGGCCTGCTGCTGAGCAATTTGCTGCTGGCTCAGCCCTTCGGCGTAAGTGGTTTGCAGCTGCTGGTGCTGGGCCTGAAGGGTTTCAAAGTCTCCCTCCAGAGCCTCAATATCGGCCATCAGCCGCTGCTTTTTGGCCTGGAGATGGGCAATGTCCTCTGATAGATAGCCTGAGACCTGGTGGCGCAAGGTCTCGAGGTCATGGCCCAGGATCCGCAAAATAGCCTCAGCCGACTGAGGTTCAGGCTGGGAAGTGGCGAAGTTGGGTAGATGGTCAGAGGGCCCCATGGGTATGTCTCTCAGGGTGCGGTCATAGGCTGCGGTCGGTGGGCAACTAAATAAGCTGCCCCGGCGCGAATGCTAGTATTGTGCTCAAAAAATCCAAAAAGATCTCTAGTGACGTCAGATTTAGAATCGCCCGGCTTCGCCCAACGCTGCAATCCCTCGGGGATTTCTTAACGGCCAGGCTATTTAACGTATCGCCTACTGGGTAGTTTGTGAGCATTGTCGTGATTGAGGGCGTAATTCTGGGGCCCTCAGTGATGCGACGGGAGCGGGAGCGGCTGAACTATTTGCGTTCCCTATCTACCACCCAGGCTCTCGGGTGGCTGTATGAGGCTACCCTGATTACTCTCAGGGACGATGTGCTGCTCGACTACCTCCAAAACATTAAAACCAATTAGGTGATTCTCGGTGGGGCGATCTACGCCCTCAATGGTTAGCCAGGTGGGTGATTTTGGTGAGATGCCTCAGCTTAACCCTAGCCGAGAGCGAGCAAGGTAGGCTGCCCGATCGCGCTAGTTTGGCCCACAGCCGCGATGAGCTGCACCGATATTCAAACAGCTAGTCAGGCTGACTTTGAGACTCTCTAGCAGCAGCTGAAGCCAAGGATGGCCCCAACTCGGTGGGGGTTCATGGCTAAGCTGCTGTCTTTTGGCTACGCATGCTGTGGGCTAGCCCTGGCTGGAACATCAGCGATCGCAGAGCTTTCAAGGCGGCCCAGGTCCGTCTGTGCGAAATTAGCGAACTGGTTGCCATGATTGTCCATGAGGTGTGCAGCCACCTAGCGAATCGCGAGCGCATTGATGGACTGGGCTAAATCCCCAAAACGCGTCTAGCGCTAAAACATGTCCAAATCAAGGGCCTTAGAGCCGCCTTCTTCAATCAGCAGCAAAATCTTGCCCAATTGTGACCAGATCAGCAGGCCGCAGAGCAGGGTCATAGGCGCTCCCATAGCGTAGGCGGCTTTAGCCGAAAAGCCAAACAGCTGAATACCCGAAGCCAAAAATACGCAAATCCCAGCACAGATGCCAAAAAAAGGAATCTGCAGCTGAGGGCCGCGCAGGGTAGCCAGAATGCGCGTTGAGCGCTTACTGTTCCATTCGTTAACCGACTGCTGCAGGGCGGTGCTAAAGGCAAAGCCCGAAGTCACAGCGGCCAGAAAACCAGCAAAAAACAAAACGTAGGGCGGTTGTGGGTACACGGGTTTAGGAAAACGAAACAATAATTTACTGTTCCCAGATTATAGGGGAGAGCCGCCCTTACCCCTCACTCCCTACCCATCCACTCCTGACTACGGCCCAGCTTGGCTTGCCCCAGGGCTAAGATCGCAGCACCTGGCGCAGATCGCCAACGACCGGTACAAGCTGTTCCGCCCGCTCTAGGGAATAACTGGTTAACGCTCCCCACGCCACTCCCAGCACGCGGTCAAAGGTAATATCGTCCTTCACCAAGGACCACAGCCGCTGTACCTCCTGGGTGTGCAGTCGGTCGTCCTCAGTCAGCGCCAGCACAATCATCTGACGCAGGTGCATCCCTTCCTCCGACATGAGGTAGCGAATGCCCATTCCTGCCGTGGGCAGCAGATCGAAGCCGGTGTCTCCCTGGGCGATCGCCAGCATGTTTTCCAGACGCTGCCACTGGAGCTGGCCGTCCTGAAACAACACCTCCAGCAGCCGCTGACGCAGGGCCGGGGTTTCACCCACCAGCAGGCGACGGGCCACGTAGGGATAAGCCACATTGATAATTTTGAAGTTGGGGTTGAGGCTTAAAGCTAAACCCTCCTGGGTGACCAGTGAGCGAATGATTAGGGCAAACTTAGACGGCACCCGGAATGGGTATTCGTACATCAGCTCTGAAAACTGATCGGTGACGGTCTTGAAGTTAAAGTCGCTCACCTTGGAGCCCAGAGCACTGCCCAACACCCGCTGGAGGGCAGGAATGATCGGGCCCAGGTCGGTCTCAGGCGTGAGAAAGCCCAGCTTGACGAAGTCTCGTCCCAGGTTGACAAAGTCTTGGTTAATTAGGTGTACGACCGCATCTACCAAAGTTTCTTTGGTGACCTGGTCGAGCTGATCCATCATGCCGAAGTCGATGTAGGCCATTCGCCCATCGGCTAGGGCAAACAAGTTGCCGGGGTGGGGGTCAGCGTGGAAAAAACCAAACTCCAGCAGCTGACGCAGCCCTGCCGTCACGCCGATCTCGATTAAGCGATCGGGGTCAAGGTTGTCTTCTTTTAGCGAAACCGTATCGGTGAGCTTGCAGCCGTCAATCCACTCGAGGGTGAGTACTCGCTGACTACAGTAGGGCCAGTAGATAACAGGCACCTTAACCGTGGGGTCCTCTTTGAAATTGGCGGCAAATCGCTCGGCGTTGCGACCTTCGTTGAGATAGTCAATTTCCTCAAACAGCTTGGTGCCAAACTCATCAACGATCAGGGTCAGGTCGTGCCCTAAGTTGAGGGGCAAAAAGTTGCCCAGCCAGCGCGCGGCCCAGCGCATTAAATAGAGGTCACGACACAGCACTGGCCTTAGGTAAGGGCGCTGCACCTTAACGGCGACCTCCTCCCCCGTAAACAGCCGCCCCCGATATACCTGCCCCAGGCTAGCTGCGGCTACCGGCAGAGCAGATAGATTGCTAAAAATTTCTTCGGGGCTGTAGTTGAGTTCTGCCTCTACGATCGCCATCGCCTTGGCGGTGGGAAAGGGTGGCAGCTGGTCTTGCAGCTTAGTGAGTTCATCGAGAAAGTCTTGCCGCACCAGGTCGGGCCGGGTAGAGAGCGCCTGCCCAACTTTAATAAACGTCGGACCCAAGTTGGTTAACACCTGGCGCAGCTGAATAGCTCGGCGAGGGCGATTTTGCTCCTCCCGACCGAACCACTGATCCATTTGAAGGCCGAGCACAAAGGTGCCTAACCACCACAAAATCTGTAAAACTCTCCAGGCCAGGGTGCCCAGTCGCCAGCGAAAGTAGCGAGCGATCGCCGCTGCATCGTAGGTGCCCATTAAAGCCGGATCTGTCATTGCCACTATGCCACCTGCCCCTTACATTACTGTGCGGTGCTGCCCTAGCGGGTGGGGCTATCGCTGGTTTAGGGATGCCGTCAACGGACAAAAAGCGCGTTGAGACAAGCGGCGATCGAGAACCCCTAAGCTGGGTTAATCTACCTTAAATATAGTATATAAAACTACAAACATATTCGACTAAGCCCAGTGAGAAATTCAGGGCTTATCGAAATTTTGGCCTATAGGCTGGGGCGGCGGGGTTAGCAATACTGGGCAGCCTTAAGCCCTACCTCAGCCAACACGGATTTCAAAGTTTGCACCACCTGGTCTTGGGCCGCTGCTCCCAGTTCGGGGAACATGGGCAGCGACAGCACCTGATGGGCTGCGGCTTCTGTCTGAGGAAGAGCGCCCGGTTGGTAACCCAAGTCGCGGTAAACGGGCTGTAGGTGCAGAGGGATTGGATAGTACACCATGCAGATCACTCCAGCCTCTCGCATCAGCTGCTGCACCTGGTTGCGCTCTTGGCCTTCAGCGGTGGCCTGGGGTAGACGCAGGGTGTATTGATTCCATACCGAGCGGCCAAAGGTTACGGGTAGGGGGCGTACAACTTCGGTGACGGGAGCTAGCAGCTGATGGTAGCGATCGGCTACCTGCGATCGCTGCTGGTTCCATCGATCGAGGTAGCGTAGTTTAATAGCCAAAATAGCTGCCTGCACCGAGTCGAGACGGCTGTTAACGCCAATGGCCTCGTGGTGATACTTTACCCGGCTGCCATGTTCACTCAGCATGCGGGCAGTAGCGGCTAGATTGTCGTCATTGGTAGTTAGGGCACCACCGTCGCCACAACCCCCCAGGTTTTTTGTGGGAAAAAAGCTAAAGCAGCCCACCTGCCCAATCCGACCGACCTGCTGCCCCATCCACTCCGCGCCAGTGGCTTGGGCACAGTCTTCGATCACCACCAGGTCATAGCGGGTAGCTAAATCCATGATTGGCCCCATATCTACGGGCCGACCAAACAGATGAACGGGCATGATAGCCCGGGTGCGATCGCTGACAGCAGCCTCAATTTTGGCCACATCTATATTGAAGGTGTCGAGGTCGATATCGACAAACACCGGTGTTGCTCCCACGGCACTAATCGCTTCCGCCGTAGCAATGAACGTGAAGGGTGAAGTGATTACCTCGTCGCCGGGGCCAATGTTAAAAGCCCGCAAGGCCAGGTAAAGGGCGTCCGTGCCGGAGTTGCACCCAATACAGTGCTTAGTGCCTACATAGTCTCCAAAGGCCTGGGTAAAGGTTTCGACGATGGGTCCATTGATGTATTGTCCAGAGGCCAGCACCTCGGCCACGGCAGCATTCACATCAGATTGAATTGCTCGAAACTGCTCCGTAAGATCAACAGGAGGAATTACACTCACTCGCTCACACTCACCTAGTGGATAGGCCTAGTTTACCCTACCCCATGGTCGCGTCGAGTGTGCTAGGTGCTGCCCAAAGGGCGATCGCCGCCCCTGCCCAATCTACCCATGGCCCTGTGATCTAGGAGTTTCCCGTGCTCGATTCATCTCTGACTTCTACTGGCTCGTCTATCCCTGGGGACGAGCACCCTCGTTGGATGCAGCGCTGCCTAGAGCTGGCTCGTCTCGCGGCTGGCCAAACAGCGCCCAATCCAATGGTGGGATGCGTAGTGTTGCAGCAGGGTTTAGTGGTTGGAGAAGGCTTTCATCCACAAGCTGGGCAACCGCACGCCGAGGTATTTGCCCTAGCTCAGGCGGGAGCCCGTGCCCAAGATGCTACCCTCTACGTCAACCTAGAACCCTGTAACCACACCGGGCGCACGCCCCCCTGTACTGAAGCGGTGATCCAAGCGGGCCTGAGTCGGGTGGTGGTGGGTATGGTTGACCCCGATCCCAGGGTATCCGGCGCAGGTATTCAGCGGCTTCGCCAGGCCGGTCTTGAGGTCATAGTTGGGGTCGAAGAAGACGCCTGCCGACAGCTCAATGAAGCCTTCGTGCAGCGGATAACCCGCCAACGCCCCCTAGGCCTGCTGAAGTATGCCATGACCTTAGACGGCAAAATCGCCGCTGTCAGTGGCCATAGCGCTTGGGTCACCGGGTCTGCAGCTCGCGCCGCCGTGCACCAGCTACGCGCCACCTGCGATGCGGTAGTCGTTGGTGGCAACACCGTTCGCCACGACAACCCTCGATTAACCAGCCACGGTCATAGCTCCCATAACCCTTTACGTGTCGTCATGAGCCGCCGCCTCGAACTTCCCCCTGAGGCCAACCTGTGGCATACAGAAGACGCACCAACCACAGTCTTTACTGGACCTGAGGCCGACCCAGCAAACCACCAGGCGTTAGCTGCTAAGGGAGTAGATGTCGTCACGCTACCGGCACTCACCCCTCGGACAGTCACTGAGCACCTTTACCTGCGCGGCTGCGCGATGGTGCTATGGGAATGCGGCGGCTTTCTAGCGGCTCAGGCTATTCAGGATGGCGTCATTGATAAGCTTTGGGCCTTTGTGGCTCCTAAGCTGATAGGCGGTGTAGCTGCCCCAAGCCCCATCGGCGATCTAGGCCTTCAAAATATGGGTCAGGCCCTAGCCTTGAGGCGCACTACTTGGCGTCTCCTAGGAGATGACCTGCTACTAGAAGGCTATTTAGATCTGCCTACTGACAGCTAGCCCTAACCAGCCTCAGATTTAACTGATGCAGCTGGATGGGCCTATTGTCTTGGCATTAAAGGCTAGGGATATATGCGTACAAGCCGAGGGATATCGTAGGTCAATTCCCGGTTGCGCATAAAGGCGTCCAATACCAGCCGTAGATCATCCTTGCCGCGAAATGACTCTACTCGCTGACGCACCTCACCCTGCTCAAATATCAGCAGCGTTGGCAGGTTTGAGAGGCGGTAGGCGTTAGCCAGACGTAGATTTTCATCGGCATTGATATCTACCACCTTGACGTAACCCTCCCACTCGGCCTGAAAGCTTTGCAAAACCGGAATAATGAGCTTGCAGAGCCCACACCAAGGAGCCCAAAAATGAACCAGTACGGGAAGTTCTGACTCAAGCACAGCTGTCCTAAACGTGGCTTCGCCAACAGACATCGGCATCTATAAATTAATAAAGGAATTTAACTAACTCTCCAGGCCAATTCCTGAGCGGAACCGCTGGACAAATATGAGCTTGTTGAAGTTGGGGGAAAATATACGGTTGCTATCGGGATCATTGTAGACCAGTTGAGAATGGAAGTTAATAGGTCAAAATAATGATTGTGCCAGACCCCTAACACAGGGCTTTGGCCATGAAAGCCATCGCTAATTTTCGTCATGGAACAGCCACAAGTAGCCGCTCCATCCAAGATACTAGACGTAGTTTTACCCTCAGGCCGACGATCTAGCACTCAAGGGGCTGGTGCTGCCGAAGTAAGTCCAAAGCTTCAGCGGCCGGCAAAGGCTTGGCAAAGAAATAGCCCTGACCATAGTCGCATCCCTCCTGCTGGAGCATGGCGACCTGGGCGGCGGTTTCTACTCCCTCGGCCACCACCTCCATGCCAAGTTTTTGCCCAAGGGTCAAGATAGTGTTGATGATGGCTCGATCTTCGTTGCTTTTCTCCAGTCGCCCCACAAAGGATTTATCCACCTTCAGAGTATCCATAGGAAATCGGTGCAGGTAGCTGAGGGACGAATAGCCGGTCCCAAAGTCATCAATGGCCAGCTTTAGGTCTAGAGACTTGAGCTTGAGCATCAGATCAATGGCGGCATCCACATCGCCCATCACCATGCTCTCGGTAATTTCAAGCCGGATGCAGTGGCCATCAACCTGGGTTTCTTTCAAGGCGACCTCGATTTGACTAATTAAATCAGTTTGACCAAACTGACGATTAGAGAGATTGATGCTCATAGTCAGGTGGCGAGATTGGGGTAGTAATGTGTGCCACTGGTGCAGTTGCTGGCAGGCCTCGCGGAAAATCCACTGCCCTAGGGCCATAATTAGTCCAGTTTCTTCTGCCGCCGGAATGAATGCACTGGGCAGAACAAAGCCTCGATCTTTCTGGTGCCATCGCACCAAAGCTTCAAACCCAGCCAGTGTTCCTGTTTTGAGGTTAATGATCGGCTGGTAGTAGAGTAAAAACTCGTGGTTGTCAAGGGCGCTAATCAAGTCGCTTTCGAGCTGAAGGCGGTTGACTGCTTCGGTGAGCATGCCAGCAGCAAATACCTCAAATCGTGACTTACCTAGGGCCTTGGCCCGGTACATAGCAGTGTGGGCATCGCGCAGCAGATCAGCCGGTTTGTGCTCTAACCCTGGCTGGCTGATAGCCACTCCAATACTGAGGGTGCTGGGCAATTTCTGGCCATGTAGGGTTAGAGGTTCTGAAAGGACGTACTGAAGCCGATCCATCAGTTCTCCGGCAGCGGTGCTAGAGAGCTGGGTGAGTAGGAGGGCAAACTCATCGCCTCCGACCCGGGCTACTTGAACCTCTGGGGGTATGTGTTGCACCAGCCGCTTAGCCATCATTTGCAGCACCTCGTCACCCACCTGGTGACCCAGACTTTCGTTGATTACCTTGAAGCGATCGATGCCCATAAATGCCACTATCACAGGCTGCTCGGGACTTTGTCGGTAGTGGAGGGCCTGCTGAATCGTATTGATGAAGGCTTCGCGGTTAGGCAGACCGGTGAGGGAGTCATGGGTGGTGCGGTAAAGCAGCTTGTAAGCTAAAACCACTGCTGCTGCGATTACTATTCCTAGGGTCGGCTCGGCTAGGGGGAGCCACACTAATCCATTAACCCCTAGCCAGCCAACTCCTCCTAAGCTCCCCAGAAGCAGTCCGCAGGATAGTAGCAGCCCGCTAGGGCGCTTAACGAGCCAGACTAGGGTGCCGGCGGCTAAACACCAGCTCCAAAGCCAAAGCCCTTCAGCCCAGGGGGGCAGGAATCGATAGCTGGCAGGCTGTCCAGTAACAATGTCCAGCAGTTGGCGCACCATCTGCCCGTGGATGACCACTCCAGGCATGGTCAGTTTGCTGTCTTGATTAAAGCTGAAGGGTGTGTAGAAGAGGTCTTTGAGGCTGGCGGCGGTGGTTCCAATGAGAATAATGTTGTCGTCAATCCAGACTGGATCAAACTGCTCGCTAAGCACTTGACTAATGGAGATGTGGCGGGCGGGCATTTGGGCAGTGTGATAGCGCAGCAAAATTTGGTAGCCCCTGTTGTCTACGTTTTGGTAGCCGCCGTCTCGGGCCGAGAGCACCGGAATAGCCCGATCGCCGAGGTAGAGGTGATTCTCTCCAGCCGTTAAAGCTTCGGATGCATAGCCCTCGTAAGCCATGACCACCCGCAGGGCGAAGGAATAGTAGCCGCCGTCGGGGCTGCGCACAAAAACTAAGTTGCGGCGGATAATGCCGTCAGAATCGGTAGGAAAATCGTTAAAGCCGATCCGCTCTGGCTCAACGGTAGGTGGGGGCGGCACTTCGCCCTGACCCTGGGTGCTGCCCACATTTATAATGGTCATTAGGTTGGGTGCTGCCAGGGCTTTGACCAAGTCAGTTGACCCTGGCGGGTGCTGCGTGCTGCGGTAGAGGTCTAACCCAATAACCCTTGGGGTATGAACTTGAAGGGTTTGAATGACATCGGCTAACAGCTTGTCGCTGAGGGGCCAGCCGTACTGGCGAATATCTGCCTCAGTAATGCCCACAATCGTCATGCGGGGGTCGAGGTTTTGGCTAGGGCGCGATGGCCCTTGGGGGGCGGTCGTTGACCATCGCACCAAATGGTCAAAAAGAAAAAGCTCAGCCGGTTCTAAAACGGTTAATACTTTGGCGCCAGTCACTAAGGCGCTGGCTACCAAACTGGCCAACAGCACAATCTTGCCTCCAGTGGTCAAGGGGGTATCTCCCCACGAGTGGAGCATCTGGGGGACTACCCGGCGCCGCAGTCGGTGGTTTATTCGGTTGAGCGTCGCTTTCACAGTCGCTGGGCCTTTGACAGAAACTAAATGATGAAGAATGTCTCAGGTAGCACACCCAGAACCCTAGCCTTGGAATGCTGACCGAGGTTAGGGACATTCGTTAAGCATGCCCAGATTGAGTTGTGTAGCTCTCGTCGGGTAGTTGCTTGCGATCGCCCCTGTAGCCTAACAGCTAAGGCTGGTGGCGATGCTGGCTTTGGCTTTTGTAATACAAGAAGGCGGCAGTTCCAAATCTAGGAACTGCCGCCTTCTTGTATTTGGTTTCAATATATCTATTGATGATTTGCCTCTGCCGCCGCTGTGGATGGCATGGGGCGATCGTTCTTCATTAGTAGTTGCTAGGTTGAAGGGGAGCTACCCAGTGGGTGCCGCCACCCTGGCGACGGCCTGGAAATTCGTCTCGGCTTTTGGCACTTGCCGCTGACCCTGTGCCAAAGGCCTGAAAAATGATCAAAATAGCTAGCGATAGCACTCCAATAGCAAGAACTGAATGGTGAGAACGAACCGTGTGCTCTAGCGAAGTTTGCATAACAGTTATCGTTGTGTCCTCAGGTATATAAATAACTGAGGGTAGACGCTCCCTAAACAACATTGGCGACCCAGGCCTGCTCTCTAAAGTAGCTTCAGCCTAAATCTATTAAGGCTGAAGCTAGCGGTGACCATCGACAGAGGACCCACGGAACTTAGGGTTACGAAAATTCACGGAACTTTCTAAACCCAAGACAAAAGTTTGTGAGGATTGTATAAAATTTCCTAAAACTTTCCGGATTCCGGTGAATACCAGTGCGAGAGGTAGCGTTCTGAGCTAGTGCCCCTAACAGAAGTTTAAACAAACCATCTGTAAATCTACGGAATTCTAGCGGCGATCGCCTCTACTAATTCATTTGTGCCACTGCTAGACCTAATAAGAGACCAATCAGGGCACCTATAGTTGTGTTCATGCCGTTGACGACTTCGTTGGTCAACCACGGTATGCGGGGTTGCAGTGTGGCTCCAATCAGACTTTCTACGGTAGTTGCTACAAAGGCCGCCACTAGACAAATGACGATGCCCCAGAGGTTTATGAGCCCGACGGCCCAGCCTGCTAGGGCCATTACCATCGACCCTGCTACTCCAGCCAGGGTGCCCTCCAGGCTAATGGCCCCTTCGGTTCCAGCCGGTACGGGCTTGAGTGAGGTAATCAGAAAGGTGTGGCGGCCGTAGGCTTTGCCTACCTCACTGGCGGTGGTATCGGAGAGTTTGGTGCTGAGGCTGCTGACGTAGGCCAGCGCTAGCAACGGCAGCCAGAGGACTTGGCTGAGAGGGCTGGCGGTTACTCTGAGGATGGCGATCGCCCCGGCACAGACTGCTGCCGCTAAGGCAGAGCCCCAGACATTCTCTGGCCCCCTAACCCCGGATCGCCCCTCGGCAATGCCGGCGGCTTCCTTGCGGCCTTTACCCAGACGGGTAACCGCTGTTCCAGCCAGAAAGTAGGCCATGATCACGGCGTAGCCTCGCCAACCCAGGCAACCCAAAACAATTACACCCAGCGCCCAGGCATGGCCATAGCCGGCTGGAGTTAACAGCTTTTTGGGCAGTTTCCAGGCGATCGCCAGCAGCAGGGTATTTACTAGCCCGCCTATGAGCCAGTCAGTTAGCTGCCCAGAGCCTTGCATAGATGGGGTTAGCGCTAAGAAAACCGCAGGTATAGTCATAGCGTCACTCTAGAGGCATTCTTACCCTATAGGGCAAAGGTTTTGTGCAGATGTAGGCAGTTCCCCTGGTCGGGGGCTGGTTCATAGGTGAGGCGATCGGCAACGAGATACATGATTTTTAGTCCACGGCCTCCCTCTGAGTCAGGGTTGTTGACGCTAATTTTGTGCCTCAGCATTGAGGCTAGATCAAAGCCAGGGCCGCGATCCCAAATGCGAATGTCGATGGTGCGATCGCTCACCGACACTTCGATGCCAACGGGGGTTTCTAGGGGCAGCCCTGCGTGAGCATGGCGCACCGCATTGGTGAACCCTTCGATCAGAGCGAGCTGGCACTGAAGCCAAATGTTGTGGGGGATAGGCGTTGCCTGAAACTGGTCAAACCACACCAGCACCGACTTCAGCTCCGTTGGGTCGGTTTGGGTTTCAATCTGGCTAGTGTGCTGGTAAGTCAAAGCAGGCAACGGCTAGATAGCTCACCTTTGCATCATAGGCCTAACCCCACCCCGGCAAAAGCCTTAAGGGCAAGAGTTTTACATCGCCTATCGCCCCATTACAGTTAGGGGGTTGAGCCAGGTTAGCAGATGGTGGCGTAGGTGAGTCAGGTCTCGATAAAACTCCTGGCGCATAAATTGCCCCAAAGCATCGAGGGGGCTGAAGGCTGTGCCTGGCTGCCAACCTAGCTCTTGGGCAATGGGTGTGGTGTGAGAACCCTGCAAAATTTGAATGGTAGTGGACTCGGGAAACCGCCGCACCAGCACCTCCGACAGAGGACGGGTTTGGTCAATGGTATCGTTGCGGAATTTAATTAGTAAATTGTGGGACACGGGATAGCGATCGCGCACCAACGCCAGAGTAGCCTCAGGGTCGGGAGTAAATTCCACATTGAAAGCAGGGTTAAACTGCACCACCTGCTCTAAAAAAGGGATTGATCGCCGAGCTGGGTAGTTATTAAAACTCATATAGATATTGCCAGCCCGCTCTACCTCCCACAGGCTATTGATCAGGAGATGGACTTTGCAGCCCATGCTGTGCCCTAGGCCGTAAATAGGCATGCGGTAGTCAGCCAGCCCTCGCTTGTCGAGATACCGCAGCGCTTGATCAAAGGTGAGCAACACTTCCTGGGCGATGGCAGCATGGTCAAAGGTATTGATAAAGGGCGTTGCTACTACCAGGTAACCCTGCTGAGCCAGATTTTCTAGCAGCCATTGGTAGGTGACGCTGGGGGCAGCTGCCACAAATGCTCCCCCCAAAAAATGCACGATCGCTGTGGGGTTAGGTGGCACTAAAATCCAGTTACCGGAGACCTCTTGCCAGTTCATTGTGCTTTGTAGGGGTAGCCTTTGCCTAAAACTACAGTGGAGGGGGAGCCCTCCCTATCCATTACTGTAGCCAGTTTGGGGCAGTGACGGTATCACCACGGTCAAGCTGAGGGAATGGCCTGGCTAAGTGACCGCTGTTGCGTTCCCATTCCGCGGAGCGGTAAGCTCGGTGGGCTGGGTTAAGGAAAGGCTATGAGTCAAGATGCTGCGATCGCAGAGCGCACGATATCAGTCAACGGGTTAACCTGGTTCTACCGCGACCTTCAGCCCCTGGGTGGCCCCTCCCGGTTGCCGGTGCTGCTGCTCCACGGTCTGGTATCGCAAAGCTACAGCTGGCGGCAGGTCATGCCTACCCTAGCTCAGCAAGGATTTCGGGCGATCGCCCCCGACTGGCTTGGCCATGGTTTCTCCGATAAGCCCGATCGCCGTGACTTTGACTACACCCCCGCTGCCTTAGCCTCGGCCTTAGGTGGTTTCATCGATGCCCTAGAGCTACCCCAGGTGCATTTGGTTGCCCAAGGGTTTCTCGGTTCCGTCGGCATTCAGTACGCACTCCAGCATCCCGAGCGAGTCGATCGCCTAGTGATGATCAACGCTCCCATTAGCTCTGGTGCCAAAATTCCTTGGAAGATTCGCCAGATGGGTCTGCCCCTGGCCGGAGATATGATCACCCAAGATCCGCTCCTAGTCGATCGCACCTTGGAAGGCGGTGGTCCCTACCAAATTGATGACGCTGACCTAGACATATACCGCCGTCCGTTCCTAAAAAGTTCTGACGTAGGGCGGGCATTGATGACCACCGTGCGCCGCATGGACGTTGAAGCCAGCAGTCAGGCGATCGCCGCTGCCTTGCCCAACTGGGATCACCCCACCCTAGTACTGTGGGGTCAAAAGGATCCTTGGTTGCCGGTTAGTCTGGCAGAGGCCGCTGTTCGAACCCTTCCCAACGGTGAACTCCAAACTTTAGAAGAAGTTGGCCATTACGCTCAAGAAGACTGGGCTGAGAAAGTCGCCGCCGCCCTTGATACCTTTCTGCGTCAAATGGCTGTGTAGCTAGGAGCGGACCGCCAAATTAATGCTAACCCATCCTTCCCCGCAGTACAGCCCAATTGAGAGCGGGTAGAACAGTAAAATAGTGCCTAAAGCAGTAGCTTACCTTGGATAAATAGGCAATGCTGTTGCCTAGGCCATAGGGGTTTACCAAAGGAGTACGCGATGGCGGTCAAACAGCAGTTTCAGAGTTTTGAGGACTTGTTGGCTGGAGCTTCAGGCCCAGTGCTGGTTGATTTCTATGCCACTTGGTGTGGTCCCTGTCAGATGATGGCAGGCATTTTAACCACTGTCAGTAGTCAGCTTAAAGGACAGCTCAAAATCGTTAAAATCGACACCGATAAATATCCGCAAATTGCCTCTCAGCATCGGATTGCGGCACTGCCTACGCTAGTGTTGTTCAAATCTGGGCAGCCCGTAGATCGCATTGAAGGCGTGCTGCCAGCTGACCAGTTGGTGGCACGCCTTCAGCCTCATCTGGGCTAGGGCATGACGGCTGTACCCTGTGCGATCGCCTTGGGCAGCAACCTGGGCAACTCCCGAAAAACTTTGCAGCAAGCCCTCACGGCTCTGCATCAAAACTGCTATATCGAGGTCATAGCGCAGTCAAGCCTCTATCAAACCGTTGCTATTGGCCCCCCTCAGCCCGACATCTTAAATGCCTGTGCTCTGCTCAAGACCTCCCTCTCCGCCCGAGACTTACTCAATCAGCTACTAACCACAGAACAGCACTTCGGTCGAGTGCGGCGGGAACGGTGGGGCCCACGTACCCTTGACCTCGATTTGCTGTTCTATGGTCAGGCAATCATTACTGAACCCGCCCTGCACGTTCCCCACCCCCGTCTGCGGGAGCGCGCCTTCGTGCTCATCCCTCTCGTTGAGATCGCTCCTAACTGGCGCGACCCTGTAACTGGTCAATCGATACAATCCCTATGTCAAGCTGTTGACCCTACTGGAGTACAGCCACTTGGCCCAATCAGCGCCTCAACCTAATCTACTCGCTCTCCGCCCGCTACAATAGGTTCGCATGCGCCCTTTCTTCGCCGTCACCTATGCCTTTGGGTCAAGAGCCTCCTCAACTGCTCAAGCAGCGCTTATTTTATGAGGGCCGCAAGTTCAACTTCGAGGTTAATCGTCTGCGCCTGCCAAACCGGGCAGAAGGCGATTGGGAATGCATTCGCCATCCCGGTGGTGCCTTAGCTGTACCCGTAACCGCCAATGGTGAGTTGATTATGGTGCGTCAGTATCGCTTTGCGGTGCTTGGACGACTGCTAGAGTTTCCAGCCGGCACAATCGAGGCTAACGAGTCCCCTGCCGAGACCATTCGTCGAGAAATCCAAGAGGAAATTGGCCACAGCGCTCAAACCTGGCTACCCATTGGCAACTTTCCTTTGGCCCCTGGCTATTCAGACGAAATTATCTATGCCTTTCTAGCCACTGACCTAGATGCCATCGAGGTGCCTCCCGACGCCGATGATGACGAAGATATCGAAGTCGTACGACTTACACCTGCCCAGCTTGAGAAAGCTATTTTGGCTGGGGAAGCGGTAGATGCTAAATCTATTGCCAGCTTCTACTTAGCAAAACCCTACCTGGAGAAGCTGGCAGCTCTATAGCTAGTCAAAAGCACACGCTAGTCGTAGTATCCCAACACTGTTTCGGTGGTGTAGCGTACCTTAGCCAGAGCGGCATACTTGTCATCGTCGGTACGATAGCCCGCAGCACATAGCACCACCACCGAATAGCCCTGCTCGGGTAGCTGCAGCAACTCGTTGAACTTATCTTGGTCGAAGCCCTCCATTGGGCAGGTATCAACCCCCAGTAGGGCCGCAGAGTACATCAAAAACCCTAAAGCAATGTAGACCTGCCGAGTTGCCCAATTGTCCATCGTGATTGGGTAAGGAGGCTCCGCCAAAAAGCCCTTGACCATGTCGCCATATCCATTGAGCGTTTCGGCAGGTACCTGTCGTACCGTTGCCATGCGCTCTATGAACTGGTCAACCTCTGTAGTACCCACGTCTTTTTTGATAGCCAGCACCACCAGGTGAGAGGCATCGGTGACTTGGGTCTGACCCCAGGCATGTTCTTTTAACTGCTGCCTCAGATCAGGGTTCCTTACCACAAAGAACTTCCAGGGTTGCAGTCCAAATGAGGACGGCGACAGCACAAGACTCTCTTCCAGAGCTGCCCACGTAGCATCAGAGATTTTGCGATCTGGGTCAAACTGCTTAGTGGCATAGCGCCAGTTCAGCTGCTGGATAACCTGGTCAGGGGTAGTAAGTGAATGTGTCATGGCGGTTGTGGAAGTGCAGTAACAGTAGACTTAAGGTAAGAGCGATAGGGCTTCTTGTAGAGCATCCTAAGCCACGGAGCTACCCACTACGTTAACGCTTGACTCTAAGCTGAAACCCGTTCGGAGCTACTAGGTCCCGACCCATAGTAGGGTTTGAGCCAGTCTAGGCTCAGCTCATAGAGATGATCGATCGCCCATGTAGCTCGACGGTGAATCATCTGGTAGGGGTAGACATGGGCCACGCCCAGGACCGGTACTCCTGCCCGTTTAGCGGCCTCAATACCAGCGAAGGAATCTTCTATAGCTAAGCAATCCGTTGGCTGTAAAGCTAGGTCGGCAAACTGCTGATTGAAGCGCTCAATGGCGAGCAAATACCCATCTGGGGCAGGCTTACTCACCCCGATCGTCAGATCATCTGATGAGACAATTAGCTCCACATATTTTCCCCAGGCTGTCTGCGCTAGTACGGCTTCAATTTCCCCACGCCTTGCTCCAGATACAATCGCCAGCCTAAGCTGCGCTGCCCTAATTTGGTAAATCAAATCGTCAAGGCCTGGATATAGCGGCAGTTGATCTAGGGCGGTGAGTACTTCTTGGTAGCGAGTAGCTTTGCGGTCAAGCAGTTTTTCTAAGTATCCCTCAGATATCACTCGTCCTTGACGAGTAAGCAACTCACTGAGACAAGCGGCATCAGAGCGACCTAGGCAATATTCCGCCAAATCCTGGGGGTTAGGTCGAAGATTTTCTTCTAGGAGCAACTCCTCAATCAACCGCCCATGGATGGCCTCATCGTTAATCACGACACCGTTGAAGTCGAGTAAAACTGCCTTAAGAGCCATTAATCTAATCGGAGGGATATTAAGAGATGTAATGTCTTGGATGCAGCCTCTAGCTTAGCCCGGTTTTGGCTGCTAAAGAAGGCTCTTCCGGCCTTTTAGATCAACGAGTTCGAGGTATTGCCAATCAGTTCAGTTCAGTATGGCAGCCAAACCTCATCTCTGGATTAAAGGCGTTTCGTGGCGCTTCAAACGACAGACTCTCGTCCCGTAGAATTACGGAGATTAGCGTTGACCCTCCGCTGGAGTACCGTGGATCAACGATGGTGAATACCGGTGTCAATCTCGAGAATAAGGACAGTTCTCAGCGAACCCGCTCTCGTAAGGACACCGCAGATATGGCTACTCAAACTTCGACAATTCGCTCCCGTGGCATGGAACTGCTGATGCAGTACAAGCAGTCTCCCTCTGTACACCTGCGTAACCGGCTGGTGCAACTCAATGCTGGCCTAGTGCGCAAAATTGCCCACCGCGTCAGTCATCAGTGTTCTGAGCCCTACGAAGATCTTGAGCAGATTGGCTACATCGGTTTGATTCGTGCCATTGAGCGGTTTAACCCTGGTCAGGGCTGTGCCTTTAGCTCCTTTGCCGTACCTTATATTCGCGGTGAGATGCTGCACTTCCTGCGCGATCGCGGCACTACTGTTAAGATTCCCCGCCGCTGGCAAGATCTACAAAAAGAGTCTCAAAAACTGCAGATGGAGCTGATGCGCTCCTTAGGCCGCAACCCTAGCGATAGCGAAATGGCTGAGGCACTGGGTGTACCGGTCAAAGAATGGCGAGAAGTCAAGATGGCTCACAAAAATCGTCTTCCCCTTAGCCTTGACGCTACTGTCTGCCAGCAGGTTGACTCGAACATCACTCTCGGTGAAACCCTGCCTGACTCTCACTATCAACTCATGCAGGCATTGGAAGAAGATCGCCAGCAAATCCAGCGGGCGCTGAACCAGCTTGAGTCCAAAACTCGCACCGCTATTGAGTTTGTATTCTTCCAAGGCCTGTCTCGTAAAGAAGTAGCTGAGAAAATTGGCGTCAGCCCCATGACCGTTACCCGTCGCATTCAGCGCGGTGTCGACGAAATGATTGCTTATCTGCAACCTCAGGAGCTCCGCACGGAGCCCTAGCCTAAAGTTATTACGAGAGCGATCGCCGTAGGTAGTCTGTCCAAGACTATCTGCGGCTTTCTCGTTTTAGGGTATACCACTTAGATTTTCTGTAGAGATAAGCAGACCACAACTGGAAATTCTAGATAACCTGAGTTCGGGTTAAGCGGATTGAAGGAGAGCGAAGTCAAGATTAAGTAACGGCTTCTTGGGCTGATGACGTAGGCCATCAAGCCACTGACACATTGACCGTGAAGTTGACGGGGCTGCGATGTCCAGCTTTACCTGGGTGGGCGATCGCACCTTTAATGCATACCTTTTTATGATGCCAACTGTGCAGAGCCACAGTTTCGGGGAGACATTACCGAATTATTTGCCCAGTGATCGGCTGCCATCTGCCTTGATAGCCCATGCCTTTCAACTTAGGGTTGTAGGATATATCAGCTTCGCCATTTGGGGCTTAGTACTGGCAGCGTTTTGGGTTGAGACGCATGTTTGCTCATTTTTTACCGTCCTCCATAAGTAAGATTCAAGATGTGGAGGCCATCGCCCTGCTGCAACGAATTCAGCGCCGTGTTGTTCAGGTGGCGGTTAGGCAAAGTACAACTGCGATCGCAACTGCCTATGCCCATTACCCGCTTGATTCATCAGCTCCTGTACCTGGCACGGTTCCTATTCTGCTGCTGCACGGATTCGACAGTTCCCTGTTGGAATTTCGGCGATTACTGCCCTTACTGGCACATCGTCACAAAACCTGGGCGATTGACCTGCTGGGTTCAGGATTTACTGAATACATATCTGCGCTGGCGGTCAATCCCCAGACAATCCGGCAACATCTGCTTAGCGTTGTAGAACCCTGGATCGGGCAACCTGTAATTTTGGTGGGAGCCTCTTTGGGAGGGGCAGTCGCGATTGACTTTGCCTTGCATTATCCGGACTGGGTGCGATCGCTCGTTTTAATAGATAGCGTCGGCTTTTCTGGCAGCTTTCCCATTGGACAGTTTCTTCCAAGCCCGCTGATCGAACTAGGCGCAAATTGGTTGTATTTTCGCAAACGTGCTGCTCTGGTGGCGGCCTCGGTCTTACCGATCTTGGATATCAACCTGATGGACGCCTTGCGCTGCTCCCTGCTGCATCAGGAGATGCCGGGGTGGAGGGATTCGATCGCATCTTTTACCCAAAGTGGGGGGTACGCGAACTTGAGCAATCGCGTTACTCAAATCACACATCCCACCCTAATTTTGTGGGGAAAAGCGGATGATGTCTTAGGAATGGCAGATGCCGCTCGGTTTGAGCAAGCAATTACGG
Source organism: Nodosilinea sp. WJT8-NPBG4 (assembly GCA_019359285.1). GTDB lineage: Bacteria > Cyanobacteriota > Cyanobacteriia > Phormidesmidales > Phormidesmidaceae > Nodosilinea. Next base: position 51,748 of record JAHHHQ010000068.1, read on the forward strand.
GTAGTCGGCTGGTCTGGATCGAGGGAGCGGGACATGTTCCCCACTTTGACCAACCCCAGGTCGTTGCGGATCACCTGTTGTCCTTTGCCCAGCAAATTGAGAGATAGGAGCGCCAGAGGCAGCAGGAAGTCTACCAACCGACAGTACCCTGCCTCAATCCTGATCGCCTCCAATAGAGAGAGTCGTGATTCCGTAATACCTGTGGAAACTTCCATTCAGATTGCGCCCAATCTAGCGGCAGTGCTCTTGATGCTGCTAGGGGGAGCAGCCTTGCTCTTTCCCAAAACAATGGCGGCCTTTGTGGGCCTAAGTCCCATCGCTCCGGTCGGAGTTTCTGAGATTCGCTCAACCCTGGGTAGTTTTTTTTTGGGGCTAGGAGCCGCCTGTTTGTGGTTGCAGTCTACAGATGCCTTTACCGTCCTAGGGGTGGCTTCTTTAGTGGCTGCGGCCGTGCGGTTGATATCGAGCATCGTTGACCGCAGCGTCACCCTCAAAAATATTGGCGGTGTGGTGGCAGAAGCCTGCTTGGGGGCTCTGTTTTTGCTGAGTTGGATGTGGCAGGCTTGAGCCAGAACCGGGTCATTAGCCCTAGGGCAGTGAAACCCAAGTGCCATGAAAGCCATAGGGAACCCGCTGCGGCATTTGAATGCGGGCGACGGGTTCATCCGTCATTGCCTGTGTGCTGACAATGACTAACTCAGATACATCCTGCGTTTCATCATGCACAAAGGTCATCAACCAGCCATTATCTTCGGCGGTTGCGCCTGGTCGCGGTACAAAGATCCCTTCTCCACCATAGCGTCCGGTTCCAAACGAGTGAACCTGAACGCTTCCATTGTCCAAATCAAACTTCAGTAACCCATCAAACTTCGGCATCGTGGTAGGCGCGCTCTTGCCAGCGTAGCCATAGCGAGACTGCCTGCCCAAATACTGCTCATTGATGCGAGGAAACTCGCAGGCGCGATCGTCGAGAGCCTGTTCTTGCACAGCCCCTGTCTTCAGGTTAAACCGCCACTGGTAGAGCAAAGGCACGTCATTGCTAACCTGGCGATTGTCTCCCTCGTGGGCATCAGGAGACGTCCCCAAAACGTTAGTGCTACCTGTGCGACAAGCCATCAAAACAATGTCATCCCCATCCTCATAAGCATTTAGGGTGTGGAAGACATAGCAGCTGGGTGCTTCAAACCAGCGAATCGTCCCGTTGTCGCCATGGCGAGGCAGAATTCCAAATCGACTGGGGCGATCGCGCTCGAAGGCAAAGGCAGGTTCTCCCCGCTGCAGTCGCTCCAAGCGGAAGGTGAGGGGTAAATCCATGAAAAGGGTGTAGTGCTCTGTGATGGCAAAGTCATGCATCAGCACTCCTACCGGCAGATCGATCGGGGCTGTTCGCAACAGTTCTCCCTCAGCTGACACAACACTGTATTTGACGTAGGGCGGTTGGGTCAGCGAATACCCAAAGAACATCATTTCCCCTGTCACCGGATCTATTTTAGGGTGGGCAGTCATGGGAGAGGTCAGCTTGCCGTTGAAGGTGTGAGCACCGATTGTCTCTAGCCCGGGCACACCAATTGCGTGTGGTTCCCCCCCTTCCCAAAGCGCCAACAGGCGATCGCGATGCCATACGAGCGCTGTATTGGCCACGTTTTTGAAGCCGCCTTGAGACGGTTGGAGCAATCCACCAAACACGGCCTGCCCTGCTTGTCGCTCTTGTTCAAACCCCTGCGTCCGAATATAGCGATTGCGGTAGCTCGCTTTGCCGTCTTGGATGTGAACGCCGTGCAGCATGCCATCCCCATCAAACCAGTGGTAAAGCCCCAAGGGTGAAAACTGAGGATTGGGACCATTGCGAACAAACATGCCACTCAGTTCGGCTGGTAATTCGCCAACGACAGGCAGCTGATCGACCGTTACCTCTGTCTCGACAGGGGCAAAGTTACCAGTGAGGTAGGGGTTGAGGGTGGTTGTCATAAGACCAGTAGATTGACGATAAGCGGAAGTGTTTATGGTTTTGTGGGCTAGTCGTCTTGGCTGTCCAGCTGAGACAGGCAGGATGTCTATCCATTCCACAAGGCCATCATTAGGGTAGGCAGGCGATCGCAAGATCAAGGTGGCTGATATTTAAGTGGAACCGGCCAACAACTCTGGGGGCGATCGCAAAAAGTTACTGGCCCGGATTTAGCTGTGTCATTTCTACAGTTTGCATATGACCAGGGTATAGCTCACAATCAGCAGCTCCAGCAAGACATATCCCGCCATAAGCCACCGACTCTGGGTTTGGGTTCAGCAATGTAGGCCGACCAGCTGCCGCAAATAAACACCACTATCCACACGAAGGGAATGGCAACCTCAAAGGTCCGCCAGTCAGAGCGACGCTGCTCGAAACGCACCCTAGTACGCCAGAACTAAAAAGCCGGAATCACTGCTTAAGAGTGATTCCGGCTTTTTAACTCAATCGGAGCGGCGGGATTTGAACCCACGACCCCCACTACCCCAAAGTGGTGCGCTACCAAGCTGCGCTACGCCCCGGTCTTTTAATCGTGCTTACCTAGAATAACACAAGGCGGTACATAGCCAGATGAAATCCGAGAATTTCGCAACCGGTTTTATGAAGATCCTTAAAACACCGTGAGATGGAAGATGGCCTGCAGCATTTGCTGGGTCGCCTCCACGTCCCACTCACCTTCGCATTGACGACCTGACTTGAGAATGAACCGTAGGCCGTAGGCTCCTGGAAAGCCCTCTGCTTCTATCCACAGGTGATCGGCTTCTGCTTCACAGGTAACGCGTTCATCGTCCATGAGTTCGCTGGCGATCGCCTGCATGGTTTCACGTATTTCCATCGCTAACCGCTGAAAGGCACGAAATTCGGCCTTGGTTAACTCTATAGCCCAATTGGAGCCAGCTAACAGTCCACAGTATTCAGGTGCGGTGGCGTCCCAGCCGAGCCGCCACCCATCACCTTCCTTTGTAAACCGCTCACCCATGAACGCGGCCAATCTTGATGCTGCTACTCGCCAATAATCTCAGGTTGGGTCAACTCATCAGACATCTCGATGATGGCCCGTAGCACAGGCTTCATCTTGGGGTCTTCGTAGTTTTCAAAATCTTCGAAGCGTCTCCGCTGAGCTCGATTAGCTACTTGTACCGTAATGCGGTAGCGGTTTGAAGCAGCCCGAATCAGGTCTTCGGTGCGTCGCATAACCTGCGTACTGTCGAAAGGAGAACGCTTAGCCATAACAGCCTAAATAAATAACTCAAGCCCTCATTCTACCAAGAATTTTTGGTATCACCGCCTCCAATCAATCGTAGCTGCCTAGGGTTAGACCCTAGACAGCCGTTGAGGTCATCAGACTTGGCTTTGTAGGCGCTGCTTAAGGCGAGCCGGATCGCCTTCGTCCAATACTCGTCCTGCCTCTAGCAGAAAGGCGCGATCGCAGTAGTCAAGTTCTACCAGTCTGTGGGTTACCCATAGAGCTGTTAGCCCCCGCTCTTTAACCAGATTTCTTACTCGTTTCACCAAATCAATTTGGCTATCGGGATCGAGTAGAGCGGTAGGCTCATCTAGTAGTAGCACCTGACAGTGTCGGGCAATGGCCCCAGCAATTGCCACCCGCTGCTTTTGCCCGCCGCTGAGAGCATAGATGGGTCGACGTTTTAGCTCCAACAGATTGATGGCGGACAATGCATTGTCAACCCGATTGCGAATCTCTGCTAAGGGGAGGTGCTCATCTACTAAGCCAAACGCTACGTCAGCCCCCACAGTCGGCATCACCAACTGGTGGTCGGGGTTCTGGAATACAAATCCCAAGGGCTTTTCGACCGACCACTCTCCCGCTTGAGGTTTCAGCAGCCCGCCTAGGATCTTTAGCAAGGTTGACTTGCCACTACCATTGTTGCCTAGCAGCATGCAGAACTCACCAGGCTGCACCGTAAGCGAGCAATTTTGCAGAACTGACAGCCCCGATGGCCACTGAAACTGCAACTGATTGACCCAAATGGCACTAGGCTCTTGAGCTGAAGCAATGTTACCAGGCACTGATCTTGACTCCTTAAGTAGCGATCGCTTACTGATCGCTACTTAAGGAGAAGAATCCCGGTGGGCGACCTGATGCTGTAGCCGTACCGCTTTTCTCAAAAATTTGGACGGCTGCAATCTCGCTACCCAAGACGCTGATGCGTTTGTGAGGCTGTTGGTCGCAGGTGATTTCGATCAGGTGACCATTGTTGTTGCGTAGGCTCTCTGTAAGTGAGCCAAAAAGAGCCTGTGCCTCACTGGGTTCTTTCTTTTGCACAGAGAGGGGCATTGGTGTGTGTTTCAGCGTTAACTCGATCGTGAACATGGTTGACTACTACTCAGTAAACAGAATATTTAGAGACGCAGGTGGCTTGAAATAAGCTTGCCTACCTATATATAGAGTGTAAAGGTTCCTATCCGACAACTACAGCTCTGGCAGGAGTAAAGAGCTACCTGGGTGGGTAATAGCCAGTAGGGTGATGTCCAACATCCGGTAACTCCAGCCCTAGCCATCATAAGGAGATGCCGCTTGTCCCTGCTAATGCTTGGCTAAGTTACAACACTATAAAAGAATAAGCTCGAACTAAAACAACCAAAATTCCTTCCCCAAAGGATAAGCAAAAATGCTTACTAGGACTGTTGAAATCCGAAGATAATTTGGGTTCCCTAGTTAGCCCTCCTAAAAATACCCCTTATAATGATACGTACGGTAAAGAATAGTAAACACTACTCATAATCTGCAGATAGTTCATTGACTGACTCAGTCAACTGTTTGCAGGCTAGAAGTAGCGGCATCATCTTCCGTGTACATACCTTGTTGTTAGATAGTTACGGAGATTAGCGTATGACCATAGCAATGGGACGCGCGCAAGCCGAGCGAGGATGGTTCGACGTCCTCGACGACTGGCTAAAGCGCGATCGCTTTGTGTTTATTGGGTGGTCGGGCATCCTGCTGTTCCCCTGCGCCTTCATGGCGGTAGGCGGCTGGCTGACCGGCACCACCTTTGTCACCTCCTGGTACACCCACGGCCTCGCGTCGTCGTACTTGGAAGGGTGCAACTTTTTGACCGTCGCCGTGTCTACCCCCGCCGCTAGCCTGGGTCACTCCCTGCTGCTGCTGTGGGGCCCCGAAGCCCAGGGCGACTTTGTGCGCTGGTGCCAACTCGGTGGCTTGTGGAGCTTCGTTGCTCTACACGGCACCTTCGGTCTGATTGGCTTCATGCTGCGTCAGTTCGAAGTGGCTCGTCTAGTCGGCCTGCGTCCCTACAACGCCATCGCCTTTTCGGCTCCGATTGCGGTATTTGTCAGCGTCTTTCTGATGTACCCCTTGGGGCAGTCGAGCTGGTTCTTTGCACCCAGCTTTGGCGTCGCCGCCATCTTCCGCTTCCTGCTGTTCCTGCAGGGCTTCCACAACTGGACGCTCAACCCCTTCCACATGATGGGTGTAGCGGGTGTGTTGGGCGGAGCGCTGCTGTGCGCCATCCACGGTGCCACGGTAGAGAACACGCTGTTCAAAGACAGTGAGAACGCCAACACCTTCCGTGCGTTTGAGCCGACCCAGGCCGAAGAGACCTACTCGATGGTGACCGCCAACCGATTCTGGTCTCAGATTTTTGGGATTGCGTTTTCGAACAAGCGTTGGCTGCACTTCTTCATGCTGTTTGTGCCAGTCACCGGTTTGTGGATGAGCGCAGTGGGCATTGTGGGTCTCGGGTTGAACCTGCGGGCCTACGACTTTGTGTCCCAGGAGATTCGGGCGGCCGAAGACCCTGAGTTTGAGACCTTCTACACCAAGAACATCTTGCTGAACGAAGGCATTCGGGCCTGGATGGCACCGACTGACCAGCCCCATGAGAAGTTTGTATTCCCCGAAGAGGTACTCCCTCGCGGTAACGCTCTGTAAGGAATTCACTATCATCCAGCTTGAGTCAGTTGATTCAGGTATTCATAAAGAGAGGCGTTTAGTGCCTCTCTTTTTTTATGGTGAATTCCTATCGCAGCCAACGGGATGACTAGGACAGTTATTTGAGGGCATTATCAATGAAATCTTAGAAGGCATCGAAAGCGCTAAACCTCCTACGGAAAAGCTGTTTTAACCGCGCTCAGATTTTTTTAATTTTGTTACAGTTTGGAGAATAGGACAGTACAGCCGGCTTGTTCAATCAAGTCCTGGGTGTGCATAAGACTAGTGGAAACTGGCATTGTCCATCACCACAACCTGCCCAGAGCCGAGCTTAGATATCAAGTACCGCTCGACCCAGGCTTCAAACAGATCGGCGTTGCAATGGCTGGCTTTCAAAGGTTATAGGGTTCGTCAGCCTGTAACTCTGTTGATGCGTTGAGTGTGATGAGTGTGATGATCTACTTTGAGGACAGAAAGTGGTTTGAGTGAGGGCAGCAGCCGTGGAGATATTCTTCGCTACCGTCGACGCCCGCTTCGTCAAGGTACACCACTCGAGCTAGCTCAGCTTCTTTAGAAAGGCTTGGCGTTATTGCGCTTGCTGTTAGCCGTACGCCTGTGTCTTGATACGCGTTCCCTAAGCGGTGGGCGTGGGTCACTCTGCCTAGGGAACGCGTAAACCTAATGTGGCGACGCGTCTTGCCTATAGTGACATCGGTGCTCAGTTTCAGGCCAGAAGTAAGTATCTATTGCTCGGTAAGATGGCTATGAGCGCTGGCAAAGACTCGGAAAGTCTTCAACTAGTTGACCTTAGGGTCTGTCCCCGGTAATACCCCTGAATTAGAGATGCCCTGCCCGTGGCATTACGGCGTTACAAATCGTGGGGCAAGGGTATTACGGCTGATGCTAAACATCTGACTGCCGTGGCTGTTTTCTCCCATCAGTCAACGGCCGCAAGTACTTTGTCTCGCGGGTAATCACTATAGACAGATGGCATAGCTCCTACCTGGCACTATGTATCACCAGCGTTACTGTCAGCCAGCAAGTTTGTACGATACCTCTGAAGCTAGTTCCGTTGCTCATGCTCAGTTTGAAGGGTGCTTTCAGGAATCCTGTCGTTTTCCTATAGCCCTTGAAGCAGAACTAAAGAAGGACTCCTGAGTTTGCACACAACTTCGACTACAGCCTGCGCTCAGCATGACCTGAAGTCTTTAGTCCCTGCTCAAAGGCAACTCTGCCAAGCTACCCCTGTCGCTATTTCCCCTAAAGCAAGCCCCAGATGCAATGTCTACAAAAACTTTTCTCAAAAGAGATTTTCATTTACCCTGGCCTTGCGCCCTTCTCTAATCTCCAAATCCCTTGTACTGCGTAGGTTTGAGGGCTCCCGGAAAAAATTAGCCAAAGGTGTTGACACCTGAGCCAAATCTAGATATATTGATAAAGCGCCTGAGGGAAGCGGCTCACACGAGTCACTTACCAAGGGTTGAAGCGAACCTCGACAACTACATAGTCTAGAAACAAAGCCAAGGTTCCTGTCAAGGATTAAATTGGTTCAAC
>JAHHHQ010000069.1 GCA_019359285.1 Nodosilinea sp. WJT8-NPBG4
ACACCCTACTGGCTGACAAAGGCTATGATGCAGACCAACGGGTCATTGAGCGACTGCAACAGCAAGGCAAGACACCTGTGATTCCGCCTAAGCGCAATCGCAAGACTCTGCGGGAATATGACAAAGAACTCTACAAGGCCCGCCATCTGATTGAGAATTTCTTTGCCAAGCTCAAGCAGTATCGAGCGATTGCGACCCGCTACGACAAGTTAGCCGAGACGTTTCTCAGTGCGATTTATATGGCAGCTGTTGTCATCTGGCTTAATTGATCACACGCCCTAGGGCTCTACTGCCAGATTTAACTCAAGCCTGACCGCTGGCCTCTCCCATTTGGAGAGGAGCTAGCGGTCAGGCTTAACTGCTTTAAAGGATTGCCGCTCGTGTAGTCTGGGGGCCAGGGTTCCCTATAATGGGGGCTTGTGACGTTTTGCCATTCATCTGCCCCTAGCTATGTCGTCTGACTCTAACCGCCCTGGACAAAGTGCTTCTAGCCTTGAAGAAATTCGTGCGGCGCGGCTGCAAAAGGTAGAAGACCTCAAGCAACTAGGCCAAAACCCTTTTGCCTATCGGTGGGATGTCACTGACCATACCGCCTATTTACAGGCCAAATACTCTGATCTAGAAGCCGGAGCCGAGGTAGATGCCCCGGTTTCCCTCGCCGGGAGAATTTTGGCGCGGCGGGTGTTTGGCAAGCTGGCCTTCTTTACCCTGCAAGATGAGAGCGGCATCATTCAGCTCTACCTTGAGAAAGCCACGATTCAAGAGAACATGGGCGCAGCGGATGAGCAGGCCTTTGAACACCTGAAGCAGCTCACCGATGTGGGCGACATTCTGGGCGTGCGCGGCACCATCAAGCGCACCGAAAAGGGCGAACTCTCGGTCAAAGTGCAGGAATATGCCCTGCTCACCAAGGCGCTGCTGCCTCTGCCTGACAAGTGGCACGGCCTTACCGATGTAGCCAAGCGCTACCGCCAGCGCTACGTTGATTTGATCGTCAACCCCACTGTGCGCGACACCTTTCGCAAGCGGGCGCTGATCACCTCTGGCATTCGTCGTTATTTAGAAGACCGAGGCTTTTTAGAGATTGAGACCCCAGTGCTGCAAAGCGAGGCCGGGGGGGCTGAGGCGCGCCCCTTCGTCACCTATCACAACACGTTAGAGATGGATCTCTACCTACGAATCGCTACCGAGCTGCACTTGAAGCGTCTGGTGGTGGGTGGTTTCGAGCGGGTGTTTGAAATTGGCCGCATCTTTCGCAACGAGGGCGTGTCGACCCGCCACAACCCAGAGTTCACCAGCGTAGAGTTTTACCAGGCCTATGCCGACTACCACGATCTGATGAATCTCACCGAAGATCTGATCGCTACTTTAGCTAAAGACATTCTGGGCACGCTCAAGATTACTTACCAGGGTGTAGACATTGATCTGACTCCGCCCTGGAAGCGGATCACGATGCACGACCTGGTGCAGGAGCACACCGGGCTAGATTTTCGCCAGTTCACCACTCTCGAAGCCGCCCAGGCGGCCGTTAAAGATCTCAAGCTACACGGCGTCGAAGACTGCGACTCGATCGGCAAGCTGCTCAACGAAGTCTTTGAGCAAAAAATCGAAGAAACCCTAATTCAGCCTACGTTTCTGATCGACCACCCAATCGAAATTTCGCCCCTGTCGAAGCCTCACCGCAGCAGGCCTGGGGTGGTGGAACGATTCGAGCTATTTGTAGTGGGCCGAGAGACCGCTAACGGCTTTTCAGAGTTGACTGACCCCATCGACCAGCGGCAGCGCTTTGAATTGCAGGCGGCGCGCAGGGCGGCGGGCGATCTGGAGGCTACGGGCGTAGACGAAGATTTTCTCACGGCCCTAGAGCACGGTATGCCCCCCACCTGTGGCGAGGGCATTGGCATCGATCGCCTGGTGATGCTGCTCACCGATAGCCCGAGCATTCGCGATGTGATCGCCTTTCCGCTGCTGAAGCCGGAGCGGGAGGAGTAGGGGGGTAGGAGAGTGGATGGGTGGATGGGTAGATGGGTAGGGTTGGGAGATGAGAAGGGTGGGGAGGAGGGAAATTCGAAATTGCTTGGACTAACGAAAAGCTCCCCGCCTAGGCGGGGAGCTTTTCAAATATAGGGAGTTCAGCTAAAAAGTGGAGTTCTGTATAGTAAGGGTGCAGTGGGCTTGCCCGGTTATGACCTACCCACGCATAAGATTCCCATACTGAGGCCCAAATTCCGTAGGGAATTGCAAAAAATTCTGAAACTTTATGGGGTATTTATAGCCAGGGTAAAAGTTTTTTCTGAGCTGGCACCAAGTTGAGGGCAATGGCGTCTAGGGTTGGATCGGCGTAACTTTGGCCCGATACAGCAGGCGATCGCCCTGACGATATCCCACATGGCTGACCCTCACTGGCTGTCCTGGCGATAGCATGCCTGCCTTGGGCTGGTGAATTTGCGGATCGTAGGACACTTCGGCTCCAACCGTTTCTATGGGGGTGACGCCCCAGCTCTGCACTAGGGTTTCTACGGGGCGCGCCAGGGGGAGCAGTTTTTGGGCGGGGAGATCAACCTTTTGCTGGGCGGCGTGGGCGGCGGTGGGCCACTGCACCAGCCAGGGCTCTAGCTGGGCGATCGCCTCCTGCTGCACCTGCTGGCGCACGGTGTCGGCCTGGGTGGCGAGCTGGGTTTGGAGGCGATCGCACTCCTGCCGTAGAGTCTTAATTTGAGCCATTGCCTCATTCCCAGAGCCTCCTCTTAGCTGGGATACATTGAGCGAGCTAAACCTATTCACCAAATCCTCTAGCGACAATTCCAGAGCTTGGCTGAGGCGTTGCAGCACGTCCACCCGCAGTCGCCCAACCTGCCCCTGGCGCAGGCTGTCGATCGCCGAACGGGGCACGCCGCTGATTTGGCTGAGGGCACGGTAGCTGGCAATATTTGCCTGGGCCATCAGCGATCGCAGCGCTGGGCTGTGGTCCACCCGGTCAAAACTAGAACTTGCCATAGCCTCCCCCAACGGTTGATGCTGTCTTAAAAATTGAGGTCTAACTCTTCTGGCGGGCGGTTTTGCAGATCGGGGAGATTGCTGCCAGGGGTTGACCCTGGGGTGCGGAGACTTTCGCCTAAGGGGTCGCGGGGACGGGCGGTGGGCGAGGGCGTAGGCCGAGGTGCTGGGGCCGTTTGGCCACTGCTGCTGGAGGTGCCGCCCCCCTGATTAATGATTACGGGCTGATTGGGTCGAGGGTTAAAGGTCTCAAAGGTGACGGCACGTACCAGGGGCGGGTTTTGGCCATCGGTGACCCGCAGGGTTACGGTGGTCGTGCCCGCCGGGCTGAGGGGCATCGACAGTGCCCCCTGGAGGCCTACTGTCCCTGGTGAAGGCAGCAGTTCGACCTTGGCCGTTGAGCCGCCCTCTACTCGCCAAGCCACCTGGAAGCCAGGGATTTGCTGGCCCGGCTCTACCGGCACTAGATATTTGGGCTGAGCCTCACGTCCGTTGATGGTGAACGAGGCAATGCGCACCGGGCGGGGCTGAATATTCACCACTTCGCTTTGTTTGGCCGCTGGCAGCTCGCGATCGCCCAGGTTGGCCGGTACCGGAGTGAGCTCGAACTGGTATTGCCCCACCTCTAGCATGCCGCTGGGCACTCCCTGGCAAATCAGACGGTCTTCAAGTTTGCAAAAGGGCTGAAGTTCTTCGGGCAGAGACACCTGGGCTGGGTTATCTGGTTTGCGCAGGGCAAACCGCCGCCCCCCTATGGTCGTGCCATCGGGCCGCTTGACCACCAGCAATAGGTCTTGCAGACTTGCGGGGTTGGTCACAATCCAGCTGACGCGAATGCCGGCATCGGTGACCGGCGGGGCCAGGGTTGGTGTGTTGGCCGAAACTTCGGTACCGGCTTCGGAGTAAATAACTTGGTCGGGGGCGAGTTCGACCACGGTGGGCTGGGGCAAATCGGCCACGGTGACTAGACTGCTCTCGGCCTGGATTGGGGCCAAGTTCAAATCCATATCGGGCAGCAGGGTGAGCTCGAAGCGGTATTGGCCAGGCTCCCGCAGTTCGAGGGGCACTTCGCGACAGGTGAGTAGCCGTCTGGTCAGGTCACAGTAGGGCAGCAGACTAACCGGCAGTCCCTCCGATAGGTCGTAGGTCTCAGGGCCAAACACTAGGGTGCCGTCTGGGGCATAGCCGCGCAGCATCATGGTCTGCACCTGGCGAGGGTTGCTCACCTGCCAGCTTAGGCTCGGGCTTTCTCCTCGAGCGATCGCATACTCACTCTGGGAAGGCGAAATATCCATCACATAGGGATGGGGCGGTGTGCGCAGAGCCCACCATAGCAGACCGCCGAGACCACCTAGGGCTCCTACCCCAGCGGCGATCGCCAGCCTTCTCTGCCACCGAGGGCGAGGCCGTGGCGCGGGTAACGGCGCTAGAGTGATAGCCGCCGCCGTCGCTGCGCTCTCTACCCCTGGGTCGGTTTTTAGTTCTGGCTCGTGCCACTGTTCGATCTGAGACCCTGCCATAGCCGTTATTTGTCCTCACATTCCAGGGCAGCATAGCGACTTAGCGGTGCCCCTGCCAACCACCTCGACTCACCAATGCTCTAATGGTGACATTCTATCTATCTCACGCTACTGTCTATTTCGAGCTGCTATCTATCACAAGGAAGAGTTCTAAACCCCAAAACCCGTTGAGACTAGTCCTTATCCTACAAAAGGTTTGAGCCATGTCAGATGACCTGATAGAAGATGTCTTTCCCGAAGCTGATTCACCCCAAGATATTCAGTGGGCCGCTGACTCGGCTGATGAACCTACATTTCCAGAGGGAGCCTGGACGGATAAAACAGCCATAGTTCAAGGCCTCCTAGAGGGCCGAAAGTACCAGGTCAAGTTTGAAGGGGTCTACTGGACTGCGATCACAACCTCCGCTGGAGTACAGCTGGTGCCCGGCGACACCGTGGCTGTTTTGGGTCGCGACGGCAACGAACTCATTGTGCAAAAGCTGCCCGAGGAGCAACCCAATCTTCAGCCACCTAGTGTTGCAGTCGGCTCTGAGGGTCAAGCGCCCTTACCAGACCCCCTAATTTAAATCATCCCCAGCGGCGGTCGTCGTGACCGCAAACCTAGTTGAGGGCACCGCGATTGAGCGTGACTATTCCTGTCCAAAGAGGGCAACGAGAAGAGGGTCTTCAAAAGACAGAGTTTTTTAGGCCAACCCTACCGCGCTATCCACAGTAGAGGCGCCCAATTGTTTCAACAGTGTTCAGCACTAATGACTCTCTATATCCCTCGGCTGTAGTCGGGGGATATCTGATTTTTTGGGGAGACGTGCTCAGTCGGCAGGTTTGACTACGCCCATGCGAATTTCTGAGCAGAACGATGCCATTTGCACATCATCTCCAGTTTTGAGCACGCTAGTGCGCATCCGCAGGTTGGGGTTTACAAACCACAGGCGTTCTTCCACCTGCCCCGCGCTGGTGGGGGTAACAATGGTTAACACTTCATCCTCAACCCGGTAGTTGCCCTGGAGCGCTGGTGACGACGTAGGCGCTTGTACCAGCACCCCATCCCCCGCATCGGTGGGGGTCATAATTACCATTAGGGCACTGCTCTGGATCTTTTGGCTTTCCCCCTCAAGCTGACTGTCTTGGTGAACTCGCAGACCACAGGCAATTTGGCTAGGGTCGTGGCCGAGGGTGGTGCAGACCTGGGCCAGGTCGGTATCGGTGGCAGGCAGAAATTCGATCAGCAGATTAGACTGCCCCGCTTGGGAACTCTGACCAGCCAGGTTGTGAATGGTGCGCTGAGAAAACCACTTGCCGGCCAGGGTTTCAAAAAAGTTCACAATTTCCATGGGGATAATCTGCGTTTCGCCGAATAGTCACAGTTTTTAATTCTAAAGCGAAGCGCTCCCTATTTCCCGTTTAGGCAGTGGGTAACTGTGGTGTTCACTCTGTTCAATGGCTCAACGCCAGAGTCGTAATAACCTGGGGAAAGCCGTTCAGAGATTAGCGGCGCCCATAGCGCAGGCTGCGGAAGGCATTGGGCGGCAGGTAGTTTGGTCTATCCGCGGAGAATTGTTACCAAGGGCTAGCGATCTGAACTCGCCGTTTCAGGTAAGAATTCTGCCTCTGTAAGCAGCTGCTCTAGGGTTTTATAAGGAAATTCAGTATCCTTTTTGGCGTTTCCCCAGATGTCAAAAAAGAAATTTCGCGCTAGCAAAATTACGCTGCGGTATTTGATAATAACAGCCACCCAGGATGCGTCAAAATTCATCATGCCATTGGCATGAATCTGCTCTAGGTTTTTGAGCAGTAGGGTGGCAAGCTCATAACGCTCAGTGTTGTCTGTTATGCCGCACATGACCCTGATGCTGTGCTTGGCCTGCTGTGAGCATGAATCGTAGTGCCACTGAACCATGTGGCCAACATTGCGAAAAACTTCACCATAGTCGTAAAGCCTATGGACCTCAAGAAAAGCTCGTTCATGCTCTGTTAATGCAAAGCTCTGATCGAGGACCAGGCCAAAGTCGGTTAGATATAGTTGTTTGCCATCGGTAAGAATATTGCGAAAGTGGGCATCGAAATGAACGATTCTTTTAGTGCTCAAAAAAGCGATGATCTCGTGCAGATCATCTAAGACTTTTGGTAGTGTCTGGGGATGGTGCTGAAGCCAGGACTCTAACGTCTGCGGCAGGTATTCTAGAAATAAAACTAGCTCATGTCGGGCGTTTGCCCGTTCTAGCATATAAGTACCAGTGTTTTCATGGTTACCCCAATACGCTACAAATTCCTTGAGGCAATCTTTGTCAACCTCTGTAGATAAACCTGAATAGGGCAAGATTCGATAGTGGTACATCAAGGGAAAAGCGGTGATCGCCCTCTCCAATACCCAATGGGTGGTTTTGATATGAGTAATAAGCTCACGAAACACTCCCAAACCGGCGACGCCTATCCCCGCAGAGCCTAGACCGTAGTTGAAATAAGTGGGCAGGTCATAGAGATTTTTGGTAGAGAAAAGATTGTCATATTCCAGCTGGGTGACGGGAATGCGTTTGACAAAAACTTGGCACTGTCCAACGGTTATGGTATCGGTCAGCCCCCACCTAAGCTTTGATTCACTATTACTTAGCAGGGCGCGCATTCTTTGGCTGTCGAGCCGGGCAATTTTTGCACTTAGCTCAAAATAGTTTTCTATGCGATCGCTTACCAGATAGTTTGACATCTTTAGTTCCCTACTACAGCATTGAAAACTACGTCAGTTCACAGTCAAACAAGCATTTTTTCTTATACTTTGTTAGGCCAGTAACGGAGACGATGCTGGGAGTAAATATGCAGGGGTGGAGGTTGTGCACCAGCATGGCCGCGCTCAAGGGGTACTGCCCTGCCGGGAAGCCTCGGGAATTGTGTACAAATGTTGCGATACAAAAAGTGCTGAACCCCTTTTTCCGTAAGAATTTAGAAGCATCACAGAGTGATAAGCTAACGGTTACGCTAAAAACTGTTTTGTAACGCTGTTCTTGTAAATTGGTGACGCCTTCCATGACCGCAGTGAACCAGGTACCTTTGTTGCTCCGCGCTGCTCGCCACGAAGCGCTAGAGCGTCCGCCGGTGTGGATGATGCGTCAGGCGGGTCGCTACATGCAGGTGTACCGCGATTTGCGCGACAAGTATCCGTCCTTTCGCGATCGCTCTGAGAACGCCGACTTGGCTATCGAGATCTCGCTCCAGCCCTGGCGCGCCTTTCGCCCTGATGGGGTGATTATGTTCTCCGACATTTTGACGCCGCTACCGGGCATGGGCATTCCCTTCGACATCATTGAGAGCAAGGGGCCAATCATTGAGCCGCCCATTCGTACCCAGGCTCAGATCGACGCGGTGCATGAGCTGGATCCTGAAACGGCGCTGCCCTACATTCGTACCATTCTGCAAACCCTGCGCCAGGAAGTCGGCAACGCCGCCGCCGTACTGGGCTTTGTGGGGTCTCCCTGGACGTTGGCAGCCTACGCGGTGGAGGGCAAGACCTCCAAGAGCTACACCAACATCAAGGGCATGGCCTTTAGCGAGCCCGCCATGCTGCACACCCTGCTGGGCAAGCTGGCCGACAATATCGCCACCTACGTGCGCTACCAAATCGACTGCGGCGCTCAGGTAGTGCAGCTGTTTGACTCCTGGGCTGGGCAGCTTAGCCCCATGGACTACCGCACCTTTGCTCTGCCCTACCAGCAGCGGGTGGTGCAGCAGGTGAAGCAGACCCACCCCGACACCCCCCTCATTCTCTACATCAGCGGTAGCGCTGGTGTGTTTGACCTGATGGGTGAGTCTGGAGTTGACATCGTCAGCGTGGACTGGACGATGGACATGGCTGAGGCCCGCCGCCGCTTAGGCCCCAACATTGGGGTGCAGGGTAATATCGACCCGGCGATTTTGTTTGGTTCCCAAGATCTGATTCGCGATCGCATCCTTGACACCATCAAAAAAGCAGGCAATCGCGGCCACATTCTCAACCTGGGCCACGGCATTTTGCCCGGCACTCCCGAAGAGAACGCTGCCTACTTCTTTGAAACCGCCAAAAACATCGACAAGCTGTTGGCAACTGTTTAGAGCAGCGCCATAGAGGACTGTTGGAGGAGGGGTGCAGGGTTTAAGGTTTAAGGTACAAGGTTTGAAAAGCCTTGAACTCTAAACTTTGAACTTTGAGCCCCTTTTCCTATGCTCTCCCTTACCCAGGGCCATCTACGCCTGCTGGAAATCTGCCCCCGGCGCTACCAATACACCTATCTGGAGCACCACACGGCACCCATGGATCCTGCTATGGCGGAGCGGCAGCGGTGGGGCACTGAGTTTCACCGGGTGATGCAGCAGCGAGATCTGGGCCTGCCCGTCGATGACTTGTTAAAAAAAGACGCTGCCCTAGAGGCGGCGGTACATAGTTTACTGGCCGCTGCGCCAGAGCTATTTTTGCCCCAGGCCGATGGCTTTCGCCAAAGCGAGCACCGCCGCACCCTGGCCTTTAACGGCTATGGGCTAACCGCCATATATGACCTGCTGGTGATGGGGCCGACCAGCGGCCAAATTGTCGATTGGAAGACCTACCAAAACCCGCCTCAGCTGGCTCAGCTAGCCCAAGATTGGCAGACTCGCCTCTACCTCTATCTGTTGGTCGAAACCAGCCACCTGGCCCCTGAGCAGGTGACAATGACCTACTGGTTTGTCGCTCCTCCGACGGCTCAGGCCGCGTCTAAACCGCCCAGCAGTACCACCATTGCCTACACTGCCGCCCAGCACCGCCGCACCGAAGCCGACCTGCGACGGTTGACCGACACCCTGACCGCCTTGCTAGCCACTGAGAACGATCTGCCCAAGGTCGACCCGGCCCTAGGCTACTGTGCTCAGTGCCCGTTTGCGGTGCGCTGCCAGCGGTGGTCGGAGCGCTTTGGCCAGGAGGGGGTGATGACCTTGCCTGCGATCGCAGATATTGCCGAGGTGCCTCTATGAGCCTATCCCTGAAGATATAAGGTCACGGAGTATCCACAATTACCCTCGTTTTCACCGTAATGCAGCGGTTAAGATCGGAGTTGTCGGTAGGCTGACCAAGGTCTTGCCCAATTTATCTTCAAGGGCGTTTTCTCGATGACGCACCCCCTTTCTTTGCAGTCTATGGTGGCTATAGCCCAGCAGTGGCAGGCCTGCGAAGTTCGGTATCGCACCCTATTTAACTACGCTCAACTCGGCATCGTGCTGGCCAACGCCGAGAGCCACTACCTCGATGCCAACCCCGCTGCCTGCAAGATGTTTGGCTACAGCCGCGAGGAACTGATGAGGTTGCACGCCGCTGACCTGGCAGTGCAAACCATCGCAGCCGCCCTACAGGCCATCCACAGTGGAGTTGACTACCAGCACGAATGGCAGTTTCGTCGCCGGGATGGCACCCTGTTTGCGGCGGAGGTGATCGCTACCCTGATGCCCGACGGCACGCTGCTGGGGCTGATTCGCGACCTGAGCGATCGCAACCAGGCCCAGACCGACCGCGAATATTTAACTACTATGATTGCGACCTCTCCCGACGCAATCGTTGGCAAAGACTTAAATGGCATCGTCACCAGCTGGAATGGGGGGGCAGAAAACCTGTTCGGCTATGCCGCCGCCGAGATGATTGGCACCTCAATCACCCGGATTATTCCTGAGTCCCGACGCCAGGAGGAAGTTTTTATTTTAGAACGTCTCCGTCGGGGTGAGCGGGTAGAACAGCTGGAGACTCAGCGACACGCGAAGGACGGGCGCCTAATCGATGTCTCGGTTACTGTGTGGCCAGTTTTCAGCGCTAGCGGAGCGATTATTGGCGCTGCAAAAATTGCTCGCGACATTACTGCGCTGAAGGCGCGAGAACGAGAACTGGCCCGGATGTCGAGGCTCTACGCAGCCCTGAGTGAGATCAACCAGGCAATTGTCTGGGCCACCGATCGCGACCAGCTTTTTCAAAAGGTGTGTCAGGTGCTGGTAGACGATGGCGGCTTCCGCATGGCCTGGATTGGGTGGCACTGCACAGACCTAGACAGGCTAGAGCCGGTGGCGGCCTACGGCGACGACGGCAGCCTGGTGCCCAGCCTGCTGGCCATCGACCAGGGCCAGTCACCAGCGTCTGATCGGTCGGTTGGCTTGGCCGCGATCGCATTGCGATCGCACCAGCCCTATATCTGCAACGATGCCCTCAACGACCCGGCCACCAGCGCCTGGCGCGGCGCGATCGCCCACGGCAAGTTTCGAGCCTTAGCCCACTTTCCGATTTGGGCAGATGATGCCGTAGCGGGGGTGCTCAACGTCTACGCTGAGCACCCCAATATCTTTCACGACAAAGAGATCGCCCTGCTCAAAGAAGCCGCTAGTGATCTCTCCTTTGCTCTCAAAACCTTTGCCCGAGACGCGGCCCGCCGTCAGGCCGAGCAGGCCCTTCGCGACGAAAAGCGGTTTGCCGACATCATGATCGAGAGCATGCCCGGCATTCTCTACTTCTACGACACCGAGGGGCACTTCCTGCGCTGGAACCAAACCTTTGAGCAAGTCTCGGGCTACTCTGCCGACGAAATTGCTCAGATGCATCCGCTCGACTTCTTTGCAGATGACGATAGAGCAAGATTAGAGCAGCGCATTGGGCAGATGTTTACCAACGGTGAGTCTTCCGTCGAGGCAGACTTTGTTTCTAAGGACGGCACCACTATCCCCTATTTTTTTACCGGGCAGCGCGTTCAGTTTGAGAACACCTGGTGCCTGGTGGGGGTTGGTATCGATATTTCGGAGCGGCGGCGGGCCGCAACCCGGTTGGCCGAAAGCGAGCGCAAATACCGTGAACTGGTTGAGCATGCCAACAGCATCATTCTGCGGTGGAACTCCGATGGATGCATTACCTTTCTCAATGAGTACGGCCAGCGCTTCTTTGGCTACAGCGAAGCCGAAATCCTCGGTCGCCACGTGATGACAACCATCGTGCCCCCTACCGAAAGCAGCGGCCGCGACCTACAGCAGTTAATTGCCGATATCTGCGCCAACCCTAGCGCCTTTGAGCAAAACATCAACGAAAATGTGCGTCGCGATGGCCGGCGCGTCTGGGTGGCCTGGACTAACCGCGTTGAGTTTGATGCCGAGGGGCGAGTGGTCGAAATTCTCAGCATTGGCACCGACATGACTGCCCGCAAGCAGGCCGAGGCCGAGCGCGAAAAGCGGCATCGGGCTGAGGCGGCCGATCGCATCAAATCGGCCTTCCTCGCCACCATGAGCCACGAGCTGCGCACCCCGCTAAACTCAATTATTGGCTTTACGGGCATTATCTTGCAGGGGCTAGCTGGGCCACTCAACGCAGAGCAGAGCAAGCAGCTGGCCATGGTGCGTGTCAGCGCCCGCCACCTGCTGGCCCTAGTCAACGACGTGCTCGATATTTCTAAAATTGAAGCTGGACAGCTCGAGGTGGCCCGCGAGCCCTTTGACCTGCGCCAGTCGATTGTCAAAGTGTTGGCAATTGTGCAGCCCCAGGCTGAGGTTAAAGGGTTAAATCTGCGCATTGAGGTGGCCCCCACCCTGGGGGAAGCCTTGACCGACCAGCGGCGGTTTGAGCAGATTTTGCTCAACCTGCTGAGCAATGCCATCAAATTTACCGATCGCGGCGAAGTTACCCTGACGGCAGAATTGGTCTGTGACCCCCCTGGGGCTGGTGCTGCCCCAGCGACGCTGTGCCTACGGGTAGCTGATACGGGTATAGGCATCAAGGCTGAGGACTTGCTCGCTTTGTTTCAGCCCTTTCGGCAGATCGATACGGGGCTAGCGCGCACCCATGAGGGCACGGGGCTGGGCCTGGCAATCTGTCGCCGCCTGGTTGAGCTCATGGGGGGCACCATTCAGGTCGAGAGCAACTGGGGTAGGGGCAGCACCTTTACCGTAATGCTGCCACTGCGAGCACCGGAGGCACCATGAAAACGATTCTGCTGATCGAAGACAACCCCCAAAACCGCTATCTGGTGGAATTTTTGCTGAAGCAGCGGGGCTACAACGTCCTTCATGCCGAAACCGGCCTCCAGGGGCTCGAGCTAGCGGCGATCGCCCGCCCTGACCTGATTTTGCTCGACATTCAGCTACCCGGCATGGATGGCTATGCCGTAGCCCACGCCCTCAAGAGCGACCCGCAGCTCAACGCAATCCCCATTGTGGCGGTGACCTCCTACGCCATGGTGGGCGATCGCGAAAAATGCCTGGCCGCCGGAGCCGAAGGCTACATCGAAAAACCCATCGACCCCGAATCGTTCGGCGACGAGGTGGAGCGGTTCTTCCCCACCACTCCAGGAGATGTTGCCCCATGAGTCAGGTGCTGGTTGTTGACGATAACTTTGAGAATCTCTACCTGCTGCGCATGCTGCTTCAGGGCCATGGCTACACCGTAGAAGAAGCCCGCCACGGGGCGGAAGCCTTAGCTAAAGCCCGCCAACAGCCCCCCATCTTGGTCATCTCTGACCTGCTGATGCCGGTGATGGATGGCTACACCCTGCTGCGCCAGTGGAAGGCTGACGACCAGCTCAAGGCCGTTCCCTTTATGGTTTACACCGCTACCTATACCGACGTTAAGGATGAGCGTCTAGCCTTTGACCTGGGAGCCGACGCCTTTTTAGTCAAGCCTGCTGAACCCGAGGCGTTAATGGCTAGCATCACGGCTCTACTGGCCGACCCCGACCCGGCCCAGTCCTCGGTGCGCCAGCCCCAGCTTGAAGAAAATGCTCTGCTCAAAAACTACAGCGAGGCCCTGTTTCGCAAGCTGGAGAAAAAGGTCGAGAGCCTACAGCAGACCAACCGGCGACTAGAGGCCGAAATTGCCGAACGCAAACGCACTGAGGCCGCCCTGCGCGCCAGCGAAGCCCGCTACCGCCAACTATTTCAGGCCATCACTGACCCTTTGCTGGTCTACGATCGCACCACTCTGGCCTGCCTAGCCGTCAACGATGCTGCCGTAGCTGAGTATGGTTACAGCCGCGACGAGTTTTTGACCATGACCCTGCAAGCTATTTATCTCCCCGAGGATGTGCCCGCTTTAATGGAGCGATTGGCTCAGTCAGGCTCATCCCTTGAACGTCGCGGTGTCTGGCGCCACCAAAAGAAAACTGGGGAGATCATCAGTGTTGAGATCTCTGCCTACGGTCTAATCTTCGCCGATCGCTCCGCCTGGTTGGTGCAGGCCCGCAACGTCACCGAGCAGCAGCAGCTCGAAGAACAGTTTCGTCAGGCCCAACAAATGGAGGCCATTGGTCGGCTGGCGGGGGGTATTGCCCATGACTTTAATAACCTGATCACGGTAATTAAAGGCTACAGCGAGCTTTTGCAGAACCGTATTCCCGCCGATGCTGCTGCTGTCGAGTTGCTGGGTGAAATTTACCAGGCGGGCGAGCGGGCCGGCACGTTGACCCATCAGCTGCTGGCCTTTAGCCGTCAGCAGGTGCTAGCCCCCCAAGCGCTCAACCTCAACACCGTGGTTAGCAAGACCGAAACCATGCTGCGCCGCCTAATTGGCGAAGACATTATTTTAACTACTGCCCTGAGCCCTACCCTCGGCCCGATTAAAGCTGACCCAGGCCAGATCGAGCAGGTGTTGATGAACCTGGCAGTCAATGCCCGCGACGCCATGCCCCAGGGTGGCACCCTTACCCTAGCCACCCAGCCCGTGCGGCTAGACGAATCCCAATGCCGCAGGGTGGCCGACCTGAGCTCCGGCGACTACGTGCTGCTAACAGTGAGCGACAACGGCTGCGGCATCGATGCTGCAACCCAGGCCAAAATGTTTGAGCCCTTTTTTACCACCAAGCCTGTGGGCAAGGGTACCGGCCTGGGCCTGGCCACAGTACACGGCATTGTCAAACAGTCGGGCGGCCACATCGCGGTAGAAAGTGTGGTGGGCCAAGGTACGAGGTTTCAGATCTACCTGCCGCTGGTGGCTGAGCCGGTACCTGAAGGGCGATCGCCGGGGCGATCGCGCACCCTGCCCCAGGGCACCGAAACCATCTTAGTAGTCGAAGACGAAGACGCCGTGCGTGCCCTAGAAATTCACATTTTGCAGCGGTGTGGCTACCGGGTACTAGAGGCCGCCAATGGCCAAGCGGCTCTGCATCTGGTCGAGCATGCGCCCGGCCCCATTCACCTGCTGATGTCCGATGTAGTGATGCCCCACTTGGGGGGACGCGAACTGGCCGCCCAGGTAACCCGCACCCATCCCCACTGCAAAGTGCTGTTTCTCTCGGGCTATACCGACGATGCCGTGATTCACCACGGCGTCTCAAAGGCCGACGTAGCTTTTTTGCAAAAGCCCTTTACCCCATCGGCACTGGCTCAAAAAGTGCGGCAGGTGTTGGATGGGATGCAGGGTAAAGGGTTTAAGGTCTAGGGAACAGTTGTTTACCTGGGGCCTTAAACCTTCAGGCTCTCCCGTTACAGATCGACAATACCAGGCACAAAACTTCAATAGGTGAACTTTCTAGAACCTGATCAAGCAGGGGGTTAAGGTCGCGTTAATCTGGGGTTAGACACAGCTGAGTCACTTCATATCAAGCTCGTCACGCCTTCAAGCTATAGGCTTTTCTCTACATGCCATCGCACCATGGCAAGGAGTTTATTATGGCTCAAAACGTCCTTTCAGGCCGACGTAATGTAGCACTGGTCGGCACCTATTCCAGCGGCAAAACAACTCTTTTAGAGAGCATTATGTCTGTCACTGGGGTCACAACTCGCAAGGGCAGCGTCGATGAGGGTAACACCCTCGGCGATAGCTGCCCGGAGGCCCGCACCCGCCATATGACCGTAGAACTCAATGCCGCCAGTACTCAGTACGGCGGCATTTGTTTTACGTTTGTCGATTGCCCCGGCTCGGTGGAGCTTCAGCAAGAGACTAACCATGCCCTGATGGGGGTCGATGCAGCGATCGTAGTCTGCGAAGCCGACCCCAACAAAGTGCTCACCCTTTCGCCCCTGCTGCAATTTTTAGACACTTGGGAAATTCCCCATCTGATCTGGATTAACAAGCTCGATCGCGCCAACGGCACCTTTGCTGAGGTGCTGGCGGCCCTGCGGCAGATCTCCTCCCGACCCGTGATCCCCCAGCAGTACCCAATTCGCCAAAACCACGATTTAGTAGGCTTTATTGATCTCGTTACAGAACAAGCCTTCCACTACCATCCCGGCGCCCCCGCTGACCCCGTGCCGCTGCCCGCCGCGCTGCAGGCCGAGGAACAGACCGCCCGCGCTGAAATGCTGGAAGCCCTAGCTGACTATGACGATCATTTATTAGAAAAACTGCTGGAGGATATCGCGCCTCCCGAAGAGGAAATCGTCCACGACCTAAGAATGGAGTTGGGGGCCGACCTCATCGTTCCGGTATTTATCGGCGTGGCCCTGAATGACTACGGCGTGCGACCCCTGCTCGATGCCCTGGTGAAGGAAGCTCCGGCTCCAGAGGTCACCTGCGAGAAGCGGGGCATCACGTGCGAGACCGACACCCTAGCCCAGGTGCTCAAGACTTATTACACTCCCCAGGGCGGAAAGCTTTCCCTGGTCCGGGTCTGGTGTGGCGAACTCAAGGATGGGGATAGCCTGAACAGCGATCGCATGGGAGGCCTCTACGACCTGACGGGCACCCAGCAAACCAGCCTCACCAGAGCAGAGGCTGGGCGCATTGTCGCCGTCGCCCGCCTAGAGGGGGCTCAAACTGGCGATACCCTAACAACCGGCACCCTTAAAACCCTGCTGCCCAAAGCTCCAGTCATTGAGCCGGTCTACGCCCTTGCCATTACCTCCGTCAAGCGCAGCGATGAGGTTAAACTCAGCGCCGCCCTCACCAAGCTGCTCGAAGAAGACCCCTCGCTCTTTTGGGAGCAGCACGGTGACACCCACGAGGTGATTCTCTGGGGCCAGGGGGATGTGCATTTGAATTTGGCGATCGATCGCCTCAGCCGCAAATACAACTTGCCCATGACCACCCACCTGCCCCAGGTGCCCTACAAAGAAACCATCCGTCAGGCCAAAGAGGCCGTCCACGGACGCTATAAACACCAGAGTGGCGGTCACGGTCAGTTTGGCGACATATACCTATCCATTCAGCCGCTGCCGCGCGGCGACGGCTTTGCCTTTAGCGATACCATCGTGGGCGGCGTGGTGCCCAAGCAGTACATCCCCAGTGTCGAAACCGGTGTGCGCGAATACCTCGACCACGGCCCCCTAGGCTTTCCAGTAGTGGATGTGGCGGTGACGTTAACGAATGGCTCCTACCACAACGTCGACAGCTCCGACAATGCCTTTAAGCAGGCGGCCCGCATCGCTATGCAAGAGGGCTTGGCGGCTTGCACCCCTACCCTGCTCGAACCCATTGACCTGGTCGAAATTTCGGTACCCAGCAACTACACCTCTAACGTGCTGAAGCTGATCACCGGCAGACGAGGGCAAATTCTTGGCTACGAGGCCAAATCCGACTGGCCCGGCTGGGATGTGGTCACCGGGCACCTGCCCCAGGCCGAGATGCAGACCATGATTTTGGAGCTGAGGTCACTGACCATGGGCGTAGGCTTCTTCAAGTGGACCTACGACCACCTTGACCCGGTGCCGGAGAAACTCACCGAGCGGATTCTGGCGAGTACGGGGAGCGATCGCTAAACCCTAACTCCACCTAAAAAATCCCCTGGGTGAATGCTTTCGTAAAAGCCCCAGGGGATTTTAATGGATTCAGCTAGTTTCCAAGCAGTTAGCAGAGCAGACACTGGCGCGATCGCAAGCCTCAGGGAGTTTGCAAAACATGGCCACAGTGGCTTCAGCCTCAGCTAGACAAAACACTCTTAGCTGGTGCGCTGACGCTTTTGCAGCGCCTCCAGCATCTGCTGTTTGACGGCTTCAGCCCAGAGGCTGAAGTCTTCTCGGTTTTCTAAAGCGTTGCGGGCTGAAGAAGAGGCAGAGGCCGATTGCGAGGTTTTTAAGGTGGTCATGGGGCTATACAGAGTTGCTGGCTATCCCTGATATAGCAAATTTGCGCAGGGTGCTGCCATGACATTATGCGCCCCCTGCATCGGGCTGTCTAAGACCTGCATAGCGCTGGGCGATCGCTCAGGTTTGTGTTGATTTCCTTAGAATTTCTCGGCTTCGGCAAGGGCCATGGCCTTATTGGCGGTGTAAGTCTGCACCCGATCTTGGGCAACGGGGTAGCGCTCGTCCTCAGGCGGCACCTCAGACATCAGGTCAGCCGCCCGCTGCCAGCGCACCGCCAGATCTAGCCATGCGGCAGCAGTGGTAGCCGATTTACCATCTTCCACTGACTGCTGGGCAATGCGCACCGCCAGCACAAATGGATCCTGTCCTGTGGGCACTTCTGGAGCCGGGGTGGGAGTTGGTTCGCTGGTAGGGGTGGCCTGGGACCTTAACGGCAGGTCAACGCCCAGCCAGTCTTTAGTGGCCCATCCCACCAGCAGCAGCAGCAGCGCCAGACTGGCACCGCCAACCAACCCACGCCAGAAAGCACTGCGACTCGAGGCCGGCTTTTTTTTATACACATCATCCAAAAACGGGTTGCGCTGACGAGGAGCGCGCAGGTCGCGCCACATCCTGGCTACCGGGTTGGGCTGTTTGAGCACAATCGGCTCTGACCAGAGCAGGCTGTTTTTGGGGTCCCGCTTAATTTCATCTAGCCACAGCAGCTGCTGCTCTTGCACAATGCGGCTGTTGATATTGACCTTGTTAATACCCCGTGGGCTGATCGACTCCAGCACGTTGCGCACCTGGTCAACCACCGTCTCCTGAGGCAAGGCATCGGCGCTGGGGGCCTCAACCAGCAGCTGCAAAATGCCGCTGTCCTGAATGGCGCGGGTGCGAATGCCCTCGTCAGCAAAGTGATCATTCAAAATTTGAATGATGGCGGCTACACTTCCCTGGCGGGCCTGAAAGTCGATGTCGTCAATGGTTGGATGCATGGTTCCAAGTTGCCGCGTGCCACAGAGTTCCGCAGCATAGCGCAGGTATAAACGGCTGATCCCGAAATTATATCAACCGCTGTCCAACCTGGAACGTTCTCTCTTAAGGCACAGGATCCCTGGGCAACTTTCCCCAAGCTGAATGTAGCTCAGGGAAGTCCGGTGGCTGGTAACTAAGGTTATAGCAAGTGCTGAAAGCGGTCCTCTGCACCGATCTGCTTCACCGCTGCCTTGATATCCTGGGTGCGGTCTTTGCGCACAATTAACGTGGCGTTGCCGTCGCGCACAATCACCACATCCTCTAGGCCAATGGTGACAATGACCTCGTTGGGGTCGGCTGAGTAAACAATACTGCCTTCGGTATCAAGGGCAACGTGGGTAGCTAAATCGACGTTTTTCTCGCCGGGCTGCTTCAGCAGGCGCTCTACCGCATTCCAGTCGCCTAGGTCATCCCAGCCAAAGGTGACGGGCATAACCTGGGCGCGATCGGTGTGCTCCATGACGGCGTAGTCAATGCTGAGCTTATCTAGGTTGGGGTAGGCGTCAACCCCTTCAGCGATCAGGGCTTGCATTAAATCGGGGGCGTGGGCTTTCAGCTCGTTGACCATCACCCCGGCAGGGAAGATGAACATACCGCTGTTCCAGCTGAAGCGGCCGCTGTCGATAAAGGTTTGGGCGGTGGGGGCGTCGGGCTTTTCGGTGAAGCGGCTGACGGTGTAGGCGCTGAGGCTGCCGTAGGTGCCGGTTGCTTCCCCCTGCTCGATGTAGCCGTAGCCGGTGGCGGGGTAGGTGGGGGTAATGCCCAGGGTGGCGATCGCCCCTTGGCTAGCAGCCAGCTCAGCTGCTGCGTTTAGGGTCTGGCAAAACGCCGCTTCGTCAGCAATCCAGTGGTCGGCGGGGAAAAACCCCACTAGGGCGTCATCACCGTAGCGCTGGGCGACCTCGAGGGTGCCCCAGGCCACTGCCGGAGCAGTATCGCGGCCCACTGGCTCGACCAGCAGGTTGGCTTCAGGCAATTCAGGCAGCTGTTCACGCACTCGGTCGGCCAGGTGAGCGGCAGTAATCACCCACATATTTTCCCAACCGTTGGCCAGGGGCAGCAGGCGATCGGCGGTGGCTTGCAGCAGGCTGCGATCGCTGCCGTCTAGGCACAAAAACTGTTTAGGACGGGCCAATCGGCTCACCGGCCAAAACCGCTCGCCTTTCCCCCCCGCCAAAATAATAGGAATTAACGCCGCCATAAAAATTTCCCCTGGACTTTTAAGTCATAACGGCGGCCTCACAGCCACTCGCATAAGTGGCTCAATCCTATCCTTTGGAATGAGATTTCAGGGCAAAATTCGCTTAATATTGATTAACACATTAACCTGCTGCGAAGTTTTAATAGGGTGTTGGGGGGTGTCCCCGATCTTGCCTTTGAGCGTTGAAAATTGAGTCTAAAACCATGCTGAGGCTACATTGGCCAGTCGTGGCAAGGGCTATGGTGGTAGGGCGTCGCAGCAAGTCAAGCAGGTATTCATGACAACCCCTTTGCAGAACGTTGACCCTAAAGACAGCCGCTCTAGCGCTCCTGAACAAAATGAGGTCGCAGCCTTAGACAGTCAACTACCTGCACCAGCCGCCCCTGCTGACGAATCATCCAACCCCTCTGGGATAGCCCGACGCCTGGTTAAATCGCTGCTGTGGGGTAGCCTATTTGTGGGTACGGCGGCGGTTTCGGCTGTGGTTGGGGCGGCGATCTCCCTCACGGTGCCCCTGCCCGACTTTATGGGTGGCAATACCAACCGTGCCGCTAGCTTTGGCGATCTATGGCAGGCGGGCTTTCGCTACCAGGTGACGCGTCCGGTCAACATTTTGGTGATGGGCATTGACGAAGTTCCTGATGCTCAGCCCAATTCAGATGCCGTGTTCGCCGGTCGTACCGACACCCTGTTGCTAGTGCGGGTTGATGCCGAATCCGGCACCCTCAATGTCATGTCTATCCCCCGTGATACCCGCGTGCAAATTCCAGGCTTCGGGATGGATAAAATCAATCAGGCTAACGTACTAGGTGGCTCAGAACTGGTCGCTCAAACCGTGGGCTATAACCTGGGCAACATTCAGATCGATCGCTACGTGCGCATCAACACCAGCGCTTTTCGAGAAATGGTTGACCTGGTCGGGGGCATTGAGGTCAACGTGCCCACCCGCATGGAGTATACCGATCGCACCCAGGGCCTCTATATAGATCTCTATCCCGGTTGGCAAACGCTCAATGGTGACCAGGCTGAGCAGTTTGCCCGCTACCGCAAAGACAGCGGCGATATTGGTCGAGTGCAGCGCCAGCAAATGCTGCTAAAGGCATTGCGGGAGCGGTTGACTAACCCCGCTGTGCTGCCCAAGCTGCCCCAGGCGCTGCGAGTAGTGGAGCGCTACGTCGACACCAACCTCACCCTGGAGGAAATGCTGGCGATCGCCAACTTTGGTCTCGAAATGGAGTCTGACCAGCTGCAAATGGTGATGCTGCCCGGTCGCTTTAGCACTCCAGCCGAGTTTAACGCCAGCTACTGGCTCCCCAACTGGGAAGCCTCGGCCACCCTCATGCAAAACTTTTTTCAGGCTGAAGGGGTGAGCATCTACGCCGACAATTCCCAGGGCAACTATGTGGCCGATCTATCTATTGCCGTGCAAAATGCCTCTGGCCAGCCCGATCAGGCTGCCTCGGTAGCCGACTACCTGCGCGAGAACGGCTTTAGCAACGTCTATATCATTGATGATCTGACAACCACCATGGCCCGCACCGAAGTTGTAGCTCAGCGCGGCGATGTCGAGAGTGCTCGTACGGTCGAGTCTCTGCTAGGGGTAGGGCTGGCCCTGTCTGAGTCAACCGGTGACCTTGGCTCCGACATTACAATTCGGGTGGGTCAAGACTGGGTTGAACAGGCCACCCAACTGTCAGAGACCGAGCCTCAGTAGGCTAATCTTTGCCCAGCATCATCAGCTCTGGCCCACCCATGTCGAGCCTTTACCCACCCCAGGCCCAGGACGCTCTGGCTCGTGATCGCAACCGCCTAGCCGCCGATCGCTCTCTGCTGTCCTTTGTGCGCAACAGCCTTACTCTGATTGGCCTCGGTCTGGGGCTTGAGCAAATCTTGGCGGCGCTTGGTGCCCACTACAGTGCCCATGATATTGATGGATGGGCCTATGGTCTTAGCCTGGTATATGTCGGTCTAGGGGTGCTGAGCCTGGGGTTTGCCATCGCCGATTATCGGGCTGAAAGGGCACGCCTGCGATCGCCCCACTACCAATACCAGCCCCGCTGGTCTGTGGCAGAAGCTACAGGGCTAGCAATTTTTGCGATCGGTGCCGTGGCCTTAGGCTGGTTAGGGGCTGATCTGCTGGGGTAAGAAATGACTTAAGAAATGGCTATGGCAGCACTAGCGTTACCCCTAACCCTGCGATTCCCACCAGCACAATGGCAACTACCGCCCAACGATTCAGCGTCTTAATCGACGGCAGCACGTCGCCTTGCTGCTCAAGGGCTTTGAGAGTCAGCCGGTGCTGAACTAGCGCTAACCCCAGCAGCAATAGACCCATGCCCACAAACCCTATGCCTACTAGGGTCGAATTTGGGTCCGCTACGATGGTTGCCGATGCCGCCTGCCGCCGCAGGCTGTGAGTAATTTGTTCATAGGCCACTCCAAACCCAATCAAACCCAGGCAAATTCTACTCCAAGCGTTTAGGGTACGTTCGGCAGCAGCGCGGTTGCGTTCCCGAGCTAGCTCGTTGGTGGTGTTCACCAGGGAAGGCAGGGGAGCATCATTCATGGGTAAAATTGCCGATTGAAGCGATCGGTTGCGGGTTGAAAGGTTGGCTATTTGAAACAGCAGTATCATGCTCGCCGCTGATTCTACGCCTAGGTTAGGTTAACCACGCAGCACCAGAAGGTAATTTAAGCTTAAAAGTTAGTCAGTTTGAGCGTAGGCTAGTCTCGCTGAGCCGCTTGCTTTTCTACCCTGGCTGGTACTGCTATGAGTTCGTCTAACCCAGAGCCTAACCCTGCAACAGAACTGGCCAAAGAGCGAAATCGCGCCGCTGAAGAGCGCACCCTGATGGCCTGGATTCGCACGGCCCTGGCCTTAATTGGCTTTGGCTTCGGAATTGAGCGCATTGTGGCCGCTATTCACCAAACTCTAGGAGATACGGTGAATCCTCTGCGGTTAACCCGGGTTTTGGGCCTATCCTTCGTTGCCTTAGGTACTGTGGCGCTGTTGGGTGCAGCTCTCGACCACAACCATCAACTTCAGCGCATTCAGCGCAACGACCTAGTCTACCGATCGCAGCGGTCTTCAGCCTTGGTGGTGGCCTACATTTTGGCTGGGCTAGGGGCGATCGCCTTCGTAGGCATTTTGGTCAGTCCCCTAGTGCCTTAACGGCAACATGACGCATGGCCGCAAACCCAACAGGCTGACGACAATAAACCACCGATAAGAAACGCGAGACGGTTCAAAAATCCATTTTTTCCCTAAATAGAAAAGCCATCTACTTACCCAAATTTTTTGGGGCAAGGTGTAACAATCTCAGCAAATATGTTTACAAAACCAGACGTTTCTTAGCTGCTTTTGAAATTAGTAAGGCTGCCTTAGAACGGCTGTAAATGTCACAGCAGCCCCTGCGAATAAAGGTTAAATGATTCAGGAGACCCAATGTGATTTATTAGCTTGAGTCTAGGATAAGAAGGGAAATTTAAAAACCAGGCGTTCCATGGACTCTATGCAAACCCAGGTCAGTCTTTTGACAAATAAGATTGACGCCCTGCATCAAATGATTGATCAGGTCAACGATCAGGTTGCGGCCCTAATTGCGACCCAGGCCTGCTCAGTTATCCCCGGCAAGCCGGCTATCAGTCGCTTCGCCTACGGCAACGCCCCCCGCCACAGCCCCAGCATGTTGGACAGCGTCTGCGAGCACAAAGATATTTTGCTCGATAGCAGCTATCTCGATCTAGACCGCCAGAGTACCGAAACCAATTTTTCCCCGGACGTACAAATTCAGCGGCTAACGGCTCAGCTCACAGCAGCGTACAACCGCATTGCAGCGCTAGAAGAGCAGCTATTAGCTTCCCGGGTCCACTAGCCAAACCAATCGAATGACCAGGGCAATTCAGGTATGAAACCGATGCCCTCCCACGGATAGCTTCACCCCCTAGGCTCAATCTTGAATGTAGGGTTCGCCAGCGCTGAGAGCAGTTTCGGCCCGCATAAATTCGCGCCCCAAGTAGGCTGCATGATCGAGGTAGGTGATAGGGCAAGGACGCTCTGGATCTTCAAAAATAGCAATACAGAGTTCTTTAGCTGTGCGACCGCTATAGGTGCAGGTAGGTACACGCTCTATAGGGCCGCGCACAGGTAAGGGCTTGCCAGTAGCGGGGTCACAGGCCAACCCTTTGTCGTTAATGATGTTGGCAAAGTGCTTGGCGCAAATCAGTCCCTGCTCCACGTCTAAATAAATTAAAAAATAGCCTGCCGGGTCTAGCTCAATGTAGCGCTTCGAGAGCTGGTCATCGAGGGTCTGGCGCTGGGCTTTGTCAATAGGTTGGGTGCTAGAGGGTAGAGTCATCGCAGGTTAGGCCACCGCGCTCGCGGCCTGGTAGTACAACGTTAGGACTCTCTATGGTAGCGTGCTGAGCTGCCGCCTCAGTTTTCTAGTGGTATAGCGTTGGCCACTGCGCTTAGGACCAGAGTCACTAACCAATAGCAAAAACTGGAGCGGCGCACTGGCGTGTAGCCATCGCTCCCAGAAGGTATGCAGAATGTTCTAAGCGATTGGCGATGGCTATACGTTAGCCTTCGAGGCTATAGATAGACTGAGGAGTGGCCTTGCCCTTGAGCGCTAATTCCCCCAAAAATCTACAACGGTAGTCGGGATAGGACTCAAGTACCTGACTGGTAGCAGCATCCAGCAAAATTTGATTTTGGCTGGCCTGACCCATCAGCCGAGCGGCAGTATTGACCGTATCCCCCAGCACATTAAACTCGCGTCGGCCTCGGGGCTCACCAATTTCTGCAGCAAACACTCGGCCGTAGGTCAACCCCATGCGACAGCTAATGGGTAAGGGCTGGCCCTGCCGCATCGGCGATCGCAACTGGCCAACCAGGGTACGAATTGCCAGCAAAGTGTCGGCAGCTCGTAGGGGAGCCTCGGGATCGGGGGCTAGCACGCCAAAATGAATCAGCAGCTCTGAGCCTACTGAGTGGTAGGTCACTTTTTGCAAGATGCCGCGCCGCCGTTCTACTGCGCCGTTGATGAGGGCAAAGGCATAGGAAAAGCAGGTGACAATGCCGTCAGTATCGTCGGGGTAAGCTGGATCTACTGCCTCTGGCAGACCCATTAAATTGACAAAGGCCACCGCTGCCGTCGGAAAAGCCGGGGGAATGCGGCGGGCGGCAGCGGTATTGACAAGCAACTGGAGCACCGGGCGAGGCAAATAGCTAGCCAAGGGCTCAATGGTGGCCAGGCTGGTTTGAATTTCGCCGATTAGGCCGGACACGCTGCGGTCAAACAACATCGAGCTAGCTATGCGGCGACGGCTCAATGTGAGGTCGTACTCTCCTAGGGTCTTGGCGTCTAAGTTGTCGACCACTAGCCAGCTCGCCCCAGGGTTAGGTTCTAGGCTCAGGGGGTGGGCCGCAGGTACCCAGCCTGGCTGAGGCATACTCGGCCCACTGCCCCGGCCCCTTCGGTCTGCTTCGCTACCAGCACCGGTTGCCCCAGCAGCACGTGGGCTCAGCGCAGGGGGGTACCAATGTCTGCTGCTACAAACTGCCCTGGATGAATGCCTAACCGCATGCGCAACGATAGAGGGCCTTGAGCGGTTTCGATGGCGGCAAAATTCTCTATGGCTCGCTGCATCCGCAGCCCAGCATAGACGGCCTGCATCACCTCGGCGTAGTCGCCGCCAGACTGATAGGTCTCATGGCGAAACTGCACCGCATGGCATCGCCGGTAAACTCCAGCAGATTGCCGCCAGCTTTGCTAACCAGCTCTACCATCCGGGCAAAGTAGTCGTTGATTAAGGACAGCAGAGTCTCGGCCCCAGTTTGCCCTGCTGCCGCACTGGCCGCAAACAGCGGGGTAAAACCGGTTAAATCAGTAAATAACAAGGTGCCGCGATGCCAGCAATGGCGTATCTGAGGGCTAAGGGGTGGCTGCTGGGCCACATCACGAGGCACGTAGTCGATCAAAATATGCTGAAGGGTGCGCAGATGGTCAAACACCTTGATCAGGGTTTGGGGAGAAAGATCAACCCATAGGGCCGCGTATAGGTCGGCAGGGGCTAAGTCTCGCAGGCTACGCTCAATGCTCTCCAGTTCTGCCACTGACCCTATCCATTGCTTACTCAGCCAAACAAATCCGTGCTTCTAGGGTGCCCGCCTGAGGTGCTGTTGCCATACCTGAGCCATTTGGGCCTAGGCCTGAGGGCAGACGCTATCCCCTGGGGGCGTTTTGAGGGGTAGCTCGGCGTTGATGGCGTCAATTTCCTGCTGCCCGAACTCGTTGACCTCAGAGATGTAGCGGGTCAGGAGCGTTTTCATGCGAGGGGAATAGAACCGATGCAGGCTGTAGTTGCCCAGGGCTGGAAATCCCCGCCGTTTTTTGTGGCGTCCCCCCGCTCCAGGGTCGAACAGGGTAATGTCGTTAGCGATCGCCCACTCGATGGGCGCGTAATAACAGGCATTGAAATGCAGGTTATTCATCTCTAGGGTTGAGCCCCAGTAGCGGCCGTAGAGACGATCGCCCTTGGTTAGGCAAAACGACATGCCCACTGGATCGCTGTCGTCTTCACCGTAGGCGGCAAAAAACACCATGCGGTGGCGGTAGTCATGGTGCAGCAGGTGAAAGAATTTACGGCTCAGGTACTTGCTGCCCCACCAGCCAAACTTGTCGCAGGTGTCGACATAAAAATCGTACATCTGGTCGCACAGGGTCTTGCTGATGGCATCTCCGGCGATCGCCTCTAGACGCAGACCCGCCGTCGCCATCGACTTGCGCTCGCGCTTGATGTTGCGCCGTTGGTTGGCGTTAAACATGCCTAGGTAGTCGTCAAAGTCTTTAAACCCATGGTTTTGCCACACGTAGCTGTGGTGCAGCCATTCGGCAAAGCCCAGCTCGGTCATGGTGGCCCGCCACTCGGGGTCGACGTAGAGAAAGTGGCAGCCGGAGATCTTGTTGCGATCGCAAAACCCGTCAATCACCTCTACCATGGCCCGAGTAACGATCGCTTCGTCGGCGTCGGGGGCAATCAAAAACCGATAGCCCTCCGTCGGGGTAAAGGGCGACATGCCCAGCAGTTTGGGATAATACTCTACCCCCAAACGCTCAGCCAAATCGGCCCACTGGTGGTCAAATACAAATTCGCCCCGGCTGTGACCCTTTAGGTACATGGGGGCTGCTCCGACCAGGGTTGTGCCCTGCCAGAGAGCTAGATGACAGGGTAACCAGCCCGCATTGGCCCCCACGCTCCCCGATCGCTCCATGTTGTGCAGCCAGCTCCACTCCATAAATGGTGTCACTAGGGGCTGAGCTAGTTCGTCCCACACGGCTTCGGGAACCTCATCAATGGAGCGCAGCCAGGTGGCAGTCAGCGACGGCACAGAGGGATAGCCCATGGAAGATTAGTCAGTAGGAGAGGGTTGGTTATTCTCCAGGGTAAAGGAATTTCCAACCCCTTGCAGGGGTGGGGGCCGGACTCGATAGTGCAAAAACACCTCCCCTTCCACCGCTCGATGGGAGAGCAACTGGAGCCGGGGAGCCATCGCCACCAAAAACCCTGTTCCATCTACTGGGGTCGGGGCTGTTCTGCCCCCTAAAATTAGCGGGCACACCGTCATAAAGATGTCGTGGACGCAGTGGTGGCCCAGTAGCTCTGCTGTCAGCCCGCCCCCGCCGAGGAGAGCCAGGTGATGGATGCCCGCCGCTTTCAGCTGAGCTAAAATCCAGGGCCAATTCCAGGGCTGGGTTTTGGCTTCGGGCACTGTCCAAATGTGCTTGAACAGTCCCGTTTCTGCCCAGCGCTGAGCCCCATCGGCAGTCGTGACTAACCCTCGGGGTATCGGCTGCTGAAAGTACCGAAACTTGGGGTCGAGGTTGCCCGAGGGCGACCAGACAATCTGCACGGGTTGGTCAATCTGCTGCCGCTGCCGTCGCTGGGCCAGCAGGTCTGGGTTGCGTACGCTCAAGGTGGTGCCGTAGGCCCGCAGAGTGCCCCCTCCAAATAGCACCCCGTCCGCTGCTGCCACTTTTTCCTCCAGATGAGCCAGGTCGGCCGCCGAGGAAAACCGGGCGGCACGGCGTTGAGCATCGGCAATTTTGCCGTCCAGGCTCATGGCCAGCACCAGGGTAATGTGGGGCAGGGTTAGGTCGGGGGCGATCGCCAAGGGTCAGGGCTAAGGAGCGTACCTCTAGTTTACCGAGGCCTCTAAGACCGCAGGCTGGCTTTCACCTAGATCCCAGCTGCTGTGGCATTTCCAGCTTTGATTGGTCAACTGCTGATAAAACCGCATTTCCCACTGGGTGGGAGTTTTCCAGTCAATGGCTGCTTTCGCCTGGGTGACTATGGCCTTATTGTCTTTGCGGTTAGAGCCATAGGCCAGGGGTAGACCCAGCTCATCTTGAATGCGGAGAGGCATTTTGCGGGTGGGCGACTTCACAGTGCAGGCAAAATTCACCATCACCTGCTTCAGCCAGGGAGAAGTAATCGCCAGACCGCTCCAGTCGGGTTTGACGACTAGGCCCTCTATGGTCACCACCGGAGTCGGGCGCGCCTTTAGGCCACGATTGTAGGCGCGATCGAGGCTGCGGGTATAGATCGGGGCCGCACCAGATTGTTCTTCAAAGCCTTCAATTAGCAAGCAACAGGCATCTGGGCCTTGCTGAAGGGGGGCTGCTGTCTCTCTGTGCTCGGCTAAGAACCGCTTGATCTGCTCGGCTAGGCTTCCGGTCGGGCAGACATAAATTGCAAACTTGGTCATAGGGCATTCCCAGAGAAACAGCGAACTGGGAAGTACGGTGGGCAGCCTGCTCTAGCCCACTGGCTGGATGCAGACGCTAGGGATAGAGGCAGGACAACGACTATACCTCTATATAGCAGCTTAGACTATGAATGCCTGAATGCTGCTAACAGGGCGTTATTATTTAATTAAGAATTTCGGTTGTGCTCCATTTTACGGTCTTAGTAACTGGGCACGTCAAAGGCATTTTCGATGTAGTCTTGCAGCACTAGATAGCGGGCATCATCCACAGACAGATGCTTATTGGGGCTGATAGGCGGTTGTTGACCGCTCCGGCAAGCTACCAGGGCTACGTCAAATCGGCAGGTGGCCTCGCCCCACTGGGGATGCTGGAGCAAGTAGAGCTGGGCGGCTTTCCACAGTTTGGCCTGCTTGCTGCGGGTAATCGCCATCAGGCCGTAGGCATCCCAGTTGCCCTGGCTGCGAGTTTTGACTTCGACAAAGGCAAGCTGACCGCTGGCGTTGGCGACTCCCTGGGCCATCACCAAATCCAGCTCGCCCCAGCGGCAGTGCCACTGGCGATCGCACTGTCGCCAGCCCTGGGTCGTTAGCCAGTTGGCCACCAGGGTTTCGCCTAGGGTGCCTAGTTCGGTGTTGCCGAGGTCAGCGGTCATGGCAGGATGCTCGCATGGCAGGGTTCCTAGCGTGCCCAGGGAGTGGGGCGATCGCCCTACCCATGGTTTCTACCGATAGTTGGTAAACTGCACCGCCACGGGCCAGTCTTCCTGCTTCACTAGCTGCATGGCCTGTTGCAGGTCATCCTTAGACTTGCCGGTTACCCGCACCGCGTCCCCTTGAATCGCAGCGGTCACCTTTTTGAGGTTGTCACGGATCAGCTTGGTAATCTGCTTACCCATCTCCTGCTCAATGCCCTTTTTGAGGGTGATGGTCTGGCGTACGCGGGTGCCGCTGGCCGCTTCCACATCACCGAACTCAAAGATCTTGAGGGAGAGATTGCGCTTGGCTGCTTTCTGATACAACAAATCTTTGACCGCATCCAGGGTCATGTCGCTGGCAGTTTCGATGGTGATGGTGTTGTCCGCCAGGTCAATGGTGGTTTTGGTGTCTTTCAAGTCGTAGCGGCTAATTACATCCCGCCGAGTCTGGTCGAGGGCGTTGACCAGTTCCTGACGGTCGAAATCGCTGACGATATCAAAGGAAAAGCTAGAAGCCATAAGTACCGTTGAGTATCTGCGCACCAACAGACTACATCAAGGCCGACCGACAGCTCAAGACATAGAGGGTGAAGGTGCTCAGGTTGGCGACCCCAAACATCAGCGATCGCCCAATCGGCACATTCAAAATATATGCCACTGGATACAGGGTGCGGGCTATTAGATAGGCGGTCGCAGCTCCCAGCGCCAGCCCCGACTGCTGTTGGGTGACGTAGGCCATTAGCGCCGCCGGAGCAAATAAAATCATCGACTCGAAAGCATTTTCATGGGCCCAGGTAGCCCGCTGAGCGTAGGGGGGCAGGTTGGCCAGCATGGCCCGGGGGGCAGCCTGGTCATAGCCCACTGCGAACCGCCCGTAGCCCACGGCCAGAAAAGGCAGATAAACCAGCAGCGCCGCTAGCCCAATGCTAATCAGCAAAAAACCTGGCATAGCCATCAAAGATGCCATAAATTGCTATCCTCGCTAATTTTCTGCCGTGGGGGAATATAGATGAGACAGTAGCGGGTTGGCAAGTTAGAACGCTGGAATGCTCTGAACCCGTCAACTCCAATTTTCCAAAAATCGCTAGTCGAAGTAGAACAGCGTCACAATCTTGCGCTGGTCTTCCGCATCCTGACAGGTTTTCAGCAGGGTATGGCTGTCATGAAAGGCAAAGCAAACCAGCTGTTGACAGCGAGAAATAATTTCCTGGTTGCACAGTGAGCTCGCCTCTGCCAAAGACATGGCATCGTTGGCCGGGTTCTCGACTAGGTGCATGACCTGCTCTAGCTGATCGCGCGACTCGCGAGGCTGGCGTTCCAGGCTCTGGGGCAAAATTACGGTGAGCAGGTTGGGATCGGCCTGCATCGCCCCTTTAATCGCGGCAGAGTTGGTGCCAGTCGCCCCCGAGGTGATGATGCGATTACCCCCTAGGGCCAGCGCATATGTCATCAGCTCGATGAGTTGCTGGTGGGTGATCGGCACATGGCGCGACCCCAAAATAGCCACCCGCTTGGAACCCGACTGTTGAATAGCCGCAAGTTCCTGTAAAAACGTGTCGACTTTAGCGGATTCGAGCGACGCTTCCATGGACTGACTCAAAGGCTGCACCGAATGCGAGAATAACGCGCTTCATTGTATCAGACCAAACGGGTCCGGCTACACTCTATCCCTAGCTCCGCAGACTTCAGGTAGCCGAAACTGGCAGTTTGAGATCGAGCAAGTGCAGCAGACGGTCTAGGTCAAAGTGGGTAGCTACCAACTCTTGAATGCACTGTACCTTAACGGGCTCATGCAGACGCACCTGGCCAAACAGCTCGTCAATGCGCTCTACGGTAGACAGAGTGTCAGAGTCAACGGAGACAATTGGTACTTCTAAATCCGAAGCACGCTCTAAAATCTTCGGAGAAGGAGGGATTTGGCCGGTTAGCACCAAACATTGGGTAGAGGTTTCTAACGCCGCAAACTGAATGTCAGTGCGATCGCCCCCCGTCACCACTGCCATGTTGGTGGCTTTGCGGAAGTACCGCAGGGCTGAGTTCACGTTCATAGCCCCAATCGTGAGGGTTTCCACCATCAGGTCCAGGCGGTTGGAGCAGCACAGCACCTCAGCATCCAGCCGCGCCACAATTTCGCGCACGGTGATGCTGCGCATGATGGGCGATCGTGGCAGCACCGCCAGTACCGGAATTCCCTGGTTTTCCAAAAAGGGACGGGCCAGATCAGCGCAAGCCTGTGCCGCATCTATGGGCACATCGTTGATAATTACTCCAATTAGGCGCGACCCCAACTGGGCTTTAGCAGCCAGCAGGCGATCGACCAGCAGCAGCGAGTCGTAGCGGGTTACCAGCAGCACCGCCGCGTCAATATCGGCAGCAATGTGGGCGACAGACAGGTTCAGCAGCGTACCCTCAGTTAGATTGCCAGGTCCTTCAAGCAGCAGTAAGTCTTCGCCCCGCTGTTCGGTATAGTCCCGCAAGCTGTAGCTAGCTGGAGGCTGATCGGTAAGCACTAGGCGATCGGCCACAGTAGCTTCGCTCAACGAGATGACCGGTGGGTAAAATCGCGCCGCTGGTAGCCTTAACGTATCGACAATAAAGTCTAGATCTGGATCTTTCCTATCCTCGTTAGTTGAGTTGCCTATGGGTTTACCAAACCCAACATCCATGCCCAACCCCTGAAGCTGGAGCCCAACACCCAGTAAAATTGCCGATTTGCCGCTATAGGGCTCGGTTGAACCAATCACCAAACGCTTCGCTGAACTGGGCACGCCACAAGTCCTCCATGGGGTAATGCACTGCTCCCTGACCTCAACGCCACAGAGCACTCTGGTCAAGTAGGTCAGTGGGCACAGCACCACCCTCATTCTGCCACCTTATAGGGATGTCAGCGGTAGGCATCTCAACGGCCCCGCCGCTCAGCCTGTCCCCAGAGCCTCACTGGTCTTGTGGTTGCCCTACTCATCCAATCGCAATAGCTTGCGATAGAACCCCTGGGAAAAATCTGCCGGGCGTTTCTGGCGCAGCGCCACAATCACGTCAAACAAAAAATCCACAAACTCAAAGGTCGCCATTGTAATCTCGTAGCTGAGATCGTTGTCACCCTCAAACTGCATGCGACAGCGGGTCAAGTCTGCCGGTAGTACAGACACATTCCAGGTGGCTACAAAGGCAATACTATCGCTCCCCTCAATTTGCCGCTCCCCCTCCAGATTGCCCTGCTTATATAGAGAAATGGCGTAAGGCAGCGCGTTACGCTTATTGCCCTGGTAGTAGGGCATGTAAACGCTGATATCCTGCTTGCCTGCGGGCTGAATTGCCTCAAACGTCAAACTCATAGGCCTGGCCTTAGGTCAAATTTCAACAAACGAATATTCGGACGGTCATCGGGGTCAGATGCTTAGGATACTGGATACTTACCTCGCCAGGTTGCTGACGATGACGCGACCTAGAACTAGCATTCCCCAGGATGGTATTGGGGGTATCACTAAAATTTTCCGCAAAATCGAGGATGATAGACCTAGGCCGAAGCCATCCTTAGCATAAGGTGCTGATCTGTGTCGTAGTCTGGCCGCCGTCGTTTTCTGTTGTGCTCCCTACCTGAGTTCATGGTTGATTTTCCTGGACGCTTTTCCCCTAGGCGTTTCCACACCCCAATCAAAGAGTTGGAAATTGAAGATTTTCCGGGATTTGCCGGTCGTCGCTCTAAGGCAGCCCTGACCTTAGGTGTGCTGTGGAGCCTTACCATTGTGCTGCACCTAGTTTCTTGGGGTAGTTGGGTGGTGCTGGGGCTAACGGCCATTCTCACCACCCACGCTCTGCGAATTTTGTTAGGTCGGCCTTTGCTGTCGCCACCGCCGCTGCCCTCTTTAACCCAAGAGGCTCCTCAAACTAATGGCGCGATCGCTGAAGGCCGGTCTTTAACCATCGCAGGTTCTCCCTGGGAGGATTGGCCCTACGTTTCCCTTTTGGTGGCCGCCAAGAACGAAGAAACCGTAATAGGACCATTGGTTGCAGCCCTCTGTCAGCTGGATTATCCTGCCTGCCGATACGAGGTCTGGATCATCGACGATAACAGCACTGATGGCACCCATCAGCGTTTGCAAAAACTCACCAACCGTTACCCACAACTGCGGGTACTGCGCCGTGCAGTCGGGTCTAGCGGGGGTAAGTCAGGGGCGCTTAACCAGGTATGGCCCAATACCAAAGGTGACATCATCGGCGTATTCGATGCCGATGCCCGTGTGCCTAAGGAACTACTGCGCCACCTTGTGCCCTTGTTTGACCAAGCTGAGGTTGGTGCTGTGCAGCTGCAAAAAGCTGTCGTGAACCGAGCTAAAAATCTTTGGACCCGTGGTCAGCAGGCCGAAATGGCCCTCGATAGCTACTTTCAGCAGCAGCGCATTAGCCTCGGCGGTATTGGCGAACTGCGAGGCAACGGCCAGTTTGTGCGGCGGGCCGCCCTAGCCCAGTGCGGCGGGTGGAACGAAGAAACCATTACCGATGACCTCGATCTCACCCTACGCCTGCACTTTAGTGGTTGGGGGATTCAGTTTTTGCTGCATCCCGCCGTGGGCGAAGAGGGAGTTGAGCGGCCTCTAGCCCTGTGGCATCAGCGCAATCGCTGGGCTGAAGGGGGCTACCAGCGCTACCTTGACTACTGGCGGTTAATTGTCCAGCACCGCTTGCCTCCAGCCAAAACCTTCGACATGGCTGCCTTTTGGATGATTCAGTATGGCTTGCCTGCAGTGGCTCTGCCCGACTTTGCCATGGCCATGCTGCGCCACCGGCTGCCGCTATTTTTGCCCGTGTCCAGTCTGGCGCTGACGCTGTCTATGGTAGGTATGTTTTGCGGTTTGCGGCGTATTCAGCAACAGCCCATCTGGGTGAGTAGTTTACAAACTCTGTGGGGTAACCTGTACATGCTGCATTGGCTGATGGTGATCGCTACTATGGCGATGCGCCTATCGGTGCGGCCCAAGCGACTGCGCTGGGTAAAAACTATCCACCTAGGTAGCGAAGACGAGCTGCAAATCGATCTACCCTAGGCCAGTTGTAAGACAAACTCTCTGCGCAGCCCTGTTATGCCCTGGTTCGTTAAAATCGAAAGAGGCGTTGTTAACAAAGCCGTCTTTGACCAACATGTGCCGGCCCACGTGGCCTATGTCAAAGAACTTATTGACCAAGGCTATGCTGCTAAAAGCGGATACTGGGCCGAATATGGCGGTGGTATGCTGTTATTTCGGGCCAATTCTATTGATGAAGCCCGCGCCATTGTGGCTGCCGACCCGCTGATTCAGCATCACTGTGTCGAGTATGAACTGCATGAATGGCGGGTGGTGGTGGAATAGGAGGACACACTGTGGCCGATTCAAGTGATGGATACAAAATTGTCAGCGACAACCGCCAGGCCCGTCATGAGTACGAAATTCTTGAAACCTATGAAGCTGGGCTAGAGCTGATGGGTTCAGAGGTAAAGTCGATTCGCCAGGGTAGGGTCAATCTGCGCGATGGCTACGCCCTCATCAAAGATGGGGAATTGTGGCTGCACAACGTACACATTTCACCCTATACCATGACCAATAAGGCATACAACCACGAGGCCAAGCGTGCCCGCAAACTGCTGCTGCACCGCGATGAAATCCGCAAGCTGATTGGCAAAGTTGAGCAAAAGGGACTTACCCTGGTGCCGCTTAAGCTCTATCTTCAGCGGGGTTGGGTCAAAGCCACCATTGCTCTAGCCAAGGGCAAAAAACTCCACGACAAGCGCGAAAGCCTTAAGCGCAAGCAAGAATCTCGCGAAACTGCCCGCGCCCTCAGCGGCCGGGATTAATGCAGTTCGCCACTTAAGCGTTAAGCGAACGTTTAGGTGGCTGGCTAACGGCTACTCAATACTCACACCGCTAAAGGTTTCAGCCTTTTTGCCGGGACTAGCAGGAGCGGCTTTTTCTAGCTGGCGGGCCTGCTGACGGTGGCCTTGAAAGTGGCTGAGCCAGGCTTCTGGGGCATTCATAGTTTCGCCGCCGTGCTTAGTCAACCGCTTGCGCACCTGGCAAAGCACCGGAGTATTGACGCAGGCACCCGAGACAATCACCTGACCCTTGGTGAGGGAGGGCAACTCTTTGAGCAAATCGCGTCCAGCGGCTTCGACCCCGTACTTGAGGCTGTCTTGATCCACTGGGTTGACGATGCGCATGAGGAACTGGCTCATGCACTGGCTCAGCACGTCGGAGTCGAGCTTGCCGGGGCGTTGAGTAATTAGGCCTACCCCCATGCCAAACTTGCGGCCCTCACTGAGGATGGTGCGCAGCACCTGCTTGCAGCGAGCCGGCTCATTGGCCGGGGCAAAACGGTGGGCCTCTTCGATCAAAATGAACACCGGGTAGGGTAAGTAGTTTTCGTCATCGGCAGAAATTTTATCCTTGGCGGTGTTTATGCGAGCCTGGTAGCTTTGGCGCAGTACGGCAGCGCAGATTACCTGCTGCTCTTCCTGGCTGATCTCGTTCATTTGCAGCACGGTGACTTGGCCGGGGGCGAACAGATCTTTCGGAGCCAGGTGCTCCATACGGTGAAAGTAGTCCGATCGCTCTAATTTACCCAGCTTCCACTCCAGGGCAGGGGCTGAGGAGCCGGTTTTCTCATTGCCTTCGTCGTCGGTGGTACGGTCTGACTCGTAGCAGGCCGAGATCAGATCTT
Organism: Nodosilinea sp. WJT8-NPBG4; assembly: GCA_019359285.1. Classification (GTDB taxonomy): domain Bacteria; phylum Cyanobacteriota; class Cyanobacteriia; order Phormidesmidales; family Phormidesmidaceae; genus Nodosilinea. The sequence continues at coordinate 35,869 of JAHHHQ010000069.1, forward strand.
GCACATCCCAGCGGTGTTCGCCAAATTTGTGCTTACCGAGCAGGCTAAAAGCTTTATTGAGAATGGCCTGCTGGCGATCGCTCATATCGGGCAGCAGGGTGAGAATGTCGTAGTAGTCCAGCGACGACATTCGAATGCGAATGTCGTCGGGAGTAAGTAGCTTGACCTCGGGGCTGTAGCCATCGTCGCTGGCAAAGCTGGGATGGCCGCGCATGTCAGCCAGGGTGCCGTACTCACCATGGGGGTCAAAGATTAGCACCGCCGCCCGGTTATAGGGGCTGAGCAATTCTTCGATCAGTACGCCCGCCGTGTAGCTTTTGCCGGAGCCAGTGCCCGCCAAGATGGCCATGTGGGTGCTCACCAACTCTTTCACATCCAGCGTTACTGGTACCCGCCCGCCAGGACGCAGTAACAGAGAGCCAATCTGAGCCGATCCCACTTCTTGGGGCTGCTTTTTGTTAATGATCTGACGCAGGCTCTCGTCGTCTGCTAGGGTGACCTTAGCGCCAGGATCGGGGGCAATGCGGGGGTTCATAAACCCCAGGGCGGGGTGAAAGTGACCCACCACATCAACAGTGACTTCGTAGATTTCGGGGTTAGGGTGGGCAAAACCAACCAGGGCCGCGATCGCCTCAGGGTTGATATCTGGGTCAGCAAAGATGCGATCGGGCAGGTGGTCAATGAGGCGGCGATCGGAGATTTTGCCCAGGATTTGGGCGCTGGGGATATCCGCTAGATCAACGGTGTAGTAAACAAACTCGCCGATTTTGACCTGACGATTGTCGGCAGTAATGAACACGTACTGGTTGCCGTTCTCGCCGGGCCCCTTGACAGTGCCAATTACTGGAGAAGCCGAAGGTTGCTTTGACCGTGCCATAGGAACCCGCTAGGAAAGGAATTTTTGCCAGGGTAGCGCAAGTCTGGGCTATCCCCAGCGCTGACTTCATTAATACTAATGTCCTGCTGACGATTAGGGTAGAGGCAACGTCGTCGGCTGATGAAGAAGATATAAAGCTGAGCCCTGCAATGGTCAGAGACAAGCCTGCGGCGATCGCGGTGAAAATTGCGGATCTTACGGAGCGAAAACGCCCAAAAAATTGGCGTATTCACGGATACCGCCATGCAGGCCAGTAGATAGGCTAGGGGTAGTCGAGGGTGAGGTCGGGCTAGCCTAGACCCCACCCCCCGGCTCAGGAGGTCAGGAATACTTCGTTGAATGGTTGCCCATGGCTTCGGAAAATCCGACGGTTTTGTTCCAGGCTCGCCCTTCCGAGGGGTTAGCGTCTATCTCCCCTAGTCTTTGTGAAGGGCGCGAAACCTGGCCTCTGGTTCATGCCCTGGCTGCTACGCTTAACGAGCCCGACATCTTGCCGTCCTTAGCGGAGGTGCTGGGCACCCACTTAGGCGCAGGGGCTTGCCTGCTGCTCTGCCACTATCCTGACCACGGGTTGACCTACACCTGCTGGCGCGAAGGATTAGCCCCTGCTAGCTACCAGCTCGGTGACGCTGCAAGCGGCTCGACTGTAAGTTGGCAGCGCCGAGTGGCCTTAGAACTCATTCAGCAAACCGTTGACCAAGCGGCAGGCAAGGCTTGGCTGTCTTGGCAGAAGGGGCTAGCAGGGCTGTTGCAAAACGAAGGTAGGACACCTGCCTGGCTACGCACTATTGCGCACTGCACCGCTATTGCTGTGGATGGGGCGGGGTTTCAGGGAGCGATGCTACTGCTGGGGGCTGGGGGGCTGAGCGTGGAGCCCACCGCCCAGGCTAACTTGGCCAGCATAGGTGCGATCGCCTTCCACCAGCACTATCTCCAGGGGCAGGCTCAGCGCAACACCGAGCAGCTGCGCTACCTTAACTACCTCAAAGAAGATTTTCTCAGCACCCTCAACCACGAGCTACGCACCCCCCTCACCAGCATGATGCTGGCCATTCGCATGCTGCGCCGCCCCGACCTCACCCCCGAGCGATCGGCTATGTATTTGGATATTCTGGAACAGCAGTGCACCCGTGAAATTAACTTAGTAAACGACCTGCTGCTGCTGCAAACTTTGGAGTCTAAGGCTCCCGCAGAGGTGCGCCAATCTACAGATTTAGGGCAGCTACTTGCTGGTTTGGCCGATCAGTGCCGAGAACAGTTTCACCAAGCTGAGCTAACGCTGGCACTACAGCTACCGTCTAGGCCAGTATTGCTAGCCACTGATCCAGAACGGCTAACCAAAGTGCTAAAAGAGCTGATAGGCAACGCCCGCAAGTACTCAACCCCCAAAACGGTTGTGACCTTAGCCCTAGCCGACAATCAGGCCCAAAACGGCCGAGTCACCCTGCAAGTTAGCAATCTGGGGGCGGCCATTGAGGTAGACGACTTACCCCACATTTTTGACAAGTTCCGGCGAGGCCCCAATGCCACTAAAGATGGCATTGCTGGCACCGGCACCGGCCTGGCCCTAGCCCGTGGGCTGGTGGAGCAGCTGGGGGGCACTATAAAGGTGTCGAGTCAGCCAATCGACGCCCAACTCTGGCAAACCTGTTTCACCCTTGAGTTTGAACGCTATGACAAATCTATCCACAATTCATAGGGGCAACACCGTACCAGCAAATTTTGCTGGTATTCTGGGCACAGGCGTGGTGGCTTGGCCAAACTGCACCGTTAAGGGCTGGTTTTAACCCATGACTGCAACAACCCCCGACACTAACTTTGAATCGGCTCTCCTAAACGCTGAGATTTCTGCTTCGGTACCCGGTGTCACCATTCATACTGAAAAGCTACAGGGGCAACAGCGCCGCATTTTGGCCTCCACCCAGATTTCAGCCACGGCTGATCAGGTTTGGCAGGTGCTGACGGACTACAACAACCTGTCAAGCTTTATTCCAAATCTCTCTCACAGTCAGCGGTTGAGCCATCCCAACGGTGGCATTCGGCTGGAGCAAATTGGCTCCCAGTGCTTTCTCAACATCAAGTTTTGCGCCCGTGTGGTGCTAGATATGGTCGAGACCTTCCCTAGGGAACTGCACTTCACGATGGTGGAGGGCGATTTTCGCCAGTTCGAGGGGAAGTGGACCTTAGAACCAGTAAAGGATGCCGCTAACGAAGTAGTTCGCTTAGGCTATGACCTAGTGATTCAACCTCCCCGTGCCATGCCCGTAGCGTTGATCGAACGACACATTCGCAATGACCTAAGCCGCAATTTGCAAGCAATTAGCGATCGCACCCTCGTGCTGTTTGGCACATAGTCCACAAGCTTGCAATGCCGACTAAGGCTAGCTAGACACCAGCGGTTCCATCCGTTCGGCGATAACGGCATAGAAGGGGTCACCACCGGGCATACCGAGCATTTGCAGAAAGGCAGGAACGCTGGGGGTGTGAGTTACCACCTCTGGGTTGCTAAAGCCAGGCACTGAGCCAAAATAACCTTTGACCAGATTGACCCGGCGGGTTTCGCTGCCGTCGCGCCAGGCGGCGATCGCTTTCTGGTAAAACATGCGATTTGAGAAGCTGACAATGGCGATGCCGCCCGGCTTGAGAATGCGGTACATCTCGCCAAACACCACTTCAGGCTGCTGTAGATACTGCACCGACACGGTATTTAGCACTGCATCAAAGGACTGGTCATCCAGGGGCAGCTTTGGGTTTTCGTTGAGGTTTTGCACAAAATAGTGGTTGAGGCGGCGGTTTTTGGCCAGCTCTTCGGCATTCATGCCGTGGCCTTCGACCCACTCAAAGTCTATATCGGCGGGCAGGTGTGAGACCCAGCTGCTCATCATGTCGAAGATGCGGCTGTTAGGATTCAACCGCTCACGATAGAGGTCCGTGAGTTGCTGAATAAAGCCATCATCTACGTGGGTGACAAAGCGAGGAGCATCGTAGAAGGTGGTGTCGCTAGACTCGTCAAGCTTGGTGCGCTGGTCGGGCTGAAGCAGCATGGCAGGATAGGCTAAGGGCTTAACCTTGATTGTAAACAAAGATTAAGTTTGGAACCACGAAAGTCTGCCCTGGGTTTGCTGTTCCTGGGATAGGCGCACTTTTGGCGCTCTTTCGCGGCTTTACGTAAGCTGCGGGCAAAGCTTCCTTTTGGAATCGTTCTGTCGGCTAGAGTTGCGCGGTTAGCAATCCTCTTAAGGTTCGCCGCGCATCAGGGGAGGCTGCCAGTCGCTGAAGACGTCTAGGTGGCCCCAGTAGGCCAGAAAGCCAACGAATGCCCACACCAGTGCTGCCGCCAGCAGGACTATAGCTCCTAGGATGCGCCAGCTTTTGTTGCCGCGCAGGTACACCAGGGTAGGGGCTGCTAATACCCCGCCTAAGCCAGTCAAAATAAAGCCCAGCCCCGCCACCAACGGTTGTTGAGTTTGCCCCAGATTGATCATGCGTGCCCCGATAACAACCGAGGTAAGGCCCGCGAAGAAGGCGTAGACCGCTAGCGAGAGCAAGTCCCAACCCTGGGCGATCGCGATCGCAGTGGCCAGATAAAGCCCCCCAAACAGCACTGTAGTTTCGCCAAAGGAAATGTTGAAGCTGCCCGGTACGGGCCAGGTCAAGACCATGTGCAGACCAGTGACCAAGGCGATCGCTCCCACCAGCCCAAAGCCCGGTATCCACCGCTTCAGGTTGGCTCCGTCTAGCCCGTGATAGACAAAGTCGGCCAGCAGCACCAGCCCGGCGACCATGTTGATCAGCATGAGGGTGATGTAGTCGATAAACATGACGGCAGCTTTTAGAGTGCAATGTTTTACATCCTACCGGGCGATCGCTTGATGTTTACGCTAAGCCGACGATGTTTGAGGTTGACAACACGCTGATTACTCCGCTGTTGGGGTTGGTAGTTTTCTACAAGCCGCTCAGTGCTGAGCGACAGCGGGATGAGGTGCGATCGCTTTAGGATTACGTGCGATCGCTGGTCAGGCTTTATCTTTGACTATCGCCCGTTTCATTGCAAAAGCCCTCTGTCTTTTCGATAGAGGGCTTGGTGTGCTTGAAACTAACTTATCCAGCAAGACGTCCTACACGGTCACCGCCTCTGCTTCGGTGCGCACCCGATCGATCAAATCCTTGAGACCGTAGGGGTTGACCCGGTAGCTCAGCGGGTGGGCAATCAGTCGGGCGGTGCTGTGGTAAAGCACTTCTAGCTCCATCAGGTTGTTTTCCTTCAGGGTTTTGCCTGTCGAAACTAGATCGACGATCGCCTCGGACATGCCCGTAATCGGTCCCAACTCTACTGAGCCGTAGAGAGGCACAATCTCCACCGGTAAATCTAGGCTTTGGAAGTAGTCGCGGGCGCAGTTGACGTACTTGGAGGCTACTCGGCTGTGGGCGGGCAGATCGAGGGCTGAGCGATAGGGGCTGGTGGTTTTGACGGCCACCGACAGGCGGCAACCGCCAAAGCCCAGGTCGGCCAAGTGGGCCACGGCGGGCTTTTTCTCGCGCAGCACATCGTAACCGACCATGCCTAGCTGGGCTTGGCCATATTCCACGTACACCGGCACATCTTGGGCGCGTACCAGTAGCCCCGTAGCCTGGCCTGAGGCGTCGGTAATTTGCAGCTGGCGATTAGCGCTGTCGAGAAACAGGCTAAAGTCAAGGCCAACGGCTTGTAGTAGGCGAATGCTGTCTTTGAGCATGCCGCCCTTGGGTAGCGCGATGGTGAGCATGGAAGTTTTCCTCAGCGGTGCTCTAAAGAAGGTTTAATCGGGTAAAAAAGGTCATCTGGTGGGCAGTGCCCACCCTAGGAAGCCTGATTGATTTGTTCTTACACTCGGAATTTCTCAGTGACGCGGCGCATGGCTTCGTTCACGTTGTCGCGGCTATTGAAGGCCGAAATGCGGAAGTAGCCTTCGCCTGCGGCCCCGAAGCCCGAACCGGGGGTGCCGACCACATGGCAGGTGTGCAGCAGCTTATCGAAAAAGTCCCAGCTGGTCAGGTCGTTGGGGGTTTTGACCCACACGTAGGGGGCATTGACGCCGCCGTAGACGGCAATGCCTGCGGCGGTGAGCTGCTCGCGAATGATGCGGGCGTTCTCCATATAAAAGTCGATCAGGGCTTTGGTTTGGGCCTGCCCCTCAGGAGAATACACCGCCTCGGCTCCACGCTGCACGATGTAGGAGACGCCGTTGAACTTGGTGGACTGGCGGCGATTCCACAGGCCATGAAGGGCAACTTCGGTGCCATCGGCGGCTTTGCCGATGAGGGTTTTGGGGACTACCGTCAGGGCGCAACGAGTACCGGTGAAGCCGGCATTCTTAGAAAAGGAGCGGAATTCAATGGCGCACTCCCGCGCTCCCTCAATTTCGTAGATGGAGTGGGGAATGGTGGGGTCGGTGATGAAAGCTTCGTAGGCGGCATCAAACAAAATGATTGAGCCGTGGGCGCGGGCGTAGTTGACCCAGGCTTGCAGGTGCTCTTTGGTGGCTACTGCCCCGGTAGGGTTGTTGGGGAAGCAGAGGTAGATCAGGTCTACTTTTTCGTGGGGGATGCTGGCGGTGAAGGCATTTGCAGCACTGATGGGCAGGTAGGTAAGGCTGCCGTACTCGCCGTTTTCGTTAGCGGGGCCGGTGTGCCCTGCCATCACATTAGTGTCGACATAGACAGGGTAGACCGGGTCGGTAACGGCAATAGAGTTGTTGCTGCCAAAAATATCTAAGATGTTGCCGCAGTCGCACTTTGAGCCGTCGGAGATAAAAATTTCGCTGGCGTCAATGTCGCAGCCCCGGCTTTGAAAGTCGTGCTGGGCAATCTTTTCGCGCAGCCAGAGGTAGCCCTGCTCAGGGCCGTAGCCGTGGAAGGAGGTGCGATCGCCCATGTCCTCCACCGCTTTAACCATGGCGGTGCGACAAGCTTTGGGCAGGGGCTCAGTCACATCGCCAATGCCCAGCTTAATAATTGGAGCGTCGGGGTTGGCCTCGGCAAAGGCGCTGACCCGGCGAGCAATTTCGGGGAACAGATAGCCCGCTTTAAGCTTGAGATAGTTGTCGTTGATGGTGGCCATGGAGCGTTGCGCGATGGTGACAGTTACTTAATTAAGGGTACAGCGCGACGGGAGGAGTAGGCGAGTGGATGGGTAGGGGGTGGATGGGTAGGGGTAAAACTAACTTATCCACTTCCAGTAACCTCCACACCCTCCCACTCATCCACCCTCCCACTCATCCACAAACCTCTTGGGCTACTATGGGATGTCCCTGATACCGCCCTACGACCATGGCCTCTGGTGATACTTCTGGCGAAAACCCTTCTAGCGAAAACACCTTCGGCGAAAAACTTTACGAAGGCAAGGCCAAAATTATCTACGCCACCGACGACCCGGCGGTGCTGCTCACCTACTTTAAAGACGACGCCACCGCCTTTAATGCCCAAAAGAAGGGTCAGATAGTCGGTAAGGGGCACATCAACTGCGCCATCTCCACGTATCTATTTAAGCAGCTTGAGGCAGCGGGCATTGTCACCCACTGGTTGGAAACAACGGGCGATCGCACCATGCGGGTCAAAGCCCTCCAGATCATCCCCCTCGAAGTGGTGGTGCGCAATCTGGCGGCGGGCAGCCTGTGCAAGCAGACCGGCCTGCCCTTGGGCCAGCGCCTCGATCCGCCGCTGGTGGAGTTCTACTATAAAGACGACGCGCTGGGTGACCCGCTGCTGACGGGCGATCGCATTCGCGCCATGGCGATCGCCAGTGAGGAACAGATCGCCACTCTGCGCCGTCTTGCCATCAGCATCAATCAAATCCTGACGGATTTTTTCATGGGCTGCGCTATCACTCTGGTTGACTTCAAGCTGGAGTTTGGCCTCGATACCCAACAGCAGATTTTGCTGGGCGACGAAATTAGCCCTGACACCTGCCGTCTATGGGATCAAACCACCGATGACGAAACTCAACGGGTGCTCGACAAAGATCGCTTTCGGCAAGATCTGGGCCAGGTCGAAGCGGCTTACCAGCGTGTGCTAGAAAAGGTGGCGGCACAATCGGCCAAGAATTAGCACCATCAATGCGGTAGAATTTGTCCGATTGTGGGGGCAGCGGCCCGCCCAGGGCAGTTTTCCCTGGCTCTCAGCCCGGGAGAGGGTGCTTTGGTTGGTGTGTGGACGTGTTTAGCAGGTGTGTTTTAGATGCGGGTTTCTCCTAATTATTTATTGGCCGTGTTGGCCACCTCTGGGCTGGTAGGGCTGATTGCAACCCCGGCCCAGGCCGATCCAGCCGCCCCAGAATCTGTCGTGCAGGCAGCTTCCTCCGAAGCTGAACCCTCGGAGACCCTGGAACCAGGCTATAGCCAAAGTGCTGATGCCCTGGCTGAGCCTGTTATAGGTACCTCCGATCCCGACAATACTCTCGACTTTGGTCAAGTTCAGCCCGACCTAGGCCCTAGCCCCGTAGCTGAAAACCTCCAGGGCGCGATCGACGGCTACCGCTCTGTAGAGGGTGAGACCGCCGCAGATGCTGCTACTGCTCTCTCTCCCGCCACTGGCTCAGAGTCTAGTGTTGAACAGAGTGCCCAGTTAGAGAGTGCTCAGCTGGCTCAAACCCCCAGCACCCAGCGCGAAATCACTCCCGAAGAGGCCCAGCGCATTCTAGACGGAGCCGTACAGCGCCGTAGCCAGCCTCAGCCAGACCCTACGCCAGAGCAAACCGAGACCCCTGAAGCCACGCCCGCCGATGAGGCAGCCGAAGAGCCTGCTGAAGAATCCCCTGAAGAACCAGCCGCAGAGGTCGAAGAGCCCCGGGTTCTGGTCGCCGAAGTTCAGATTCAGCCTAATCAGGGCGAACTCGATCCGACCCTTGAGAACCTGATTTATAGCGTAATTGAAACCCAAGCCGGGCGCACCACTACCCGTACCCAGCTTCAGCAAGACATCAACAGCATTTTTGCTACCGGTTATTTTGCCGACGTCGATGCCCAGCCCGAAGATACCGATTTGGGAGTGCGAGTCACCTTTTTAGTGCAGCCCAACCCGGTGCTCACTGACGTGCGACTCGAGGGAAATGAGGTACTGCCCCAAACCATCGTCGACGAAATCTTTGACGAACAAAAGGGTGAGATCATCAACCTGATTGACTTTCAAGAAGGCATTCTAGAGCTCAACCAGTGGTACCAAGATCAGGGCTACGTGCTGGCCCAGGTGGTAGCAGCTCCCCAGGTTTCGCCCGATGGAGTCGTCACCCTAGAGGTTGCAGAAGGGGTAATTGAAAGCATCGAGGTGCGTTACATCAACGACCAGGGTCAGGCCGTCGACGATGAGGGCAACCCAGTCCGGGGACGAACTCGGCCTTTCATCATTACCCGCGAGTTTGAGACCGAGCCCGGCGAAGTCTTTAACCAGGCCCGCATTGAACAAGACTTTCAGCGGGTGTTTGGTCTAGGAATTTTTGAGGATGTGGTGCCAGGGCTAGAACCTGCAGAAGACGACCCGCGCAAAGTTAAGCTGATCGTTAACGTGTCTGAGCGCAACACAGGTTCTGTAGCTGCTGGTCTGGGCTTTAACTTTACCGGCGATCTCTTCGGTACGGTCAGCTTCCGCCAGGATAACTTTGGCGGCAACAACCAGAAATTCAGCGCTGAGGCCCAGCTCAGCACCCGAGACATTCTGTTTGACGTGTCCTTTACGGATCCTTGGATTGCGGGTGATCCCTTCCGGACTTCCTACACTGTTAACGCCTTTGCTCGCTCAGCCAACAACCTCAATTTTGAGGACGGCCCTAACCCTATCAACCTAGCTAACGGCGATCAGGTGCGCATTCGCCGCCTGGGTACCGGCATTACCTTTAGTCGTCCCTTTGACAATGGTTGGACGGTGGCGGTAGGCACTTTGATTCAAAACGTGTCGGCTCGCGATGCCGATGGTAGGGTCAACGCTGTAGACGCCGAAGGCAGACCCCTGACGGCAAGCAGTCGTGGGGTTGATGACCTCTGGACATTCCCCGTCAGTGCTACTCTCGATCGCCGCAATGATGCCTTCAACCCCACCAGCGGCAGCGTTCTGCGGCTCAACACCGAGCAGTCGGTGCCCCTAGGGCGGGGCAGCATCTTTATGAATCGGCTGCGGGGGAGCTACAGCTACTACATTCCCCTCAGGCTGCTGAACTTTGCTGAGGGGCCCCAGGCCTTGGCCCTCAACTTTCAGGCGGGCACCATTGTTGGCGAATTACCTCCCTATGAGGCATTTACTTTGGGTGGCACCAACTCTATTCGCGGCTATGACGAAGGCGAAGTGGGGAGTGGACGTAGCTATGCTCAGTTCACCGCCGAATATCGCTTTCCGCTGTTTTCGTTCTTGGGTGGCGCTTTATTCCTAGATGTTGGCAGTGACCTGGGCAGCGGTAATTCCGTACCCGGTGCCCCTGGTCCGGCGCGGGGTAAGCCCGGCAGCGGCATTGGCTATGGAGCTGGGGTGCGGGTCTCGACTCCCCTAGGTCCCCTGCGGGTTGACTACGGCTTTAGCAATCAGGGCGAGGGCCGCATCCACTTCGGGTTTGGGGAGCGTTTTTAATGGTGCAAACAGGTCTTGACTCCGATCGATCGACCCAATCGAACTGGGGCGTAGCTGCCAGGCAAACTACCTTGGCCACTGTGGTAGATCGCAAAGGCATCGGGCTCCATTCGGGCCTTGCGACTACGGTCACTCTGAGGCCGGCGTCACCAGGCCAAGGGCGTTTCTTCGTTCGCACCGATCTGCCAGCCCAGCCCTCGGTGGCTGCTAGCCTCGCTGCGGTAAACCCAACGGTGCTATCGACGGAGCTTCGTCAAGGGGATGCCTCGGTACGTACGGTCGAGCACCTGTTGGCGGCCCTAGTGGGATTGGGCATTGACAACGTTCGCATCGAAATTACTGGCCCAGAGGTGCCCTTGCTGGATGGGTCAGCCCTGGGCTGGGTAGAGGCAATTCGCCAGGCGGGGCGGCAAGAGCTTGAAGCCTTCCGCACCGTAGCGCATTTAGAACAGCCGGTGACGATTCACCATGGGGATGCCTTTGTCGCCGCCTTTCCGGCTCCGGTGACGCGGTTTACCTACGGCATTGACTTTGAGGTGGCGGCCATTGGCAATCAGTGGTTTAGCTGGTCACCCAGTGCCGACCCCTTTGGCCCTGAGGGGTTTGCCACCACCGTTGCCCCGGCCCGTACCTTTGGTCTGGCCCACCAGATTGAGCAGCTGCGCGCCAGCGGTTTGATTCAAGGGGGTAGCCTTGACAACGCTCTGGTGTGCGGGGAAGAGGGCTGGCTGAATCCACCCCTGCGGTTTGAGAACGAACCTGCTCGCCACAAAATGCTGGATCTGATTGGCGATCTCAGCCTGTTGGGCAGTTTGCCCGCGGCCCATATCGTCGCTTATAAGGCGAGCCACCGTCTCCACGGTGAGTTAGCGGCGGCGCTGGTGCCGGCCCTCACTTATGGCACCCTCTAGTGGCAAAATCAATCTAGGCATATTTGCCTGCTGAACCTTACCGTATTGACTCACCTATTGTGATTGACGCAACTGCATCGAGCCCCCTGACTACATCCTTAGACGGCGTTGAAGCCGCTCCAGCGGCGGAACCGATAGCGGCTCCCAAGTCTAGCTATAGCGCTGAAGAGATCCATGCCCTGCTGCCCCACCGCTATCCCTTCGCCCTAGTCGATCGCATCATTGAATATGTTCCAGCCAAGCATGCCATTGGCATCAAAAACGTCACGTTTAACGAGCCTCACTTTCAAGGGCATTTTCCGGGGCACCCGATTATGCCAGGGGTGTTGATTGTCGAGGCCATGGCCCAAGTGGGGGGCATCGTGCTGATGCAGATTCCAGGCGTTCAGGGGCTGTGCGTGTTTGCCGGCATCGACAAGGTACGGTTTCGTCGCCCCGTGGTACCTGGGGATCAGCTGGTGATGACTGTAGAACTGTTGGCCATGAAGCGGCTGCGGTTTGGCAAAATGCGCGGTCGGGCTGAGGTTGATGGGCAACTGGTCTGCGAAGGCGATCTAATGTTCTCTGTGGTGGAGTCGGCAACAACTCCCGAAGGGGAATAGGAAAAACATGTGTCTATGTTGCAATCTCTGGGTTTTGGAGGCGGGCCATTGACTACCCTGATTCATCCCACAGCAGTGGTTCATGAGGGGGCTCAGGTGCACCCCAGCGTCAAGATCGGCCCCTATGCGGTGATTGGTGAGCAGGTGAGCATTGGCCCTGGCACCGAAATTGGCGCTCACGCAGTGATTGACGGCCAAACAACAATTGGGTCCCAAAACCGAATTTTCCCGGGGGCGGCCATTGGTCTTGAGTCACAGGATCTCAAGTACGACGGCTCGATGAGTCGGGTGGTGGTTGGTGACAACAACCTGATTCGGGAGTACGTCACCATTAACCGGGCCACCGATGCCGGGGCGGTGACTTTAGTGGGCAGCAACTGTCTGCTGATGGCTTACTCCCACGTGGCTCACAACTGCGTGGTTGAGGACCACGTTATTCTTGCCAACTCAGTAGCGCTGGCAGGCCACGTGTATGTGGAGTCGGGGGCGCGCATCAGCGGTATGGTAGGCGTTCACCAGTTTGTGCGCGTTGGGCGGTTGGTGATGATTGGCGGGCTGAGCCGCATCGATCGCGATGTGCCTCCCTTTACGTTGGTCAACGGCAACCCGGCCGAAGTGCGAGGGCTCAATCAAATTGGCTTGCAGCGAGCGGGCCTCACCGCTGACACCCAGGCCTATCGCGAGTTGAAACAGGCCTATCGGCTGGTCTATCGCTCGGGCGTATCGCTCAGTGAGGCGGTGAGCAAGCTCCATCAGGATGAGTCTAACGACCTGGTGCGGCATTTTAGCGAGTTTTTGCGGGCCGCTCAGCAGCCCGATCGCCGCGGCTTGACCCCCGGCCGCCGTCGGAGCAAGCACAGCGATGATGAGTAGTTGGGGAGCAGCATAGGCAATGGCTGATCCCACTCGACGACGGATCTTTATTAGCACTGGCGAGGTGTCGGGCGACTTGCAGGGGGCGCTATTAATTGAGGCGCTGGTGCAACGGGCGCGCGATCGCCACCTCACCTTAGAGATTACGGCCCTGGGCGGCCCTCGCATGGCTAAGGCGGGGGCTACCCTAGTGGGCGAAACCACGGGCATTGGCTCGGTGGGTATTTTTGAGGCGCTGCCCTACCTCATGCCCACCCTGCGCCTCCAGAAGGTCGCCAAGGCGGCGCTCGACGCCCAGCCGCCCGATATTGCCGTGCTGATTGACTACATGAACCCCAACCTGGTCATGGGCAACTACGTCAAAACCCACCATCCCCAGGTGCCGGTGATTTACTACATCGCTCCGCAACAGTGGGTGTGGGCCTTTTCTGAAAAAGACACCCGCAATCTGGTGCAGTGCAGCGATCGCATGCTGGCCATCTTTAAAGCTGAAGCCGACTACTTTCAACGATTTGGGGCTGACACGACCTGGGTCGGCCATCCTCTGGTCGATCGCTATCCTGGCCCCGCCGACCAGGTCGCTGCCCGCCAGCAACTGGACTTACCCTTGGATACCCCGGTGGTGACGCTGCTGCCCGCCTCCCGGCAGCAAGAGGTGAAGTACCTGATGCCGGTGCTGCTCAAGGCGGCGCAGATTATTCAGGCCCAGTACCCCGAGGTCACGTTCTTGCTACCGGTGTCGATTCCGGCGTTGCAGGCCAGTTTTGAGCAGGGGCTAGCTGCCCACGGGTTAAACGGTCGAGTGATTGGCGAGGGCAGCCAGGGGGCGATCGCTGCTGCCGATGTCGCCATTACCAAGTCGGGCACCGCTAACCTTGAAATCGCCCTGATGGACGTGCCTCAAGTGGTGGCCTACCGCATTCACCCCCTTAGCGCCCGTATTGCCCACTACCTGCTGAAGTTTGATGTGCCCTACGTGTCGCCGGTCAACCTGGTGGTGAACCAGCCCATCGTGCCTGAGTTTTTGCAGTGGCATGCTACTCCTGAGGCGATCGCCGCTGCGGCCCTAGAGCTGCTGCACAGCGAGCCCGCCCGCCAGACCATGCGGGCGGGCTACGCCAAAATGCGCGAAGAGCTGGGGCCGCCCGGCGTTTGCCAGCGCACTGCAGATTTGATTTTAGACGCCTTGCCTGAGGTGGCGTGATGAGACGCCCCCGACAGAATCAACCGGAAACTGTTGAAGCGTCCCCAAAGTCACTACAATTGTTATGCTTTGCCCGAGAGAGGTCGCTCTGTCTAGTCTGACAGCCCGGCCCGGTGGTGACAGGAGGATCTTTAGTGAACATACCTGAGCTATTTGCCCGTGGCGGTCCTGCCATGTGGCCGCTGCTCCTACTTTCAGTCTTGGCCGTGGGCACCATTTTGGAGCGCATCTGGTTTTGGTCGCGAATTTTGACCCGCGAACGTGAGGTGTCTGGGCGTGTCCTAGAGGCTGCCCGGCGTGATTGGGCGGCGGCGGCTGATATCGCCTATCGCTCAGCAGCACTGCCCATGGGGCGGTTTTTGTCGGCCCCCCTCAGGCTGCAATCCCCCGATCCAGAGGTGTTTCGCCTGGCCTTAGAAACCTCGGCCAACGAAGAACTGCTGGCCATGAGCCGGGGCGAAAAAATTCTTGAGGCCGTTGCTACTCTGTCCCCTTTGCTGGGCTTGTTGGGGACTGTGCTGGGTCTGATCAACTCTTTAAGTTCTATTCAAATTACTGACCTAGGCAGCGGAGATGCCACCGCAGGTACCTCGTTGGGTATCAGCGAGGCGCTGATTAGCACCGCTACTGGCCTAATTATTGCTATTACTGCCCTGGCCTTTTATCGGTTGTTTCAGGGGTTTGTGTTTGGCCAAGCCAAAATGTTTCGCCAAGCGGGTAGCGAGCTAGAGCTGCTTTACCGGCAGAGCTGGGCCCATCTCCATGGGGTGTCGCCCATGCCGGTGCCGGTACCGGTGCCCGCAGACGCCCTGGTTGAGCCAAATTCATCTGTGCTCGATGCTACGCCATCTGCGGAGAACCCCTCGTTATGAAAATAGATCTGCTCGACAATCCCTCCAGGGATGTGCACATCGAGATTGTGCCGCTGATCGACGTGATTTTCTGCATTCTGACGTTCTTCATTTTGGCGGCGGTGGGTCTGACTCGACAGCAGGCCATCGACTTAGACTTGCCTACGGCCCAAACGGGGCAAGCCCTGCCTGGACAGGTGGGGCAAGGGGCCGATCGCCTCTATGTCAGCATCGATGCCTTTGGCCAGGTGTATCTGGACCAGCAGCCCGTGCCCATTGAGCTGCTCAGAGATGTTCTGGGTCAGTTTAACCAGGTCAACCCCGGTGGGCTAATTGTGCTCTATGCTGCCCGCGATGCACGCTACGAAGATGTGGTCGTAGTGCTTGATGAGCTGCGGGCAGTCGGGGGCGATCGCGTTGCTTTAGCCACTCTGCCCGCCGATACCACTCTCGGGCCAGAGGATGCGGCTCCCGGTGACGATCCGGCTCAGCTCCCTGAAGGATTTCCTCAGGAAGCCCCCGAGGGTGAGCTACCGCCTGGTTTTGGTCAGCCTGGTAGCCAACCTCAATCGCCGACCTCGCCACTGTTTCCCAGTGAGCCGACCTCGCCGCTCCAGGAACCGGCCGTGCCGCTCCAGCCTGCACCCAGGCCCAGTCCGGCACGGCCATAGGTCATACCTAGAGAGAAAATCTTTCCCTAGGTAGAGGCTGGGCTGTCAGCATTCCGGTTTTATGGGAAGACCTGGGTTAGCCACTGTTGAACTCCAAGCTTCGACCGGCATCGACAAAATATTTGGTTGGGTAGCCTGGGAACGTTCGATTTCCGGGCTTTAATTTTGCGTGAATACCGGTTTCCCTTTCTGAGGCGCAGTCGGGTGCGTCTCAGTAGATTTTTATTAGCTTTGGTTGCGATCGCCGCCACGATGCTAGTTGGTGCCCATGTCTGGTCGCAGCAGCCGGTCACCATCTCCTTTCTGCTGCGAGCGGTGGAAGCCGATCAAATGCAGGGCTTGGCCGAGCAGTTCATGGCTGAAAACCCCAATATTCGCATCCAGATGGTGCGCGGCCCCAACGCCGCCGATGCGGTCGAAAACCTCTACACTACGTCCTTTTTGCTGGGCGACTCACCCTACGATATCCTCTTCTCCGATGTCGTTTGGATTCCTAAATTTGCTGCTGCCGGGTGGCTATTAGATCTGTCCGATCGCGTTAGTGAGGCCGATCTGTCCGACTTTTTGCCGGCCGATGTGGCCGCTGGCCTTTACCAAGGCGGCCTCTACCGCATGCCTTTTCGCTCCGACATGGGCATGCTTTACTACCGCACCGACCTGCTCGAGCAGGTCGGTCTAGCACCCCCCGAAACCTTTGATGACCTGATTACCGCTGCTGAAACTATCCAAGCGCAGACCGACGTGGACTGGGGATTTACGTGGCAAGGCTTGCAGTATGAGGGGCTGGTCACCAACTTTGTTGAAATCATCGCTGGCTATGGCGGGTTTTGGATCGACCCAACCACCTTGGAAGTGGGGTTGGATCAGCCTGCTGGGGTGCAGGCCGTTGAGTTCATGAAGGGCCTGATTGACCGACGCATTTCTCCCCCCGGTGTGACCAACTACATTGAGGAAGATTCTCTCCGTCAGTTCCAGAACGGCAATGTGGCTTTTCTGCGGAACTGGCCCTATGCCTGGGCCGAAGCCAACCGCCCCGGCACTCCGGTCGCCGGTAAAATTGCCCTCAAGCCCATGGTGCATGCCGCCGGCGAGCAGCCCGCCGCCTGCCTAGGGGGCTGGGGCTTTGGAATTTCGTCGACCACTCCTCACCCCGAGGAAGCCTGGCGGGTGGTGGAATTTTTCACCAGCCCTGGCCCGCTGAAGGATTTCATCACCGAATTTGCCTACGTGCCCAGCCGCCGCGCCCTGTTTACCGATCCAGACGTGCTGGCGACGTTTCCTCACTATGAGCAGCTGCTAGAGGTGGCAGAAACGGCGGTGCCTCGCCCTCCTGTGGGTCAATACGCCCAGGTCTCAGACATTCTGCAACGCTACCTGAGCGCGGCCATCAGTGACCAAATGACGGCTGAAGCCGCCATGCGGGCCGCTGCGGGCGAAAGTCGGCGGGTGTTGGGGGTAGAAGGGTAGATGGGTAGGGGGTGGATGGGTAGAGGGGGATGGGTGGATGAGTAGGGGGAGAGGGATGGTGAGTAGGGACTATATTCGGCGGCGGGAACAGCGCACGGGGTGGCTGTTGATGTTGCCAGCGCTGCTGGTGTTGCTGCTGGTCTATGCCTTTCCGATTTTGCGGGCCTTTTGGCTGAGCTTTTTTACCGAAAACCTCAGCACCAACCTAGAGCCGGTGTTTAGCGGCTTAGACAATTATGGGTTGATGGTGGGGGATGGTCGCTTCTGGCAGAGTATGCGGAATACGGCTGTGTTCACCCTGTTCACGCTGTTCTTTGAGCTGGGGTTGGGATTGATCATTGCCCTGGCCCTCGATCAGGCCTTTCGCGGTCGGGGCCTGGCGCGGACGATCGCCATTCTCCCCTGGGCGTTGCCCACCGCTTTAATTGCCCTGGCCTGGCGCTGGATTTTTAACACCGAGTTTGGCGTCTGGAACGACATGCTGATGCGACTGCATCTGATCGGCAACCCGGTGAACTGGTTGGGAGAGCCCTTTTGGGCCATGGTGGCGGTGATTGCCGCCGATGTCTGGAAGACGACCTCCTTTGTGGCGATTTTGCTGCTGGCGGGTCTTCAATCGATTTCCCAGGATTTGTACGAGGCCCACGCTCTGGATGGGGCCAGCCCCTGGCAAAGCTTTCGGCAAATTACGCTGCCGCTGATTGCGCCGCAGATTGTGATTACCATGCTGTTTCGCTTTGCCCAGTCCTTTGGCATTTTTGACCTGATTCAGGTGATGACCGGCGGCGGCCCCGGCGGTGCAACAGAGACAGTGTCGATCTACATCTACGCCGCCGTGATGCGCTATTTAGACTTTGGCTACGGGGCCGCCCTCGTGACGGTGACATTTTTGGTGCTGGTTGCAGTGGTGGCTCTGAGCTGGCTATACATCTCTCGCCTACGAGCCAAGACCGAGTAACCTTGGTCGATTTCCCCAGCTGTAGACACGTTGGCCTGCCTCACCCATCCACCCCCTACCCATCCACCCCCATGACCACTGTCCCTCAAACCATCGCCCCTCCCCAAACCCCCGATCGCGGCATCCCCTGGGGGCGAGTGCTGCTGTGGCTGGCGATCGCATTTACCGTCACCTTTAGCCTGACCCCGGTGCTGTGGCAGGTGCTGACATCGTTCAAGATCAATGCGGCCATTACCCAGACCCCAGTGGTCTACTTGCCGGGGTTTGACCAGCTCACCCTCGCCCACTATGTGGACTTGTTTCGGCTCAATCAGTTTCACGTCTATATGTTGAACAGCGCGCTGGTGGCGATTGTCTCCACGGTGCTGTGCTTGGCGCTGGGGTCTCCGGCGGCCTACGCCCTAGCCCGTCTGCAGATTCCGGGTGAGCAGGTGATCTTGGCGCTCGTGCTGGTGGTGACTCTGTTTCCTTACATTCTGTTGTTTCTGGGCCTGCTCGAACTTGTGCGGGCCTTTGGCCTGGCCAACAATTATCTAGCGCTGATCGTTCCCTACACCGCCATCAATCTGCCCCTAACGATTTTGGTCATGCGCAGCTTTTTTCAGCAGCTGCCCAAAGACCTGGAAGACTCGGCCCGCGTAGATGGCTATAACACGGTGCAAATGCTCTGGCGCATCGTGCTGCCCATGACCCTGCCTGCCCTGGTAACCACCGGCATTTTGGCCTTTATCTTTGCCTGGAATGAGTACCTGTTTGCCCTCACCTTTATGACCCGTGAGAGCATGAAAACCATCCCCGTCGCCGCCGCCCAGCTCGGTGGCACCACTCTGTTTGAAGTGCCCTACGGTCCTTTGGCTGCCGCCACCGTAGTCGGCACTCTACCCTTGGTGCTGCTGGTGCTGTTCTTTCAGCGCCGCATTGTGCAGGGCCTAACGTCGGGCTCAGTGAAGGGGTAGATGGGTGGATGGGTAGGCGGGTAGGCGGGTGGATGGGTGGATGGGTAGAGGGCTTAAAACTCTACTTCCTCATCCCTTCACTCTCTCACCCTTACCCTTCACTCTCCCACCCATCCACTCCTCCCACCTACCTCTACGATCATGGCTAAACTCGAACTCCAAAATCTTGCCAAAGCCTATAGCCGCGACATTGTGCCGGTCAAGCAGCTCAATTTGGTGGTGGAAGACAACGAGTTTTTGACCCTGGTGGGGCCATCGGGCTGTGGTAAATCCACCATTCTCAGGCTCATTGCCGGGTTGGATCAGCCCACGGAGGGGCGGGTGATGATTGGCGATCGCGATGTTAGCCCGCTGCCGCCGGGCGATCGCAACATTGCCATGGTCTTCCAAAGCTACGCCCTCTATCCCCACATGACGGTGCGCGACAACGTGGCTTCGGGGCTGAAGCTGCGCCACCTGCCGGCAGGCGACATTCAAAAGCGGGTGCAGGAAGTGTCTGGAGTGCTGGGCCTCGACCCGCTGCTCGATCGCAAACCCGCTAAGCTCTCGGGTGGGCAACGCCAGCGGGTGGCTCTGGCCCGCGCTCTGGTGCGCAACCCCGATGTGTTTTTGCTCGACGAACCCCTGAGTAATCTGGATGCTCTGCTGCGCGAGCAGGTGCGGGCCGACCTCAAGCAGATTTTTGCCGACCAAAAATCACCCATTGTCTACGTCACCCACGACCAGACCGAGGCCATGACCCTCTCCACCAAGGTCGCGGTGCTCAACAACGGTTATCTTCAACAGCTGGGCCATCCCCACGACATCTACAAAACCCCAGCCAATCGGTTTGTCGCTAGCTTCATCGGCAGCCCCCAAATGAACCTAGTGACCCTCAGCCGCACCGGCAATACTGTGACCCTAAGCGATTTCACCATACCGCTGCCCATTGGAATCCAAGCTGCCTCCGTGGTGCTGGGCATTCGCCCTGAGCATTTGCGGCTGCCTCGCGAGGGCGATGCCCACACCGTCAGCGGGCAGGTGTTTTTGGTCGAAAATCTGGGCATGCACGACCTGGTGAGCCTGCGGGTGCAGGGCGACCCGACCCTGACTCTGCGGGCCCTGTTGCCCGCCGATGCCGCCTGGAGCAGGGAAAATCTGCAATTGGCGTTGCCGCCCGAGTCGATCCACTGGTTCGACGGCGATACCGAGCAGCGTTTGACAACTTAGAGCTGCTACGGGCTTAGAATTTAAGGTGAGCATGCTGCCCCACAAGAAGGCTACCCATGAGCCCATCATTACAGCGAGTGATGAGTGAGCTAACCCAACTCAGCTCAGAAGAGCAGTGGACCCTACTCAGCTATTTGGTGAGTCAGCTTCATGCGCGTACAAGCTCGCTTAAAGATTCAGCTTTAGAGGCTCAAGGCTTAGGGATTTCCTCAGATATCAACAGACTGTTGGACGAAACTAGAGGGAACTGGGGGCAATCAAGTGTTGAAGAGATTGATGCAGAGATAGAGCGACAAAGAAAATTAAGCTGGGGCGACTAGGTGTTGATCCGGTGCATCTAATTTTTGATACCAATATCTTCATTTACCACCTCAACAACCAGCTTAGTGAATCTGGCAAAAATCTTCTGAGACTAGGCCTGATGGGACAAGGCGCTTACTCGGTCATTTCTAGAATTGAAGTTTTAGGCTTTCAGCAATCTGAGCTGGAAGAGGCTCGGGCGAAACAGCTTTTGTCGCGCTTGGTTGAGTTAACCCCTGACTTCGGAAATTGCTGAACGAACTATTCAACTGCGGAAGCATTTTAAGATCAAAGTACCTGATGCTATTATCGCTGCAACCGCTCTGGAATATTCTTTACAGCTAATTACCCGTAACACAGCGGACTTCTCAAAGATTGAAGCCTTAAGGCTAGCGAATCCTTTTGAGGATTAAGCCGTTTTTTGCAAGGTTATCCTATGCCGTCTACTCTACAAACCGCCTATCAGTATGCGCTGGACAACAGCGATCGCATTCTCACCGCTCTGCAACAGCACCTGCTGCTAGTGGCGGTTCCCCTGGCAATTGGGCTACTGGTGGGGCTGCCGCTGGGGTTGTGGAGTGCGCGATCGCGCTTAATCTCCACGGTCATGCTCAACAGCTTCAATGCCCTACGGGTGATACCTAGCCTGGCGGTGCTGTTTTTGGCGGTGCCTGTGCTGGGACTGAGCTTTTGGTCGGCGGTGCTGGCCCTGACGCTGCTGGTGATGCCGCCCATCTTAATCAGCACCGACGTGGCCTTTCGCACCATTAGCCCCGCCATTCGCGAGGCGGCGACGGGCATGGGTATGCCCCCCAGCGACATTCTCAAAACGGTCGAAATCCCCCTGGCGCTGCCGGTGGTGATTGCGGGTATCAAAACCGCTACCGTGGAGGTGATCGCTAGCGCTACCCTGGCTGCTTTTGTGGGGGCGGGTGGGTTGGGCGCGTTTATTGTGCTGGGATTTGCCGCCTATGACCCGGCGATTTTGCTGGTGGGGGCGGTGCCGGTGGCACTGCTAGCGCTGCTGGCAGAAATGGGTTTGAGTGCGGTGCAGCGCGCCGCGCAGGCTCCAGGGGTGCGATCGGCGTAGGGTTAACTTGGCATTATAAATTCAGGAGTCCTAGGCGAGTTCTGCTGAGATAACTTTATTTAGTCGCACAACTAGACACGCAGCGAATACATAACAAATCTAGCTGTCAGTATTAGCAGAATTTCTCCATAACGATTACATTCAGCGGCAAGCAGCACCTTCAGCAACCCGCTATCACTTCGAAACAGTCCACTGCAATGTATTTGTTCGGCACTCTTCATTCTGCTGGCCGATCAACATTTTGTTGTATCTCCTGCATTGCCTTTACCGTCATAGGCGCAATTTTCGACATTCCGTTCATGGTTTCAATCGCTAATGTGAGAGCCAGTCTGCGGTCAATTCCTGAGGCTACCCTCATAAGAATTTCAGCCAAGCTCTCAGTTGCTACTCTCAAACAACGAGACCGGTCTTCGCGAATTGGGTAAAGAATTTCATCAACATAGGGTCTCGTCTCGAAACCAAAGCGCAAGGGAAGAATAGCAGGCAAATTGCCTTCTGGAACTGACAGCGGCACTTTTCCCCAATTAGCTGGGTTACCCGCTCGGTCAGCATAATTTTTGAATACTTGAGATAAATTTGGAAAATCCTCGTTGGTGTAAACTTCCATGTCTAATCGATCACGGAGTATGCCGATGACCGAATCCCTCGGAATCTGGTTAATGTCGTTTAAGACATCACCACAAATGAGGTCATTGACCTTTGTCGAAAATTGGCCTGATCCCGGTATGCGATCATGATCTCGGAGTGAGTAGTCGCCAGCGGCGTCAATGCAGCGCTCCCCTACTATGGTTGCCGCAGCACTGATTGCGTCCTCAATTGCAATTCGACCGCTCTCATCACGGAGGATACCAAGCACAACTTCGACCAACCGCTGACGAGAAGTATGGTCAACAGCCTCTGGTGCTGTCTCGCTGGAGTTTTTATGAAAGAAGTCGAAGAAGCTCATAACATGATGGATTCTGCTGAACGGCTCAAATCAGCGGCGGCAAGCAACCTCAAACTCAACACCAGCGGTTTTCAACCTGAGTTCGACAAGGGGTAGAGTGCTGAGAAAAAGGCTGAGGGTTACGCTCAAAGTGTTGAATTCTAAGCACCTCAGCCATGTCTTTGAGTCTAGCGCGCCTTGATCTGACCCAAATCTTCTG
>JAHHHQ010000070.1 GCA_019359285.1 Nodosilinea sp. WJT8-NPBG4
ATTGAAAAATTCTGGGCTCGGCTAAAACACCATCTTCGCAAGACGCTCAGCGCTTTCGATACCCTCTGGGACGCTGTCGATGATGCCTTCAAAAAATTGTCCTAACTATCCCGTCCACTGCAATAGCATCTAACAGATTTGCATCCAACAGACTCACGTCGATCGCTTTGACGCTAACCCCCCGTTGGGCTGAGGGATAACCGGCCTCAACCATGGCTGAGCCAACTAGGGTAGGGTCAAGATCGAGCCGAAGTCCCAGATACGGTTTTTCCTGGGTTGCTTCTAAAATGCGGCTGGCAATTGGCAGTTCAACCGTCCCCAGCAAATAGTGCATGGGGTCGTACTGATAGCGATCGCTGCCCAGCAAGACCTCTTTGCTGCCCTGGGCAATCACACAAAAGGCTGGGATGGAGACACTATGTAGACATTCCGACGGGAAAGAGACGCGGTAGAAGTGCAGTCCTTTGAGCGGCTCAATTGTCCCATCCTGACGGATCGCTTGGGCAATTCGCTCTGTTAGTTCCTCTCGGTTAGCTTGCGCTCGGTCTGCCTCACGCTTTGCCTGAGAGTCATTCACTAAGGCTTTACCAGACGTTTCACTCGTTCTTGCAGCGTTCATTTCTCATACCTGTTCAAATAGATTTATAGACATATCTAGGTCTATAAAGGGTTTGGCAGCTAAGCCTGTATCAGAATCTAACGTGACTTGAACTGAAGCGGGTGCAAGTTTGCAGGATTGTACAACCATCCTAGACAATCATCCTATTGCTTGCCTTTTAGGCTTCCTAGAATGAGCTTAAGGCAATGAAAAACGATTCTGGCTTCTTATAAGCGTCTGGACTTTTCTTCAAGAGAATTCAGGTTTGTTGAATTAAGCGCTTGTCGTGCGATCGCACAACAAGCATCCTCAAATCCCCAGCGGGTGTCGCTGTGGGAAAGCTTTGCACGACCAGCACAAATTATGGAGAACCCGATGAAACACCGCGTTCTAATTCCAACCCTTTTGATGAGTGCAATCGGCGCAACAACAGCATTTGCGATCGAACAAACCCACGCCTCGCGTAACATCGCCCAAGCGTCCGTACAGCAGTCTGCTGTAGTCGAAGGGGCGGACAACTTCCACAAGAGCGATCAGGTGACGATGCAGAGAGTTACGTTCAAAAACCAATACGACATGCAGGTTGTCGGGAATCTCTTCATTCCCAAAGACTTAGAGCAGAACATCCAGAATCCGGCAATTATTGTCGGGCACCCGATGGGCGCCGTCAAAGAACAAAGCTCGAATCTGTATGCCCAAAAACTGGCTGAGCAGGGATTCATCACCTTAGCCATCGACCTGTCGTTCTGGGGCGAAAGCGAGGGGAGTCCGCGAAACCAGCGCGAGTTCTTCGACTTTTACCGGACTCCTCGGGGTGAGTTCACACCGGAAGGCTCGTCTCCGGAGCGGACGACGAAGCCGACGATGACCAGCGTCGTGCGGTTTATGAACTATTACCCGCTGGAAAGGATCGAGGAGATCGATCGTCCGTTGCTCTTTATCGCCTGTACCGATGCCCACTCCCGGGAGTTCAGCGAGGACGCCTACAACCGTGCTGTCGAGCCGAAGGAGATCGTCTGGGTGCACGTCGATTTGTACGACCGGGTGAACCTGATCCCCTTTGACAAGCTCACATCCTTTTTCACCCAGCATCTGCAATAGGGTTAACCCAAAAACAAGGTAAAAAATCCCATGAATAACCAGAACTTTACAGGCAAGGTAGCCTTTGTCACCGGAGCCGCGAGCGGCATTGGTCGAGCTACAGCGCTGGCGTTCGCACGCGAAGGCGCTCATGTGGCGATCGCTGACATTTCAGAACCGGGCAATCAAGAAACAGCTCGCATGATCGAAGACCTCGGTGGACGGGCAATCGCCATCAAGTGCGATGTGACACGGTCTGAGGATGTCAAGGCAGCTCTGGACAAGACCGTTGAGGCTTTCGGGCAGCTGGACTTCGCCTTCAACAACGCGGGCATCGAACCTAGGAAGGCAGCTCCGACTGCGGAGTATGACGAGGAGGAGTGGAACCGGATCATCGACATCAACCTCCGTGGCGTTTTCCTGTGCATGAAGCAGGAGATCCCGCTGATCCTCAAGCAGGGAAGCGGTGCGATCGTCAACACGTCCTCGGGTGCGGGAATCATCGGCATCAAAGGCAGCCCCGCGTACACCGCCGCAAAACATGGCGTGCTCGGGCTGACCAAGGCCGCGACCCTCGACTATGCCGCGCAAAACATCCGCATCAACGCCGTCTGTCCCGGCTACATCGACACCCCAATGATGGGTCGCTTCACTGGCGACACAGACGAAGGGCGCGCGAAGGTGATCGCAGAGGAGCCGGTCGGACGGATGGGTACGCCCGAGGAGATCGCGGCGGCCGTCCTTTGGCTGTGCTCGGATGCGGCTGCTTTCATGATCGGGCATGCCATGGTGATCGATGGCGGTCAAACGGTGCAGTGATAGTCGTTGCCAAGACGATCGAACCCTGAACATAAAGGAGATGGACTATGAACAAAGTTTGGTTCATTACAGGCGCTGGTAGCGGTATCGGCACCGGAATTGCGAAGGCGGCATTACAATCCGGTGATCGTGTCGTCGCGACCGGAAGAAACCTCGACAAAGTGCGCAATGCCCTGCGCGATGTGGCCAGCGAGCAGCTTGCGTTTGTCCAGTTGGACGTTGCCGACGAGATACAGGCGAAAACTGCCGTCGATGAGGCGGTAAAACAGTTCGATCGCATCGACGTTTTGGTTAACAACGCGGGCTACAGCCTGCTGGGTAATTTTGAAGAGATGACCACCGCCGACATCGAACGCCAAATGTCTACCAACTTCTACGGCGTGGCGCACGTGATGCGAGCCGTGCTGCCGGTCATGCGTCAGCAGCGATCGGGCCACATTATCAATATCAGCTCGACGGCGGGCGTAATCGGATTCGAGCACTGCGCTGCCTACGCCGCATCAAAATTTGCGGTTGAGGGTCTTTCGCTGTCAATCGCCCCCGAGGTGGAGCGCTTTGGCATCAAGATCACCCTCGTCGAACCGGGGTTTTTTCGCACAGAACTGCTAGACGCGCGGAACGCTAAATGGCCTAGCAAAACCATTGAAGACTACGCCATCGGAGGGAGCGTTCAAGAGACATGGGCCGCTTACAATGGCACCCAACAGGGCGACCCGGCGAAGTTGGGTGATGCTCTGGTCAAGATTGCCGAAATGGAGAACCCGCCGAAGCAGTTTTACGCGGGCAGCGACGCCATCGCGATGATTAGGCCGGCTCTGGAGGCCCGTCTGCAAGAAATCAACGACCACGAGGTGCTTTCTAAGTCTACGGATGGAAATTTCTAGCACACCCATTTAGGAGCATTAGTTCATGTACAAAACCAAAGCTTATTCCGCCGCCAGTGCAACCTCACCGCTTGCTTCTGACACGATCGCGCGACGCGACCCAACCGAACACGACGTACAAATTGAGATCCTCTTTTGCGGCGTCTGCCATTCTGACCTCCACATGGTGCGCGGTGAGTGGGGTGGCACGGTCTACCCGATCGTTCCCGGACATGAAATTGTTGGGCGTGTTACCAAGGTCGGTTCGGCAGTGACGAAGTTTAAGTCTGATGATCTAGTGGGAGTCGGCTGCATGGTCGATTCAGACGGCACTTGCCGGCATTGCAAGGATGGACTTGAGCAGTTCTGCCCCAACTTAACCCTCACCTACAACTCCCCCGACAAGCACATGGAAGGGGTCACCTATGGCGGCTACTCGGATAGCATCGTCGTTGATGAACGCTTTGTTCTGCGGATTCCAAACAATCTCGATCTCGCGGGAGTTGCGCCGCTTCTATGCGCCGGAATTACAACATACTCACCTCTGCGTCATTGGGGCGTCACCGAGGGCAAGAAAGTGGGTGTAGTCGGTCTTGGTGGACTGGGACACATGGGGGTGAAAATTGCTCATGCACTCGGTGCCCACGTCGTCGTCTTCACCACCTCACCTGGCAAGACGGAAGATGCGCTCCGCCTTGGTGCCGACGAAGTAGTCGTCTCCCGCAATGCTGACGAAATGCAAAAGCATACGGGTAGCTTCGATTTCATCCTCGACACCGTCTCTGCTGATCACGACATTAATGCCTATCTCAACCTGCTCGCTCGAGACGGAAATATCACCCTAGTCGGCGCACCCCCAAAGCCTCTCGAAGTTGCGGCATTTAGCCTGATTATGGGTCGCCGCAGTTTTTCCGGCTCGAACATTGGCGGTATTGCCGAAACCCAGGAAATGCTCGACTTCTGCGGTGAACATAACATTACTGCAGATGTTGAAGTTATCCCCATTCAGAAGGTCAATGAAGCTTACGAAAGGCTCCTTAAATCTGATGTGAAGTACCGCTTCTCGATCGATATGGCATCCCTAAAGGACTGATAACAAAGCCGGTTAATCTCTGTTAGATTTCCGTAGTTCATCCCCAACTAGCTTAGCCCCCACCCAAAAACCTGCTGCCATACTGCCTAAGAATAAAGACATGGTATTAACGGCAGCCAGCGGATTGAAGGGGGGCTTGCGGTCGGCAATTAAAGTGCGCGAGGGATGCTCTGGGTCATACCAGACGGTGACGCTTTGACCGCGCCAAAAGGCAGGGTTTAGCCTATTTCTTCGGCGGCGATCGCCCGAGGGAGTTGTTTCTACTCAGGCACTGCTCACGTCATGAGTTTGCCCAGTGCGATCGCTAAAGCGAATCACTGGGCAAGACCTGATGCTTCTAGAACTGCTGGAGGTTGCGGCTTGCTCCGAATTGTCTACCTGCACCACTTTGGCTGAGGCTGAAAGCCAATTTTTGTAAGCTAAGTTGTCTATAGATGTTGAGAGGGAAATGACAGCCACAAAGACCGTCAATATAGTCATAATTCCACCGACAACACGGAAGGCAACCAGGCTAAGAATCAGCAGCAACTTATGCACGATTTTTTAACGTGAACTAACGAACAGGTTCAATATTTTTGCCCTGCAATTAGATAGCCCTAACCAAATATCAGCTGAAGTCTAAGTTAGGACAGCTTGAAATACCAGGATTCAAGCTTGCCAAGCTTTTTTCCTTTTTGCTCTTCTATCTTCGTTCTTTTTGTATATCCTGGCAGCGGTTCTCATCCCTAAGCCCATCTCTTCTAAGCTTTAGGAGAGCCTAGTGGCCCTAGCAGCAGAAATGGCCAGGGCAGCTCTAAATCAGGCACTAGCCCGGCGTAGGGCCGTAGCCCCGGTACTGCGTAAGGCAGCACAAACCGCAGCGACCTGAGCGATGCCGGTCGGTTGCCCTCGGCATCAACCGCGCCATATTCTCTGGCTAGTTCAGCAACAATCTGCACCTGCCCGGTGCGGCGCAGCAGGTGGCGATCGGCCGCCAACCCCGCAATCACCCGTCCAGTGAGCAGTGGTGTTTCCCAGTTGTAGTTGTCGGGTGGTGAGCCATCTTCCCCAGCGCCGGTAGGCGGGCTATTCCCTAACCCCATCTCAGCGGCAAACTGGGTCATTAGCTCGGTGCCGACAATGCCTGGCCAAATCGAGAGCGAGGTCACCTGGTGAGGTTTGAGTTCTACCGCCATGTCTGCGGCCAGGCGATCGCAGGCCGCCTTGCCCACGCCATAAGGCACCCCAAAAATATAGGACAACCCACCCCACGACGACAGAGTGCAAATCAGCCCCCGCCGCTGCGGCACCATCAGGCGAGCAGCATAGACGCTGGCCAAGTAATGACTCCGCAGCCCTACGGCATTGCACGCATCCCAAAACTCGGCGGGTTCAGCCTCCCAAAAAGGCTTGCCGTAGGCCCCCTTAATCGCTGACACCCCGGCGTAGGCGTTGTTCACCAGCAGATCGAGCCGGCCATTTTGGTCGGTTTGAATGCGATCGAATAGGGCCTTGACCTGCTCATCGTCGCTGTGGTCTACCTGTACCGGAATCGCCGTTCCCCCTGCCTGGTTCACCGCCGCCGCAGTTTCTTCCAGCGACCCCATCGAGTTTGCTGAGGCATTAAGGGTGCGCCCGGTAATATAAACCACCGCCCCAGCTTCCCCCAGACCAGTAGCAATGCCTTTCCCCAGCCCCCTAGTGGCCCCAGTCACCACCGCAATCTGTCCGTCCAGCCGTGCCATAGATATCTCCTAATTAAACCGGCGAGCAGCTCTCAAGCAAGCAATAGCCCACTGGCGCTGAGCCCCATACCAACCGTAGCTGTGAGTTAGCGATCGGTACCAACAGCTTTGTTCTAACAGCTCCAACGCCGTTGGGTAAGCCTCCTAAAGAATCTCAGCTGCGCAACAGTTACTTATTTAGACAGAAGCCTTGGCCTGTTTAATTAGATAACCTGAGGCCATAAACGGCGTCGGCTTAAAATGTCGGCCCGACCTACCCAATCGTGAACCTATGTTTGTTAAAGACACCCAAGATCAGACGCTCATTAAAGTACTCGATGTCACTGATTTAATTAATCCGCAGAGCAACCAGATCCAGGGGCGTCAGCAGGCCGGTGAAGAAGAGCAGCCACCTCAGGCATACGAAAAATCACGCCTTCAGTTTCCTTCGGGCGAGGCCCTACCCGAGTGTTGGACTAACCCAGACTACAAACTGCAACAGAGCCCAACTCCCCAGGAATAGTCAGTCGGCTGCGCATAATGGAGGGCAGGTACTTCTCGATCGCACCCTCCCCTGCCCTCCACACTGGTGGTTTTTAACTTGTCTCGTAGCAACTTCACTCCCTGACCTATGCACCGTATTGAGCACAGCAAAGCTACCCTCCGGGGCATTTTAGCCGTTTGTATGGTCGTGGCAGGGGTTTTGCATTTCGTTCAGCCAGAGCCGTTCATTCGGATTGTGCCAGGCTTTTTGCCTGCCCCCGCCGCCCTGGTCTACATCAGCGGTGTGATTGAAATCATGCTGGGCATTGGCCTGTTAGTGCCCGCCCTGCGCCAAGCTTCGGCATGGGGGCTGGTGGCATTGTTTATTGCGGTGTTTCCGGCCAACCTCAATATGGCCATCAATCACATTCAAATTGAGGGCATTCCTAATACCTGGTGGTTTCAGGCGATTCGATTGCCGTTTCAGTTCGTGCTGATCGCCTGGGCCTATTGGTATACACGCCCAGAGTTACCGCAAACCTCCCAGAGTAGTTAAGCCTTTTGGTTGCCTACTGCCATCGCTTGTAGCGTTAAGATCGATGGCGTTGGAACATTTTCTTAATGCAAATTGTTGGGCTATTCCACAACGCTCCTGCCAAAGATATGCCAACTAATAGTGTTGAGGCTTTGTACTTGCCCTTCAGTCGCCCAATTTTTAGCCCTGGAAACGAGCTGTTATGGGAAAAATCCATCTCGGGGGCGATAAGGTCGCCCCTATCGTGCTGCTAATATTAAGCAATCAATCTAGGTAATGCGCTGTTTAAACAAATCCAGAGCTGTACTGTTTGGATTGTGGTGGCGTATGAAATAATGAGAGTAATACCGGTTGGCGGCGATCGCGCCTTAGATGAGACTTTCACTACCTAAACCTGCCCTAGACGCAGTGCCAAACATTTGTGAGGCAGTAGCGACGGTATCTTTAAATATACGAATTTATGTTTGGGATTCAGCATGCAAACTCGTCGAAGGCAACCTTCTAATGATTGGACTAAAGGGTCAAAGGGCATAGCCAGTTTTTTTGTGCTCTTTTTAGCCGTTGGCTTTTTGCTGTACCAGCTTTCTTCTAGCGTGCTGTTTGCTATGGGTTACTCCTCTGGCGCTGGAGCTCGAAGTCTTGCTGCCGCACTATTTCCGTTAACGGTCTTGATTTATCTGGGGTTTATTGCGCGAATTCAAATCCCTACTCGGGAGAGCCGCGCTCCTATTATTAACAGCTTTATCGTCTTCCTGTTGTGGACGATGCTGGTGCTCGGTGTTGACATTACTAATGAAACCGCTTATTTTCCAATCGAAGAACTGCTCTACTCCCTGACTTTGGCCGCCATGCTCTGGCGCTACAAATATCGAGGCCAATTCAAAGCGTTGGTGGCCTGTTGCTATGGCGTTTTGGCTGGGACGATGGCAGCGGTGATTGTGTTTGGTATCAACCCTGCGGCTATGTAGGGTTTTGGAGGACGTTTGAGACACGATTTTCTGTAGCTTTAGTCTCCTGCTGCTCCCCTCCGCTTCCCTTAAGCGAAGAGCTCCCTAATACCCTTAAAAAGGTGTATTAGGAACTCTTCGCTTTTACTGTCCAAAGTAGGGCTTTTCAAACGTCCTTTTAGAACTGACGGCGCGAGAAAATTAGGATTGAGACCGCCAGCAGTAGCGCTGTATAAAGCAAGCCGTAGAGGGCATGGCCAAAGAGCTCTGGAGCGGTGGGCAATAGTTCCATGCCGTAGGCGGCAGCGTTGCGCAGGTTGAGGCGTTCTAGGTCAGGCAGCACCAGGTATAGGACGTTGGTGAGCCGCTGCACCGCTGGGGTTTCGCTGAGTTTGCCAAAGGCTACCAAGTCCTGGCTCAGGTGGCCCATCAAATACACCGCAAAGGTGAGCATTGTGGCCAGCAGCGAACTGGTGAATACTCCAAATACGATGGCCACAGCCACCAGCAGCGCCGCTTCCAAAGTTGTGAAGAGCAGCGCTAGCACTAGGCTCCCCAGAGAGAAGGGCACGCCGCTAGCGGCCAGCACCAGCACAAAAATCGCTCCGAGGGCCGCGATCAGCACCGCCAGCACCGCCGTGAGGCCCAAATGCTTGCCTATGATAAACTCGGCCCGACTGACTGGCTTGGCAATCAGCACCAGCACCGTGCGCTTCTCGATTTCTTTGTTGATGAGCCCAGTGCCCACAAACACAGCCACCACCACGCTCAGTAGATGAATGCCCGCCAGACCCAGGTCCATCAAAATTTTGTTTTCGGCCCCGGCAGAAATGTCGGGCAGCAGCACCCGCGCGATCACCAGCAACAGGGCGAACAGGGCCACCAGATACAGAATGCGATCGCGAATTACCTCTAAAAATACGGTGCGGGCAATGACCCCCACCCGCGATAGCACCATTGGCTTAACCACTTCCGTACCTCTCAAAATTAGCCTTGCTGTTGTGTGCCCCTAGGATGCCCAGCCTGGCGCGGTGTTTGTAAGTCGCAGGTGAGGGTAGACCACTGGGTGGTGGTATACCCCGGCGCGGTGTTTTCGGTTTCTACCAGGCCGCCTCGGTTGATGGGCATCAGCAGGCAGGTTTTCTCTAGGTAGTAGCCGTTTTGATTGGCGGCTGGCCCCGACCAAATCGCCCACAGCTTGAGGGTGTAGCCATCGCCGTTAGACAGGGGCTGAAAGTCGAGCCGCCACAGTGAATCTTCTAGGTCAGCGTCTCGACCCATCTGGGATTGCACCCGCTGCTGCAAAGCCTGCCGCTGGCCTTCGAGGTTGAGGAGCCACCGCTCTACCGAGGGCCAGGGCTTGTTGTCGATCTGCTCCCGCAGCGTTTCTTCGGCAATGGTGAGGTGGGTGACCCCGGCAGGCAAGGCCACCTCCTGACCCGGAAAACGGTAGACAAAGGCGCTGTGGTCAACGCTGTCAGCCACCAGGCTGGGGTAGTCGCGTACCCAGGATTGAATGCGAAAGTAAAACTGGAACCAGCTGCTAAACAGCAGGCTGAGGCAAAACAGCAGCGCCAACTGCTGGCGTACCATCGGCGGCGGTGCTTTTAGGTCAAAATCCCAGCTCACCAGGCTGGGCACCGCGATCACCGCAAAGGACACCAGGGGCCAGGATACTAGGGCGGGTTGTAGCCACCGCCCGCCCCATGACCCAAACAAGAAGAGGCATAGAATGGCCCCCGATACCCACGGGGCAATAGGGATGCCAAAAAGTCGAACTTTGTTGGCCTCTAGCGCCCAACCCACTCCCAGGGCTAGGCAGATCCAGCTGATGGTAGCCAGCAGCCCTACGGTAAAGGCTGTGGTTGCCAAGAGGCGCGCCAGCAGCGACACGAGCCACGAAAACAAGCTCATATAGATGACGGTCTGCCAAGAAAAGTAGCGCGGCGGTAGCACCGCTTGCCACAGTTCAGTCAGGGTTTGACGCAAAAAACCGAAAAAACCTACCATCCCAGCACCCCGATCTGGTTAATCAGCAACAGCAGCACCAAGATGGCGGTAAAGCTAGCAGCGTTGGCCTGGAGCATGGCGAGAGCGCGGGGCGAACTACCGCCTTGGCGTCCTTCAATTTGGGCTCGCCTGGCCCGTTCGTAGCGCTGGCGGCGATCGCCTTCAATTGCCTCTGGGGTGTTTTCTACGGGCTTTTGGCCGAGCAGTTGCAGCAGCCAGAGCAGCCCCTGGAGTTTGATCCAGTAGGTGACAAAGAAGGCGGCGATCGCTACCACCACCACCACCACCGGCAGCACGTCGTACCAGCTGTTGGTGTAAAACCGATTGAACAGCACGTAGCTAATCACCTGGCTGCGCAGCGCCAGGGGCAGCACCGCCTCAAGGGCCAAAAACGCGATCCAGCCCAAACTGGTGGCCAGCAGGTTAAGGGTGGCGGCATACTGCATACTGGTGCGGTAGCCCAGGCGCAGTTGCTGGCGCAGCACCATAGCTTCTAGCACAATGGCCACCATGAGCAGCATGCTCTGCACGGCGATCGCCCGCAGCGGCAAAATGCCAAGTTCTGATAGCAAATCGTTGATGGGCATGGGGCGCTGAGGGTGGGTCGCAGATCTCGACCCTTGATAGGGGTTTCCCGGTGCACTCTCAAGGGTATAACCTCGGCCCGGCTTTCGCTAAGATCTTAGGCTGGGCCGCTCAAGAATACGCACACCTAGTACGCAATCCGCAACATCCATGGTTAGAACCGGCATTGGCATCCGCACGGCCCAGCAGGGCAACGAGCGGATCACGGGGCAAATTCACGTCTACGACGGCGAGGGCAAGGGCAAGTCCCAGGTGGCCCTGGGGGTGGTGCTGCGCTCCATTGGCCTGGGCATTCAAAATTTTTTAGAGAGCCGAGTGCTGCTGCTGCGGTTTCTCAAGGGGCCGGGCCGCACCTACGACGAAGATGCCGCCATTGAAGCGCTCCAGCGCGGCTTTCCCCACCTGATCGACCAGGTGCGCACCGGACGGGCCGAGTTTTTTGGCCCCGAGGAGATCACCAAAT
The DNA here is from genome assembly GCA_019359285.1 of Nodosilinea sp. WJT8-NPBG4. Classification (GTDB taxonomy): domain Bacteria; phylum Cyanobacteriota; class Cyanobacteriia; order Phormidesmidales; family Phormidesmidaceae; genus Nodosilinea. The sequence continues at coordinate 11,180 of JAHHHQ010000070.1, forward strand.
TCGACAAGCAGGAGGCCCAGCGGGGTTGGGATGTGGCCAAGGGGGCGATCGCCTCGGGTCTTTACTCGGTGGTGGTGCTTGATGAAATTAACCCAGTGCTCGACCTGGGGTTGCTCAGCGTCGATGAGGTAGCCAAAACCCTGCTAAATAAACCCGACCATTTGGAGATTATCGCCACCGGACGCGGTGCCCCCCAGCCGCTGCTCGATGTGGCAAACCTGCATTCAGAAATGAAGCCTCAGCCTCGGCCCGAGGGCATTGAGGGCATTGAGGGCATTGAGATCTACACCGGCTCGGGCAAGGGCAAATCGACTAGCGCCCTGGGCAAAGCTCTCCAGGCCATTGGTCGAGGCATTAGCCAAGATCTCTCCCACCGGGTGCTAATTATTCAGTGGCTGAAGGGGGGCAATGGCTATACCGAAGATGCGGCGATCGCGGCCCTGCGCAAAATTTACCCCAACCTGGTGGACCACCAGCGCTGCGGCCGCGATGCGATTGTCTGGCGCGGACAGCAGCAGGAGATTGACTATGTGGAGGCAGAGAGAGGCTGGGAGATTGCTCGGACGGCGATCGCCTCAGGTCTCTACAAAACCATCATCCTCGACGAGCTCAACCCCACCGTCGATCTAGAATTGCTGCCCGAGGAGCCCATTCTCCAGGCGCTGCTGCGCAAGCCTCGCGGCACTGAGGTCATCATCACCGGGCGCTGCAAAAATCGCCCCGCCTATTTTGAGTTGGCCAGTACCCACTCCGAAGTCTTTAACCACAAGCATTACGCTGAAAAAGGTATTGATTTAAAGCGCGGCGTCGACTTTTAGAGAGGGTTATTTTCGTCAAAATTTGATTAAGAAATAGAGCAGAGATTCACAATCTCAGAGACAAAACACTGAGCGAAGCCACCGCTTCGCTCAGTGTTTTGTCGTTCTAGAGTTTCGTCAGGCTTCACCTTGTAAGCTGGGTACGCAACTACAGAATCTATTAGTTCGCTTTGGGATAGTTAGCCGTTTCTACTCAACCCAGTTGCGGCTGTGATGGGCGGCTAAACGCTCTTCGTAGGAGCGGAGTAAGCCATGATTGTCTTCGTCGCTTAATCCGTAGAAACTAGTTTCTTGGTCATGGATACTGGCATTGTGCTCAGAGCTGGGAGTGTGGGTTTCTGTTAGCGCGCTTGCAGGAGCACCGATCGGACCCATGCGTCGCAGGTCTCCTGCTACGGAGTCGTTGCCGGTAGCCGTTGCGCTAGCTCGGTTGCCGATAGGAGGCATACGTCGCAGGTCGCCAGCACGAGAGTCATTTTGGAATTCAGTGGAAATGTAGTTGTCGTTCAGAAACTGACGGCTAGAACGACCTTGGGCATTGGTCTGGTAGATGCCTCTGACGCGCTTTTCGTAATGCTCGTCTACTACCATGTCGTCGCTATATTCTGGCGAATGTTCGACTTGAGACTTGGTTAGGCCGTCGACGTAGATGCGGGTGTTTTCGTAGTCAAATCGAGCTAAGCCAACGGGCAGTAGGACGGTTTTTCCAAAAATCCACGGCCCGGTATCAATGACTAAATAGCGAAAATGACCAGAGTCGTCTACCAACAAATCTTTTGCAGAGCCTACTTTATCTCCGCCCTGGGCATAGACAGCGTAAGAACTAATTTTATCCATCTGTCCGTCAGTAAGGGTCTCACGGTAGTTAGGATAATAGTCTTTAAGCCGATGTAAAGGCATGTTAAGCCTCCTTTAGTTCGTCCTGTTCAAACGCTAATGAAAATAATTCTCTCCCCCATCGCCCAATAGGGAGACGGCTATAGCCTCAGTAGGCATACATTAATGGAACGGGTGAACGTAGGCATGATGCAGGCTGAACCGACGATTGTGACGGATGTGGTGCTGGTGGGTGGGGGTCACACCCATGCCCTGGTGCTGCGACAGTGGGGCATGGCTTCTATGCCGGGTGTGCGGCTGACGTTGCTAACCGACCTAGTTGATACTCCCTATTCGGGCATGTTGCCCAGCTATGTGGCCGGGCGCTACAGCTTTGATGAGGCGCACATTGACCTACGGCCACTGACGCGCTTTGCCCAGTGCCGTCTAGTGGTCGATCGCGCCGTGGGGCTCGACTTGGCCCAGCAGCGAGTGCTGTGTGCAAACCATCCGCCCCTGGCCTACGATGTGCTGTCCATCGACACAGGCAGCACCCCCGCGACGCTATCAGTGCCGGGGGCAGCGGAACATGCCATCGCCGCGAAGCCAGTGCCCGCTCTGCTGCGCCAGTGGCAGCAGCTAGTCGAAAATGTCGCAGCGAATCCTCAAAAACCTCTCACGCTGGCGGTGGTAGGCGGTGGCGTAGGGGGTGTGGAGCTAGCTATTGGTATACACGAACGGCTAGTGGGTCTACTGGATACCTTTGGCCAACCGGCGGCCAACCTGACGCTGCACCTATTCCACCGGGGCCAAGAACTGGCCCCCGAGCGCAATCGGTGGACGCGCCGCCGGTTGGAGCGGGTGCTGCGATCGCGCCACATTCACCTCCACCTCAACGAAGCAGTCAAAGAAATTTGCTTGGATGAAGGCAGCGGTCAGCGCTTAGTGAGGGGATCATCGGGGTTAGCGGTGGGATGCGATCGCGTCTTCTGGGTCACTAGCGCCGCTGCTCCTGGCTGGCTGCAAGAGTCTGGCCTATCCCTCACTGAAGAGGGCTTTATTCAGATAGGCGACACCCTGCAAACCCTCTCCCACCCGAATGTCTTTGCCGCTGGGGATGTGGCAACGATGATGAATTACCCCCGCCCCAAGGCCGGGGTGTTTGCCGTGCGTCAGGGGCCGCCATTGGCTGATAACCTGCGCCGCTTTGTGCAGGGTCAGCCGCTCAAACCCTTTCGCCCCCAGCGCCAGTTTCTCAGCCTGATTGAAACCGGCAACGGCAGGGCGATCGCCGATCGGGGTCCTTTCGCGATCGAGTCGCCCCTGGCCCATCGTTGGAAAGACCGCATCGATCGCAAATTCATGGCCCGCTTCCGTGACCTGCCGGTTGGGGGGATGACTCAGCCTGCGGCTAAAATACCTGCCGCTGTTCCCTCCTCGCTCCCCTGTGCGGGCTGTGGCTCCAAGGTGGGCAGCACCGCCCTGGCCGAAGCCCTTCGCCGGGTGCGCCAAGACTTTCCTGAAGTCGCCAGCGAGGCCGTCTTGATTGGCCTAGATACCCCTGATGATGCGGCCGTAGTCACCGTGCCGCCGGGGCAGGTCATGGTGCAGACCGTCGATTACTTCACCGCGCTGGTAGACGACCCGTTTATCTTTGCCCAGATTTGCCTCAAGCACTGCCTGGGCGATCTCTACGCTATGGGTGCTCAGCCCCACACGGTGCTGGCCCTGGTGCAGGTGCCCTATGCCACTCCAGCCAAGCAGGCTGAAATGCTCTACCAAATCCTGGCTGGCACTTTCAAAGGCCTGCTGGCCGCCAACGCTCCGCTAGTAGGAGGGCACACTGTCGTTGGCCCTCAACTCGCCCTCGGCTTTGCCTGTAACGGCATCGCCAACCCCAACGCCCTGCTGCGCAAAGGGGGAATGCAGCCCGGCGATGCCCTGATTCTCACTCAGCCCTTGGGAACCGGGACATTGTTCGCGGCCGATATGCAGGGCAAGGCCAAGGGCAGGTGGATTGAGGAGGCGATCGCCCACCTGCTCACCCCCAACCAGGCCGCCGCTGAGATCTTTTGCGCCTACGGGGCTACTGCCTGCACCGATGTCACTGGCTTTGGCCTCGCCGGGCACCTGCTCGAAATGTTGCGGGCCGCCAATGTTACCGCCACCCTCGCTATGGATGCCCTGCCCGTGCTGACCGGTGTTGCCGATACCCTGGGCGCAGGTTTCCTTAGCACCCTTCACCCCGAAAACCTCCAGGCCGCAGCATTGATTGATCCTGCTGGGGCAAACCATCCTCTCTATCCCCTGCTGTTTGACCCTCAAACCGCTGGCGGGCTGTTAGCTGCCGTACCGGCCGCCGCTGCCCAGCGCTGCCTAGATGCTCTCCACAGCCGAGGCTACAGCGCTGCGGTCCAGGTCGGTGAGGTTGGGGCTGCCCCTAATGGTGATTGGGCAATTTACACGGTCGCCGCCTTGTAGGCCGCCCAACCGCCGTGGGCCGAGATATCGGGCCAGCCGTGCTCGTCAATCAAGTCTTTGGGGTAGAGAAATGCGATCGCCGTACCTCCATCCGCCAGCTGCACCTCGTGGGGATACATGTGCGGTGGCTCATTGTCTTTCAGAGAGGCGTATTGCTCTGGGGTCATCGCGTACAGCTCACCAGGAATCGAAATCCCCCCCGTCTCAACCTCGTAAATACCTGGGTGCCAGCCGTCTTTTACTGCGTGCAGCCGATAGATGGGAGCTGTTGCTGCCGCTCCGAGAAAGTCTGCATCCTGGAGGTTTTGGTTGTCGGGCTGACCACGCAGGGCCGAACCACAGATAAAGACCGTAATGTTTTCGGTAGTGTCAGTCATGGCGAGCATTCCAGTGCCGGAGAGAGCGTGAAAAGGTTCTCAAGTTATCACCTTAGAGGATCACGCCACCCCAACACAGCTTTTTGTATACAGTCTACTGCCGTTGACTAGATCAATCGGCCGTTGGGCTCCAGCAGCGCCAAGGTAAACGTCGGTGGCTCAATCACCAGCAGGGTTTCATCACCGCGACGGGCTAGCTTAGCGGCAATATCGAGCACCTTGGCCGCATCGGTATCTTGCTTAAAGAAGCTGTAGTAGCGATCGTTGTGGGTGAGCGCCATCAGCGGTTTAGTCACGTCGGGCACCTGCAACCGACAGGTCTGATAGGTAGTTTCGTCAGTCAACACCAGGCAGGCCTGGGGTCCAAATACTGGGCGAATCGTGTAGCCCGGCTTTCTGACCGGGGCGGCGTAGACAGCCTGAGGCTCGTGGGCCCACACGGCATAGCCCTGCCGGGTCTGCGTAACTGCCGCCGTATGGTCTCGCTTCCCCAGACGGGCCACTACATTCAGCGCCTTGCGAGCCTCAGGCACAATCTTGAGAAAACTGTAGAACTGGTTGTCGACATAGATAGCTGACAGCCGGTGGTCGATATCGGGCACCCGAACATGGCAGGGGGTATACAGGTCGCGGTCAAACAGCAGCTTACAGGCCATGGCCGGGGCAGGGGCCAGAGAAACCTGATCGAGGCGAGGGAAAACGCTCATAGGGCAGTAGAAGTTGCAGTGGGTGGGGCCGTTACTGAAGATTGCCACCAGTAACACAGTAGGTTTACTCAATAGCATGGGGGATGGTCAGTATTTTCCCAATGTTGAAATAACGGAGGTTTAGCTGACCAAAAAGAGCATTGGCCAGGAAAAATACTGAGGCTTTCTACGATTTGCAACAAAATGCAACACAAAATGGCGGCGGTGGCCGTGGTGCGATCGCGCGTCAGGGCAGAATACTCCACCGTTGGTAAGCCATGCCGGGCTAGGGTTTGGCAATTCCTGATATGGTGAAGGACTGAACCATTGCCCCTTTTGAGTACGTTGACCACGCTATGATGGCCACAGTAGATTCCCCAATTCCGGTTGTATTTCCCCTGGCGGCGGTTGTCGAGCAGGGGGCGATCAAAATGGCCCTGCTGCTGGCGGCGGTAGACCCTAGCCTGGGCGGGGTCGTGATTGCCGGACGGCGCGGCACCGCAAAATCTGTCATGGCGCGGGCGCTGCACCAGCTGTTGCCCCCCATTGAAGTAGTCGAGGGTTCCTGCTGCAACGCTGACCCCGCTGCCCCTCAGCTGTGGGATGACCAAACCCGCGATCGCTTTGGCGACTCAAATAGTTATCCTGATTCGCCCACCCGCGTGGTGCCCGCCCCCTTTGTGCAAATTCCCCTGGGGGTGACCGAAGACCGGTTGCTAGGCTCAGTGGATGTGGCCCGCTCGATTCAGGCGGGGGAGAGCGTGTTTCAGCCGGGGCTTCTAGCTGCCTCTAACCGGGGCGTGCTGTATGTCGATGACATCAACCTGCTCGATGACCAGGTGGCCAACCTGCTGCTGGCGGCCCTCACCGCCCGCCGCAACCAGATCGAGCGCGAGGGCCTGAGCTTTCAGCATCCCTGTGAGCCCTTACTGATCGCCACCTACAACCCAGAGGCCGGACCGCTGCGACAGCACCTGCTCGATCGCATTGCGATCGCCCTGTCGGCAGACGGCGCTATGGCCATCGAAGACCGGGTTGCCGCCGTAGAGCAGTCCACCCAGTTCGCCAACGATCCCCGGGCGGTAATTGCCGCCTATGCCGACGAAATCGACGCCCTCAGAACCCAGATTATTTTGGCCCGTGAGTGGCTCAAAGAGGTCACCATCAGCCGGGAGCAGATCCAGTACCTGGTGACCGAGGCCCTGCGAGGTGGCATTCAGGGCCACCGGGCAGAGCTGTTTGCGGTGCGAGTGGCCAAGGCCCACGCCGCGCTAGAGGGTCGGGCCGAGGTCAACGCCGACGACCTGCGGGTGGCGGTGGAGCTGGTGATCGTGCCCCGCTCCCTGCTGCCGCAAGACATGCCTGAAGAGCCGCCGCCACCGCCGCCACCGCCGCCCTCCAATCAGGATCAAGAAGAGCCCCAGGACAACACGGAAGATCAAGACAAGGAAGACGACACCCCCGACGAGGACGACAGCCCCCCCAGCATTCCGGAGGAGTTTATCTTTGACCCCGAGGGCGTCATTATTGACCCCTCCATGCTGCTGTTCGCCCAGACCATGGGCCGCCAGGGCAAGTCGGGCAATGCCAACCTGATTTTTTCTGAGGAACGGGGTCGCTATATCAAACCCTTCTTGCCCCAGGGACCAGTGCGTCGCATTGCGGTAGATGCTACCCTGCGGGCCGCCGCCCCCTACCAGAAAGCCCGTCGCGAGCGCGAGCCCGGTCGCCGGGTGATTGTCGAACAGGGAGATATTCGCGCCAAGCGATTGGCTCGCAAAGCAGGTTCGCTAATTATTTTTGTGGTCGATGCCTCGGGCTCTATGGCCCTGAACCGCATGCAGAGTGCGAAGGGGGCGGTGCTAGAGCTGCTGACCGAAGCCTACCAAAACCGCGACCAGGTGGCGCTGATTCCCTTTCGTGGCGAGCAGGCAGAGGTGCTGCTGCCGCCCACCCGCTCGATCGCTATGGCGCGGCGGCGGCTAGAGCGCATGCCCTGTGGCGGCGGCTCGCCGTTAGCCCATGGCCTCACCCAAGCGGTGCGGGTGGGCATCAACGCGCAGCAGTCGGGGGACGTGGGCAGCGTGGTGATTGTGGCGATTACCGATGGTCGGGGCAACGTGCCGCTGTCGCGCTCCCTGGGCGACCTGCCCGAGCCAGACGCTCCCAAGCCTGATATCAAGCAGGAACTGCTAGATATCGCCGGGCGCATTCGTGGAGTGGGGTATCAACTGCTGATTATTGACACCGAGCGCAAGTTTGTCTCGACTGGGTTTGGTAAAGAGTTGGCCAAGACTGCCGGAGGCCGCTACTACCAACTGCCTAAAGCCACCGATCAAGCCATTGCTTCTATGGCCCGAGGCGCGATCTCAGATATGAAGACTGGGTGAACCGTTCGACTTCTGGCCTCCATTTAGCGCATCCTAAGGTCTAGACGGGCAATATGTAAGGTATGAATCTCTAGGGGCTGGTCCCTGCTCTAGAGTCAGCCTATCCCTACTGTGCACCATCGCGAGTCGCCATGGAACGTCGAGTGTCATCGCTATCTCAGGGGCAACGCCTGCTGGCCGCCATCATGATTACTGATGCGGTAGGCTTTAGCACCCGCATGTCAACCGATGAAGAATGCACTCTGCGGTTGATCGATCGCGATCTGACGCTGATCGGTGATATCTGCCGAGAGTTCGGCGGCACCGTGCTCAAATCGACCGGCGACGGTCTGCTGATCTACTTTCTCAGCGCTGTAGAGGCGGTCTCCTGCGGGCTAGAGATGCAGCGGCGGCTGGTTGACCTGGCCGAGGGCCTAGAGCCCAACCAATATCTCGATCACCGCATTGGCGTCCACCTCGGCGACATCTTGGTCAGTGAGCAGGATGTGATGGGCAATGGGGTTAACATCACCGCCCGACTGCAAACCTATGCCAAACCCCGAGGCTTGTGCGTGTCGCGCACTATCTACGATGTGGTCAAGGCTCGGCTCAATCTTCACGCTACTTTTTTAGGCCCCCTGCAACTCAAGAATATTGAGGAGGCGGTACCTGCCTACCAGCTGGCGCTCCATGCTGAAGACACCGAGTCTGGTCCCCAGGGGTCTGAGGATCACACCTGCACCCTACCCATGACCACGGAGGCGCTGCTAGCCAACGCCCTGCGCCACCTTGGTACCCACGCCCACAACCTGCGCATTAAGAAACTGGTGTTTGCCACCTATCAGCAGGCTTGGGAAAATGACCCTGCGGTGCTAGATCAATTTGACCTCCGATCGCTGCTGCTGTCGCTGCGCGATCGCTACCCGACCCTAACTGAATTTGAAGATCAGTTAAAGCGGGTGGTCGCTGGGCTCAACCGCCAAGATCTTTACAGTGAAGTCGCCGAAACTATCATGAAGCAGCTCCAGCCCTGGTATGGGCGATCGCTGTTTCACAATCCTGAGGCTACCTCCGAAGTTTTTACCCAGCTCACCGTGCGTTCTTTAGAAGAGCGCTGCCAGGCCATTGCCGACCAGTTTGACCAAAGCCCCGATGCCCTGCGACTGCGCAAACTGCTGCACTGTCTCTGTCACGGTGGCTGGGAGAACGACCCCAGCCGTCTCAGCGAGATTCATCTGCCGGGGCTAATTCAGCAGGCTCTTACCCTGGCACCTCGGCCCCAAGATCTGCGCTATCGGTTGAGCCGCATTGTCAAGTATCTCAACCGTCGCCAGCAGTACACTCGCCTGGCCAACCAGATCATGGTAGGGTTCCAGCCCCTCTATCAAACCCAGCCTGAGGCCCTAGCCGAGGCCACAGCCCTGGTAGAACAAACGGTTTTGGCCGAGGCCACCGTCCTGGCTGAGCCCTCTGGCCCCTCTCCGCTCGCCGAAGTCTACACCACCCTGTCCAGCAGCGGCTACGACCAGCCAGCGGATTTGACCACCCTCCATGGCACTCTCTCTAACCCCATCGGTGGCGGGGCTGAGCCGGGAGGCCCGAGGCGCGATCGCTCGTCCCTATTTGACCTGCGGGGCGATATTATTCAGTATGCCAATCCGCTACGGGCCAAAATTTTGCTGTACTCCTGTCTCCACGGCCCCTTCGGCTATACAACCCAAGACTGGTCTAGCCTCAGCCGTCGCACCCTCGACGACCTACTGCAGCAAACCTTCGAATACTGTCCCACCTACTCCGACTTAGACAGTAAGCTATCCATTATTGCCCACTGTCTCGGCCAGGTCGGCGACGGCGGGCAGGTGGCCAGCGCCATCGCCCAGGCGATGCGCGCCTACTATCCCCAAGACCCCAATGGTCTGCTAGAGTCGGCAGAGGCAGAGGCCCAAAGCCTAACCCCCCATCTTGAAGTTGTCTCTGAGACTTCTAACGCTGGCGATCGTTCCGCTGTGGCTGCCCCTGTATCCGCCCGATTTTCTGCCTAAGCCCTTTGGTTTTCGATATGAATGCCCGCGAACTGCTCGACGCCTATGCCCGCGGCGATATGGACTTTCAGGGTAAGACCCTGGTGGGCATCGACCTCGCCGGGGCTGATTTGATTGGGGCCAATATGGTGCAGGCAGATCTCGAGAATGCCAACCTGATGCTGGCGTTTTTAACGCGGGTGCGTTTTCGCCAGGCTAATTTGTCGCGGGCGCGACTAGGAGGGGCTAACCTCAACCAGGCCGATCTGTCGGCTGCCATGCTGCGCGATGCTGATTTGCACGGGGCGAGCCTGCAGGGGGCTGACCTGCGCAGCGCCAACATGACCCTAGCCGATCTGCTCGATGCCAATCTCACCGGAGCCGACTTGCGCAACGCCGATCTCAGCGGCGCTAACCTCACCGGGGCTTGCCTGCGCGGAGCCAATCTGCGCCAAGAAAACCGCAAGTACGCCACCAATCTGCGGGGGGCTAAGCTGCACCTGGCAGATCTGCGGGGCACCAATCTTTCGGGGGCCGATTTGGCCTACGTTGACCTCAGCGGCGCCAATCTCAGTGAGGCGGTGCTGCGCGATGCCAACCTCAAGGGGGCCAATTTGCAGGGGGCGCTGTTGTGCAATGCCAACCTCAGCGATGTCGATCTTAGCCAAAGCTGTTTAGAATCCGCCGATCTCACCCAGTCCCGTTTCCCCCGTAGCAACCTCAGCCAGGCTAACCTTAACCGCGTCAATGCTAAAGGGGTTGACTTTACTGAGGCCACTATGGCCCTGGCTCAGATGGATGACTGCAACTTGGCCGGCGCTCGCTTTAGTCGATCTGATCTGTCTCGGGTAAGTCTACGCCGTTCTATTCTCACTAAAGCTCTGCTAGTTGAGACTTATTTAGGCCGGGCCGATCTCACCGATGCCGACCTAAGCGAGGCTATCTTAGAGCGGGCCGAAATTAGCAGCACCACCCTAGTCAATGTCACGCTAACGGGAACTACCATGCCTGATGGCAGTATTCATGAGTGATGGGAGCGGCTCTATTCCCGGCCAGAACTACCACACCAATCGCTCCCATAGATATTTAATAGTCCAGTTCTTCTTCATACTCAGTGACTTTCTTCTTTTGGGGAATGTTGAGGGGCTTTGCCTCGTAGGGCGCGCCCTCGTCTTCCTCTGTCCAAACGTCTTCGGTAACGTCTTGGAAATCAGCGTCGTAGGCTTTGTAGGTGCTCTGGTCGTCTAGGCTAGCAGCCTGGTAGCGTTCTGCAGGCTGCTGGGCCTGGAGAGGAGCTTCAACGCGCTCGGGTTCGCCCCAGTCATCGTCGCTCCAGCGCTCTTCAGTGGTAGCAGGACGGGCTTTGCTAAATTCGGCGGGTACCTGCACCCCAGAGGGCAACTGGTTGGCGGTTGACACCGGCATAATGTATTCGCTGTCGTCGTTGCGATCCCAGGGGGCGCTGCCGATACCTAAGCGTTCTAGCAGGCCCACGCTAAGCTGCACCATTTTTTCTTCGGCACCTTCGAAAACAATCAGGCGATCGGGGCCGCTGCTGACTACTTCGTCGATAGAAAGTTCGTAGGTGCTAATCACCTGGTCGGGAATCTGAGGCAGCCCAAAGGAGGCGATCACAATGGTTTCTAGTCGTCCGGTGGTGACGTCGAACTTAAAACCACGCACTCGACCTAGGGGCTCCCCGGTCTCGGTGATGACTTCACAGTTGACTAGCGTGCTGTAAGAAGCCACGCTCATTTCGTCGTCTAAAACAGCTTCATCATCTACCAAAATGACATCACCAATCTGGCGAATGTTGGTGAGAGCCATGACCTGCTGGGTGCTTGACACTAACCCAGACATAATATTCTCACGCAGGCCAATGGCCACGACTTCTCGCTGGTCTACATCAACCCAAACCTGGCTCACAATTCCCAGCCGCTGGCCAGAGTTGCGGGTGATTACCTGGGTGCCCAAGAAGTCGGAGCGAAGACGATATTTGTCTAAGGTCATGTTTAATCCATCTCGTGGACCGAGACAACAGAGCGCTGGTACAAGCCAGGCTGGTGGCAGACCGCGTTACCGGGGTAAAACGATTCTTTAACCTGAATAGCTATTTTAACCAGAATCGTCTAATTCTACAGGAGGGAAGACCGAACTACCAGACACAGGTCAGGAGTCTAGCGACTCGATATTTCTGCTGCGGAGCCATTGTTTAAGCTGGTCTGCTCCAAGCCTTTCCCCACAATTCACTTCGGTCTGCTGACTGCGGTCGGCCAGACCTCGATCAGCCAGAATCTTTAGCAAACTAGCTGACGAAGTTCATTGGTTCATCACCATAATGTCAGGAGGGCTAATTGGCTTGCCCCTTAAAGCGCCTCATTAGAGCACCCAGTCTCCCTAGTCTTATGGAGTGGTTACTATGGCTAGGGCAGAGCTGTAGTTGTGCAGACGATTCACGGGTGACTTGCTGTGGATAGTTACCAGCCTGCTCACAGGCTTGCTTTAACAGCAAATTTAGGTCATGCATGTTATCAAGGTCTCGCAAAATGAGCTGTTTGGTTGAGCCATCTGCGACGGATACTAGCTGGCTACCATCGGTTGTGAACCGTAAATCAATTACGGATGCGATGTGATCGGTGAAGACACTCTCAATGCCTCCCTGAATACTCCAAAGCTTAATCGTTTTATCCCAACTGGCGGCAGCAATTTTATTGCCATCGGGGCTAAAAAAGACAGCACTCATCTCTCCTTTAAACTTTGTTTCAAAACGATTTATAGAATTTCCTTGCAGGTTCCAAACGCTAACCATTTTGCTACCATATTCTGCAACATAAAAATGGCTTTGATCGGGACTAAAGATAGTCTCCACCCGTCCACTGGTCTCTAGCAAAAGCGTTTCAACTAAACTGCCATCTCGATTCCAAAGCTCTACAGTACTGTCTTGTATAGCTGTTACTAAATATTGGCTGTCTGGGCTAAATCGAGCCCTGATCCAGGAGTTTTTCTCTCTCCCCTCGATCAATGTAACAGGCAATGTAACACGTTCTGGCTGTTGGCGGTTCCAGAGAAGCAGTTGTCCAAACTCACCAGGACTATTAACGGTTACCAGAAATGCTTTTCCATCAGGACTGGAGAGTACTTGGGCATACTTTGTCTGATCTGTTCGTTCTAACAGCGTTTTGACTAAAGTGCCATTTGATTGCCAAAGCTGTACTGGCCCATGGGTCGGATTGTCTTGGTTTTCCCATTGATCGTTAATTGACGTAACTAATACTTGGCTTGGTTTATCCCAAAAAACCTCTACAGTACCCATGCTGGGGATATTAGTTTCTGCCCCTGACTCAGCGATCAGTGTTTTGAGTAAACTCCCATCGAGTTTCCAAAGCTGCACAGGGCCATGGGTTTTTCTGCTGTTGCTCCAGGTTATTAAGCCTGACGAGTCTCCTGAAAAAGTAAAGTTAACTTTACTATCGTCCTCGACCTCTGGCTGTATCTCAACCACGCGGGTGCCATCCGATCGCCAAAGTTCAATAGGACTATTAGAGATCGCTTGAATGGCCACCTGCTGACCATCTGGGCTTAACTTCACAACACCTTGCCCATTTTCAGTGCGCTCTAACAAAGTTGACCGAAGTTTGCCGTTTGCTTGCCAAACCTGCACTGGGCCAAAGAAGCCTTTACCCTCAATGGCTGTTAGCAATACCTGCCCATCATCACTAACTTGAACGCTGACATTTTGCCCTTTTGAGATGGGTTGATCGACTATGGTGGCGAGCGGTGTACCATCAGGTCGCCACAGCATTACTGGCCCTAAAGCATCTCTCTCATCGTTTTTAACTGTAGCTTTTATGGCAACCGGAGGCTGGGATCTACTGCCATCGTCGTAGAACTTAGCCGTGTCGGAATAAATTAGCTCGACCTCACTTTTGCCGAGTGTAGGGCTTAAAAGGAGGGTTTCTGTGCGCTCAATTGTTTCGCCTCGCCAGAGGCGTACAGAACCGTCTTCTAATGCAGCGACTAGCATATCTTCTGCGGGCTGGCGTCCAGTGTCTTCAGAGAAGACAGAGCCAAATCGGTAGCCTGTCATGGTGAGACTATCTAACCCGTCAGAGGTCGTATTCCATAGCCTGACTGAGCGATCATCGCTACCTGAGGCAAGCAGTTTACCATCGGGGCTAAAGGTGACAGTTGAAACCCAGTCATGATGGCCAGATAAAGTCATTAGAGGGCTGCCATCTAGCTTCCACAGTCTGGCTGTAGCATCTCCGCTGGCAGTGGCTAGGTTTTTGCCATCAGAGCTAAACTCAATGTCTGAAATGAAGTCTTTATGGCCTTTGAGCACCTGCGTTTGAGTGCTGTCTCGGTTAATGAGTAAAACATCTCCCTTTTTAGAATCGGGAAGAGCTAGCCACTGACTATCAGCGCTAAAGTCTAATGTCGACCAGAACTGGTTGCCCCGGATGGTTTTGAGCACAGTGCCGTCGCGACGCCAGATCTGGATGACGCTGCTCTCACCGGGATAGCTAGTCACCAACCAAACCCCATTGGGGCTGAAAGTCAAGTCTCCCCAGTCAGGCTTGGTTGGGGTATCTGGGTTCTGGAGCGATGCGAGCCACTCCCCGGATTGAGACCAGAGTTGGAAGGAGTAATCGTCTAGCTGAACAGCCAAAGTTTGGTTATCGGGGCTGAAGATAACACTGCTAATCTTGCCGTCGGTAGGTTGAAGGGCCGCGATCGCTGTGCCGTCTGATCGCCAGAGGCGCACAATACCGTCTTCCTGTTGACAGGTCGCTAACCGTTGACCATCATGACTCCAGCCGCAGATACTGCCTTCTAATCTGGCAATCATCCGGCCATTGAGCAGGTCCCATAACTGGGTTGTATCGTTAGTTTGGGCGGTGGCAATGAGTTGATCAGTAGGGCTGAGCAGATAGGGACGAGGGCCATCCTCTGTTGAAGACTTCATGTAGAGGCGGTTTTTGAGGCTACCGTCTACTGTTGACCATAGATAAATCGAATCTCCTCGGGGAAGTTCGCCTCGCTGGTAGGTGATTAATCGTTGATTGTCAGCACTAAACTCAAGACCATCGAGTTTGACTTCTGGTGGTTTGAGCTGTTTGAGGAAATCACCATTTTGGCGCCAAAGCTCGACACTGCCATTTTGGCCGAGCAAAGCGATGACTGGTTGTAAATTGTTGCTGGGAGTAATGGAGTTTTCGTAGTCAAAATAGGGCCGAAACTCTACGGCTTTGAGGTTTTCTTTGGGGGTGCTGTGGAGGGTGAGGGGAAAGCCGCTGACCGTCCACAGCTTAACTATTGGTTCATTTTTATCCAAACTGTGAGTAGCCATGAGTTGCCCATCGGGGCTAAAGTCAACCAACCCAATGGCATTGGGAAAACCCTCAAAACGATATTGTTCGCGGGTCCAGAATAGGGCCTGGGTTAGGCTGGCAGTGACCTCGGCTTTAAGGGTTTGCTGTGGGTCTTGCTGAAGCCAGGGGGCTAATTGCAGCGATCGCCCCGCCTGCACACTGGTAATCAAAGCATCTAGGTACTGCCCTGACTGAAACTGGGCCTTGGACGATTCCAGCAGTGCCGCGATTTCTCCCCTCTGGGCCTGGCGCTGGGTTTTGAAAGCCCAGACGCTGCTGCCAAAGGCCAGGGCAGCCACAGCGGTCATCAGGGCAAGGAGCGATCGCAAAATCCAAAGCCGCCGCTTCTCTTGTTGAGCGGTGGTGGCAACCGCACTACAACTGGCTTGAATAAAATCTAGTTGCTGTTGAGTAGGAGATGGCTGCTTTTTGCCTTGTGTAGCCTCTTGGAGCCAGCTGTTGGCGATCGCGGCTTCGCTGCCCCGCAGCAGTAGATCGGCGGTTTGGTTTTTCTGATTCCACTCAATTGCTCGCTGTAGCCACTTGGTGTGGCTGTGAACATGCTCTCGATCTGTATCTAGCACCCGCACAAGTTGATTAAAGCTCGTGCCAAAATCGTCCTGTTTTTCACAGTTGATCCATTGGACCTTAGCCAGCTCGGCATGGAGTTGTTCGCTATCAACTGGGCGTAGGAGCAGGGTCACAAAGCGCTTTTTGAGCTGGGCGGCATAGCCAACTTCATCGCTACAGTAGGGAGAGTTGACCGACCGGGGAGAAAGAATAAACAAAAAGTTGTCGCTGGCGGCAATGCCCTGATAAATTTCTTCGCCGAAGTCTGCTGTGCCTGCGGCAATACTCTCCTGATCAAACCAAGTGCGTTTGCCTTGCGCTTGCAAAGCATCATTCACTCGACGAGCAAAATCTGAATCTGAACGTGAGTAGGAAATAAACACATCTAAGGCAATGTCTGGAGGTTGGTGTAGACTCTCGGCAATAAATTCGGCGTGGCGTGGCGTGGGCTGGTGCTGTGACTTTTGCTGGGCAATCTGTAACCAGGTTTCAGCCTGCCGCAAATCGTAGCCCCGCAGTAAAATACTGGGGTTGCGATACTGCTGCTCCCACTTCAGAGCCTTAGTCAATAAAACCTTGTGTCGTTCGTAGTAGGCCGCGTCAGCGGCTAAAATCTGCAATAACTGGCATTCGTCGAGCCAGTCGTCGTCGTCGTCGATATTGTCGGTGAGATCTACATACTGCACCCCTCGCAGCGGCTCTGGCACCAGGTCAGGCGCAATGGGGGCTACCTGAATAGGCACAATGCGCTTGTTGAGCGTACAGGCGTAAGCCAATTCGATTTGGCAATAGTCTGATTCCACAGCTGCCGAAGACAACAGATATACCAGGTTGTCGGCCTGCTCAATACCACGCTCAATCGCCTGGCGCCAATCTTCTCCAGTGCGAATATCCTGCTGGCTACTCCAGACGGTGATGCCCGCCCGCCAGAGAGCGCGTCGAATGCGCTGCATCGTGAGTTCATCGGCCTTAGCGTAGGCTAAAAAGACCTGCGTCATCAGATTATTGGCATTTTTAATGCTCTCTGAGATAAATTCGCAGTGCAGATCAGTCGGGGGGCAGGGGGACTGCTCGTCAGGAAACTCGGTTGCAAGCCAGGCTTCGGCCTGCTGCCGTTCTTCTCCTACTAGCAAATGACTGTTGGGCTGCCGCAGAAACTCCCACTTGAGAGCCTGACATAGCAAATGGGTATGCATGTGCACATAACCCTCGTGATGGTGGAGCAGATCAACCAACCTCTGAAGCGATTGCTCAAAATCATCTACCCCTGGTCGAAAAGGTACCCAGTTGAGCTTGCGAATTGTCGAATGCATGTTGTGGCGAGACCAATGCTTCCCGGCAGCCTGATAGGTCTGCCAATCAGCGTCGGTGCCCTGAGGGTAACGCTGTTGCCAAGTATCGCGGCTAATTTCCTCGACATGCATTAGAGGAACAATGCGCTTATTGCGACTGCGGGCGTGATCAAGCTCTAACTTGCAGTAAGACGAGTTGACTGCATGGGGAGAAATGAGAAAGAGAAAATTGTGAGAGCGATCGATACTGTCATAAATTTGCTGCTGAAAATCAACCCCTATGGGAATATCTTGTAGATCTAACCAAATATCAAAGCCAGCCTGGGCAAGCTCTTCCTTCAAATTGATGGCAAAAGCTTTACTATCAGAGCGGCCGTAGGAAATAAAGGCATCTTGATAAATTCCCATCGCTTCGATTCCCCAATGGACATCTAGAACTATTTAAGTGGCTTAGAACATTATCAAGCTCCAAGGCATGCTTTCCAGAAAGCCTTAGGGTAAAAATTCAAATTTAGGTTAGAACTTCAAACCATCATAAGGCTAAAGCTTAAGCAAATATAAGCAGGTGAAACACCAACAAATGTCAAAGTTTTGTTGATTTTAGAGCGACCTGCCCTGCTACAGACTCTCTAAAACAAGGACTAGGATTACCAACTTATTTATGGAAATTTACCTTAGCCTCAGTAGAGCTGATTTTTCATAATGCTGCTTAGGCAGGGAAGCTAGGTATGTACAAAAACATTGGTTTCAATAGGCGCTTCACAACGGATGGCATAGCGCTGACTCAGGATAATCGCAGGTAACCATCGGGATGAATCGGGTCCAGACTTTTGTCTTGATTTAGAGAAAATATTATAGCTTTCATAAATAAGTGCCCCTACAGTGTGGCGCTCTGGGTCTCCAGATCGATGCCGAGTACCTGGGTGTAGGCTCCGCGAGCCTGGGTGACGCCGATGGTGCGCTGGGCGGCTTCAATCATCGGGCGACGTAGGCTCACCACGATGAACTGGGCTTGCTCGGTCTGGTGCTTGATCATACGAGAGAGACGCTCTACGTTGGCTCCATCGAGGAACATGTCAACCTCATCGAAGGCGTAGAAGGGGGAGGGGCGATAGCGCTGGAGGGCAAAGATAAAGCTGAGGGCGGTGAGAGATTTTTCGCCTCCAGACATGGAAGCCAAGCGGCGCACGGGCTTGCCCTTAGGGTGGGCGACCAGGTTAAGGCCTCCGTTGAAAGGATCTTCGGGGTCTTCGAGCTGGAGGTGGCCGTCGCCATCGGAAAGTTCGGCAAAGATCGACTGGAAGTTGAGGTTGACGGCGTCGTAGGCTTCGGTGAAGGCCTGGCGGCGCAGAGTGGTGAAGGTCTCGATGCGCAGCAGCAGCTTGGTGCGCTCTTCTTCAAGGGTGGTGAGTTTGTGAGTCAGCTCAGTGAGCCGCTCTTCAGTGCGGTTGTATTCTTCGAGGGCCAGCATGTTGACCGGCTCCATAGCCTCCATGCGGCGCTGGAGCGATCGCAGCTCTTTTCGCAACTCCTCTAAATCCGTTTCGGCAAGAATCTCAGGCAGGGGGTCGGGCAGCTCTGCCGCTTGAGTCGTCAGTAATTCTTGGGCTTCTGCCAGCTGCTGGCGGCGCTCCTGCTGGGTTTCGAGCAGCTTTTGGCGCTCCCACTCCTGCTGCTGGGTCTGGGTACGTCGGGCGCGTATCCGTCCCTCTAGCTCGTCGCGGACAGCTTTTTCGGCGGCTAGGGTTTGGTCGAGGACGGCCATCTGCTGGCGCAGTTGAGCGATTTCACCATTCAGCCCGGCCTGCTGCTGCTGGAGCTGGGTGAGCTGCTGGTCGCGCTCAGCCTGCTGCTGGGCCTGGGTGGTGAGGGTCTGCTGGGCCTGGGTAAGTGCTAGCTCAAGCTGCTGGCGCTGGTTGTGTAGCTCTTGCAGCTGGCGTTCAGCGTCTTGGAGGGCCTGCTGGCGATCGCTCAACTGACTTTCCAGCTGCCCCACGGCTGCCTGGGCCGTCTGCCACTCGCTGTGGGCCTGGGATTGTTCTAGCTCACTGAGGGCCTGCTGCTGACGGACAATCTCAGCTTCCTGGGTAGGCAGGAATGCTGAGAGTTCTTGCAGGTGGGCCTGGGTGCTGGTTAATTCTTGCTGGTGTTGACTGAGCTGGGCTTCGAGCTGGGCCCCTTGCTGGGCCGCCTGCTGCTGCTGCGTCTGCTGCTGCTCGTTCGCTAGCTGAAGCTCGCGGTATTGTTGGCGCTGGGCAATTAAGTTTTGGGAGAGAGTTCGCAGGGTTTCAGAGGTGGCATTGAGGTCGCGATCGCACCGTTCTAGCATCACCTCAATATCTCCCAGCCGCTGGCGCAGGGCCTGGGCTTCTGAGGATTCTGCTGGTTCTACGGTGCCAAAGTGCAGGCTGCCGGAGCGCGACGAAACGTTCCCCCCGGTCATTGCCCCGCTGGTTTCGAGAATTTCCCCTTCTAGCGTGACGATGCGGTAGTCGCCGAGGTACTGCCGCGCTGAGGTGAGGCTGTCAAACACCACAGTGCTGCCAAAGGTGTAGCCAAAAATGTCGCGGTAGCGAGGGTCGCAGTCGATCAGGTTGACGGCGTAGTCGAGGAATCCGTCGGGGCGCTTCCAGTCGGGTACAGGAGTGAACCGGGGCGCGCGAATTTTGTTGAGGGGCAAAAAAGTGGCCCGTCCGGCTCGGCGCTGCTTGAGAAACTCGATCCCCTTGGCGGCCACCTGGTCGTTCTCCACCACCAGGTAGCCGAGGCGGGCTCCGGCAGCGATTTCTAGGGCTAGCTGATATTTGGGGTCTACCTTGCCTAGCTGGGCTACTAAACCGCTGATGCCCGCCAGACCACTATCGAGCAGCAGTTTGGTAGCGTGGGTGCCCTGACTCTCTTGCAGAGCTTGGGTTTGGGCTTCGAGCTTGTCGAGTTCGCGCTGCTTGTCGCGCTGTTCTTTGAGCAAACGGGTTTGGGTGTCGCGCTGGACAGAGAGTTCTGCCTCAGACGCAGCAATCTTGGCGGCAATCTCCTGGATCGCTTTTTCCGCTGCCGCCAAACGCTGGGCAAACCCAGCATCGGCTGCCTCGGCGGCTGGCGCAGACCCGAAAGTGTGGCGCTGCTCGGTTAACGTCTCGATCTGTTGTTCGAGCTGACGCAGGCGCTCTTGCAGGCGAATCTGCTCGGCCCGCTGGGGCTCGACATTGCCCCGTAACGTTTCGATCGCCTGGCGCAGCTGGGTCTGCTGCTGAATGCTGGCCTGGGACTCAGAGGCGATCGCCAAGGTTGCCTGGCGGCGTTCTTCTAGGGCCTCCTGCACCTGGTTTTTGGCGTTGGTAAGGGCAACTAGCTCTCCCGTGGTCAGAGAGGCAATGGAGCGCCCCACCTGCTCCAAATCGCGCTGCTGCTGCTGGCGAGCGATCTCGGTGTCGCGGCGCAGGGCAGCGCCCTGGTTGGTGGCGTTGCGGTTCTCCTGTTCCTGGCGCTGGAGCTGGCGTAGCTCGGCCTCGTGGGTGGCCACTTGGGATTGCAGGGCCAGGTGCTCGTCTTCGCCCATGGCGCGAATGTGGGCATTGAGGGTGGCGAGTTCGGCTTCAAGGGCGGCGATCGCCCCCTGCCCCTGAGCGATCGCCTCGGCTAGCTGGGTAGACTTGGCCTCGCCCTGCTCTAGGGTTTGGTGCAGGGCCGCGATCGCCCGCTGCTGGCTCTGCCACAGCAGCACTGCCTCCCACTGGCTTTTAGTCTGAAAGGTTTCCTTGAGGCGCTGGTACTTCTCAGCCTTTTGTCGGTCTTGGGCCAGGCGCTCTAGCTGGGTTTGCAGCTCGCGCTCGACAATGCGAAAGCGCTCTTCGTGGTCGCGCACGGCCTCTAGCTTGCCTCGGGCCTGGTCAATTTTGCGATCGAAGGCGGCGACCCCAGCTAACTCGTCGATAATTTCCCGGCGCTCGCGGGAGTTCATCGAAATAATGCTGGTGACATCCCCCTGCAACACCACGTTGTAGCCTTCAGGATAGACATGGAACCGCTGCAGCTGCTCGTGGAGCTGGTTAAGGGTGCAGGGTTCGCCGTTGATGTAGTAATTAGAGGTGTACGTGCCCTGGCTGGTCACCCGCAGTCGCCGGGTCACACTCCACTCGCGGCCCATGGGTAGAGTCACGACGTTGGCCGTGCCGTCTGACTCAGAAATTTCGAGGGTGGGAGAACTGCCGTTGTGGCCGTTGGTGTTGGCGATCGCACCCTGGCCGTTGAGGTCCCTCCGCCGTGCCTCGACACCCTCGTCAGCATCAATCATCAGGTCGGCGGCCACGTCGCTGAGGTCAAAGGTGACCGTGACGCTGGCTTCGGAGGTCGCGCGACGACTCATCTGGTTTTGGTTCACCAGGTCAGGCAGGCGATCGGCCCGCATACCCTTAGAGCTGGCCAACCCCAAGCCAAACAGTAGCGCGTCTAAAATATTCGATTTACCTGAGCCATTAGGCCCAGATATGACAGTAAACCCAGGCAACAGTGGAACCTGGGTCGTACCTCCGAACGATTTAAAGTGGGACAGCTCGACACGCTTGATGTGCACTGGCCAGCGTTACCTCAGACGTGAAACAAGTGTACTATAGGGTAGGGATTTTGGCTATCTGACTTAAGCAGCTAGGATCCACACCTGTTAGCTAGGCTGATGCCGCCTAAGTTTAGTGCAAAGAAAAGAATTTGTACGCTAGATAGCGGAGAAGTTGCCTACATTCCGAGCAAGCCGCCTCGAATTTTTTGGTTTTGCAGCAAGAACTGCACCTTGCCAAGAAATCTAATCCAGGATGGCACAATGAAGGGGAAAATCTACCCCCAGCCCCCGTGAGCCAGCCCACTCCCCCACCTCTGTCCCAGCCGATGATTTTAGGCTTTGACCCCGGACGGCAAAAATGTGGCTTGGCCGTCATGGGGCTAGACCGATTACTGTGCTATCAGCAGGTGGTTGCCGCCGATGCCGTAATTGATGAGATCACCACACTGCGCCAGCAATTTCCAATTTCGACCATTGTGCTGGGCGACCAAACCGCTTCAGGGAACTGGAAAGATACCCTCAGTCAGCTCCCTGACCCGCCCCGGATCATGCTGGTGGATGAACGGTACACCACGTTGGAGGCGCGCGATCGCTACTGGCAGATGTATCCCCCATCGGGACTGGCAGGGATAATTCCCCAATCACTGCGCAAAATTTCTCGCCCCATCGACGACATCGTGGCCATTTTACTGATCGAGCGCTATTTGAACCGCCTGACAGGCGCGTAGGGCAAAATCTGTGACCCGTAAAATTCCATCACGTCGGGTACAACAGTTAAGAAAGGGCTGCGAACCAGCCAATCAATACGAGTTTAAGGAAAATTTTGACGCCCTAGGCACCATTGATTCTGGAGGTACAGCTTTTGGCCTACAGCTTTGCCCGAATGGTGAACGAGTAGTCACCGCCGGGTTCGAGCTGGTAGTCGAAGCGTTCTAGAAAGCGGCTGAGGGGTTCGCAGATTAGCGCTCGTCCCAAAGATGGCTCTACCCGCAAGTTGCCCTGGCGAAAGCGCCACTGAAATTGCCATTCGTAGGTGCTGGCCCGCACTTCGCCTTCGATGCGGCCCTGGCTCCACGACTGGTGGGTAATGCGAACGTAGGCGGTGGTTTCAGATGGGCGACGGGTCACGGCAGCAAAAGCAAAGCGATACAAAGTAATCGTGATCGAGGTCAGGGCGAGGCAAAACCCCCACAGGTAAGATAACCGTAGCTTAGGCTGTGGTCTACCCCGATATTGTGGGCAACGATACGGCTCAGCACCCCAGCGATCGGGCAATTCGGTCACGGGCTGTTTTACCCTAGACGAAAAAACGGTAGCCTAGGAAGAAATAAACTATGATCCCCACCAGCGTGTTCGGCATCTTAGCGGCTGTAGAGCACGTTTCGCTTACCTCATTTCACCGATTGTAAGGTTGGACCCCGCCTGTGCCCAAGGTTGGCATTATCTACAACGACGTTAAGCCTGTGGCCTGCCAGGTCGCTCTCGAATGGGAGGAAAAACTGACTCGTCGAGGCTACACCGTGAGCCTGGCCACCGGTATGGGCGGCATTTTGGGCTATTCTCACCCCGAGCGACCCGTCTGCCATACTCCCCTTGACAGTTTGGTGCCGCCCAATTTCGACGCCGATATGAGTTTCGCTGTGGTGCTGGGGGGCGATGGCACGGTGCTATCTGCCTGTCGGCAGCTGGCCCCGATCGGGGTGCCCCTGCTAACAATAAATACAGGCCACATGGGCTTTTTGACCGAGGCTTACCTGAACCAGTTGCCCCAGGCCATAGACCAGGTACTGGCGGGCAACTACGAACTGGAAGAGCGGGGCATGCTAGCGGTGCGCCTTTTCCACGAGTCTAGCCTCGTGTGGGAAGCCCTCTGTCTAAACGAGATGGTGCTGCACCGTGAGCCCTTGACCAGCATGTGTCATTTTGAAGTGGCGATCGGCTGTCACTCTCCGGTGGATATTGCGGCTGACGGCATTATTGTGTCGACGCCCACTGGGTCTACGGCCTATTCGCTCTCGGCGGGCGGGCCGGTGATTGCCCCTGGCGTGTCCGTTACCCAGCTCATCCCCATTTGCCCGCACTCCTTGGCGTCTCGAGGGCTAGTGTTTCCCGATCGCGAGCAGGTGGTGATTCGCTCAGCCAACCCCGACCCCCTAGTGCTGATTGTGGACGGCAACGCAGGCTGCTACGTAAGGACTAAAGACGAGGTGAGCACTTGCCGTGCACCTTACCCGGCGAGGTTCATTCGGCTAAAACCGCCGGAGTTCTTTACGGTACTGCGCGAAAAGTTGGGCTGGGGGCTGCCGCATATCGCTAAACCCACGTCGGTAGAGTTGCCGTGAGAGGGATAGGCGGGTGGGTAGGTAGATTCCTGTGTTTGCCCAGCATTTCGTCAATGGGTGGGTGGACGACTTGGGGTAGCTCGGTGGGAATACTGGTCTGAGCCCTACATTCCCTGTTGCTATGGATTGGCCCACCATTGCTGTCATCATTCCGACCTACCAGCGGGAGACGGTGCTGTGCGATACGCTGCGCAGCGTGCTGGCCCAAGAGTATCCGGCCTACCAAGTGCTGGTGGTAGACCAGACTCAAAACCACCAGACGGAGACTCAGCAGCAGCTTCAGGCTTGGCAGGATACGGGAGAGATCACCTGGTACTCGGTGCCCTGGGCAAGCTTGCCGGCGGCTCGGAATTTGGGCATAGAGCGATCGCATTCCGATCTGGTCCTCTTCATCGACGACGATGTGGTGCTGCCCCCGGACTATCTTTACGCCCACGCCCGCACTTTTCTGGAGCGGCCAGAGGTTGGGGCGGTGGCAGGGCGCGTGTTTGACCGCATGAAGCTGGCGGAACAAACGGATTTGGAAATTGACTATCTGCCTCCGCAGGCAATGGACCCAGGAATCGCCTGGTACCACATCGATCTGGTGCACACCACGCAGCCCCAGCGGGTGCTGACGGCGCGGGGGTGCAATATGTCGTTTCGGCGGGAATTGTTCGACAAGCACGGACTGCGCTTTGACGAGCGCTTCTACGGCAGTGCCGTGCGGGAAGAGTCTGACTTTTGCCTACACATTCGCTCCACCGGCTACATCATTTGGTACAACCCGGCGGCGCACCTAGTGCACCTGGGAGAAGAGACGGGCGGCTGCCATGACATTACGACGCGATCGCTCAACTACCAGATGAACTTTTACCACAATCATTTTCTGCTGGCGCTGAAAAACCTTACCCTGGGGCAAAACCTGCGTCTCTACGGCCGCCTGTTCGACTGTCATGTGCTGGGTCACCCCCCCTGCAATAAAAGCGGCCATCCGCTGAAGATTCTGAGCCGAGGGGTGTTTTTTGGGCTGGGCTGGTTCTATACGGTTTACACACTGGCCACTACCCTGGGCAAACGTGGGCGACTCTATGCTGATATAGCGTAGACCCGACCTGAGGTTAAGAATTTCAGGCTTGAGAATCTGCCTGCTGTGGCAACGCCCATAATTCTAAAACCGTCTCCCAAGGCAGAGCATGGCTGACGATCGAGACCCCATCATTCGATTACAGCTAGACCTGTCGCCTGACCAGCCAGGGCTGTTAGAAGGGCTAGACACCTGGCTACGGCTGGGGCTGATCACCGACCAGCAGGTGCGCGCTCTGGGGCAGACCAGCCTCAGCTGTAACTGGCTGCCAGAGACTTCGATCGCAGCCGCCTCAGAATTGGAGTCGGCCGAGGCGATCAACCCTTTTCTAGAGCCTGCGGGAGCCTTGGCGGCAGGAGAAACGTCGCCTCCAGAGGTTGTCCCTGCTGGAGAAACTCTGATTAGGGATTTTGAGCCCGCTGAACCCACTGAGCCTCCTCGTCGTCAGCGATCGCTCCGGCCCCGAACCCACTCGTCTGCTCAACGACAGGCCCAGGGCGCGCGCCCCACAAACCCCTGGCTTGGCCGCTTGATGAGCGAACTGAGCGTGGTATGGCTGCTGGGGCTAGGGGTATTTTTAGTCGTGCTGTCGTCGGCGGTGCTGGCGGCAACCCAGTGGGCCAGGTTTAACGCGGTGGGGCAGTACCTGGTGCTGCTGGCCTATACCCTGGTGTTTGGGGCGGCGGGGCTATGGTGCCATCGCCGTCCCAATTTGCAGCTGACGGCTAAAACCCTGCAAATGATTACCTTACTGCTGGTGCCGCTGAATTTTTGGGCGCTGGATGGGTTGGGGGTGTGGCGCGGCGGCGGGGTGCTGGTGGGGGCGATCGCCGCTATTCTGCTGACCTTCACAGCTCTACAAGTGCTGCGTCAGCAAAACAGCACCCCCCTAGAGCAGGCCAACGCCTTGGGCTTAGCCTATCTCCATACCGGCTGGAGCCTTGGTGGTGGGCCGCTGCTGGCGGTCTATGCCGGGGTATTGGGTACCGCTGCCGCTACTGTTTACGGCCAGCGGCAACAGCCCGCCACGCCTGGCCTGCGCTGGCCCACGGTGGTGACTACCGCTGCCCTCGGTCTTTTGCTCGCGCGAGCGCTAACCCTAGGGGAGTCAATTCAGGCAGGGCAGTTTGGCCTGGCCTTTGGCCTCTACGGAGCCACTCTGGTGTGGCTGGGCCAGCAACGACTGGTGCCTAAACCAA
Source organism: Nodosilinea sp. WJT8-NPBG4 (assembly GCA_019359285.1). Taxonomy (GTDB): domain Bacteria; phylum Cyanobacteriota; class Cyanobacteriia; order Phormidesmidales; family Phormidesmidaceae; genus Nodosilinea. Next base: position 37,144 of record JAHHHQ010000070.1, read on the forward strand.
ATATTGAATCCAGGTCAGAACCTAATTCACAATCAGAGACCGCCACAGATAGCCCCTTTCGCGGAGGAATTGCGCTAGGGCGGGGGTTGCTGTGGTGGGGTTGGCTGCTGGCGATCGCAGATTGGCTCATCCAGGCGTTTGGGATCGGGTTGCTTGGCCTAGCCCTGCGAGTTCAAGCGTTGGGCAAGCTGGGCAAGCGGCGGGATTTGTTGATCGCCTATGCGATCGCCGTCCAGCTCGGCTTTGTCGGCTGGGAGATGCTGCCCCTATCGCTGCGGCAGCCCATGCTTGCCCCCCTGGCTAGGTTAGATGAATTTGCGGCTGGCACCTGGCCACTGCTGGGAATTTCGCTATTTCCCTACGTGGTGGGGATGGTGGCCCTGGCCGACTGGTATTGGCGGCGAGACAAGGTGAAACTGGGCCGCTTTAGCGACGGTATTGCCCTGGGTAGCAATTTTGTATTGACGCTGATTAGCCTGGCCAGCAGCCCAGTGCTGGTGGTGAATTTAATTGCCTCTACAATCACCGCGCTGGTGGTAACGCTGCGCCGATCTTCCCCAGCTCGGTGGCGCATTGTCCTCACCTACGGTTTGGCCCTGGGGAGTATTGTGTCCGCCATTGGCGATCGCTGGCCAAATCTGCCCCTGAGTTACTGGGTCGTGGTCATGGTGGCGCTGGCAACGGTGGCGCTGGTGCTGAGCAAGGCTCTGCGCGCCCTCTGGGGCAGTATGGCCTGGCTTTATGGGGTCGGACTGTCTGCTCTGAGCTACGCGCTGCTCTGGGCGGACCTAATCGATAGCGGTTGGCGGGTCAGCTCGAGTTGGGTGGGTCTGGTGATACCGCTGGTGCTGCTGCTGATCGGTCACCACCGCGCCAGCGTGCTGACCACAGGTATTGCGCTGCCCTTTACCCTGGGCCTACTGTGGACACGGCTGGTGGGCCTGGGCTCGGCGACAGCCTTGACGGGGGTGAATAGCACCTTCTATCGGCGGCCGGGGGTAGCGTTTTTGGCGATGGGCTTTGCCTTGGGCTGGGTCTATAGCAGCCTGGCGGACTGGGTTACGGGATTCCCCCGCCATTTGGCGGACTGGGGTCTGGTGACGGTGGGGCTGATGGCAGCACTGTGGATTACCTGGCGAGTGCTGCCATCAACCCAGGACGCTGAAGTACCCTCGCTGCCTGGGTTGTATCGAGTGGCTTGCGATCGCTGGGGCCACATCCTGGCCATTGGCTTACTGACTCTGTCTACGATTGCAGTTTCTTCCTACTATTTGGGCTGGCGTGAACCTCGCCCCTTGATCGTTGCTGTTCTGGCTGCATTCTTGATGACTCTGGTTCTCCGCTTTTGGGGAACCTTGCGGCCTCTAGCTATTTACCTGGCGGGTTGGGGGATAGAACTGCTGGTAGCCGGGATTGTGATAGAGCGCTATCCCGCAGTGGTTTCTCTAGCGGTGCCAACTTTGGGATTGGGGGCAATCGCCCTAGCCTTAGCAGCCATCGTCGGACGTTCTCGCCCAGCCCTAGCTCCCCCCCTGCAAACCCTGACGCTGCTCTATGCTGGCCTAGCCTTGGCTCTGCGCGCCTATACGGCCACGGCCTGGACAGGCTGGCTAGTCGTGGTCGCGGCCCTGCTGGTGCTAGAAGCGGGGCGGCGTTCCCAAACAGCCCTGGCTCGCTGGCTGGCCTTGGGGCTGCTGTCGGTAGGGTGGTACGAGCTGGTGATCTACCAGATGTTGCAGGGCTCTGGCGGTGAGGCGGCAGATGCTCTGCTGGTGCTAGCAGGAGTTGCCGCGTTGATCATGATCCTATACCGGCTGGCGGCGGGGCAGCTCGATCGCACCCTGGGTCTGCCCCAGGTGGAGCTAGTCTGGGCAGCTCACCTGCACTGGTTCATTGGTAGTTTGCTAATGCTAGGGTGCGGCATTAGCTTTGGGTTTGCTGAGGCCACTCTGGCGTGGCTGGGGTTGGCGATCGCCGCTGCCCTGGTGCTCTACGCTCTCAGCCAGGGTCGTTTGGGGACTGCTGAATCAGTCAAGCAAGCCTGGGTTTCCGCCGGACTTGTAGAACTTGTCGGCTGGTTTGCCCTGGGGCGAGCGCTGTTTCCGTTTTTGGCATTTCTCGACAACTGGTGGGGCGTGGTGGCCTGTGCTGTGGCCGTGCCCGTATATTGGCTACCCTGGGCCACCTGGGGCTGGCCCCAGCGTCCCTGGCGGGTGATGGCCGTAGCTGTCCCCGGGCTAATTGCCCTGTTCACGGGAGGGGTTGACCATATCCCGACCCTGTGGGTGTTAGTTGGGTTCTATGGTTGGCTGGCCTGGCACAGCGGCAAAATTCGCCTGTCTTACCTCTCGGTACTCTGTGCGGCCTGGGCAATCTGGGTCTGGCTTGAGAATCGCTCCATCGACGACAGCCTCGCTTGGGTACTGCCCCTAGGCCTGGCCCTGCTCTACATCGCCCAAGTTGATCCAGCTTTGAAACGATCTGGGGGCAAAGAACAACGCCACTGGCTGCGGCTGATTGCCCTGGCACTGATTTTGCTCACGGCGCTGCTAACCGAACGCTGGGCAGGGCTGCCGGTGGGAGCGATGGCCTTGGGAGCGATCGCCGCCGGGCTCCTGCTGCGCATTCGCGCCCTGCTCTATGTGGGCACTGTTGTCTTTGCCCTCAATGCCCTCAACCAGCTGGTGGTGCTGAACGCGGCCTTTCCCTTCATCAAGTGGGTGGTCGGCATTTTAGTCGGCGTTGCCCTGATCTGGATTGCCGCCGATGTGGAGCGTCGCCGCGGTCAGTGGCTCCAGCTCACTCAGAGCTGGGGACAAGACTTGGATGCCTGGCAGTAAGGGAGGGGAGAAGTTTTGAGTTCTCAGTTTTGAGTTATGAGTTCAACCGAGCAATTCAAAACTAAAAATTCAACATTCAAAACTCAACGACTCTCTGTTTTGGGCTGCTGAATTTTTAGGATCCAACTACTCTGGCGGCGGTGACAGCGGCCAACAGATCGCTGTGCACAGCTTTAGAGCTGCCGATTACCATGCCTGGTCTTAGGTAGTTGCTACAGGTGTGCAGCGGCGGCGGTGGGTCGCCGGTAAAAGTAGTGACAATGTAGCCCATTTCCTGGGCCATAAAGGCTAGTACGGCTCCGTCAATGAACTGCCCTTTGGCCAGCACGGCTCCGGCCAAATCGCCGCTGAGCAGACCGTTAAAGTTGGGAATCTGGGTCTCTTTGGAGTAGTCGGTTTTGGTGTGGTAGACCCGGTAGCGATCGCTCAAATAGGGCACCAGATCGCCCATTTGCCACCCTAAACAGATGGCTGGAGTAGGGCTTTGAACCTTGATCTGGGTGCAGTCATCGAGAGACTGAGCCAGGCTCCCCATAAATGTGCCCTCTCCCCGCAAGGTGTAGTAATAGAGGTCTTGGCTAGGGGTGATGGCGATCGCCGCTTCGTAGTCATCCGCATTGAGAATTCCTAGAATAATCTGGTAGTTCGAGTGTCCATCCAGATAAAACTGGGTGCCGTCAATGGGGTCGAGGGTTAGCAAATAGTCGCCCTGCGGCCCTAGATCAATGGCGCGAAAATACTTGGTGTTGTAGGTTTGTTCGTGCTCTTCGCCGTAGAAGCGCACCGAGGGAAACAGCCCCAGCAGCACCACTTCCATCATGGTTTGAATTGACAGATCCGCATCGCTGAGGGCCGAGGCAAAAAAGTTGTCGCCTTTGCCGTCTTTGTCGGGCTGAGCCGCAATCTGGGCCTGAACCTGCTGGGCATAGGCTCCAGCAGTCTTGAGGTAAGGCAGCAGCGCCGCCAGAATTTGCCGGGGAGTGATGGGGGTCATAGTAGATAGCAGCGCGGGAGTGGCGACATTTAGTATTGGCCCAATAGCTTAGGACACAGAAAGCTGACAAAGCAAAAACCGGCCCGCTATCTGGCCACAGTCCTAAAAAACAGGGCTCCCTCAAACGAAGAAGCCCTGTATTAGTTCAGGTAACGTCAGCTCCTTAACGAAGCTGACCTATGGCTTGTAACTAGACCGCAGCGGTGGTGGAAACCTTAGCGTCAAGCTCGCCCTTGGCGTACTTAACAGCGTAAACTTCCACGGGCTCTTGCTTGATCTTGCTGGCCTGACCGGCAGTGCCGAAAGCGTCGTAGCGCTCAGCACAGACTTCGGTCATGTAGGTCATCGAGGGCTTCATGAAGTGGCGAGGATCAAAGTTAGATGGATCCTTGAAGGCCGCTTCGCGAATAGCTGCGGTGATGGCCAGACGGTTATCGGTGTCGATATTCACCTTGCGCACGCCGCTCTTGATGCCCTTCTGAATTTCTTCGACCGGTACACCGTAGGTCTCAGGAATATTACCGCCGTACTCGTTGATCATGTCGAGCCACTTCTGGGGCACGGAGGAAGACCCGTGCATAACCAGGTGAGTGTTGGGCAGGCGGCGGTGAATTTCTTCAATGCGGCTGATGGCCAGAATCTCGCCGGTGGGCTTGCGGGTGAACTTGTAGGCGCCGTGGCTAGTGCCGATGGCAACGGCCAACGCATCCACCTGGGTGGCTTCTACAAACTGCACGGCTTCGTCGGGGTCGGTCAGCAGCTGATCGTGGCTGAGGGTACCCTCAAAGCCATGACCGTCCTCTGCTTCGCCGGCGCCGGTTTCGAGGGAGCCAAGGCAGCCCAGTTCGCCTTCCACGCTGCAACCGATGGAGTGAGCAACTTTTACTACTTCGCCGGTAACGGCGGCGTTGTACTCAAAACTGGCGGGGGTTTTGGCATCAGCTTCCAAAGAGCCGTCCATCATGACGCTGGTGAAGCCGTTGCGCAGGGCCGAGTAGCAGGTGGCGGGGGAGTTGCCGTGGTCTTGGTGCATCACCACGGGAATGTGGGGGTAGGTTTCGACCGCAGCGAGCACGAGGTGACGCAGGAAATTTTCGCCAGCGTAGGAACGAGCACCGCGAGAGGCCTGCAAAATCACGGGGCTGTCGGTGCTATCCGCCGCCTTCATGATCGCCAGAATTTGCTCCAGGTTGTTTACGTTGTAGGCCGGAATGCCGTAGCCGTTCTCAGCCGCGTGATCCAGCAGTAGCCTCAGTGAGACAAGCGCCATAAAAATCCTCCTAGTGTGTTCTCGCCGTTAGGCCTTCAGACGTTTTAGTAGGTAGCCTTACTCATCAATCTTAGGACAGATCGATGGATATATAACGAAATGTTTGGACAAGCTAAAGTCAAGCTTAAAAGAACTCCCCACCCAGCTGGGGTGTGTTTGCCCTGCTGTTTGACCCATCATAAAACACTGGGGGACAGGAACCGTGAACTTTGCTACCGGAAGGCAGTCAAAGTTCAAACTATAAAAATGGGTCGCCTGGGATTCGAACCCAGGACCAATCGGTTAAAAGCCGAGTGCTCTACCGCTGAGCTAGCGACCCCCGTGAGGGGAAGTGGTGTTTGGTTATGAACCAGACACGGCTTATAAACATAGCATACCGCCATGGGGATTTTGCAACATATCTCCAAAAAAACTTGCAGCCTTGGCTAGGTGGGTTGTTGTTTGGTGGGGCAGAGCGGATGTGGGGCGATCGCCCTTGCTTTCCCCACCTAAATCCCATCCGGCTTGGACCAGCACCCGACCATTGGACTCCATCCGTCCCCTACCCCTCCACCACTTGCCGGGTGAACTCTAGCCCGGTCTGAACTTAGTTACGGAACGTTACCAAGCGCTTGTTTTAGGCCCTAAATAAAGCTTTAGTTTAATGAAGCTTCATTTTTTAGATCAGTCCTCATCACACTACAGGCTATGTTCCCGACCCATCGCCCTCGCCGTCTGCGCCAGCACCCGCAACTCCGCCGCATGGTGCAAGAGACCGTCGTCACCCAGGCTGACTTAATCTATCCGCTGTTCGCGGTGCCGGGCGACCAGGTGGCGAAGGAAGTCTCCTCAATGCCGGGGGTCTATCAGCTCTCCATCGACAAAATCGTAGAAGAAGCCAAGGAAGTCTATGACCTAGGCATTCCCGCCATCATTCTGTTTGGGATTCCCAACGAAAAAGACACCGATGCCACCGAGGCTTGGCACGACTGCGGCATTGTGCAAAAGGCCACCACCGCTGTTAAAGAGGCGGTGCCCGACCTGATGGTGATTGTCGACACCTGCCTGTGCGAGTACACCTCCCACGGTCACTGCGGCTATCTGGAAGTGGGTGACCTTAGCGGCCGCGTGCTCAACGATCCCACACTAGAACTGCTGAAGAAAACTGCCGTAGCTCAGGCCAACGCTGGGGCCGACATTATTGCGCCTTCGGGAATGATGGATGGCTTTGTGCAGGCCATTCGTGCCGGGCTGGATGAGAGCGGCTTTGAAGATATGCCCATTCTCTCCTACGCAGCGAAGTACGCTTCAGCTTACTACGGGCCGTTTCGCGATGCGGCGGAGAGTGCGCCCCAGTTTGGCGATCGCCGTACCTACCAGATGGACCCCGCCAACGGTACCGAAGCCCTCAAGGAGATTGAGCTCGACATCGCCGAAGGGGCCGACATGCTGATGGTGAAGCCCGCTCTGGCCTACATGGATATCATCTGGCGGGTAAAGCAGGCCACTAACCTGCCGGTAGCGGCTTACAACGTGTCGGGCGAATACGCCATGGTGAAAGCCGCCGCCCTCAACGGCTGGATTGATGAGCAAAAAGTGGTGATGGAAACCATGACCAGCTTCAAACGCTCCGGTGCCGACCTGATTTTGACCTACCACGCCAAAGACGTCGCCCGCTGGCTGGGTTAATCCCCTGCCGTAGGGTGGGCACTGCCCACCACCGTTCTGTGGGAGCTGCTCAGCCAGTCCCCACTACAGATTAGAAATTCCCAGAGCGTAGCCTATGATAGGCAGGGCTACGCTCTAGTTTTTTGGCAGAGAATTTCTGCTACTGCACCAATGACCTTTGTGCTTACCAACGACGACGGCATTGATGCGCCGGGCATTCAGGCGTTACGAAATGCCTTGGCCAACTATCCCACCTGGGTTGTGGCCCCTGACCAGCATCTCTCGGGCTGTAGTCACCAGATGAACCGGGGTGGTCCGATCGCCATCGACCAGCGCAGCGATCGCGCCTTTGCCATTGGCGGCACCCCCGCCGACTGCACCCGCGTTGCGCTTAGCCACCTGTGCCCGGAGGCCACCTGGGTGCTCTCGGGCATTAACGCTGGGGGCAATATGGGGGCCGATATTCACCTGTCGGGCACCGTGGCTGCTGTGCGGGAGGCGGCGCTGCTGCGGGTGCCGGGGGTGGCAATTTCCCACTACATTGAAAATCGCCGTCCGGTCGACTGGGGGTTGGCGACTCGCCTAGCAACCCAGGTGATCGATGTGCTGATGGCTGAGGCGCTGCCGCCAGGATGCTTTTGGAACGTGAATTTGCCCCACCTGCAGCCGGGCGATGCCGATCCTGAGATCGTCTTCTGCACCCTCTGTACCCAGCCTTTGCCCACCGAGTTTAAGGTTGACCAGGGCCAGTTTTACTATATGGGCAAGTATGGCGATCGCCGCCACGACCCTGACTCAGACGTGGCAGTCTGTTTTGGCGGCAACATTGCCGTGACTAAAATTTGCCTGTGGTAGCGCCTAGACGTGAAGGTCTACACCAACGCCAAAATGATCTGATAGACCCCTTAAATCCTCAAGGTGGGGCGGCCAGGCAAAGGAACTTTGGAACTGCCTAGGTGGAGTTTGGGATAGACAGATGTGGTCGATGTTGGAGTGCTGCCCGCAAATCAGCTGATGCACGGGGTCATTTTCTCCGGCAGTGAGGCAGTCTAACCCTGCATCGGCCAAGGCCTGCCGCAAGGCCTGCTTGTTTTGGCGCGACCCGTAGTAATGCAGATTGTTTAGATCTTGGTTGAAGTCACCAGCGACGACTAAAGCTGCTTCTGGGTAGATTGCCCGCAGCTTTTGCCAGTCGGCCTGCTGTGCGGCCAAGGCGGCGGCAAAGGCTTGGCCTTGGGAGGCGGGTTGGGAGCGCCAGCCACTTCCCAACCACGGCAGCACCGTGCCGTACAGCACCCATTGCTGGTCGTTGGGCAGCGTTAGTAGGGCGGCAGCAGTGCGGGCCTCGTCAGAAGTTTCTAGCGGGGTTAGTATTCCTGCCTTAACCCAAATTTGTACCCAGCGCTCGCTGTCGTCTCCAGGGCGATCGGGCCGCCCACTGGCCACAGAGTAATAGGCTTCGCTAGGGGTAATGCCCAGGTGAGTCTCGGTCAAAAACCAGATGTCGGCATCAATGCGGCTGAGCCATTTTCGCTGGCGCTCAGCTTGCACAGACTGGGGCAACGCGCGCTCAAGATTCCAGGTAGCGATTTTCATTCAGGAGCAATAGACAGGCTGCTACGGAGAGCATTTTTTTGTATCAGCCACTACTTAATCCTGGAAGGCCACCTTTTGCATATATTCCTCAATACAAAAAATGTCTAGGTGTTGCCCTTTCAAGACCTTTAGCGGCCAGGGTTCCCTTTAACCCTGCTCTAAAGTTGGTAAAGGTCAGCCATCATTTCATTGCTGACCTGATTGGCTGGGGTGTCAAAGAGAATCTGACCCTGGCGTAGGCCGATAATGCGATCGCAGTACCTCACCGCAAATTCCACCTCGTGCAGGCTGATCACCAGGGTGTTGCCCGTGGTTTCGCTGAGCTGACGCAGCAGCGCCATCATCGCCCGCGATCGCTCGGGATCCACGCTTGAGATCGGTTCATCCGCCAAAATAGCGGCGGGGTCTTGCACCAGCACCCGCGCCAGCGCCACCCGCTGCTGCTGACCGCCCGACAGGCGATCGGTGCGGGCGTATAGCTTGTCCGCAATGCCCACCTGGGCGAGCGCTTGGGCCGCAGTCGGTACCTGCTGGGGGCACACCAGCGACCACAGCGCCCTCGGCAGCGCCCAGCGCCCCAGGTGACCGGCGTTGACATTGTGGACCACGGCCAAGTTGCCCACCAGGTGGTGCTGCTGATAGACCGTGCCCACCAGCCGCTGAATCCGCCGTCGCTTTCTGGGGCTGAGGCGATTGACCTCCTGCCCCAGAATCACAACTCGCCCGGCGGTAGGTGCCTGGCTACCGTTGAGCAGGCTTAGCAGCGTGCTTTTGCCGGCGCCACTGGGGCCAATTAGCGCCACTCGTTCGCCGGGAGCGATCGCCAGACTGCAATTGGTCAGAGCGGCCACCGCCCCAAACCGGCAGCTCACCCCCTCCAGTTGAAAAATTGGCCCCGCCATCCCCGCAGGCACTACTGGATTTTGCCGATTCTGCGGCCCACTGCTTCGATCTCAGCGTAGTTGTCGTTGTCAGTGGCAATAAAGCGCTCGGCCCCAAACAGATCGAGAATCTCCTTGTGTTCAGGCACCGCTGGGTCGAGGTCCATCAATGCGGCCTGCACCTTTTCGGCGAAACCGTCGCCATAGCGCTCGTCAACTTCGGGGCTGATTACCCAGTGGTAGTCGTAGTAGGGTGGAGTGCGCCAGATGACGGAGACTTTGGTGGTATCAACTGCTCCTTCCGCGACGCGATCGAGCCATACCTGCTCGTTGAGGGCACCCACTTCGTAGGTGCCCGCCTCCACCAGCTTGATGGTGGTGTCGTGGTTGCCCGAAAAGCCCACTTCCCCTTTGAAATCTTGGGCAGTGTCGAGGCCTGCTTCTTCCATAAAGTGCTGGGGCATCAGTCGTCCGGAGGTGGAAGACTCACTACCAAAGGTGAAGGTGCGGCCCTTGATTTGGGTCAAGTCTTGAATGTCTGAAAATTCCTTGAGGCCAGTGGCGGTGTTTGCGATAAAGACGCTGTGGAACTGTTCATCAATGTCGCGCTGGGCGATCGCCTCGGCCCCTGGCACTTGCAATCTTGCCTGCACCCCGGTCAATCCACCGAACCAGACTAAATCTAAATCCCCCACCTTAAAGGCCGTAACGGCGGCAGCGTAGTCGGTTACGGGCTTATATTCCACCGGCACGCCCAACTCGGCCTCTAGGTAGTCGGCCAGTTTGGTATAAAGGCGCTGAAGCACTTCGGGGTCTTGGTCAGGAATGGCGCCGGCAGTTAGGGGAATGGTGCTCTGCTCCGTCGCTAGGCTGCCCTCCCCTGCAGCCTCTTGTCCCGGCTCAGAAGGCGCACAGGCCCCCAAAGGCAACAACAACAGCAGGCTCGATACCCCTGCAATCCACGAACGACGAATGCTCACCATGGCTTGAATAGCGCCCTAAACAGCAGCACTAAATCATACGGGTCGGATCCCCCCTAAAGCAATGCTCTAGCTGAGGAATGTCTAAGAGGGAAAAAGCCGCTCGGCTCTAGCTCAGCCAGAGTAGCCCGGCCAATACTAGGGCAACCCCCACCAGAGCCGCCCACAAAAATCCGTTGTCTTTGGTGTTGATCTGGCTCGGGTCCAGGGGAGCAGGCTCGCTCTTGGGACGCGATCGCGGTGCCGCCTTTGCCGCTGTTGAATAACCCGAACCGCCCGCACTCTGAGAGCTATCCTGAGACAGATTGTCTAGAGCCGGAATTTCGGTCATCCAGTTGGTGGGGCGCTGAAGCTGGGGCGCTTGCAAAATGTAGAGCAGATTCTTGCCCTGCTTGCGGGTCTCTAGATCGGGGTGGTGAGCTAGGGCTTGGCAGAGGGCGATCGCATCGTTCTGTCGCCCCACTGCACTGTAGGCATTCACCAACCAGGTTTGAATTTCGCCCCCCAGGGGGGTGGTGGCCTTGGCTAGCTTAGCGGCCTCCTCAAAAAACTCTACGGCCTCGCGGTAGCTGCCCCGCTCAAAGGCGGCTTGGCCATAGGCATACTGGGTTTTAGCAAGGTCGCGGGTATCTTCGGTCATTGGATTAATTGAACTCAATTGGTAAAGAGCGCACATAATCGCTGAGCCACATCACTTTGAGTTGCGTCGGATAATCTTCCCAGCTCTCGCAAAATGAGTGAGGTGCGCGCTGTCATCAGGTAATGGAGCCGCAAGGTAGAGGGTTTACGTAGCCCACTGCTAGCAAAATCGGGATGAGATGCATCAAAAATGATGTCTGTTGGCAATGGCTGATCTGGAATGCGGCTAGTGATAAATGCTAACAAAACATGCTGATAGGGTCCTATGGCGTGGGTTAGGCAAACGGCTGGCCTTACCTTCGTTGTCGATAGATCATCAAACGGGAACGGCACTAAGACAACCTTGCCCCTAGGGTTTGAAAGGCTTGCCATCACTCACACTGTAAATATCTTCTTCAGAATCCTGGAGAAAATCAAAGGCAGGGTTCTGATTTGCCGCTTTCAGCCAGTCATCGTCGCTTAGATCATTGGCCTCTTCAACTAAAACGATCACTCTGACCTGAGCATCTTTTAGGGCAGGATCTAGCTGAAAATCAGGCCAGGTCAAATGGCCATTGGCCATGACCGTTGCAGGTAATTCGTAAGCTTTCATAGTGGCGGGTAAATGGGCCTTATAGCTACCAGACTAATGCCATATTCAGAACAAATCCAGGGAGAACGGGGTCTCCTGAAAGGTGGGTTGGGTTGTTCAATAACTCGGGGGCTTGCTCCTGCCGGTAAACTTCGACTTGGCGACTGCTGGGGTTAATTAGCCAGCCTAGCCGTACGCCGCCAGCCATGTATTCCTGCATTTTAGTTTGCACGACTGAGAGGCGATCGCTGGGCGACAGCAGCTCCAGCACAAAATCGGGGGCGATGGGCGGAAATTTTTGCCGCTGCTCAGGGGTGAGGGCGTTCCAGCGAGATTGCTGGACCCAGGCAACATCGGGCGATCGCTCGCCCCCCCGAGGCAGCTTAAACCCAGTGGATGAGTCAAAGACAACTCCCAGCCGATGCTGGCGATTCCACAGCACAAACTCTGTGGCTAGCTCCACGTTGCGATTGCCGGTTTCTCCACCCGTTGGCGACATAATCAGCAGGTCTCCCTGGGCGTTGCGCTCAAACTTGAGGTCGGGGTTGGTGATGCACAGCTGGTAGAACTGCTCATCGGTCATAGTTAGGGCAGGCTGGAGCTTAATGGTGTAAGCCGTCATCACAGAACCCAGGAAGATAATTGGCTGTTTTTATCATAGAAGTAGGCTAGGCGGATTCCCTCAACGACCCGTTTGCGAACCAAGCATCTCTGTCTCCCATAGAATCTTGACACGGCCCCTTAACCCGACTTTTTTCGCTCAAGATGGAGTAAGGGAATAAGGAGACAAACACCGTGGTAGCCCCAGCAATTAAGCCTCAGACCGACTCACTACAGTACGAGGCCAAGACCCTCGCGATCGCCACCGCTCTGCTCGGCGCCACCCGCGAGAAGAAAAACCTCTTCGCCCAAATGCGCGACCAGATGCGCTGGGACGACAAAATTATGGACTTCGCCATGGGCAACCCCGGGCTGAAGGTGCAGCTGTTTCGCTTCATCGACGCGCTGCCTGCCCTGCGCAGCAAGCCCGAGATCGCCCGCCACCTACAAGAGTATCTATCTGCTGAAGAAGTAGAACTGCCTAACGCGCTGAAGGGATTGCTGAACTTCACCAATCCTGATTCGGTGCCCGGCCAGCTCGCCGCTACCACCGTTGCTCCAGCGGTGGAAACTCTGGCCTATCGCTACATTTCAGGCGAGACCATTGAGAAGGCGATCAGGGCGATCGAGCGCATGCGCAGGGACAAGCTCACCTTCACCATGGACCTGCTGGGCGAAGCGGTGATCACCGAGGCGGAAGCCCAGGCCTACCTTCAGCGCTACCTGGACCTGATGGCGCAATTGTCTCAGGCTGCGAAAAATTGGAAGACCGTAGATGCGATCGATGTGGCAGACGGCAAAGAACTGTCCAAAGTCCAGGTTTCTGTCAAACTCACCGCCTTCTACTCCCAGTTCGACCCACTCGATGCAGAGGGCAGCCGTGCCAAAGTCAGTGAGCACATTCGCACCCTGCTGCGCCGCGCCCAGGAACTGGGTGTCGCTGTCCACTTTGATATGGAGCAGTACCGTTACAAGGCGCTCACCCTGGCAATTCTCAAAGACATTTTGATGGAGGCTGAGTTTCGCCAGCGCGACGACCTGGGCGTTACCCTCCAGGCCTACCTGCGCGACAGCTACAACGACCTCAAGGATCTGGTGATTTGGGCAAAAAATCGCGGCACCCCCGTCACCGTGCGTCTGGTGAAGGGCGCTTACTGGGATCAAGAGACCATCACCGCGCGGCAGAACGGTTGGCACAGCCCGGTCTACAGCCAAAAAGTTTCTACTGACGCCAACTTCGAGCGCATGACCCGGCTGCTGCTGGAGAACCATCAGTATTTGTATGCCGCTATTGGTAGCCACAACGTGCGATCGCAAGCCCACGCCATGGCGATCGCCGAAGAACTCAACATCCCTCGCCGCAATGTCGAGCTACAGGTGCTCTACGGCATGGCCGATAAACTGGCCAAAACCTTGGCCGACAAGGGCTACCGAGTGCGAGTTTACTCTCCCTTCGGCGAGTTGATTCCAGGGATGTCGTATCTAATTCGCCGCCTGCTGGAGAACACCGCCAACAGCTCCTTCCTGCGGCAAAACCAGGAGGACGTGCCCGTAGAGACTCTGCTGGCGGCACCAGAGTTTGCTGTGGAAGATCTAGAGGGAGCAGAGGCTGACCACCATGTTCCTTTCCCCAATGCCGCCGATATCGACTTTGCTGTGACCACCAAACGGTCCCAGGCCACCGAAGCGCTCAAAACCGTCCACGCCCAGCTCGGTCGGCGCTACAACCCGATCATCAATGGCGAAGCGGTCGATACCGAAGCTACGGCGGATTCGGTGAACCCCTCGAAACCAGCAGAACTGGTCGGTAAGCTGGGATTGGCCAGTCAAGAGCAGGCGGATGCAGCGATCGCTGCTGCCAAAGCCGCCTTCTCCGCCTGGGCTGCTACTCCGGCCAAAGAACGAGGGGCCATTCTCCGCCGCGCTGCTGACCTGATGGAAGAGCGCCGTCACGAACTCAATGCCTGGATGGTGTATGAGGTCGGCAAACCCCTGGGTCAGGCTGATCCCGAAGTCTCCGAAGCGATCGACTTCTGCCGCTACTACGCCGATGAAATGGAGCGGCTTGACGCTGGATATGCCTACGACTATCCCGGTGAAACCAACCGCTATCGCTACTTCCCGCGCGGTATTGCGGTGGTGATTTCGCCATGGAACTTTCCCCTGGCGATCGCCACCGGCATGACCGTTGCCGCCCTGGTCACCGGCAACTGCACCATCCTCAAACCCGCCGAAAATTCCGCTGTGATCGCCGCCAAAATCGCCGAAATTTTGATCGAAGCGGGGATGCCCCCCGGAGTGTTCCAGTACCTTCCAGCCCGAGGCTCCACCGTGGGCGCCCACCTGGTCAACCACCCCGATGTGCACCTAATTGCTTTCACCGGCTCCCGCGAGGTGGGTTGCCGCATCTATGCTGACGCCGCACAGTGGCGACCCGGCCAGCGCCATCTAAAGCGCGTGATTGCGGAAATGGGCGGCAAAAACGGCATCATCATCGACGAAAGCGCAGATTTGGATCAGGCGGTGCAGGGGGTGGTGTACTCTGCCTTTGGCTACAGCGGCCAGAAGTGCTCGGCTTGCTCCCGTGCGATCGTGGTGGCCTCGGTGTACGACACCTTTGTGCATCGCTTAGTGGAAGCCACCCGCTCCCTCAATGTGGGCGAAGCGGTGAAACCCAGCACCAAAGTTGGCCCCGTGATCGACGCCAACGCCCAAGCCAAAATCAAGGAGTACATCGAGCAAGGCAAGGCTGAAGCCACGCTGGCCCTAGAGATGCCGACGCCTGCTGACGGCTATTTCGTTGGCCCCACGGTGTTTACCGATGTGAAACCCGATACGGCGATCGCCCAGGAAGAAATCTTTGGCCCGGTGCTTGCCGTCATCAGAGCCCAAGACTTCGACGATGCCCTGCGCATCGCCAACGATACCGACTACGGGTTGACGGGCGGTCTCTACTCCCGCACCCCTTCCCACATTGAGCGGGTGCAGAACGAGTTTGCCGTCGGCAACCTCTACATCAACCGGGGAATTACGGGGGCAATCGTCTCTCGCCAGCCCTTCGGCGGTTTCAAGATGTCGGGCGTTGGTTCTAAGGCGGGTGGACCCGACTACCTGCTGCAATTCCTAGAGCCACGCCACGTCAGCGAAAACGTCCAGCGTCAAGGCTTTGCCCCAATTGAAGGCGTAGATTAATCTAAAGCCATCAACCCGGTTTCTTAAAAAAACCGGGTTGATCCTCACCCACTAGGGATGTATTCACCAGACCTAAACTGTGGGTTAATGGCAGAGGTCAACCCCTGCGTCTTGCACTAAGAGAGCGATTTATGACTGAAGCAACTAATCCCAGAGTATTTTTTGACATCACCATCGGCGGCACTCCCGCAGGCCGCATTGTTATGGAGCTACGGGCCGACGTTACCCCCAAAACCGCCGAGAATTTTCGCGCCCTGTGCACCGGCGAAAAAGGCATGGGTACCTCTGGAGTGCCCCTGCACTTCAAAGGCTCTAGCTTTCACCGCATCATTCCCGAGTTCATGTGCCAGGGTGGCGACTTTACTCGCGGCAACGGCACTGGCGGTGAGTCAATCTACGGCATGAAGTTTGCCGACGAAAACTTTACCCTCAAGCACACCACCCCTGGCTTGTTGAGCATGGCCAATGCTGGCCCCAACACCAACGGGTCGCAGTTCTTTCTAACCACCGTGGCCACTCCCTGGCTCGACGGTAAGCATGTCGTCTTTGGCAGCGTCGTCGAGGGCATGGATGTGGTCAGTACCATGGAGCAGGTGGGTAGCCGCAGCGGCCAAACCTCTGAGCCAGTGGTGATCGCCGACTGCGGCCAGTTATAAATAGCCGCTAATCGTCGGGCGGAAACTGAAGTCTCATCTCGCCGGTTTCGCTAATCATGACGCTGCCGCCAAGGGCCTCGATGCGATCGATGGCTTTTTGGCGAGTCGCATCGTCAAAGGCATTGGCCAAAACACTGGCCCAGGCATTGACCTGGGCCTGCTTGCTGAGGGGGTTATTAGCTAAGAAATCCGCTGTACGCTGAGAATTTTCTGCAATGCTCGGAGCATCTGCCTCGGGTGATTGCCGTCCCCAGTCGGCTGCGGTTTGAAAAGATTGTTGGGCCGCCTTGCCGTCACCCAGGTAGAGCAGCTCATCTACACCACGATAGCGCCAGATATAAAACCCATCGGATGGCACAGTTGAGTTCAAGCGTTCTAGCCCCTGTGCAGTAATTGCAACGCTTTGCTCAGGCTGGGCAGCAAAATTGCTGGTACTGCCCGACAAAAATAGATAAAACATTCGGTAATACGGGTCTTTGGGGATGACAACCCGGAAGAACTCTGGGCTAAGGTCGTAACCCGTTGTAGCTCGGGCCTCGTCGTCACCAAAGTACTGCAAAAAACGCAGAAAGAACCAGTCAGACACTAGATTGTCGAACCCAAAGGTGGGCATTTTCTGGGCCAGCGCCAGGGTTGCAGCAGTCGATTGGTCTTGCTGGTCAAGCCGTTGGTTGGTAGCGCTGCGGTCTTGCAGGTTAGCCAGGCGCTGTTGCTGTAGGGGTACCAATGCCAGCAGCAGCGCAATGGGCAGTACCCAAACTGCCAGATGTTTAGCCCAGAGCAAGGGTGGGCGGCGTTTGCTTGAAGAGAGCTGCATAGTGTGGGCGCAAGGGTAAGAAACCTATAGAGCGGGCTTCAGGCTTTGGGGTAGTTCTAGAATAAGTCTACCCACTGTGGCTACGATCGCAATTGAGGTGCTTCAATTCAGCCTCCTCATTTCCTCAGCAGCTTTGTAACCTATTGGCATCTCCCATGGCCCAAACCTCTTCTCAACAACTCGATGCTGCCTTCAAAGGTTGGTGGCTGGGAGGGGTAGGCCTGTTGGCTATTGTCGTAATGACCTGGCTACCCCACAGCTATCTACGTATGGTGAGCTGGCCCTGGGCTTTGGTTTGGCAGCTGGGGTTTTTGGCTTTTGGCAGTTGGCTGGTCTGGCAGCTGCGCCAGTTTCACGTACCGTTTCGTCCCATGGGCTATGGGCTTGATTGGGCCGTAGTCGGCACAGGTGTTGGTTTAATAGTTTGCAGTCTGGCCAGCGACTTCAAAACGGTGGCCCTGTGGAATGTGGTTTTAGCAACGTACTACTTTTTTGCTTTGTACTGCGGCGTCAATTGGGTAAACCAGGCTCAGCTCAAAGCCACTCAGATCGCCGCAGCGATCGCCACGACTATGCTAGGCACCGCCCTAATTTCCCTGCTCCTATGGCGACCTGCATCTGGGGCAGAGCTAGACGACAGTTTTTCTGCCGCCCTGCGCAATGCTATGCCCTTTGGCCACCACAATTTCGTGGGCGGTTACTTTGCCCTAGCGCTGCCGTTTGTTGCAGCCTGTGCTGTGGCCTTTAAGGGATGGCTGCGGTGGCTGGCGGTGGCGGCCTCAGTCTTGGCTGCGATCGCTCTCTATGTCAGTGGATCACGGGGCGCACTGTTGGGGATTTTGGTGTGGTTGCTCGTAACCGTTATTGCCTTTGTAGTCAACCCCGCAGCTAAGGGTAAGATCCAGCGCTGGCTGCTGGGCGGGCTAGGGGTAACCATAGCGATCGGTGTTCTAGCCAGCAATTCACGGTTTCGCAGTTTATTTGGCGGCCTAGATTTTAATCATCCCTCTGGCTTTGTGGTGCAGGATGGCCCGGTGCTCGATCGCTACTTCCTGGCTAAGACTGCCCTCAACATCTTCAGCCATCGTCCTCTAGTAGGCGTAGGGCCAGGGGTGATGAGCCACGTTTCAAATCTATATCGCCCCATAGAAACTGGCTTGGGTTTAGACCACTCTCAGCAGCTCCACAGCACTCCGTTTCAGCTTCTAGGAGAGATGGGGCTACTGGGCCTTGGGCTGTACCTGGCCTGGCTAGTGGTGATCGCTGCACTCTGGCTACGCCTGTACCGAACTGTGAAGGACCGGGGTAATCAATGGCTGCTGTATGGCTTAGGCGGGAGCCTCTTGGCCTATGGGGTATCTAGCTTAACCGACTATCAGCTTGAAAACGTTGGCATTTCTATGGTGCTGATGGCATTGCTTTTGCTGTTGTCATCCCTGGCCAACCAAACCGAACTGCCTCCTCCTACCCTCCTTGGTAGTGCGGCCCGGCGCTATCTCAGTTTGGGTTTGGTAGCCTGGCTAGTGATTACGGGCTACCTGTGGCTCAAGGCTGACCTGGGTTTCTTTTTTGCCCATCGCGCTCTTAGTCGGGCAGAACAAGGTGATGTAGCCGGTTCTCTACAGCAGCTCTCGTCCGCCGCCGCCTTCGTTCCTTGGGACCCCACCTATCCTGCCCTGTCTGCGCAAAACATCTATCAACTACTGCCTCTAGTGCCTCCCGCTGAGCAAGATGCTGTGCGCCGAGATGTCCTGGCCAATCTGTATAGCGCTGTTGCGATCGCCCCCAACGACGCCTGGTTTAATTACAACATGGCGGTTTTGCTGTTACCCCAAGACCCAACAGCAGCAGCAGGCTATAGCCGCCGCGCCGTGCAACTACTCCCCAGGAAAAGTGCCTTAAGCCGCTATGTGCTAGGGCAAACTTACCTAGCCCAGGGACAAACCGAAGCCGCCATAACCGCATTTGGTCTTCAAGGCCTGGCCCAGCCCGAATTCTTGACTCTCCCCCTCTGGGAGCAAGAGCCGGTAGCCCCAATTAAGCAGCAGGTTTTAGATCAGGTGTTGACCTACCACGAGACCGTGCTTGAGGGTCTATCGCCAGAGGTTCCAGGCTATTTCACCTTCTATGACCAAACAGCGCTGATCCGCTGGTGGCAGAGACAACCTCTCACCGCCAATCGTGATAGCCTACGACCGATTACTCAGGCAGTTGTGGCCACAGACCAAAGCCTAGAAGCGGCTCTAGCTATCGTTAACCAATCGCTAGAAGCCACTCCCCAAGATCAGGCCCTGTTGCTGCTGCGGGCATGGCTTGCGCCAGCCGCCTTTGCCCAGCCCTACTTTGCCGAAACCGATCTTCCTGCACCCGAGAAGGCCCTACTGGCCGAATCGCTGGGGCAATTTCGGGATGCACGATCGTGGTTGACTTCTATGGTAGAACCGGCCGAACTGACCGGCCGCAGCCTGTTAGGGCTCACCTATCGCAATCGATATGCTCAGGGCATCAACTTTATTGCTCCCATCGAGGGAATGGAGCAGTGGGTTATCCCCAGCCTGCTGGGATTGTTTGAGGAGTTGCCCAGGGAATTTGTGGCGCTAGACCAAGCTATAGAGACGATTCAAACCGAGCAGCTTAACTTACCCAGTGCCGTCAACAATCGCTTTGAAATTACACCCCTGCCTTCACTGCCCGAAAACTTTTTTGATCGGGTGTGATCGCTCGGTTAGAGCACGTGGGTAAGTTAGACCTAGGCGCAAATACATCTCTACCGCCGCCTAAACCCAAGGAGACTACACCTATGAAAGCATCTCTCAAAGCCAACCTGCTCAAGCACTTCATCGCAAAGAAAGAAGAAGGCGGCTTCACCCTAATTGAACTGCTGGTGGTTATTATCATCATCGGTATTCTGGCTGCGATCGCCCTGCCTTCTTTCCTCAACCAAGCTAACAAAGCTCGTCAGTCGGAAGCTAAAACCTACGTTGGTTCCATGAACCGTGGCCAGCAAGCTTACCGTCTAGAAAACCCCACGTTTGCTCCTGGTTTTGTGGAACTGGCTATTGGTATTCCTTCCAACACCACTTACTACAACTACACCATTGGTGCTAGTGGGCCTTTTGGTGCAACGGCTTTTGCTGACAGAGTTGATACCGCTCTGAAGAGCTACGTCGGTGCTGCCCAGCTAAATTCGGGTAGTGCAACCACGGAAGCAACCACGATTGCAATCATTTGTGAATCGACTCAAGCTAACGTTGCTGCCACCGCGGGTGCCCTGTCTCAATTCAGCACAAGTGCTAGCCAGTCTGCTACTGCTTGCACAAACGGTACCTGGAAGAAACTCTAAGTCATTGACTAGCGCTTGATTTCTAGTTTCTAATAACATTTGAGGCTCAGTCACTTATTTTTAAGTAACTGAGCCTCAATTCTTTGAAGCAAGTTTAAGAAATCTGCTATCAACTTAATATCGAGAGTAATATAGCTAAAGCCACTTAGGTTAGGACACTGCTTGTTTGAGGATTGACTCCATGGCAACGCGCAAGCCGTCGTCATGGGGAAGGAGTTTTCGAATTCGGCTTTTTAACCAACCCCAGCATTTCTC
>JAHHHQ010000071.1 GCA_019359285.1 Nodosilinea sp. WJT8-NPBG4
ATTTCTTTGCCAAGCTCAAGCAGTATCGAGCGATTGCGACCCGCTACGACAAGTTAGCCGAGACGTTTCTCAGTGCGATTTATATGGCAGCTGTCGTCATCTGGCTTAATTGATTACACGCCCTAGAGCATTCATGCGTCAGGGGCAGTGGGAACTTCAGAAATATGTAACACCATAGGGGACTTGCCCCTTTGATGATTGGTTTGCAGATCTCGATGCTCAAACCCAAGCCAGAATAGATGCTCGGCTTGACCGGGTCAGTCTAGGAAATTTTGGCGATCGCAAAAGCATTGGCGAGGGGATCTACGAGCTGCGGTTCTTTTTTGGCCCAGGCTATAGGGTCTACTATGGTTTAGCAGGCAGGCAAGTTGTGCTGTTGCTGGTTGGTGGCGAGAAGAAAGGCCAGAATAAAGACATCAAGGCGGCGCAACGGCTTTGGGCAATGTACCAAAACGAACAGCGGGAGGGTTAAGTTATGCCAGTAAAAGATTATCGAACTGACTTGCTGGTGAGGTTAGCTAACCCAGACTATGCGGCTCTGTACCTTAAGACGGCTCTAGACGAGGCGTTGAAGGATGGCGACAGAGAAGCTTTTGTGTTGGCCCTAAGAAATGTGGTTGAAGCTAGGCAGGTCACGCAAGAGAGCAGTACTGATGGCTCTAGCAAGCACCTGCAAAGGGTTTTAGCAGAGGGAGAAAACCCAACTCTCGAAACCTTTGTGGCTGTGCTCAGCGCTGTAGGGCTGACTATCGACTTTAAGCCTGCTTGAGCGCGTTGTGAGTAAAGAGATAGGCAGGGGAGCAGCAATTTTTTTTGACGAGACAGCATAATAATTGGCTCTGGCTTAGCTTCTACTTTGAGCAAATTAAGCTGGTGAATTGGCTAACCTCAGCCAAACAGATTACATAAGAAAATGAGTGGCAGACAGCCTTATTCATAGCCAATTAAGAATTAATCTTTTTGTAAGATATTCATCATAATCAAGTATTCCTGGATGACTAGTAGACATTGGCAAACTGTTACCGGCATTGTAGAGCTTGGCCACCAAGTAGCTTCCGGCTCTGCTTTAGATAGTCCTTATCCTCGTGGGACAATTGAAATACAAACACCATTCTTTGAAGCTTTAGGGTTAGATCTGACAGAATACTTTAAGGGAACACTCAATATTTCCATTAGCCCCAGCACTTTTCAACTCACCAACCCTGAACTCACCTTTCGGAAGGTCGAGTGGACCGATCGCCATCCTCCTGAAGACTTTTCCTTCTCTCGCTGTCGGATTTTGTTTCAATCCTCAGCCTATAACTGCTGGATATATTATCCACACCCAGAAACCAAAAAACGCAACTTTCAGAACCCATCCATCCTCGAAATAATTGCACCGCCGATACCAAATATCCAGTATGGAGACAGGGTTGAGATTGAGTACAACCCCTTGGAAGTCTCTCTAGATTAGTCAGTTTCTGATGTGGGATTTTCACTAAAAAAACTCTTTAATCTAAATTAATCTTGGCAACCTAACAGATGTCTCTGATTACTGAGACACCAAGAGTAACGATATCTAAATGAGTTAACGCTTTCATTACAACAGCCGTTGACTCTACTAATGATTTATGCCATGATTTCGCCATCGTAATTCCCGTGACGATAAGCCTTTTTTAATCTTTAGCTACTAGAATTCGCACCAACAAAATGTAGGCAGTAGCCACGAGTGGCGTCGGTCTATTTGTGAATTGCGAGCTAACTAGCCTTAGAAGCTGGACGAACGTGTTAGATGCAAAACCGTTGAGGCTGCCCCTATGGTTTACTTGCTAGCGCTGCTGATAGGCATCATCGCCGGTCTACGCACCATGACCGCGATCGCCGCCGTCAGCTGGGCCGCCTACCTGGGCTACCTCAACCTAGACGGCAGCTGGCTCGCTTTCCTGGGTTACCGCTTCACCCCCTGGAGCTTATCAGCGCTAGCACTGGGCAAATTCGTCACCGATCAACTTCCCTTTACGCCCAGTCGCAAGGTTCCAGTCCAATTTGGCGCTCGCATTCTCAGGGGCGCTATCTCAGGGGCGGCAATCGGCCTATCTGGCGGCACATGGATAATTAGGCTGATCGCCGGTATTGTCGGCGCAGTAATTGGCACGTTGGGCGGCGCGGCAGCCCGGTCTCGGCTCGCTAAGGCCCTAGGCCGCGACCTACCGGCAGCACTGATCGAAGATGCGATCGCCATCGTTGGCGCAATTTTAGTTATGGGGCTGCTGTGATGACTCAATCCTTTGATGCGCTGATCATTGGGGCTGGTCAGGCGGGGCCACCACTGACCGGACGGCTGACTGCGGCGGGCATGAAGGTAGCACTGATTGAGCGACATCTGTTTGGCGGCACCTGCGTCAACACCGGCTGCACGCCGACTAAAACTCTAGTTGCTAGCGCCTACGCCGCCCACCTAGCCCGCCGCGCCGCCGACTATGGCGTGGTGATCTCGGGTGCGATCGCGGTCGATATGGCCCTGGTCAAGGCGCGGACCAATGCCGTGGTTGCAAACTCCCGCAGCGGGGTCGAGGCCTGGCTCAGTAGCATGGAGCACTTGACCGTGTTCCGTGGTCAGGCCCGCTTTGAAAGCGCAAATACCTTACGGGTCGGCGACGAACTCCTGACCGCGCCGCAAATTTTTATCAACGTCGGCGGGCGGGCGCGGGTGCCGGAAATGCCCGGTGTACAGGAGATTGAATACTTGACCAACACCTCCATGCTGGCGCTCGACAGTCTGCCCCGCCATTTGGTGATAGTGGGCGGCAGCTACATCGGCCTAGAGTTCGCCCAGATCTATCGTCGCTTTGGTGCAGCGGTAACGGTGGTTGAGAAGGGTCCGCGCTTGGTTTCCCGAGAAGACGAGGACGTGTCCGCCGCGATCCGAGACATGCTCGAAGCCGAGGGCATCCAGGTGCGCGTGGGGGCCGAATGCATTGCCTTTACCCCCCACGCTGATGGCGCGTCGGTTCACCTAGACTGCGCCAATGGCGACCCCGAGGTGATTGGCAGCCACGTCCTACTAGCGGTGGGGCGTCAGCCCAATACCGACGATTTGGGCCTCGATCGCGCTGGTATAGTCACAGACAAGCACGGCTACATCACCGTCGACGATCAGCTCCGCACCAGTGTGCCGGGCATTTGGGCCTTAGGCGACTGCAACGGCCGAGGCGCGTTCACCCATACCTCCTACAACGATTTTGAGATCGTCGCCGCCAATCTGCTCGACGGCGAGGCTCGACGGGTGAGCGATCGCATCCCCGCCTACGCCCTCTACACCGACCCACCCTTGGGTCGTGTCGGCATGACCGAAGCCCAGGCTCGCGCCACCGGGCGGCCACTGCTCATGGGCACCAGACCGATGACAAAAGTGGGCCGCGCCATTGAGAAAGGCGAGACCCAAGGTTTCATCAAAATTCTGGCCGACGCCGAAACCCAGCGCATTCTTGGGGCGGCAATTTTAGGCGTTGGCGGCGATGAAGCCATTCACGGGCTGATCGACATCATGACGGCCGACCAGCCCTACACCACCCTACAAAAGGCCGTGCCCATTCACCCCACCGTATCTGAGCTGCTCCCCACAGTGGTGGGCGAAATGCAACCGCTGCTGCCCATCTGAGGGTATCCCCGCTCCTAGTAGGGCCACTGCCAGTTGACAATTTCATCCTGATCCTTGCCCTCGGCGTGGGCATAGGTGATGCACTCGATGATCTTATTTTTCATCTTCTCCTTCACGTGGGCGGCCGCCGAACCTAACTTGGGCACCCGATCGATCACATCAATGACTAGGTTGAAGCGATCGATCTCGTTGTTGATGGCTAGCTCTAGCGGAGTGTTGATGTTGCCCTGCTCTTTGTAGCCCCGCACGTGAATGCGGTCTTGGTTTGAGCGGCGATACGTCAGCTTGTGAATCAGCCAAGGGTAGCCGTGGAAGTTGAAGATAATCGGCTTGTCAGGGGTAAACAGCGAGTCGAAATCGCGATCGCTGAGCCCGTGAGGGTGCTCCCCAGACGAAATCAAGGTAAACAGGTCAACTACGTTAACAAACCGCACCTTTATATGGGGCAACTCTTCCCGCAGAATAGCGGTCGCCGCCAGCGATTCTTTGGTGACAATGTCGCCGCAGCAAGCCATCACCACGTCCGGCTCATCCGGCTCGGTGCCGCAGTCGTCGTTGCTGGCCCAGTCCCAGATGCCCAAGCCCTTGGTGCAGTGAGTTATCGCCTGCTCCATATTGAGGTACTGGAGGTGGCTCTGCTTGTCAGAGACAATCACGTTGATGTAGTCGATGCTGCGGAAGCAGTGATCGGCCACCGACAGCAGACAGTTGGCATCGGGCGGAAAGTAAACCCGCACCACATCGGGGCTTTTATTCGTCACCAGATCGACATAGCCGGGGTCTTGGTGGCTAAAGCCGTTGTGGTCTTGCCGCCACACCAGCGACGACAACAGAATGTTGAGCGACGACACCGATCGCCGCCAGGGCACATGATTTTTGCAAATATCTAGCCACTTGGCATGCTGGTTAAACATTGAGCTAACCACATGGGCAAAAGCTTCGTAGCTATGAAATAGGCCGTGGCGACCAGTGAGCAAATAGCCCTCCAGCCAGCCCTGGAGGGTGTGCTCGCTGAGCATCTCCATCACTCGACCGTCCTGCGACAGCTCGCCACCGTCGAGGTCTTCGGGCAAAAAGTCGCCCATCCAGGCCTTTTGGGAAACCTCATACACCGAGTTCAGTCGGTTAGAAGCGGTTTCGTCTGGCCCCATGAGGCGGAAGTTGTTGGGGTTGTCGCGCATAATTTCGCGCATCAAAATGCCCAAGGCCTTGGTGTTCTCAAACTCCACGCTGCCGGCCCGAGGCACGTCGATCGCATACTCGCGGAAGTTAGGCATCTTCAAAGCCTTGCGCACCATACCGCCGTTGGCATTTGGGTTATAGCTCATGCGGCGGGGGCCAACCGGAGCCAGATCCTTCAACTCAGGAATCAGGGTACCGTTCTCGTCGAACAGTTCCTCAGGGCCGTAGCTGCGCATCCATTCTCCCAGCAGGCGCAGGTGTTCGGGGTTGCTGTGCATACCGCCCATGGGCACCTGGTGGGCCCGCCAAAACCCCTCCACTTTGTGGCCATCCACCTCCTTAGGCCCCGTCCAGCCTTTAGGAGTGCGCAGCACAATCATTGGCCAGCGAGGGCGCTCCTGGTTGCCATCGATGCGAGCCTTTTGCTGAATGTCTTTGATCTTGAGAATGCACTCTTCCATAACGGCCGCCATTTTCTGGTGCACCTCAGCCGGGTCACTGCCCTCCACAAAATAGGGCGTGTAGCCATAGCCCACAAACAGCGCCTCCAACTCTTCGTGGGAAATACGAGAGAGAATGCTGGGGTTGGCGATTTTGTAACCGTTCAGGTTAAGAATGGGCAGCACTGCCCCATCGCGAGCCGGATTGATGAATTTGTTGGAGTGCCAGGAGGTGGCTAGGGCCCCCGTTTCTGCCTCCCCGTCTCCTACCATACAGGCGACGATTAACTCGGGGTTGTCGAGGGCGGCCCCAAAGGAGTGGGAGAGACTATAGCCCAGTTCGCCCCCTTCATGGATAGACCCGGGGGTTTCGGGGGTAACGTGGCTGCCAATGTGGCCGGGGAACGAAAATTGTTTGAAGAAGCGGCGCATGCCGTCTTCATCCATGCTTTTGTCAGGATAGATCTCGGAATAGGTGCCTTCTAAATAGACTGGTCCCAATACCCCTGGAGCACCGTGGCCTGGCCCAGCCACAAAGATCATGTTGAGGTCGTACTTTTTAATTAGCCGGTTGCAGTGGATGTAGGTAAAGCTCAGGGCTGGCGAAGCCCCCCAGTGACCCAGCAGGCGGTGCTTGACGTGCTCAGCTTTGAGGGGTTCCTTTAGCAGGGGGTTGCTGCGCAGATAGATCATGCCTACGGCGAGATAGTTGCAGGCTCGCCAGTAGGCGTGTGTTTTGCGCAGCTCCTCGTCGGTGAGGGGCTTAGTTTGGGGAGGGGAGGCTACTACCATGGTGTTAATTCCAGCAAAAAGTACTCGCTATCTTTCAAAGAATTAAAAACAGGGTTTTCGGTTCTAGGTTAACGTTCTAGAGCATTTTCTATTGCTTAGACAATACTCCCTTAAAATTAAATTTTGATTAGGATAGCTAAGAAAGGCTGCGAACCCGATTGCACAAGCACTTAAGGGTAAGCAGCGATCGCGATTTATAGTTTCCTAGAAGAAAACTATTTACCCTACAAAATCAACCCAATGGCAGGTGCGATCGCTTTTTAGGTAGTTCCACAAAATAAGTTGAAACGGCTATTTTTTGTGAGCATTGCTACAGCTATTTCTAAAGCTTATTCGGCTCTAAAATTAAGGTCGCAGATAATACATTAGGGTCTGCACCAAGTCGGGGGCCAGCCCCAGGCGGCGCTGTAGGTCGGCTAAATCTTGGTAGGGGCCACGGCGCGATCGCTCCTGCACCACTGCCTGAGCCAGCGCAGGGAGCATTCCTGGTATGCCACACAGTTGATAGACCGTGGCCTGGTTGAGGCTCACCGTGGGCAGAGTACCGCAGTGCTCTTCGTAGTAGCAAAACGACAGCACGGCAGCCAGGGGGGTCAGCTGGGTCGGGGCCGTTCCCAATGCCGCCGCCAAATCCTCCAGACAGTGAAATTGCACCCCGACCTGGCGCAGGCGCACCAATCCTTGAGCCTGACGAATCGACAGCCCTGGGAGCCGTAGCCAATCATCGACCGTCGCCCGGTTCACATCCAGGGTGAACCCTAGCTTGGCTGCCGCCTCAACCTCTTGATAAGACTGGAGCCGATAGCTTGGTTGGCTCAAGCGAGCCGCTAGAGGATTTAACTGTGCCCTTAGGCCTTGCCAACGTTTTAGCACTGTCGCATCCCTAGGCCACTCGATCTAAAAGCTGACGACGCTTCTGCTCAAACTCCAGCTCCGAAATCAGCCCCTCCTGGCGGAGGGTGTCTAGCTCCCGCAGGGCAACCCCAAGGGCGCTAATTTGGGCCGGATCAAGGCCCCCCTTAGCTTGCTTGGTGGAGGGCTCGGCTGGGGCAAAGGCCTCGAGAGGCTGGGCCATCAGTAAAAAGCCCTCAACGGCACAGGCAATTCGAGGAACGGGAGTCCAGCTCAAAAGCAGATAGAGGGTGCCCCAAAAGGGCTGACCTAGGTAAAACTTATGGAACCCTGACACTGGGGCTAGCACCCCTAGCCACGCTAGAATGACGGCTGTTCGGCGGGAACGCTGTGCCAACATCATTGCCCTTCGCTATCGGATGGAGCCCGTAGAGGCTAAAGCTTTGAACTATCTTGTGAATTCAGTATAAGACGGGCATAAAGAATCGACATGGCCCTCCGGATTCTGGTATGCCGTTCTGACGAATTCCGCAAGAATAAAATAATCTCTCCTAGTTCTGCCCCTGAATGTCTCACGCTGCCTTCTCCCCCGAATGGCTCAATCGTTTCACTGATCCCTACGCGCTACTGGGTGTGTCAGTAGCGGCTGATGAGCGTCGTATTCTCAAGCGCTACCGGGTAGTGGCCAAACAGCTACACCCTGATGCGTTGATCGATGTGCCAGCAGAACTGCGCTTGTTGGCCGACCAGGTACTGCCCAAGCTAGTTAACCCCGCCTACCAGCGCCTCAAGCAAGATAAGGGCCGCAACGAGGTGCTGGCAGCCCTCCGTTTCAAAGTGCGCCGCCTCAGCCGCGATCAGCAGCTCCAGCCCACTAGCAAACCCGGCAAATATTTGTTAGATGTGGCCGAGGCCGAGGTAGACGTGTTCTACGAGCAGGCGGTCGATCAGCTCTGCGATCGCCAGTACAAATCTCTGGCTGAGTTTGAAAATTGCACTCAGCAGCTCAGCGAACTCAACCTGGTGTACCTTCGCCGCAAGATGGGTACACCGGTAATTCGCGAAAAGCGCAGCGGGCTGGTAGCCGCTACCACCATCGCATCTGATCCCCTGGCAGACCACCCTGCTAATAACGCCAAGTCATCAGGGCAAGCCTACGCCGATCGCCACTACGGTCGAGCCCAAGAGTATCTCAAAGGTAAAAACGTTCAGGCCGCGATTCAAGAACTCAAAGACGCCCTGAAAATTGACCCCCAAAACAGCAGCTACCACTGCCTCATGGGCCAGGCCTATCTGCTGCAAAAGCTGCCCGGCATGGCCAAGGTGCACTTCAAGCAGGCTCTACGCCTCAACCCCAAAAATGCCGTGGCCCTGAAATATGCCCGGCAGCTCAACCTCACCATGACTGATCCCCCGCCGCGCTCTGCCACCATACCGCAAGACAAGCCCAAGCAGCCGGACAGAAAACCATCAGATAGCCCTAAGCGATCGCTGTTTAGCAAGCTATTTTCTAAAGGTCCCAGCCGCTAAGCTCTAGCCAATCCTCAGGCAATCCTTGGGTTTAGCGAATGATTGGCAACAAAGCCTACAGCACAGCGGTACGACCAATGTAATAAAATCGCAACGCTATCTATGATCTAGGTAGATAGATCCCCGTCGCGATCGGAGCGCCCAAGCCCTGTGAACAGCCCTGTGAATAGTTTCGACGCCAAGACCCACCTCACCGTAGGCGATACCACCTACACCATCTACAGCCTGCCCGCTGCGGCAGCGACCCTAGGCGACATTAGCCGTCTGCCCTTCAGCCTCAAGGTGCTGCTCGAAAACCTGCTGCGCCACGAAGACGGGCGATCGGTCACGGCGACAGACGTGCAGGCCGTCGCCGATTGGCTCAAAGACAAAACCTCCAGCCGCGAGATTGCCTACCGCCCGGCTCGCGTGCTGATGCAAGACTTTACCGGTGTGCCCGCCGTGGTCGACCTGGCCGCCATGCGCGACGCCATGGTCAACTTGGGGGGCGACCCCAACAAAATCAACCCCCTCTCTCCGGTCGATCTAGTCATCGACCACTCGGTGATGGTCGATTCCTTCGGTAGTGCCGATGCCTTTGGCCAAAACGTTGAGAAAGAGTTTCAGCGCAACTTTGAGCGCTACGCCTTTTTGCGCTGGGGCCAGAGCGCCTTCGACAACTTCCGCGTGGTACCGCCGGGCACCGGCATTTGCCACCAAGTCAACCTGGAGTATCTAGCCCAGGTGGTGTGGACCAAGGCCGAAAATGGTGAAACCGTTGCCTACCCCGACACCCTGGTGGGCACCGACAGCCACACCACCATGATCAACGGCCTCTCGGTGCTGGGCTGGGGCGTAGGCGGCATTGAGGCCGAGGCGGCTATGCTGGGTCAGCCAATTTCGATGCTGATTCCTGAGGTGGTGGGCTTCAAGCTCACCGGGCAGCTACCCGAGGGTGCTACCGCCACCGACCTGGTGCTCACCGTGGTGCAAATGCTGCGAGCCAAGGGCGTTGTCGGCAAATTTGTCGAATTTTATGGCGACGGCCTCGACCATCTCACCCTGGCCGATCGCGCCACCATTGCCAACATGGCTCCCGAGTACGGAGCCACCTGCGGCTTCTTCCCCATTGATGGTGAAACCATCCGCTACCTGGAGTTCTCTGGCCGCGACCCCGATCGCGTTGCCCTGGTCGAGGCCTATGCCAAAGCCCAGGGTCTCTGGCGCGATGCGGCCGCCCCCGAACCCGTCTTTACCGACTCCCTATCGCTCGATCTCGCCACGGTAGAACCTTCCCTGGCAGGACCCAAGCGGCCTCAAGATCGCGTCACCCTGGCAGCCCTTGCTCAGCAGTTCAAGGAAAGTGACTTCCCTGGCTTTAGCGGCAAGCCCTACGCCGAAAAGCAATCCGTTCCTGTGGCTGGCACCAACTACAGCCTCACCGATGGCGACGTAGTGATTGCCGCCATCACCAGCTGCACCAACACCTCCAACCCTTCGGTAATGATTGGTGCCGGGCTAGTGGCTCGCAAAGCTCGGGCCAAGGGACTGACTGTTAAACCCTGGGTCAAAACCTCCCTCGCCCCCGGCAGTCAGGTGGTGACTGACTATCTCGAAAAGGCCAACCTCCAGGAAGACCTGGATGCCCTGGGCTTCAACCTGGTGGGCTACGGCTGCACCACCTGCATCGGCAACTCTGGCCCCCTGTCGGGGCCCATTGCCAGCGCCATCGATGGCAATGATTTGGTGGTGGGCGCAGTGCTGTCGGGCAACCGCAATTTTGAGGGGCGCGTGAGTCCTCACACCAAAGCCAACTACCTGGCCTCACCGCCGCTGGTGGTCGCCTATGCGATCGCAGGCAGCCTCGCCATCGACCTCAAAACCGACCCCATCGGTCAAGATCCCGAAGGTCGCCCCGTCTACCTCAAAGACATTTGGCCCACCAGTGCTGAAATCTTCGAGGTAATGACCGCAGCCCTCACCCCCGACATGTTCCGCAGCCGCTACAGCAACGTGTTCACTGGCACTGCCGACTGGCAGCAGATCGCCACCCCCAAGAGCCAGACCTACACCTGGAGCGGCGACAGCACCTACGTGCAAAATCCGCCCTACTTCACCGATATGGCTCCCAGCGTCAACGGTCAGGCCTTTGCTGACATCACTGGTGCCCGGCCTCTGGCAATTTTGGGCGACAGCATAACCACTGACCACATCTCCCCCGCCGGAGCAATTAAAACCGACAGTCCCGCCGGCAGCTACCTGATGGGCAACCACGTCACCGCTGCCGACTTCAACTCCTACGGGTCGCGCCGGGGCAACCACGAGGTGATGATGCGCGGCACCTTCGCCAACATTCGCCTCAAGAATGAGATGGTACCGGGGTCTTCTGGCGGCGTGACTAAATACATGCCCGATGGCACTGACCTGTCCATTTATGATGCAGCCATGAAGTATCAGGCCAGCGGTACCCCTCTAGTGGTGATCGCGGGGAAAGAGTACGGCACCGGGTCATCCCGCGACTGGGCGGCCAAGGGTACCCGACTGCTGGGGGTTAAAGCTGTGGTAGCCGAGAGCTTCGAGCGCATACACCGCTCCAACCTAGTCGGCATGGGTGTGCTGCCCTTGCAGTTTAAGGACGGTTTGCACCGAGGCATGCTGCACCTCGACGGCAGCGAAACCTTTGACCTGACAGGGCTCAGCGGTGGCATTCAGCCCGGTATGACCGTCAATCTGCTGATTCACCGGGGCAACAACGACAGCACCACGGTACCGTTGCTGTGCCGCATCGACACCCTAGACGAAGTGGAGTACTTCCGCCACGGCGGCATCTTGCCCTACGTGCTGCGGCAGCTGTTGGCTGCCTAGGGCGCTCTGGAACCCTGACGTTCCGTGTCCGTCAAGGGTAAAAATACGCAGGTGCTCCTAATCAACTCATCAACGACTCGTTAAGACTCGTTGAAGATGGAGGCGTGGTCAAGGCAACCCCTGACCGCGCCTCCTATAGTTTGAACATTGTCAAGGGAATTCTGACAGTACCTATTGCCATTAACCATTACCAGGGATGCCGGTATGACCTCATCCATTGCCCCAGATCAGGATCCACAATTAGTCGAAGAGCAGCTCTCTAATGAGGCGATAGACACCGCTCGGGTTGTTAGCGTGCCGTCTACTTTAACCGTTGTTGAGGCGGTCGAGTTTGAGCAACAGGTGAAGCACCACTGCCTGAGCCAGCCAACCCCTGAAACCATCATTATTGACCTAAGCCAGACTCAGTTTATCGACAGCAGTGGCTTGGGGGCTCTAGTTATCTGCTATCGCACCTGCAACACCAAGGGTATTGCCATGGTGCTGCGGGGGGTGCAAGAGCAGGTACGCATGGTGCTAGCCCTGACCGACCTCGAGCAGCTGTTTACCTTTGAACCGGTTGCCGGTGAGCCCGAGAGCCCTGCCCTTAAACCCGAAATGCGGTTTGTAGCGCTGACCACCCACCCCTCGGTGGCCTCGAAGGGCAAGCGCCTGATGGATATTGTCGGAGCGCTGGTGGGTCTGGTGCTGACCGCAGTGCTGTCGGTGCCCATTGTGATTGCCATTAAGCTCGAAGATGGCGGCCCAATTCTCTTTAAACAGGTGCGCTGCTCGTGGATGGGCAAACGCTTCCACATCTGGAAGTTTCGCTCCATGGTGATCGATGCCGAAGCGCTCAAGGCCCAGGTTGAAAACGAAGTAGAAGGTCCCCTGTTTAAAAATGAAAACGACCCTCGCATC
The DNA here is from genome assembly GCA_019359285.1 of Nodosilinea sp. WJT8-NPBG4. Lineage (GTDB taxonomy): Bacteria > Cyanobacteriota > Cyanobacteriia > Phormidesmidales > Phormidesmidaceae > Nodosilinea. The sequence continues at coordinate 12,181 of JAHHHQ010000071.1, forward strand.
ACTAAAGTGGGTCGTTTTCTGCGCCGCACTAGCCTCGACGAACTGCCCCAGTTTTGGAACGTGCTGCGGGGCGACATGAGCTTGGTAGGCACCCGTCCGCCTACTCCAGATGAAATTGAACAGTACAAGGTGCCCGAGTGGCAGCGCCTTGATGTCAAACCCGGCATGACCGGCGAGTGGCAGGTCAACGGCCGCTCTACGGTGAAAAAGTTTGAAGACGTGATTCGGATGGATTTGGACTACCAGAAGAACTGGAGTCTGGCCTACGATATTCAGCTGATTCTTAAGACCGTTTTGGTGCTGTTCTCGAAGAAGGCGGGGGCGTCTTAGGGCAGCGTTGAGCAGGATGGATGGGTGAATGGGGTGGGTAGGTGGATAGGTTGATCTGCTGGGAAACTCCTGACAATCTTTATTCTCCTTGAGAGTAAAGATTGTCCGCTTTAGAGAAGCCGTACAGTCGCACCTGGTCTAGCAAGCCGCGATAGAGTAGTGGTGTTGAGATAGCGGGCACGGTGGGCGGCATGGGGGTTCATGTTCTAGCGATCGCAGTTTGGTTGGGCAGCATCTCGCTCTATGGGGCCGCCTTCTTTTTCCCTGAAGTGCATCGTCGCCACGACTTTTTTTGGAGCGGGGTGGGGGCATTCTACGGCCTGGTGCTGTGGTTTAGCGCTGTTCAAACTTCGCCTACTGAGCTGTTGGGTCATCTAGCGAGCGTGCTGCTGTTGGGCTGGCTGGGTTGGCAAACCCTAAGTCTGCGCCGCAAGCGCACGTCGCTAGATTTGCAGACGCCCGTTACTCAAGATTCATGGTCAACCTTTGGGCGACAGCTGAGGCAGTGGGCAGTCGATCTGCTGCGGGGCACTCCTCTGGAACGGTGGCTACCTGAAGCAGAAGACGGCAGACTGCCGGGCGATCCGGCGATCGCCACCAGCGAAATTCGGGCGTCGTCCCTCAAAGATGTGGACTACGAATTTGTCGATGAGTTAGCGCCTAGCCCTCGCCGGATATCGTCCCCTGGGGCCATCCCTTCTGAGACCGTGGGCCACATTCCAGAACCCGTTGTTTTAGAACCCGCCAAATCTTCATTGCCGCCACCGGTCAAGGCAACGCGATCGCCTCAACCCCGCGCTCCGCAGGCTGTACCAGCCTCCAAGACTCCTCAGAATTCTCCCAAAACTCCCCCCAAAACTTCTCAAGTTAAGACGAAGCAGAAGGCCCCTACAGTTGGGGGCAGGTTAGCCGAGCTAAAGGCTTGGGTGGGAGACATCGTCAAAGCCAAAACTAGCCCTAAACCCAAGCGAGTGGTAATCGAAATTCCGCCCCGGCCCTCGCCATTGACCAAAGCCAATCGTCCACCTGCCGCTAGCCCCGCTCCCACTGCCAAAGCTACGTCGGGCGTAGACCAACCCTCGACAGTGACTATCGTTGATGCCGAGGCAACGGAGAGTTTCGACGGGTTTGAAGAAGACAATCCCCGGAAGGATACTCCTTCTAAGTCGGTTCCCGGTTCTGGAATACCACAGGATACAAGCTCAAACCTCGACAATCCAATCGTCCCAGAACCCGATGCCGTTGAAGAGACTAGCCCATACCCTCAGGTCCGTGAGGTTTCTAGCATTCCTGAAGCCGAGGAAGAGGAAAATTGGCCCAGCGATCTATAGGTCGTTCTCTCCGCCCCTGAGCGCTAAGATTAGCCCGACAATTGCCCTCAACCTGGCCTAATGTATATAGATGGCTCACGAGAGGCGACCCCTAGCAATTTTCAAGCGGGCCAAATCTGCCATAATGGCGCGAGCATTCTTTTACCTTTAGTCAACCTCCGGCTGTGACAGACCCTAAAAGCTACAAAGATACCGTTCTTCTCCCCCAGACCAGTTTTGACATGCGGGCCAACGCCACCCAGCGCGAGCCTGAGATTCAAGCGTTTTGGGCCGAAAACCAAATCTACGAAACTCTGTCGACCAGCAACCCCGGCGAGATTTTTGTGCTGCACGACGGGCCGCCCTACGCTAATGGCGACCTGCACATTGGCCACGCCCTCAACAAAATTCTGAAAGACACAATCAACAAATACCAGCTGCTCAAAGGCCGTAAAGTTCGCTACGTTCCAGGATGGGACTGCCACGGTCTGCCGATTGAGCTCAAGGTGCTTCAAGCTATGGACCCGGAAGCGCGGGCCAATCTAACGCCGATCAAGCTGCGCTACAAAGCCAAAGCCTTTGCCCTTAAAGCGATCGATCGCCAGCGGGAGAGCTTCAAACGCTACGGTATTTGGGGCGACTGGGATCACCCCTACATGACGCTGCTGCCCGAGTACGAGGCGGCTCAGATTGAGGTGTTTGGGCAGATGTACCTGAAGGGCTACATTTATCGCGGCCTCAAGTCTGTCCACTGGAGCCCCACCTCTCAGACAGCCCTAGCAGAGGCCGAGCTGGAGTATCCCGAAGGGCACACCTCCCCCAGCATCTACGCAGCGTTTCCCATGCTGAGTGCGTCTCCTGACGCAAAGGCAGCGTTGGAGCCATACCTGGGCGAGCTAGGCGTGGCGATCTGGACGACCACCCCCTGGACGATTCCGGCCAACTTGGGAGTAGCGGTGAATGGGGAGCTGACCTACGCCATAGTCGAGGTGGCGTTTGGGAAGCCCTTCAAATACCTGATCATTGCCAAGGATCTGTGCGATCGCATGGCCCAGGTGCTTGGCTCTGAACTTACCCTTAAGGCCGAAATCAAAGGTGCGGCCTTAGAGTACTCCACCTATCGCCATCCGCTGTTCGATCGCACCAGCCCCATTCTGATCGGCGGCGACTACGTCACCACCGAGTCGGGCACAGGCCTGGTACACACCGCTCCCGGCCACGGTGAAGAAGACTTTAAAGTCGGTCAGCGCTACGGTCTGCCGGTGCTCTGCCCTGTGGATGAAAAGGGTGACATGACCGAAGAGGCTGGTCCTTTCGTCGGGCTCAACGTGCTCACCAACGCCAACCCAGCGGTGATTGAAGCCCTGCAAAAGGCGGGTTCTCTGCTCAAGCACGAGCCCTACGTTCACAAATACCCCTACGACTGGCGCACCAAGCAGCCCACCATCTACCGCGCCACCGAGCAGTGGTTTGCCTCAGTCGAAGGCTTCCGCGACGAGGCGCTGAAGGCAATTAAGTCGGTGCAGTGGATTCCGGCCACGGGCGAAAACCGGATTACGGCTATGGTGGGCGATCGCTCCGACTGGTGCATCTCGCGCCAGCGCACCTGGGGCATGCCGATCCCCGTGTTCTACGACGAAGCCACGGGCGAACCCCTGCTCAACGAAACAACCCTGGCCCACATCAAGGCCCTCTTTGCCGAAAAAGGCTCCGACGCCTGGTGGGAGTTGACCGAAGCGGAACTCTTGCCAGAACAGTACCGCAACAACGGCCACACCTACCGCAAGGGCACCGACACCATGGATGTGTGGTTTGACTCTGGCTCCTCCTGGGCGGCAGTGGTCCAGCAGCGCGGCGAGCTGGAATATCCCGTGGATCTGTACCTGGAAGGCTCTGACCAGCACCGGGGCTGGTTCCAGTCGAGCTTGCTGACCAGCGTCGCCGTAAATGGCTGCGCTCCCTACAAAACTGTGCTCACCCATGGCTTTACCCTCGATGAGCAGGGCCGCAAGATGAGCAAATCCATCGGCAACGTGGTAGACCCGGCCATCGTGATCAACGGCGGCAAAAATCAAAAAGCAGAGCCGCCCTACGGGGCCGATGTGCTGCGCCTCTGGGTATCGTCGGTGGACTATTCTTCCGATGTACCGTTGGGGGGCAACATCCTCAAGCAGATGTCGGACGTGTACCGCAAGATTCGCAACACGGCACGATTTTTGCTGGGCAACCTGCACGACTTCGACCCGGCCAAGGACGCGGTACCCTACGACCAGCTGCCCGAGCTCGATCGCTACATGCTGCACCGCATGACCGAGGTATTTACTGACATCACCGACGCCTTCGAGACCTACCAGTTCTTCCGGTTCTTCCAAACCGTGCAGAATTTCTGTGCGGTCGATCTGTCAAACTTTTACCTGGATGCCGCTAAGGATCGGCTGTACATCAGTGCGGCAGATTCGTTCCGGCGACGCAGCTGTCAGACGGTGCTGGCGATCGCGATCGAAAACCTGGCCCGCTCGATTGCCCCAGTGCTCTCCCACATGGCCGAAGACATTTGGCAAAACCTGCCCTACCCCACCGCCCACAAATCGGTGTTTCAAGCGGGTTGGGTACAAATGGATGACCAGTGGCAGCAGCCGGAGTTGGCCGATACCTGGAGCCAGATTCGCACCGTGCGCCAGGAAGTGAACCGAGTGCTAGAGCGGGCCCGCACCGCTAAGGACATTGGCTCCTCGCTGGAAGCTAAGGCGCTGCTGTATGTGGCCGATCCAGAACTGCGGGCGAAGCTGGCGGCGATGAATCCTGCGGATGCAGTCGCCCCCGCCTCTAACCACGTGGACGAACTGCGCTACCTGTTCCTGGTTTCCCAGGTGGAGGTGCTAGATACTCCTGACGCCCTGGCGGGCGTGAAGTGCAGTAGTGAATCCGACGCGTTGGGCATTGGCGTGGTGGATGCCGAGGGTGAGAAGTGCGATCGCTGCTGGAACTACTCCACCCACGTGGGCGAGAGCAGCGATAATCCAACGATCTGCGATCGCTGCGTTGAAGCTCTAATCGGTGCGTTTTAGAAGAGAGCGGTGGGATGTTTCTCCTCAATGATGTCTCGAATCGGTTAGCTCTAAAAGACTCGGAAGAACGGCGGGTCTTTAGCCAGGTGTCTTGGCAGCAGTACGAGGCCCTGCTGGCCGATTTGGGGGAAAAGTCTCCCTATCGAGTGCATTTCTTAGCCGGAGATTTAGAGGTTGTGGCTCCCAGTCGTTGCCATGAGAGCGGGAGAACTCAGATTGGCAACCTTCTAGAAAGGTACTTTCTAGAAACCAATATTGAATACTTTCCTATGGGGTCGACCACCCTGCGTCGGCCAGAGAGGCAGGCGGGGGGCGAACCTGATGAAAGCTACTGCATTGAGTTAGATAAGGACTTCCCCGATTTGGCGATCGAAGTGGTCGTCACCAGCGGCAGCATTAACCGATTAGAACTCTATCACCGCCTAGGCGTGCGTGAAGTCTGGTTTTGGCAAAATGAGCGGATGGCCATCTACCACCGTCGAGCAGACACCCCAGCTCAGTTCACCGCTACTGCTGGATACGAACCCATTACCCGCAGCGAGCTGCTACCCAATTTAGATATCGATCTGTTGACCCGCTGCCTGCAAAACCCCAACCCCCTTGCTGCTGCCAGAGCTTTTCGCCAGGGGCTTCAGTGAATTGTCGGGGAGTCTTTATATCTACCGCGCAATGGGGCTGATGATTTGGCTCAGCAGCCGCAGCTGGTCGGCATTGCCCATGCTGATCACCATATCGCCCGGGTAAAGGCGAGTATCAGCACTGGGGGCAAAAATCAGTACTCCACCGTCTCGACGAATGGCCAAAATCAGGGCCCCCGACTGGCGGCCCAGCTGCGCCTCAGCCAGGGTTTTGCCAATGATTGGACAGCTCTCGGGCAGCAGTAAAAACTCCTCGACATAGACCGCGCGTTCGGCTCCGGTGAGCATGCCGTCTAAGAAATCTACCACCTGGGGCCGCAGGGCCGCCGCCGCCATCCGCTTGCCGCCAGTAATGTAGGGCGACACCACGACATCGGCCCCGCCCCGCTGCAGCTTGAGAATGGCCTCTTCGCTGCTAGCCCTAGCAATGGTGCGAATACCGGGGGCCAGGGTCTTGGCCGAGAGCACAATGTAGAGATTTTCGGCATCGGAGGGCAGGGCCGCCACCAGACACCGGGCTCGCTCTACCCCAGCCTGGAGCAACGTTTGGTCTTGGGTGGCGTCACCCTGAAGCGTGACGTATCCCAACTGTTGGGCCCTTCGCACCGCGCCATCGTCAGAGTCAACCACGACGAAAGGAATGTTTTCCGCAAGAAACTCTGTAGCGACCTGGCGACCCGTACGGCCGAGGCCACAGATAATATAGTGGCCCTGCATAGATTCCATAAATCTGCGCCGCTTAAGTGAGCGAAATCCAGCCTGAAAGTGCCCCTGCACAATAGCCTCGGTGAGGTTGTTAAGGATGTAGGCAATCACGCCTACCCCCGTCATAATCAGCAGGATAGTAAATAGTCGCCCCCTAGGGCTCAGGGGGTTCGTTTCCCCAAAGCCTACCGTTGAAAGGGTAATCACCGCCATGTAGACCGAGTCTAACCAGCTCCACCCCTCCACAAAGTGGTACCAGAACACTCCCGCTACCATCACACAGCCCAGGGCGATCGCCCCACGAATTAGGTGCTGCTGAGTGCGCCGATAGTTTTCCTCAACAATCGTTTCGCCATAGCGGGAGCGGTTAAGGCGCACAGGGGTTGACCATTAAACTTGGCTCTAAACATTCATTGGCCCTAAAGCACGGTCCAGCCTTTAAGCTACCGTAGCCGTGGCCGCTCTAGACTTTAAAAGTAAAGCGCCCTGGGGTTAGCCAGGGCGCGCCGTTTCCACCTAGAGAAAACTTTAGTCAGCCAAGCGCACTCGTCCAGAGCGAATATTGTCAAACACCTGGTTGATGTACTGGCGATCGCGGGCGGTCAGCAGGGGATTGCTCAACATCGCCGTCGATAGGCTCAGATGGTCGCGGCGGCTCAAAGTCCCTTGCTCTATGGCAACGCTAACAAGCGACTGAATATCTGGGGCGGGTAGAGACGACACCATGATTGCAAATCCTCAATTCAGGAGTGACGATAGTAGAAGCTTGCAGGGCGATACCGCAGGTTGCGTTGTAGCCCTTGCTACATTTCATGCTTCCTCCAGCATGCCCAATCCCTAAACAGTACGGTTGAGCGACTGGTAAAGATTCAGTAAACCTGTATTAAAGCTTGGTCAATGACAGGCTTTCCACAGAAAAGCTACGGAAAACAGCGCAAAACAAGGAGCACCACATGGAAATTCATCGGGTAGCGGCCTTTCGCGACAACTACATTTTTGTGCTCCACGACATCGCGCAGGGACAGGCCGCCGTGGTTGACCCCGGCGACGCCGAGCCAGTGCTTCATACCCTAAAGGAGCTGGGTGCAACGCTAACTGCCATTTTCAACACCCACCACCACAGCGACCACGTAGGCGGCAACCGCCAGCTGCTAGAGCAATTTCCCCAGGCCCAGGTCTACGGTGGCGCTGAGGATCGGGGTCGCATTCCCGGGCAGACCCATTCTTTGCAGGAGGGGGATCGGGTGCAGATCTGTAATCGCCCAGCCGAGGTTATTTTTGTGCCCGGCCACACCCGCGCCCACATTGCCTATTACATGGCTCCGGCTACACCCAACGACTGGGGAGAACTCTTTTGCGGCGACACCCTATTTGCCGGAGGCTGCGGCCGCCTATTTGAGGGCACCCCGCAGCAGATGGTTGAGTCGCTGGGCAAGCTGCGTCAGCTGCCCGACACCACCCGGGTATGGTGCGCCCACGAGTACACGCTGAGCAACCTCAAGTTTGCCGTCACCGTGGATGGCACCAACCCTGCCCTGCAACAGCGGTTGAAACAGGTGCAGGCTGCCCGCGCCCAAGACCAGCCCACGGTACCCACCGAGCTAGGGCTCGAAAAGCAAACCAATCCCTTCCTTCGGTGGGATGAGGCCAGCCTACAGCGGGCGATGAACAGCACCTCGACGGTACAGACCTTTGCCCGGTTGAGGGGCAAAAAAGACCTATTCTAGGCTCAGCCAGGGAACGGTTGCTATACAATCACAACAGCAGCACATCCTGGGGTAAACCACCCTAGACCACAACTATTCAGAAGGGCGACACCTGGCTATGATGCTCAAATCGACTACTCGGCATGTTCACATTTACACCGCCATTGTTGCCAACAACGAGCTGGTGCCCAGCGACGATAAGCTCACTCTAGACATTGACCCCGACAACGAGTTCAACTGGTCTGAAGACGCCATCAAGGACGTCTATGCCGAGTTTGATCGACTGGTCGATGCCGCCGCTGGAGAAGATTTGACCGACTACAACCTGCGCCGCATTGGCTCCGATCTGGAGCATTTTATCCGACAGCTCCTGCAGCAGGGAGCCATTAGCTATAACCTCAAGAGCCGCGCCCTTAACTACAGTATGGGACTGCCTCGGGTTGAGGCCGATAAGTCAGCTAGCTAGGTCTATCCCTGGCATTCCCCCAGGTATTAATAACCGTCGTGAAAAAATAGGTAAGGTATTGCTCCAGACCTGGCGCTAGTCGAGGTTAGCTAGGCTGGAGCTAAAGATTCTGGCATTGAATAGGCTGGGGTTAGATACCATGAGAGATTAAGAGCTGTTTACCTGCCCCAAACGGATCGTGCTCCAGTGCTCTAACCCATCCTGTCGGTCGGTTTCGACCCCCCCTGCTAGCCACTGTAAGGTTTGCCAAACCCCCCTGCTGTATCGTTTTTTGCTGGCGGTTGGCGATGGGCCGCTAACAGGGCGCTCTGGCACGCTGATAGCTGGGCGCTTTTTGGTCTGGGGCGAGGGTCAAAAACGATCTCAGGGGAAGCAACAACTCTGGCTCGACACACGGCCCGACACCCCGCCCCCGCCCCTAGAGAAAATTCCAGCCCCGGTAATGGCTTATTTAAAGCTGTTCCACTTGGCCCAGCAGATTCCTCGCCCCTATGCCTACCTAACCTCAGAGCAAACTGGGCTATCGGCCACGGTGCTGCTTTTGGACAATGCTCCCATCGCTGTGCGGCTGCATTCCCCCGCCATTGATGAGAAAGGATCTCCTCCGGGGCAAGGAAAAATTGAAGCTGCCGTCCTACCTTCTCTAGCGCAACGGTGGCCAGAAGGTTCACCTTTGCAGCAGCTCAACTGGCTACGGCAGGTAGCAGCTCTGTGGCCAACGCTGATGGAAGAGCAGTTGGCCACCACCCTCTTAGAACTCGATGATCTGCGGGTAGATGGTGCGCTACTGCGGCTCACCACGCTGGTGACCAACGCCCCTAGCCCTAGCCTGGCCCAGCTGAGCCAGCGGTGGCAGTCGCTGGTGACTACGGCTCAACCCCAGGTGCGCCCCTACCTCAGCTGGCTGTGTAAGGCCCTCAAAGAGGGAAAATTAGCCTCTGATCAAGAGCTTGTAGCCGAACTGGAGGGAGCCATTCATACCCTGGCCCAGGGGCTGCTAGTGACGGTAGATTGGGCGGCGGACACGGACCAGGGGCCAACCCGCGATCGCAACGAAGACGCCTGCTACCCCGAGAAAGACTCGCGCCAGCAGCGCCTACCGGTCTCAGCGGACAGTGTTGAGACCCTGCCGCTGCTGCTGGTGTGCGACGGTATTGGCGGCCATGAACAGGGCAATGTGGCCTCCCAAACAGCCATTAAGCTACTTCAGCAGGAGCTAGAACCCCTCACTCAGCAGGATTACCCATCGCCGGGGGCGATCACCCAGCGTCTCAGGCAGGCGCTCATTTTGGCTAACGATGCCATCTCTGCCCGCAACAACGATGAGAATCGCTCTGCCCGCGCCCGGATGGGCACCACCGTGGTGGTGGCCTTGGTGCATTTCCCCTACGTGTCCATCGCCCACATCGGCGACAGTCGCGCTTACCGCATCAGCCCCTATACCTGCTACCAAATCACCGTTGACGACGACGTTGCTTCCCGAGAAGCCCAAATGGGCTATGCCCTCTACTCAGAGGCCGTCCAGCTACCCAGCGGCGGGGCACTCATTCAGGCGTTGGGTATTAGCGACTCGGGGCTGCTTTACCCCTCCGTACAGCACCTGCTGCTCGACGACCCGACGGTGCTACTGCTCTGCTCTGACGGTCTCAGCGACTATGATCGCGTCGAAATCCTCGCGCCCTACCTGGTAGCGCCTCTAACGACCGCCGCTAATCCTCTCAGCCCGGTTGTAACCGCCCTAATTCAGCAGGCGAATCGGCTCAATGGTCACGATAATGTCACCGTTGGGCTAATGCGGTTTATGCCCCAGCTTGGCCCGCTGCCGATCTTGCCTGGGGGCTCCCTACGGCAGGCAGACCATGCTGTCCCCAGCGTTCTTAGGGCTCCTCTTACTGACGGTTCAGCAGTAACGCCATCAACCAGGCTTGTGGCTCCAGTCTCACCACCCGATCCAACCCCAGTCCCTAGTCGGTCAGGTTTTCCTTGGGTGCCCTTTTTAGGTGGCGTTGGTATAGTGCTCGCCGCGATAGCAGGAGTGGCTTTAGCCTTGAGCCGCAGTTCCTCCGAGCCGGTTGCTTTCCGGCCAATGACCTCATCAGGGTTGGGACCTGCTCTGGCGGGGCGACCGCTGCCAGAGGCCGCCTTGGCCGCCATTGTTGAGATCGCGGTTGGCTCCTTTTGGCAGTCTGCCCCGCCTTTGAGTGCAACGGGTAACAGTGAACTGCTACAGCTAAGCCAACAGCCTGCCTTGAGTGCGACGGAAGAGACTCGAGCCGTAGCTACAGGCAGTGTCCTTAGGGTTGTCAGTCGCCAAACCACGGCGGACAATGTCGATTGGGTGCGACTGCGGGTCTGCTCAATTCCCTCGGGCGAGTCCCTTGACCAACAACCTCAGGAAACCAATCAATCCTCTTCTGCTCTGCCTACCGCCCCTAACCTGGGTCGACGCTTATTAGCACCGGGGGAAGAGGGCTGGGTGCAGACTCGCCAGATCTACGGAGCAGGCACGTTGCTAAAGCTAGTCACCCCGGCCCAAGCGGGTCGCTGTACGCCCTAGTCGCCTCCCCTCATTTACCCCTTGGCCCTATGCCCTAGGCCTGCCTATGCCGTCATTTGATGACCTTACCCTGTGCCTTGCCATCGATCGCCTCACCCAGGCCGACTCTACCCACTACGCCATTTGGGTATTAGAGAGTCCGTTTCCGGGCGGCTATGCCCACCACGATCGCCTCTGGGATAGCCAAATGGCCCAAATCTGGGAGAGTTGGCAGCAGTTTTTTTCGCTGCGGGGGCTGCCCCAGGTGCCCCATGTGCCCTCGGCCTACGTGCCCCAGTTTCACCTCGACGATTTGCTCGATCGGGTGGCTCCGGCGGCGGAAGCCGGTGGCTACACTGGGCGGCTGATGCAGGGGCTGGGGGTCAGCCTGTGGGAGTGGCTGTTTGACGGCCCCATCCGTCAGACCTTGGAGCGCAGTCTGGGCATGGCGATCGGCCAAAATCGCCCGCTCAAGTTGCGGTTAGAGGTGCGCCCACCCGAACTGATTAGCCTACCCTGGGAAATCATGCAGCCCCAGCCCGGCTGTCCAGCCCTGTCGCTGGGGCCGCAGGTTTTGTTTAGCCGCACTGCCAGCACCGTCGAACCGCTGCCTGACGCGGAGCTCGACATCTCGCTACGAATACTGCTGGTGCTGGGTCAAGATGACCTAGGCATTAACGCTGGAGGTGCCGAGCAGGTCTTACAACTGCCCCAGGAAGCCGAGGCCCTGAAGCAGCTGCTAGAGCTGAGCGCCTCTCGTCTCAGCTACCAGGGGGCGAGTCCAGTGGTTTGCCAGGTGCAAACCCTGCTAGAACCTGATGCCAAAACTCTGCTTACAGCCTTGGAAACCGGCTATTTCAACGTGTTCTTCTACGCGGGTCATGGAGTGCCGGCCCCCGACGGCGGGATGCTATTTCTGCGCCAGGGGTGCAGCCTCAGCGGCACGGAGCTGGCCCAGGGGCTGGCCCACAACGGCATTCGGCTGGCGGTGTTCAACACCTGCTGGGGGGCCCAGCCCGACCTGCAACAGCAGCAGGTCATCCCCCGCAGCAGTCTGGCGGAGGTGCTGCTGCACCACGGGGTGCCGGCGGTGCTGGCCATGCGCGACTCCATTGCCGACGAGGAGGCGCTAAGTTTTATTCAGGTGCTGGCTCGGGGGCTGGCCGAGCGGCAGCCGATCGCTCAAGCAGTGGCTTTAGCCCGCCAACATTTGCTGACGGCCTACCGTTTTAACCACCCGGCCTGGACGCTGCCCGTGCTGTACCAGCACCCCCAGTTTGAAGGGCATCTGCTGCGCGAGGCGGCCCTGGCTGTGACCCAGCTGCCAGGACAAGACCTGCGCATGACCCAATCGGTAGTGCTGCGCTGCCTGGCCACCCCGACCCGCCTGTGGCGCCTCTACGACGGCTATCTGCGGGTGGGACGACTACCCGACAACGACTTGGTCATTTTGGAGCCCTGGGTCTCGGGGCAGCACGCCGAAATTTTCTGCCGCACCCAGTTTGAGAACGGCGTGCAGGAGACCTACTATTATTTGCGCGATCGCTCCCGCTATGGGTCGTACTACTTTGACAACCACAGCTGGCACCACGTCCACCGGGCCGAGGTACCCCTCGCCCTAGGCACGGCCATTCGATTTGGCAGTCCCGAGGGCGAACTGATGGAGTTTACCCTTGAGGGTAGCTCCAAATCATCCCCGCCCTGCTAGGGAACCCAAGGAATTGTTCACTCCGTACGGAATACCCCGGCAGCACGGTGTATCCACAATCATCAGGTTTTGTTACCCTCTTGTGCATCTGTAGATAAGCTATGAACCAGTCTTCCCCGTCTTCTAACTCCGCCGCTGAGCCCGCCATGGCCACTGAACTCGATCTGCTTGCCAGTATTCTTAACCCCGAAACCGGGTATCCCTGGCAACCGCTGGCCCCCGAGGCCGAGACCTACCTGGCTAGCCTAGAGACAGAGTTTGACGCTCTCGACGGTGGAGAGACGAATGCGGCGATCGCAGCGGGATGGCAAGTCTTGTCCGCCCAGATGGCCACCCAGATGGGTGACTCCGAGTCTCAGGCCACGGTCAACTCGGTGCTTGAGCAACTGCGACAGTTTCAGAGTCGTGTACCCAGCGGGCTGCTGCACCGTTTGGCGATCTCTGCCACTGCCCTGGCCCGCAGCGGTCAACCCCTAATTGAGCAGCTGGTGCAGTGCGTGGATGACATTCTGCCCGGCTGGAACGCTGACGATCTGGCGGTGCTGGCTCGCCCTCTGGCCTACTCTCTACGCGATGGCCGGGGCGAAATTCTGGAGCTTAACCTGCGGGCGATTCCGGTGACTGACTGGGACTCGCTATCTAGCCTAGAGCAAGCGCGGCTCACCCTGACTGTGGCTTCGGTGGCCCTCAAAGTGGCCCAGAGCGAGGGTAGCGAGCCTCTGTAACTTTTGTACAAATTCTTCTTTATACAAATCCTTCTATCGAGGGGGGCGATCGCGGCAGTTCGTTAGCGATCCTGTAAGACAGCGACTACCAAGCCCTAATGCTCCGTTACATTCTCCTAACGCTTCACTGACGAGGCCAATTCCCGAAGGAATCATGGGGGTGGTTGCTTCTCCTCCTCCCCACTATTCTCAAGGTTATGGGACTCTACCTCTCCCCCTGGTTACGTCGTCAACAGGCCCGCTATCGTCATCGGCAGGCCTTAGCCCAGATGCGAAAGGGCAACGTTGAGGTGGCGCTGACGGTTTTGCCCCAGGCTCTAGATCACTCGCCCTGTCCAGCCGATATCCATATTGAACTGGGCAAGGCCCACTGGCAAATTGGGGAGATGACAGCGGCGCTGGAGTATTTTTCGGCCGCGATCGCCCTTGACCCCACCAGCATGCGCGCCTTCGGCAACCGCGGCCTGCTCCACTGCCAGCAGGGGCGAGAGGACCTGGCCCTGGCCGACTGGCACCAGGCGCTTCAGCACCAGCCCGGCCATGCGCTGATTCACTACAATCGCGGGCTGCTATATTTCCGGCAACAGGACTACGCCGCCGCCCTGGCCGACTTTGATGCCGCCCTAGATGCCAACCCCAACCTGGCTGAGGTCTACCTGCACCGGGGCCACGTTCACGAGCAGCTGGGGCAAACCGCCGCCGCTGCCCACGATTGGGAGCTGGCTCTCTGCAACGATCTCAACCTTGATCAGGCGCGGCTGAAGCTGCACCACTTGCAGCAGGTTCACCGCGATCGCGCCCTCTCCCAACGCCTGCAGGCGGAGCTAGGGCTCAGGCAGATTGTTGTCGAGGTTGAGCATCAAGAGGGGCATCTGCACATTCAAATCTATCGCCCGGTGGGGGTAGGCCTCAACTATTTCACCCTACCCAGTCAAATTCGCGACCTGCTCGTCAGCTGGCAAATGGATGACATCTACAGCTTCGACCTCACGGGCCAGGTGCAAGACCAGTCGACGGTCGAGTGGCGAGGCCATTACAAGGTATTTCAGGGACAGCCCTGCCCACCAGCCCGGTGGCATCGGGTGCTGCTGACCGCCTTCGTAATTTTTCCGCCCCTGGGTATTCCGGCCTTGGCCTACGCCATGAACCTGCGCCAGGCCTACCAACAGGGGGACTACCTCGGCGCCCTACGAGCCTCTAAGGCGATTCAGGGGCTGTGCCGCGCCGGAGGCATTATCTCCCTTACACTGGTGACCATGCTAGGGGGCTACTGGGGCTACCAGCGCCTCTACGGTCCGCCCGAAGCCTCGGCTGCACCGGTGGAACTAACTAAGCCACCGACTCCGGCTGAGGTTGATAACTAGCCGCCAACTCGGCCGGGCTCATAGTTTCGTAGCGCTCAAAGGGCTGATGAATCCAGGGGTTGTCGGGCAGATAGACCACATGATAGTCAGGCTTGATGATCGATTCGGCTTTGTACCAGAGCACCGCTGTCCGCACATCTTCGATGTAGAAACCATATTTGTGGTGCAGCCAGGCCATAGATTTCTTTAGGCTGTAGCCCGAGTCGACCAGGTCATCGACGATCAGCACCTGGCTACCCAGGCTAGGGGTGGTCATGCTCAGATCGCGGGAGAAGGTGATCGAGCCTCGGGTGCGGCCATCGGCCCCGCCGTAGGAGGCGGTAGACAAAATTGCCAGGGGCACATCGAACAACCGACAGAGGGTGTCGCCGATGCGCAGTCCTCCCTTGGCCAGGCAGACAATTTGGTTGAACTTCCAACCGGACTCGTAGATTTGAATTGCTAGCTTTTCAATATCCCGGTGATAGTCGTCCCAGCTTACGTAAAAATCAGCCATGTCCATTCTCCTTTGGAGCAGCCCCCGGCAAGCCGCTGTGCTCAGCCAGATTTAAGCTCAAGTGTAGAGTTTTGCCTAGGGAAGCGCTACAGTTCCTAAGCTGGCTTTGGTGTAAAGCATTGTGCGATGGGGAAATAATACACTGAGGACGCCTTTTGCATTGTCGTCTCCCAAGCTGTTGCATTGTCATTGATCAGTGTGAATTCACCAAGCAGGTAATCTATGGCTTCTAACCCGCCTTCCTCCACCGCTGCCCCTGCCAAGTTTTCTCTTCGGGGCAAGCTGGCGTTTGGGGCCGGAGACATTGGGCCAGGGATGACCGCCAACCTGCTGTCGTTTTCATTTTTGATCTTTTTGACGACGGCGGCGGGCCTGAGCCCAGTGGCGGCGGGGTCGGTGCTGGCGATCGGGCGCATTTGGGATGCGTTCAATGACCCGTTCATTGGCTATCTGAGCGACAAGACCCGCACCCGCTGGGGCCGCCGCTATCCCTGGATTGTGCTGGGGGCAATTCCGTTTGGGGTGACCTTCTTTCTCACCTGGGTGGTGCCAGACTGGGGCAACACCGCTCGGTTTTGGTACTACGTGGTGATGTCACTACTGTTTCAGGTGTTCTACACGGTGGTGAATCTGCCCTATACCACCCTCACTGCCGAACTCACCAAGGACTACGATGAACGCACTGAGCTGACAGCCTTTCGGCTGGGATCGTCGCTATTTGGGGCGATCGCCGCCCTCGGCCTCGGCCTAGTGATCACCCAAGTGGTTGCTGACCAACGCCAGCAGTATTTAATCCTGGGCGGCATCTGTGCAGTGCTGTCGGTGCTGCCGCTACTGTGGTGCGTGTGGGGCACCTATCCCTATGCAGTGCAGCGCAACGCCCTACAGCCCGCCGACACTGACGAAGCGGCGCTGCCCTTTCTCCAGCAGATCAGGGTCGTCTTTTCCAACCGAGCCTTTGTGTTTGTAGTGGGCATCTATCTGTTTGCCTGGCTAGCCCTACAGATGACCGCAAGCATCATTCCCTTTTACGCCACCTTTTGGATGGGGCTTGACTCTTACTTTTTGGTGGCGCTGCTGGTGCAGGGCACCGCCATCGTGATGATGGTGGTCGTCAACTACCTCAGCCGCCGCCTGGGCAAGCAGGAGGTGTTTTACATCGGCATTGGCACCTGGATTATTGCCCAGATTGCGCTGTTCTTTGTACAGCCAGGGCAGGTGGCGGCGCTCTACCTGCTGTGCATTGTGATTAGCTTTGGGGTCGCCACCGCCTATGTGGTGCCCTGGGCCATGCTGCCCGATGTGATTGAGCTAGATGAGATCAAAACCGGCCAGCGGCGAGAGGGCATTTTCTACGCCTTTATGACGTTGCTGCAAAAGGTGGGGCTGGCCCTCGGGCTATTTTTGGTGAGCTTAGCCCTGCAATTTTCGGGGTTTGTCAGCGAGGCAGCTCAGCAGTCTGACTCGGCCTTACTAGCAATTCGCATTTTTATTGGCCCAGTACCCATGGTGCTGCTAGCGATGTCAATGCTGTTGACCCGCTTTTACCCTATCACTCGTCAGGTGCACGAAGAAATGCTGCTGAAACTCGCTGAGCGCGATCGCGTTCAGGATGGGAATGAATTTGACACACTGACCTGATATCAGGGTCACAAAAAACATACACCTGGGTTTCACACTCCAACTACCTAAAAAGTGCTTCTGGAGTTAGGAACATTTACTTGGAGCTGAAATTCTTCAGCCAATTCATGAACAGAGGTCTATCGTTATTGGTTGAATTTTCATACCATTCAGAACAAATATAGTACTCACGCCCATAAACGGTTACAGGCTCTGCCCAGTAGCGAAAGGGTTTCTTTTCGCCAGCTTGAACAGGTCTCAAAAGTGGGTGTTGGATGCCAAAAGTTTCCTTAGAGTAAGCAAAAGTCTGCATCTTCTCAATTTCCTCCAAAGACACAGCATTCTCTTGCAAGAGTTTCCGAAGTTCAGTTTTAACTAAAACTCCAATCTTCATTTCATCTAAACTTGCAGCAGACGAGCGATCGAGATTTGTCCTTGTCTCGGCTAAAGAGTGTGATATATCAGGTATAGCCTTGGCTAATGTTTGGGGAGAGAGATCACTCAAAGAACCACCACTTTGGAAGAGGTTGTACATCTGAATACTTCGAACAAATAGCTCAGAGGTGTCTGCGATAGAGGGAATAGCTCGAATAATCGGGTCAAGTACTGTTACCCTAAAGCCATCATTTGCCAGCAGTCTAAGCTTAAAACCAAGGCCATATTTTCTTAAAAGGGTTTGGCAGTCTTCGATGTATGGATTTAGCAGAGCTAGAAACGACGGGTGAATTTTAGGAGATGCGAAGATGATTTCTCCTGATGCACAACCCAAGTACAAATATACACAGATAGCAGTTCTAATATATTTCTTGATCACCCGTGCTGCTGTTTTCTCAGCACCCCCATAGTTCAATCCGCCCTCATGGAAGGCTACGTCAATGGCATAAACAGACGAGCCGGTTTGCAGGCCAACATCCATCTGTTCAAAGCAGATACCCAAGACATCTACCTCTGCTTGCCGAATTAATTGTTCGAAGCTATTTCTACCAAACAAACTGGCTTCATATCTGTCTTGAAAAAGCTGAGATGCTTCTGCAACGAGAGCTTCCATGGCTTTTTCTCCCTCGGCGTACCGACTCCATGTTCCAGTTGAGGGCTTCCAATTGAGTTGGACAATCTGACAAGATTTTACGTGGCGGAGCTAGGAGAAGAACAGAGATTCGCCCATCTCAAGCTTCATGCAAGATTTCTCACCATTTTTTTCATGGTCAGTTCACCACTTAATATACGTGCTTGTCTCAAGACCCGTAACAAGTAAGTCAAGGTCTACAGAGAATAAGAGTATCCCATTGCTTTAGAGCTGCACTATATCTAATCGGGAGGTCGCTAAGCGATC
Organism: Nodosilinea sp. WJT8-NPBG4; assembly: GCA_019359285.1. Lineage (GTDB taxonomy): Bacteria > Cyanobacteriota > Cyanobacteriia > Phormidesmidales > Phormidesmidaceae > Nodosilinea. The sequence goes on from JAHHHQ010000071.1 coordinate 30,186, forward strand.
CATCCACCCTGAGAGGAAGGCGTGGTTGGCGGCTCGCTCGCGGGGGTCTTGGGTATCGGCGGGGTGGGGAAGCAGCCCTTGCAGCGAGGCGCTGGTGACGCAAAACATTGACTTTTGGAAGCTCTGGCAAATCTTGACTCGTACATCGTCGAGGCCACGACCGCTGGATTGGTAAAACGCCGTTAGATAGTCAGGTAGATAGTGGCGCATATCCTGCATTAGCAGAGTGGGGGGGATGCCCGCCCCGCCAATAGGTAGGGGGTCAGCATAGAGAGCACCATACTCAAAGCGACCCTGGTCGGCGGAGATTTGATTAGCTTGAGCATTGTAGGAAACTGTTCCCAAAAACGGCGTGCCGCGAAAGAACACCGCCTCCACGTAGGGCACCGCCACATCCATCAAAAATGTCAGCCCAGCGGACTTGGGCAGCAGCTCGTAGCTAGTTCCGTTAATCTCGACGGCATAGGTGATGGGGTTCGCCGCCGCCGCCACCAATCCCGCTTTGACAAAAGCCACCACCTCAGGAATGGTCTGCACCTTGCCTGCATCGTAGGCGTCGGACAGGTCGATAAACAGATCGCTCATCACCCGCCAGAACTGGCCTAGGGCGCTGTAATAAGCTAGCTGACGCACCTGCTCGGGCAAAAAGTCAGGGAATAGACCATTTAACGCCCGAATAGGTAGGTTAGTTTTGATCTTGGCAGCAACAGCGGCCTGACATTGCTGCAAAAAGTCGTCGCTATCGAGGTATTCGTCCATTTTGCCGCCGCCGTGCCAGAGCATGGTTTTCATGCAGTATTCGGCGTACTCAAAGTTGATGCGATCGTGCCACCAGTGGCGCAGCAGCTGCGGCAGCGTCACCTTACCGTTGAAGTACTTGAAAAACGGAAACAACACCAAGAACTGATGATCGGCGATGTAGATCAGGTTCTTGGAGTAGGCATCAAGCACCACCCCGTAGCTCTTGAGAATGCCCACCACTTCAATCACGTTGTTTTCGGAGTCAGGCAGCAGCGCCTCGGCACTCAGCAGCTTTTGAATAAAGGGTTCTAGGGGGTGAGAGTTAGCTTTGGCCAGGGATAGGGTCTTGGTCATGGCAGGGAAATCTCAACGCTGGGGGCGGCAAAGACAGGCAAAACGGGAGTTGGCAGGGTTAGGGCCGGGTCAACAAAAAGGGTGTCGGCAACGGCGGGTACAGCCGTGGGGGCAAACTGGGTCCTGGCCTGCACAAAGCCCTGGTAGGGCTGGTGCAATGCCAGGGTGATATTTTCGCTCCAGCGGGCTAGCCAGTTAGGCTGAAGCCCAAAAGCGATAATCAGCACGGCCAGACCCAGGGCAGGGGCGCGATCGCGCCAGGTCACCGAGGGCAGCTCAATATCAAGCTGAGGCGCAACGGTAGGAGGGGCGATCGCCAGTCGACCAAAGAAAACCCGGTTCACCAGCAGCAAAAAGTAAACCGCCGTCAGGCCCGAGCCCACCATGCACAGCAGCGTCTGCACCGGGAAGATCAAAAAGCTGCCTCGAAACACCAGAAACTCAGAAATAAACCCCACCATACCGGGAATACCAGCGCTGGCCATCACCCCGAGGATCATCATCGATCCGACAAAGGGCAAACCCCGTTCGGGGTTCAGCAGGCCGCGTAGCACCGTCATGTCGCGGGTGCCCGTGGCTTTATACACCACCCCTACCAGCAAAAACAGCAGCGCCGAAATCAGCCCGTGGCTGATCATCTGAAACACCGTCGCCACAATACTCACTGGAGTGGAAGCCGCTGCCGCCAGCAGTACATAGCCCATGTGGCCAATGGAGCTGTAGGCCACCATTTTTTTCATGTCTGTTTGGGCGATCGCCGCTAGCGATCCATAGAGCACGCTGATCACAGCCCAGGTCGCCATCCAGGGGGCCAGAGCCATCCAGGCATCAGGCAGTAGGCCCAAGCCAAAGCGCACTACACCGTAGGTGCCCAGCTTTAGCAACACTCCGGCCAGCAGCACCGACACCGGCGTTGACGCCTCCACGTGGGCATCGGGCAGCCAGGTGTGAAATGGAAACAGCGGTACCTTGATGCCAAAGCCGATCAGCAGTGCTACCAACAGAGAAATCTGCTGAGCCAGAGGTAGCGCCGCGGCCAGACCGCTATCGTAGTCAAAGCTGGTGTTACCCGACAGCCACACCAGGCCCAAAAAGGCTCCCAAGATCAGCACCCCCGATAGGGCGGTGTAGATCAAAAATTTAGTGGCAGCGTAGCCTCGCCGCGACCCACCCCAGATGGCAATCAACAGGTACAGCGGAATTAGCTCTAACTCGTAAAAGATAAAAAACAGCAGCAGGTTAGCCGCTAAAAACGCTCCGGCCACGGCGCTGTTAATTACCAGCAGCAGCACGTAGTAGAGCCGAGTCCGGTGCAGGGTTGGTTCGCTGATGTAGATCGCTACCAGGCTCAGCAGGCTATTGACCGCCAGCAGCGGTAGAGACAGCCCATCGAGGCCCAGGCGATAGCTCAGTCCCAGGGGCTCAACCCAGGGCAGCAGTTCCTCAAACTGAAATCCTGGAGTAGCTAGCTCAAATTGAGTAGCCAGAAAACCAATCAACGCCAGACTCAGGGCCAAACCAATGCCGCTGACGACTTTAGCGGTTTGCGCCTCTAGCTTGCCAGGCCACAGGATCAACACCAGGGCTGCCACCAGCGGAATTAAAATCAGTGCACTCAGCATCGCCAACCGTTACCAAAGCGTCCAGGTCATGAAAATTCCGAGCAGCCCTACCCCGGCAAAGATAGTCAGCAGGTAGAGCTGCGACTGGCCCGAGGCGCTGTATTTGAGCCCCTCACCGCCAAACAGCGAAGCCAGGCCCACTCCGTTTACCAGGCCGTCCACCACGTATTGGTCAAACCAGCTGCTAAACCGGGCCAGGGTGGACACCGCCGCCACCACAGTTTTTTCGTAGAGGCGTTCGGTGTAAAAGTCGTAGGCTAGCAGATCTTGGGCAATGCGCAGGGATCGGTTGAGCGATCGCGCCAGCGATTTCGACAGAGGTACCGTCGCCCCTACCGCTACTCCTATCCAGCCCGACGCCAGCGTCAGCCCTGCGATCGGCCAGTTGATATATTGCCAAGGGGGCAGCACTAGCAGCTTGCCCAGGATCAGCGGCAGCAGCAGAGTAATGATCGATAGGGTAACCATCGGTACCGCCATCTGCCACGGCACCTCTGGAGCGCGGCGGGTTTTGGGCTGAGGTGTCCCCAAAAACACCAGACGAAAGACCCGCGTCAGATTCAGTGCCGTGAGCCCGTTGACCAGCAGAAACACCAGTGTCAGCAGCGGATAGTCACGGCTGAGAAAATCGGCTCCCATCCGCAACCCCCAGAAGCAGCCCAAGGGCACCACCCCGACCATCCCTAGAGCGCCGGTCACAAACGCTAGGCTAGTCGCCGGCATTTTTCTCCCTAGACCGCCCAGCTCAGTCATGTTTTGGCAGTTGGTGGTCATAATAATTGACCCCACCGCCATAAAGAGCAGTGCCTTGGCTACAGCGTGGGTCAGCAGCAGCAGCAGCGCCACACCCGGCCAGGTCGTACCGACAGCAATAAACACCAGCCCCAGGTAGGCACTCGTAGAGTAAGAGAACGTACGCTTCAGGTCGACCTGGGCCAAGGCAACTAGAGACCCGCCCAGGGCCGTCACTGTACCGATAACCACCAGCGTGCCCAGGGCTACCGGCGACAGCACCACAATCGGCTGCAGGCGAATCAAGATGTAGGCACCGCAGGTCACCACCACCGAGTTCCGCAAAATTGAGGCAGGGTTTGGCCCTTCCATCGCTTCATCAAGCCACAGGTGGAGCGGAAACTGCGCGCATTTACCAATCGGCCCGGCGATCAGCGCCAGCCCTAGGAGAGTAGCCATGGCGGGGGATAGATTCTCTACCTTGACCCACTCGTAGAGATCGTTGAAGTCAAGGCTGCCCGCCAGACAGGCCAGGGAAACCACTCCCATCAGCAGCAGCACGTCACCAATGCGCTTAGTTAAGAAGGCGTCGCGGGCAGCGGTCACCACTAGAGGCTGGGCATACCAAAAACCCACCAGCAGGTAGGTCGACAGCGTTAGCATCTCCAGCAGCGAGTAGGAGACAAACAGCGATCCGCTTAACACCAGCCCGCTCATGGCAGATTCAAAGACTCCCATCAGGGAATAGAAGCGGGCTAGGGCCCAGTCTTTCTCTAAGTAGCCTAGGGCAAAGACCTGGGCCAGCAGACTGAGGCCCGTAATCAGCTCCAGGGCACCTAGGTTGAGCACCGAAATGTCGAGGGCTAGAGTGAGGTGTAGATCGGCAAAGTCAAACCAGGAAAACAGCAATTCCTGAGGCCCCTGATTCCAAATGCCGCGAAAGGCCATGAGCCCGTGAACAAAGGACACCACGGTCATCACAATGTTGAGGTAGGCCGATGGTCGAGGGCCGGTGCGGCGAATCAACCCCGTGGACCAGGGCAGCGATAGCAGCGCCCCAATGAGGCCATACATCGGCAGCAGCCAGCTGGTCTCAACAAAAAATTGGGTCATCCCGACGTTCTCTGACAACACCTTAAATGCTTATCTCCAACGGCGATGGTTCAGCAGATAAAAGGCTACGGCTGCCAAAATCCGGCGGCCCCAGCTCAAAAGTTGACCAAGCGACGCACCTTCGTGCCGCCACCAGCTGTTTACCTATGGTCGCAGCAGCTTGCTGGCAGCTGAGCCAAATCAAAGCGCAGCCTGCGGCGTCAGATCTAAACTGACAGTCAACTCATCAGCCCCAACCCGCCAGAGAATCCGTCGGGCTGAGCACGACCCTCTCCAAAGCTGGCAGGGCAAAATATAGACCTCTTGCCTCTATCTCAAAGCGTTTTGCTATTCTACCTGATTCCCTGAGGGGAATCGGCCCAAGAGCCTTGAGTTTAGAGGGTTAACCTATAAAGACTCCTGAAGCGATCGATTAGAAATCACAACCCAATCTAAGGCGTTCGTACTGAGGATCAATAAATTTAGAGATTTGGGTGGCCTGCCTCAGCTTAGACGAACGCTAGGACGACCTACGCTTTTTACCGCCTGCCGATTCAGCCGAGTCTCAAGCCTAAGCCGCGGTGAGCAGACACTATCGCCAACCTGTGGATTGATTACGAGAAAAAAACCTTTACGTCATCAGCTTTAATAATATTCAACATTAGCAACAATCATTGGGGCTTATATTGCAAAAGTGACTACGGACACCTATGCTTAATCTGTCATCAAAAATTTTTGGGCAATCTGAAGTTTTGCTTCCCCAACGGTGATTTCCGGCTTGTCATCTTTTGGGACGTTTTTTTGCGCCTGAACAGCGGACAAAGTGCGTTAGGTAAACCAGGGTTGTCTAAGTTTATAAGGAGATTTCGACTATGCCGATTGCTGTGGGAATGATTGAAACGCTGGGTTTTCCGGCTGTAGTAGAAGCCGCTGACGCGATGGTAAAAGCGGCCCGAGTTACCCTGGTGGGCTACGAAAAAATCGGCAGCGGCCGTGTCACCGTGATTGTGCGGGGCGACGTGTCTGAGGTGCAGGCCTCGGTAGCAGCTGGTGTTGAAAATGTGAAGCGAGTTAATGGCGGCGAAGTTCTGTCGACTCACATCATTGCTCGTCCTCACGAAAACCTGGAATTTGTTCTGCCCATTCGCTACACCGAAGCGGTAGAGCAGTTTCGCAGCTAGGTCTTAGCAGTGCGGTTTTTTGAGACCCATTCGTTCTAAGGTTTAAGGGTCTACTGGGCTGGTGGGCCTGGCCTTGGGTGAGGCTAATTCAGCACTCGTTTGAGCTCCTGTATTCTCTGAAAAAAAGGCATATAAAAGCATGGCAATTGCAGTTGGTATGGTCGAGACGTTGGGCTTCCCCGCTGTGGTGGAAGCTGCCGACGCGATGGTGAAAGCGGCCCGGGTCACCCTGGTGGGCTATGAGAAAATCGGCAGCGGTCGTGTCACCGTTATCATTCGCGGCGACGTGTCTGAAGTTCAGGCTTCCGTAGCAGCCGGTATTGAGAACGTGAAGCGGGTCAATGGCGGCCAAGTGCTGTCTACCCACATCATTGCTCGTCCCCACGAAAACCTGGAATTTGTTCTGCCCATTCGCTATACCGAGGCGGTAGAGCAGTTTAGAGAGAGCGTCAGCGGCATCCGCCCCTACGGCAGATAAGTCATTATGCTCTTGGCTAAGGTTCGTGGCACGGTAGTTAGCACCTGCAAGGATCCTAGCTTGAGCGGCACAAAGTTTTTACTGGTGCAGCTCATTAGCGAAACTGGTGACTTGCTGCCTGACTATACGGTGGCCGCCGATGTGGTAGGAGCGGGGCCCGGCGAATGGGTGTTAATTACCCAGGGCAGCGGGGCCCGCCAGCAGCGCGGCTACGAAAATCGTCCTGTGGATGCGGCGGTGGTTGCCATTGTCGATACCGTGAGTCTCGACAGCGGCAATCTCTACAACAAGCGAGATGATTTTAGCTAGCTGGTCTTTACACTGAGCGGTCCAGTTCAGCTAGCGCAGGCAGAGACTACACTCTCCCCATAATTAGCTCATTTCTGTGGTTGAGCAGCTAGTTAGTTGGGGTTTTTTGGGAGGACGTACGGCAATGGCGATCCGCACACCAGCGGCATCTCCGACGCAGGCATGGGGTTTGCAGCAGTCATCTGGGTCGTCGGCTCGGGTGCATGGGTTAGCCCAGGTGCAGGGCCAGGTTCTTGTCGAACCTGGAGCAGTTTTGGCTGCTGGCTCGATAGTTCGGGCCGACCCCGGTGCCGCCGTGCGGCTCGGTGCTGCCAGCACCCTGCAGGAGGGAGCCACGGTATATGGTCGTTCCCAGGGACAGGTGCTGGGAGACGATCGCAGCCCCTGGGCAGTCTGGGTGGGCGATCGCGCCATTCTCACCCACAAAGTGCTGGTGCAGAGTCCGGTCTACATTGGTGCCGACTGCTTTATTGGCTTTCGCTCAACCCTGTTTAATACTCGCCTGGGAGCCGGGTGTGTCGTGATGATGCACGCCCTTGTACAAGATGTGGACGTGCCGCCCGGTAAGCTGATTCCTTCGGGTTCAGTGATTACTCAACAGCATCAGGCCGATGCCCTCCGCGACGTTGGCCCCATTGATATTGCCCTGATTAGGGAACTTGCAGGAACGCCTGGCCATGCGCCCCCCTTGGGTGGGTCAGCTAGCACAGCGTCTCTAGGTACCACAGCACACTCAAACGAACGCGATGGATTAGGCACTATGACTTCTCAACTGCTACCCCCCGACGTTGTCCAGCAGGTCCGTCAGTACCTGGCCCAGGGCTTCACCATTGGCACCGAGCACGCCGACTCTCGCCGCTATCGCAGTGGCGTCTGGCAGACCTGCAGCCCAGTTCAGTCCCAGCGGGAGCCTGAAGTGCTGGCCGCCATCGAAAACTGTCTGTCTCAGCACTCGGGTGAGTACGTGCGCATGTTCGGTATCGATCCGAGGGCCAAGCAGCGGGTCGCCCCCATCACCATTCAGCGAGCCGACGGCAAAGCTGTTGCCAACAGTGGCTCGGTGCCTTCTCATGCTAGTTATTCCAGCCCTTCTAACAATGGTGGCCATCGCCCAGCCCCAGCCGTGGCCAGTGGCCCCCTGTCGCCAGAGGTGGTTCAGCAGGTGCGTCAGTACCTCAGTCAGGGCTACCGGATTGGCACCGAGCATGCCGATACCCGCCGCTACAGCAGCAATGTGTGGCAAACCTGCTCTCCCATTCAGTCGTCCCGCGAGGGTGAGGTCTTCGGTGCCCTCGAGCGCTGCCTGGCTGAGCACTCAGGCGAATACGTGCGCCTGTTTGGCATCGACCCCAAAGCGAAGTGCCGCGTGGCTCCCATCACCATTCAGCGCCCCGACGGCAAATCTGTGGCGGCTAGTTCGCGATCGGGCGGTTCTCCCAGCAACTCCTATGCCTCAGTTCCTAGCCCTAGCGGCGGTTCGTCGCAGGCCAGCGGTGACGTAGCTCAGCAGGTGCGCCAGTGGCTCAGCCAGGGGTACCACGTTGGGGCTGAGCATGCCGATGCGCGCCGCTACAACAGCAACGTTTGGCAATCTTGTCGGACCATTACCAGCAACCGTGAGGGTGATGTCCTAGGCGCTATCAACACCTGTATAGCTGAGCACCCCAACGAGTACGTGCGGGTATTTGGCATTGATCCCAGAGCCAAACGACGAGTGGCCGCAGTTACCGTGCAGCGGCCGGGCTCTAAGTCGGCACCGGTTGCCCCATCGCCCTCCTATTCGACCTCTAGCGCGCCGACTGGCAATGGGGCAGCTCCCATGGGAGGGCTTCCCAAGGAGGTAGTGCAGCAGGTGCAGCAGCTCTTCAACCAGGGCTATCGCCTCAGTCTTGAGCATGCCGATGTGCGCCGCTACCGCAGTGGCGCCTGGCAAAACGCCGGCATGCTAGAGGGAAGTCGGGCCTCGGATGTACTCAATGCCCTAGAGTCTCAGCTGCGTAATCACTCTGGTCACTACGTGCGCCTAGTTGGCATCGATCCAAAGGTGAAAAAACGAGTGCATGAAGCCACTATTCAACGACCCTAAAGACCTCTCACTCACCCTTTGACCGTGGCAGTACCCGCCCAGGCGCTCGCTCAGCCTACCAATGGCTATATCCAGGGAGATGTAGATTTAGCGCCTGGAGTGGCGATCGCACCTGGAGTACTGCTGGGGGCTGCTCCCGGATGCCGTCTAGTCATCTCTGCCGGCGTCTGTTTAGGAGCTGATGTAGTGGTGCAGGCCAGCCACGGTGATCTGGTGATTGAGCTAGGGGCAAGCTTGGGTAGTGGGGTGCTGGTAGTTGGCCATGGTTCCATTGGTCAGCACACTTGTATTGGTGCTAATAGCACCATTATTAACCCCAAGTTGGGAGCCTCCCAGGCGATCGCACCAGGGTCTTTGCTAGGCGATCCAACGCAGACATCTTCTGCCCAGGAGCCTGCGTCTAACGGGTTTACTCCTAGTACCAGTAACCACATCTACGGGACTACCGGCAACCCAGGGATTACGGGAAACCCTGTCAGCGGATCGGGTCACGCCGCTGTTGGATCAGTTCAGAATGGCAGCATCCCCAACGGTATTGCCCAGAACGGCAACACCCAGAACGGTGGGGGCCACAGCGTTGTCGAGAAAAATGGATCCTCCGTCTACGGCAAAACTCAGGTCAATCGCCTACTGGCCACGCTATTTCCCCAGCGCCATTCGCTCAATGGCGCTAGCTCAGAGGACAGGCCCTAGAATGGAGAGGCAGACACCTTGTGCAGAGGCATCCTATGCAACCCGACGGCAAACTAGCCTCGCCCCTTGACCTCAAGTCTGGCACGCCCAAGCGGTTGACCCTGGCTACCCCTGCGCCAGGTCAAAAAGAAGCCCAGCGGCGCGACAAGTATCGCGGTGCTGCTTTGGGTATGGTGTCGACGGAGAGCTTTCCGGCAGTGGTAGGTACAGCCGATGCCATGTTGAAAGCCGCTGACGTGCTGCTGGTGGGCTACGAAAAGACCGGTGGGGGGCACTGCACTGCGATCGTGCGGGGGGGCATTTCCGACGTTCGTATGGCGGTAGAGGCAGGCATTAAAACCGCTCAAGATTTTGGTCAGTTTGTCTCGTCAACGCTGATTCCGCGCCCGTTGCCCAACCTGGAAGCGGTGCTGCCGATCTGCGCCCGCTGGGACGAGTTGCGGCGCGAAAGCGGCGGTAAGATGAGCAGTCAGGCTATTGGCCTACTAGAGACCCGTGGCTTCCCGGCAATGGTGGGAGCCGCTGATGCTATGACCAAGTCTGCCGATGTGCAGCTGATGTCCCACGAGACGATTGGCGAAGGCCTTTGCACCATTTTGATTAGAGGGTCGCTGCCCAATGTGGCGATCGCGATCGAAGCCGGCATGCACGAAGCCGAGCGCATCGGTGAACTTCACGCCGTCATGGTCATCCCCCGCCCCCTCGATGACTTGGTTGAATCGCTGCCCGTTATGGAAATGGAGCAGGAGCAGCCCGAACCCCTGCGCATTCCCCTCAACCTGGAAGTTAAACAAGAGGAGACCGAAGCCGAGCCTGTGCTAATCGAAGCGGCGGCGGAAGAGGCCGCTCCGATCGCCCTAGAGCTGACCGTAGACGAGCAAGAGCTGGCCGACGAGGAGCTTTAGAAAGTTAGGCAGAGCAGAGATCTGAGGAAAGACGATATTCGCTGTTGAGTAGCGGTTGGCCTGCTTCAGGCGTGCTGCTATATAGTGCTGGCCAGGTAGCGTAGGACCAGGAAAGCTGACAAAGGCCAAAACCTGAGAAGCTGTCTGGCGGCCATTGCCACTCCAGGAGCGTTGTCTTCCCTTGACCAAACCAAAGGGGCAATGGCTATCCATCCCTCTGCTTTTTGAACCAGTCCCACACTTGCTCTACCAAATCTCCGGCATCGGCATCAAACCACTGCACCGTGGCTCGGTTGCGAAACCAGGTGCGCTGGCGTTTGGCGAACTGGCGGGTGTGCTGCACAATGTCGGCCTGGGCGATCGCCAGAGAAACATCCCCTTGCACGTAGCGCAGCATTTCGCCGTAGCCCAGGGTTTGCAGCAGGGGTAGCTCCGGCCCGTATTTTTCCAGCAAATGAGTTACCTCATCCACGAATCCCGCTTCAACCATCGCCTGGGTGCGCTGAGCGATACGGCGGTCCAAAGCGAGGACATCGCAGTCGAGGGCCAAGTAGAGCACGGGATACGCTGGAGGGGCTTCTCCCTGGAGAGCCGACATGGGCTGGCCAGTGACGTAGAACACCTCCAAGGCGCGCACCGTACGCACCGGATCGTTGGGGTGAATGCGTTGGGCCGCCGCCGCATCCAGGCTTTTGAGCAGAGCGTAGCAGTGGGGCTGCCCCAGGGCCTCTAACTGCTGGCGCAGGGCGGGCTGAGGGGCCACGGGCGGAATGCGTAACCCTTTCACCACCGCGTCTATATAGAGCCCGGTGCCGCCCACCAGCATGGGTACAGCATCGGTTTGGTGAAAGGTGTGAATTAGATCCTGGGCCTGGCGCTGGTACTGGGCCAGGGTGAGGGTTTCAGTCGGGTCGCAGATGTCTATCAGATAGTGAGGAATTTGCTGCCGATCAACTGCCGAAGGTTTTGCCGTCCCAATATCAAACTCTCGATATACTTGTCGGGAATCGGCGCTGAGAATGCACCCCTGAAGGCGTTGAGCTAGGGCGATCGCCAGAGACGACTTACCCGTAGCCGTAGCACCGCCAATCACCCACAGAAATGGTACAATTGAACTATTATCCGCCGTTTCCTGAAGCGATGAGCCTAGTTGGGAAAATTTTGGTGATTGCATCCCTGGTTCATTCTTGAGCTGATGTTGCCTTAGAGCCCGCTGTGGCTGCTTTGTGCTATAATTTCTAGGTATTTTGGTCTAGCGAGCATTCAGGTGGCTTAGAGCCCATTTTTGGAGCGTACAGTATGACAACTGACTACGGTGCCGATCAGATTCAGGTTCTAGAGGGGCTTGAGCCTGTTCGTAAACGTCCAGGCATGTACATCGGCAGCACTGGCCCCCGTGGACTCCACCACCTAGTGTACGAGGTTGTTGATAACTCCGTAGACGAAGCGCTGGCGGGCCACTGCGATCACATCGACATTTCCCTCAACGCCGATGGCTCGGTCTCCGTCACCGACAACGGGCGCGGCATTCCGACCGACATTCACCCCCGCACCGGCAGGTCGGCCCTTGAAACGGTGATGACTGTGCTCCACGCCGGGGGCAAGTTTGGCGGTGGCGGCTACAAGGTGTCTGGGGGCCTCCACGGCGTGGGCATCTCAGTGGTCAACGCCCTATCGGAGTGGGTCGAGGTGACGGTGTGGCGCGAGGGTAAGGTGCACAAGCAGCGCTTTGAGCGCGGTGTGCCCATCGGCGAGCTATCGGCGGAGAAAATTGCCGAAAAGCGCCAGGGCACCTCGGTCACCTTCTTGCCCGACACCGAAATTTTTCACAATGGCACTGAGTTTGATTACGACACCCTGTGCGGGCGGTTGCGAGAGCTAGCCTACCTCAATGCGGGCATTCAGGTGATCTTCACCGACTACCGTCTGGATGTGATCAAGTCAGACAAGCCCAAGGTTTCGACCTACCACTACGCGGGCGGCATCATTGAGTACGTCAAGTACATCAACAGCGACAAGCAGCCCATCCACGACGAGATCATTCACATTTCCTCTGAGCGCGACGGAGTACAGGTGGAGGCAGCGCTGCAGTGGTGTATCGACGCCTATTCTGACAATCTGCTGGGCTTTGCCAACAACATTCGCACCATCGACGGCGGCACCCACCTAGAGGGGCTAAAAGCGGTGCTGACTCGCACCCTTAACAACTTCAGCCGCAAGCGCAACAAGCGCAAAGACGCCGACTCGAACTTGGCGGGGGAAAACATCCGCGAGGGTCTGACGGCAATTATTTCGGTGAAGGTGCCCGATCCAGAATTTGAGGGTCAGACCAAAACCAAGCTGGGCAACACTGAGGTGCGCGGCATTGTTGATTCTCTAGTGGGTGAAGCCCTAACCGAGTATCTCGACTTTCATCCCAACGTAGCTGACGCCATTTTAGAGAAGGCAATTCAGGCATTTAATGCCGCCGAGGCCGCCCGCCGAGCCAGGGAACTGGTGCGCCGTAAATCGGTGCTAGAGTCGTCTACCCTACCGGGCAAGCTAGCCGACTGTAGCAGCCGTGACCCCAGCGAGTCGGAAATCTTTATTGTGGAAGGCGACTCAGCCGGTGGCAGTGCCAAGCAGGGGCGCAATCGCCGCTTCCAGGCCATTCTGCCGCTGCGGGGCAAAATTCTCAATATTGAGAAAACTGAAGACTCTAAGATCTACAAAAACACTGAAATCCAGGCGCTGATCACCGCCTTGGGCATGGGCATTCGCGGCGAGGAGTTTGACGCATCACAGCTGCGCTACCACCGCATCTGCCTGATGACCGACGCTGACGTGGATGGGGCCCACATTCGCACCCTGCTACTAACGTTCTTTTACCGCTACCAGCGCGACCTAGTCGATCAGGGTTACATTTACATCGCCTGTCCACCCCTTTACAAGGTGGAGCGGGGTCGCAACCACTGGTACTGCTACAACGAGCGCGAGCTGCAGAACTTGATTACCAACGAGTTTCCGGCCAACGCCAACTATACGGTGCAGCGGTTTAAGGGTTTGGGAGAAATGATGCCCCAGCAGCTGTGGGAAACCACTATGGACCCCACCACCCGAACTATGAAGCGGGTGGAGATCGAAGACGCTGCCGAAGCCGATCGCATCTTTACGATCTTGATGGGCGATCGCGTCGCTCCCCGTCGTGAGTTTATTGAAACCTACGGCTCCCGCATGAAGCTAGAAGACTTGGACATCTAGAGTAAGTAGCCAGCATCAAGCTTCTTGCGCCAGAGCATGCCAACCATATGCTCTCGTCGGGCATGGTTCTAAGACAACCTCAGCATCATTGAGATGCTGCAATTCCCTAATTAATGGGATAGTTTACCCCTAGCCGAATGTATCCTATGGATCGTTGGGTTAGGGGTGAACTATGGCGACGATTCAACCGATTGTGCTGGAGGATGTTGACGGCACAAGCTACACCATTTATGTGGAAACTGAGGTGGCAGAGACCTACAGAATGCCAGTCGCTCCGCCTAACGCCCTGCCTGCACCACCTCCACCAGGCTCCTACGACCCCGATGCTACCCGCGAGACCTATGATTGGCTGCCTAGCACACCATCGCGGGCTCTGCCGTCGCCTATTAGCGCCCAGCTTCAAACAGTTCACCAAACCATTCGCGCCTACACGATGTACGCCCTAGGGGCATTTAAAAACCTGGCTGGGGCTGAGGTTGAAGACCTTAAACTCAGCTTTGGCATCAAAATCAACGCCGACACCGGCATTCCCATGCTGGCTAAGGGTTCTATCGACGGTGACTTTAAAATCGAGGTCACCTGTAAGTTTCCTAAAAACCAAGCGAGTCAGACTAGCTAACCGTCACAATTTGCGTAGCTAACCTGAAACTGCGATTCCTTGCTTAAACTCAAACAACTGACCTTAGCTTCAGTTGTTCATTGAGGCGCTTAGCCCGTTCAAAGCAGCGTCGGAGAGTTTAATGACAGCGAACTCTGAAGAATTCTGTTGGCATCGCAATAAAAAGCCGGGTCAGTACAGGTGCTGACCCGGCTTTTTATTGGTTTGGAACCGACGATCTAGCTTTCAGCAGAGCCAGCCAACTTGACTTTCTTAGCCAGACCGACCGTTTCAAGCAGGCGAATAGTCATCCAGGTCATGTCAACTTCCCACCATTTGAGGCCGTGACGGGCCGAGTACTGATAGGCGTGGTGGTTGTTGTGCCAGCCCTCGCCGTAGGTGAGCACGGCCACCCACCAGCAGTTGGTCGATTTGTCCTCGGTGTTGTGGCTGCGGTAGCCAAACTTGTGGGTGGCGCTGTTCACCAGCCAGGTGCAGTGGTAAACCGCTACCAGCCGCACAAAGATGCCCCACAGCACAAAGGGCCAGCCGCCCAAGGCGTAGAGCACAAAGCCGAGACCAACCTGGAGCAGCAGAAAATACTTTTCGCAGAACAGGTAGAAGCGATCGTCTTTGATGTCGCGGATGAAGCGGTCAACCTCGTGGCGGGCCGGCACGTCGCGCAGCATCCAACCCATGTGGCTCCACCAAAAACCCTTGTTAGAGTCGTGGTGGTCAAGGCTCTGGTCAGAGTAAGCATGGTGGTGGCGGTGTAGGCCGACCCACATAATCGGGCCGTGCTGGCAAGCCAGGGTGCCGCAAAAAACAAAAAAGTACTCCAGCCACTTGGGCACCGTAAAGCTACGGTGAGAGACGAGTCTGTGCCAACCCAAGGTAATGCCGAGACAGCCGGTGAACCAGTGGAGCAGCAGCGCTACCCCGATCGCCGACCAGGAAAAGTTGGCGGGCAGAAACGCCAGAGCCGCCATACTGTGAACAAAAATCATGAAGCCAAGGGTGACCCAATCGCGGGACAAACGCTCAGTAGTTACAGCAGTCATGCAGAAATCTCAGAATTTTGGACAAAGGCCTGAGCAAGCATGTTGGACAAGAATTTTGCTCAAGCAGAGTAAATGTAGGGGAGAATAATTACCCCTGTTTCTTAACGAAAAAATTTAACCATTGCAACAATCAAACCTGATGATGTCCTCTGACTCAACCCTTCTTCCGATTTTTTATGGAATTGACGCTCAGGTCAAGCAAAATCTAGCGCGAGTATTAGAGGCATTTCGACGGCATCGGGTGGGAAGTCACCACTTTAACAGCGTGTCGGGCTACGGCCACGACGATCTGGGGCGTGACACCCTCGATCGCGTCTTTGCCGACATAGTGCAGGCGGAGGCCGCCCTGGTACGATCGCAGTTTGTCTCAGGCACCCACGCGATCGCCTGCGCCCTGTACGGCGTGCTGCGCCCTGGGGATGAAATGCTAGCCGTAGCAGGCACTCCCTACGACACCCTTGAAGAAGTAATTGGCTTACGGAGCAAAGGCCAGGGGTCCTTGGCAGAGTTTGGGGTGTCCTATCGAGAGTTACCGTTGACCGCTGACCACACCCTCGACTGGGATGCCCTAGCGACAGCAGTGGGGCCAAAAACCCGACTGGTGCACATCCAGCGATCGTGCGGCTACAGCTGGCGGTCATCACTCACCATAGCCGAAATCGAAAAAATCGTGGCTACGGTAAAAGACCAGAATTCCACCGTTGTCTGTTTTGTCGATAACTGCTACGGCGAATTTTTAGAAGACCGCGAGCCTACCGCCGTTGGGGCCGATCTCATAGCCGGATCGCTGATTAAAAACCCCGGCGGCACAATTGCCCCCACTGGCGGCTACGTCGCGGGCCAGGCCGAACTAGTGGCGGCTGCCGCCTGCCGCCTCACCGCCCCTGGCATCGGGGCCAGCGGAGGCTCTAGCCTCAACCTCAACCGCCTGCTTTATCAGGGGTTATTTTTAGCTCCCCAAATGGTCGGTGAAGCCATGAAGGGCAATTATCTGCTGGCGGCCACCTTTGCTGGCCTGGGGTACCCCGTCAATCCAGCCCCCAGTGCACCTCAGCGCGACGTAATCCAAGCCATTCGCTTGGGATCGCCTGAGAAACTGATCGCCTTTTGTAAGGCCATACAACAGCATTCACCCATTGACGCCTACGTGGAACCCGTACCTGGCGCTATGCCCGGCTACGACAGCGAACTGGTGATGGCTGGAGGCACCTTTATCGACGGCAGCACCTCAGAGCTATCTGCTGACGGTCCCCTGCGGGAGCCCTACATCGTCTACTGCCAAGGCGGCACCCATTGGACCCATGTGGCCCTGGCGGTGGAGGCGGCGGTAGAGGCGATCGGCCCGTTGTAGAACAGAACAGCTCTTAGCAGTAGATCAGACATGCTCCGCTTTGCCCAACCCCAGCATTCAGCGCCCAAAATTGTCGGGAGAACAACGTTTTCCTCAGTGGTACAGGCTACGCCTGATTGTCCATACTGCACTTAAAAACGCCAGGGACAATGGATTGCGGTCCATCGCCCCTGGCGCTCACAGAATACAGATTACAGAGGCAAGCTTAGCTATGGCCGCCGCTGACTAAAGTGGTCAAAATGGGCAGATTAGCCGCCAGCAGGTAGGCGAAGGTAGCCCCGCCAATGCCGCCGATTAAAAAGCTACCGGCAAACTCGCTCCAGCCTTCATCGGTTTCGAGGCTAGCGGGAGGGGGAAAGGGGGTAGTAGCTCTAGTAACGGAGTGGTTAAGGCCAGAACCTGAGTAAATCGACAGGCAGGCGGTCAAAATCACCACTAGGCCCGCCGCGCTCAGCAACCCAGCTAGGCCAGGAATTTCAGAATCGCGCAGGGGGCCGAGTAGGGCAAAGGGACCGTAGAGGAAATAGCCGTGGGCCATGCCAATTTCTAAGCCGCGCCGCTGGGGGGAAAGCCCCTTTCGGTAGGCGGGCAGGTTGCCAATAAAAGCCTTTGAAAACGCAGAGGAATTAATCGGCGTCTCTAGGTTGCCGATTTGTGGATCCCCAGCGGGCTGAATGAGGTCTGTCATGGGGGAAGTTTCTCCAACTCAAACAAGATCACAGCAAATAGATCAAAGATGGTTTCTAGATGCCGTTAAGTCTCCAAAAACCATCTCTAGAGCGTGCTCGCGAGGACTGCCTCACGAGATCTTTCCCTAGGGGTGCAGCAGCAAGTCGGGAAAGAAGCGATTGAATTCGATCAAAATACCGGCGTGAATCAACATCCACACGGTCAGCAACACCGGGGCAGTTGACAGATACCGAGGCAGGCCGTTGTTCATGGTCTAGTTCTCCTAGGTCGTTATTCTGGGGAGTCGTTATTCTGGGAATCAGCGGGAGATTTACCTAGCGAGGAGATACAGTGATCTCTTCGTTTTTAGCAAACATAGCTCCGCTAGCAATGTCTTTGAAGGCAAGTAGCGGCCAGGCAAACCCAGTTAACATGGTCTTGATGGCCAGGGGCACATCAATAATGACTTCCTTTTCTTCGGGATTCTTGTCACCACGTACCGTGATTAGGTAGGCGCGACCTACCCAGCCAATCCACCCAGCGATGTAGAGAAACAACAGGCTAGGAATTAGAAACTCACCGGCGTGGGCCAGGTCGCCGTCCACCACCAAGTGGGGTAGGCCATCGCTGCCGCACAGCAGGGTAGAGCTACCATAAAAGTCGAACCGAGCTTTGGCCGATTCGGTCTTGGCACCAGCGGCTCGCTTCAGAAATGCCTCGTTTTGACCACAGGGGGTAAGGCCGGCTACGTTGTCACCAGCCAGGCTAGCGGAAGCCGGGGCGGCAAACCCAAACCAGAGAAACACTACAAGCGCTACAGCAAAAAACCGTCGCATAAACTGTTCCTTTTAATTAACCGAAGAAACTAGGGCGATTTGAACGTAAAGTTAAGTTTTTTGAACAAAAATTCACCCAACTTGGTCGCCATAATACCTCGCGGCCGAACCCCCGTAAAGCTAAGATCGGTGGGGTGTTTACATCTCTACAAATTACGGCGCGCCTTACTCTAATTCGCTTTTGCGGCTTACTCTAGTTCTCTTCCAAGCACAACCCCCATGGCGACGATTTTAGCGATAGAAACTAGCTGTGATGAGACAGCAGCGGCGGTGGTGCGCGATCGCACCGTCCTCAGCAACGTCGTTGCCTCACAGATTGCCATTCACCAGCCCTACGGCGGCATTGTGCCCGAGGTAGCCTCGCGGCAACACGTCGCTACACTGGGGGAAAGCATCAGCGCGGCCCTAGAGCAAGCTGGGCTGGGCTGGACTGCCATTGATGGGGTCGCCGCCACCTGCACCCCAGGCCTAGTAGGCGCTCTACTGGTGGGGCTAACAGCGGGCAAAACCTTGGCTATGGTGCACCGCAAGCCCTTCCTAGGGATCCACCACCTAGAGGGGCACATCTACGCCAACTATCTGGCCAGCCCTGATCTGGAGCCCCCTTACCTGTGCCTGCTGGTGTCGGGAGGGCACACCAGTCTGATTTACGTTAAAGGCTGCGGCCAGTACCAGACCCTGGGTCAAACCCGCGACGACGCCGCTGGGGAAGCCTTCGATAAGGTAGCGCGCCTGATGGGGCTGGACTATCCCGGCGGCCCCATCATCGACCAGCTGGCCCAGGCTGGCAATCCTCAGGCGTTTCCGCTGCCCGAGGGCAATATTTCGCGGCCAGAGGGGGGCTTTCACCCCTACGACTCCAGCTTTAGCGGGCTGAAGACGGCGGTGCTGCGCCTGGTGGAAAAACTTAGGACGGATGGGGTTGATCCCCTACCGGTGGCCGACTTGGCCGCCAGTTTTCAGGCCACGGTGGCCCGCAGTCTGACCCGTCGGGTGGTGGCCTGTGCCCAGGCCTATGGCCTTACCACTGTGGCTGTAGGGGGTGGAGTCGCCGCCAACAGCGGTCTGCGTCAGCACCTCCAACAGGCAGCGGTCGATCACGGCCTGCGGGTGTTGTTTCCACCCCTCAACCTCTGTACCGACAATGCTGCGATGATTGGCTGCGCTGCCGCCGACCACTTAAACCAAGGGCATTGCTCAGGCTTTGCCCTGGGAGCCCAGTCGCGTCTCGACCTGGCACGGGTCATGGAGCTTTACGCGCCTATTGCCGTGGCTTGACGCTACACTGGGGTTCAGCGGCTAGCGGGTAGGCGATCGCCCACCCACCAGCCCAAGGGTTGTGTTGGTTAAGCGCTATGGTTTCACTGCACCGCGTTCGTTCTTGGCCTCAGCCCCTGCTGAACGTCTCCTGGCTGGGAGGGTTGGCGCTGGGTACCCTACTGTTGGCCGGATGTGGGCCTGAGCCTACCCAAACCGTTACTGGCACCACCAGCTACGAAGCCCAGCTAGCTCAGCACCTAGCCGACACCGGCGGCGTAATGTACGGGGCTTATTGGTGCCCCCACTGCGCCGATCAAAAGGCGATGTTTGGTGAGGCTGTGGATCAGGTGCCCTACGTAGAGTGTGCTGCCGACGGAGACAACCCACAGCCAGAGCTGTGTAAGCAAAAGGGCATTCAGGGATATCCCACTTGGGAAATCGATGGTCAGCTCTCTCCGGGGGTTAAGTCTTTAGAGGACTTAGCCACTCTGTCAGGATTTGTACCGC
Source organism: Nodosilinea sp. WJT8-NPBG4 (assembly GCA_019359285.1). Taxonomy (GTDB): domain Bacteria; phylum Cyanobacteriota; class Cyanobacteriia; order Phormidesmidales; family Phormidesmidaceae; genus Nodosilinea. The sequence goes on from JAHHHQ010000071.1 coordinate 49,901, forward strand.
CTCAGTAGAGCGGCCCTGAGCTAGCTTTAGGGTTGAGCCAACCGCTGCCTTTGTCCGTGTGTTATTCATTCTCAGATTCCATTGCATAACCCGAGCCCCACTCCCCATTCCCACCTGCACGAGGTCGAGCCTACCGGCGACACTAGGGCACATCCCCACGTCCATGACCCGGAATCGCTGCGGCGAATTGTCAATCGGCTGGCCCGCATTGAGGGTCACATTCGCGGCATTAAGACCATGGTGCAGGAGAGCCGGCCCTGCCCAGACGTGCTGGTGCAGGTGGCGGCGGTACGGGGAGCACTCGATCGCGTCGCCCGCATCATTCTTGATGAGCACCTGACTGAGTGCATTGGTCGCGCTGCTGAAGACGGCAACATTGAAGAAGAAATCGCCGAACTCAAGGCTGCGTTAGATCGGTTTTTGCCTTAGCTCTGGGGTCTAAGGTACAGGGTGTAGGGTTTAGGCTCAGGATCACAAGCATGAAGCCAGCCCTTTCACCGTAAACCCTGCCCCCTGCCCCCTAGGCCGAAATAAACCGACTATGCTCGCGCAGCAGGAGGCGCTCAAACTGGCGTACCCAATGGCTAAAGCGATCGCTCTCCTGGGCCGTAGCAAACACCAGGGGTTTGCGCGTCAGCAGGGCCACGTACTCCTCTTTGGTGCGCACCACAAAGGCGGTTTGCTGGTCTAGCTCAATGCAGATGTGGGAAAACCCCTCTAGCTTCAGCGAGGACATCAGCAGCGATTTGAGCCCTAGGGCCTGAAATACCAGCTGCACCCAGCTCGTACTTTCGTTGTCAGCGGTGATGAAATATTCACGGGGCAGACCGCTGAAATCGAAGATGGCAACTCCGATAATATTCTCCAGCATTGCGTCTTGGGCGGAGAGCGGGGGCGCGGGCTGCGCCGGTACAGATGCCTTAGCCGTAGTCATAGACCGTTCACGTGGTGGCACAGGATACTGAAGAAACCAGCCATAGACACAATATGTATCGCTGGCTACCTGAAAGAACTCCCTTGGCTTAGCATACCCGGCCAACCACCACAAATCATTGTTTAGTTGACCAGTGCTTAGAGTGGTCTAGTGACGATCGCCAGCCTTTTTGGGCGCAAAAAGTAGGTGTGCATCTGCCCCTTGCCCTTGACCCAGACCTCGCCCCTCAAGTCGAAGTCGTAGGTGTCCTTAAGTTTGATTGAATGACGGCGGAGCGAAAATCAGCCGCTTTAGATAAATGTTGGGAGGGACTACGTAGTTATCCTGATGTCGCAATTAAGGCAGATACTGTGCTCACTTGCTTAAGCTAAAGTTGTCGTAGCCCTGCTGAGATTTTTTCTGTAAATTCACCATCGCCCATGAAATCTGCTCCGCTCCGCTCTAAAACGCTGGTCTACAAGTCAATAGTTGTTTGTTTGAGTAGCTTATTGCTAATTGATTTAGGGGTGACAAGGGCTTTTGCTGGGCAGGAAGCTGATCCGTCACAAAAAATGCCTCAGCTGCAGCCAACCAAGCAAGCCGGGCCTGGTTTACGCGTTTTGCCAGAGCCTATACTGATTCGGCCAACGATAGCTTTACCATCGACTGATTCATCTGCTGCGGCCGCTCCGTCAGAGGCAGATCTTTTGCCTGAGGTTGTAGAGCAACCGGTGCATCTGCGACTGAGCTTGAGCGATCGCCGAGTATACGTTCATAGAGGCAATGTTGTAGAGGCGAGCTTTCCGGTTGCCATTGGCAAGCCGGGGTGGGAAACGCCCACCGGAGAGTTTGAAGTCTTCTCACAAATCACCCAACCAGCGTGGACAAATCCTTTCACCAATGAAGTGGTGCCGCCTGGTTCAGAGAATCCGCTGGGTGATCGCTGGATTGGCTTTTGGAGTGATGGTAATAACGTCATCGGCTTTCATGGCACCCCCAACCGTGATTCTGTAGGGCGGGCAGCTTCCCACGGCTGCGTGCGCATGTACAACGAAGATATTCGCCAGTTGTTCGATATGGTGGACTTGGGAACCCCCGTCATCGTTGAGCTATAGCGTTTTTTGAGCTTGAGCTTATCCCACAAGCCAAGCTAAATATTTGTATGAATTACAGATCTAAAAAGTCTTCTCACTCTTTTGAAGCAGGGTCAGAGGACTTTTTTATGTCGAAAGGCATACATCCATAAAGACAGCCCGTTCGTTATGTATATAAGGTCTACCGTAAGAAAATTTTGCGATGACATCCATGCGACCATTGACAATTGTGAACGATTTTCAGGAGATGCCAGTATGAAGCAACAGAGATTACTATCTGCATCCGCCTCGCGCCGAGGCTTAATGAAATGGGGTCTTTTAGGCTTTGGGGGGTTGATGATCGCGGCTCTTCCTAAGACGGTAAGCGCCCAGTCTAGCGGCAGCACCCTCACCTTTGCTGCCAATGACGAAGGGATTCTTAACTTTGCCCTGCTGCTAGAAGAACTTGAGGCTGCTTTTTACGCCGCTGTGGTTGACTCTGGCCAAATTTCCGACCGCACAGAACTGGAATACATGCAAGTTTTAGGTGCTCAAGAAGCGGCTCACGTCACTTTTTTACGGAGTGTTTTAGGCGATCAGGTACTGTTTGAAACCGCCGATCTCAGCTTCAATTCCTCTGGTTTGAATGCTGTTTTGAGCGATCGCAGCACCATTCTCAACACAGCGGTCACCTTGGAAGATGTGGGTGTCCACGCCTACAACGGCGCTGGTCCTAGCCTGACCAACCCCACCTACCTACTGGCCGCAGGCTCAATTGTTTCAGTCGAAGCTCGCCACGCTGGCGGTGTACGAGCGCTGCTCGGCAAACCCACCACCGAGCCAGATAGCGATCGGTTAGTGAGTGACGCCGATTTGGTCGCTAGCCTCAATCCATTTAAGGGCCGAGCTTACGACGAGCTGTACAGCCCCAGACAAATCGTAGCCATCGTCGGTTCCCTCGGCATTCTCAACAATTCCATTAATGGCGCGCTCGTTGCATAAGGAGACCATCAGTGAAATCACGTTTTAATTCAATTTCCCAACCGATAAACCAGACTCTGCTGCCTCTGTTCGATGGGTTTGCAGCTTTACGCGATCGCTGTGGTCGGCAGCTTGAGCAGGTGCAGCGCTTGGGGCAGACGATGGCCCTTGCCTTGCCACTGGCCATGGTGTTGTTCTTCTGCGTTGGCCCGACCGCTGCTGCCCAAGCTCAGGAAACGGTCCTGACCCCTCGACAGGTGACTGAATATGCCCTCACCCTGGAAAAACTAGAAGCTGACTTTTACCGCCGTGCGGTTGCGGCTGCTCAAAACGGTGGCCTCGCTAGCATTCCCCAGTCCGCAAAAGATATTATTGTTTCTTACGGTCAAGACGAAGCTCGGCACGTCGCCGATCTCTCGGCTGTTCTGCCTTCGTTAGGCGGTAATCCAAATGCGGTGGTGATTCCGGCTAACCCCAATTACTCGGCTATTCTAGGCCGCGACCCGTTTGCTAATCCAGCCGACTTTTTGCTAGTGGGGCAGTACGTTGAAGATCTAGGTGTTGCCGCTTACAAAGGACAGGTACAAAACCTGTTGGCCGCAGGTGAAGCCGGTAAAACCGTACTGGCGGCAGCGCTAGAAATTCACAGCGTAGAAGCTCGCCATGCTGCCGGTGTCAGATTTTTGCGACAGACTCTGCTGGGCGCTGATGTCAACCCCTGGATTTCAGAGAATGCCAGAACTAAGCAAAACGCTAACAGTGTTGAAGTGATTTATAACGAAAACCGAGTGGGTTCTCCTATTCCCTTTAGCTCTGATGCCTTCGACGGTTATGCAACTCAAGATGAAGTCTTGGCCCTCGTCGGCCCGATTTTGACTGAAGCACCTCAAACTAGTCAACCTAGGCCTCAAACGCCAACGAACCAGAGCGGAGCTACCCAAGGCGGAACTAACCAGAGCGGAACTACAGGAAATAACGCTCCTCGGGCACTGTGGTAAACCCGTTAGTGACAATCGCTGAGAGGCTAGCCAGAGCGGTTTACAACCCTCTGCTTTAACTTAGCAAAAGCCGTTGCTTCCCAGTAAGCAGCGGCTTTTGTCTGTTCTAGGAGTCAAGGGTGGAGCTTGCTGAACTGACTGAGCCTCTCAGCCCCCAAAAACAGCTGTTTCTAAAGCTGCTAACTTTTTAGAAAACATTACGGAAACCGTAGACGCTGTTCAAAGAGTCAATAAAAATCGTATGGTTTTTAAGGGCCGCCGCCCCTCTACAGCGGCTTTCGTCTAACGTTATTTGTGTTCGCAAGAGACTTGGCATTGTCTATGGCTTCCCCCACCATCGAATCGATTCTCCACGAAAACCGTCTGTTTTCGCCCGCCGATGGATTTGTTCAAAACGCATCCATCAAGAGCCTCGAAGAGTATCGTGCCCTAGCCGAACGAGCAGCGGCAGACCCAGTTCAGTTCTGGGCAGAACTCGCCGGTCAGGAGCTGCACTGGTTTAAATCTTGGGATACGGTACTCGACTGGCAGCCACCCTTTGCGAAATGGTTTGTGGGGGGCAAAATCAACATTTCCTACAACTGTTTAGATCGCCATCTCACTACTTGGCGCCGTAATAAAGCCGCCCTGATCTGGGAAGGGGAGCCAGGCGACAGCCGCACCCTGACCTACGCGCAGCTACACCGGGAAGTGTGCCAAGTGGCCAATGTGCTCAAGGGGTTGGGGGTACAAAAGGGCGATCGCGTCGGTATCTATATGCCTATGGTGCCCGAGGCGGCGATCGCCATGCTCGCCTGTGCCCGCATTGGTGCTCCTCACACCGTCATCTTTGGCGGCTTTAGCGCCGAAGCGCTCAAAGATCGCCTCAACGATGCTGAGGCCAAGGTCGTGATTACTGCCGACGGCGGCTTTCGCAAAGACAAGATTGTGCCACTCAAAGCCGCGGTAGATCAGGCTCTGGCCGACGGCGGTGTGCCCAGTGTTGCCAGCGTGCTGGTGGTGCAGCGCACCAAGGCCGAGATGACCATGGTTGAAGGCCGCGACCACTGGTGGCACGAGCTCCAGTCCACAGCCTCGGCCCACTGCCCCGCTGAGGAAATGGACGCCGAAGACTTGCTGTTCATTCTCTATACCAGCGGGACCACGGGCAAACCCAAGGGGGTAGTGCATACTACGGGCGGCTATAACCTCTTCACCCACACCACTTTTAAGTGGACCTTTGACATCAAAGACACCGACGTTTACTGGTGCACGGCTGATGTGGGGTGGATTACCGGCCATAGCTACATTGTCTACGGCCCGCTGTCGAACGGGGCAACTACGATGATGTATGAAGGGGTGCCCCGACCCTCAAACCCCGGCTGCTTTTGGAACGTGATTGAAAAGTATGGCGTCACCATTTTCTACACCGCTCCCACCGCCATTCGCGCCTTTATTAAAATGGGCGACGAGTTGCCCAAGGCGCGAGATTTGTCGTCGCTACGCCTGCTGGGCACCGTAGGCGAACCCATCAATCCCGAAGCCTGGATGTGGTATCACCAGGTGATTGGCGGCGAGCGCTGCCCAATTGTCGATACCTGGTGGCAAACGGAAACCGGTGGCTTTATGATTACGCCGCTGCCGGGGGCGATCGCCACCAAGCCCGGTTCCGCCACCCTCCCCTTTCCCGGCATTTTGGCCGATGTGGTGGATCTTGATGGCAATCCGGTGCCCCCGGGTGAGGGTGGCTATCTGGTGATCAAACACCCCTGGCCCAGCATGATGCGCACGGTCTACGGCGACGACGATCGCTACCGCCGCACCTACTGGGAACACATTGCCCCGGTCGATGGCCAATATCTATACTTTGCAGGCGATGGTGCCCGCAAGGATGCCGACGGCTACTTTTGGGTGATGGGTCGGGTGGATGACGTCATCAATGTGTCGGGCCATCGTCTGGGGACCATGGAGGTCGAGTCAGCGCTGGTTTCCCATCCGGCGGTGGCTGAAGCTGCGGTGGTGGGCCGCAAAGATGACCTCAAGGGCGAAGATATCTTTGCCTTTGTGATTTTGGAGGGTCACTATAGCGGCAGCGACGAGCTCAAGCAGGAACTCAAACAGCACGTGGTGAATGAAATTGGCGCGATTGCCCGGCCCGGCGAAATTAGATTTGCCGATGCGCTGCCCAAGACGCGATCGGGCAAAATCATCCGTCGCTTTTTGCGCAATTTGGCTAGCGGTGAGGCGATCGCAGGCGATGCCTCTACGATGGAAGATCAAAGCGTGCTCGAGCAGCTTCGCCAGGGCTAACGCTTGGCTTGGGTCCCTTTACATAGACCCAGCATCCACTTAAAGAAAGGCGCACCATTGCCATGCCCTGTGCAAGTACGGTGCGCCTTTCTCTTGCTAGTTTTTGAAACCAATTGGTTGAGGGCACTTAAACCATTATTGCAGATGAAGGCGTAGATAGGACATTCTAGGAGAGTAGGACTATTACTTGAGTAACGATGCCAGCCGCTTATAGTAATGATCTGCGCGAAAAAGCGCTTGCTGCTGTTGACCGAGGCGACCCCAAAAGTCATGTCAGTCGAGCGTTGAGCATCAGCCGCAACACCCTCGACCT
>JAHHHQ010000072.1 GCA_019359285.1 Nodosilinea sp. WJT8-NPBG4
TCCAGGCAGCCAATCCTTGATTCGTTCCCATTGGTCATCGCGTAGGGCGTAGCGGCGGGTTGGCATCAGTATCACAAACCTGAAACTCAACTTCTCCCACCTTACCTAATTGATGACACGCCCTAGGACGAGGCCAAAAGCTTGGAATTTAGCTTAAAGGCGTCTCGGTTAGAGCGGACGGGGCGATCGCTGCGCAGAGGATGAGGTTCGCCCACCAAAATGACCGAGCCGGTCAGCTGATCGACCAGGGAGGTCGTCTGCGAGCCCACGGTCAGCCCGTTGCCGACGCGCCGACGCTGTAGGCGCAGCATCACTACGTCGTGATCCGACGCCGTTTTGACAATGGTAGCGACCACGTTGTCTCCCCCTACAAGGCGAATATCGATATCGATATCTGAGGCGGGAAACCGGTCAACTAGCAGCTCTAGCTGTTTGGCCAACCGGCTGCGCTGGAGCTCTGAGGCCCGCAAACTGTGCACATGCAGCAGGGTAATTTTGGCCTGGTAGGTGCTGGCTAGCACCTGGGCAAAGCGCAGGGTGCGGAGGTTAGCCGGGGAAGGGTTCTCAATGGGCAGCAAAATGGTTTTGAAGGTGGTTGGCGAATTTAGCAGGCGGGCCACCACCACTGGGCAGTGGGCCGACCACAAAATATTGTCTTGAATGTTGCTGAATAGTCGGTTGCCTAGGCGCGATCGCTGCCCCATGCCCAGCAAAATCAGGTTGGCATTTTCCTCGCGACTGAGGTGAGAGATGCCCTGGGCCACGTTGTAGTCAATTCTCAATCTGGGGTCGATCTCGGCTTCTAGGGCGGCGCTAATTGTTTGGGCTGCTTCTAACCGCTGGCGGCTGTGGGCCATGGCCCTGGCCAGCTGCGGTGAATCCATTTGGGGCTGAGCCAGAGCGATCGCTAGGGGAATCACCCGCCCGTTTTCATGGCGTGAGACCGCCGCTGCCAGCTCAATCAACCACTGCTCAGTATTTGGGTTGTAGATCGGCACCACCACCGTAAACGACTCTGGAATATCGCTAGGGGCTGGTAGCCAATCGAGCACTTCGGTTTCCGTCAGGGCGTCTACAGCGATCAGCTGTTTGCCGAATCTAGTGGTGACCAGCGGGCCTAAAATGGACGTCACCAGCATCAGCAAAATGACGCTGTTAAACACCTGTGAGTTAATAATTTCCGCTTCGTAGCCTACCAGCGCCGCCGCCAGGGTAGCGGCCACCTGCGGAATCGACAGCGACCACATGGTCACGGTCTCGGGCCAGGTGTAGCCATAGAGCATGCGGGCACCTAGGGAGGCCAGCCCTTTGGTGAGCAACAGCATACCAACGATGATCAAAGGCAGTTCAATCGATCGCAGAATGTCGCCAAAGGCCTCTAGATCGAGCAGCAGCCCCATGGCCACAAAAAACATAGGAATAAATAAAACGCTGCCCAAAAACTCTGTTTTTTCTTTGACCGGGCCATCGCCAATCACGCTGTTGATAGCTAGTCCCGCCAGAAAGGCCCCAATAATGCTTTCTACCCCGATTAGCTGTGCTCCCAATGCACAGAGAAACACAGAGAGCATCACAAAAAGAAACTGATTACCCTCGTCTTTGCCCGTTCGCTGGAAGAACAGTTTACTGAGTTGTTTGAGACCCACTAAAACTGCGAACGTGTACAGAGTCAACGACCCCAAAAGCGTGGCTAGTTTAAGCGCTGAAAAGTCTCCCTGATTAATGCCTAGACAAATAGCTAGCACCAGCAGCGACCCAATGTCTGTAAAAATTGTCGCCCCAACAGTGACGGTCACGGCTTCATTATTTACGATGCCAAACCGCTGCACAATCGGATAGGCCAGCAGTGTGTGAGACGCCAGCAAAGAACCAATTAAAACTGCTGCCAACCAGCCAAAGTTAAAGAATAAACCAACCGCAATACCGCCTAGCATAGGAACAGCAAAGGTCAGCATTCCAAAGCCGAGGGAGCGATTGCGCGTTTTTTCAAATAGGGCCATGTCAATCTCAAGACCGGCCACAAACATGAGATAAATTTTGCCGATTTCTGAGAACAGTTTCATGATGTCGGTGTCAGCGCTGAGCCACCCCAGACCGCTGCTACCAAATAACACCCCAGCCATCAGTAGGCCAATTAATCCGGGTAGCCTGAACCGTTCAAAGATAGGCGGTGTGATCAACACAATCGCCAGCAGCAGCACAAACGTTGTAATCGGTTCTTTCAACGTTTCTGAGACAGGTTCTACCAAGAAGAGAAACATAATGCGGCCCTTAGCATAAAGAGAGCCAGGACGTTCAATGCCTGGCTGTGGGAGTTACTTAAGTATTGACTTCGATTAAGTCTGCTCTTCTAAGGGTCGTGCTCCTAGGTTAAGTCTGTCTCTCCGTCCAAAGAAAGAGTTTCGCACTGCTCCTGGTTGCCAACATAAAAGCCGCCCTAAAATTTAGGACGGCTTTTATTTAGCGCTATGTCGCCAGACCGATTGCTATGAAGTTATAGCCCTGTGGCGTGTCCCTAACAATGTCTGGTGTTTAACTTAGCGGCTTAGTAGTCGAAGTCGCCGCCCATGCCAGCGCCAGTGGGGGCACCTTCCTTGGGTTCGGACAAGAGCCATTACCAGTTGCAAAAACTGAAATGGCGCGATTGTGTATAGCGATCGCGCTAAGGGCTATGCAGCACGTCCTAATCTCCATGGCGACGGCCATAAACTCGTTTTTGTGTCGCTAATAACGTTTTAATAGATCATGATTAAATCAACCTTTCGCCTTTCTGCCCTGTTGCCCCTAGGGCTTACCCTGCTACTGACGACCGCCGCCTGTACTCGCACGCCCGACTCCACCAATGCCAACGGCACAGATCCTATGGCAAATACTGACCCGGTTGATCCGGCCCCTATGGACCCGGCCACAGAGACTGGTTTTGTATTGGCTTTAGCAGAAGAAGGGCTGCTAGTGGTAGATGAGCAAACAGGCTCCACCGATGCTCTCGGCTTTGGCACCGAGATGGCCGTTGCTGAAGAGGCTGTCACCCGGATCGCAGGAGAACCCACAGAATCGGGAGAAAACAGCGAATGTGGCTCCGGCCCCCAAACCATTACCCAATGGTCAAACGGATTGGCGATGCACTCCGCTGACGGTGAGTTCATTGGTTGGTCGACCCGACCCAGCACTGGGGCGACCCTGACGACCATGAACGGTGTAGGCGTTGGCTCAACCCGCAGCGACCTAGAGACCGCCTACACCATCGAGGTGATGGAAAGCACCCTGGGCACAGAGTTTTCCACGGCCAGCCTGTCTGGAATTCTCAGCTCTGCTGAACCCGACGCCGTTGTCGAAGACCTGTGGGCTGGCACTACCTGCAATTTTCGCTAGGTATTGGCATTGAGTCGCAACGAGTTGCCTACCAACGACGGAGCAACTAGAACCTCAAACCCAGTTCGCCTGAAATCTAAACATTAAAAAAGCCGCCCTAACTCAGGGCGGCTTTTTATTAGTTAGCTCTGGCCTCCAGTAGGAGGCCAGAGCTAACTTAGTAGTCGAAGTCGCCGCCCATGCCAGCGCCAGCGGGGGCGCCTTCCTTGGGTTCGGGCATATCGACCACGATGCACTCGGTGGTCAGCACCATACCGGCGATGGAGGCCGCGTTCTGCAGGGCAGAGCGGGTCACCTTGGCGGGGTCAACGATACCAGCTTCAAACATGTCGACGTACTCGCCGTTGGCGGCGTTGTAGCCGACGTTGAAGTCCTTCTCTTTGACGCGCTCGGCGATCACGGCACCGTTTTGACCAGCGTTCTGAGCAATGCGCATCAGAGGAGCGGCCAGGGCACGGGCTACGATCGCAGCCCCAGTGTGCTCTTCAGCGGTGAGGTTGGCTTCTAGCCAGGTGGTGAGATCGGGCACCAGGTGGGCCAGAGTGGTACCACCGCCGGGGACGATGCCTTCTTCAACGGCTGCTTTGGTGGCGTTAATGGCGTCTTCGAGGCGCAGCTTGCGGTCCTTCATCTCGGTTTCGGTGGCGGCACCGACCTTGATTACGGCTACACCGCCAGAGAGCTTAGCCAAGCGCTCTTGCAGCTTCTCTTTGTCGTAGGTTGACTCGGTTTCGTCGATCTGGCGACGAATCTGCTCGCAGCGGGCCTTGACATCCTTCTCGTTGCCTTCGGCGACGATGGTGGTGGTGTCTTTGGTGATGGTGAGACGGCGAGCCTGACCCAGCATGTCAAGCTTGGTGTTGTCGAGCTTGAGGCCGGTGTCTTCGGAGATCACCTGGCCGCCGGTGAGTACGGCGATGTCTTCGAGCATGGCCTTGCGGCGATCGCCAAACCCAGGAGCCTTAACAGCAGCCACGTTCAGCACACCGCGCAGACGGTTGACCACCAGGGTAGCCAGGGCCTCTTTCTCGATGTCTTCGGCGATGATGATCAGGGGACGGCCAGAACGGGCGACCTGCTCAAGCACGGGCACGAGATCCTGCACCAGGGCAATTTTCTTGTCGGTGATCAGAATGTAGGGCTCGTCCAGCACCGCTTCCATGCGCTCGGTGTCGGTGACGAAGTAAGGGGAGACATAGCCCTTGTCAAAGCGCATGCCCTCGGTGACTTCCAGTTCGGTGGTCATCGACTTGCCTTCTTCCAGGGAGATGACGCCTTCGCGGCCCACTTTCTCCATGGCTTCGGCGATCATGGCGCCCACTTCTTCATCGTTGCCGGCGGAGATGGAGCCCACCTGAGCAATCGACTTAGAGTCGCCGACGGGCCGGGCGTGCTCAGCAATTTTCTCAACTAGGAAGGCAGTCGCTTTGTCGATGCCGCGCTTGAGGGAGATGGCGTTAGCGCCAGCGGCGACGTTGCGCATCCCTTCTTTGACCATGGCGTGGGCCAGGACGGTGGCGGTGGTGGTACCGTCGCCAGCGGCGTCGTTGGTTTTAGAAGCGGCCTGACGAATCAGGGCAACGCCGGTGTTCTCGATGTTGTCTTCGAGTTCAATTTCCTTGGCGATGGTGACGCCGTCATTGACGATTTGAGGAGCGCCAAATTTCTTTTCGAGCACCACGTTGCGGCCTTTGGGGCCGAGGGTGACGGCAACGGCCTCAGTCAGAATGTCCATACCGCGTTCGAGAGCGCGACGGGCATTTTCGTTATAAACAATGCGCTTAGCCATAGATTCAATGTTCTCCGAAAAGAAGATAAGAGGTGAATGCGAAAACGTGAAGGGAATTTAAGAGTCAGAATTTAGGAGTTCAGCTTGGTAGGTCGGGTGGAGCGTGAGCGGAACCCAACAAAACTTGGCGTGGCTGCTGGTGGTCAGTGCCCACTCTGCGGATTGCCTACAGAGCACCCGCCCAAAATCCCAAATCCAGAATTGGTTTAGCCGAGAACGGCGAGGATGTCTTTCTCAGACAACAGCACAAACTCGTCGCCGCCCAGCTTGATGTCGGTACCGGCGTACTTGGAATAGAGCACCTTGTCGCCAATTTTGACTTCCAGCGCCTGGCGGGTGCCTTTATCGTCGGTTTTACCGGGGCCTACGGCGGTGATCTCGCCCACCTGAGGCTTTTCCTTGGCGGTGTCAGGTAGCAGAATGCCGCCAGCAGTGGTCTCTTCGGACGCACTTACTTTAATCAAAACTCGATCGGCTAGGGGCTTAACGCTAGATGCCGCCAAAGTGATAGCTGCCATACAATGCTTTCTCCGGATTTGCTATTAAGACAACGTCTGGGGATAAACCGTGCCCCGCTCAGACGTATTACACATTTTGTTTGGAGCTTAGCACTCACAAGCTCCGAGTGCTAATTTACGACGTCAGGGGGGCGATCGCAACAAAGCCTCCTGTACGGGTTCCCGAACTGGTAGGCGCTGTGTAGGATTGATCGATGCTCAAACTCAAGGTTTTGCTGCCCATTCTCACCAGCTTTTTGTTTGCGGGCAGCTTTGTGGCGGGCAAATATACCACGGTTGATCTGGGTCCGTTGACCACCTCGCTGCTGCGCTACGTCATTGCCATGGGAGTTTTGGGCCTATTTATCACCCGCAGTGCCCAGCCGATAAAGTCTCTCACCGTTGCCCGCGCCGACTGGGGAGCGATGGCGCTACTGGGTCTATTTGGGGTGGTGGGTTATCACTATTTTTTCTTTAGCAGTCTGCGCTACACGGCCACAGCTAACACCGCCATTATCAACGCCTTTAATCCAGTGGTGACTGGCGTGATGGCGGCGCTGTTCATTGGCGAACGACTGACCCGCCGCCAGTACGGCGGCATTGTGCTGGCGCTACTGGGGGTGCTGACGCTGCTGACTCGGGGCAACATCACTACCCTGCTCACCCTAGAACTCAACCGGGGCGATGGGCTGATGCTGTGCGCGGTGCTGTGCTGGGTGGTGTATTCCTTAATTATCAAACAGCTGAGCCAGCGGTACTCGGGGTTGACGATTACCTTTTATGCCGCTGTGGCCGGCGTTGGGCAACTCTTGGTGCTGGCCTCGTTAGAACGCTGGTGGCTACAGTTAACGACCCTCTCTTTGGCTTCATCCATCGCCATTCTATATATGGGTGTGGCCGCGTCGGGTGTGGCCTATCTATTGTTTAACCTCAGCATTCAGCAAGTTGGCCCCACCCGCACGGCTAGCGTGGTCTATAGTTTGGTGCCAATCTTTGTGGCGGGGCTGGCCTGGCTGTTTTTTCGCGAGCCGCTGACGGCGACGATGGTGGCCAGCATGGGGCTAATTTTGCTGGGCGTGAACGTGGTGCTCAGTCAACCTAAAGTGTGAGCCAGTCAGGTATGCCATTCGCTACTCTGGGCATAGCTTTTTACGCAACTCACTGCACTCTCTGGAGGCGTTATGGCGTCGCTTTTATCGTCTTTTTTGAATCCGTTTTTTGCTAGTCTTAACCCCCTTGATATTTTTGGCAGCACCGTTTTGGTCAGTGGCTTTGGCGATGATGTGCCCAACGGCGGTACGGAAGACGAAATTTTAGTGGGCCTCTGGGGTAACAAACAGCTGTTTGGGGCCGAAGGAAACGATTGGCTTCTGGGTGGCCTGGGCAATGATGTTGTCGACGGAGGTTTGGGCAACAACAAGCTCTTTACCGGGCCGGGGCAGGATACTGTTGTGCTCAAAAACGATGGCCGGCTCGATACCGTGGTGGATTTTACTCCTGGAGTTGATCGCTTCTTGTTGCCAGGGGGCTTGAGTTTCGGGCAGATTGCGATCGCCCAGCAGGGGGCAAACACCACCCTGCGCTACTTGAACCAACCAGAACCCAGCGTCATTCTCCTGAATGTGGAAGCGACCAGTCTCACCGCCGAGAGTTTTCAAGCCCAGGCGCTGGTGCCCAGCTTTAGCGGCCTGACGATCTTTGGCGACAGTCTGTCAGACCCTGGCAACCTATTTGGGCTGACGGGCTTTTTCCCGCCCTTTCCCTACTCTGAGGGCCGGTTTTCTAACGGCGATATTTGGGTTGACTACCTGGCCAGCGACATTGGGTTAGAGCCTACTGAGGTGGAAAACTTCGCCGTAGGGGGAGCCACCACAGGCCGAGACAATGGCCTCGACCCTGTGATTGGAGCGCTTACGGACACAGAGACTAACCTGCCGGGCTTGCTCGACGAAATCGACAGCTATCTGGGCGGCCTCGGAGAAGGCGCGGCCAACCCTGACAGTCTTTATGTCGTGTGGGCCGGGGCCAACGATTTATTTAATCTACCTAGCGATCCCGCTGCGATTCCAGCCTTTCTGGCCACCTCGGTGCAGAATATCGCCACGGCTATTACAAACCTAGCGACGCGGGGGGCCGATACATTTTTGGTGCCCAACCTGCCAAATTTGGGCCTGACGCCCCGCACCTTGGGCGATGGCACCAGCGCTCAGGCCACTGCGCTCAGCCAATCGTTTAATGCTGGTTTAGCCAATACGTTAGCGGCGCTGGAGCAAAGTCTATCCGCTACGATCGACATCATCCCGGTCGATCTGTTTGGGTTGACCACTGAGATTATTAGCGCTCCGGCGGAGTTTGGTTTTACCAACGTCACCGATCCGCTGCTCAACCAGGTGCTGCTCGACGACCCCGGCTACTTCTGGTGGGATCAGCAGCACCCCACAACCACCGTGCATGCACTGCTGGCGGATGTGTTTCAGACTAGCCTCTTGGAGGCAGGGTATTTGCAGCCCGGCGATGGTGCGATGCCGGCGCTGGCAGGCGAAGCTTTGGTGATGTCTGGAGCGGTTCCCCAGGGTGGAGCGATGGGAATCTTCAGTCCCCATTGGGATAGTTGGGTCGCGGACTCCTTCAGTTCGGTTCAGACTGTGTCAGCGGTAATTTGAGACCTGGGCATGGTTGGGGCGATTGGCTTCCGGCCACCCTTTGGGAACGCAGTCAAAAGCCCGGCGGATCAGAGTTTCCGCCGGGCTTTTGGCTAACCCCAGTTGCACTAATGACCTGGGCTCAGCCGAAGGTGTTTGAGGTCTAGTAGCTATCTTCGCTAGTGACAGTGTGCAGAGCTAGATCGTGGTTGGCTCGGTTGAGGCGGTCGGCGATCGCCTGTCGCCACTTGAGACTAACGGTGTCGTCTGCGAGTACTTCTTGGGCCTCTTCGCGATATAGGGCGCTTTGTAATGTACCGACTTTTTCGAGCTGCTTTAGATGCTCAAGCACTTCTTGGGGGTTGTTCATAACGATAGTCCTTATACATAAGAGGAACCAGGCTCGCCTTGGGGCACCGGGCCTGGTACATGACCCCATTCTCCGGGAACCCATCCCTAACGACCACTGTTCAGGCTGAACCTTTACGCCTCGATAAAGTTTGTTGTGCTTCGCAATAGGACGTTGCACTTAACGCCAGCGAAAATTTACTGGATCGTGCCCCGCAGGAGCCGTGAAGACAACTTGAGCTGAGCAGCATTTTCCTGCCCTTCTGATAGAGGGAACCTGTTTGGCACTGAGATGAGGAAGTGGGGAAGGTGAGGGAGATAGGTGAGAGAGAAGGGCACAGGGGTGTAAAAACGGTAGCTTACAATACAAAATATTGCTATTTGATTGAGTCAATTCGACCTAGCGGCACCTTAGTAATAGCGGCACTGTTTGCTGCTCACCAATCCCTTCATCCCCTGGTGTTTGTCTATGGCCTCTATTTTGTCCGATGCTAACCGCCGTCTAGAGCGGGCGCTCAAATACGTTTCTATCTCTGAAGATGCCTCTGAACGGCTGCGATATCCTAAGGCCAGCCTCACCGTGTCGATTCCGGTGCGGATGGACAACGGCACCTTGAAGGTCTTTCAGGGCTACCGAGTGCGCTACGACGACACGCGCGGCCCTACTAAAGGCGGCATTCGCTTTCACCCCGATGTCAACCTCGACGAGGTCCAGTCGCTGGCATTTTGGATGACCTTTAAGTGCGCGGCGCTGAATTTGCCCCTGGGCGGTGCTAAAGGCGGCGTCACCGTGAACCCCAAGGAGCTGTCGAAATTTGAGCTAGAGCGCTTAAGCCGGGGGTACATTGACGCGATCGCCAACTTTATCGGTCCCGATGTCGATGTGCCCGCTCCCGATGTCTACACCAACCCCATGATTATGGGCTGGATGATGGATCAGTACAGCATCATCTGTCGCAAGCTAAGCCCGGCGGTGATTACCGGCAAACCCCTCAGCATGGGCGGCAGTCAGGGGCGCGACACAGCCACCGGCACCGGAGCTTTCTATGTACTGCAGGCAATGATGGCCAAATTTGGCCAGGTGCCTCAAAACACTACCGTTGCGGTGCAGGGGTTTGGCAATGCTGGCAGCGTCATCGCCCGGCTGCTGTTCGATGCTGGCTATCGGGTTGTGGCGGTCAGCGACTCCCAGGGCGGCGTCTACTCCCAGTCAGGGCTAGATATCCCTAGCATTCAGCAGTTCAAGACCTCGACCCGCAGCCTTAAAGCGGTGTACTGCGAAGGCACCGTGTGCAACATCGTGAACGATCACTCCGTGGTCACCAACGACGAACTGCTGGCCCTAGATGTCGATATCTTGATTCCGGCAGCGCTGGAGAATCAAATCACTGCCGAGAATGCCAACACCATTCAGGCTCGCTACATCTTTGAGGTGGCCAACGGCCCCGTGACTTCCGAGGCCGATCGCATCCTAGAGGCCAGAGATATCTACGTCTTCCCCGATATTCTGGTCAACGCGGGCGGCGTCACCGTCAGCTACTTTGAATGGGTGCAAAACCGCAGCGGTCTCTACTGGTCGATTGAGGATGTCAACGCCCGCCTCAAAACCATGATAGTGACCGAGGGCGAGCGCATCTGGCAAATTGCCCAGGAATTGGCAATTTCTCCGCGCACTGCCGCCTATGTGCACGCCCTCGATCGGCTGGGCGATGCCCTCAATGCCAAGGGCACCCGCGACTACTACGTCAGCGGTATTTAAGACCTGGAGAATGCAGAATGGGGGCGGGAGTTAGAGGGGTGAGAAGTGAACCTTCTGCCAATGCTTACGCTGACTGGGGCAGCATTGCCGCCATTGCTTTCTCTAGCCCCTTAGGATCACTGAGCAGTTGAGCTGCGATCGCCTTGGCCTGTTCGCCGGGGTAGACATCTTCCACGCCATCAATCACGGCCTGAAGCGCATCTTGGGCTACCGCTGCGGGGGCCACTTTGGGAGGCGGAAAGTGCCGGCTACTCTCGGTATCTAC
Source organism: Nodosilinea sp. WJT8-NPBG4 (assembly GCA_019359285.1). Classification (GTDB taxonomy): domain Bacteria; phylum Cyanobacteriota; class Cyanobacteriia; order Phormidesmidales; family Phormidesmidaceae; genus Nodosilinea. The sequence continues at coordinate 10,673 of JAHHHQ010000072.1, forward strand.
CGTTGCGGGCATGACGCCGACGACGAGGGTATTTTGGGCCGCTAACTCTGCCCGCACCCCCTGGGTCAAGATATAGCCCGCTCCTTTAGACGCGCTGTAGGAGGCATTCATAGGGAAATTAACTCGGCCCAGAATGCTGAGCATATTGACGATCGCACCCCCACCATTGGCCTTGAGCACTGGCGCAAACGCGCGACACATCGTCAAAGTGCCAAAGTAATTTACCTCAAGCTCGGCCCGCGCTGCAGAGAGATCGGGTGCAGAAATAAACCCCTGCATCAGGGCAATGCCCGCATTGTTGATCAGTAAATTTACATCGCCACACTGGGCGGTTGCCGCCTTTACCGTTGCCTCATCGGTAATATCTAAAGCAACAGGAATAATGCGGTCTGGATCGAGCGCAACCAAATTATCTAAGCTTTTAAGCTGGCGCGCTCCGGCGTAGATTCGAGCGGCTCCCATTGCTCGTAAGGTGTCAATATAGTATTGCCCTATACCACCGTTAGCGCCAGTTATCAGTGCTACAGCGTTTTCTACCTGCATTTTAGCGGCCTTTTTCTAACCAATTTTCACAACGGTATACTGAGTCTTGGAGTTTGCAAAGTACTTACTTTTTCGTAAGTATCCAGTTTCGTTATGATTAGCCAAAATGAACGATGTCAGAGATAACCACCGAAGGAACAGAATTTGTTAAGGCAACTTTAAAGGTACTGGGCGGTAAGTGGAAAATCTTGATTCTCTGGCATTTGCGCGACGAGGCAAAGCGTTTTAGTGAGCTCAAGCGCTTAATGCCTGACGTGAGTGAAAAAGTCCTTACTCATCAGCTTCGAGAATTAGAAGCTGATGGCATTGTGCTGCGGATTTCGCACCTGAGCAAATCGCCCAAGGTAGAGTATTCTTTCACCGACTATGGTCGGAGCTTAATGCCAGTGTTGCAGTCGCTGTGCCATTGGGGCGAGGTGCATTTAGCCCTTTACAGTGCCCCATCCCAGCAATAACAGGTGGCGTTCTCAGAAATCGGAAGACCACCTGTCGTTATGGCTAAGTATTGTCGGCCTAGGCCGGAACAGCCACTTTCTGCGAGGTCCAGCGCTCGACGGCGGTGGCAATGCGCTGACCAAATAGCTCAGCGGTGAGGCGATCGCCCGATTCGAGGGCGGCAGGGCTACCATCCATCGTCATGGGGCTCTGGCCCATAATTCCTAAGAACGAGCCCAGGCGGTTGACGCCGTCGGTTTTGCCCTGATAGTGGCTAGGCATATCGGCGGCCCCCACCCACACCATGCCGTGCTGGGCGGCGTTGGTGGACAGATACAGCAGCGTGCCCTGCTTGTCGCCACTGAGGGAGCTGGAGTGGGTAAAACCGGCGGCGATTTTGTCCTTCCACTGCTGCACAAGCCAGGCAGAGCTAGCCCCGTCAATAAAAGCTTTGAACTGAGCCGCCACGCCGCCCATGTAGGTGGGGGAGCCAAACACAATGGCGTCGGCTGCGCTCAATCGAGCCATAAATGCGTCATCTTGCCAGCGACCGGCCGTAATTTGCTCGCCGGTAATGCGCAGCAGGTCGGCGGTGTGGCCTACTTCACGCACGCCAGCGGCGATCGCTTCGGCCATGAGATGGGTGTGCCCACCTCCAGAAAAGTAAACAACGGCGATAGTTGACATAGGACGGTACGGCGAAAGCTATGCCTAGATACTAAAAGTAACTACTTACCAAAGTAAAGTAGGAACCTCAAAGTAACTAGTGGTTCGCGGATGGAAGAAGTATTCTGGTAATAGAACGCGGGTAAGGTTAACGGACTAAGGCCTGCTAGCACCCTAACCTCTGCTTTCGGCATCCTGAACCGTCCCTAAGCTCCTATGGCACGACTAACCAACGATCGCAACTCCTGCCCCGTCAGCATTTTGATGAACCTGCTGTCGGGCCCCTGGACTATGTACATCATCTGGACGCTTTCTACCAGTGGACCCATGCGGTTTGGGGCGTTGCATCGCCAGGTGGAGGGGATCTCGACCAAAATGCTCACCGAGCGCCTGCGGATGCTGGAGCAAGAGGGCATTGTCCATCGGCACTACGAGCCCACCGTGCCGCCCCAGGTCACCTATAGCCTGACGGAGCGCGCGGGCGAACTGGTGGCCATTCTCGACCAGCTCAATGGCCTAGCCCAGCGCTGGTATGGCGACTTGCCTGGCTGTGGGGCATCTCAGCCTCAGCCAGATGCTTTAGAGAAAGCTACAGTTTTGCTTTAGAGCAATTTTTAGCAGGCTTTTGTACTCGCGATCGCCGATGACACAGGCCCCAAACCGTTCCAGATGGGGGTTCATCATCTGGGCATCGAATAGGGCAAAGTGGCGCTGACGCAGGTGTTCGACCAGCTTTACCATCGCTACCTTAGAACCCTCAGAAATGCGAAAAAACATTGACTCGCCAATAAACGCGCCGCCAATCACCAGGCCGAGAATGCCCCCCGCCAGTTCATCCCCCTGCCAGGTTTCGAAGCTGTAGGCCCAGCCCGCCCGGTAGAGTTCGGTATAGACCTGCCTGAGTTCGCTTGAAATCCAGGTGGTGTCGCGATCGGCGCAGCCGCTGACCACCTCTTCAAACGCCTGGTTGATAGCGACCCGAAAGCGGTTTTGGTTGAGCGATCGCCGCAGCGATTTGGGATAGCGAAAGCGATCGTCTAGGGGAATCAGCGTGCGCTGGCGGCTAGAGTACCAGCCCAGGTCGTCGCCCTCGCCATCGGCCATCAAAAAATACCCCTGGGAGTAACCGCGAATGATGGCGTCTAGGTCGTACTTGATGGAGGTCACAATAGTTTGAGTAGATGGGTGCTCAAGGGGAGGGTGAGTAATGTTTCTTGACGCTCAGCCGCCTTCACTCTAAGGCAGGAATCTGAGACGGTAGTATTGAGTGTACAGAAGGTTTTCCTCGGTTTCCTCACCCCTCAACTCGATGACTGACCCCCTTAGCCCCATTATGCTGCCGCCGCCAGAGGATGCTCAACAGGAGGGGCAGTGGCTCAAGGCAGCGCTGTTGACCTGGCTGAATGCAGAATATCTGCCGGAACCAGCCAATCGCAAAATTGCCGAGCGCGTTTCGCAGGTGTTTGTCCGCCAGCGTATGGAGGGCGAAAACGATGTCGGCTCGCTCGTGATGGCGATCTTGACTGAGCTGCAAGCCTATGATTTTTCTGACAGTTTCTACGGCGAGTTTACCGTCGCCAACGCCGTGGGCGACCTCCTGTTCGATAGCTTGGGGATCGATCGCTGCTGCGGCCGCTCCACTACCCTTGAGGCCAGCCGCGTGGGCAGGCTATCCGACGGCGCCGATGCAGAGAGCGATATCACTTAACCTACAGCGATCAGTCGTTATCCTAGGGCTATGACTTCACTGACCCTGACCCTCGACCCAGTGGTGCGGCTCACCCGCGAACAGTTCTATGAGCTGTGCAAAGTCAACCACGACATTTGCCTCGAACGTAGCAGTACAGGAGATTTAATTCTCATGCCACCCACAGGCTGGGAGTCTGGTCGTCAAAATTCTAAGCTCAACTTACGGGTGGGCGCTTGGGCCGAACAAGATGGCACAGGATTTGTGTTTGATTCTTCCACCGGGTTCTCGCTTCCCAATGGGGCCGATCGCTCGCCAGATGTAGCCTGGGTAGCAAAAACGCGCATCGAAGCCCTGGCTCCAGACCCCGCCAGGTTTTTACCTCTGGCTCCCGATTTCGTGATTGAGCTGCGCTCATCGACAGACAAACTGGCCACTCTTCAGCACAAAATGGCTGAATATCGCGATTGTGGCGTGCGCTTAGGGTGGCTAATCGATCCCCAGGAAAAACGGGTGGAGATTTACCGTCTGGGGAGACCTACAGAGTATTTGAGCCAGCCGGAACAGCTCTCTGGAGAAGATGTTCTGCCCAGTTTTGTTTTAGTGATGGCCGAGATTTGGGAATAGCTAGTTACGCGATCTCTATAAATTCCCAAACAAAAGGGTCTTGAGCATTGCTCAAAACCCTTTTAAAGAACCAACTCTAAAACTTTTTGAAAAAGCCTGAGGCTGGTTTAAGAAGCGAAAGCTTACTTTACCAGCTCGACTTGACAACCCCAGGCAGCAAACCCTGGTGAGCCATCTCGCGCAGCTTGTTGCGGCAAAGGCCGAAGTCGCGATAGTAGCCACGAGGGCGACCGGTCATCCAGCAACGATTGTGCAGGCGAGTCGGTGCGCTGTTGCGGGGAAGTTGCTGAATTTTGCGGTGGACTGCCACCTTCTCTTGCTGGTTGGCAGCTTTGTCAAACTCTTCTAGCAGGGCTTCACGCTTTTTGGCGTATTGCTCTACCATCTTTTCCCGCTTGCGCTCCCGCGCAATCATGCTTTTCTTAGCCATTTGGTTTCTCTAGCCGTAAGACCTTTTGATCACAGACACAGTCTACTACTATACGCGACTCAACCCAGGAGAGTAAACCCCGGCACTCAGTTTTTTTGCCAGTGCCTTGTCGGTTAATCCCTGTGTGGACCTATTCATGCGTAACTCCGCTGATGAGACGGGTTCGGTTTTCTGCCCTCGGAATGACTTAAGTACCCAACTACATTAGAAAAGAGGATTTTTATTGCCAAAAGAATTGTTTGGCCGGAGTAACGATGACAAGCTTAATCACCTGGATTTTCTTCGCCTGGGCTATTGGCATTATTGTGGTGCAGTTCATTAGTTAGCGCTCATACCTGAATGCAACCCTATGTCAGTCTTAGCCTCAGCGGTTGCAACTCCCAGCGATCGCTTCCACTACACCCCTCCCGCTGCGGCCCAGTCGGCTCAACGCATTCTTGTTAAGCCCAATCTTGGCTACCCCGTTGGGCCACCTGTTACTGTCAGCATGGCGGTGCTGCAAGAAGTCATTCGAGGACTTCAGGAATATAGCCCCAGCGCTGAAATTTTTATTGTTGAAGGGGTTTGCTCTAAAGTCTCTTTCGACACCGTAATGGCCAAGCTTGGCGTTCAGCAGCTTTTATCGACAAAGATTCAGCTGCTCAATGCCGATGAGCTAGAACTGGCCGAATACCCCAACCGCTCTCCCAGCCCGGTGCGGTTCAAAACCATGTGGGCACCTAAACTGCTGCAAGAGGTCGATTGCTGCCTTTCGGTCAGCGCCTTTAAGCGCACCCAGCTGAAAGGGTCCCCGTTAATTTCTGCGACCCTAAAAAACCTCTATGGCCTCTTTCCCAGAGAGAAATACAAGGCCCGTAGCGCCAGTTCACGCGGGCAGCTCCACCGCCCATCGGTGCCCCTGGTCCTGCAAGACGTTTACTACACCCTAGGCCACTTCTTTGCGGGTGGAGTGGTGGACTGTACCGAAAAATTCGTCAGTCGCGACTGGCAGCCCGATCGCGGCGATCGCGTTCCCATCGGCCAAGTGATCTACGGCGACGATCTGTTAGCCATCGATAAAACCGCCTGTCAGGTGGGGCAGGAAAATATCCCCGACTACATCACTGCCCTAGAAAATCTGCGCCGGGGTTAGCAATTTGCCGAGCTAAAGGGGGCAGGGTTTAAGGTTCAAGGTTTCAGGTTCATGGCCTGGCTTAAACCTGAAACTTTGAACCTTTAGACCGCTATACTAGCGAGAAAAAATGAAGGTGGGAGCGACATCCTCCGGGCGGTAGCCGGCAGCAATGCACTGGCTCATGGAGTCGGCTACGGCTAGGCTAGCTGCGGTAGCCACGCCCACGACGCAGTCAGAAAACCGTACGGGTAGCACGCTGCGGCGGCAGTTGTTCAGCACAGCGGTAGAGTTGGCGACCTCTAGACCCTGGTGAATGTCACTGACGCAGGTGGCAAGCTCTTTGGGGCGGCGATCGCTCTGACAAGCCACTAGAGCTTGCTCAGCATCTACTTCGGCGACACCAATGACATCAACGGTGCAGCTGGCCAGATCGACCGGGTACAGGGCCTGGCCGCAGGCACCGGCTGCCGAGGGTCCGGCAATGCCAGCCCCAATTAGGCGACTGGCGCAGGATTCAAAATCGTTGGCGATCGCTTGCGGGGCGGAGAGTATCACCATGGAAGTCGTCAGCCCTATGATCACGGCAAACGGTATTGCAAGGCACTGGCGATGGGTAATGGAAGCTAGAAAATGAACCATAACAGAACGTTAAAGGTTATATCGCTTGGTTAACGGGCGCAATTAGCGGTTACAGTCTGTTGATCAATTAATTACAGAGGATTAGTCCTCTAGATTAGCCTGGGCAGTACTGGCTTTAACCAATGCTTGCCCTCCTCAATGTTTCTGGCCGTTGAATCTTCTACAGTGAAGAGTAGCAGGAAAAACTCAATTTCGTGACGCAGAGGTTAAGGCAGTATGCACCTGAGTGACGTAACTCACCCCAATCAACTCCACGGTCTATCCATTCGCCAGCTCGAAGACGTGGCCCGCCAGATTCGCGAAAAGCACCTGGAAACCGTGGCGGCTAGCGGGGGGCACTTGGGCCCAGGGCTAGGGGTAGTGGAGCTGACCCTGGCCCTGTATCAAACCCTCGACCTCGATCGCGACAAAGTCACCTGGGATGTGGGCCACCAGGCCTATCCCCACAAGCTGATCACCGGCCGCTACCACGACTTTCACACTCTGCGCCAAAAAGGCGGTGTGGCGGGCTACCTCAAGCGCAGCGAGAGCAAGTTTGACCACTTTGGTGCGGGGCACGCCTCCACCAGTATTTCGGCAGCTTTGGGCATGGCTCTGGCCCGCGATCTGTCCGGCGACAACTACAAGGTGGCCGCCATCATTGGCGACGGTGCGCTCACTGGCGGTATGGCCTTAGAGGCCATTAACCACGCAGGCCACCTGCCCCACACCAATCTGCTGGTGGTGCTCAACGACAACGAAATGTCGATCTCGCCTAACGTTGGGGCGATTCCGCGCTACCTCAACAAAATGCGCCTCAGCCCGCCGGTGCAGTTCCTCACCGACAATCTGGAAGAGCAGTTTAAGCACCTGCCCTTTGTCGGCGAGTCGCTCTCCCCAGAACTCGATCGAGTCAAGGAAGGCATGAAGCGCCTGGCGGTGCCCAAAGTAGGGGCCGTGTTTGAGGAGCTGGGCTTCACCTACATGGGACCGGTGGATGGCCACAACCTGCAAGAGCTGATCGTCACCTTCAAAGAGGCCCACAAGCACACTGGCCCCGTGCTGGTGCATGTGGCAACTACCAAGGGCAAGGGCTATGCGATCGCCGAAAAAGACCAAGTCGGCTACCATGCCCAGTCGCCTTTTAACCTCTCCACCGGCAAAGGCATTCCCTCAACAAAACCCAAGCCCCCCAGCTACTCGAAGGTGTTTGCCGAAACCCTGATCAAGCTCGCTGAAGACAACCCCAAAATTGTCGGCATCACCGCCGCCATGGCTACGGGCACCGGGCTAGACAAACTCCAGCAGGCGCTGCCTAAGCAGTACATCGACGTGGGCATTGCCGAACAGCACGCCATCACCCTGGCCGCTGGTTTGGCCTGCGAAGGCATGCGTCCCGTCGCGGCCATCTACTCCACCTTCTTGCAGCGGGGCTTCGACCAGATTGTCCACGACGTGTGCATTCAAAAGCTGCCGGTGTTTTTCTGCCTCGACCGGGCGGGCATTGTTGGGGCTGATGGGCCAACCCACCAAGGGCTCTATGACATCGCCTACCTGCGCTGCATTCCCAACATTGTGCTGATGGCCCCTAAGGATGAGGCCGAGATGCAGCGGATGATGGTGACCGGGATTGACTATAAGGCGGGTGCGATCGCCATGCGCTATCCCCGAGGCAGTGGCTACGGTGCTCCCCTCATGGAAGAGGGTTGGGAACCTCTGCCCATTGGTGAAGCGGAAGTGCTGCGCCAGGGCGACGACGTGCTGCTGCTGGGCTACGGCTCAATGGTGTACCCCGCCATGCAAACCGCCGAAATCCTCAGTGAGCACGGCATTGAGGCCACTGTGGTCAACGCCCGCTTTGCCAAACCCCTCGACGAGGAGCTGATTTTGCCCCTAGCTCGAGAAATTGGCAAGGTCGTCACCCTCGAAGAGGGCTGCCTGATGGGCGGCTTTGGCTCCGCGGTGGCCGAGTCGATTTTGGATGCGCAGGTACCTGCCTCGGTGCTGCGCATCGGCGTGCCCGATGTGCTGGTTGACCACGCTTCCCCCGACCAGTCGAAGGCGGCGCTGGGGTTGACCCCACCCCAGATGGCCGAGCGCATTCTCGCCACCTACCAGGTCGAAAAACCTGTTTTGGTTCGGTAAACTGCCCAACATCGTCCCCCAATAAGTTACTCACTGGGGGACGATGCTTTTTGCTGATTTCTTATTCAATTATTCAATTGCTAGGGAAACTTGGGCTCCGCCCACGGCTCGCATTGGCCCCAGCACTTCAACAATTTGCTGATAGCTCAACTGGTAATCAGCTTTCAAGACAATAACGCCCTTTGGATCTTCAACGAGATACTGCTGAATTTGCTGGGCCATCGTGGCTGGATCAACCGGCTGCCCTGCTAAGTAAAGCTGCTCTTGTTGGTCTAGCTCAACGATGAGCGGGTCTGGCTGGCCAACCGCACTACCGCCCGACTCAGTCGAGGGTAGCTGAACATCGACCGCCTGCTGATTAAACTCAGCCGTCATCGAAATAATGATGAAAAATACCAGGATCGTCATTAAGACGTCCATCATGGGCACGAGATTGATCTCGGGCAAATCGCGCTTGTCAGATTGAGCCTTAAATCGCATGGAATGTCCTTCAGGCGTTACTGGAAGAATAGATGAGTCAAGCGAACTCCAATCCTGACCGCTTAATCATAGCAATCCTTTAGCTGACTCAAGGCCTCCTCTAACCCTGTTCAGCTCTGGCGATCGAACTGCTCTACAAGGCTCTCTTTCTTCGATAGTGCTATGCGCTAGGTCTCAACCGGATCGCAGCGAATTTCTACCATAAAGCCGTCGGGGTCGTAAAAGTAGACGCCGCGCCCGGTAGGTCGGGTGACGGGACCATGGGCGATCGCAACTCCATTCACCTCCAGTACTGCCAACGCCTGAGCGAACTGCGCGGGGTCAATGTCGAAAGCCAGATGGTAAGCACGGGTAAAGGATTTTTCGGGATTGGGATCGGGTGGTTCCAGATCGGGAGCACCAAACAAATCGAGAATCAAGCCGTCAGGGGTGATAAAGTTAGCGACCTTGCCCGTGGCCACCAGTTCTTTAAGCGTGTCGTCTACCTCATCCCCGGTTAACTCCTTGAGACCCAGCAGTCCGCCGTAGAAGCGCCGCGAGGCATCCATATTCTTTACATTCAACGCCAGGTGGTGAATGCGGCGCAGTTGACCGGGCAGTAGGGCGGTTAACGTTGCAGGGCTGGTGCTCATAGAACGCGTCCGAGAAAAGAGCGAATTATGATGGATTATAGAACTCCTACCGCGCTCAGTCTCTCAGCCATCACCGACCAAACCCTCGAACTCACCGTCACTGTCCCCGACCCCGAACGGCTCGATCGCTGGCTGACTGCCAATGTGGACGAACTTTCCCGCAACCGCATTCAAAAACTGATCGATGGGGAACATGTGCAGCTCAACGGGCAGCTCTGCACTAACAAGAAAGAGGCGGTGCAGGTGGGCGATCGCATTCGTCTCACCATCCCTGAACCTCGCCCGCTGGAGCTTACTGCCGAGGCCATTCCCCTCGACCTTCTCTACGAAGACGAGCATTTAATTATTCTCAACAAGCCCGCTGGGCTGGTGGTGCATCCCGCCCCTGGCAACCTGAGCGGCACTTTGGTTAACGCCGTACTGGCCCACTGTGGCGATCAGCTGTTAGGTATTGGCGGCGTGCAGCGCCCCGGCATTGTGCACCGGCTCGACAAAAACACCACTGGGGCGATCGTCGTGGCCAAAACCGACCTGGCCCACAGCGACCTGCAAGCCCAGATGAAGGCCAAAACTGCCCGCCGCGAATACCTGGGGCTGGTCTATGGAGCACCCAAAACTAACTTCGGCACCATTGACGCACCCCTGGGTCGCCACCCCGTTGATCGCAAAAAGCATGCCGTCGTTCCCCTAGAGAAAGGCCGTACCGCCGTTACCCACTGGCAAGTGGAAGAACGCTTGGGCAACTTCTCGCTGCTGCGCTTTCGTCTAGAAACTGGGCGCACCCACCAGATTCGCGTCCACAGTACCCACATGGGCCATCCGATTGTTGGCGATCCCACCTATGGCACAGGGCGTGATGTGGGAGTGAACTTGCCCGGTCAGGCGCTCCATGCCGAGCGACTAGAGCTACGCCATCCGGCGACGGGGGAGTCAGTAGTGGCGATCGCCCCCCTGCCTGAGCACTTTCTCACGTTATTGACTGTGCTTAGGAGCCGGTCAGTCTAGCCAGTCGATGGGCTAGAGCGGTGGGGTTCAGTGAGTCGGCGTTAGCAGCAATTACAGATACGGAACATTTCATCGGCAACGATGTTGCATCGGTCACAATGGAGTTAAGTGTTGGTCAAGGGAGCCCAGCAAGCGGCTCACAATGGGCTTGACTAGACCATAATCGAGTCGGTCTAGGGCATCCGAACTGCGATCGCAGTCGTACTGCTACCAGGTTCTGACATTCATCCTTTCCCAGTTGTCATGGCTATGCGTTCTTTCCTGTCTCAGCCCCCACGCCCCTCGGGCCATACTCCAGAACAAAATAGCCTGGGCCGCTTGGACCGCTTGCTCACCTTTGCGATCGGGCTCTTAGCTACCACCTGGTTGGGAATGGCTACAGCCAGCTCCCCCTGGGCCGCTCCAGAACCGCCCGCTATTCCCCAAGACCTCAGGGACAAACAAGACGCTGCGACTCCCAGTCTGCCGCCCTTACCAACGCCTCTTCCCGACCCCATCATCCCAGATGCAACGGGCATCATTGGTCTTACCCCGGCCTCCAACGATGACGTCGGGGTGGGGCATCTGCGTCCCGTTAACTTGTCAACCGATGCTACGGATGCCCTCTCGGGTGCTGGCTGGCTTCGAGATGTAGCCCTACCCATTTATCCCAGTCCAGACAGTGCCCACTGGGGATGGTTGATCAACGGCTGGCTCGTGCCTAATGACGCAGAGCCCCTGGCCATTGGCCGTGATGCTGCTTTCTCCATGGTGCAAACTGAGCAGCAGATTTACACCTTTCCGGTTTTAGAGATTCGCCCCGATGGCTGGTTTCGCTTTCAATACACTGCTGCCGGAGCCGCCTGGGCTCACACTTCTCACCTAGAGCTAGGTACCGTACCTCTCACCGTTGAAACTTGGGAGTCATCTATGCAAGATGCCTCACGCATTGAGTTTCGGCGACCTGGCCTAGCCCAACCCATGCGCTTAACCCCCAGCGGTACTGCTCCGCTCCAGGCCCTAGTGGGTTCTAACAGCATTATTCAACCTCTCGAGCTCGAAGGCGACTGGCTTCGGGTGCGGGTGACTCAACCTGCCCAGGGGTGCACCCCACTGCCTGGCTCTAGCGTCTCAGAGGGCTGGGTTCGCTGGCGCAGCGACGCCAAGATTCCCTTGATTTGGTTTTCGTCAACCGACTGCCAATAGGGATGAGAATTGTCCTGGTGGCTAGCTGCGTCGGCTAGCCTGGCAAGCGTTCTAGCAATCTTTGCAAACGAATTTTGGCCATCACATAGAGTGGAAACTGGTAATGTTCGGCGATCAGCCAGCCCACCATGGCACTGTGGGCGGCTAATGTACCGATCGCCCAAACCAGAGACCAGTTCACTCCTGTAGCCTCTAGGGGCGGAAACACGTAGCCCCCCAGGGCGACTAGACCTGCTGGGAGAATGACTAGGGCCAACCCCACTAGCCAGAGAATTAGAGTAAGGTCTCCCCGACTTTGGTAAAGCGGTTGCCAGCGCCAACCCTGCCAGCGCCAGCCCATGGGCTGCACGCTGTCTACAACATGCACAGTTTGCTGGTCGAGGTCGACTTCAAAAATGTGGCGGCAAAAGCTACAGGCGTAGGCATCCATCAACGCCATCGGTTGAATTTGCCCATGGCGACATACCGGGCACTCGTAGGCGTCCCCTTCAAGCCCCAGCGATCGCGGTGCCCCTTTTTGACTAAAAGATGTCTGACTACCGCCCATGGGTTAACTCTCCCAAGCCGACTGAATAACCGCTAGGGTAGCAAGCGCCATTAACCAAATTGGGCTAGCGCTATCGGTTCCTAGCCACCTGGCTAACCCCTCTGGTATATCAATTCTGAGTCGGGTGGGTCGCCAAACTTAAGCAAAACTTCGCTTTGCCAGCATCACAGCCATGGTCGGGAGTGCCAAACCGCTAGAGGGCACTCACCATGGGGGCCCCGACAGTACGCGTGTAATCTTTACCGTCGTAGGTCAGCACTACCATGGGCTCTTGCCCAGACATATCCACCGACTTAAGTCTGATGCGGCCGCCAGCCAGCATGTCGCCCTGGGCAACGCGACGGCTGACGGTGCTACCGGGCTCGGTGATAATCACGCTGATGCCGCTGCCTACCTGAACTACGCCGCTGACCACCACTTGGTCAACCAGGTTTTGAAAAGCTGGGCTGCCAGTGGGTGCAACAGCGAGGTCTGTGGGGATAGGCGGTACGCTACCGGGTAGAAAGGGGGCCGGCAGGTTAGGCAGGGCCACAGACTGGGTTACTTGAGGCAGAGGGGGCAGACTCTGGGTTGCCGACGCGGGCACCGTCGGCAGCGCCTGACCTCTGGCCGCCGCAGGTGCTGGCGTCAACACGGCGGCTGCCGGCTTGGAACGCGATACTCTAGGACCTGGCAACACCACTGAGGCAAACGGATCAGAACGACCAGCCGCGATCGCCTCTACTCGAGCCTGGGGAGAGGTGGAGCGCAGCAGGCTCGGGTCGGCCAGCCGTAGCGGTGCCGATGCCGCATAGAAAGGCTTTGATTCAAAGGGAGTAGCCGCTTCCCCAGTAGCAGGAGTCAGAGCGCCATCGGCGGCTGGGTCAGAAACGACCGCATCGTCAACCGGCGCGACCTCGGCGACCTCGTTGTTGCGGGAGTCGGCTGTGGTGAGTCTGATGGTGGCCCCGGCTGCGATCGCCAGCAGCAACCCCCCCGTGATCGCAGAGTACATCTTTCGGTTGGCTAGGCTTTTTGGCTTGGGCTCTCTAGCTTGCCTTGGCTTGGCAGAGTAGGTCATCACAGCATCTCCCCACAAAATCCCCCTAACCATAGCGAATTCTTCAGAAAGTGGCGCATTTCGCTAGGACTAAAGAGGCGATTCGCGGAGCGCTCCCTATAGGTATCGCAGGTGAACAGCACCATTTAATAGTTAGACAGAAGGTTCTACAGCACCGTCAAGGTTGCTCTGCCGCCGCTGATGCTTAGCCTGCAACTGCAACAGTAAGGCCTCGGCCTCAGCCTGCAAGTGCAGCAACTCCACCTGCTGATTGGGGTGGTAGGGAGCCTGGCGCACTTCAATCCAGCAAATCTTATCGTCGGAGGCGGGGGCTGTTTCACGGGCCGCTGGGGCCACAGCCGCCGGAATTTGATGGGGGGCTACCGCTGGTTCCAGGGCTGCTCCAGGGGATAGAGCCGTTGCCTGAACGTTAGTGCGGTCTACGGAGGCATTCATGGGCGAAGTTGGGTAGAAAATTGTACTCAGTCAGAAAGTTAAGACATTTTAACCATCCTGTCCAGCAACTAATCTTAAACCAGGCGATCGCAAACCGCAGAGCTGATCTAGGGCAGTCTGTAAACTGGAGATCATCCCTAGGGCAGAAATTTCTATTCTCGTCGGTGCTAAAAACACAGCTCTTGATCTGTTGGCGTCAAGGCGCACGGTAAACTAGAAAACAAAGGCTGAGTCTTAGGCTAGGTCTCACTGATCTACGTCTTTAGCATGCCGTACCTATCGTCAACCTATCGTGACCCTAAGCGTAAACCCTGCTGCCACCGCCGTTTCTCGCTCTCTCGCCACCGGGCTCCAGCCCTGGCCAGGGCTGATTGAAACCTATCGAAGCTACCTACCCGTCTCCGATCAGACTCCAGTGGTGACCCTGTGTGAGGGCAATACTCCGCTGATTCCCATGCCCGTCCTGGCCCAACACATCGGCAAAGACGTCAAGGTGTGGGTCAAGTACGACGGCCTCAACCCCACTGGCAGCTTCAAGGACCGGGGCATGACCATGGCCATCTCCAAAGCCAAAGAGGCCGGGGCCGAAGCGGTGATTTGTGCCAGCACGGGCAATACCTCTGCCGCTGCTGCCGCCTACGCCCGCCGCGGCGGGATGCGGGCCTTTGTGCTGATTCCTGATGGTTATGTAGCGCTAGGTAAGCTGGCTCAAGCCTTGCTCTACGGGGCCGAAGTGCTAGCTATCAACGGCAACTTTGACGATGCTCTTGCCATGGTGCAAGAATTGGCAAAGGATTACCCCATCACCTTGGTTAACTCAGTCAACCCTTATCGCCTCGAGGGGCAGAAGACTGGAGCCTTTGAGATCGTTGACGCTATGGGCGATGCTCCTCACTGGCTGTGCATTCCAGTGGGCAACGCGGGTAACATTACCGCTTACTGGATGGGGTTTTGTGAGTACCATCAGCAGCGCAAATGTAGTCGCCTACCCCGCATGATGGGTTTTCAGGCTGCTGGGGCCGCCCCTCTAGTCAATGGTCATGTAGTGCGCGATCCGCAAACCCTCGCCACCGCCATTCGCATTGGTAACCCCGCTAGCTGGACCAAGGCCGAAGCCGTGCGCGACGCCAGCCAAGGTGAGTTTAACGCTGTTACCGATGCCGAAATTTTGGACGCCTACCGCCTGCTAGCTTTGGAGGGGGTGTTCTGTGAACCCGCTAGCGCCGCTTCGGTAGCAGGGTTGCTGAAGGTCAAAGACCAAGTGCCCGCTGGCATCGATATTGTCTGTGTGCTGACCGGCAACGGCTTGAAAGACCCTGACACCGCGATCGCCCACAGCAACAACCAGGTCAAAGGGAACCTCAATCCAGACCCTGATATCTTGGCCAAGGCTATGGGCTTCTAACGCCGGTTAATGTTTGCCGCCGTCCGAAATCGGTAGGCGTGCTGCTGTAGTCAACATCTGGAGAATGTGAACCGCGTTCAACGTCCTTCCAGAGCAACAACGACCTGTTTGCCTCGGCCTAGCGCCGAGGCATTTTTTGTGGCAACCGGGTGTTGGGCTACTGGCTTCCTGTGGCCAGATCGGAGGCAGCCTGGGTCGCTTGGGACTGGAGCCAAACCGCTTTAAGCCGATCCAAAAAGGCATAGACCGGCGGTGGCAAGAGTGCATCCCGCAGCACAATTACCCCAATCACACGCTCTAGGGGCTGGGGCAACTCCGCTACCCGTAGCCCTGGGGGAATAGGCTCTGCCGCCAAGGATGCCATGATGGTGGCCCCCAACCCGCGCTCCACCATACTGAGAATAGTCGAGTCTTCGCGAACGGCGTAGGCTGGCTGCAATTGCTGATTCCAGCTGTGCAGCAGGCGATCAAGATACTGGCGATCGCCGTCATCATTTGGGGTCAAAATCAGCGGATAAGCCGCCAGGTCCTGCCAGGTGAAGGGTTGGGGAAGAGGAGCGTGCGGTGGGGAGCTAGGCGGCAGGAGGAGGATGTAGCGATCGCGCAGCAGTTCCCACTGCTCAAACTCATCGCGGCTGGGCAAATAGGTAAACCCCACATCGGCCCGCCCCTGACGCAGATCGTTTTCCACCATCCCATAGTGAGATTTTTCATCAATGGCAATGGTTACCCCAGGGTACTGCTGCCGAAACTGGCGAATCACCTCCGGTAAAATGTGGGTCGCCACGCTGCGGAAGGCCGCAATTCGCACTTCGCCGGCTTGCAACCCCTTGGCTTCGTCTGCCCGATTGCACAGGGTGTAGAGCGATCGCAGCACCTGTCGGGCTTCCTCAGTGATTTGTTCACCCACCGGCGTCAGCACCGCCCCCTGGCGACCCCGGTTGAGCAATGACACCCCCAGCTCTTCTTCTAGAGTAGCGATGGCGTGGCTCACCGCCGATTGGGAAAGCTCCATGTGCAGGGCGGCGTCGCTGAACGAACCCCGGTCGGCAATAGCCACGAGCGCTCGCAGTTGAGAGAGCTTCAGGCGGTGGGGGGCAGCTTTAGCCATTGTGCTGTCCTACTCGACGTGGATAAGCTAGACACTAACCCTTGATTGCCGCTCAGCGAAAGAGACATCCCATAATTTCTGCGGTTTTATAGGTCTCCTGCCTGACCCTTAACGGTGTTCTGGATAACATTGCAGTGGTATTAGGTCGCATTTCGCAAATCAGGCCTCAGTATTTTTGGCAACTTTTACCACCTGATTCTGCACGAATTACTGAAACTTTATCTGACGCCCAGGGGATCTACTCAGGCTCTCCCCGCAGCTGCTAGATAGATTGGAAGCAAGCCGTGCCAGTATCACTGGCCCTGGAGCAGCTGAACTCGTCACCGCGACGCAGTCTGTTCCTCTCCTACCCCCCCCCCTTCGGGGCAGGTGTTCTAGGCAACCCATTCACCTTTTAGCCAGGTATCAGGAGATGTTCATCAACCGTCACCTTTTAGAAGCCGGACTCGCGGCCGCTGCAGTGTGTGTCAGCGTTATGGCTACGGCTCCAGCCCAGGCCCAGCTACCCGCTGCTGGTCTCACCCCCGATCAGTTTTCCACTGACCTCGGGTTTGACAGCCTCAAGAGCCTCAATATTACCAAGCCTTCTGCCAGCTTAGAGGAGCTTAAAAAACTCGTCAACAATGAAGCCAACGCCCTATCCCAAGGCTTTTTAGCCGAATATGAACTCGATACCAGCAAGCTGTTTTGGAATGGCGTTGACCCAGTTGAGGTCTACTTCATCAATGAAGGGGCAGGGTATCGCAACCAGCTCTTCTACACCGCTTCCGATGCCAACGGCGGTTTGACCAGCAGTGGCAAAATCTTCGACGACATTTCGTCTCGTGACAGCAAGCTAAGCGAGAGCAACGGCCCCCTCGCCCTAGGTCAAGGCGTTAGCCTCGGGGCGTTCGTCGGTGCTACTCAGCTCGATTTTATGATTAAGTCGAACGGCAAAAACGGCGGCAACACGATGCTAGGCACCGACGCTACGGCTAACCCCAACGGGCTTCAGCACGTGGTTGCCTTCCAGCACCAAGACTGGATCATCCTAGGCTTTGAGGATATTGTCGGCGGCGGCGATCGCGACTACAACGACGTGATCTTTGCCGTGCGTGGCATTCAGCACGGGGCGCCCCCCGCTGAGGATGTTCCCGAGCCCTCTGCCCTGCTCGGCATTGCGGCCCTGGGGCTCGGTGGGTTTACCACTCTGCGCCGCCGTAAGGCCACCGCCGCGTAGTTTGGCTGGCCCTGGTGGATAGAACCTCTGGGTAGTTTTTGAAATGCACCCTGATGGTAGTCGGGAGGTGAGATGTCTCACCTCCCGGTTTTTTAGCGCTCTAGCGCATGAATAACAGCGGCCGTTAGCTCTGTTATGCCGCTTACCACCTCGTTGGCTCCAGCCTTCTTGAGGGCATCGCGGTAGGCGTCGCGGTAGTCGACTGCCCCTGCTACCACGTGGGGCGGTAGAATTCCCACCCCTAGCCAACGCCGGTAGGCATAGTTTACCTGGGCCTGCACAATGGTCTGCATGTCAGCGACGGTATCGCCGGCATAGATCACCGGCAGATCAGCGGGGAGCCCATGCTGCTCGGTCAGGCGCTCCACCACGGCTAGCAGCCCGGTGGGGTCAGGTTTACCGGGGGCATCTTCCATGGCTACGAGCACCGGATTGTTTAACCCCAGTCGTCGCTCCAGCACATAGCGAGCCGATTCCTGGGTGGCACCGCTAAAAAATCCCCAGAGAATGCGATCGCGCGTCAGCCCCTCAAAGTAAGCAGCATCCACCAGCAGCGGCTCCTGGGTAATGTAGCCTGTCCATTGGTTGGGGTCTTCGAGGGCGGGTCCTCGGTAGCGCTGCTGAAAGAACTCGACGATCTGGTCATAGTCGAGAGCGATCGCATCCCGACCCTTGCCCTGACCCTCAAAATAGCGATACACCAGCTCCTGAGAGCCTTCCCAGTCGTTATTCCACTGTCCCTCACCTTTTAATTCGTCAATATCCTCTGGCGTGGGCCGATATTGACCACCGGTAAACTCCTCTACGGTATCGGCCAGGGCGCGGCGATAAGAATTGCCTACATCCCGTAGTACGCCGTCAATATCAAACACCGCGATCGCCCGAGGGGCAGCCAAAGAGGTCATAGAATGCAGACTTGGGTAGAGAGCAGGGAAGCAAGGTGATAGAATTATAGACTGTAGTATTTTTGGAATTGCAGCGGAGGTTTACTTGTCCAGATTTGTCCTAAAAGTACTCTGGCTAGAAGGCGACGTTGCGCTGGCGGTTGATCAGGTGGTAGGCAAGGGCACTAGCCCGCTCACCTCTTATTTCTTCTGGCCCCGTAACGATGCCTGGGAACAAATGAAAACAGAGCTTGAGAGCAAGCCCTGGATCGAAGAAGAGGAGCGGGTTGAAATTCTCAACCAGGCTACCGAGATCATTAACTATTGGCAGGAAGAAGGTAAGGGCAAACCCCTAACCGAGGCCCAGGATCGCTTTCCCGAAATTACCTTTACCGGTAGTTCGTGATGGTTGAATCAGCGGTTAGCTAAGAATCAAATATTGGCTAAGAAGTTCGATTCAGAACATCCCTCGCTGCTAAAACTCCACTTGAGCTATAAACTCATTCAAAAGCCCACCGATTTAATAATCAGTGGGCTTTTGAATGAGTGGTTATTGCCAAAAGGCTACTTGAGTCCGCCGGCCGCTTGAAGTTTTGCTCTGGCGCGCTTGAGACTCTGACGAGCCTGAATCGTGGCCGATTTATCTTCTGAGTCAACTTCGTTTAGACGAGCCTCGGCTTCCTGGTAGGCAGTTTTAGCCTGGGCGAGATCGATGGCATCGCCCCGCTCGGCCCCGTTAACCAGAATAATGACTTCGTTGCTGTCAACTTCTGCAAAGCCACCCATCAGCGCGATGGGCACCCACTCTTGATTAGCTCTCACCCGCATCACCCCGATGTCGAGGGCGGTGAGGAGGGGCGCATGGCCAGCTAAGATGCCCAGCTGACCAGTAGTACTGGGCAAAATGACCTCTTCTGCCTCAGAGTCCCAGACAGTTTTGTCTGGGGCAATTACACGAACGGTTAATGCCATAGCAAGAATGCAATAGGGATTTTAACAAGAGGTTGGGGGCTAGAACTATTCCAAGCCCCCAACAGCAGAGGCTATTTCTCAGCCTTGATCTTTTCGGCAGCTTCGAACACTTCTTCAATGCCGCCCTTGAGGTAGAAGCACTGCTCAGGAATATCATCTAGCTCCCCAGAGAGAATCTGGTTGAAGGCTTTGATATTGTCTTCCAAAGAAACGTACTTACCAGGCGCACCGGTAAACACCTCAGCCACAAAGAAGGGTTGAGAGAGGAAACGCTCGATCTTGCGGGCGCGAGCCACCACAGTGCGATCGTCCTCAGACAGCTCATCTAGACCCAGAATGGCGATGATGTCTTGCAGTTCTTTGTAGCGCTGGAGGGTAGACTGCACGGCCCGAGCGGTTCTGTAGTGCTCTTCGCCCACAACGCTGGGCTGCAGCATGGTAGAAGCAGAGTCTAGGGGATCCACAGCGGGGTAAATACCCTTGGAGGCCAAGGCCCGAGACAGCACGGTGGTGGCGTCAAGGTGGGCAAAGGTAGTCGCCGGAGCGGGGTCGGTAAGGTCGTCCGCCGGCACGTACACAGCTTGAATAGAGGTAATAGAGCCCTCTAGGGTAGAGGTAATGCGCTCTTGCAGGTCACCCATGTCGGTGCCCAGAGTTGGCTGGTAGCCCACAGCGGAGGGCATGCGGCCCAGCAGTGCCGATACTTCAGAACCGGCCTGCACAAAGCGGAAGATATTGTCGATGAACAGCAGCACATCTTGCTTGTTGACATCGCGGAAGTACTCGGCCATGGTCAGCGCCGACAGGGCTACCCGCATGCGTGCCCCAGGGGGTTCGTTCATCTGGCCGTAGACCAGGGCGACCTTCGACTTGCCCAGGTCATCGGCGTTGATCACACCAGACTCGATGAATTCGTTGTAGAGGTCGTTGCCTTCGCGGGTGCGCTCGCCGACACCGCCAAATACGGATACACCACCGTGCTCTTTAGCGATGTTGTTGATCAGTTCTTGAATCAGCACGGTTTTGCCAACGCCCGCACCGCCAAACAGACCTACTTTGCCGCCGCGACGGTAGGGAGCCAGCAGGTCAATGACTTTAATGCCGGTTTCAAACACCGAGGGCTGAGTCTCTAGCTCGGTGAACTTAGGAGCAGAGCGGTGAATAGGGGAAGTGGTGTCAACATTGACAGGCCCTTTTTCGTCTACGGGCTCACCCAGCACGTTGAAAATTCGGCCCAGGGTAGCAGCGCCTACGGGCACGCTAATGGGAAGGCCAGTATCGACAACTTTCATGCCCCGCACTAGACCGTCGGTGGTGCTCATCGAAACGGCCCGCACCTGGGAATCGCCTAGGAGCTGCTGCACTTCGCAGGTAACGGCAACTTCGTTGCCAGCGGGGTTTGTGCCCTGAATTTTGAGAGCGTTGTAGATCTTTGGCATTTCACCAGCCGTAAACTTAATGTCTACAACTGGGCCAATAACTTGAGTAATGTAGCCAACGTTGGTTTGTTCTGCTGTGGTGACCATGCTTGCGCCTATTCCGTATGATCAGCTGTTTCGGTCGCTTTTAATTTACTGTTACATTTTAAAGCGCCATCATTCAGAGTATCACTAGAGCGTTACCGCCTACGACGATTGCGCCGACTTTATCCAAACCTCGGGTTGACGGGATGAAGGCACTCCTAGGTTTCGATAGTCGGTGCAGCGCTGCGCCTTAACCAAACCATTAGGTTGCATCGCTAAAATGCCCTGACAACACAATTGGGGGGTTAAGGAAAGCCATGGCAAAAGTTAAGGTGGCCGACCAGAGCGCTGATTTGAGTGCCCCGCAGTACTACATCAACCGCGAGGTCAGTTGGCTGGGGTTTAATGAGCGGGTACTTCACGAGGCCCTCGACCCTCGCACTCCGCTGCTAGAGCGGCTAAAGCTTTTAGCGATCTACAGCGACAATCTAGACGAGTTTTTTATGGTGCGCATCTCGGGCGTCATGGAGCAGGCTGAGGCGGACGTGCATCCTGAGACGCCTGATAAGCTGACGCCGATTAAGCAGCTAGAGATCATGCGATCGCACCTAATTGAAAAGATCGCGATCCAGCAGCAAACCTTTGAGCGCGAGCTGCGCCCAGCTCTCACCAAGCACGGGGTTTACCTGCAAAACTATCGCGACCTCACCCAAGAGCAGATCTTCTTTTTAAAGGACTACTTTGAGAAGCGGATCTTTCCGGTGCTGACGCCGCTCAGCGTTGACCCGTCCCACCCGTTTCCGCGGATGTCGAACCTAAGCTTAAACCTGGCGGTCAAGGTGGCCGACCCCGATACTGGGGTTGAGCGCTTTGCCCGCGTCAAAGTGCCCAGCAACCTACCTCGCTTTGTGGGCATGCCCGAGCCGCTGTGCACCTACAAAGGTAAACCCTGCGTCTGGATTGGCGTGCCCCTGGAGCAGGTAATTGCCGAAAATCTGGGCTATCTGTTTCCGGGCATGACAATCGTCAGCCATCACTTATTTAGAATTACCCGTGATGCCGACTTTCCAGTGCTGGAGGATGAAGCCGATGACCTGTTGCTGGCGATTGCAAAAGAAATCAGCAAGCGGCGACTGGAGGGGTTTATCTGCCGCGTCGAGGTCGAGAGCGCAATGCCCGCTGATCTAAAAGAAGGGTTAATGCGGGAGCTGGGGGTAGGCAGCGATCGCATCTATGAAATCGATGGCCTTCTAAATCTGAGAGATCTATTCTTTTTTATATCACTGCCCTTGCCAGAGCTCAAAGACAAACACTGGACGCGCCGAGTTCCCCCACGGCTCAAGCCGGTGATGATGCTCGACGACGAGGGCAACCGCAACTATTCTGAACACCCGCCTAATTTCTTCGCCGCCCTGCGAGATGGCGATATCTTGGTGCACCACCCCTACGAGTCGTTTCGGGCTTCGGTGCAGGAGTTTATTACCCAGGCGGCCGTCGACCCCAAGGTGCTGACGATTAAAATAACGCTCTACCGCACATCCGGTGACTCACCCATTATCAAAGCGCTGATCACAGCGGCAGAAAATCGCAAGCAGGTGGTGGCCCTGGTCGAACTCAAGGCTCGCTTCGATGAGGCCAACAATATAGAGTGGGCTAAAAAGCTGGAAGATGCCGGGGTGCACGTGGTCTACGGCATTGTGGGGCTTAAAACCCACACTAAAACCACCCTGGTAGTGCGCGAAGAGGGCGACAACATTCGTCGCTATGTGCATATTGGCACCGGCAACTACAACTCCAAAACTTCGAGGCTCTACACGGACCTCAGTTTGTTTAGCGGTCAGGAGGAGTTGGGGGCTGACCTCAGCGATTTGTTCAACTTTCTCACCGGCTACTCGCGCCAGAAGGCCTACCGCAAGCTGCTGGTGGCACCGCTGACACTGCGCGATCGCATGGAAGCCCTGATTCGTCGCGAGATCGACCATGCCCAGAGCGGCGGCCAGGGCAAAATTGTCGCCAAGATGAATTCCCTGGTCGATGGTCGCATTATTCGGCTGCTCTACGAGGCCTCCCAGGCGGGGGTGGAAATTGACTTAGTTGTGCGCGGTATCTGCTGTCTGCGGCCCGGTATACCTGGCGTCAGCGAGAACATCCGCGTGATTAGCGTCATTGGTCGGTTTTTAGAGCACTCCCGCATTTTCTGCTTCCACAACAGTGGACAGCCCGAATACTACATCGGCAGCGCCGACTGGATGACCCGCAACCTCGATCGCCGGGTGGAGGCGGTTGTGCCGATTGAAGACCCGAAGTTGATCAAGGAGCTACAAAACATCCTCGATATTTTGCAGGCCGACAACCGCCAGGCTTGGGAGATGGCTGCTGATGGTACGTATACTCAGCGCCGCCCCCTCGATGAGGAGGAGGAGCGCGGTACCCACGCCATGCTGATGGCCTATGCTCTAAAGCGCGACACAATGTAGGGGTTTGGGCTGCATCCTGGTGAAAACCGGGCCGAAGGTTGCGAACGGCAGTTCGTCTAAGGATGCTTTTGGACTTGAAGTGATTGGATTCGAACCTGGCTTAGAGGAAGGATGCGATCGCCCCGGCTGTCCTCCAGGCCACTTGCCCATTAAAAAATCCCCTCTGCTTTCTCAATTGAGAAGGCAGAGGGGATTTTTGTCAGCGCAGTTTAGCTGGCCAGGGGAGGGTTAATTCATCCCTAGGCAAGGCCAATTAACCTCTGGCACCAGCGCCAGCGCGGCGGGGGGCGCTAGGGCTGCTGCCGCCAGTGCGGCGACGGGGACGCTGGCGACGAGGGCTGGCCGGAGCCGCCGCCGATCTAACCCTCGTCGTATCAGAGGAAAAGGACGGCTCGTAACCAGGCACTATGTCTTGGGTAATGGTCTGCTTGAGCATGCGCTCAATGCTGATCAATAGAGGTAGCTCGTCGTCGCTAATGAGCGACACGGCGCGACCTTCGTTGCCCGCCCGGCCGGTGCGGCCGATGCGATGCACATAGTCTTCGGGCACGTTGGGCATCTCAAAGTTGACCACGTAGGGCAGCTGATCGATGTCAATGCCACGGGAGGCCACGTCGGTAGCCACCAGCACGCGCACTCGGCCCTGTTTGAAATCTTTCAGGGCGCGGGCGCGGGCCGCCTGGGTCTTGTTGCCGTGGATGGCGGCGGTTTTCAGTCCGTCTTTAGCCAGCTGCTCAGCCAGGCGATTGGCACCGTGCTTGGTGCGGGTAAACACCAGCACTTGCTGCCAGTTGTGGAACCCAATGATGTGGGAAAGCAATTCCCGCTTGCGGTGGCGATCGACGGGATGCACGACCTGCTCAACGCGTTCAGCCGTAGTGTTGCGCTGGGCAACCTCAATCTGCACCGGCGACTTCAGCAGGGTGTGAGCCAACTGCTGAATGGGCTTAGAGAAGGTGGCTGAGAACATCAGGGTCTGACGCTCGTCGGGCAGACGACCCATGATTTTGCGAATGTCGTGGATAAAGCCCATGTCGAGCATGCGATCGCACTCATCCAGCACCAAAATCTCCACTGCGCTGAGGTCAATGGTGCCCTGGCTGACGTGGTCAAGCAGACGGCCTGGGGTGGCGATCAAAATATCGACGCCCTGGCGCAGCTGGCGAATTTGACCGCCAAAGCTAACGCCACCGTAGATCATGGCCGCTCTAAAGGGCAGGTGCTTACCGTAGGTCGTTACACTGTCGCCCACCTGAGCGGCCAGCTCACGGGTAGGAGTAAGAATTAGCGCGCGGGGCAGGCGTCGCCCTGTGCTCTTATTTTCTGCTAACCGCTGCAACATAGGCAGAGTGAAGCCTGCGGTTTTGCCTGTACCCGTTTGGGCGCTGGCTAGAATGTCTTGCCCGTCTAAAATTGCGGGGATTGCCTTTAACTGAATTGGCGTGGGTTCTGTGTAACCCTGATCGGCAACCGCGCGCAGTAGACCGGCCGCAAGACCGAGGTGCTCAAATGTCATTTAGTTTTTTGCTCCGAATGGTGCCCCTATCCCAAATCAACTACCTGGGCCCAGTCATAAGAGCAGTGAATTTAATCAAAAGAACGGCTGCTAAGCAAATTCTGTTGGCCAGCGCAGACCGGATGGCTGGACGAAGCTACATCCTAGCAGATAAGTCGAAAGATTGACGTTAGGCAGGCAAACGCCCTACTCCGCTAGCTTTTACGAAGCTCCGATGAGGCTATTAGGGGCATTGGCACTGCCAGCTTTAGAGCAGATTCCATCTTTAGAAAGAATTATTGGCCTAATCCGACCAGAAAGCCGGCTTCGCCAATTTTGAAGTCTCCGTAAATTCACTGATGAGAAACACCGTTAGCCATTACTGTGAATACGCTAGGGATAGGTGTACCTCCATGCCTTAGGAATGTGGCTCTGGCCATTTTCTAACTGGGTATTCAACGTTTGATCACTGCCTGAGTCGTCACCGCAGATGTATGTTGAACTCCCTATCCCGTAAGCCACTATGCCTAAAACTTTTTTGTATGCCAGCGCCTCATCGGAGCATGAGGCTACGTCCTCTTCGGGAGGCGATCGCCTCAAAGGGCCAGGCTCTGACCATCGCGACAAGGTTCGCATTCTCGTCGTTGGCCGCCCCACAGCCGTAAACCGAGTCATTTTGGAAATGAGCCACGTGGGTTTCTCTGACTCAATTGAGTGGAGCAAAGCCATCCCTACCGATCGCCAGCACGAAGCAATGCGAGTGCTAACTCGTTACGTGTTCGCCAACTCATAACTTTCAAAGCAGAGCGAAATCTATAGCTGTTTGCCCCTGCGGTTTCTGTTCCCAGAACTTTAGGGGCAACGCTCCAAACAATTTTCGCCCCGTCATAGCTGAACTTGTCAGCCTTGACATTGCCATTACAGCAAAAGGAGAACCGTCTATGACGGTTCTCCTTCGCTTATGCAAGTCGCAACTAATGGTGACTTCTCTTCGAACGCCTCGGGCTTAGCCGGTCGAGAGGCCAAGTTTGGTGTAGTTATTAAGGCTGACTATCTTGAGTTGCAGGTTGATTGGACTCAGCTTCAGGCTGGGCTTGACTGTCGGGAGCCGCGCTAGGAGCCTCGGGGGCTGCGCTAGGAGCCGGTGCGACAGGGTTGTTCACCTCGACGTTAATGTCGGGGGGCGCAACGGCAGGAGCGGGGGCGCTCGGAGCAGGGGCGGTAGGAACGGGTACAGCTTCCTGGGTGCGCTCGATGGTGCGCTCGATGATGGTGGTTTCGTTGGCTGGTTCTGGAGCTGGAGCCTCAGGGGCTGGGGCCTGAGGGACAGCAATTATTCTGCCGTCGTTGGCATCACTGTAGACGTAGGCAACGGCACCGACTACAACGGCTACAGCGGCTAGTACCAAACCTAGAATAAGACCCGTAGAGACACCGTTGTCGGTTCGAAGTTTGGCGTTTTCTTCGTAAACTCTGGCTTCTTCGGCCCGACGGCGCTCCTGCTCTAGCTGGTCGGCAGACTTACCACTGACATAGCCGTCACGGTAGGCAACTTCGTCCGGAGTTACTGGTCGAGCGTTGATTGACGCGTCAAAATCTTGGTTACGAGGATTGTTATTACGAGTAGCCATAATATATTGGTCTCCAATTATCGGACGATTTCGATAGATGTTCTTATCTGTAGATATCCCTTTAACTGTGCCAAATGTAACAATGTGCATGGCGAAGTCCCCTCTACCCAAGTGAATAGCTAGGCGGAATAGATGGGTGCTCGATCGCGTCTCCCTCAAGGAAGACAAGCTTTAAGTCAATGGGGGAGGTGCAAATGTTGTGTTAGCGATCGCCCTTGAGGTTGCCTTGGGAAACGTTGTAGAGCTGGTAGCGCTCCTCGATCAGGCGATCGACATCGGCCGTGGCCAAACGTTTGACGTAGTTGAGCTTAAATTCTTCGAGAAAATCTACTATTAGAGCTTCGATCTCTTCAACATTCTCGTTTTCTTTAAGCTGAGCTTTGAAAGTTTCGCCCAGCTTTTGCACCAGAGCCTGGGTCAGATCACCACCCGACTTGTCTTCTAACGAGCCCTTCACAGCACCGTAGAGGTCGGCTGAGAGCTGCGAAACTACCTGCTCAGCCATCTGGTCCGGCAGATTGCCAATCCCCGGCAGCTGGCGAAACCTTTGGTACCCGGGGGTGCGATCGAAGGCCTGGGTAACGGTGTGCTTGAGCAGGGCGTCGAGCTCCGGCTTGACCTGGGGCAGTACGTTATAGACCGTGAGGGCAGCCAGCCGTTGCGAAATCACCTCTAGCTCATTGACGCCACCCACCTCGATGTAGCGCCGGGAAGTGGGCTCTAAGAGGGCCTTAGAGATGCTGCCATCGCGCACTAGCGACTGCATTTGATCGATAATGCGCAGCACTACCATTTCGGTAATTTCGACAGCGACCTGGCTGATGATAAAGCGGCTGATGCGGCTTTGAATGGGCTCTAAATTGATGAGATTGGACTGGTTAATGCGAACGGTGACTGGAATCAGGCGCGCTAAGGCCAGCCAAGGCAATCGCAGGGCGCTGAACGGAATAATTAGCAGAATGTCAAACCAGCGCCACAGGATAGCATCACGCCAGGTGAAGTTTTTGTAGCGGCGATCGAGATAAACACTACGCGCTAACAGCTCTAGGCCAAATAGCAGATTAAACCAAAGGTCGATGCGCCAAAACAGGTTTACAAACCCACCGTGGACAGCAATTTGCCGAAAAAAGTTGGTCTCGACCAGAGGCTGCACGTCGCTTCTAAAAAAGGCCATCTCGGCAGAGAAACCAGCTTCGCTGAGGTGGTCGACGCTCCAAAACTCGGTCATGGATTCGGTGGCGGATTCTAACCCGATGCGATCGCGCATTTCGTTCTTAATCTGCTCTAAATTGCCGGAGCGATTGGCCGTCTGAAACGGATTCTCAGAGATCATAGCAGCGCTCTGCTGTTGCAAATCGCTCAAAATCGACTGTGCCTGGATCGAGTTCAGCCCGGTTTGAGCCACCTGTTCTTCAAGCCTGTCAACCGTGTCAAGGTAGTTGGCGGTGAAGCGGTGAGGCTCAATGCCTTTAAAGGTTTCGCCATACCAGTTCGTCAAACCTGGCAGCAATCGCAGGTACAGATCCCGCAGGGGAATATAGCTGAGATCGCCAATTACTAGCACCAGGTTGAGCAGTGCAATCATCGCCATGATGCGCTCAAACCAGCGTCTCCTCAGACGACGGGCATCGTACTTAGAAAATTCGCGGCGGTTCGGCGATCGGCGGGGGCGAGATAGGGCGGCCATGGCACCAGGCTTACAAGCATGTCTCTGCAACAATGCCTGGTATTCGCCCGTTTGTCACCACTCAGGGTTTGAGCGGCTCAGATTCGCTACCATCATAATTAATATATGTTTACAAGCTGATCCCCTGAAGCCGCCATGACAGCCACCGTCTTTGCCCCTCAGCCCCTCAATAATCCTCCCAGTACCTACTGGACTTGGCGTGACCAGGCCATTCACTACGTGGTTGCTGGCGATGCCCACAGCGCTGGCGAAGCCTCTCCGAAAGAGAATCGCCCTCCCCTGCTGCTAGTCCACGGCTTTGGGGCGTCTACTGACCACTGGCGCAAAAACATTCAGGGGTTACAGGCCGACTTTCAGGTGTGGGCGATCGATCTGCTGGGGTTTGGGCGATCGGCTAAACCCGACTGGCAGTACAGCGGCGACCTGTGGCAGGCGCAGCTCCACGATTTCATCACCGAGGTGATCGGTTGTCCGGTGGTGCTGGCGGGCAATTCCCTTGGTGGATATGCCTCCCTATGTGTGGCCGCAAACCATCCTGAGTCAGTCGCTGGACTGGTGCTATTGAATAGCGCCGGACCCTTTTCTTCCCCCGCTCAAACTCCTCCTCCGGCACCCAACCCGATCGCAAAGCTGATTCAATCGCTCATGCTACAGCCGCTGCCGAGCTGGCTGCTGTTTCAGTACGTGCGCCAACCTGCCACCATTCGTCGCACCCTGCAACAGGTCTACCTCGACAAATCGGTCATTACCGACCAACTAGTCGAAGACATTCGCCGTCCCGCCCTCGACCCCGGTGCTCCCAGGGTGTTTGCCTCGGTTTTTAAGTCGCGCCAGGGCGAAAATGTGGACGTGCTGCTGCAAAAGCTCACCTGCCCCCTGCTCATGCTCTGGGGTGAAGGCGACCCTTGGATGAACTGTCGCGTCAAAGGGTCGCAGTTCCGTGAACACTACCCCACGCTGACAGAGCACTACCTGCAAGCGGGCCACTGCCCTCACGACGAGGTTCCCGACCAGGTGAATAGCCTGCTGCGAGAATGGGTGTTGAAGACGGTGATTGAGGGACCGTAAATCTGGTTCGTGCTGGCGTTTATCCCAAGGATAGAGAGGGAATTGCCACTCGTTGAGCGGGGGCAGGATGTAGCGGTGCCACTGAGGTTGGCTTTGGGACTGGGCACAGTCGAAAGACAGCCGGTCAACTATTACAGAATACAAACCCGTGCTTTGGGCAGTGTCTCCCGCTTCCCCTAAACTGAGGCTCATCCTCCCTAGCCATCCATTCCATGTCTCCTCTTCCCCGCCATCGCCCCCACCGGCTCTCCTTAGGCCCCCTAGAGGCTGAGATTCTAGCCATTGTCTGGGACAAAAATGGAGCCACCGTCAAAGATATCCACGACCACATTCTGGCTGACCCCGATCGCGACCTGACCCAGGCTTCGGTGACTACAGTGCTCCAGCGCTTGGCTAAGAAAGGCTGGCTGCGGCGCGAGGCTGTGCAGCAAGAAAAAACCCGTTGCGCCTTTCGTTGGCAGCCCATCGTCTCGCAGCAAGAGGCTGAGCTGCTGACCGCCCATCAGCAACTCCAGAGCTTTTTGGCGGTGGGTAGCCCTGATCTGGTGGCCGCCTTTGCCGATAGCTTAGATGTTGCCGAGCTGGACAAGATAGACGCGATCGCCGCCCGCCTGCGCGCCCTGCGCCACACCCAGACCCATGGGGAGGATGCGTAATGCACAGCAGTCTACTGGTGCTCACGATTGTGGTGGCCACGATCTGGCGGTGGCGGTGGCAACAGTGCGATGGGCCTTGGTCAGTCCGCTGGGAGTCTGCCCTCAGTGCCTTTTGTCTGCCGCCGCTGATGATTGTGCTGGCTGCCGTGGCGGTGCTCTCCATGGGCCACCATGGCACCATGATCGGCCAAGCGGTTAGTCCGGCGGGGTGCTGGGCTAGCCTCGGGATCTTGTCCTTTGCCGCTGGTGTTTTAGCTTACGCGCTGGGCCAGGCGGTGCGCACTGCTTGGGGGCTGCGCCAATACACCGTGGTCTCGCTTCCCCAGGGAGAGCAGGCCCGCTGTTTACCCATCGACCTGCCGCTGGCCGCTCAGGTGGGGCTGTGGCGCTCGTCGTTGCTGGTCAGTCGGGGCTGGTTAGAGCAGCTGACGGCGAGCGAACAGCAGGCCATGCTGGCCCACGAGCAGGCCCACGCTGACCACCGTGATCCGTTCTGGTTTTTCTGGCTAGGTGTCGTGCGGCGCTTTAGCGGCTGGCTACCCAACACCGAATCGCTGTGGGAAGAACTGCTGCTGCTGCGAGAACTGCGCGCCGATCGCCAGGCCGCTAGCACTAGTGACCCCCTTCTGTTGGCAGAGCTGTTGGTTAAACTCGCTCGACAGATGACTTTGGCTACCCACTCACAATCCTCAAAGCACTGGCTTGAGACCGGAGTGGGCTTTAATCAGGCTTTGTCGCTCACGCGCCTAGAGCAGCGGGTCAACGCTCTGGTTGCACCAGACACCGAAGTCAAAATTGCTGAACAACGTCAGGCCAAATTGGCTTGGCTAATGGTTGCGATGCTGCCCTTAGCGGTTACCTGGCTGCATACGTGAGCTCATTCCCCATAGGGAGCAAGCTGAGCTTGTAAAGCGGGCAAGTCTTCTGGAACGAAAACAGCCATGCGGCCTAGATAGGCGGTGCCGGCGCGATCGTAGGCAATTTCCTGCCAGTAGGCAAAGCGCTCTCCCTGCCGCACTTCACCTCGTAACACCAGGTTGGGGTTGTCTGTAGGGTTTGCCCTAGCGCCTCGGGCCGGATAGCGCAGCAGCACCGTTGCCTGGCGATAGTCGTTGAAAATTTCTTGCCCATAAATCGCCCGCAACGACTCATCGAGCCGGTCAACGGTGATGGCGTTGGCGTGGTCGGCCAGGCTAAAGCGCTCAGAACGAATCTGGCGGGGGTTTTGGTTGGGCACTACGCCGCTGATCGGAAACACCGACGCTTGGAAGGTAAACCGCTGCCCTGGGGCAACTAGGCGATTGATGGCAAGGCGATCGCTGGGGGCAGGCTTGAGGGTAGGGTTGTTGCGAATCCACGACTCGGTTAGGTTCACCGTTTGCCCTGGCAGTGCCCAACTGGGCTGGGCGATTAGGGCTAGGGCTGCAAAGGCTAGAGATCCACGCTTTAGGGCGATGGCCAAAGGCCCGCTCTTTGGAGCGATCGCACGCCCAAGACCACGTTTAAACCGCATCATCTGTCCTGCCTCTCAAGGAACCCGTGCCCGATGATAACAACTCTGGAATAGAACGAATCAATAGAAATGCCCCGATGGAGAAAATTCCACCGGGGCATTTGGCTAACGCTGGGAGTTTAATATTCGGGAACTGAGGCGTCTACCTCTTGACTCCAGGCGGTGATACCGCCTTTCACGTTGGTGCCCTTAATGCCGTGCTGCTTAAGAATGCCTAGGGCTTTGGCCGATCGCCCACCCATTTTGCAGTGCACAATCAGGCGATGGCCATTGAGTAAGTTCTTGACCTGATTAACCCCGTCCCCATTCTCGATGTCAGGTAGAGGCACTAGCACTGAGCCAGGGATGCGGGCAATTTCGTACTCGTTGGGGTTGCGCACGTCGAGCAGCAGCACGTCATCAGCCCCGCTATCGAGCACCTGCTTCAGCTCGGTGACGGTCATTTCGGAGATTTCGGCCAACTCTTTCTCTGCCTCCATACGTGCCTGGGGAATGCCGCAGAACTCTTCGTAGTCAATTAACTCTTCGATCACTGGACGTACGGGATTGGGCCGCAGCTTCAGCTCTCTAAAGGTCATCTCGAGGGCATTGTAGAGCAGCAGGCGACCGCTGAGGGTATTGCCCGTACCCAAAATTACCTTGATGGTTTCGTTGGCCTGAATGACGCCAATGATGCCAGGCAGCACGCCCAGCACGCCACCCTCCGCACAGGAGGGCACCAACCCCGGCGGCGGCGGCTCGGGGTAGAGGTCCCGGTAGTTGGGACCATCTTGGTAGTTAAAGACTGTGGCTTGGCCCTCAAAACGAAAGATGGAGCCGTAGACGTTGGGCTTGCCCAGCAGCACGCAGGCGTCGTTGACCAGGTAGCGGGTAGGGAAGTTATCGGTGCCGTCCACCACCACATCGTAGGGTTCAAAGATGCCCAGGGCATTCTCGGCGCTGAGACGGGTTTCGTAGAGGTCAACCTGGCAGTGGGGATTGATTTCGAGAATGCGGCTTTTGGCCGACTCAATTTTGGGTTTGCCCACCCACGACTCGCTGTGGATTACCTGACGGTGGAGGTTCGACTGATCGACGGTGTCAAAGTCGACAATGCCGAGGCGGCCAATGCCAGCGGCGGCTAAATACAGCAGCAGGGGCGAACCCAATCCTCCGGTGCCTACGCAGAGCACACTGGCGGCCTTGAGCTTCTTCTGCCCATCGAGACCCACCTCCGGCAGAATGATGTGGCGGGAGTAGCGTTCGTACTCCTCTTTGGTGAGCTGAATGTCGTCCAGGTTTGGGTTGAGCATGGCCTCGGCAGAGAAACTGTGGCGGTTAAAACAAAAAACGGTCTGGGGCACGACCGTTTTTTACATCATCTAAGCTTAGGACAAGAATGAGGCTTTGTTGGCAGATGATCCAATCATTTTCACAGGCTCGGGCTCGAACTGGCTTTGGTCATTGAGCTGCCAGCTTTTGAAGTCGGCAACTTGCCCTGCCATTACCGAAACAATGATGTAGGAATAGACGGGCCAGGCGAGGGTGCGATCGCACTCCGATGGCACCGCTACATGGTCGGGGTGCGAGTGAAACACGCCAATAATCTTTAGCCCTCGCTCCCGCGCCGATCGCTGTACTGCCAGCATATCGGCGGGGTCGATCCAGTAGCGATCGCGCAAGCTGTGGGTTCCATCGCCTGCGGGGTCGGTATAGCCCAGGAGCGAAGGCTCCCAAGCATTGTTTAGAGCGACGACCTCAACCACAGTGCGGTCGGTCTCGTCGGGCTGATCTTCCGCAAACCCACGCCAGCCCACTAGCAGCCCACAGCATTCTTTGGGGTAGCCAGCGACAGCCGCTTCGACTATGGCTTGGTAGCAGTCGTCATCAAGGTAAAGATCAGCCATAGCAAAAGATAGTCGCTAACGTTGCCCCTTCCTATTCTTCAACTGTTTCCGGAGTATCAACAGTTTCCGAAGTATCGTCGGTCGGGGTGTCCAGGTTGCTTACAGCTCGCTCTAGGCGAGCTAAGGCGCGGTTGTATTCAAGCACTGCGGTCACCAAGTTGCCCTGGGCTTCAGTCAGATCTCGAATGGCATTGATCACCTCGAGCTGCGTACCCACCCCGGC
This sequence comes from Nodosilinea sp. WJT8-NPBG4, assembly GCA_019359285.1. GTDB lineage: Bacteria > Cyanobacteriota > Cyanobacteriia > Phormidesmidales > Phormidesmidaceae > Nodosilinea. Next base: position 43,972 of record JAHHHQ010000072.1, read on the forward strand.
ATTAAACCGCAGGTTGGCCAGCTCCAGCGCTTCCTCAGCCTGATTGACGGCTACCGAGGCCGTGTCAATATTCGACTGGTTAGACACCAGGGTGTAGTAGGCCTCTTCCACCTGCACCCGAATGTCGTTGCGGGCGCTCTCAAACTCCGACTCATCGGTTTCAATATCGATTTCGCTCTGGTCTGCGCTGGCTCGGGCAGCCCCGCCGTCAAACAGCCGCCAGTTGAACTGTGCCCCTAGCGAAAACCCGTCGTCGATGCTGGATGATGCCCCCGACGATGAGCTCAGCAAGCTCTGGACTCCGTACTGAGCAAACAGTCCCAAATTAGGACGGACCGCTGATAGGCTAGCCTGACGCTGAGCATCGTTGAACTCTCGCTCGACCAAAAACTGCTCTAGCTCTGACCGATTCTGGAAGGCCAGCACAATACTTTCCTCCAGCGAAAGCGGCCAGGCTCCGGCAATGTTGACGGCTAGGGTTGTCAGATCGATCGAGGGCTGAATGTTGAGCCGTCGGGCCAGCTGTCGCTGGGAGATTTGTCGCTGGCTGGTGGCCTGGGTGAGGGTCTGGCGCGCGTTAGCCACCTGCACCTCGGCCTGCAATACGTCGAACCGGGTGCCAACGCCGACTTCTTCGCGCAGCTGGGTATCGCGCAGGTTGCGCTCGGCGGCCTCTAAAAAGGCCTGGTTGATGCGAATTTGCTCGATCGCTTCCTGCACCGCGTAATAGTCGGTGGTGGTGTTGAGCCGCAAATCTTCACGGGTTTGCTCCACCTGAAGCTCAGAGACTCGCACCTGTCGTTCCGCCGCGCGAATGCGGGCCGATCGCTCCCCCGACAGGCCCAGGTCATAGTCGGTTCTGAGGGTGCTGCCAGCGGTGGTGCTGGTAGAGTCAAACGTTCCCCCTGATGACGACTGGTTAGCGGTTTGCAGGTTGGCTCCCAAATCTACCGTGGGTAGCCGCGTCGCTTGCTGAACCCTCAAACCTGCCTGGTTGCGCTCCAGCCGCAGCTGCGCAACGCGAAGTTCTTCGCTGTTGCGGTAGGCCAACTCAATGGCCGTCTCTAAGGACAATGGCTGGGTACCCAAAATTTCTACCTCCTCGGGCTGGGTGGGCACCAGCAGGGGATTAGAGTTAGGAGTCAGGTAATCGGGTGGGGTCTCAAACCCTTGTTCGGTGGGGCGATCGGACTGAGGTATTAGGGAACCAGTCTGCGCTGTGGAGAAGGAAGTAGCGGCTCCGTCAGCGTCTAAAGGCACGGCCTCTTCGCCGGGCTCCAACCCCGGTGCGCCTGCCTCCGGGGCAGGCACATCCTCAATAATGGTTGGGGTTGCCTCTAGGGCTTCGGTCTCGGCCTGAGTAATGCTGATTCCCGGGCTATCGTCGACTAAGGGACGAGGCTCAGAGTTAGCTAACCCCGCAGCGGACCAGCTAGATAGCGTAATGCCTAGGCTTAGCGGTATAAGGCAACGGCAATAAGAGTAAAGCATAGACACCATGGGCTATCACTACCTAAATTGAGTCACCAACGGGAAAAATGAAAATATCTGCCACAGTTTTTTAGCATATCGGCACTAAGCGAAGTTAGACCCGCCGAATCCAATCTATCCTCCCATAGAGACCAAACTATCTCGATGGGGGGAGGGATTACCCACAGAATTTTCAGTCACCAGTTTAGCAAACTAAACGGTTTAGTACAATTACGACGGTGTCCAATAGCCAGCGGCGGGCTGTAAATCAGCGAAATTGTGGTCGGGCAGATCGCCGCAGCAGGCCTGCACTAAAGCATCGGTGTCGTCTATAGGAATGACTGGGCACCCAAGGCGCTGGCTGATCTCGGCTACGCTGAGGTCGTCTAAAAACAGAGTGTCTTGGGCTTGGCCCGAATCGCTGGGCTTAAGCATCACCATCGGCAGCAGTAGGGCATCACCTAGGGAGCGATGTCGGGGTGCAGGCTCGTCCCTCCCCGATGGTTGAATGGTAGATGAATCGTGCAGCCCCAGCAGCAGATCGTGGCCGGTCAGCAGCCCTGTTACCGTCATCTCTCGTCCCCAGTAGTCGCTGGCCAAGGCGGCTAGGCGAACTGTCAAACCTTGGACTTTGTTGAGGCGATCGACGATGGGCTGAAAGGCATGCTCTACTGCATTGCCCACTACCCAAGTTAGGGTGCGCGGTGGGCTGACGGCCTCGGGCAAGTAGTCGTCAGCTGACTGCTGAAACTCTTTGAGAAACTGACGAATTGACCCCACCCCGTTGCCCAGTTGGGGATAGTCTTCGTAGTGGCTTTCGTCGGGTACCTCTTGCTGAGCGATTAAAAACCACTCGTCGGCCAGCCAGACAAAGTTTGTGCCAAACCGCTGCTGACAATCCTGCTGGAAGGCTTGCACCTGAGCAATTACCTGCTGGGCCTGGACCTGAGTCACCGGCGTCAGCTCGTCATTGGGGGGGCGAAACCGGGTGAGGCCCACGGGGACCACGGCCACCGAAGCTACCGCAGGCACTTCGCCCTCGTGGAACCGGGCTAGATCCCGCAGGGTGGTGGCTAGGTGAGTGCCATCGTTGATGCCGGGACAAACCACCACCTGCGCGTGAATCTGCAATCGCTGATCGCGGAACCAGGCCAGCTGATCGAGAATTTGGCCCGCCCTGGGATTTTTGAGCAGGCGCGATCGCACCTCCGCCTCTGTGGCATGCACCGACACATAAAGGGGCGATAGCCTCATCTGGGCAATGCGCTCCCACTCTTGGGGCAGCAGGTTAGTGAGGGTCAGGTAGCTGCCGTAGAGAAAGCTCAGGCGGTAGTCGTCATCTTTAAGGTAAAGTGTGCCGCGCTTGCCAGGAGGCTGCTGATCGATAAAGCAAAAGGGGCAGGCGTTGTTGCACTGCATCAGCCCATCAAAGAGGGCTGTGTCAAACTCCAGGCCCAAATCGTCATCGATCTCTTTTTCGATGTCAATATGGTGGGTCTTGCCTCGGGTGTCTAACACCTCTAGGGTTAGGTCTTCGTCAGCGCAGAGAAAGCGATAATCGATCAAGTCGCGAGGTTTCTGGCCATTGATGGCCACCAGGGCATCGCCGGGCTCAAAACCAATCTCGTCTGCGATAGAGTCGGGCAGCACGCGGGTAATGCGAGCAGGGCGAATAGCCGGGGCAGCCATAGCTAAAGAAAGCCTTGGAGAAGCAAAATGTGCCTTCCTATATTAGATGTTTTGCATTTTTCCGGTGGCCAACGCCAGCAGAATGGCTGCTCCGAAGGCCAGACGGTACCACACAAAGACCCAGGTGCTGTGCTGCTTCAAAAAGCGAATCAGCCAAAAAATCGCCAGATAAGACGACACCACCGCCGCCACAATGCCGCCAAGCAGCGGTACTGGGCCAGCAGCCCCAAAGCCAGTGTCTAGGAATCCCTTCAGCTCTACTAGCCCCGATAGCGTAATGGCGGGTACCCCCAGCAAAAAGGAGAACCGCGCCGCTGTCGATCGCTCTAATCCCATAAACAGGCCAGCGGTTAGGGTAGACCCCGATCGCGACACGCCGGGAATCAGCGCTAGAGCCTGGGCAAAGCCCATGGTCACGCCATCTTTTAAGGTGAGCGCCTCAAAGGTGCGCTTGTGGTGGCCGACAATCTCGGCGGCAGCCAGGACTAGGGCCATCACAATAGAGACTATGGCGATGGTAGAGGCACTGCGCAGAGGCGAATTGTCAAAATCTGGGATGAAGGCTTTGATTAAGAGTCCACCCACCACGATGGGAATCGTGCCCAGCAAAATACCCAACCCCAGGCGAAATTCTGAGGAATCAAACTGTTTGGTCATTGTGGCCTTGACCATGCCCGTCGTCACCTGGCGGAGGTCATCCCAAAAATAGTAAAGAATGGCTGCAATGCTGCCCAGCTGAATGACTGCGGTAAACGCCACCCCTGGGTCTCCCCAGCCCAACACCACGGGCACCATCTTGACGTGGGCCGTGCTGCTGATCGGTAAAAATTCCGTCAACCCCTGCACAACGCCAATCACAATGGCTTGGAACAGGTTCATTGTCTCCGTGGTAGGTGTGGTCGCGCCGCCTATTTGAGCTGCCGTAGCTACTAGGTTAGGGAACACAATATTCATAAAGGAGTAACCATAGTCTGTGGATATAGCGTTGCAAATTTAGCTCTGCTAGCCAGAGGCACCTGCTAAAGGCGATCGGAAAGCCCAAGCGGTTTCTGCCATGGCGCAGTTGGTGACTGTGAGTATAGGCCCAGCATGGCTCTGCCTCTTCCCTGGGATACTTCCCTGAACGCTTAAAATAAGTACACTGTTTTCATGGGTAGCCTCTCAACTTGGCGTTGGTTTTCGCCAACTATCTTTACCTTGACTATTCTATGGAGCGGGAGAGTATCCAGTATTGAGGTAGTTAGATTCTTCGTCCACATTTAATCCCTGACTGGTTTAAGTGTGAACTTAGGAACAGTCTTAATCTGAAGACAACCTTAATACTGGTTTGATCGCTGCTGTAGCTTCCCCATCCCCCCCGGGGGCATGTTATGTTAACAATGATTAATTAAACACTCAGAATTACGTTGAGTCTACATTGAGCCTTTCCTACAGTTCTGCTTCAAACAAAGAGACGTTGCCGTGGCTGGCCCTGGTTCAGGGCTGGGTAGCACGGTCCGGTCTTCAACTTAAGGTCTTTGGGGCAGCGCTGGGCCTGGTAATCTTGCCGGTGTTTGTGCAGGCCCCCCTGGTGCGCTACTTCCCTTGGGTGAGCCTGGCGATTACTCCCCTGTGGCTGGTGCTAGGGGCGTGGCTCATGCAGCGCCCTCGCTGGAGTCTCTGGGGTGACTTGATCGTCGGCTTTGGGTGGATTTGGCTGACTGGCTCGCTGTACTGGGGCTGGTTTCGGTGGGATCCGGTTGTTCATTTGCCGATTGAGGCCCTGGGTTTGCCGATCGCCCTAGTCTGTCTCTGTCAAGGCTGGGGCCGGGTGGGCAGCTATTTCTTCTTAGGGTCTCTGTTGGGCACGGCAGTCACAGACCTCTATATCAATTGGATGCATTTGTTCCCCACCTGGCGGCAGCTGATGCTGACGAGCCCAGATGCGGCTCCCTTGGTGCTGAGGGCGGCTAGCGTTGCCCTGCAAACGGATGTGGCAGCTTGCCGAGCCGTGATTTTGGTACTGTTTTTGTTGGTGGCGACGGCGATCGCCCTCAGCACTTCGCGTCAGCTGGCCTGGTGGGCCTTTGGGGGAGCTGTGTTTAGCACGCTTGTGGTTGATGGGTTGTTCTTTTTGACGGCGTCGCTAGCCTAGAGCGGGTATCGGGTCTGCATCTCTGGCATAATAGGGTCATCTCAGGGATGGTTTGAGGTTGTATGCTGCGATCGCAGCTTGAGTTTTGACGCAGTCGCGCTCAATCGTCTTTCAGTTTGTGCCCTAACCTTACCGTTGTGACTTCATCTGGCCCCTACCTTGCGCTTAAAACAGGCTCCGGCGATCGCCAGCTTTCCTTAGCGGGTGGCAGCTACTGGACAGTAGGGCGTGGAGACGACAATAATTTTGTGCTGCCCGACCGGTGGATATCGCGCAACCACGCCATGCTTCAGGGTGCCGACAGCGGCCGGTTTTACCTAATCGATCTGGGCAGCCGCAATGGCACCTTTGTCAACGGGCGTCGGGTCAGCGTGCCAGTCATTCTCCACGACGGCGATTTACTCACCTTTGGTCAGACCGAGCTGCGATTTTTCTCACCTGAAGAGGCCGCAGCGGCGTCAGATGCGCCCATGGGTGGGGTCCACGGTCAGAATGCTACCGCTACGGCTATGCTTCACGTGCGGCAGCTAATTTCGGTGATGGTAGTCGACATTCGCGACTTCACCGTACTGACCCGCCAGATTGATGAAAAAATTCTCTCTGAGGCCATCGGCACCTGGTTTCGCCGCGCCGGAGAAATTATTGGCCAATACGGCAGCTGGGTCGATAAATACATTGGCGATGCCGTGATGACGGTGTGGATTCACGGCCCTGAGGGGGCCGACCAAGCCAGCATGATCAAGATTTTGCAGGCCGTCAGCACCCTGGCCGAAATGACGAGCCAGCTCCACGAGCAGTTTCCGCTGTCGTTCCCCCTGCGCATCGGGGCCGGCATCAACACGGGCTACGCCATGGTTGGCAACACCGGCAGCGGCGATCGCCCCGACTACACCGCCCTGGGCGACACCGTCAACGCAGCCTTTCGCCTAGAGTCTGCGACTAAGCCCTTGGGCCTAGATATCGCCATTGGCGAAACCACCTATAAATACTTGCAAAAGTCTGGGGTAGAAGACCCCTGCTTTAAGCACTTCACTATAGAGATGAAAGGCTACGAAGAGCCGATCACCACCCATGCAGGCACCTTCATTGGCTTAAACAAGTTTTTGGCGGATTACTCTTGACCCTGCTGACCACGTTGCGCTTAAGGATGAATGTCAGTCCGCCAGCCCTAGAAAAAGTGCCGCCGCCGTCTAAAACTGCCAACTTTACTGGGCATTCACCTACCTACTGCAAAAACTCAGTTAATCCGCTACCAAAGCCGCCTGCCAATGCGCCATCAAGCTGTCAGAAGATGCCGCAATTTGTAAATTGCTGGTGACTTCCTGTTGATGCGATTGCGTCAACTCTCCTAACGCGTTACGCTCTACCCCTCGCCCATCTCATCTCTTTCCCGCTGCAAAAGACAACTTAGGGCTAAGATCGGTAGGCAACTTTCCCCCTGCCAGCATGACAGCCTTTTCTACCGCCCCTTTTAGCCCCGCAGAAATCGCCTCTGAGGGCATCAAGCCTGAAGAGTACGACGACATTGTGCAGCGCTTGGGTCGCCACCCCAACCGTGCTGAGCTGGGCATGTTTGGGGTGATGTGGTCAGAGCACTGTTGCTATAAAAACTCGCGCCCCCTGCTCAAACAGTTCCCCACCGAAGGGCCACGGGTGCTAGTGGGACCAGGGGAAAACGCGGGCGTTATCGATGCCGGGGATGGGCTGCGGGTGGCTTTTAAGATCGAGTCCCACAACCATCCTTCTGCCGTTGAGCCGTTCCAGGGGGCCGCCACCGGGGTCGGCGGCATTCTGCGCGACATTTTCACCATGGGGGCGCGACCGATCGCCGTGCTCAACTCCCTGCGGTTTGGGGATCTGACCGACAGCCGCACCCGTCGCCTGTGCCAGGGGGTGGTGTCGGGCATTGCCCACTACGGCAACTGCTTTGGGGTGCCCACCGTGGGCGGCGAAGTGTATTTTGATGCCGCTTATAACGGCAACCCGCTGGTGAATGCGATGGCGATCGGCATCATGGAAACCGACGACATCGTCAAATCTGGGGCGGCGGGCCTGGGTAACCCAGTGGTGTATGTTGGCTCCACCACTGGGCGCGACGGCATGGGTGGGGCCAGCTTCGCTAGTGCAGAATTGTCTGATGAGTCTGAGCAAAACCGCCCTGCCGTGCAGGTGGGCGACCCTTTTCTCGAGAAATCCCTGGTGGAGGCCTGTTTAGAGGCGTTTAAGACAGGGGCGATCGTCGCCGCCCAGGATATGGGCGCGGCGGGTCTTACCTGTTCCACAGCCGAGATGGCGGCCAAGGGAGGCGTCGGCATCGAGCTAGATCTCGACCTCATCCCGGTGCGGGAAACCGGCATGGTGCCCTACGAGTATCTGTTGTCGGAATCCCAGGAGCGCATGCTATTTGTGGTCGCCAAGGGCCGTGAAGCCGAGGTGATCGAAATCTTCGAGCGCTGGGGTCTTCATGCCGTGGTTGCAGGCACCGTCATCCCAGACTCCATCGTGCGGATTCTCTTTAAAGGAGAGGTTGCTGCCGAAATTCCCGCCCTGGCTTTGGCCGAAAACACGCCGATCTATCACCGAGAACTGCTGAGCGAACCGCCCGAATACGCCCAAAAAGCCTGGGCTTGGAGTGAAGATAGCCTGCCCCCTTGCCCAGCCGAGGGCATATCTCTACCCACTGCCGGGAATGCCTCTTGGACTGAGGTGCTCCACCGGCTGCTGGGGCAGCCCACGATCGCATCGAAAGCCTGGGTTTACCGCCAGTACGACCACCAGGTGCAAAACAACACCGTCCAGCGCCCCGGCCAGGGCGACGCCGCGGTCATTCGCCTGCGTCCCCAGGAGGCGGTCCCTGGGTATCGACCAAGCGGTACCACCCGCGGGCTGGCGGCTACGGTAGACTGCAACGCCCGCTACGTGTACCTCAACCCCTACGAAGGCGCTAAAGCTGCCGTAGCCGAAGCGGCCCGCAACCTCAGCTGTGTCGGTGCCCTGCCCCTGGCAGTGACCGACAACCTCAACTTTGGCAGCCCCGAGAAGCCCATCGGCTACTGGCAGCTGGCCAACGCCTGCCGTGGTTTAGCCGATGCCTGCCGTGAGTTTGAAACCCCCGTGACCGGGGGCAATGTCTCGCTCTACAACGAAACGGTGGATAGCCAGGGCAACCCCCAGCCGATCTACCCCACCCCCGTAGTTGGCATGGTGGGGCTGATTGACGATCTCACCTACACCTGTGGCCAGGGTTGGCAGCAAGAGGGTGACTTGATCTACTTGCTGGGTGTGCCGGTGGAGCAGACGGGGACAGCGATCGCAGGCGGCAATCCCCTAGTCACCCTGGGCGGCTCGGAGTACCTGGCGGCGATCCACGGTCAGGCGACTGGCCACCCCCCAGCGATTGACATGGCGTTGGAGAAGCGAGTGCAAGCCGCCTGCCGCTACGGCATTGGTCAGGGCTGGGTGCGATCGGCCCACGACAGTGCCGAGGGTGGGTTGGCTGTGGCTTTGGCAGAATCGTGCATCAGTGGGCAGCGTGGGGCCCTGGTGAAGCTGTCGCTGGAGGCCGGTCAATCTGGCCAGCGGTGGGATCGGCTGCTGTTTGGGGAAGGGGGCGCAAGAATTGTCGTCTCGGTAAGCCGCGAACATCAGGCCGACTGGGAGGCTTACCTGAGTGATCACCTGGCAAGTGAGTGGCAATGGCTGGGGACCGTACAGGGCGACACCTTGACCCTTGCCACTCGGGATGGTCAAACCCTGATTGCTGACGCGGTTAAATCTCTGGATTCCACTTGGCACACCGCGATCGAGCAGCGGTTAGCTGGAGAGAGCTAAGCAGGCTCGGAACTTTCCTTGATTATCTACACAACAGCCCGGTAATCCTTTCTACGTCGGGCCTGCGGAGCCGCCTGCGAAGAATGCGGCAGGTGTTATGATCGAGCCTATGTTAAGGAACTATTAAATAGGTTAGGGAAGTTCGGTAGTCTCTAATACCGCTTCGAAATTCCTGGCCCTATGATGAAGCTGGGCTCGCATTGAGGGCAAAATGCGGCAGCCGAATGTGTTGAGAAGTCTTGCTCCTTTGCCAATTGCGTTCTTAAGCCACCCTGCACCACCAATGACGTTCCCTTCTAAATCTTTCCTAGACGAGTCCTACGATTCCCCTCAGGATCATGTTGCGGATACTCGTTCCGAGTCGCTGCTTGAACACCCCGATAAGCCCGAAGAGGCCTGTGGCATCTTCGGGCTTTATGCTCCTGACGAAGAGGTGGCTCGGCTAGCCTACTTTGGTTTATTTGCCCTACAACACCGGGGCCAAGAGTCGGCAGGCATTGCCACCTTCAACGCCTCTGGCAGCCACTGCTACAAGCACATGGGTCTGGTGTCTCAGGTATTTGATGACCAGATTCTGCAAGACCTGTCGGGGCACATTGCTGTGGGCCACACTCGTTACTCCACCACTGGCTCTAGTCACGTATGCAATGCTCAGCCTGCCATGGTACCTACCCGTCTAGGTGACCTGGCCCTGGCCCACAACGGCAATTTGGTTAACGCCGCCGACCTGCGCGAAGAACTGTTAGACCGCCACCATGACCTGGTGACCACTACCGATTCAGAAATGATTGCCTTTGCCTTGGCTGAGGCCGTCAATGATGGGGCCGATTGGGTCAGTGCCGCCGAGCAAGCCTTTAACCGCTGTTACGGAGCGTTTAGCCTGGTGATTGGCACGCCCAACGGCATTCTTGGCGCCCGCGATCAGCAGGGGATTCGACCCCTAGTGCTGGGGGTGCTGGGCCCTGACATTCCTGAAGTGGGGCAACCGGCTCACTACGTGCTGGCCTCGGAAACCTGTGCCCTCGACATCATTGGGGCAACCTACGTCCGTGATATTGAACCGGGTGAGCTGGTGTGGATTACCCCCGAGGGAATTATTTCTCGCCAGTGGGCAGAGGCGACCCAGCGCAAGCTCTGCGTGTTTGAGATGATCTACTTTTCGCGACCCGATAGCATCGTCAACGGAGAGAGCTTGTACAGCTACCGTCGGCGGTTAGGTCACCAGCTGGCTAAGGAAGCCCCTGCCGATGTGGATTTGATTATGGCGGTGCCTGACTCTGGGGTGCCAGCGGCGATCGGCTTTTCGCAGCAGTCTCAGATTCCCTATGCGGAGGGGCTGATCAAGAACCGCTATGTGGGACGCACCTTTATCCAGCCCACCCAATCTATGCGGGAGGTGGGCATTCGCATGAAGCTGAACCCTCTCAAGGATGTGCTAGAGGGCAAGCGAATTTTGATCGTGGATGACTCGATTGTGCGAGGTACCACCAGCCGTAAGATTGTGCAGGCTCTGCGGGATGCTGGAGCGACCGAGGTGCACATGCGGATTTCGTCGCCGCCGGTTACTCACCCCTGTTTTTACGGCATTGATACCGACAACCAAGATCAGTTGATTGCGGCCACCAAGACCCTAGACGAGATTGCCGATCAAATCAATGTAGACTCCCTAGCCTATCTGAGCTGGGAGGGCATGCTGGCCGCGACAAACCAGGAGCCAGGCAGCTTCTGCTCTGCTTGCTTTACGGGCAACTATCCGGTAGAAATTCCTGAACCCTTTAAGCGGGCCAAGCTCAAGTTTGAGGCCAAAGAACCGGTGGCGACCTTAGGGGTGCCCTAGCTGACGCAGGCCAAGGTTATGCGCCAGTCTTGGCCCTGCTGTTGCACTTTAAAGGAGCGACATTTGGCTAAAAACTTCGGTAGGCCTTTGGGCTCGCCGATGCGTTTTAGCGCAGCGCTCATGGACTCTTGGTGGACGTGGGCAAAGTAGGTCGCCAGCACTGAGAGCTGAATTTGACTGTCTGTTTGACCCGAGGATAGACGCCACAGGAGGGTAATTAGCGCCTGCTCTAGGCGGTGGGCATCGGTGATGGGCGGTGGCACCACTGCCGACCTCCGTGAGCAGATCCGCCCGCTGCTGCTGCGTTTTCAGCAGTGCGGTGTGCAGAAAACGAGCAATCTTCTCACAGTGCTCTGTGGTAGGCGGCTCAGGGGAGCGAGTCATACCTAGGGGCCTAAGGATTAATGGCTTAGTCTACACGATGAAAAATCCAGCTTTTCTCGAAGCATAGCAACGGCAGCTTCTCAGGTTTAGGTTACCCCTGTTGCAATGGCTACACCCCGCCGCTGGTCTAGGCAAGGTAAACTTCGCATATCTAGCGATTTGCTGTAGTAAAGATCGCTATACCGGCGGAATGGAGTGTTGGCACCATGGGCAAGGGCAGAATAGAAGCCTTTAGTGATGGCGTGCTCGCTATCATCATCACAATTATGGTGCTAGAGCTGAAGATACCCCACGAGGCTGAGCTTACGGCGCTGCAACCGCTGATTCCGGTGTTTTTGAGCTACGTGCTGAGCTTTGTCTACATCGGTATTTACTGGAACAACCACCATCACCTGCTGCAGGCGGTGCGCCAGGTGAATGGCAATGTGCTGTGGGCCAACCTGCACCTGCTGTTTTGGCTGTCGCTGATTCCCTTCGTCACAGGGTGGACAGGGGAGAACCACTCTGCGGCACTGCCAGTGGCGTTTTATGGAGGAGTACTGCTGTTTGCGGCTATCGCCTACTATATCCTCTGTCGAACGCTGATTGCCTATGAAGGCCGAGATTCGGCCCTGGCGACCGCGGTAGGGCGCGACTGGAAGGGCAAGATATCGGTCGTGATTTATGCGATCGCCATCCCCCTCGCCTTCTTGAATTCGTGGCTATTGCAGATAAGGAGCTAGTTAGGACAGTTTTTTGAAGGCATCGTCGACCGCATCCCAGAGATGGTCAAAGGTCTTTAGCGTTTTACGCAGGTGATGTTTCAAGCGCGCCCAG
>JAHHHQ010000073.1 GCA_019359285.1 Nodosilinea sp. WJT8-NPBG4
GATAGGTCATCGGGGCAATGACTGCTCGATTGCACCAGCCCGCCACCATGCTGATGCGCTGGGTTCGATGCCCCACTTTGAGGGCATGAAATCGTTCAGTGTAATGGCAGTATCCGTAGGGATAGTCTTCGGTGTCATCGACGCCAGCTTCGTCGAGGTACACCACCTGAGCAGCCTCATAGTGAGCAAGTTGGGTCAAAAAGTCTCGGCGTTCAGCCTCGTTGCGTTCTCGGTAGCCATAGGTCTTTTTTTACGGGTGAACCCAATGCGCTTCAGCGCTTTGCCGATGGTGCGATTTGTAATGGCTTCAGCCCATCGCTCTGCCATCTGTTGTTGAGTCAGATGACCGTGAGCTTGGGCAAAGGCTCGAAAGGCGTCTAGATCCTTGATTTTTGGCTCTGGCCCTCGGTGGTAGTGGCGAATCGGTACAGCGCTGCCCGTCACTTCGCGACGTTTCAACCACAGGTCGAGGGTGTTGCGGCTGATGCTCAACGCTCGACTGACGTGGCTTTTGGGGTCGCCTCGGTCAACAGCAGCAAGCGCTTTTTCGCGCAGATCATTACTATAAGCGGCTGGCATCGTTACTCAAGCAATAGTCCTACTCTCCTAGAATGTCCTATCTACGCCTTCATCTGCAATATCTACGATTCAGGACTTCTGCCCGCTACTTGCCTAGGATGCCCTTGTCAGTGGGGGCGGTAGCAGGGGTAAGCTATTCGGCGTAAATAGAATTTCACATCTGCCCCTGGCGATCGCCGGGGGCTTTATTTTGATGACCTTTAGTCGGAAGTCAGGAGATGGGCAATCCGGCTAGCTGCGCGAGCCGGGAACGCGCGTTGAAGATCGAGAAGCTGGATCACTAGGGCTAGTGGCGCCGTTAGTGGAGGAAATCGAGCTAGTAGAGCTAGCCGAAGTGGCACGGCTTGTGGCGAGGCGCGTTTTCTAGCCTCGTGTTGGCCTGAGCAGAGTCATAATCTCGCTGACAAATCGTTCTGGCTCCAACGGTTTCGTCAAGTGGGTTTGAAAGCCAGCTTCGAGGGCTCTTTTTTGGTCAATTTCTGCGGCATAGGCCGTGAGCGCGATCGCGGGCACCGTACCGCCCTGAGCGGGGGGGCGGGAGCGAATTTGCTGCATTAGCCCGTAACCATCCATTTCTGCCATGCCAATATCGCTAACGATGACATCGGGAAACCACTGCTCCAAAACTTGCAACGCTTCTACACCTGAAGCTACCGCGGTTACCGTTGCCCCGTGCTGCTCTAGCAGAAAAGACTGAAACTCACGAGCATCGGTATCGTCCTCGACGAGCAAAACTTGCACATTGTCTAACCGTGTTTCGGAAGCGGATTGAAGCTGGTTTTGTTCAGGGAGGATCGGCGTTGCCTGCTGTAGGGCCGGTAGCTGCACGATAAAGGTCGCACCTTGCTGCTCACCGCCGCTCTCTACGGTGACCGTACCACCGTGCGATTCCACAATTTGCCGCACGATCGCGAGTCCCAAGCCCAGACCGCCAAATTTACGGGTGGTGGAACCATCTTCTTGCCGAAAATACTCAAACACATGGGGCAGAAATTGCGGATCGATGCCCTTGCCCGTATCGATGACTCGAATCTGGGCTATCGCCTGGCCCAAGTTACCTTTGGCAGCACCCCGCCTCAGTTGGACCGTCACCTGGCCGCCATGGTCTGTGAACTTGACTGCATTGGTGAGCAGGTTCCACACGACTTGTTGCAGTCGGGCCGCATCGCCAGAGACCAGAGCCACGTCTGGGTCAAGATCAAGCGTGATTTGAATACGCTTCGCGGCTGCCGCTAACCTCACGGTTTCAACAGCAGCATGAATGATAGATGCCAAACCGACCGAAGTCGCTGTTAATGTGAGCTTGCCCTGCATGATGCGGGAAATGTCGAGCAAGTCCTCAATCAGTTGCGCTTGTAGCTTAGCGTTACGCTCAATCGTGGCTAAGGCATCCATTTGACGAGCCGGATTAAGTTTGCCGTTTTGCAGCAGTTGTGTCCAGCCCAAAATTGGGTTGAGGGGCGAGCGCAACTCGTGGGACAGCACGGCGAGAAAGTCATCTTTGATCCGGTTCGCGCGTTCTGCTTCTTCGCGCGCGGCCTGTTCGCGTGCTAAAACTTGTCTGCGTTCCGCTTCAGTCTGCCGCTGTTCAAGCAGATCGGCGGCTTGACGTGCCAACAGATCCAGAAAACGGAGTTCTCGCGCCGTCGGACGGTGGTGCTTACACCAGTGGGTTGAAACCATACCGATCGGTCTGCCGGAACGGGAGAGCAGTGGCGTAGACTGGGCTGAGCGATAACCAGCGTCAACATGTATCCGTAAAGCACCACAGGGGTCGTCGCACTCTGGCATATCAAAATCAATGAAGGCGCGAGTACCCCTGAGCAAGGCAAGGCCACAGGAGGTGTTTGAACTGGCATTCACTCGATCAAAATGGTCGGTTATCGTTTGGTCAAAGCCCTGTGAGGCGAGCAACACTAGCTCTTGCGTCGCGTTGTCTAAGATCTGAACGGTGCCCGCATCGGCGCGTGTCAGCGTGATGGCAGCCGCCATAATTTTGTCGTAAAGCACCTGGATATTGTTTTCAATGAGTAATTGTGCGCTCAAGTCGCGCAATAGCCGAGTATTTTTAAGGTCAGTAGTGATGATGGCTTCTGCTTGTTTGCGATCGCTGATGTCAATCACGGAACCGATGAATCCCTTAAATTGACCTTCAACTCCAAACCAAGGACTCGCCGCATCGATTGCCCAACGATACTCCCCGTCTTTAGCTCGCAGCCGATACTCTAACTGAAAGGATTCATAACGCTCGTTCGCAGTCAGAAAAACGGTTTTAGACTCTTCCAAGTCATCTGGATGAACTGCATTCAGCCACCCAAATCCCAAGCCTGTTTCTTCAGTTTGACCGGTAAACTCATACCAACTTCGGCTCAGATAGGTGCAATAGCCCGTAGAGTCCGTAACCCAAACCATAACAGGGGCATTGTCTGCCATGTTGCGGAATCGCTCCTCGCTCTCGCGTAGGGCGGTTTCGGCTTGAATTTGGGCAGTGACATTATTGAAATAAACCGCAATCCCGGTTGCGGCGGGATAGGTTCGGACATGGTACCAGCAATCGTGGTCGGGGTAAAACGTCGTCAGTGTTCCCGGCACGCGATCGTGCATTGCTCCACGATAGATGGTTTCAAACTCGCTACCGGTCACACCTGGATATTCTTCCCAAAAATTCTTACCAATCAGGTCGCCCGGTGTTCGATCGAGCAACGCTTCACCCGCTCGATTCATATAAGTAAACCGCCAGTCTTGATCTAAAGCAAAGAACGCTTCCTCAATGCTTTCCAGAATGTTTCGAGTCTTCTCCTCGCTTGCGCGCAAGGCAGCTTCCGCTTGAATTTGCTCAGTGACGTTTCTAAAGTAGACCGTGATTCCGTCTGTGGCGGGATAGGCGTGGGCTTCATACCAACAGTTGTGGTCGGGATAGAATGAGGTAAACGAAGAAGTGACCCGCTCGCTGGCAGTTTGGCGATAGGCGCGCTCAAATTCCGTGCCAACGGTGCCCGGATATACCTCCCAGATAACTTTGCCGAGCAGATCGCCTGGAGGCCGATCAAGGATGCGTTCTGCCTGCGGATTTACGTAGGTAAACCGCCAATCTTGGTCAAGCGCGAAGAATCCGTCGGTAATGCTCTCCAAGATATTTTGGCTCTGCGCTTCGCTTTGCTGCAAAGCAGTTTCTGCTTGTTTGCGTTCGTCTTCGACGCGCTTGCGATCGCTAATGTCAGTAAACACGACCGCCACTTGGCCCATGGCGGCATCGCCAATTCGCGACACCAAAACGTCGAACCAGCGATCGAGCGTGTCCGAGCGCGCTTCAGTGCGAACAGACTCACCGGTATGAATGACTTGGGCGTAAAGGTCATGCCAAGACAGCTCCAGTCCCAGTACGAGTTCACTTACCCGTTTGCCTTCTGGGTTAACAGTACCGGACTGCCGCTCGAAGGCTGGATTCGCTTGTAGGATGCGGTGGTCGAAGGGCTCGCCCTCAGCATCGAAGAGCACGTCAATGAGGCAAAAGCCTTCGTCGATCGACTCAAACACCGTGCGATATTTCGCTTCAGATTCGCGTAGCGCGGCTTCAGCACGGGCCCGTTCGACAGCGGCCCAGGTCTGCTCTGCTGTCTCTTCCACCCATTTCACCTCGCGCTCTGTCCATTCACGCGGGGTGGCCTGATGCACTGCCAGCAGCGCCACGAATTGATCCGTTTTGATCAGGGGGACATCGAGATGTGCTGCAATATCGATCGCCCGATACATGGCCTTTTCGCGGTCTGTATATTTGAGGCTGTTCGCCACGTCGGCAACGATCGCTGTTTGCCCCGCTCCATGGTCATGGGTCAGATTACGGCCAAAGTCTTCCAGACGATATTGCCCGAGCAACTCGGCCACACCGTTCGTATAGTTTTTATGGACGATCACGTCCTTGCCGCCCGGCAAGACTTCAGCGTAGATGACCCGGCTAGCTCCTAAGTGTTCGCCCAGAATCCGGGCAGCGGTGGCTTGGATCTCATTGGCATCGGTCAGCAGGCGCAGCGCATCGGCAAGGGTGACCCGAAACGCATCGGCTTGGGCCGCTTGGCGTAAGGTAGCTGTTTGGGTGTAATTCTGTGGTGGCAGAACCGATGCTGGCTGCATCGGTTCGGGGCTTTGAGCTCGATTAAGTTCAGCCAACCAGCTTTGTGCTGCCGTTTTCAAACTCTCTGGCCAGGTTTCGACGGCCCCCAGCGGCGTTTGGGACCAGTCGTGCGAGCGCAGGAGTGTTTCTAGCTCACCACCGCCTCCAAAGGGCTTGTCGGGCATCTCGTGTTGCTCTACCCTCATGCTTTCAGCTTCCTTGAGGGCAAGTATTTTCCTTGAATGGCCTGACTGCGTTCTCGTAAAGCGCCATCAGGTGACTCCGCCAACTGGTTCAGCAAGGTTTCAATTTGCCTGAGTGCTAAGGGAGAAGGGGTGGCATGTCCGTTTTCCCAACGATTGATAGTGGGAAAGGAAACCCCGAGTTGAGTCGCCAACTTCTCCTGGGTCAGTTTCAAGGTTTGCCGGAGTTCTCGAATCAATTGACCAATGACAGGCTGTTCAATCCTTACATAGTCCCGATGAAAAGCCACAGCTCTCACAGTTTATAAAGTCCTTTACTGTTGTCAGCTTTAATTAGTCTTAGGAGAAACCTATCTATCTCTAGATAGAAGCTGTTCATAGTGCCTTTGGAGGACGGCGCTTCCCCCAAGCATGAACCAGCTCACCTGCCAGGCCCGCCGCCGTTATGAATTGTTAGTTCACCACCAGGGGCGCTGGTTAAAAAGCGTGAATTTGACGCCATTCGATGCAGCACCCTAGGCTTACTGACGATTGCCCTCAACCGGACGCGATCGCGGCAGACGGATGGTGAACGTTGTGCCCTCCGCCGCCGTCGAGGCAACCTCTACCGTGCCCCCATGGGCGATGACGATCGCGCGCACAATGTACAACCCCAGACCAACGCTGCCCGGAACTCGCTGCGCTGATGAATCCGGCTCAGTGTGGCGCATGAGCGGATCGAAGATTGTCGACAGCATCTCCGCTGGGATCGGGGGGCCTTCGTTATGCACGCTCAAGACCACGGTTGTTCCATCTGAAGTGACCGATAGTTCGACTGGCTCCTCGGTTGACCCGTGCTGAATGGCGTTGCCTATCAGGTTGGAGATCACCTGGCGGAGTCGGGCCGCATCGCAGTCGCATGTCAGGTCGCCAGCCGGGTGAAAGTACAGCGTGCGCTGCGAATGGGCAACGCAGAATTCCTCGAAGATTTGGCGACAGAGTATTTTTATATCGACCGGACCGCGTGTCAACGGCATCGTGTTACCCAGCCCCGTCGAGGCAAAGTCGACCAGGTCGCGGATCAGCCGCGTGATCGCCTCCGTGTTCGTCTCGATCACCGACAGCGCTCTAGAAGAGTCTGGGTGTTTGTCTGAGGTGCGCGAGATCAGTTGGGCGGCCATACTGATGGAGTTCAGCGGGCTGCGCAGATCGTGGCCGAGAATGGCCAGGAACATGCGGCGCGACTGGTCGACGCGACTGGTGTAGCTGCCGATGGCCTCGGCGAGGGATTGGTCGATCGCCTCGTTGAAGCGAGCGATGACATCGATGTCATCGATGTCATTGATGTCGATCTGCGGGCCGCTCTCGCGCCACAGGCGGAGCACACTGGCGCGCAGGGCGCGATATTCGGAGACGACCTCCACAATATCGAAGCCCGAACCCATGCGCGCCGCGCCGTGCAGTGACGAGGCTTGGTTGAGCGGGTCGCTTTCTTCGCCACCAGCGCCGCCATAGCCTTTAGACTTGCTCTCGTGCTGTGCAGAGCTTTGACCAGCCTGCATATCCTCCGCGGCTGCCCGCAGCATTGGCTCCGCGTCGTCACGCAGGGCGAGCTTGGTCATCGTCTCCCCCGGTGCGAGGCTGCGCGCAAACGCATCCCATTCCGCGAGAATGGGCTCGACATTGCCGAGAATGAAGTCTGCCAGTCGCATCGATTTTTTTGTCAGGAACATCTCAAGAATAGAGGCATGATACCGCTGGGGACGGTTAAAAAGATGTCAGTCTAATGCCTCTCTAGGAGTGATTAGGGGGGTGATTAGATTGACCTAGAGCAGGGTTTTCTACCTTTTGGACAATCATGTTGCCATAGCAGGCGCTATAAAGTGTGGGCGAGCGTCATAGGCGATCGCAGTCATGACATTAAAGCTGGTCTCTGCTTCTTCCCTTCCCGACTTACCCCAGCGTCAGCCGGAGGTGGGTCACTTGATTCGGAATTTGCGTCAACTGACGGGCCATACCCAAGAACAGTTTGCGGGAGTTTTGGGGGTCAGCTTCAGCACCCTCAATCGCTGGGAAAACGGGCACATGCAGCCCTCGCCTCTAGCGCTGAAGCAAGTCAACCGCGTTTTGGTCGAACTGGCACAGATTTCAGACGCCCGCTTACAAGCAGCTCGCCAGGCGCTGTTGGCCAAGTACATGACCGTCAATCACCAGATAACGGCGACTTTGAAGGACGGCATTACAGGGAGCAGGCATGACACAACCACAACCAACCCCTAAACAGTTGTTCGCCGGAGACGGGGAGTTGGCGCGACTCGTGCGCTCACACGACTGGTCTCAAACGCCACTGGGTGCGCTCGAAACTTGGCCAGACAGCCTGAAAACGACGGCGCAGATTCTGTTGAGCGAACTCGCTCAAGCCCAGCAGTCGAAGAAAACGCAGGTAGAGACTGAGCCGCAGCAGTCTGACGATTTTAATCAGACCGCCGTCGAACCTGGCTATGGGGAAGCTCAGCTGCGCGAACTGGAGACAAAATACCACGCGTTGTTTGAGTCGCTTGATGAAGGCTTGTGCACGATTGAAGTGCTCTTCGATGCCAATGGCAGGCCGTTTGATCACCGCATTCTACAAGCAAATCCAGCCTTCGAGCGGCAGTCCGGTATTGCCAACCCGGAAGGCAAACGGGCAAGCGAATTGGCACCGGGAGTGGAACAGTATTGGAATGACCTTTACGCCCAAGTCATTCACACCGGTGAGTCGATCCGCACTGAAGTGCGCTCGGATGCGCTCGATCGCTGGTTCGAGGTTTTGGTATCGCGGGTTGGCGATGCAGCAACGCGCCAAGTGGCGGTCGTGTTTACGGACATCGGCGAACGCAAACAGGCCGAAGCAAGGCTGCGTGAAAGTGAGCAGCGGTTCCGGCTGATGGCCGATGCCGTTCCGCAAATTGTTTGGCTTACGGATCCCCAAGGGCGGGTTGAGTTCTTCAACAAGCAATGGCGCGACTATACAGGCGTTCCTTACAGACCGATGACCGTAGCGGAGGCTGTGGCTAGCTTTGTTCACCCAGACGATAGCGAGCGCACCATGGCGGCGTTTAACGCAGCGCAACGCAGCGGCGGCGTTTTCTCGGTTGAACACCAGATTCGCTCTGCAACGGGAAGCTATCGCTGGTTTCTGGTTCGCGCTGAGCCTTACCGAGATCCGCAAACGGGCGAGATCATTCGCTGGTTCGGCGCATCGATCGATATCCACGATTGCAAGCAGGCAGAAGCCATCGTTTTGCAACGGGAAGCGCAATTTCGCCAGCTCGCGGATGCGATGCCGCAGCAGGTTTGGATAACTGATGCTGAAGGCAACACGCAATACGTGAACCAGCAATGGGCAACGTATACCGGGTTGACCCTAGAGCAGACTCAAGACATTCACTATGCCGCTCAAGTCATTCATCCCGATGATTTTGAGATCACGAGTGAACTGTGGCGCACGGCGCTGGCGACAGGGACGCCTTATCAAGCTGAATTTCGCTTGAAACACTGTGCAGCTCAGACCTATCGCTGGTTTCTCTCCCGCGCGATCGCCATTCGAGACGAGCAGGGACAAATTGTGCAGTGGTTTGGCACGAGCACCGACATCGAAGAGCTCAGACGTGCCCAGGCTCAACGAGAACAGCTCCTACAGCAAGAACAAATCGCCCGAGAAGCGGCCGAGAACGCCAATCGCATCAAAGATGAATTTCTCGCCGTGCTGTCCCACGAGTTGCGATCGCCCCTGAATCCGATTTTGGGCTGGACACAACTGCTGCGCAGCGGCAACCTCGATTCTGCTCGTCAAATGGATGCTTTAGCCACGATTGAGCGTAACGCCAAACTGCAATTGCAACTGATTGAGGACTTGCTCGACATTTCCCGCATCATGCAGGGCAAGCTGAGCTTAACCGCGACTTCAGTCAGTTTGTCATCTATCATTCAGGCTGCTGTTGAAACCGTGAGGTTAGCGGCAGTCGCAAAGTGTATTCAAATCACGCTTGATCTTGACCCAGACGTGGCTCCGGTCTCGGGCGATGCGGCCCGGCTGCAACAAATGATTTGGAACCTGCTCATCAATGCGGTCAAGTTTACAGACCATGGTGGCCAGGTGACGGTCCAACTGAGGCAAGTTGCGGCCGAAGGCAGCTTGGGCCAGGCGATGGCCCAAATTCGAGTCATCGATACGGGCAAGGGCATCGATCCGCAATTTCTGCCCCATGTGTTTGAATATTTTTGGCAAGAAGACGGCTCAACGACGCGTAAATTTGGCGGTCTGGGACTGGGACTCGCGCTCGTGCGGCGAATTGTGGAACTCCACGGTGGTACGGTCACCGTAGAGAGCGGCGGTGAGCAGCAAGGTGCGACCTTTACCGTGCAGCTACCAGCTTTGCAGCAGGCAACACCGACCCTCCCTGAACAAAGCCAGCTTCAATCCGCTTCAGAAACACGGTTAGACAACGTGCGAATTTTGCTCGTCGATGACGATGCCGATACGCGTGAGTTTCAGTCTTTTCTGCTAGAGCAATATGGGGCAACCGTAACCGCCGTTGCCTCTAGTGTAGAAGCGTTGCAAGCCTTGGAGCAGTGGCTTCCCGATGTCATCGTCAGCGATATTGGCATGGAAGAGATGGATGGCTATGGGCTGATGCAGCAGATTCGCTCGCGTCCACCTGCTCAGGGCAGTACGGTGCCGGCGATCGCGCTCACGGCCTATGTTGCAGAAATTGACCAAGAAAAAGCGCTCCAAGCAGGCTTTCAAACCCACTTGACGAAACCGTTGGAGCCAGAACGATTTATCAGCGAGATCGTAGCCTTACTCAAGCCAAACCGAGTCTAGATATTGTGCCTTGTCACAAGCAGTTCCACCTTCTTACAGCGAGGAAGCAGCCCTACGATGATGTCCATGAGAAATTTGACTAACTTCTTAAGAGTAGTTAGTCAATTACCGTCGATAAGTTTACCCAATCAAGAACGCTAGCTAATTCGACGAGGAGGGGTACTGGTGGACAAGCCAAATCGCAGTGGTTAGCCCCGGTGCCCTTTCCGAAGCAGCTGAGGGACCCCGATCAGGCCGCATAGTGGCCCAGGCTAGTTGCCCGCGCCGCAAACCATCCACAGCTGCATTTTCTGCGAAACCCCTTCTAAAACAAGGCATTCAAGCCAGTCGAGAGGTTTAACTGTGACTTGTAGATAGAACGGCAGAATGAGGCCTTGAGACAACTGGCACAGAGTAGTACAGGCCAGATTCAGTCCAGTTTTCAGTGCTACTGGCACAGAGTACATTTGCTTGGCACTAGCATCGATAAAGACCGCACTCAATTCCCTCTATCACTACAATCCATCGAGGCTCACTTTGAGTCGTCCCCCCTGCCGCCGCTTTGCCTCGTGCGCCAGCCCCTTCTGCAACAGCTCTCGCTGTTCTTGGGTCAGGGCCGCAAAATCAATTTGGCTGTCCTCCATTAGAGGCAACGGCTGCTCCTCCGCCACAAAAATCAGCTCAAACAGTTGCAGGTTAAAATCCAAAATCGGCTGAATCTTCTCAGGCTGGGGCTGCCGGTCATAGACCCGATTTTGAATGGCTCTGCTATGCCGTAGAGCCACCGCCGCGGCCTCCAACACGTGGCTCTCCACCCCCATACTCCTTAGCTGGGTAACATACATGGGTCGTAGTCTCTGCGGCGTCACTGGTACCCCTGTGTATTTCTCAAAGTCTGAGGCAACCCGCTGGGTTAGATTTCCCCTGCCTTGGGGTTCTCCCTGGGCAGTCTTCTTCCCTTGCTTAGTTGTGACAAACAGCACCTCATGGTTAGGAGCAAACAGCGGCCTATACTCTCGAATCCAAAGATTGAGGTAGTGGTAAAAGCCCAAATTGTTGCCCAGGGGAGTATCTGGCACCTCTAGCCAACTCTCGCCATAAAACTTTGCGGTTTTGTAATCGTCTTCACCCAAATAGATGTACCATCGCGGCTCTGTTCCAACAGGTAACCGCTCGGCTGGGGTAAACAGAACTCCCTCTAATTGGCCCAGCAGCAGCGTGCGGCCCATCTCGAGTTCTCGCACCGTGCGATTTCGATCTGGAGGCAGCACAATAAACCAGCCAATGATCAACAAACGCTGTAAGTCACGACCTACCCTCTTTAAAGACCGCTTAGGCTGGCCTTTCTTTTTGCCAATGATGCGACGTGACTGCTCACATTGAGCTATAACCGTGTCTACAGCCTGCCTCATCTGCAGAAAACTCTGCACCGCTTCCTCCCAAGGAATGCTACGTGAGGCATGGTCAATTACTGGCGGAGCCGCCTTTTCCGCATCTTGTCGCTCTTGGTAGATGTGCCGAAGCCGTCGAATTACCGGTACACGGTTCAACTCCCAGTCTTGGGTCAATCCCAGTCGAGCGATCTCTGCGCGGTAGACAAACTTAGCCACAGCCAACAAAGCTTGGGCGATCGCCCGCTGCGTTGCGAGTGAATTGGCATGGAAATCAAAATAGCGATTCAGTAAGGCAGAGATCTCTTTTATCGCCTCGGCCCCTGCGTCATCCAGGCGATACTGCTCAAGAAAGCACTGAACGGCAGTTAATTCCTCATCGTCAGGCGACAGCGGCACCAAAGGAATCAATCGACTAAACGTTAGGGACTCCAGGGGTTCCCCCTCAATGTGGTGCAGCCAACCTAATAAACGGCTGAGATCACCCACAAAGTTACTATAGGTGGCAGGCCGTATATCTAACCCCAGCGGGCTGCGGCAAAACGCTTCAAAGGCCTCAAAGTCAGCTCTTAATGCAGCTGACCACTGCTGCGGCTGGAGGCCATAAGCAGGCTTTTGGTGGACCTGCTTGGGAGGCTTGGTCTGCTGTCGCTCCTGGGCCTCCAGGATAGCCACAGCCTTCGCCAACCGCTGCTCCAGCATCCAGTCGAGAAAGCACCGTAGCTGGTGTCGGTTTGTCTTACGAATCCCTACAGCAGTCTGAAGCGAGTCAAACACTTGTCGCTGTACATCAGGTAGCGTAGCTACCTGCTCCATAGGCACACTGTCTAAAAAGCTCAACGCCGCTGCTTGCTCGGCTGCTGTCATCCGCTTGCCCGTTTGGGTCGGACCTCCAAGCCCCGGCACCATGAACCTCAGCACTGCCGTTCTAGCCAAGCTCACACTATTACTGGACGCTTCGGGATCGGTGGCCAGTGCCTGACTATAGGCCCGAAATGCTTCCCCCAAGGTCGAAAAAACAACGATGTCCAAAGTAGTCATACTTTTACCTCTTACTAGATTTGGTGCCCTACTCAATCGGCCAACGTCTCTTTGGGCGATCGCTTTAACTGCTGTATTAACTGCCGTAACTGGCTATCGGACAGACAGCGATAGTCCACCCATCCCCCTGCTGTGAGGGGTAATGCCGTCTCTGCGGCGTTGCATTGAGCGCTCTGCCCAGTCACAAGTTGCTGATGTAAGGTCAAAATCGGCTGCATCTTGCTGAGCTTGTCTTGGCGGTCATAGTGAGCCCGTTGGGTAGCGCGACCGTGATGCATCGCTGCAGCGGCAGCTTCCAACTCCGCCTCCGAGGCCCCCACCTGGTTCAAGTACGTGACAAACATGCTGCGCAAGGTTTGCGGTGGAATCGGCATCGTCGCGTATACCGAAAATGCCCCTTTGACATAGCTTTGGATGGCTGCTCGGGTAATCGGGTCCCCCACCCGCACCTGGTTCAGTCGGTTTTGAGTCTTTACGAACAGCACGTCGTGGTCGGGCTCAAACACAAGCCGGTCTTCGGTGATCCAGCGAGCCAAATAGTCATAGAAACAGCGCCCTTGGCCTAGGGGGACATTTGGCACCAGCCCCCACGACTCGCCATAGGTTGCCCCGGTCTTGTATCGGTTAGCCTTTAGACGGATGTACCAGGCCGCTGCTTTGGGGTCGGCCATGCGCTCAAGGGGTACAAACGCTCCCGACTCAAATGTCCCTTGAATCAGGCTCTTCCCGAGCTCCAAAGCCTCAATGCCTTGCACCCGATCCGGCGGCAGCGCCACAAAGAAGAGCAACATTAGAAATGTTTGTAAGTCCCTGGCAATAGCTGTCTTGGGGCGCTTATTTCGGCCTCGGTACTCCTTACCGTTAATGACTTGAACAAAGTAGGCGTAGGGCTCATCCGCCTTCTGCTGCTGCGCCTTCAAAACCTGAAACACAGTGCGCCAGGGCACGCTGCGCTGCTCAGAAGTCTTCCCTGACGACTTAGCTCGCTTCAACCTAGCCCGCGACGCTTGAATGTCCTTCAGCTTTTTGATGATGGGTAGCTGGGTACAGGTCCGTCGGTCTAAACCAAAGCGCTCCATCTCGTCGCGGTAAATAAACTCCGCTAGATTTGTCATGACCTGGGCTAGGCTGTGTTGAGTGGCCACACAATCAGCCTGAAACTCAAAGTAGCGATTTAGCATCGCGTCTAGGTGCTGGGCTGCTTGCCGAGCGTTACGTTCCAAGTCCTGCTGCTGCTCAAGCAAGGCCTCAACACAGCAGATCTCCTCTAAGTCACCTGTCTCTGCGATCTGCTCGTAGTGGGGCTTCATTGGAATCAGGGGAATCAGCTGTGCCAGGGTTAAGCACTCCAAGGGTTCTCCTTCAAAGCGATGCCTCCAGCCCAGCAATTGCAGTAACTCCCGCTCCATTTTCTCAAAGCTACTTGGCCGCAGATGGCGTCGAAACTGCCGATAGGTGGCTAGTTCGGCCCTCAAGGTCTCAGAAATCTCATCCCCCCGCAGCGCGTAGGCTGGTTTTGGTCGTTGTTTGCTAGAAGATTGCGGCCCTCGCCGTGTACGACCCTCAACCCGGTGTCTGTAGCGATCCTTAAACGTGCCGACGGGCTGCCCACCTAGGGTCTTGGGCGGCATCACATCCCCCAGCGGCAGCCATCCCTGCTCCCGCAGCCAGTCCACCATCTGCCTGAGCTGATAGCGATAGGTCTTCTGATTAGGGTTGGGAACACCGAGGGTGATGAACCCCTGCGCTAAAGCCGCTTCCGCTTGGAGCAAGCGACCCAGATCTAAGCCACCTAGAAAGTTCAACGCAGCAGCCTGATCCGCCTCATTCATACGAGGTTTAGTGACCACTGGCCCGTCCCAGCCAGAGACCAATACGCGGAGCACAGTCGTACCGATTGAGCTAATGGTGCTGCCGGCAATGGGCTTCTCAGGTTCGGTATGGTGCCCGGTTTGTTCTAAGAAGTTGCGACTGCACTTGTTGCAAAGAAAACGCTGGCCCCATTGACTCATGCCACACTTCACAAACCGCTTGGACTCACATTTAGGGCAGCGTAGCCCCCGGCTGCGCCAGGTGGGATTGCTCAGTTCTTCGCAGTAGGCCACAAACCCCTGAGCAACGGTTTCTGGCTCTGTACTCCTGACACGATGAGGTGCTGACATTCGTTCGTTAACTCCTTGAAGTGATTGAGCGCGAATGCTACACGCAAATAATAAGTCAGACTTATATACGTGAAGCATTGTGTCTTGTGGTGTAATTTCACCTGTTTTGGCTAAACTCTGCTCCTTTCCTGAGCAAAAGCATCTACCTCAGCTTCATGGTGCCGTCTTTAATATGGGATGAAGGCAGCGGAGGGCTTGGTAATTCAGGCATTTCGGGGAATCACCTCGCCGTTTTGGATTCCAATATTGATGCGATCGTTCGACAGATTCAAGACCAGTTAGTTGAGAAGCTAGCGCGTCATTTAATCCAGTGGAATTTTGGTTGGCAGAACGATTGGGGCAAGTTTGAGAGACAGCCCTACAGCGACCCTCAATTTCTACTCTCTAGAGCCTCTAGCCTAGTCACAGCAATGTCTACACAGATTATTCCTAATACTGATTTAGATGCCATAAACCGCTTGCGTGAGGATCTAGGTGTGGCACCCATTAGTCAAGAAGAATTGCTTAGTCTAGTGAAATTACAATCTGTTTTAGCTGAAGGAAGTTCTAAATTAGAGAGTTAATATGTCTCAAACCATCATGGAATTAGCTTTGTTCTAGCAGAAAAATCAAGAGGACAAGTAAATAATCTAAGTGATTTAACGAGTTGGTAGGTGATATAAATACCGTTTCTCCTTATATCACCCGGCGAATATGGAGGAGGAATCGAATTGTGTACGTATTAGCTAAACCTATCAATAGCGAGCTTACTAGCGATTTCAATGGTTCTGGCGTACTGCTTTGCACAGGTGATGTTGCCCTAGAAGCAATTAGGACTCCAGATTCTTTCCATCCGCAGTCCCTCAACGGCAGATTCGGGTGAAATAGCGTTACACAAAATCTACCTGCAATATATAGAGAAGGCAGGTTGAACCAAAGGGCACAACGTAGAGGTGCGAGATGGAAGATGCAAGGAAGCAAGTGCTAACGAACTCAACATCAGCGAGGCGGCGGGGTCGCCCCCCTAAGCGCCAGGAGCCAAAGCAAAAGCTAACTTTGTCGCTCACGCCTACCACTCGCGACGACCTGCAGCGCATTGCTGATCGAGCTGGTTCTTCCATTTCTGAGGCGCTGGAGAGTTGGGTGACTAACATGATGGAGCTCTACCGACCTCTCAAGCCACTGGGGCGGTCTAGCCGGCGAAAGGGCCACAAGGCCATGCGTGGTCAGGCCATCAACTATACCGAGCAGAAGGTTAAGGTGACGTTGTCTGTGACCTCTCAAACGAAACAGGGGCTCTTGCGATTAGCGGAGGAAGCCCACGATCCAGGTATGGGCGTGTCTATGGCCGATATTGTCGAGCGCTGGGTAACAAGTTACGCAAGAGACGTCTTGGACGCGATGGATGGTTACTAGGCCCTAGGCAGCCAATAGGCCGATAACACTTACGTCTAGAGCCACAGAAACAACTCATGTCTGGCTCCGGTATTAAGTCAACGACTCAGGGCATAGCACGGCGAGGACGCCCTACTCGTTATAAAGAGGCGAAAATTCACCTCAACCTCAGCATGACACCCCGCTCTCGCTGCTATCTGGGGCTGGTTGCTCACCTGCGGAAGACGTCAACGTCAGAGATTATTGAGGAGTTCGCCACGGCCATGAACCAATTTCCGGGGGCCTTAAAACCCCTCGGCTATGGCAGCAAGCGTGAGGGCAGTAAAGCTTTGCGAGGGCAATCAATCAGCTACGAAGAGCGCAAGCAACCTTTGAATTTATGCGTTACTCCTGCAACCAAGCGCATATTGCAGGAGATAGCCGCCAAGGCTACTGAGCCTGAGGTCAAGCCATCCATATCGGATGTGGTGGGGCGTCACTGTCGGTGTCTTGCCGAGTTGTACGAAGATAGTTGTCTTTATCCAGGGCGTCGCGGTTAGAGGGCCGAAGCAAATTTTGGAATATAGCTATATTTCATTTAGCAGAGTCAGGGGAAAGACGCGATCGCTCCCGTGTTGTAGTGCTATTTGGCACTCAGGGGAGTTTTTGTCATTGCTCAATTCAGTAACCGATCGGATTGGTCAGGTAGCGTGTAGGAAACGGCCTCAAGGCCGAGACTCCCTACCGCTGTACTCACCAGGGAATGCACCTGAGCGAACAGCTCTGCGCCCGAGTCGAAGCGAAAGCCATGGGTGACCTTGCGAAAGATGACACTCCAACGCTGCTTGCCCATTGGAATTATTCGTCGTCAGCACGGTCTCATCGTCGAGGAATGGCAGTATGTGCTCCCAAATCTTCAAGTAGCGTTTGAGCAATCGCTGTTCCTCAAGCGTCTTGGGATTCAAGTTCGAGGTCTCCTGCAGGAGACCTCAGCAGCGAGACCGATATTGATGACAACGCTGACGGAGCCAAGGCAGCTAATAGGCCAATATCACTTACTCCCTAAAGCCATGAAGCAGTTTTTTCGTTTCTGCGCTAGATGAGGAGGAAAGCTACTAAAATAGATTGGTTCTGGTACTTTAGTTCTAGATGAGTCCGTTATTGAACGTAGAAGCCGACTCACCAGCGCCTCCGGCTTCTGTATCAGAGTTATTGGTGAAAGTTTTTGGCCAACAGGGTTGGGACTGGATTATTGCCAGAAAGCCTGCGCAAGGCCAAAAACCAGACTGGCGGACGGTTAACAGAAGACCGCTGAGTTCTCAGGGATTAATCAAATACTGGCAAGACAGCACCCGCTTGGTCGGAGTACGCTTTCGTAAGAAGACGTTCTACGCCCTTCTCGATATTGACTACTCTAGCGATTACTGGTCTGTCGAAGGTATCCGCAAAATACGAGAGGCGCTAGAGAAAATTGGTATTGTTCGAACCCTCCTAATTCGCTCTAGCTCCAGTCAGGGTTTGCATCTCTATATTCCACTGGCAGAAAAAATCAAGACCTTCAATTTTGCGGCGGGACTCAGAGTCATTTTGGACAATGAGGGCTTTTCAGTAAGAGCCGGGCAGTTAGAGATCTTTCCAAATACAAAAGCCTATGCGAGCAACGGAACGTTTAGCTTATACAACGCCCATCGCTTGCCGTTGCAGCCCGGCTCAGGCTCTTGCCTGCTTGACGACGACCTAAACCCTATCGACGGTGGCTTGGAGACTTTTTTTACTAGGTGGCAGACATCTGCTGAGAATCAGGACGTTAGACGTCTCAAAAGATGGTGCTGGAGAGCTCGTGCCAAGCTAAAGAAACGGCAGAACGTTTGCTCGTGCTCTAAATCTTCTGAGGACTCAAGCGAGTATAACGCGAGCCCCCCAGTTGGAGCAGCTTGGACAGGTCCGGGGCAAACCAACGAATTACTTGGCAAGTTTGCTCGCCATGGCTATACCGCTTTGAACCTAACGGGGAGAAGTTTACGCAACTTCATTGTCAAAACAGCAGAGAACACTCCTGGCTATAGAGAGTTTTGCAGCCACAAAGACAAGATCGAGAGGCGGGCTAGGGATTGGGCTAGGTGTGTTGAGCGGAACCCTGAGGGCTCTTACTTGAAGCGTAGTACACGGAAGAAAGGGAACGAGTCGAAGGTAAATAAAAACCAGCTCAAGGCTGAGCAGACTAAGGCGCGAATCATTGATGCGGTTCGCGAATTGAAGGAAGCTGGCTGCTGGCCTGAGACTATTCTTCGACGGGTGGAAGTGCTGGACGAGCACCACGGCATTAAGCGATCGACACTTTACAAGCGGCAATATATGCCCTACTGGCACCCGAAATATTGGGTAGAGCCAGAGGCGACGGACGCGATCACAGACGAATTGCAGCTTACAGCTGAGATACCTCTTGAAAAGAAAAAATTACCCTGCGGAAGCCCCTTAAACCCTTGTCCTGCAAAGGAATTTCACACCTTGCACCCTATGAAGCTTTGTACTCCAAATTTTTATCCATCCCGAAATGACCGCACACCAATGGTTTTGCCACCCGCCGTTCATTTTTTTCAAAAAAATGAACCGGCCATGAACCAGGGAGCCCCTTCCTTACTCCAAAAATCGGGGAAAGCCCCGGGAGAGCCTTCAGAGGAACACGAGCAGCAAAAATTGCCGAAACCATTACCCCTACCTCGCCCCGTGAAGAAGGTCACCCAACTTTCGCTTGTCCCCAGGGGCGAGGTGACGGCTGCTACCCCAGAGCTCCTAACTCAGAAACTGAGGGCCCTCAAACGGCAAGATGCCTCACCCAGAGGTGCCCCAACTTAACAAACGCCTTTTGGACGGTTAGCCATGGTGCTGTTTGAGGGCCAAAATGACGGTGGGTAGGAGATGTGAAGGGTACTCGTATGAGACCGACATATGATTTACACCGGTGGCGCACCCAGCGATGGCAGAAGGGCAGTCGCTACTACATTTGCCGGGTAGAGCAAGATCTGTTTGGCAACTGGCTGATGAGCTCTGAGTGGGGTGGGCTACGGGTTGGTCGCCGCCGGTTGCGGGAGGAGGCTTATTCCAGTTACGAGGAGGCATGCGCGCGATTTGAGTTTGTCAATCAGCAACGACAGCGGCGAGGCTATACCGCTCTATTTTCGGATATGACTATATCTGGAATTGTAGAGAAGGGGTCGTCGCCGGTATGCGACCTCAGGAATGTGCTGGTAGGCATCGCGATCAAGTGCCGTCGCTTGAACATCACCCGCGACGAGGCCGCGCCAACCTGAAAGCCCTAACCTATTCCCCTGCTGCTACGACCTCTAACAGAGGACCGCAAGCAGCTGCTCAAGCGAGAGCGCCACGGCCAGCTCCGGATCAACGGAATTTAATGCCACCACATAACGCGATGGGCAGCAACAGAGCGTGACCAATAGAGGAGTCTCATCCTGTACCTGAAGACGGACACCCTCTAATCACTCTTTAGGATCCAAAAGCTCAACAGTATCTAATTGTTAATAAGTGGGGTTCATTCTCAACAAGCTCCACTGTTTTGATCTTCTTTCGCTCCCAATAGCTGAAACCCTTGATATGCCGATAAACTAGACTTGCTGAAATTACAAAAAGAGCAAGTTAAGGGTTTCAAATCTAGTTTGGATTCAATTCTGAGGTGAGTCGGTGCCGAAGCAAGATCGCCACGACCAGGCGGAAATTTGGTCGGCGGATCAGTTTGAGCAGGTGATGGGGGAACTTAGCCCCAAAATGCGATCGCTGTTCTCAATCTGCTACTACACCGGCTGCCGGGTCAGCGAGGCGCGGCAGCTGCGGGCGGAGGATGTGGTGGGGAACACGCTGGTGCTGCGCAAGGCGACCACAAAAACAAAGCGCACGCGGGCGGTGCCGATCCATCCCAAGCTGAGGTTGGTGCTGGAGGAGGCAGAGTTGCCGAGCCGAGGGTATTTGTTTCCCGGGCGCAGTGGGCAGGGGCCGATTACGCGGCAGGCCTGTGATGCGGCACTGCGTAAGGCGTGCGATCTTATAGGATTGCGCGGGTATAGCACCCACAGTAACCGGCGCACCTGGGCGACCAGGTTGGATAAGGCGGGGGTAAGGCTGAAGGCGATTCAAGACTTAGGCGGATGGTCGTCGATGGCGGCGTTGCAGCGATA
This sequence comes from Nodosilinea sp. WJT8-NPBG4, assembly GCA_019359285.1. GTDB lineage: Bacteria > Cyanobacteriota > Cyanobacteriia > Phormidesmidales > Phormidesmidaceae > Nodosilinea. Next base: position 19,856 of record JAHHHQ010000073.1, read on the forward strand.
CCTCGATGTATCGGAGGAGGAGAAGGTAGATGCGATCTCGCGGTTATAAAGCTAGGCCTCACCTCACCTTGCAAAACGCCTAGTCTAGGCTCCCAACAAAGACAGAGACTAACTCCCCGATCATTGCGTTTGCTGTTCTCCTCCGTAAAAACCACCCTTAAAGCTGAGATCGACGAGGAGGCTTGGGAATCCTTATATAGTGATACCTCACGCCCCTTTAATAAGCCTGAATCTGGAAGGATTGCGGTGAAGGTAATTAACCACCTGGGGGATGAGATAATGAAGGTATTTAGCGTGAATTAGACAATTCCTATTAATGTCACAAAACAATCTGGATTTTCCAAGGAAAAGAAAATCGATTCAAAACATAAGTTTATTCTAGGCTAATTTCTAACTTGCGGTATTTTTACTGATTTCCTAGTTTTAGTTAATAAATGTTTCAAATTTATTTTTGAAGTTGAGTTCAAGAAAGATTGGGAACTCTTACAAATAAGGTTTTGTTTCTCATCTGTCTAATATTGTTCAGTTCCTGCAGGGTTTAAGTATATAAGATGTCAAGAAATCAGGATCGAGGATTTACTCAAAATATTCTTTCAAAGCTACTAACGCTGTTAGCAGCTATCTCTTTGATTTTCACCTACTGCCATTCTGCAATGGCAGCAGGTGAAGCATCGAGCTGGAGAGCTCTCTCTGTAGACCGTGATAGCAGTCGGCTGGTGGTAACAATGCCTGACTCTAGAGTAAATAATGATGCTTATAGCTCTCTTATAATAGATAAATTATGCCCTTCGGTTAGACGTGGGGAGTTTAGCTTGCAAGGTGTCCGCGAGATTTTAGTGCTTAACAGATTTGTTGCTCAGGGCTATGTTTTTGAAGGCGGCGCAAGTGGATGCCAAGATTTAGAAGGCATGTCTGATCAAGACGCTGAATTAGAGCTGCTCGGCCGAACTCACATGCACTAAGCTCATTAGCAAATTTAATGAAAATTGGGAATGCAAGGGTAATTAGCTTTATCAACCTCAAAGGTGGGGTTGGTAAAACAACAAGTGCTGTTAATGTGGCAGCTACCCTTGCTCATTCTTTTTATGTTCAGCAAGGCAATACCAAAAAGCGTGCAAAAGTATTGTTGATTGACCTGGATCCTCAGAGCAATGCATCACAGACTCTGTTGAAATCCAAAGATTATGATCCTAGCAAAACAATCGTTAATCTCTTTAGGCATGAGCTTAATCGAGATGATAGCGAAGAATCTTTCGATCTAAGCAAAATACTCTGCGAAGCTCCTATCGATGGGCTTAATCTCGATCTAATCCCCTCTGGATTAGATCTTTTCGATATTCAGGATGAGCTAGTTAAATACCAGCGCTACTATCTCAGTGCTACTGACATTCTCTTTAATGCCCTAAACAAGTTGAGAGAGTCTAAAAGAGCCTATACCCACATTATTATTGACTGTCCGCCGAGCTTGGGCTTGGTCACCCTTAATGGCTTATCGCTGAGTAACTATTATATTGTCCCAACCTTTCTAGATGCATACTCACACTGGGGGCTTGATAAAATCATCGAGCGAGTAGAGACTCTGAAACGATGCAAAGCCAGTTGTGAAGCTGAGATTATAGGTATTCTTTATTCTAAAATTGATAGAAAATCAACTCGCCAAAACAACATGTGGGACGACAAATTTTTGGAGTGGGAGCAGCAAAATCAGCATAGATTTCGCAAGCTTGCTAAAAGTGGAGGCAAGAGGCTAGTATTCGACACAAAAATTTCTAAGGCAGATGTCATTCGCAAAGCTGAAGCAGATCATAGCCCGTTGGTGGCTTACAGTCCTGCTGATGGCAATGATAAAAGGGATAAAGAAAAGTATCAAGAAGAGTGGGTCGCATTAACTCGCGAAATCCTCAACCGAATAGCGATATTAAAAATCTCGTAAGCCTAACTTTGGCAAAACTATAGATTTTGGTATATTTCGCATCGCAGACACTTTCATAGACAGCCTTACCCGGTTGACCACCCAAGAATGGAAGGCCGCTAGGACAGCCGCCTTTGATATCCAGCTAAACCTCAGTGACATTCCACGGTGAGCGATAGTAACAGAGTGGGACCATCAATCCGTCAAAATAACTCCAAAGAATTTCCAGATTTCCTGCTTCGCAGAAAACGTGGCAACCCAGATTTCGTGAAAATCGTAGAAAAGGAGTTAGATGGATTTGAATTTTTATCCCTCCCCAAGCATGAAGCAGAATTATTTAAGCTACTCAAAAAAGTTGGATTAGATTCACTTCTTATAGCTTCATTTTTGACTGGTAACATCTCAGGGCTAAACTCATTTAATACTTATACTCACTATTTACTCATGAATGCAATTGGGACATATGTCTACCAAAAAGTGACATCAGATATTCATCTAAAATATTATCCTGATAATTATGTTTCTTTTTATCCATATCGTGATGGTTCCAAGATACTTGTCCAGTTCGATTCTCTGTTAAGAGGTCAAATGAGGGGGCAGACATTTTTCTATTCCAAGTTGAAGCCAAGAATCAAAATTGAGGGCAAGAAATATATCGTAGCCTTTACCCAGCATATGATCGATAGGGTTTACGAAAGAACTGCTATTGACCAAAAAAACTATACTAGCTTAGGTGATATTTTTAGCTTATTAGCCGCATACAATCCTCATCACTTGGAGCTATGCACATTAAATAATGGTCAGCCAGCCATTAGTTTCTGGGGGCCATGTGGTAAACCTCCATTTTGGCATTCTCATTATATTCCCTACGTATTAGGTAAGCTTGTTCCTGGTGGTGGAGACGCTCTTTTCAGACTGGGCTATTCTCCAATTGTGCTGCATGATGATTTTGCTGTAGCCAAAACATTGCTCTATCCAGGATATAAATCAACCCCAGAATATGCACTCTTACAAAGTTCATCATTTAGCAAATATGAGAAAGAAGAAATGCAGAATAAATCTACGAACCAAGATGCGTTGCGCGTTGTCAAAGATTTAGATTTCTCATGTATAAAGTGGTTCCATGACAATGGTATAACTCAGGTCAAACAAAGTAGACATGAACTGTTCAATCATATGGATTTAGCGCCGACATTTTACAGAGAGCAGTTTGGTCTTGCTTAAAATGGAATTTCGCATTGCCGACACCTTCACCGCCAGCCTTACTCGGCTGACCAGCCAAGAGCAGAAGGCTGTCAAAACCACCGCCTTTGACCTCCAGCTAAACCCAGCTAGCTCTGACCTCCGGTTTCACAGGCTCGATCACGTCAAAGACCACAACGCGATTGCCAGGGTTGAAATGAAGTTCTGCTGGGGTCAGCTAGGGCGAGGGGCTCTTAATTATTTACTGGCGATCGCCGCGCCGGTCAGCCCAAGTCTTTGCTCTAAGTAAATTACACCCACACACCCGCTGGTTTCTCGGCGGGCTTTTTATTGCCGAAAAAAAGAGCCCCACCGAGCCTGGTAGGCATTAAACTGGCGAAGCTGCGACTTAGGCCCAATTACCTCTCGATCCCCGATTTGAAAATGAATGAGTTAATAGGCATTATAAATAATAATTTTTAGTTTCTTTTTACTTACTCGTTTAAACCTACTAGTTTATTTTAACTTTGTTTTTGAAGTTCCTGTAGGTTTCAGCGTTAGGCACTTTAACCGCATCAACTAATGAACGAAAAGTTTGAATTGTCGATGCAGTGCTACTTTGTCCTTTGATACCATTTTCCACAGCAGGATTTAACTGTGAAATAAGAGCAATTATTGGTGCCAGGACTTCCCTCCAGATTGATTTCGCAACAGTAGGCGAGACATTGCCAAAAGATAGTTTAAAGGTGTCTGGAATTTGTTGACCAAGCAGTACTTCCAAACATGCAGAAACTGCAGTCATTGCAACGACTGTTGAACCGCGATTCAGGAAAAATCCTAGTTGTGCTTTCTCAGCATCAGTAATAGTATTACCATTGCGCTTTTCCAAAAGCTCTCTTTTAAAGTCGTTCAGAGCTTCATGCAAAGAATATACAAAAACTATATGCTTTGCAGTAGTTTTACTATTGAAAACTCGATCATATAGTGAATTTGATTTCCAAATATCGGACTTAGTATTATACGCATTCAGTGGATCTCCATGGAATGCGGTTAAAGCCTGGCCAACTGTGCTAGAGGGTAACAGATGTGTTCGACGCCTAATGACATCCTCTGACCCACCTCTTCGTCCCCCAGAATACTCTGCTTCTGGAATATTAATGAACTCACTTACTAATCTACTTTGAACTGAATCATTGCTTCTAAAATCAGGTGCTTCAACCTTATTCTGACTGTTGTTATACCGGATAACAGACTTTATTGTGTCTGGATTTGAACAGACGATAAATCGGGCTTGAACTTTAGCATCGCTTGAAGGAGCTGATGCAAGACTGCCAATTGCACCAGTAGTTTGTGCTCCATTCACAATGGAAATTCCTGTCAATTCAAGAGTTTGACTATCTTCATCATACTTAATAGCGTGAGTTATTGCAGTAATACCATTATTAAAAACACAGAAATGATCAGGATCATCTTGAGCTGTTCTTTTTATGCCATTATTAATGTTTGCATCTGCGTTTCGGCTACCTAAATATCCTCTTATGTTCGCTGAAAAGAGTTTTAAGTCATATTTCTTAAAAAGGCTATATAGCCAATCAGCAGGAACAGTTGTGATAAAAGCACTCCAGTCAGCAGCGGCTACATCAAAACCTTTGGAAATTGATACACAAAGTTTTTCAGGTACTAAAATTGGAGTGGTTAAGCTCTTGTAAAGATCGTTTATTGCAGAAACTCCTATTTCTAAGGCAGAGATATTAATATCTGTGCATTCCTCAAAATGCTGTCTGATTGCATTCTGTGCATTCCTAGTAACTGCATTCAGCTCATTATTGACATTACTAGATTCAGGTAAGTTGTGTGAATACCAAAACTCTATTGAATTAATTTCTTTACTTTTTAATGCTAACCGTAGTTCAGTTGCTGCCGAACGAAGCAGTTCAGTTGGTAAGTCTTGAACTGGTGTAGATAAGAGCCAAGCTACAGCAGTGTTCAAGTCAGAAGCCTTGTTGGCAGGAGCTTCACTGGGTAGATCAGACTTTCTGCAGAAATAGCCCTGTGCAATTACAGCTATTTGGTTCTCCTTATCAATATAAACTAGGTCACACTTCTTATCGTTTGGGCTATCTGTTAGAGAATTAGTGGCTACAGCGTCAATATCCTCAATTTCAAATCGAAGCTGAAGTGTAAAGAGCAGTAAAGCATTATCTCCGTATTTGGCAAGATCTGTTCTTGACTGTAGAGCTACTTGTGGCGAAGATTCCATAAGTTTTTATCTTTTAGATTGTGTCAAATATAAATGGATCTAAGTGGTGAAGACAAAGTCCAACTTTCGTTTCACCTTTAAAGCTGTTGCATAAAGTATTCTTTGAAGGGCCAATACTCTGGACAGTTTTTGATGGCCAACGGCAGAAGGAGGGCTTTAAGCCTTTTCCGTAATGGTCTGGCCAACGAGGAATCAAGAGTTTCAGCGCTTACTCAGAAAAGTGTCTGGACTATTGAAGGGTATTATAGCGGTTCCTGCTCAGGTGCAGTACAGTAGATCCCTTGCTGGATAAGTGTTACAGGCGTCTCAACGTACTTCATACCAGCGAGAACTGAGCAGCCCGCACAACTGATTCATCGCGGCGTTCGCTACGCTTGCTAGACTGCCAGCTTTCTCTCAGACATCCTCTACACTCCTCCTAACTCCCTACTATTGCCAGCGGGATTTTTTATTATCTACTTAGCCGATTGATTGATTAGGCTTGGTTATAGCAGAAGAAAAATTCTGGTCGTTAGCGAGTCGATGAGACGAACTGTCCCATTTACGAGGACTGGTAGTTTCTCCATCACAGCGCTGAAACAACGTAAATTGGTCGTTTGTGTTCTCGACTGTCCCGTTTGGAGTTCAAGATGGGACAGTCATAGTCTGAATCAGCACAGGCAGACTTAACGGCTATAACTTCTACTCCATAATACTTTCAGCCTTAACGACCAAAATTTTTCCGTTGCTAAAACTAAGCCTATATGTCTTGATCTACGCCTGTGGAGGAGTCAGGAAGGGCACCCCAGAACATCTTTATACGGGCAGCCACGCGAGGATTGATGTCTGGTTCTGAGATAACTTTCCCCGATGCCGTGATCATCTCGACGGATCCCTCCGGGTTGATACGCAAAGAGTAGTTAGCCCGACATTCGGACAACTGTTCCTTAGTCAAATTTAGCCCTTTGCGGAAACCATAACGTGAGAAATAGATGACCGCCCGTCTGGAGCAGCTCGGATGAAAGAGGCAGGTGCGCCTTACTAGCCGTCTGCCAAAGATTTGATATAGGCGAATCGCCGCGATAGCCAAATACTTCAGCAGACCGTCTATGACTTGTCTCACGAGGATGCTGGGTTCGGTAAGGGTGACGAAGCTACCTGCTTAGGTGGAGCTAGCCGAACAGCTGTTCCCCAAGCAAATACCTCAAATGCCTGTGATGGCCCAGCACACCCCTGAGCCACAGCTGTCCGATTCTGAAAACTAACGAACAAGAGTCCGTTAGCTCCTTTTCCTACAGCACTCTCAACCAGTCGGTCGAGAGCTGCTTGATAAGTAGATTCAACCTTGACCCCGGATCCGCAGGAGTCGGTAGTACTAGCAAAACCAATGACGATGCCAATCACCTGGTAAGGCTGGGATATACCACCAGAGCTGACCTTTATGTTTGCCGAAGTCTTGGGTTCAGATTTTATTGGTGTAGCTCTCATTATGGAATCTTCTACTCCCAGTTTTTCTAAGTAAGCGTTGATAAGCGCAGTCGTCAGGACACTTTTCTAGGCAAGCGTTGAAACCCTGATTCTACCGTTGGCCATTAAAAACTGTCCGGAGTGTTGTAAGCGGTAGCGAGCCTCCTAGACCTCAAACTGGCGAAGCTGCGATTTGGGGCAAATTACCGATTAATCCCTTCAGCAGCAGGGGATGCAGGTAGTACACCACTTGGACTAGCACTGAACTACTTTTGTTCAAAACTGAGTAGTACGCTGCCTATATTTATCATTTTTAGAGGCTGAAGCTCTCATTCTTTCGTTGAAGAGTTGCCTGCGGTGCAACTATCCAGAGAATACAAAGGAACTAAATTGCCCCAGGTCGCAGCTTCGCTACTTTAGGGCCTGAGAGTATGAATAAACTGGTTGAAAGTTTTTCGTAGTGTCGGGGGGTTGACAACCAATGCATTTCACCACATTTCATTCAGTGATTGGGCTAAGGCCTAGCAGCAACAGCACTACAAAACACCCTGGTAAACCACTACTCTAAGGAATGAAATAAAGACCCAACAGTACCCTTGAGGGTACTGTTGGGTAGTTTGACACCCCACCAAATATCTCCTGACTACACCTACCCAAAGACTTTCGATTACTTGAGCATAACTACTCACCAGCAGATCCCCGCTGCGCCCTAGCAGAAGGATTAGCGGTCTAACGGTAAAGTTGCGCGGCGGTCAGTATCTTCTAATTTTAGTTGATAGCCTTTGCTCTGTCCGCACCAATGTAGCGTTAGCTAATGTCCCAACAATTAATCAGAATCTGGAAAACCCGGAAAGTCTCTTAGTTTAACTCTACAGTAATTAGCATGTCGTCACTAAGCAGCAGATTGTTGCAGGTTGCTGTATTGGGGATATTGGGTCATAACCGTAAACGAACCTACCAGTTCTATGCGTCCAGATATCCCAAAACAGAGGTCAGCTTATCGAATGCGGAAGAATCCGAAAAGTGGAATTGGAAATCTAGTCCGTGGAGTGGTCTTTTGGCGCAAAGTTCCAGGAGCAATCGCTTCGGTCTATGGGTATCGTAACTCTCCACTGCCAGCCAATCGGGGAGTGGACGATCGCTGCAAAGCTGCTGAGCTAAACGTCTAGTTGTTTCATCACTCGATAATTCACGGATGACTGGGGCGGAGGGCTCCAAACTCCCATGCGGAAAGATCACGAATTTGACCGGATAAGGAATACTCCCAACGATTTCACCGATGAAATCTCTCGCTACGGGAGCATAGATTTCATACTTGCCGCCGCAAAAAACGAAGCCCTTCGTATAGTCTTCGTTGTCTCTATCCACCTTTAAGGCGCGATGGGCGATGTCGGGCCATTTCGAGATGTTGTCATCCGTCAATCGCAACATGTGAGGAATAGCATGCAGATAAATACCTTCTAGAGCAGTTAAATCAATAGCGCAAAGATCGTTTGCAATATAATAATAACTTTCTCGAGCAATCATTTCTATGACGCAGGTGGTCTTACCACTTCGGCGGTTGCCGACAAATATGACGGCCTCATCATTGTGCAGAACCGCAGAAGCATGACAGTCCCAAATATCGTATAGCCTTGATTGAGTGCGAGAAGGGTATTTCAAGACGTGTTCGCAATGCGAGATATTTGGGTCGTTATCAAAAACGGAGTATATAGTCTTTTTATCAGGAAGATAGACCGTAATGCCCTCAAACGGCTTTTCATGAAGGACAAGCAGGGCTCCTGACGATCCACTTAAACGGAGGTGTTGATCATCCCCTCTCCAGCGTTGTACGGATGTAGTAGCGCCGCTGAGTAAGGCAACCGAGTGCTTATGCTGATTAACTAATCTGGAATTGGTCCACAGGTATACGCTCCACGATTCATTTAAGGGAGATTCATAAAGTGATCTATTATAAATTCTTTGATCGTAGCACCAGGGCTCGAATATCTCGCGAACAAAGTCGGTATTGATACCTGGGCTGCAATGCAGCCGCAGGCCAATAGTGTTGATGATATAGTGTGACAGTTCCGTATCAATAGGGATTGAGTTAGCAATAGAAGCGATTATTCGATCTACGCGTTCATTCGTACTGCACATGCTTGTTTCCTTTGGATGAAGTCATTCAATCCCTTAGCGTAATCACAGAAAGGAACGCGTATGTTTTCGAAGTCATCTCCCCATTGGAAGCTATTATCGTCAAGTTGTTCCATGACATCGTAAAAGCCACAGAACAAATCTTTGGATATGAAATGAAGCAGCTTCTCATCAATTCCCTGTACCCCCCAAGTTGGAAGATAAGAAGACAGATTTTCAAGCGAAAACATGCTTAAAAGCATCGAACCAAGAACCTGTCGCATATGATTTACTTCATCAGACCACACGATTTCTACTTCAGATAGAATGTCTCCTATCTGTGTTGTCAAGTCTTTGACCATCGTTAAATGCACGGCATTGCCTTTGATCAATTCTTGCAATGTTTTTCGATGAGAATAGACAGCTTGGTATTCAAGAATGTCGCGAATTTTCTTTACCTCACCGCTACACAACAAAACATGGGTGCTTTGCGCTAAACGTTTGTGCCAGTCAATAAGTTCGACCGGAGGCCCATCTTCGAAAATCATTTGTTTGTATGCTGCACTTGCTTCCAACTTAGGAGATTCGAACCACTGCATGATCGTGGAGTGAATGTAATCATGCGAGGCAATGTTTAAGAGCAAGCGTAGATTTCGTACGATTTTGCGCTTGGTCTCGTTGGACATGCTGCTGAGCATAGTGCATACGTTTTTTGCCAATAGCACTGATGGCTGTATAACCTGCCACATTTGCCCTTCGGCGTCTTGGCGATACTGAATGCCTAGGGCGTAATAGCTGGTAAAGCCGTTGAATGGTAAATGAGAAATGGCTTCAAAGCGGGTAGAGTGATTTGAGTGCCCGTTATCTGAAGCAAGATAGAGACGAGTATTGATTCCAGAGATTTTGAATTGGTTAGACCATGGTGCTTCATAGATATGAGGCTTGAGAGTGTAAATTATTCTTTTCGAGATGGTATTTGAGGAGTAGAGGGACGACATAGCGAGTCCAGTCCAACGATCCCAAGCTTCAAGCACTTTTTTTTGGCTGGACAGTTCAATATTGTGAATTTCAGCTACTAAATCACTATGCAATGTATAAGAAAAGTCGGATTGTATAGAATGCAGCCACTCGTCAATATCATTCAGATCATTTAATCCACTATGTAAGAATGATGAATAGGATGTGAACGGGATGCTTCCGTAAGAGCTGTTTTCACCTGATTGATAAGGCTCGATAGTAGATTGTTTAAATTGCATCTGTGAGGCTCCAAACAACATAGCAAATCTTTATAGCAACGAATTGCCGCGTCACTTCTCCCAGGAAGGGACATATTCATGTATGCGTTCAGACAATACAGAGTGACCAAGGCAGAAGCATCTAAGTCTTTATTACAGAAAAACTTGGCATCCTGCCAAGCTGTTCCCTTTCTATTCCAAAAATCTGTAAACGCTTCGATGCACTCAAAGTTCTCATGCAATCTAGCTAATCCATATGAGACGGCAGGCTGTGTGACGATGTGCGCAAACATCTCAGCCTCATTCAAGCCAGAATCTTTAATTTCATCAAGTAACCATTTAGGTTTAACAGGACCTTTTCTAAAGTGGGTGTATCCCAGCAAAACTGTCAAAATGAAAAACGAGTTTACCAACTCACGTGAAGAAGCCTGACCGCATTCTGAATGTAAGCCTGCTACGGTTTCAAGTGTCGATGCGATTTTGCTTAATGGAAGTGGTAACGATTGCAGCGAAGAAACAAGTTTCGCATGAAGTTCAGATGAGCCAAATAGAAGCACGGAATGCTCAAGCTTTTTTCTTTCTCGAAAGAAATAAAAATGAAGCTCAGTCTCTTCTGCCAGAAGAAAAGGAATGTTCAGCGGTAAAGTTGTAAATTCAATATTCAGCTCGCCTTTCTTAGGAAATACACGTTTATTCATGCGCTCCCAAGTCGAGTTCGGCGCAACTAACCCAATTACGTCAACGTCGGCGCACAACGAAGCATTCGACGCAACGCTACTACCAACTTGGACGATCAAAGGATATAAGTTACATTCTCCACCGAGAGCATCCCGTAGCCTTTGTTTTATTATTCGGCGATGAAATTTTTCACCCATTCTTTTTCGATTGGTACCAGCTTGTATTCAACAGCATTCACATCCAATCCCTGGGATTCCTTGATTTTATCTGTGGAACTCTGAATGAGCGCCTCAATTTCCTCACTATTTGGAACCTCGTGCCCAAGATCTTCAAGAATATTCACGATCATCATCGCGCTCAAGCTTACACTGGATGCCATCTCTTTTCCTTCACTGTATGTCATAGTTATAAATCCCTAATTCAGATTAATCTGTTGGCACTTGCTGCGTCACGGAAATTGAGAAAATTTAACCGAATGTAACCATAGCTACTACGGATATTCTCAATGACTCGAGGCTACAGCCTTTCTTTCGCACGTGAGGTACAGCAAAAGAACTGAAACCCTTGCTATGGAGCAATCTCAGATCTTGATTTGTACCTCACCCGACAAGGAAACACTATAGTGCAGGTATTCAACCATTTAGAACAGCTACTGCCTAATGTCACCACTTCAATAGCTGTATCTCTTCTCGAAAGCATCCTATCTCAAAACAATTTGAATACGCAAGGAGTCTGAAGCAACATACATCTTTTTCAAGAAATAGATAAATACGGGGGAAGAGACTCAGGCCGTTTTTAATTAGAAGTTAAGGAGTCATTGCCTCAGACTTCATTTATACAGCTAACTCTTAATTAGAGAAAATCATTCCACCTAACTCCCTAACACGGGTGATTAGGTAGAAACACGTCAGCCCATACACCCCAGGCGAGTGTATGGGTAGAAATACGTCAGCCTAACTCCCTTATATAGGTGATTAGGTAGAAAGATTCAGTATAATCAGCCCTTCAAACCCGCCCGAGATCGCACCAATTATCTTCAACCTTCATTTAGGCCCACTGCAGTCCAATGGCGAGATCGCACTGTTAAGCGCTCCAATGGCGATCGCACGGGGTTGACAGGTGAAGACATTTAAGAGAGAGGCCACCCAGCCTGAAGCTAGAGCCAAGCAATCGCAGGCATTCTAGGCCCAGTCATGCGTAGCATTCTGGCTTAATAGTTCAGGGCTGAGATCGCCTTCTTCTTCTGCTCCGGGCTCACCTCCAGATACCGCTGCAAACTGGCCAGGCTCCGGTGGCCGCTGATCTCCTGAATCACTCGCAGGGGTACCCCCGCATTACTCAAATTCGTTAGGGCCGTGCGCCTGAAGCTGTGGGTGCTAATCCCCAACCCTTCTAGCCCGGCATAGGCCAGCGCCTGGTCGAGCAGCCAATCCGCTGATGACCGAGCCAACCGGCCCCGACCATGCCGACCGGGAAACAGGTACTCAGCCCCGCCATTGTCGTAGGCCGCCAGCAGCGCCGCCAATCTGGGGTGAATGTCGATCTGCCGGGTAGCCAGCTTGCCCTTGGTCGCCTTGGCCGGTAGCACCAGCACGTCGCCCTTGATGTCGCTGACCCGCAGCGAGATCGCCTCGCTCACCCGCAGCCCACAGTAGAGCAGGATGCCAAACAGGGCTCGATCGCGGAGGGAGTCCATCGCCGCAAACAGCCGGGCAATTTCGTCGTGGGTTAGTACCTTCGCCTGGCCATTGGTGCTCATGGATCCGTGGTGTGCCTGCGTTGCTTTACTAGACAGTATTAACATTTCGTACAGTAGAATTCACGAGTTTATAAGGGTTTTCGGGGATCGGGTCGTGCGGTCGGTTTACGTCTCACGTAAGACAACCGAAAACCCTTGATTCCTCGTTCAACGATCTCATAATTAGATTGGCGAGACAGAAATCGATTTGCCGTGAGTTTTATATGTATCAATGTCAGATGTTTAGATGTTTGGATGTTAAAGCACTTAGATGACTGGATGATTAATCATCCAGTCATCCAAACATCTGATAGGCTTACAGCAGAATTCAGGATTTGAGGCCGTGATCATAACAGTCGTCAGCTTTAAGGGTGGGGTGGGCAAAACCACGACCGCCATCCACCTGGGAGGGTACCTGCAAGGGTTGGGAGAAACGTTGGTAGTCGATGGAGACAGCAACCGCTCTGCTCTCCAGTGGGCAGCTAGCGATCGCCTTCCGTTTGCCGTGGCCGATGAGATGCAAGCGCCAAAGCTGCTCATGTCGGGCAAATTTCAAAACGTTGTTATAGACACAGCCGCTCGGCCATCGTCTGATGAGCTGGCCAGCCTTGCCCAGGGGTGTGATCTGCTGATCATTCCATGCAGTCCCGACGCCTTAAGTATGGGAGCCATGATGCAGATGGTAGAGCCACTACAAGGACTCAAAGCAGAGTACAGGATACTGCTCACCATCATTCCGCCTAAGCCCAACGCGGCTGGGGCAGAAGCTAGGGCCTCTTTGCTTGGTGCTGGGCTACCTCTATTCGCTGGAGGTATTCGCAGATTAAACGCTTTTCAAAGGGCGGCGCTCGATGGGTGCCTAGTTAAAGATGTGAAAGGCGATAGTTACGCGGGTATCGCCTGGAGCTGCTACACCGCCATTGGAAAGGAGATATTGCCGTGAGTGAACAAAACCGATTCGCTAACCTGCTCAAGGTAGCCCAGCAGAAACCTGAAATAGAAACCTTTGAGACCTCTGCACCTACAGCAGACGTTCAGACATCTGAGCATCTAGACATTCAAGCATCTAAACAGCCGGACGTCTCAACATCTAAGGCTAAGAGCAGCAGCAAGAATTTTAAGCGCACTACGGTATACCTCACTCAGGAGCTGCACCGCAGACTAAAGCGGGCCAGCCTCGACGAGGAAATGGAGATGAGCGATATTGCCGAAGCTGCGATCGCGGCATGGCTCGATGAACATTCAGATGTTTAGATGTCTGATATTTAGCTGTACGCTTGGCCAACTCTATCCATTGAGTAGACGTCTCCTTAATTGTCGCTGATCCACCAATGACTGTTGCTTTATGCCTCAATCCCCTCCCCTATTTCCCGAAGACGAAAACTACTTTGCGTTGCTTAATGGCTTAAAGCAACGCATCCGTGGAGCGCAACTTAAAGCTGCCCAAGCTGTCAATCAAGAACTAATCATGCTCTATTGGCATATAGGCCAAGAGATTGTGAAGCGCCAGCTGACGCAGGGTTGGGGCAGCAAAGTTATCGAGCGCTTGGCTAAAGATTTGAAAAAAGAATTTCCGGATGTATCGGGGTTCTCGACGCGGAACCTGAAATATATGCGGTCATTTGCCGAGGCATACCCCGATGAAACATTAGTGCAACGCAGCGTTGCACAATTACCCTGGCGACATAACATCGCATTGCTCTCCAAGCTGAATAGCCCAGAAATGCGCGTCTGGTATGCCCAAAAGGCCATCAATTATGGGTGGAGTAGCGACATTCTAGCAATGCAGATAGACAGCAATCTGTATGGGCGTCAGGGCGGCGCAATAACGAATTTTGAGCGAACATTACCCCCTGAAAAGTCTGATTTAAGCCGCCAATTGCTGAAAGATCCTTATAATTTTGATTTTTTAACGCTTGGGGAAAATGCACAGGAACGGGATTTGGAACGGGGCCTGTTAGGCCATATCCGAGCATTCCTGATGGAATTAGGTGTCGGCTTTGCTTTCCTCGGAAGCCAGTATCCGATTGTCGTGGATGACAAAGAGTATCGGATAGACCTGCTCTTCTACCATGTTCGCCTGCATTGCTATATCGTTATTGACCTTAAGATGAGGGAGTTTGAACCTGCTTTCTCAGGCCAGATGAATTTCTATGTTTCGGCGGTTAACCACACGCTACGGGTCGAGGGGGATCATCCGACCATTGGCATTATTCTCTGTAAATCAAAAAGTAAAACCGTCGTTGAGTATGCCCTTGATACTGTACAGAACCCGATCGGCGTCTCAACGTATGTGGTGCGTGACGAACTCCCGCTAGCTCTGCAAGACAGTCTACCGACTGCTGAACAGCTGGAAATGGAGTTGGAAGCCGCTGTGAAAGAGCTAGGAGACGATCAGCCGGATGAGCCGTGAAATCCTGTGGCTTCACCCATACCCTGCTGATTGAATAAGAGCCTATCGGTTAATGAGTGAGGATGCCTTGGATAGTCACATCAGCAGGATCTTCAGCATTGAGAGAATCAAGCCCACGCAAATGATAGAGCAGTAGCAACCGCTCCTCGTCCGGCAGCTCAAACCAGCGCTTGCCTTCAAATCGGTCGGCAATAAACTGGCGAATCACCTCCACAGACCAACCCAGGCTCCTAATCTGCTGTTGAATCTGCTCGTGCAGGTCTGAGTCATACGCGGCAGGCTCTGCCTCCTGTGGAAAAGAGGACACGTCCCCCCGCACCCCCCTATCCGGAGTAAAAGAATTTGTATCCGACCCCAACGCACCGGCGCAAAGCGCCTCACCCTTCATATTTCTCTCTGAGGGGTGTAATTCCCTGATTGCTGGGGGGTCTAGCAATTCTGGTATCGCTTCTTTAGGAGCTAGAAGGCTTGCTGCTAGGTCGATTACACCCTCTTGGTGCTCAGGGTGCCAGAGGCGGAGGTGCTTGTAGAGGGTCTGCTGGCTAACTCTGGCTGCTAGGGCGATCGCTTTGGCCCGGGCCGTTATCTGCTCGGGCAGCTCTCCCGCCTGCTCTAGCGCGGCGTAGGCGGCGCGGATGCGGTGCTGGGCGTCTTCAGCCTGCCGCTGGTTAAAGGGCACCAGGTTGTTCTTCGGGTGGCTAGTGTCACGGGTGGGGGTAGTTCCCATGGGCCAGTAATAGCCCTCGACGGCTCTGGCCCAGGCGATGACTTTGCGCTCGATGTCGTGCTGGTGGCGGCAGTACTGCCCGTAGCCAGGGCAGGTGAGGGCGATGCGCCGGGTGTAGTCAATCAGAGCTTGACCCTGAAGGCCCTCAAAGACGCGGCCGTAGCAAGCGATGGTTTTAAGCAGATGGTTGGTTTGCCCGTAGGCAGTCCAGCCTTCGGTGATCTCCAAATCGAGGTCGTGCCGCCAGCTCTCGACGGGATGACTGCGGCGCTTGGGCCGCTTGCGGTGGTTATCGCGGCCAATTTTCATCGCATGGCGCAGGGTGTCCATGTCTTGGTGGCTAGCCGCGCCATCCCAAAGCCAAAAGAAGCGGGCTAGGCTGTCACCGATGGGGTTGAGGTCGTCGTCGAGCAGGCAGGAGCCGCTGCCGGGTTGCAGGGGCAGCCGGTGCCCCATGTATTCGATGAAGGCTTGAACGCCGTAGGCTTTGACGTTGGGAAAGATTTCGAGCTGCCCAGCTTTCAGTCGGAACCCCTGGGCCTGGAGGCACTCTTTGAGGGCAACGGCTAGGTTGAAGGTGTTGACCAGCTCGGCAAAGGGGAGGTAGAGGTGCAGCCCGCCCCTCCAGCTGGAACGAATCAGCAGGGTACGAGTAATGCCGATGGTCTCTAGGGCAGCGCGGATCTGGGCCACCCCGTCAGCGGTGCAGTAGTCGCCGCCGGCATCGAGGTCGAGCAGGGCGTAGCGGGTGTCGTGGGTGAAGCGGACACCGATCAGCTGGTTGGCGTCTTGCCAGTGGTTCCAGAGAACGCGGGGCCGCAGGGGGTGGGTGGTAACAGTCGTCCAGGCAGCTTTGGTGGTGGCATCATCCGGCCGGTCGGCACGGATGAAGTTCCAGGGGTAGTGGCCAAAGAGTTCACACAGCCGCTGGCCGGTGGGGTCAGCAGGAAGGGGTTCGGAACGGGGAGTCCTACGCGACTCCTCGCCCCATCTTATCGATGCGGTCATGGGGGTCTCTCTCTCCTAAAAAAGAGCAATGGGTATTGCCCCGAGAGAGATCCGGTGTTACCATAGCCGCATAACAATTTTAGGCGCGACTCGGGAACTGGTCCTCTCGGGTTTTCGCTTTTTAAAGAGCCGGTGGCGTTTGCTGCCGGTTCTTTTTGCCTATTAAGGGTCTGGTCAGGACGCTTAATACTGATGAACGCGATCACTAGGGGGTCAACCCAGCGGGGCGTCAATCATTGCCGGATCATAGTACAGGCGTCTAAGTCGGGCAAGGCAAACGCTGAAAATTTGATTTCATCGGTTTTTTGGGTTGGTATCGACCTCCTTACGTGCAACAAAAGACTGTGGTTACCGCTCGGTTGGCGGTAGTTGCCAGGGCTCTAGACCAGCGTCGTGGAGCTGCTGTTCTAGCCCGGCCACCTGTTCGCGCAGTGCTTCAGACTCTGCGTAAGCCTCGCCCAATGCGGATAAATCGGCCTCGGTTTGCTAGAGCCGTTGGGCGAGCAGGGCATTGCGTAGGAACTGCCGTAATTCGAGTCTGCCCCTCAACCTGCTCCTCTGATACCACCTCTATTTGCTCAGGATTTTGTGGCGTATGACCACTAGTGTGCAAGGCTTTGAGGACATTCGAGCGTAAAAAGTTTGTGGCGTTCTGCGGAGAAGTACTAATCGCCTCAGCTGCGCCGGTGATGCTCATTTGCCCGCCTTCTCAACTTTGTCTAAGTAAGCGGCCACCGCAAGCTCTACGATGTCGCTCATTGTTTTGTCTTGACGGACGGCATGGAGCTTTAGCCTCGTCTTTAGTTCTTCATCAATATCGACCTGAAGCCGTGCCATAGAGTCATCTTCTGGGATTGGTTGCATAAATACTATCCCACCTTGAAATATTGAACGTTTCACAACTGATAGTAACATCACTATTAAAACATATGTTATTACTGTAACTACAAGTGGAACGCAGCCGTAACGACCTGGTTCCACCGAACCGCCTAAAGCATTGATTTGCCGAAGTTTTGAACTGTAACCAAGAGGTGTAACGACGTGGAACGTCAACCGTTATCGATTCGTAAATTTGCTGAAGTGTGTGGGGTATCGCACACCGAGATAGGTCGCAAAATGACCGCCCTAGATATCGCAGGAACGCCTCAGGGCAAGGGCTTGCCCACGTTACTGAGTCCGGCTGACCAGGACAGAATCGCTCAAATTCTGTTCATCCCTGCAGAACCGCCCGCCGCGCCCGCACAGCATGTCGATGTGTTGGGCAGTGGCCTCTCGGTTTACACGCCTCCGCCACTGGCGACTCGGGGCATCAATAGCGAGCTCAGCCGCCATCTGCAACAGCAGCAGCTCACCCAAGCGCTGGGAGTGTTTAGGGGCAATCAGGCCAGCTTTAGAAATGCCCTGTTGGGCATGGCGGCTGAGTCGGGTCGTCAGCTGGGCCACGAGATGGCGATCGCCGAGATGAACACTGCCCTGGCTACCCACGCACAACTGCAACACACGGTGGGAAAGGAGTTGGGTGTCGTTGCAGACGCACCCGAACCCGCCGCCTAATTCTGATGGCTCTGGCTACCGCTGGGGTCGCGATCGCGCTGTTCATCGCCCACTAACAACCCCTAGCCGGTTGGCAGACCAGAGCTGGGGGCTGGCCCGAAAACCATTACGTAAACGGACCCCACCATTATGAAACCGATCCACGGGGTATTCGCCTTGGCCATCGTGGGCACCGCGATACCCAGCGTTAGTAACCTCGGCAACTTCGCCTCGAAAGTCACCACCGCCCGCGCCGAGGCCAGTCGTATCGGCGATGACATGACTGAGCTCACGCTGAGCCAGCAGGAGCAGGCGCAAAAAAACGAGGTGGCGATCGCCCGTTACCAAGACGGCTGCATCCCGGTAGTGAGTGCCGACCAGCTGCGCTATGTCTCCCTCATGCTCAACACCCCGGTGCTCGACAGCGCCACCAATCACCCTATCCCAGTGGGTTCAATCGTCTGCGATGCCCACGGCAACACCGGGGTGATTACCGACGATGACCGCGACCCCAACACCCCAGGGCTCACCCAAAAGATGGCCTTTACCGGTGATAAGGCGATCGTTGACTGGCGAATGAACCAGTACCAAGGTGCCGCCTACTACATGCCCTCAAACTAAGCCCCAGCACACCTTATAGAGGCCCAATCCATGACCACCTATCAGACTAAAAAACGCTCCACCCGTGCCCAAAATTCAGGGGCCAAGACCGCGCGACATCTCCTCTACTGGCTCGCCATCTGCGTCGCCTGCGTCGTGGCCGCCGCCAACCTGCTGCCCTATTGCCGCGCGGTATCCCTGGCCCTAATCACTATCTTTGACTTGCAAGGCGTCGTCGGCTTTTTCGGCAATCGTGCCCTGGCTCTGATCTCAATCCCGGTTGGGGTCGTGCTGTGGGCATTCATCCAGACAGCAGAAGCCTACCCGATTCTGCTGAAGCACGACAGGAAGCTGTTGCGCCTGATTGCCCTCGAGGCTGACTCAGCCGACCAACTGCAGGTGAATGAGGGCGACGATCCCGCCCTGGTGCGGCTGAAGGAATGGTACAACCACTTCCCCCTGCTCTCTATCCGGTCTGCCAACCGGGCCAGCCTAGTCGCCTACGTCGTGGATACTTTCCTCTGCCTAGCCGTCTTCCCCCCCGTCGATGGCGGGTTTGGGCAACTGGTGTTTGTCATCTTCACCGGCCAATGGGGGCTGATCAACTGGGGCACTGTTGGGCTGATCGTCACGATGCTGTTCTGCTTTGAACTCATGGTGCGCTTCATCTTGTTCCTTGGCCTGCAATGGCACTACATGAAGCGCGCCCACGGCTAGACAACACGGCAACCGGGGGCAACGATGCCCCCTTTACTTTTTGGTAGAAACTATGAGCAACTTAACCAAATCTCACCCCCTCTGGCTTGACACTGCCGAAGATGCCGCCGAAGGGATGCACAACCCCAAACTCTATATTGGGGGTGGCTTAGCCGGTGGGCTCATCCTGGGTAGCCTGCTGAATCCACTCACGGGCCTAGCCGCACTGGCCTATGGCATCTACTTGGCCTGGGATGCGAACGAGCGCAACAGCGACCAAATCGAAGCCGTCAGCGATGGCCTGGTGGCCCACCTGCTGGATAAAAAGCACCTGAGACAGTACCAGGCCGATGTCGGGAGCGACCGAGTGCAGGCCGAACTGGTCCAGGCGATCGCCCGTGAACTGAGCCTCACAGACGATGCTGAAAAGTTGGCTAAGTCGCTGGGGCTGCTGGGCAAGAATGCGATCGCAGCAGCACCGCCACAGTTGCCCCCCGTAGCGCCTGAGGATGTAGTGGCATTGCCTGCACCCATCGGTGCCAACACTCGCCTAAATGCCCTGTCTGTAACAGCTGCCCTAGCCGAAGCTCAGCAGTGGGATGCCGATGAGGTTGCGATCGCCCCCACGGCAACCGGCATCCTGCAAGATTGCCTGGCCTACCCAACGATCCTCATCTACGGCCCCCAAGGTAGCGGCAAAAGCACCCTGGCCCATTGGCTGATTCAGCAGCGCCTGGCCGCTGGCCACCACTGCGAGATTCTAGACCCCCATGCCGCCTACGGGGCCTGGGAGGGGTTGCCGCTCTATGGCGCTGGCATGAACTATCAAGCCTGCGACGATCGGCTAGTTGCGTTTGCGGACCTGGTGAAAAGCCGCTACCAGGTCTTGAGCACTAAGCCTAATTTCAACCCCAAACCCCATACCCTGCTGACAGAGGAATTTACCAACTGGGCTACTCATTGCCCTCACGCTGGTCAGTTTTTCTCTAGCTCAATGACCGACCTACGGAAGGTGAATATTTTTGCTGTCTACGTTGCCCATGGCCGCACCTTAACTTCTTTGGGCGGTAAGGCCGGTGTAGCTGAACAACGCGACCAAACCTTACTGGAGATTGAGCTATCTGCGATCGTTGGCCCTGGGGGTAAGGCCATGCCATCGGGTAAGGCCAACGTCTATTACCCAGGCCAGAAAAACACCCCGATCGCCGTGGAGGTACCCACCCTAGAGCTAAAGCAACCGGCTAACAACCCAGGGCTAGAATCCGCCTACTCGGCTGATAGCTCAAATGATGAGGTTGCCATTATTAGGGAAGTTTTGATTAAGGCTAACGAGCCTCTGCTGGCATCCCAAATCAGGCAAAAGCACCGGGCACTAAAGGACGGTGTTGATACCAAAACACTGGAGCAAAAATTAGAGAGGATGGCGCACGAGGGCTTTATCGATCGCCTCCCTGAAAATCCGCCTCGCTACGCTGTCTCGTGAGTGTCTTGTGACTGTCTTGCCCACGAGACAAAAATCCTGGAGCCCTTGTCTTGTGGGTGTCTCGTCTTCTTGTGGGTTGTCTTGTGACTGTCTTGCGAAACGACCCACGAGACAGCCGCAAGACGCCTACGAGACGGCCACAAGACAGCAGCACCGACTACCCTACACTGCTATTTAGGAATAGCAAATATGACCTGGCAATGCCCTTACAGCCCACTCGAATTGCACCAGCTCAACCCCCACGATTTTGCCTACGGCGATCGCGTTATCTTGCCCCTTAAGTAGGAGGCGCGATCGCCCCGACATTGATTCGATTTAGACCGTGACAAAGTTGCTCTGGGTCAGCATTGAGGTGTTGACGCCAGTCAGTGTCGCTAACACTTCATTGCCGACTAAGAGGTTGTTGCCGCTGCGGGTGAGGTCGTTAAAGCTCAATCCCCCTGACAGAGCAATGAAGTCTGTTCCCGTCTTGAAGTCGGTGATGGTATCAGTGCCCTCTCCAGTCGCTAGCACAAAGCGGTCGGCGCCATTGCCACCGATGAGTGTATCGCTCCCCCTTCCCCCGTTGAGCAGGTCATCCCCATTGCCGCCCTCCAGTCGATCGTTTCCCCCCAGGCCGCTGAGGGTGTCGGCACCGGTCCCCCCGTTGAGGACGTCATTGCCCGCTGTGCCGGTGAGGGTGTCGGCACCGGTCCCCCCGTTGACAGTCTTGCCCACGGCAATGCTGACGGTGGTGCTTGCCGTTCCCCCGTTGCCATCGCTGATGCTGTAGGCAAAGCTAGCCGTGCCGCTGAAACCACTGCCGGGGGTAAAGATAACGTTGTTGTTGCTCAGGGTCACACTGCCATTTTGAGGGGCACTGACGCCTGTGACGACGAGCGGGTCCCCATTAGGATCGATATCGTTGGCGAGCAGGGTGGAGACGGGGATGACAAGCGCTGTGTTCTGGTTGGCTGTGAAGCTATCAGCCGTTGCAGTAGGCGCCTGATTTGGTAGGAGACGAGTAATCTCAAGCACCAAGGCGTTGCCGGACTGCACCACTTCGTAGTCAAACTCGCTGGTGTCGGCAGGGGTGAAGCTGTTCAGGTTAAGACTGTTGGTGAGCGACCCGGCTTGCAGAAAGGCAACAGACTCGGTCTCACCTTCAGCAATATCGGCTTTGAGCCCATTGGTGTTGAGGGTGAACTGCACTCTGCCGGTGTTAAGGATAGCGGCGTCAGTAACCGAGAGAATGTCGAAGTCACCGGCATCGGTGCCACTGAGAGAGATACTCAAGGTACCGCCATCTAAGGTGAAGGTGCCATCAACGGTGAAAGTCGCATCGGCATCAACATCAGAGCCAGGAGCAACGATACCGGTTCCAGGGGTACCACCACCTAAGAGCGCACCAACAAAGGTGCCAGTTCCAGCTAGGGTGCCGTTATTGTCGAAGAAGCCAATATTTTCGAGGGTGCCGTTATTGAGGAGGGTGCCGATATTGAGGAGGGGGCCGGCATTGAGGAGGGCGCCGTTATTGAGGAGGGTGACGATATTGTCGAGGGTGCCGGCATTGGCGAGGGTGCCGGCATTGGTGAGGGTGCCGGCATTGGTGAGGGTGCCGGCATTGTCGAGGGTGCCGGCATTGTCGAGGGTGCCGATATTGTTGAGGGCGCCGATATTGGTGAGGGGGCCGTTATTGGTGAGGGGGCCGATATTGTTGAGGGTGCCAATATTGTCGAGGGTGCCGTTATTGTCGAGGGTGCCGTTATTGAGGAGGGTGACGATATTTCTGAGGGTGCCGATATTGTCGAGGGTGCCGTTATTGTCGAGGGTGCTGTTATTTTCGAAGAAGCCGGTATTGGTGAGGGTGCCGTTATTTTCGAAGAAGCCGATATTGAGAAGGAAGAGGTCATTGTCGAAGAAGCCGTTATTGAAGAGGTTCCCGATATTGTCTATGGTGCCGATATTGAGGAGGGTGCCACTTCCCAAAATGTCAATTCTCCCCTGATTGAGAAAAATATCGGAGTTCTCTGCAGCAGCAATAACGGTGATTGTGTTGTCAATCGGGTTGGGGTTGGGGGAAATTTGAGCCATGTTTTTCCTAAGGTGATTGCTATAAACGGGAGAGCAGGGAACGCTGTGGTTTAGCCGCAAGCTTGCATACAGTTAGCTTTAGCCCTTTGCTGCACAAGAATCAGCACGACAGCGCGGGCACGGTCGTGAAGACCCTTCTAACTTGTAGAATGGCATCGCCCTACCATCGCCCTAAGAAATAAAGCCACATTGACAAGGTAGGACTCAGCGCTTTTCATGCTGCTGCACTTTTGTTGTGCAGCAGCATTGCTGGTTTTCTATATTTCCAATTGATAATGCCACACCTTACGTAAAAACACGATGGCGCTCACGTGTGAAACTTTACACGTTAAGCGGTCGGTTTCAAGTTAAGTGGCAGGTTGCCAAGTTTAAATAATGAGCATCAGGAGCGAATGAAAAAGCCAGCTCCAGGCTATTCAGAAATTTGCAGGCTATGATCCTCAGCCTGAAAACTGAGGGTAGCAGTGCGTCGTCAACAACAAAAAATTTATGGAAACTTCACTTAGGAGAATTGGATAGTCGCCTTTTGCTACGCCCCTGCTCGGGGCGATCGCGGAGGAGCTACACAGTACGCCAAGGGTAGGGTAAAAAACGCGCAGGACTCTAGCAGTGACGGGGACAGTGCAATGGGATAGTTCAGGGTAGACGACACCAGTGAGGTATCAAATGGACGCCAACATTCAGACCCTAAAACAAATTCTCAACCGCATCCTGCATACCGAGCCCGCCGACACAGCCTAGGGAGAACTGCTTAGCGAAGCCTACGCGGGTATACAAAGCGCGATCGCTGCCCTGGATTGATACTAGGCACAATAGCCCCAATGAAACTTCACCACGCCCCTGCGATCGCGTAGGGGCTTTTTATGCCTACGCCCGCTGTCTCATGTCCATCGCTACCAGCACAGCAGTGCCCATCCACCAGCTCAGGTTAAAGCCCAGCACGGTATACATTGGCCAATCAGATGGCCATATAAAAAAATCCATAGCCTACTCATCGCAACATGCCTATGGTGCCCAAGCGGCAGTTAGGTCTGCTTTAGTGCCCCAGGAATCCGCCGTTCGGTCGTGGCCCCTCAATAACGACGAGTGTTACCCCGTAGACGGACTGCCGCAGCATTAATGAGGGGTGGCAAATGACAACCAACAAATTTCGCATTTTGCTAGAAGCATACAACCAAGCCTCAAATGACGGGGACACGGGTACTGCTGAAGCGCTGCTGAGAGAACTGGATGGCCTATTCGTATCGGCTGAAGACAATCGCGTGAGGGCAGCAAAAACTAAAGAATAGGCGGTAGGGTAGCGCCTGTTGAGATCCGCTCAATCTTCAAGTCACCGCCATGATTACCCAGGCTGAAGAACCACGCAAAGGAGTAGGCTTGCTGCACCAGCAGGCCATCGATATTGTCACGATCAGTACAGGCACCCTTGCGGAGCTGGAAGAGCTAGAGGCGCTGTTTCACCAGGCCAGTGGTGAAGAGGCAGAGTTGATTGGTTGGGAGATGGAAGGGTGGGTTGTGACCCACAGCGACGCTCTGATCAAGGCCCACGACCTGAGCTGGTTAGATAGCTGATCGCTACCAAAACAAAACCCCCACAGGCCAGCGGTGCCGGTGGGGGTTTACCAGTTTGTGCAACTACGCAGATATGGCTTGCGTCCGCTGTGGGGCTATGGTGCCCTCGTCAGTGGGGTGCAACAGCAGGGGCAGGGTGCGCTCGGCCAGATGGCTTAGTCGGCCTTGCGGCAAATGAGTTCACTTGCCATCAAGACGACGTCACAGGCCAGCTTAAGAAACTCGGGCAATTTGGACGCCTCAACATGGGCGAACGCCTCAGCACAATCGCCCTTAAAATCCATCATCCAGTCGTCACCAATGTAACGATTGCCTAACCGATCGGGAGACCATTCCCATCTGTGGTTGGCGGGCCAGATTTTTTTGAGTGAGGCCAAAGACTCTTCGAGCAGTCGTTGCCTATGCACACGAAAAAACAGCAAATCTATTTCATCCGGGGTAATCACGCTCCCACCTCTCTATCAACCCACTCGATGAATTCACTGGGCTGAACCTGGTAGCGATCGCCAACTCTAAGCAGCGATCGCGGCAGTCTGATTCACGATGGCCGCTGCGCACCAGTAGACAAGCACCTGGTCATAGGTTTCCCTGCCAGTAGGTTCAAACTCTCGAACTGTGCTGGCCACCCATCCGGGCATATCGTGAACCTCAGAGCCAACCTCAGGCAATGCCTCGGGGTGCTCAGGCAAGCCAAAAAGAGGATTATCTTGACTCCTATAGTTTTCGTCATCACCAGAAGATCTACCCCGGTGCCTAAAAGCTTTTCGCGGGAATGGTAGAGCCATAGTATTCCTCAGGATGCACCTGTATAGCTTAAAAATAGAGGTGAAAAAATAGGATATAATCCAGTTTGAGAATTTCGCTAAAGCAATAATAAATTCAGTCTATTTCTTCATACTTCAACACAGTTTCAACATGTTATTAACTAAGACACTGTTGAAATAGACCTTCAGTGTTTAGCTGGTCTTACCGAGTAAAAGCAGGCCGATAGCGAGTATGGACGTTTAGTCCGAATTTCTAAGCATGTCGGTACTAGGCAGCTCTCTGCCTAAAAACGCTACTCAAACCCTCTGCGCAACTTACAATCTCCTAAAGAGTAATGAGCTGAGCTCATCAGTTGCGTCCATACAAGCATTTGACAGCTTAAGAATTAATAACTGCTGTTAGAGTACCTGTTCTGTGTTGCATTCTAGGTTAAGAGGTGGGATCTGTCATCTATGGAGCTCAAAACAGCTGTATGCAAGCATCTACGACAAGGGGTGAAAAGGCATTTCAGCCAGTGTTTTTAGGATGGCGAGACGATCTAGACCTCACGGAAGTGGCAGACCTGATTACAACCCAAGTGCGGCTGTTTCTAGGATTAGATCGCGTTGTTATTTACCGGTTTGACAGAGCATATAATGGGCAGGTGATCGCTGAAGATTGTGATAAAGCGCATCTGCCATCCCTCAAGGGACTTCACTTCCCTGCTAGTGACATTCCGCCTCCGGCTAGAGCCTTTTTGCTGAAGACGCGGCAGCGAGTCATTGTCAATGTGGCCGCAAAGCATAAAGCTGTGGCTGTTCAGGCGGAGGGGCCCGACGAATCGCAACCCGATCAAGCAGATATCCGTTACACCCCCGTCGATCCCTGTCACGTACAGTACCTGATAGGAATGGGGGTTCTATCGTCACTGACCTTTAGCATTGTCCATCGCGGCAAGCTATGGGGACTGCTAGTAGGTCATCATAGTGATTCGCACCAGTTTACTGAATTCGAGATTCAAACCGTACAGCTATGGATTGACCAGCTCCTGGTGGCCCTAGCCCAAGATTTGCTGCGGCAGCAGGTACAGCAGCATCAGGCGCGGGAGGCGCTCCGCACTAAGCTAAGCCTCCTAATGGGGCAGGAATCCCCAATCCATGACAGCTGGCAAAAGGTCTTGCAGGTCTTGGCTGAAGACTTGTCGGCGGCGGGTTGTCGACTATATCTGCTGCCGGGAGGGCTGACCGAGCAGGCCGTGGTTAGCACCTATGGCCTCCAGCCAGTCGAAGCCGTTGAATCCAGGGAAATTTGGGAGGCATTCTGCCGGATTTTGGAGCCGGTCAAGCCCGACTGTGCAGCCATTGAGGTAGAACCAGGGTCTTATTCTCTACTAGCGGGAGACTCCCAGCAATGGGCTAATCATCCAGACGGGGAATTACTCTTGCGACTGCTGACACCAGCGGGCATTAGCTCAGTGCTGGTGGTACCCATTGCCTGGCAAGACAAGACGGTTGGCTACTTAAGTCTTTATCGACAAACAGAGGTGAAAGAGAGTACTTGGGCCGGTCAACATAATCCCGACCCCCGTAATCACTATCCAAGGGCGTCTTTCGATGCCTGGAAGGAGCAGCAGCGGCATCTGGAATATGGGGAGCATTGGGACTTAGAACTGGCTCAACTGGTGGGACGTCACCTGTCTATGGAGCTCATGCAGCAGTGGGTCAAATCCCGCATCAGCGGCCAGGCTGACCATGATGAGATGACCCAGTTGCCCAATTGGCTGCTGTTTCATGAGCGGCTGCAGATATCCATTCTGCAGTGCCTACAGCGGGGTAAAGCCTTGACGATAGGCATTTTGAACCTGGACCAGTTTAAGCGCATCAACCAGACCTACGGCCACGCCTTCGGTAACTACCTGCTGAAGTCAATAGCCCATCGGTTGGCCCAATGTCTATATCATGATTTGCCGGCTGAAACCGATATTGAGACAGTCCTACTGGCTCGCTGGCACAGCGATAAATTTGCTCTATTACTGCCAGCTGACGGAGGCTACGAAGCGGTGAACCGCCAGGCGCAGGCGGTTCTAGATAGCTTAAAAGCTCCATTTCTGCTGCAGGGAGAAACAGTCTATTTATCAGGCAGCCTGGGGGTAGCGATCGCCCCTTACGATGGCAACACTGCTGACATCCTGATCCGCAAGGCTGAAACCGCTATGGAGCAGGCCCGGCATTGGGGGTGCGGGCGCTACCAGCTGTATGACTCGGTAGCCGATACTAACAATCGGCTCTCTCACGAGAAACTGGCTAACGACCTTTATCGAGCCCTAATCCAGCAAGAACTCATTCTGCATTACCAGCCCCAAATCGACGCCCGCAGCGGAGCCGTGATCGGGATCGAAGCCTTGGTGCGATGGCAGCACCCGCAGCTCGGGCTAGTGCCCCCCCAACAGTTCATTCGGATTGCCGAAGAATCTGGCCTGATCTGCCAGCTCGATGGGTGGGTCTTACGCACGGCCTGTTTGCAATACCAGCAATGGCGTCAGGCTGGCTTACCCTCCTTACGTTTGGCGGTCAATATAACAGCCACGCAGTTTCAATCACCAGAGCTAGTGTCACTGGTTCAAGAAGTTCTCTACGACGTGGGCATGGCGGCTACCGAACTGGAGCTGGAAATCACCGAAAATACTTTCATCCAGGACGTGCAGCAGGCGGTCACAATTCTCAGGCGACTCAAAGGAATTGGCGTGCAGATTGCCCTGGATGACTTTGGCACCGGGTATTCCTCCATGAATGCCCTGAAGCACTTTCCGATTGATACCCTCAAGATTGACAGATCATTCGTGCGCAACTGCCCTAAAGACCAGCACGATACCGCCATCACCCGAACCGTTTTGGCCTTGGGCCATGGCCTTAACCTAAACGTGCTAGCCGAAGGGGTCGAAACCCTGGAGCAGGTAAACTGGCTGCGGGAAGCCGGGTGCGATCACTTCCAAGGCTATTACTTCTCTCGTCCCCAGCCGGTGAGCACTATGTTCGAGTGGCTGATGGCGCAAAAAAACTGCCGTAGCGGCGACAAACCTCTGATGCCCACTGGGAGCCTGCCTGTTCCTTTGGAGAGATTCTCCTGCCAAATAGATCCGATGCCTCAGGGGACACTGATAACGCTGCCAAGCCCTTCGCTAGCTGTGCGGCCAACGACTCAGATGCCTGCGGAGGAGGAAGCCCGCAACTCGATCTCAATCACCTCGATGGCGACGGTGATACATCCCACCCAGCCATCCCATCAGCTTCAGCAGGAGCAGCTGATTCGCGGAATTGCCGAAAAGATTCGCCAGTCCCTTCATCTGGAGGATATTCTCTCCACCATCGTCGAAGAGGTGCGCTACCTGCTAGACACTGACCGGGTGGTGCTCTACCAGTTTTCTGAAAGCTGGCAGGGTAGCATCGTTCAGGAATCGGCCGCACCCGGCATCCAGACGTTGATAGGCCACCACATTGTAGACAATTGTTTTGCTGAAAAATACGTCAAGTACTACCGCCAGGGCCGCGTCAGGGCGATTGAGGATATTGACACGGCGGACATCGCTGACTGTCACCGCGAACTGTTGCGAGGCCTTGACATACGCGCCAACCTAGTGGTGCCGGTAGCCTATCAGGATCAGCTGTGGGGTCTATTAATTGCCCACCACTGCCGAAGCCCCCGTCTCTGGGATCAGAGTGAGCTTGATCTGCTGGGGCAGCTAGCGGTCCAGTCGGCGATCGCGATTCATCAAGGGGAGCTATATCAGCGTCTAGAACTAGCGAATCACCAGCTCCAGAAAATCTCTCTTTTAGACGGACTCACCCAGGTGGCCAATCGCTACTGCTTTGACCAGCAGCTGCCCACCGAGTGGCAGCGGCTACAGCGAGCTCAAGCTCCCCTCTCGCTCATTCTCTGCGATATCGATTATTTCAAGCGGTACAACGACACCTACGGCCACCCAGCAGGCGATCGCTGTCTCCAGCAAGTGGCCAAGCTTCTACAGAACACAGTGCATCGTCCTGGCGATTTAGTAGCTCGCTATGGCGGTGAAGAATTCGTCGTGCTGTTGCCCGAAACCGACTTGGTAGGAGCAAAGCTTGTAGCAGATCGCATCGAGCAGGGGCTTAAACACCTTGCCATTGCCCACGGCGAGTCACCAATGGGACGAGTCACTCTGAGCATCGGGGTTGCCTATCAGGTACCGCAGCAGTCTTCGTCCCCAGAAGCCTTAGTACGGCAGGCCGATCAATGGCTTTACCAAGCCAAGTCAGCGGGCCGCAATACGATCCGCATCCAAAAGAGGTAAATTTGGCTCAAGCACTATTCTTACCGCACAGAACAATCCTACGTTCAGTGAAACGCCTGTGGCAGAACCATGAGTTAGTTGCAAAGGAGACACCCAGTGAAATAACTCTGAGTCATGACTTAGCTGCCTCGCGCCTCAGCGCAGCATCACTATCTCTCCCAGCAGCTCTTTCGTGAAACGTTCCAAAATTCGTCCAGCACTGTGCTGGACAATTACCACTCAGCTACGTCAGGGCCTCCTGTGGGGTTGAGCCAGATCGGCTAATTGCGCGAGCAGGCAACTACTCAACCCACAAGCCTTCAGCAGGTTAAGGCCATTGAGCACTCGGCTTGATCGATAGTCACCTCAGCTACCTCTCAGCAGTGTCATTCTGCCTATTCAACGTCGATATTCCAGGAAACAAGTTGATTGCGGGCGGTCTAACGACTCGGCTCACCTGCTAGGCCCGCCGACGTTATGAATTGTTAGGGCAACATCAGGGGCGCTGGTTGAAAACTGACGCTGTCCACATGCTTTGTTACACAAAATACAAACTGTGAAGCTCTAGGCAGCATCGGTTGCCCCCTAATTTGTCAGGGCACCATAAAGAAACAGTGCCGACTCACATATTTGCAAATAAATCGTCATACAGGCTAGGATGAACGACACAATCGGCGATACCGAACGGCTGGCGGCGGTGCAGCGATACCACATTTTAGACACGCCGTCGGATGGTGCCTTTGACCGCATTACGGCGATCGCAGCTCGCCTGTTTCAGGTGCCTATTGCGTTGGTTACGGTGGTCGATCACGATCGCATCTGGTTTAAATCGCGCCACGGGTTGGCCATAGAACAGATTGATCGAGAGCCAGGGCTGTGCGCCTCGGCGATTTTACAGAGCGAAGTCTACGCCATTGCCGACGCCCTGAAAGACCCGCGCACGCTGACGAATTCACTGGTGCGAGGTGAGTTTGGCCTCAGGTTTTACGCCGCTGCGCCCCTCACCACCCAGGATGGCTATAACCTCGGCACCCTGTGCATTATCGATCATCAGCCCCGCCAGCTCACCGCTGACGAAACCCAAACCCTAGCCGATCTAGCCGCCGTGGTGATAGATGAAATGGAGCTGCGGCTGTCGGCCCGCCAGCTGGTGGCCACCACCACCGCCCAGCGGGTGGCCATCGACAACCTCTACCACGGGGCTCCCTGCGGCTACCACTCGCTCGACAGCAACGGGGTATTTATTGAAATTAACGACACCAATCTGGGGTGGCTGGGCTACAGCCGCGAGGCGGTGGTGGGCCAGCTGCGCTTCTCAGATGTGATTACCCCCGCTAGTCAACCCACCTTTGCTGCCAGCTTTGCTCAATTTAAGCAGCAGGGTCGCATCGACGATCTGGAGTTTGAGCTGGTGTGGGCCGACGGCTCAACCCAGTGGATTTTGCTCAGCGCGATCGCTGAGTACGACGAGCAGGGCAACTACGTGAGTAGCCGATCGACGGCCTACAACATTAGCGATCGCAAATGCACCGAGTTGGCCCTGCGCCAGCTCAACCAGTCTCTAGAGGCCAAGGTGGTCGAGCGCACTGCCGAACTGGCCGAGCGCAATGCTGAGCTAGAGGCCAGCAACCAGGCCCTCCACCTGAGCAACCAGCGCTTTCGCAGCGCCTTTGACTACGCTGGTATTGGCATGTCTCTAACCAGCCTGGAGGGCCACTGGCTGGAGGTCAATCGCTCGCTGTGTGAAATCACGGGCTATGGCGAAGCCGAACTGCTCGCCACCACATTTCAGGCCATCACTCACCCCGATGACCTAGACACCGATCTAGATCTGATGAGGCAGCTGCTCAACCAGGAGATTCGCCACTACCACCTCGAAAAGCGCTATCGCCACCGGCAGGGCCACTGGATTTGGGTGCTGCTCAGCGTGTCAATTGTGACCGACGAGCAGCAGGGGCCGCTCTATTTTGTGGCTCAAATTCAAGATATCAACGAGCGCAAGCAGTCAGAAATGGCCCTGCACAAAAGCCAAGCTCTGCTGCTAGAGGCCCAGAGCTTGGGCCGCATCGGCAGCTGGGAGTACGACGTGGCCACCCAAAAAGTGACCTGGTCTGCCGAAAAATTTCGCATTTTGGGGCGCGACCCCGCCCTAGGCGAACCCAGCTTCGACGAGCTGCTGCGGCTCTACCATCCCGACGATGGCGACCAGCTGCGCCGGTTGGTGGAGCACAGCCTGACCACTGGCGAGTCCTACAGCATGCGGCTCAAATGCACCCGCAGCGATGGGGTAATTCGCTATCTCGATGACCAGGGCCAGGCCGAACGCAATGCTCAGGGAGATGTCGTTCGCCTGTTTGGCATTGCCCAAGACGTTACCGAGCGGGTACAGGCCGAGCGCGAGCTGCGCGAAATGAGCACGGCTCTGGCCCATGCCATCGAAGGCATTTCTCGGCTAGACAACGCCGGGCATTACGTTAGCGTCAACCAGGCCTACGCCACCATGGTGGGCTACACCCCAGAAGAACTGGTGGGCCAAAACTGGCAAATTACCGTTCACCCTGACGATCTAGAACAGGTCATCCTGGCCTACGGGCACATGCTGGCCGAGGGCAAGGTCAATGTCGAAGCCCGGGGAATCCGTAAAGATGGCTCAATTTTTTATAAGCAGCTATTTATGGTGACAGCCTACGATGACCGGCAGCAGCGCCACGGCCACTACTGCTTTATGAAAGACATTAGCGAACGAGCACGGCTTGAAGCCGATCGCAAGCAGGCTGAAATCGCCCTACAAGAAGAATTAGAGCGCCTGGCTGAGGTGGTGAATACCCAGCAAAAGGTCGCCCTAGTCAACCCCTACCTAGAACAGGTGATGACGGTGATTGCAGAGAGCGCCCTGTCGTTGACCCAAGCCGATGGAGCCGCCGTTGAGCTAATTGAGGGCACCGAGCTGGTGTGCCAGGCCGGCAGCGGCATTGCCCAAGACCATCGGGGCTGGCGATTGCCCCTGGCCAACAGTCTGGGCGGGCAGTGCCTCACGGAGGGCCGAGTCTTGTACTGCGCCGATGTGGATAGCGATAGGGGCGACAATTCCCCTATTTTTCAGGCCCTCGAACTACGATCGCTGGTAGTAGTACCTCTGACTTACCAAGCAGAACAAGTCGGCGTGATCAAAGTCTTCTCGCGCCAGCCCAGCGCCTTTACTGGGTCAGATAGACAGACCCTCCAGCTAATGGCTGGTTTTCTGGCCGCCAGCCTGCACCTGGCTAAGGAATTTGAGGCTAAAACGACCCTGCTGCAAGACCTGCAAGACAGTGAAGAGCGCTATCGTTCGGTGGTGGCGGCTCTCTCCGAAGGGGTCGCCGTGGTGCAGGCCAATGGCACCCTGCTCACCTGCAACGCCAGCGCGGCCAAGATCGTGGGCCTGCCAAGCTGGCAAATCGTGGGGCGATCGCTGGCTGATATGAATCTAACCTTTATCCAAGACGATGGTTCCCCCTGCCCCTACGACGACGACCCGGCCTGGGTCACCCTGAGCACTGGGCAGTCGGTCGACAATCGGGTGCTGGGCCTGGTTAAACCCGACGGCACCACCTGGATTTCCTGCAATACTCGCCCCCTGCTGCACCCAGATGACCCCCTGCCCTATGCGGTGGTGCTGTCGTTCACGGATATTACTGAACTCAGGCGCTCGGAGGTGGCGGCCCTGCGGCGGCGGGCCGAGCAGGAGCGGCTGCTGAGCGATATTGCCCAGCGCATTCGCCAAACCCTTGACCTGGAGCTTATTCTTGCCACTACGGTGACTGAAGTACAGCAGTTTTTACGCACTGACCGGGTGAGCATTTACCGGGTAGAGGCCACCGGTTGTGGCATCGTCATTGCCGAGGCCACTACGGCTGACCAACCCTCGCTGCTGGGGCAGCAGGTGCACGCCACTATTCCCGAGCCTCGGCTGGCATTTTTTTTGGAGGGCAACCTGAAGGCGATTGATGATCTACAGGCCGAATCAGATGTCTACTGTCCTTTCGATAGCCTCACCCAGGCCAAGGCTAAGGTGGTGGTGCCGATTGTGCAGGGAAAGTGCCTGTGGGGCATGCTGCTGGCCTATCACACCCAGGGGCCGCGCCCCTGGGAAACTGCAGAGCTAGATGTGCTGAAGCGGCTAGCGATTCAGCTGGCGATCGCAATTCAGCAGTCGCAGCTGTACCAGCACGTTCAAACCGTTAATCGCCAGCTCGAACACTTGGCCACCCACGACAGCCTCACCGAGGTGGCCAACCGCCGCAGCTTTGACACCCACCTAGACCAGGAGTGGGCACGCCTTGAGCGAGAGCAGGCTCCCCTAAGCCTAATCCTGTGCGATATCGACCATTTCAAGCGCTACAACGACACCTACGGCCACCCAGCGGGAGATGTCTGTTTGCAGCAGGTGGCCCAAACCCTAGGGCAGGTGGCCCAACGCCCCGCCGACCTGGTGGCCCGCTACGGCGGCGAAGAGTTTGCCATCGTGCTGCCCAACACCGACCAGGTCGGGGCCGAGGCGATCGCCCGCGCCATTCAGCAGGCTCTTGCCAATCTAGCCCTGTACCACGGAGCCTCGCCTCTGGGCCAGCGCATTACCCTCAGCCTGGGCATTGCCAGCGTTATTCCAACGGCGGGTCAGAAAGCTCAAACCTTGATCGACCAGGCCGATGCCGCCCTCTACAGCGCCAAGCAGCAGGGGCGCGATCGCTACTGCCTAGCATCCGCCGATTCATAGCGGTCAAGCCACATATACCTTCTTCCAAGCCCAGCCAGAAATGGCTTCCCAGGGGAAGATAAGAAGAGGCCCCAGCGTCTGGGAGTAACCATCAAGCAGGCCGCAGAATTGCCCAGGCTAGTTGCCCGCGCCGCAGAGCAGCATCACAGCCTCTCTTGACAG
Organism: Nodosilinea sp. WJT8-NPBG4; assembly: GCA_019359285.1. Classification (GTDB taxonomy): domain Bacteria; phylum Cyanobacteriota; class Cyanobacteriia; order Phormidesmidales; family Phormidesmidaceae; genus Nodosilinea. Next base: position 54,495 of record JAHHHQ010000073.1, read on the forward strand.
CTCTTTCTCGAAACGTTCCAAAATTTGTCCAACGCTTTGTTGGACAATTACCCTCCAGCTGCATCGGCTAGCTGCGCGCGCAGGCAACTACTCAATCCACAAGCCTTCAGCAGGTTAAGGCCATTGAGCACTCGGCTTAATCGATGACACCTCAGCTACCTCCCAGCGGTGCCATTCTGCCCGTTCAAAGTCGATGTGTCAGGAAACTAGGTTGATCGCAGGAGGTCTAATACCAAATCCGGATAGCATACCCCTGAAATGATTAGGCATCTCATGCGGGCCACCAATGATAGTTGGTCAGGGCTTTAATTTCGGATTGCATCGACAGCAAGGTGCGACAGCGGGCCTCAAGGACA
>JAHHHQ010000074.1 GCA_019359285.1 Nodosilinea sp. WJT8-NPBG4
TTCCAATACGATCGCGTGAAGGCAGAAAAGACTAAGGGATGGACGGTGGGGTAGTGCCTGCGCAGAGACTAAACAAAAACCCCCACGGGCCAGAAGTGCCTGTGGGGGTTTAGTTCTCAGGATGTATCTACGATTCAGGACTTCTGCCCGCTACTTGCCTAGGATGCCCTTGTCAGTGGGGGCGGTAGCAGGGGTAAGCTATTCGGCGTAAATGGAATTTCACATCTGCCCCTGGCCAGCGCTGGGGGTTTTGTTTTGCCCGGCCCTCGGCTGGAATTCAGGAGATGGGCAACCCGGCTAGTTGCGCGAGCAGATAACTACTCAACCCACAAGCCTTCAGCAGGTTGAGGCCATTGAGCACTCGGCTTAATCAATGTCACCTCAGCTACCTCCCAGCAGTGTCATCCTGCCCATTCAAAGTCGATATTTCAGGAAACAGGTTAATCGCAGGCGGCCTAACGGTTCTGGTCAGCGGCTACCACAAACTTTGAACTCAACACCAGCGGCTTCCTTTAGAGCTAATTTCTAAAGTAGATCTTAAGAGCGCTTAATCCCTCATGCAGCAAGGCTTTGCAAGCCTCGGATACTTAGACAAGTGAAATCTCGAAAGCCTTGCTATTGGGCAGTTCTAGCTATCTTGAGAAACAGCTCTGATGGTTAATCCCGAAGAGTGGAGTGCTTACCCGTCAAAATGCTGAACAACACTCTTCGTATCTGGGGGATCCAGCATCTACCTATGTCACCATCTCAACAGCAAAGCCTACTGCTATTGGGTTTTCTTCGCTGGAGACGCTTCGTGAACACTTTGTTTCACCCATCTACGACAGCCCTAATTCTTTGCCTTGACAAAGTACTAGATACCTTTAATTCGTCCAGCCAGATTCGCAAGGACTGCAATTAATTCAGCAGGTTCAACGGGTTTTGCAACATGGGATTGGAAGCCTGCTAACAGCGCAGCCGTGCGATCTTGAGATCGGGCATAGGCAGTCAGGGCGATCGCTGGAATTCGACCTCCACGCTCTGGTGCCAATGCCCTAATTCGACGCAATAGAGCATAACCGTCTTCATCCGGCATGCCAATATCACTAATTAAAATATGCATGGGTGGTGAAGATTTGGTCAGCAAGGAGATGGCTTCGTCTGCTGACGTTGCAACTATGACGTCTGCCCCACAAATTTCTAGCGTGTAGGTGAGCAGATCCCGCATATCCGCGTCATCATCCACGATCAGTATCCTCAATCCGTCTAGCCGAGGAGAGCCGGCAAACGGAACGCTGCCTCCCACTGCTGGATGCACTCGTTCAGGTTCAATTGCTGTTGGCCCAACCGCTATTAGAGGTAGCTTTACAGTAAACGTTGCGCCCTGTGCTTCTCCTAGGCTTTCAGCATGCACCGTTCCGCCATGCAACTCTACCAATTGACGGACGATCGCTAAACCTAACCCCAGTCCCCCAAAGGACCGGGTAGTGGAGCCATCTGCCTGACGAAAGCGCTCAAAGACGTGGGGAAGGAATTCTGCACTAATTCCCTGACCCGTATCTGCCACGATAATTTCAATATGGGAATTAATGCGTTGCAGGTAAACCTGAACTCGTCCGCGTTTTGGTGTGAACTTGATCGCATTGCTGAGCAGATTCCAGACAATCTGCTGTAACCGTTCGGCATCTCCTAAAACGGGACCTGCTGCTGGATCAAGCACCGATCGCAAGCGGATCTTCTTGGCATCAGCGGCAGGTCGCACCGTATCGATCGCGGCCTCAATGACTGACAATAACTCAACCCTTTGCACATTGAGGCGAATTTTGCCTGTAATAATGCGTGAAACATCGAGGAGATCATCAATTAATTGCGCCTGAGATCTGGCATTGCGTTCGATTGTCTCCAGAGCACGATTCATCCTGGCTTCGTCTGCCTTGGTAGTCCGCAGCATCTGAGCCCAACCCAGGATGGCATTAAGGGGAGTTCGCAGTTCATGGGAAACGGTCGATAGAAATTCATCCTTCAATCGATTCAGCCTTTCAGCTTCCATTCGGGCGTTCTGTTCTTGCACCAAAAGTTTTGCCCGATCTTCTTCTGCTCGTTGGCGCTGCTGGATCTCTCTTGCCAATTCATCAATTTTCTTATTTAGCAGAGTGAATCGGTTACTAGTAGACTCTCGATTTTGTAACCGCAAGAAAATGAGTGCAGGCGCTTCGGGTGACCACGGACGGATAACAGCCCCCTCACAGCGACACAAACAAGTCTCTTCACCCTTAGTCATTAGGGACAATGAGCCAAGTATGAGCTCTCGACTGGTGGAGCAAGTCCGCAGATATTGTTTGACCTTATCTGGCGGATCCGTCACCAGATCAAAGATTGTCTTCCCTTGCGATATCTGACGGGGTAACCCCAGCAGTTTGGAGAATGCCGGATTGGCCACCAAGATCTGACCACTTCCCTCAATTAGAAGTACAGGTTCTGGCAAAATTCTGGCAACTTCGAGAAACTGTTCGGGAGTCACCCCTCGCTCTCTCCCTTGAAGTATTCCCTTCCGTGGCTTTCTTCTGCCTCTAGGGTGGGTTTCAGATAAATAACTACCCGGCACCCAGATGCACCCGTCGCAATCGTCTCTTGCAGTTCTACCTTGGCGTATCCTAAATTGTCCGCTGCAATGGAACCAAACACATTGGAGGTCATCATACACATAGCGGGGCGATCGATGACTTTTTCAGCAAATGGACAAGCCCGATTGCCTAAAACAATTTTTTCATCTGTTTGTTCAATAATAAAAAAGTCGCCCTGAATTCGCTTCTTTAAATCTACCAAGACATCGGCTACTTGCTCTGGCGTTAAATGGGATACCTTTAGAGCCGCCTTGTAGTCCTGGTCGATTTGCCTCCCCATGTTTTGGCCAACGACACTGATAAACCCTGAGGCTTCCTCTAAGCCCACGACATCCTGTAACGTGCCCGCTAACTCTCGAATCAAGGTACGTAAAAACACATCCCTCTCCAGAGGGATTTCAAGATCTTTTATGGGTATTTCAGGCTTAAACAAACTATCCATAGCCCTATCTCTTAAACAAAGTTCAACAGAAATTTATCCATCTATAATAATCCCATCCGACAGAGTGATAGGTAATATAACTTAAAATAGACAAGTAGGTATTGCATTATACCTGCACGAGCTGTATGCAACCAGCCAGCGAGGCTAGGAGGGCTGAATTGTAGAACAGCTCAGTATCATCAGTCACCAGAGTTAGTAGGTTGGGGCTGAGCTAGCTCAGCCCCAACCTACTGTTAATTTAGTACCCCATCTGCGTATTCCAATGAGCAAGTCCTATGCAATACCACGGCGGGTTAGGAATAAAATCCTTCTAGAATTGTTGGGTTTTCTTCGGCAACGCAATCTGCAAGAGATCTGCGCTCGCACTGACCTAGATACAGCGTTGCTCTAACTTCAAAAAGTTACGATGTTGAGCCTTTTCATTACCCTCAGTCAGTCTAGCGATTGCAATTACTGAATTTAGATAAACTTGGCCATAAGAGCTGATTTCTTAAGATGGCTAGAACTGCCCAATAGCCAAGCACTATTCTTACCGCACAGAACAATCCTACGTTCAGTGGAACGCCTGTAGCAGAACTATGAGTTAGTTGCAAAGGGAGACACAAGTGTTTAATCCGCTGTGCAGCAGATCGTGGGGGCCAAGCTGAAGAGTGCTCTACAGCGCCAAATTCAGGCGGGCCACAATATTAACATGGCGGTGAAGAGATGACCCTGATGCTGCCTGAGTCGCCCCCAGATGTCACCCTGGCGCGTGTTGAAGCAATCCGCTACGCCGTTGGCTAGCTTCGGGTGAGCTACAACGGCATGACGCTGAAACGACTGTTGACCTCGCACGGGTAGAAGCTTTCCTCACTACGGGCTCAAGGGAAATGACGTAGTAAATCCGCTGGTACGGCTCTCTACCAAGCTAAGAGCAGGGAACGCAACCAGGTAATGGTCCACAGTGCCTGCAATGAAAGTAGCTAAAGGCTTAAATCCTTCTCAGCCCAGAGATAGCGCACTGATATGCTGTTAAAGCCTGTGGACGTTGGGTTTCGTACCTCAACCCCAACCTACGAGGCGAGCGATTGCTCCTTTAGAGTGGGAGCCTGGTGCTGTTTAGCCAATGGGAATGTCATGCGCAAGATAACACCTCGATTCAATCTCGAGAATTCGTTCGAAAGATAGATGGACTACTCCTACCAAATGGCCAAAAACCGGCACGGAGAAACCCTACAGTTTTTTCCCTCCCTGGATTTCGGCTTATTCCATTGCAATAGCTGAGAAATAGCTGTTGTGGCCCAACCGACGATAGCACTCTGATTCAGACTCTGTCCTGTGACCCACGATGAACCCAAATAGCTCTGAAACGATTTTATCGAGAATCAGTGATGCCTTTGTAGCGCTGGATCAAGACTGTCGTTTCACCTACGTCAATGATCGCTACTGTGAAATTGTGGATACGGAGCGGGACGCCCTGCTGGGTCAAATCGTTTGGGAGCTGTTTCCCGAAACGGCGGACAGCGAAGTTCACAGGCAGTTTCAGCGGGCATTGAGCGAGCAAACCCCGGTGGTGTTTGAGTGGCTATTTGCCGCCTGGAACCGCTGGTTTGAGTATCGGGTTTATCCATCGCCCGATGGGCTGACCATTTTCCTGACGGAGATTAGTGATCGCAAGCAAACCGAAATGGCATTGCGCCAAAGCGAGGCACGCTTCCGCCGCATTTTTGAGTGCAACATGGTGCCGATGGGGATTTGGTCACGCTCAGGTGGTGTTTTGCAGGCCAATGATGCCCTGCTCGATCTAATTGGTTATACCCGCCAGGAAATGGAAGCAGAACAGATTAGTTGGCTAACCATCACACCCCCTGAATGGCTGTCCCAGGACGAAGCGTCTTTGGCAGAGATTGCTGCCGAAGGCTTCAGCACCCCGTTTGAGAAAAAATATATCCATAAGCAGGGGCATCGCGTTCCGATTCTGATTGCCGGAGCGTCGTTTTTGGACGATCCAGACACGGGTATCTTTTTTGCCCTTGACCTGACGGAGCGCAAAGCGACAGAAGCTATTTTGCAACAAGCCGCCGACTTGTCTGCGTTTCGCGTTTCCCTGACTGACTTACTCCGTCCCTTGGCTGACCCGATTGCGGTTCAGGCAATAGCCAGTCGTTTGCTGGGCGAGTATCTCGGCGCGAACCGCGTCGCCTACTTCGAGGTGCGTGACGCTGATTATGTGGTTGAGCGAGACTACGTCAACGGAGCCACTGCCCTTGTCGGTAAATACCCGATTGATTCCTTTGGTCAGGAGTTGCTGGCCGCATACCGCACGGGTCAGCCGGTATGCGTAGCTGATGTGGCCACCGATCTTAACCTGACAATCGATCAGCAGTCGGCCTACGCCACCATGCAGATTAAGGCCTACATTGGCATTCCGCTCATCAAGCACGGTGAGTTTGTGGCTGGGCTGGCCGTTCATACCGTTAGCCCACGAGCCTGGACACCGGACGAAGTGGCCTTGGCACAGGAAGTCGCCGAGCGGATTTGGAGTGCGATCGAACGCGCCCAAATTGAGGCGAATTTGCGGCGCAGTGAAGCTGAGTTTCGCATCATTTCTAACGCTGCCCCTGCCCTGGTGTGGGTGGGGGCGCAAGATGGATCTATCACCTTTTTCAACGATCGCTGGTACGAATTCACCGGACAAACAGAAGCCGAAGCCATTGGTTTTGGCTGGGCAAATGCTACCCATGCTGATGATCTGGCGCGAATTCTCCCCTATTGGGAGCACTGTCGGCAAACGGGTGAACCCTACGAAGGTGAAATCCGCTACCGTCGTCATGACGGAGAGTATTACTGGTACGTATTTCGGGCGCTGCCGCGTCGGAATAGAGCTGGAGAAGTTGAAGCCTGGTACGGGTTGAGTATCGATATCAGCGAGCGTAAACAAGCCGCCGCCGAGCGAGAACAGCTCTTACAACAGGAACAAACCCTGCGCCAGCAGGCAGAAATTGCAGAACGTGGACTATACACCCTTTTAGCCAGCATCCGCGAAGATTTTTTGTCGTTCGATCACGACTGGCGCGTGACCTATCTCAACCCCCAGGCCGAGATCACCATGCAAAGGCCGCGCGACCAAATTTTAGGCCATCGCATTTGGGAGCTGTTTCCCGACCTGGTTGGAACAGAGTACTACCATCGCCTGCATCAGGTCATGCGAGAACAGGCCCCGGTTCAGTTTGAGTACTACTACGATACCTGGGATGTCTGGTTTGACAATCGCGTTTACCCAAGTCCCGAGGGCATTACCATCCTCTGCACGAACATTACCAATCGTAAACGCGCCGAAGCCGAACGCGAACAGCTTTTGGCACGGGAACAGGCCGCCCGAGAAGCCGCCGAAGCCGCTAGTCGCATCAAAGACGAATTTCTAGCAGTCGTCTCCCACGAACTCAGGTCGCCCCTCAACCCCATTCTCGGCTGGGCAAAGCTGTTGCGCACGCGCCAGCTAGACGCCGAAAAAACCGAGCGGGCGCTAGAAGTGATTGAGCGCAATGCCCAGATGCAGGCCCAGCTGATTAACGACCTGCTCGATGTCTCTCGCATTCTGCGCGGCAAACTCAGCCTTGAGACTAAGCCCGTTAATTTGGCAGCCACCATTCAAGCGGCCATGGAAACCGTTCGACTCGCGGCAGAAGCTAAATCAATCGATTTACGATTTACGATTTGCGATTTTGGATTGGAAAGGGACAATAATCCAAAATCGCAAATCCAAAATCCAAAATTGCAAGTGATGGGCGATTCCGGACGCTTGCAACAGGTAGTCTGGAATCTTTTAACCAATGCCGTCAAGTTCACCGCTGAGGGAGGACGGGTCGAAGTATGGCTGGAGCAAGAGGGAGGAGATCGGGGGGCAGACTCTTCCTCACCCTATCACCCCTCCCACGCCCGCATTACCGTAACCGACACCGGCAAGGGCATCTCCTCCGACTTTCTGCCCTATGTCTTTGAGCAATTTCGCCAGGAGAGTTCTGCCACAACTCGACGCTTTGGTGGACTGGGGTTGGGGCTGGCGATCGTTCGCTACCTGGTCGAACTGCATGGCGGCACCATCCAGGCAGACAGCCCCGGTGACGGACAGGGAGCTACCTTTACCGTCAGGCTTCCGCTGATGCCGCATCAGCCAGTAGCAAAGCCAGACCCGGCTCCCTCTAAGGCTTCCATAGATTTGCGGGGCACTCGTATTCTGGTCGTGGATGACGACGACAATACCCGTGAGTTTCTGGCCTTTTTGCTAGAGCTACACGGGGCCAATGTGCTCGCCACGGCGACCGCAGATGAGGCGATCGCTACCCTAACCCAGTTCATGCCCGAGGTGCTGCTGAGCGACATTGGCATGCCCGATGTGGATGGCTACATGCTGCTGCGGCAAATTAGAGCCTTGCCAGCGGAGCAAGGCGGCACTGTACCAGCAATCGCCCTCACCGCCTATGCCGGAGAAATTGACTACCGGCAGGCTATGGCGGCGGGGTTTCAGCGGCACATGGCCAAACCGCTCGAACCGCAGGCGTTAATTCAGGCGATCGCTTCCCTCTTAAAGCAATCCGCTGCTACCTAACCCGGTTTCAACCGACGGTGATTCGATAGATATTAATGGGGGCGATCGCACCAATTATCTTTACCATCCCATCCACCTAGGACCATTTCGGTCCAATAGAAGGAAAGCTAAGGCCTTGGCACCTGGGAGGAACCCCGACCAGGCCATACAGTGGCATCGGCTAGTTGCCTCGCGCCGCAGAGCAGCATCAGAATCTCTCTTGGCAACTCTTTCGTGGAACGTTCCAAAATTTGTCCAACACTGTGCTGGACAATTTCCACTTAGCTACGTCCAGGGTCTCCTATGAGTACAGGTGGGGGGTAAGTCAGATCAGCTAATTGCGCGCGCAGGCAACTACTCAACACACAAGCCTTCAGCAGGTTAAGGGCATTGAGTACTCGGCTTGATCAATAGTCACCTCAGCTACCCCCCAGCAGTGTCATTCTGCCCATTCAAAGCCGATATTTCAAGAAACAAGTTAATTGCAGACGGTCTAACGTTCGTGGTCAGCGGCTACCAATAACCTTTGCCACCCACCTGTGGCTTACAATAGTTCGCTGCACCACGGTTGTTAGACAGTAATTATAAGCTTGCTGACTAACCATGTCGATCAATCAATAGTAGATGCGGATAAGTTTCTCCGTCTGCTAAAGCAGATGAAATAAAATAAACCAGCTCTGAGAACATAAGTTACTAAAACAGCCAAGAAGTGAGCAGAACCAGCACTCTTGAAAACAGTTGGTGTTTGAATTAAAGAGTCGGAGGAGCTTATGAAAAGCAAGAAAATAAGACTATCAGCAATAACCAGCCCGATAGCTAGTTCAAGCCTATTATCTTTAATTACTATCCAGGTAATAAACATCGAATAGGCAACACTTAAAATCCAGTATCTTGGCATCTTTAAATTAATAGAAAGACTGCCAACTATAAGACTCCAAACTATTGACAAAAGGAGAGGGTGCCGAATCAAAAGACCTGCTGCTTGAAGCAGATATGCATATAAAAAGAGAACCCTAAGCAAGGATAAAATTGGTGCGACGACTAAAACCAACAAAGCGAATGGTAACCACTCTGAAATATTAAATGTGAGGGAATAACGCGAAGGAGAAATTAAATACCACACGAAAAAGCTAATGCCGTATGACCCCAACCATACGATAAGGCCTTTGATAACACGAAACCAATCAATAGCAGTGTCTAGATTGAACAAAGTCATAAACTTACGTCTATGAACTCGTGTCACTGCTAGAAAAAGGCCTAGAAGGGACGCAGCACCAAATGATCCGAATAAAACGATAGTACGGATGGGATTTCCATAAACTAGCAAATCTTCATTTTCAATAGAAATATCTGAAATATAAGCACTAATGATCGTGACAGGCGTAGCGATAATTAGTGTTACGCCAAGAGCTAGAAGTGTCCCAGCCAGGTAACGTTTCCAGCCATTTCTACCTTGACGTGCGACGGTCAAAAAAGTTGGATTCATGAGCTGAGTATTTCTCCCCGTAAAATGCTGAAAGATAGCTCATAGATATACTCTACGGATAATTCAGCGGTCTAATTCGTAATTAGAGGAAAAAATTCTGCCTCAATCCCCGCTAGGAGATCTTGGATGGAAATCTGTCTGCCTAAACACCTATATAAAGATCTTAGGTAGAAAAAAATCAGCCTAAATGCCGAATACGAGATCTTATATGGAGAATTTTAGTATAAATACCCGACGATTGGGGTGCTCTGTAACTTAAGATTCCTTTGCAAATCGTACAGAAATACTCATAGATGCCTCACCTCTGCCAAAACGATTACTTGACCAGGTACGTGATGCAATTCGGCTCAATCACCATTCTTACCGGACAGAACAATCCTACGTTCAGTGGAACGCCTGTGGCAGAACCATGACTTAGTTGCAAAAAGAGACACCTAATGAAATAACTCTGAGTCTTGGTTTAGTTGCCCCGCGCCACAGAGCAGCATCACAATCTCGCGGCAGCTCTTTCGTGAAACGTTCCAAAATTTGTCCGACACTGCACTCAGCTATGTCAGCCTCCCCTGTGGGTCTAGGTGTGAGGTAAGCCAGAATGGCTGGTTATGCGCACAGGCAACTACTCAACTCATAGGCCTTCAGCAGGTTGAGGCCATTGAGTGCTCGGCTTGATCAATAGGCAGATGACACTACCTTCCAGCAGTGTCATCTGCCTATTCAAAGTCGATATTTCAAGAAACAGGTTGGGTTTAACGTTGAAGTTGTGCGGCGGCAGAAAAGCTCCAACTCTTACCATTAACCTCTGTGCCGTCCGCACCGACGCAGTATCAGGAGGCTAGCTACAACAGTTTTACAAAACCCTCCTGCTCAAAATGTCGGTCGGTGGTCAACGCCTCTGTCACACCACGCTGGCACATCAAAACAAAACTGACTGCATCCCACAACGAGTAGGATTTGTCTTGCCGAGCGATCAACGGGAACACTCTCAATTGCGGCATTTGTAGCGTTGTTTGCCAGCATCCGTTTTGCCGTGTTTGACGACATCCGTGATGTGGTAGACCGGACAGCAAATTGGTTCAACAACCATGGGATGAGTGACTGCAAGAGAGACGAGCAACTCCCCCATTGTCCATTCACAATTCCCCGTGTCTAGAACACTACCTATTTGACTGAACACTAGTTTCAGTCAAGAGAACTGCAAATCACTGCGGTGGATTCGCCTGAGCACAGCTAATTGCTTGCTGTACCTGCTGACGTAGCTCAAGAGGTTCGATTGTGTCTGCGAGGTAGGAAGCATTCTCATGCTGACCCAGGGCAAGATAGGATGGGATGAGTGCCACCGTACTTGCATTCCTTTGAGAGACTCCATTAGCGACATTGGCAAACTCCTGCGCTTGGAGTAACACCTCAGTAGCACGGGTAAAGTCGTTTAGATTGGCGTAAACTTTAGTTACCTCAGATAAAATAATTGCTTTGACAAAGGGTTCTTCAACAGCGTCCGTGCTCTGTATTACGTAAGTGAGAACAGAATGTGCCTGATTGTTCTGTTCCATAGCCTGGTAAACATCGGCAGCACCCACCAATATATGTAAGGAGATATCATCTTGCCTGAGAAGGCTTTGGGTAAATACAACGAGTTCGTCTGCCAATGGAACAGCTTGTTCTGCTCGCCCTGATGCCGCATAAAGCTCTATAAACTTGGAAAGAGCCCAAAGGCGAGCAGTATTGGCAAGCCTGGGAGGGGCTACAGCCATTGCTGCTGATCTCTCCTCGTTTCGGTAAGTTGAAAGAGCGCGATCTAGCACTGCTGCCGCCGCATCAGACCGACCCTGTTTTTGATACTGCTCTGCAGTGTTGAGTTGTTGGAACACGTCATCCAGGGGCGGGCTTTGACGCTGCTCAAGTGCAAACGCGAATAGCTCCCGAAAGTAGGAAAAAAATGCCATCTTACTAGCAGCCTCGTCCGACAACGGGATGGGCGGCAAAGGGCATGAGGGAGACAGCGGGGCAAAAGTTATGTCTGCCGATAGCTCTGTAGCATCAGTTCTTTCAACAGGAGATGAGTTTGCTGAAGAAGCAGGCTGAACCGCTGTAGCCTGACTCAATGCAATATGACTCAATACAAACCCTAGACTCACGAAAACGCCAAGAGTAGCTCTCCAAAGTTGGAGCCTAATTGCAGGTACCATAAATACCTCCTATAGGGTCGAGCCGAGATCAGCACAGAATAGTGCCACGGAGCTTAGAAACGATTGCTATATATACATTCTAGACATTGAAACTTCTGCTGTCTAGGACCTCGGTTAGCTGCGCGCCCGGCAACTAATCAACGGCAGCATCAGGGTTGGAGCCTTAGATTTTTCACCAGATAATTTTATTGGCAGCACATTTTCAGAAAAGTAGTCCACCCTCAATTCAAGCGGCTGATTTCACTCATTTCTAGTAATAAGCCTAGCTGATGAGTCAGGCTATTCGTCGTTAATGGCATAGGAGCCTCTATGCCTTGCTGACAGAGCTGTACAGTCTTAGCGTAACTCTCTGTACGATTAATAGCCCTGATAGAATTTCACATCAGCCCCTAGCCACCAGCACCGGGGGCTTTTTGCACCCAATCCTCTAATCTGCTGGGCATCGCCAGCAGGGCCCTGCAAAGTTAATGGAGAGAAGCGACAGCAATGTGCCGAGGAGTTGCCTTAGAGCTGTACTAGAATTGCTTACAGCTAGGAATGTTAGAAGATACCCCCAAGTGATTGGAAGCAGGTCAAGAGTCTTTTCCCCTCTTAAAGCAGAGGTGAAGATAATACCGCTATTGTGTGTGGCATTCCTATTTTCTTTAGTTCATCTGCCTTCCATGCATCCCAAAGATCTTGATTAATTATTAGTTGATTATGAATTCTCTGCAAAACAATGTTTTCATAGTTAAATAGCAGAACTGCGTCCTTAGAAGTAGCCTGTAATAATGCTGCCGTTGCCCGTATCATTATTCGTTCAGCTTGTTCACTATGTTGACCAGACTTGATCCGAAAGTTAACAATCAAGGTGGGTGAAAATCCGAAAGCCTGTTTTGTTAATTCTTGATTATCTTCCTCGCTCTCTTTAAATGCTCTAACTTGGATTCCATTTCCTATGAGCTGCTCACCTTGCCATTGTAATAAGCATGTATTCGCGACAATTTGCAACGCTTGCTGAGAATCCAAATCTGCTGCCATTTCTAATTCATAACTAAGTGCCATTAGCCTTATCATTCCTTAGTTTCATGGAAAGAAGGGGATTACTTCACCGTCTCGGACTACAATAATTTCCTTAAGATTATCAATAGGTTTTCTATTTAGTAAATCGCGCAATTCTCCTAATTCAACCGTAGTGTCGTTCATATTCAGGATTATGCGATCGGCTTGTTCATCACTAACTTTTCTGCTGATACCTTTACGAATCTGATCGGGATTAGAAGTGCTGGGTGCTAGATTGTCAAATGTTTTCCCGTCGATTCGATAGTCAGGATTTTTCCCATTAGGCAAAGTCGGTGGATTTTGCTCAACATCATATCCTTTTTGAGCAAGAAGATCAGCAGACTCATTCTCTCGTCGTAAGGTACGCTGTACATCTCTACTCGCATTTGGATTGATGGTAGTCCGCTCTCCACCTGGAGGCTCTCCTGGAGGTTTCGTAGGTCTCGTTCCACTAGAGCGCTGCCTCGCCAGATCAGCCGCATCTCCAGAAGCTCGTCTAGCTGCATTCTTGGCAGATTCTGCTGCCTTGACCGTATCTTCAGCAACGCCTGCTCGACGAGCGGCGTCTGCAGCTCGGTCGGCGGCTCTTGCTGCATCGCTGGCAGAGCCTGCGGCTCTAGCCGCATCACCTGCCTTCGCTGTGTCCCCTGCATTACTGATGGCTCTAGCAGCGTCTGCCGCTTGATCAGCTGCTTTGGCTGCTGTTGCCGCTGCCTCAGCAGCTCTTGAAGTATCCCCTACTACTGCTGCTGCCTTGGCTATATCGGCTGCTTCCGAGGCCACTTTTGCCGCATCTACTGCCAAATCCGCGATTTTCGCAAGGTCTCCTAAACGGCCAATGATGGGTATCGCCCCCAAGACACGTTGCCAATTTTCTAACTGCTCTCCAGTAACACTGTCTCTGCCTCTGATGCCTTCAAGAATGCCTTTGATGTCACCAATAACGGGTAGAAAATCAAGTAGTAAACTTACGGCTATGGCGATCGCCCCTCCTGCAATCACAGCATTACGAATAACGTGGTAGCAGTCGCTAAGGCTGCCACAGTTATCAGCCATGGCTGGTGGCTGCTCTGTGCTGATGCTAAAGGCTGCGCCAGCTAGAAAAAGCAGAAGATGCTCTGTATTGCCCAAACCGCGCTCTGTCGGTTTGTCTGCTGGAGGCTGCGATCTAGATTTAGGGCTTTGGGGTAGGAGGAGGGAGAACAGAATAATGCCAACCCCGGTCGAAAGCAGGATCGGAAGAAACGTGTTGCTAGAAATGCTCCAGTAAAGCTGGATAATCTTGCCCGCAATCCAGAAGTTAAGCCCTCCAGCAACAAGAAGGCGCAGCAGGATAGGAATCCTAGCCATCCATTGCGGCCAGGATGGAAATGCAATGTATAACGAGCGGCGAGCCCCAAAAATCAGAAAGAGGACAATACTGAGACAAAAAGCCTGCAGCCCGTTGGAAAGCAGTCCTGATAGCAAAAAAGTTAGAAACAAAGCCTGTGAAGCTGCTTTAACAGGGGATGGCAAGGAAAAACGTGAAGTAGGAGTGGCAGCAACAGCTTCCGCTATACGGCTTGCGCGATGGGTATTATCTGTTTTGGCAGCATGGTCTTCAAGAACAGCACGTCCAATTGTTAGCAAGATAGCCAGTATGATCAGGAAGTGGCCGTTTGTTTGAAGGGGGGCTATCGCCGCTACTGGCGGTTGTGTGCCTTTCCAGGTAAAGACAGGGCGAATCAGGGTAGGAACAGAATTTACCCACAGGAAGACTAGAAACCCTTGAATAGAGGCTTGTAGCGCTGCCTCCACTGGCAAAGCCACAAGAGGCAGAGATTGATTTCCTACTTTTAGTCTAGGCAAGATCGTCTGTCGTAGAGATTGGCTGGCGAGTGGAATAAGCACTATTAGCTGTGCTAGCAGGATGTAGGAAAGGAGTAAAGGAGGATAGATTTGAAGAAGCTTTGTAACAGAAAAAAATGTGCTCCCATGGTCAAAAAGCAGCAGATCTCCCAAGACATAACCTGTGCCTAGCCAGCTCCCTAATCCTGCTCCCATACTTCCAACTGTCAGCATGAAAAGCATTACTGGCAAAGAAGAAGTGTAAGTAATATATTTACTGAATCCTGGATGCTGCCAGCCCAGCAGAAACCCTAGAAGAAGAAGGAGCGGTGGTAGCAATGCCCCGGCTCGAGGCCAGCGCGTAAGGTATACCCCGTCAAGAAAGGATGAAGCTGCCAAATCGGAGAAGCGCCGCGCCATTTGTGGCAGCTTTTGCCACCACAGGCGAAGAACGTTCTCAGAGTAGGGTGATATCAAGAAATTTCCTTCCTAACGATTCAATTACACACCAAAAATTAAGAACAAATTGTTTCAAAGCCATCAAATTCTATTGGCAAGCCATCGCTGGCAGAGTATTCCTAAAGTTGCACCATAAGCAATATGACCTGTCATAGACATAAAGGTGAACTCTTGCATCACACCTTCAAGATCGAGCCATCCAGGGTAAAGAGTGAGCATGGAGACTTCAAGCCCAAGTGCCCACAAGATGCCAAACAACCAATGCCGTTTGCCAAAGGCAAAGCAGTATCCCACAGTAAACAAAGTGCCATTCGCTAGGTGATACAAGGTACCAATCAGATAGGCTGCGGAGTTTGAGATATCTTCCCCTGCAATTAATTGGCCAAAGATAGGGAAAGCTTTGAATGGCGATACGTTAAGGTCAAATACAGCGACTACTATCAAGCGTGACAAGTCATAGGCTGCTGTAGCAATAAGCCCTGCACACACGCCAACAAGAAGCTTCTGTTGAATGTCCCGACGTTCCTCCTGAGAGGCTCTGCGCCATTTGGAGGTAACTAGTAACAGTGCAAAGCTCCCTAAAAGAAGGAGCATAAGGGCTAAGGATGTCTCTGCCAGGACTGCGACAACCAAGGCAATGCCACTCACCATAGCTGCGATCGCCAGCGAGGGTTGAGATCTTTGTTGCCTAATTCTTCCTGAAGATGTTTTCAAGGCTACAAAATTGACACAGACTCTGAACGTACCGCGAGGTGGATGGATATATTATTCGTCTTGTATCAATCATTGCTCGGAATTCAAAGAGCACAGCTTCGTTTAGCTATTTCTTCCGTTTCCCTTTAGAATGCGCTGTCACACACGTTTATAAAAGCCCACCGAGAAGGGGCTAGCTAGCAGTACCTGACTTAGTACAGCGCCGAGTTGGGCAAGTTTAACTCCAGCGCCTGGGAGTAATCTCCAACTGAGCCAAGCAGTGGCCTCGGCATAGTTGCCCCGCGCCGCAACTACTCCATGGTTAGATCTGCTGCGGAAGCCCTCTCTATACAAGGCATCCAAGTCAATTGAGAGATTTGGCTGTGACTTGTAGATAGAACGGCAAAATCAGGCTTTGGGACAACTGGCACAGAACAGCACAGGCCAAATCAAGTCCATTTTTCAGTGCTACTGGCACAGAGCACATTTGCTTACAGCCTATGGCAAAAAATCCCATGTGATCTCTTCCTGGCTGAGCTTCTGTTGCGTCGGCTGTGAGTCCATGGTGCCCTTGCTAGTGGGGGCGATCGCCAGTGAATATTGAGAGCCCCCCTCCCACATAGCAGATTAACCCACTGCTATGTGGGAGGCGCTCTTTTGGTGGGGGGCCTATCTGGAACTCACATAGCCCCCCCATTCCGCCAAACTAGCACAGCTACTGAGGGGCGGGCTAGGATGCGATCGCCACCAATTGACTCAAGATTCTGTGAGTTTAATGCACCGTCACCATCGGAATCGTCTGCCAAGGGCATACTGAGGGCAATCAAAGGGTTTTAGCCCATAGCTACTCTCATCCCCTCCTACAGCAGCTGCGCCTCTCGCATGACCGGGGGAGAGCACCGCCTGGCCCAGCGGATCGAAGCCAAGCTCGATGATGACTACCTGCTTTGGTATAACGTACCCGTAGGCCCCAAAGCCCTGCATCCTGATTTCATCCTCCTGCACCCGTCACGGGGTCTCTTTGTGCTGGAGGTCAAAGACTGAAAGCTAGACACCATAAAGTCTGTGAACCCTGATGAGTTTGCGATCGCGAGCGGGATGACGTATCAAATTATCAAGGGTACAGATGCTGCTGCTGGGAAATATCAAGCTCTATTGGATAAAAGTGAAGACTGATGATTATAAGCAACGATGAGAAAGGCTTTCCATCAAAATGGATTGACTATCAAGCTCAGATGAAGGCGAGTAGCGCAAACTTTTGTGGCCTTTTAGGATTGGGCTCAGATCCAGGAAATATTAATCGTTTTGCTGCGCGCTTTAGAGTTGCCAATTGCTTCAAAAAGCTAGAACTAGAAGGATATTCATCTAATACAGAAATAGGCTACAGCTCTTTATGTCATGTATTTCTCGCTTGGTCAGCTTTTGAAACACTACTAGATCTGAAAGACACAAAAGTATCTAGCATAGAGAATTCGTTAAAGACTTATAGAGCAGATAACTCGTTGCTCCAAATCAAAACATTGGACGTAGGCAATAAGTTTTATAATTTCATTCATGATAGAGTTAATCCAACGCACCAAAAAGAGTTGGATAAATATTTTCAAAGTGATCCATGCAACATAGCCTATTTGGCCTCGGCAATTCGCCACATATTTGCTCATGGATGGCTTACGCCAAATGCAAATGAAGTAGATCCTAAAATTGTTGCTGAAATATGTCGAATTCTGTGCGAATTCTTAGTGGAAGTGATGGATTCAGAATTCACGCTTCATTACGAGAAAGCTATGCAAGAACTCCGAGGAGACCAGGAGTAAGAAAAAAATCTATCTCCTGAATTACTCTACAACTGCGCGATCGCATCCACCTTCTCCTCCTCCGACACATCGAGGTACCGCTGCAGCGCCGCCATCGACGACCACCCGCCCAAGTCTTGGATCGCCTTTAGCCTCACCCCCGCCTTATCGAGCCGAGTTGCCCATGTTCGCCGGTTACTATGGGTGCTGTATCCCCGCAGGCCCAGGAGATCGCACGCCTTCCGCAACGCTGCATCACAGGCCTGTCGCGTAATCGGCTCCTGCCCATCTCGCCCCGGAAACAGATACCCCCGACTCGGCAACTCTGCCTCATCCAGCACTGCCTTCAGCTTGGGATGAATCGGCACCGCCCGCGTGCGCTTCGTCTTAGTTGTTGCCTTGCGCAGTACCAGAGTATTGCCCACGACATCCTCGGCCCGCAGCTGCCGCGCTTCACTGACCCGGCAGCCGGTGTAGTAGCAAATGGAGAACAGCGATCGCATTTTAGGGCTGAGTTCCCCCATCACCTGCTCAAACTGATCCGCCGACCAAATTTCTGCCTGGTCGTGGCGATTTTGCTTCGGCACCGAATTACCTAAAAAATGAATCCAAGTTGTTCTTAAAAACCCTGACTTGCTCTTTTTAAGATTTCAGCAAGTTCAGTTTATCGGGATAGCAGGGGTTTCAGCGATTTAGAGCGCAAAGAGACCAAAACAGCGGAGCTTGTTGGGAATGAACCTCTCTTATTGATAATTAAATGCTGTTGAGATTTTGGATCCTAAAAAGTGCTAAGGGGTGTCCAATTTGACCCTTGACCCAGTTGAGTTGATTGAGCCCCTGCTGCCAGCGGCTAGGCCTGGGGACGCCCGCGAAGCGTCTGTCGCCGTACTACCGTCTCAGGATTCAAACCCTGTTGCTAGTTCAATTGCAGTAGACATAGGCCTTCCTCTCGGCTAAAATGCGAGGCATAAGGCTGGGTTTACCGTCGATCGCCGTTAATCATTTAACAAAAATTGAGCGATTGAGTGATTAAATCGCCGCTAAGGAATTTATTCCATATTTAGTCCAATCTGCGATCGCCCGTTTTGAAATCCTTGGAAGCAAAGGGTTTCAGGGCTTTGAATAGTTGCGTATGTAAGCAACCGGTCGGAGAGAGCTGAAAGCCTTGTATAGCAAGGCTTTTCGACGTTTCACTTAATGAAATTTTCACAAAAAAGAGCGGTGTAATTACATTCATTACCCTCAGGCGATGTTCTCTATTGAGAGGAAAGATCAGTGCACGGGCATCTTTTTCATAAGCTATGAGTAAATATACTCTGTGCCAGTAGCGCTGAAAAATGGACTTGATTTGGCCTGTGCTGGCTTGTGCCAGTTGTCTCAAAGCCTGATTCTGCCGTTCTATCTAAAAGTTGCAGCCAAACCTCTCTATTAACCTGGATGCTTTGTGCAGAGAGGGTTTCCGAAGCAGATTCAACTGTGGAGTGGTTGCGGCGCGGGACAACTATCCTAGGCCACTTTGCTGTTTTCAAGCCGAACGTCTCGTTTATATATACGTCTAACGTTTGTGTTTAGCGGCGGCAGATACCCTTTGCATAATCGCCCAAAGCTCTCTACCGTCCGCTGCAACAAGGTTACTAGACCGCGCCGATCAGTATTTACTGACCTGTTGAATCAGATGGCCGATTCATTTGACCCATATTTTCACAGCATTCACAACCACTAGACTCGCCACTATCCTGAGCCATTACGGATCCGACGATGACAGTCAGTGCAGCAATACCAGCGACAAGCGCGCCAACAAAAATTTTTGATTGCTTTAGTGTAGCCATACTAATTTTCTCCAGAATGATGAGATAGATATACCTTCAATCCAGCGTAACCTCTGTAGTTGACTATAGAGCCAAGAGCCTGAAGTCACATTGAGAAAGAATGATTACTTAGTAGGGAGCGAGAAATGTCTTCTTAGCTGTTGCTCCTATGGTACGGGCTTGCTATACAGATATTTCCGCCTACGCCATAGGAGCTGTTTTACAAGCTACTGGGTCTCTGAAGCATTCCCATAGCCTTGCCTCAGTTACAGTCAGAATCGGAGCAATCAGGCATAGAGTAAGGGGCAAGGAGCGGCAGCGGTAACCCTGCCGTAGACAGATAACCCTAACCCTGAACCTGGTTTGAGCAATCGCTGCTGTACATGCCAATTCGTTGCTCTTCATAATCACAATAGATAGTAGTTTATGACGTTTTTCAGAATTCGACGGGCCTCAGAAAAACTGGGGCTTTTTTCCTATTAGATATTTCTTGAACTATGGCCGAACGATGCGAGGTGATCATGAATTAAGCCGCTCTTATTGCCGTGATTAATAGCCGAATTTCATCCTGATTTCATTTTCCTGTGGGATGTTTGAAAGACTGACGGCATTTTTCTCCAAAGACTGTAATTGAGTGGTTCAAGGGCGTGTCTATGACAGCTATCTCCGATCGCTTGTATATCGCGGCTAGAGGGCGATCGCTCCCTGCGGTGGTCTTGTTGATACTCCTGCTAGCCCCGGCCAGCGAGGTCTTGGCCCATGTTGGCCATGGAGATGAGTTCCAGGGGAGTGGAGCCGGGGCGCATCCAACAGGCGTTGAGGTTGATGCAGAGGTCGCTGACCGCATTGGTCTAATTCTCGAGCCGGTAAAACGCCAGGTGTTGGCGTTTGGGGTGAAGGCAACAGGGCAAATTGAAGCCTCTCCGGGGCGACAGGTATCGGTAACCAACCCAGTTGGCGGTACGGTAACCAAACTGCTGGTGGAGCCAGGGCAGCGAGTGGAAGCGGGCCAGGCACTAGCGGTCATCACCAGTGGAGAGCTGGCCGAATTGCGGGTGACCGCCCTGGAAAACTCGGCTGAGCGGCAAGGAGATGTGCAGCTGGCCCAGGCCGATGTGCAGCTAGCTCGGCAGACCTACGAGCAACAACAGCAGATCGCCCTCAGAGCGATTGAGGGAGCCCAAACCGAACTACGAGTGGCCCAGGAGCAGTATGATCGCGACTCAGAACTAGCCGCGCAAGGCGCGATCGCCCGCCGAGAGCTATTGGAATCGGAGGCTCACTTAGCAGATGCCAGGCAAGTGTTGACCGAAGCGGAGAGCCGGCTAGAGGTGTTGAATGCCCGTACCGAGGTGGCGCGATCGCAGACTGCCCTAACGGTGGCGCAATCTCGCGCTCAGTTAAGTACAGAAACCTACCAAACCCGATTGCAGCAGCTTGGGGCCACAGCTAACCCAGACGGCACCATCACCATCAAAGCGCCCATCGCGGGCACCATTGCCGACCGCGAGGTGACCCTGGGGCAATCGTCAGAAGATGCGGGTGCGGTGCTGATGACCATCGTCGACAATCGCACGGTATTGGCCACCGCAAATATTTATGAAAAAGACCTGTCCCAAGTATCCCCTGGGCAACGGGTGCGAATTACCGTCGCCAGCCTGCCCGATCAAATCTTTGAGGGGCAAATTACGACGGTTGGTTCGGTGGTCGATGGTGAAACTCGGGTTGTGCCCGTACAAGCTGAGCTAGACAATGCCCAGGGCACCCTCAAGCCCGGCATGTTTGCGGCTCTAGAGGTTTTAACCGAGAGCACGCCAGCGGCGGTGATGGCCATTCCCCAATCAGCGTTGGTAGAAGCCAACGGCCAAACCCTGGTGTTTGTGCGCAATGGCAACGCCTTTGAACCGGTTGAGGTCACCTTAGGGAGAACAGCGGGCGATCAAGTCGAAGTGCTTAGCGGTCTGTTTGAGGGCGATGAAGTTGTCACCCAGCGGGCCAACCAGCTCTATGCGCAATCGTTGCGTGGAGGCAGTGCAGCACCAGCGGATGCCGCCGCGACGGAAGCGACGGAAGCTGCTGGTGCTACAGGGGCCGGGTTACCCTGGTGGGTTACCGCTATGGGGGGTGGATTGTTAGCGATTGGCACCTTTACCGCTGGGGCCTTTTGGTCTGGTCGTCGGTCTCGCCAACGCCTCGAATCCACCATCCACCAGTTAGAACATCTTGAGGATGATCCGCATGATCGACAGCTGGCAGTGAGCCACCAAGCAGGGCATGAGCCGCCTGTGTCGAGGATAGAGCCTCATCATCATCACCACGATGCCGACGGGTAGACCCTTTTCGACTCTGTTAGGTGCGTTAGCTGATCTTCTAACGCAGCTATGCCTAAAGACATGCGTTAGCGTGCTTCATCCTACGCGAGACACTGCTCGGTTCCTATGCTGAATTCAATCATTAGATGGGCGATTGCGCGGCGTTGGTTAGTCATTCTGGGGGCCATGGTGCTCACCATTTGGATCTTTCGCACCGTCGCCCAGATGCCGCTGGATGTGTTTCCGAGCTTTGCGCCGCCCCAGGTCGAAATTCAAACTGAAGCCCCTGGGTTGGCACCAGAAGAAGTGGAATCGTTGGTGACGCTGCCAATTGAAAGCGCGATCAATGGCACCCCTGGTGTTACCGATGTTCGCTCTGCGTCTGCCGCCGGTATTTCTGTCGTTAAAGTCATCTTTAAGTGGGATACCGACATCTTTCAAGCGCGGCAGTTAGTGACCGAGCGCTTGCAGCAGGCGCAAGACAAAATTCCTGAAAACGTTGAGACGCCGCAAGTTTCTCCCATCTCATCTCCCATCAGCACCGTGATGATGGTCGCGTTCAGGGTGGATGAAACCGCCCCAGCCGACACCCGCACGTCGCTCATGGAGCTGCGGTGGATTGCCGATTGGCAGATCACTAACCGTCTCTTGGCAGTACCTGGTGTATCTCAGGTAGTGGTTTACGGCGGCGAGGTACAGCAGTATCAGGTACTGGTTAATCCCCAAAAATTGCAGGCCTTTGACGTGTCGTTGCAAGAGGTAACCGATGCTGTGGAAGCGGCCAACGTCAATGCGCCGGGGGGCTTTTTGATCACACCGGACAAAGAGACGCTGGTGCGGGGGATTGGGCGGCTAGAGACGATTGACGATTTGAAGCAGTCCGTGATTACGGCGCGCAATGGCACCTCAGTTCGGCTCAGCGACGTAGCCACCGTACAAATTGGGGCCGCGCTCCAGCGGGGGGATAGCAGCCTAAATGGCCAGCCTGCGGTGGTGGTGATGGTAAACAAGCAGCCTCTGGCCGATACGCCCTCGGTAACTCATGCCATCGAAGCAGCGATGGCGGAGATTCAGGCGGGGCTGCCCCAAGATATTCAGGTTGACGTCACCTTTAGTCAGAACAACTACATTGATGCCTCGATTGAAAACGTCCGCGCCGCGCTGATTGAGGGCAGCATCATTGTCGCGCTGATTCTAATTCCCTTTTTGATGAACTGGCGCAACCTACTGGTGTGTCTGGTGGCGCTGCCGTTGTCGCTGCTCATCGGAGTGCTGGCGCTCAATTGGCTAGGCCAGGGGCTCAACACCATGACCCTAGGTGGCTTAGCTGTGGCCATCGGTTCTGCTGTCGATGATGCGATCGTGGATGCAGAAAATGTCTACCGAGCATTGCGCGAAAACAAGCACTCTGCCGAGCCCCGGCCCGTGTTAGAGGTGGTCTTGGCGGGCTGCCAAGAAGTGCGAGACTCGGTGTTTGGGGCCACCATCATCACTGTGGTTGTGTTTTCGCCTGTGTTTGCGCTGGGTGGGGTAGAGGGCAGTATTTTTATTCCCATGGGGTTGGGCTATATGGCGGCGGTGCTGGCTTCCAGCGTGACCGCGCTCACCGTGACGCCAGCGCTCTGTGCCATTTTGCTGCCCCATGGGCCTCTGCCCGAAACCGAACCCTGGGTAGCTCGGTTCTTTAAGGGCCGCTATCAACCGTTTCTAAATTTTTCGCTGCGACGCTCTAACGTAATTCTGGCGATCGCCGCTGGATCTCTGATTGCGGCTCTGGCGATTGCCCCCTCCCTGGGCCGAGAGTTTCTGCCCGAGTTTCAGGAACAAAACTTGGTCAATACTCTGGTGCTCTACCCTGGTTCGTCCTTAGGGGCAACCAACAGCGCCGGGCTTGCCATGCAAGCGGCTCTTAAGGATGACCCCCGCTTTCGCCATGTGCAGCTGCGCTCCGGGCGTGCCCCCGGCGACAGCGATGCGGCGGCAGTCAACACTGCCCACATGGATGTGGATCTAAGCGAGGCCGGGCTGAAAGACCGCGAGGGCAGCATTGAAAAGCTGCGGGAGGAGTTTGCCAAACTGCCGGGGGTAGCTCCTAACATTGGCGGCTTCATCTCTCACCGCATGGATGAGGTGCTGTCGGGGGTGAGAAGCGCGATCGCCGTCAAAATTTTCGGTCCTGACCTGGCCCAGCTGCACTCCCTGGGGCAAGAGATCGAAGCGATCATGCAAACCGTAGAGGGCGTGGTGGACTTGCAGCTAGAGCCGCAGATTCCCATCGAGCAAATTCAAATTCAGTTCGACCGCGTGGCGGCAGGCCGCTATGGGCTGACAGTGGGTGAACTCTCCAACACTATTGAAACCGCTCTCAACGGCAGGGTGGTGTCGCAAGTCTTAGACCAGCAGCAAACCTTTGACCTGCTGGTGTGGCTAGAGCCCGAGGCCAGAAGCGATCTCACCACCATTGGCAATCTGTTAATTGACACTCCAACGGGGGAGAAAATTCCCCTGGCTCAGGTAGCGCAAATCCGCACCGGTACTGGCCCCAACACCATTAATCGGGAGAATGTGTCGCGGTTGATTGTGGTGGCCGCCAATGTCAATGGTCGAGATGTGCGATCGGTGGTCAACGACATTCGCGCCCAGGTGGCGGAGCAGGTGCAGTTTCCCGCTGGGTACTTCCCGCAATACGGCGGCCAGTTTGAGGCGGAGGCGCGGGCCACGCAAAACATGCTGGTGTTTAGCGTGATCGCCTTTGTGATCATCACTGTAATTATGTATCTCTCGGTCAAATCCGTCGCCTCCACACTCATGATCATGATCAATTTGCCCCTGGCACTTGTGGGTGGGGTCTTTTCCGTGGCGTTAACTGGGGGCGTTATTTCGGTCGCGTCCCTGGTAGGCTTTATCACGTTGTTCGGCGTGGCCACCCGCAACGGCCTGTTGCTTGTCGACAACTACAACAGCAAATTTGCCCAAGGTATGCCTCTGCGGCAGGCCTTGGTTAATGGCTCCATGGAGCGCCTGAATGCGATTCTCATGACGGCCTTCACATCAGCCCTAGGGTTACTCCCCTTGGTCATTGCGGGAGGCCCCGGCAAAGAAATTTTGCAACCGCTGTCCGTGGTAGTTCTAGGTGGTTTGTTCACATCCACTGCCCTCACCCTGTTGGTGCTGCCTGCCCTCTATGCCCGCTTTGGTCGCTACTTACTGCCCCTGTCCCGAGATGGGACGCTTCAGGAAGAAACCCCTGAAACCAAAACTTCCATCCCAGAGAGCCAGCCTGCCGGTTAACCCGGTCTAATCCGCCCACCATTCTTCTCTCAACTATTTACCTGCTCGGAGATTTACCTCATGCGTTCTCAATTCGTTCAAGCTCTGTTGATCACTGGTGTGCTGGCGCTAACGGCCTGCGGTGGCTCCGAAACCGCAACGGCTCCCGACGCTACTATTGCCGCTGACACTCCTGTAACTGCTGAAAGCTCCGCCGAGACAACAACTGCCAGTGACCACAGCGCTGCTAGCAAGGGCGGGCAGGTGGTCGAAAGTGGTCCCTACCATCTAGAACTGGTACCTGCGCCCGAAGCCGATGGCATTCACCTCGACTTGTATCTGCAAACGGGCGATACCCATGAAGCTATTGCCGATGCGACAGCGCTCGCTCAGGTGCAGCTGCCCGATGGCACCCAGCAAGAAATTCCGATGGAGTACGATGCCGAGGGTGAGCATTTCTTTGCCTTTTTACCCAGCCAGGCCGCCGGGGAATATAAAACTGTCATTCAGACCGATATCAAGGGCGAAAAGGTTAACGCTCGGTTTAGCTTCTCAAAGTAAGCTCTCACTATCGCTCTACTGGTAAACGTCGCGGTGCTTCTGTGACGGGCGAAGCTGGCCTGGGGACGTGCATACCTGAACTAGCTAAGGGGAGCTTGATGGTAAAGGTGCTGCCCTTTGAGATTGCACTTTTAACGTGAATGCTGCCGCCGTGGGCTTGGGCGATCGCCAACGCGATTGACAGCCCCAGCCCGGACCCGCCGCTCTGGCGAGACCGATCCTTTTCAATGCGGTAAAAGCGATCAAAAACTCGGGCTTGATCGTTGGGGTGAATGCCCACCCCGGTGTCTTCTACGGTAATTACGGCGTGCTTATCTACGGCTCTCAGGCAGATGGTGACTTTGCCGTCGGCAGGGGTGTGCTGGAGGGCATTACTGACCACATTCAGCACCAGGCGATAGAGTTGCTCTTCGTGGCCAATCACCATCAGAGGCGGGGCCGCAGGCTGCTCGAGCCATAGGTAAATGCCCTGGGCGATCGATAGAGCCGCCATCTCCTCCTCGATATCGCTCAGGATGTCTTGCAGGCAGCAGGCAAAGCCAGGGGCAGCAGTTTGGATATCGAGCCGGGATAAGAGCAGCAAATCACTAACTAAACGAACTAGGCGATGGTTTTGGCGGGCAATCACCTGGAGCGTATCGCGTGCTTCGGCATCTGAGATTTCTGGCAGTCGAATCACCGACTCGGTGGTAGCCTGAACAGCAGCCAGGGGAGTTCTTAACTCGTGGGCAGCATCCGCCGTAAACTGCTGGATATTGCGGTACGACATTCGCACCGGCTTGAGCGCCACCCCCGCTAGCCACCACCCCGCCGCGGCAATCAGCGCCAGTGCCAGAGGCAAACCCAAGGCCATATTCCAGCGAACAGTAGCTAAGTAGGCCGCAAAGTCGTTAAGCGAACGACCCACTACAACATGTCCCACTAGCTGCTGATCATCGAGGGCATACAGGGGCAGAATGAGCTGACGGTAGGGCTGCCCCGATGCATCGCGCAAAGTTTGCCAGAGATCGGCAGTATCTGAGTTGGCTAGCCCCTGGGGATAGTCTCCAGAGCTGGCCATTAATGCTCCATCGGTGTCCAGCACCCGAATGTAGTAATTGCTGGAGTACAGCTCTTCAGGGTGATAGTGATTCTCGTTGTGCTCAAAGGGGGCAAGGCAGGGGTCCCCTGCTAAGCAAAGGCTAGGCAGCAACTTAGATGACCCTCGATCAATTTGACCATTGGCCGTGAGAGATTTCTCTAAGTTATCGTGAACGGCTTCGGCGACCGATTTTAGCTCTCGCTCGGCTGCTACCCGATGGGCATGGGCAATAGCCTCATACATGCCCAAAGCACTCATCGCCAGCACGATGGCCATCACACCGGTATACCAACCAGTGAGTTGCCAGCGGCTGCGACGAAACAGTCTATTCAGCTTTGAACCGGTATCCCATGCCATAGACGGTTTCAATCATGTAGTCATAGCCATGCTGCCCCAATTTGCGGCGCAGCAGCCGCACCTGGGCCGCCACCACATTGCTGATGGGTTCAGAGCCAAATTCCCACAGTTGGTTGAGCACCTGCTCTTGGGTGAGAATTTGATCGGGGTGCTCCATCAAATATTGCAGGAGCTGAAACTCTTTTTGGGTCAGTTCGATCGCCTGCTCTGAGGCGGTGTCGTTGTGCAGCAAGGCAATTCTGCGATCGCAATCCAACGTCAGTGGCCCGACTTGGATTTGGGCTGGCCTAAAGTCAGCGGGGCGGCGTCTCAAGGCTCGCAATCGGGCTAGCAACTCATCCATGCTAAAGGGTTTGACAAGGTAGTCGTCGGCTCCGGCATCGAGCCCCGCAATGCGATCTTCGATGCGATCGTTGGCGGTCAGCATGAGCACCGGCAGGGCATTCTGATGTGCCCGTAACCAGCGACAAATCTCCAGACCATTTAGCCCTGGCAGCATCCAGTCCAATATTCCTAGCACGTAAGTAACAGTGCTACTCTCCAGATAGGTCAGCGCTTCATCCCCGGACTGCACCCAGTCCACCACATAGGCTTCTTGAGTCAGCGTGCGCTTAATCGCTCGCCCCAGGTCTGGCTCGTCTTCAACCAGCAAAATACGCATGGGATCAACTGCTCAGGCTACCAGCAGAACATGTGTCCATTGGCGGTCACACGCACCAATATCAAAACGTAGCACTAGACCATGAAACCAAGATGAAATTAACGGCCTTGCATGATTAAGAGAGAAATTAGGGCTAATCTGCGATGCAATGTCCGGAATGTGTAGCCACGCATATCCGTAAGAATGGCAAGAGAAAAGGTAGGCAAAATCATATCTGTGTAGCTTGCGGCTGTTAGTTGATTGGTGTCTATGCCCCCACAAAGAGTACTCCAATGAGATCAGACGCCACCTAAACCCCTTAATTCTTTCATTCCTGCCAACCGCTGAAACTTCTGATTTAACGTTGACTAGTTGCCTGCGCGCACAGCTACTCAGGCAATCCGATTGAACTAAATTGCCCAAAAATACGGCTTTGCTCCTTAGTGTTGAGTTATCCCACGTTTTGAGGATCATGACATACCAGCTAAGCCGTACCACCAAAACGATTGCCTCTGGACCCAAAAGCCCATCAATTGTTTTCACTCAGAACCTCAGAGGTCTGCGTGATCTCCCTAACCTCAGTCTTTGCCGTCTCTGACTAAGTGCGATCGCCCCGCTTAATGCACTTTACACAGAGATGAAACAAACTGATGATTAAGCCACCTCTACAGGAATCTGTAGCCCGGTTGGTGCCGAGAGCAAACCCGCCAGCACCAATATCGAGCTCACAATTAGCGCCGCAATCAGCAGCACCTCATCAATCATTTCTATGCCTTGCGTAGGGATATCTTTGGGTAGCGCTCCTTCCTGAACTGGGGGAATGTAAGAGTTTTGGCACAAAAATTGGTGGGCACTACCCACCCTGCTTTTTACAATCAAGAGGCTTTCGCTTACATTGAAATCGAATGAAGAATTATCCTAGGCTGCTGCTATGCGTCTTTTGCTTGCCCTTGGCCTTAGCCTGACAGCCTTGGCTGCCTCTCTTGCCTTGGTGCAGGTTCAAGACATTGACAACCTGCTTTGTCACAGCAATACTACCCAAACTGCTGGGGACTGCCCGGCATTAAGTCCGCTCTTGGCACTGCAACCCAACCTAGACACCCTGCAGGAAACTCAGATCGAGGGGCATCAGGGGATTGTCGACTCTATCTCCTTTAGCCCCGATGGACAACGCATCGCAACAGCCGGACAAGATGGCACCGCTCGGATTTGGAGTCTCCAGGGTCAACAACTTGCAGTGCTAGAAGGACATCAGGGAGAAGTCTGCCGAGTTTCCTTTAGCCCCGATGGGCAGCACATCGCGACATTCGGACTCGTCGATGGCACCGCTCGGATCTGGAATCTCCAGGGTCAACAACTTGCAGTGCTAGATGCCAAGCAGGGGAACGTCTTTTCTATGGCTTTTAGCCCCGATGGCCAATCCCTCGCAACATCCGGATTCGACGGCACCGCTCGGATCTGGAATCTCCAGGGTCAACAACTCGCACTGCTAGAGGGCCATCAGGGGAGTTCCTCGTCTATCACTTTTAGCCCCGACGGACAATCCCTGGCAACAGCTGGAGCTGACGGCACCGCTCGGATTTGGAATCTCCAGGGTCAACAACTTGCACTGCTAGAGGGGCATCAGGGGTATGTCTTCTCTCTCACCTTTAGCCCCGACGGACAACACCTGGCAACGAGCGGGCAGGAAGGCACTACTCGGATTTGGAATCTCCAGGGTCAACAACTTGTATCCCTACAGGGGAAAGATGCCATCTTTAGCCCCGACGGACAATCCCTGGCAACAACCGACGAAGGCGGTACCGTTCGGCTTTGGAATTTGCAGGGTCAACAACTTGCACTGCTAGAGGGACATCAGGGTGGCGACTGGCCTATCGTTAGGGCTATGGCTTTTAGCCCTAACGGCGAATACCTTGCAACATCTGGAGGAGACGACACGACTCGGATTTGGAATCTCCAGAGCCAACAAATAGCACTGTTAGAGGGTCATGATGGACGTGTCACCTCTATGGCTTTTAGCCCCGACGGCCAATTCTTTGCAACAGCCGGAGTAGATCGCATTACTCGACTTTGGAATCTCCAAGGCCAATAACTGGCCCACAACGAAAGGTACTTTGGAGCGTTGAAGTATCATTGAAGATGGGTTGCCTGCGCGCGCAATTAGCCAGTTTGGCTTACGCCGATGCAGTTGGAGGGTATTGTCCAACTCCCCGTTGGACAATCTTTGGAACTTTTCACGAAAGGGCTGCCGTGGAAGATTGTGACATTGGTTGAGGCGGGCGATCACAGTAAAACGCCACAAACTTTGTGCTCAAATATCCTCAAAGCTCTTTATTGCTAAGGAGTACACGGTATAAAGTCGTTGTACCAGGAGCCTTTCTCTTTCATCAAGGTTTTGGATCCCGCTGGGGCTATGCTGATGTGGGCGCTGTTTTAGGCGTAAAAAGCCCCAGCGCAATTGTCGGGGTCGGTGTGAAATTCCGCATGGGCTAAGGTAGCAGTGCCTTAGCGCGATCAAATCATTAACAGTCCTGCCCCTTGCTCCGCCGAGGTGCAGGCTATCAGCTTGCTCTATTTCTGCGATCGCATCCGGCAGACATTCCCTAGGCAAATGCACAGCTGCACCCTCCGCACCGATGCACTTTCCTACCCCTCAGCTCTCAGTTTTTCAGGATTGATCTGAAATTGAATCGTTGCTAACTTCTTCTTTCCTGGGAGCTCCTGTGCTCCCAGGATGTATCCCTCACTGCTCAACTCTTCCACTGTGCGCCAGAAAATTTGGTTATTGCGAGAGGTGTTACTGCCCAGTAGGTCCAGATTCTTAAATAGATACCGCTTTGAAATAGTGAGGTATTGGCCATCCTCGGGCCGATCCCACTGCATCCGGCTAGCTAGGTAGATGAGCAACTTAGTCTTGTAGTCGTGCTTGGCGCTGCCTCCTAAACGCTGGCGAATGTCGAGGCTATCGGCAAAGAGTACATAGTCTCCGTTTCGAGCCGGACCATCAAAGAACTCTAGGGAAATGGTATAGGCATCGGCTAACTCATAGGTATAGTCAGCGGCCTTAGCCAGGTCGAAGTCTCGGGGTACGTTGTCGATTTCATAATCTCTGATTCGCAAAACACTTTTGATGGTGACCTTGGCCCCCAGATTGTCGCCCTTGCGAAGAGACTGGGCAAACACCAGTTCAGTGCGGTGCAGAGCCACCAGGTCTCTATGGAGTTGAGATCTGAGTTTCGATGCAAATCCCCCATCTTTGGTTTTGGTATAGCCTAGGGCCTGCAGCAAATCATTAGAGCGAAACGAAACTAACGGCCCCTGATCCTGCTGGGCTGCTAGGCGATACAAATGCAGCACGATGGAGACCTGACGCGGGTTGAGAAAGGTGAGCAGGGCGACGAGCAGTCGCTCGATGCGGCGGTCTTGAATTTTCTCCAGCCCCTT
This sequence comes from Nodosilinea sp. WJT8-NPBG4, assembly GCA_019359285.1. Classification (GTDB taxonomy): domain Bacteria; phylum Cyanobacteriota; class Cyanobacteriia; order Phormidesmidales; family Phormidesmidaceae; genus Nodosilinea. The sequence continues at coordinate 30,571 of JAHHHQ010000074.1, forward strand.
ACTGACTCCCATGTCAATACAGGACTCGATATCTAGGCTGGAATATTGGGCTTGGACCTCTTCCCACTCTTCGGCGGTTAGGTCTTCAAGAGGAACACGGCGGGTAACGGCTACTTCGGTAGAGTCTGTCGAATCTGCCTCAACGCGCATTTCAAGGTAATAGCCGTCGCCATCTGACCGCAGAATGGGCACCTGCACATCTGGGTTTTTTACCGATGCTCCAGCCCGTGGCAACACCATGAGCAGCTGACCGTCCACCGGGAATATATCTGATTTTGTGGTAGGCGTCTTGGGGGGACTCACGGCGAGATCTCATCTTTCAGACACGGCATTGAGCCACATTTTAAGGAAAGAATGGTTGATAAAAACACTCTGTAACGTTTGTGGGCAGAGCTTTTTGAGGTACCTGTAACTTTGGCGTATGTTTTTTGGCCCTCTGCCTGTAACTTTGGCGTATAGTTTTGCCTGTAACTTTGGCGTATGGTCATCTTCTGACCTGTAACTTTGGCGTATAGTTTTGCCTGTAACTTTGGCGTATGTTTTTTGGCCAGTTTTTTCCCAATGCTTTGACAAGCAGGCTTTTCGAGAAATGACCTGTAACTTTGGCGTATAGTTTTGCCTGTAACTTTGGCGTATGGTCATCTTCTGACCTGTAACTTTGGCGTATAGTTTTGCCTGTAACTTTGGCGTATAAGTGACCTGTAACTTTGGCGTATGGGCCTATAGGAGGCTATTGAGAATCAAACCTTTCAGTGCTAATGTTTGGCAATATTTCAGCTTGAGAACGTTTGAACTATCTAGCAGAGTGGCTAAAGAAGGTGCAAAGACTAATTCAGTAATGGCTAGGGTTCGGCTGAACTGACCATTCGTCTGAGCCTCGATCAGTATTAAGCGTCCTGACCAGACCCTTAATAGGCAAAAAGAACCGGCAGCAGATGCCACCGGCTCTTTAAAAAGCGAAAACCCGAGAGGACCAGTTCCCGAGCCGCGCCAAAGTTCTTATGCGGTTATGGTAACACCGGATCTCTCTCGGGGCAATACTCATTGCTCTTTTTTAGGAGAGAGAAGCCCCCATGACCGCATCCACAGGATGGGGCGAGGAGTCGCGTAGAGCTCCCCGTTCCGAACCGCTTCCCGCTGACCCCACAGGCCGGCGGCTGTGTGAACTCTTTGGCCACTACCCCTGGAACTTCATCCGCGCTGACCTGCCGGATGACGCCACCACTAAGGCCGCCTGGACGACCGTAACCACTTACCCGCTGCGACCCCGCGTTCTCTGGAACCACTGGCAAGACGCCAACCAGATCATCGGCGTCCGCTTCACCCACGACACCCGCTACGCCCTGCTCGACCTCGATGCCGGCGGCGACTACTGCACCGCTGATGGGGTGGCCCAGATCCGCGCCGCCCTAGAGACCATCGGCATCACCCGCACCCTGCTGATTCGCTCCAGCTGGAGCGGCGGCCTACACCTCTACCTCCCCTTTGCTGAGCGGGTCAACACCTTTAACCTGGCCGTTGCCCTTAAAGAATGTCTCCGAGCTCAAGGGTTTCGGCTCCAGGCCGGGCAGCTCGAAATCTTCCCCAACGTCAAAGCCTACGGCGTTCAAGCCTTCATTGAATACATGGGGCACCGGCTGCCCCTCCAGCCCGGCAGCGGCTCCTGCCTGCTTGACGATGACCTCAACCCGATTGGCGACAGCCTAGCCCGCTTCTTTTGGCTCTGGGATGGCGCCGCTGGTCACCAGGACATGGATACCCTGCGCCATGCGATGAAAATTGGCCGCGATAACCACCGCAAGCGGCCCAAGCGCCGCAGTCATCCCGTCGAGAGCTGGCGGCACGACCTCGATTTGGAGATCACCGAAGGCTGGACTGCCTACGGGCAAACCAACCATCTGCTTAAAACCATCGCTTGCTACGGCCGCGTCTTTGAGGGCCTTCAGGGTCAAGCTCTGATTGACTACACCCGGCGCATCGCCCTCACCTGCCCCGGCTACGAGCAGTACTGTCGCCACCAGAACAATATCGAGCACAAGGTCATCGCCTGGGCCAGAGCCGTCGAGAACTACTACTGGCCCCTGGGCACCACCCCTACTCGTGACACCAGCCACCCCAAGAACAACCTGGTGCCCTTTAACCAGCGGCAGACCGAAGACGCCCAGCACCGCATTCGCGCTGCCTACACTCACTTAGAGCAGACGGGAGAGCTGCCCGAGCAGATTACGGCTAGAGCCAGGGCGATCGCTCAAGCAGCCAGAGTTAGCCAGCAGACCCTCTACAAGCACCTCCGCCTCTGGCACCCTGAGCACCAAGAGGGTGTAATTGCCCTAACAGCAAGCTTTCTAGCCCATGGAGAGGCGATCACTGAAGCAAACCCCAAACGCTTAGAACCCTTGAAAATCAAGGAATTACACCCTTCAGAGAAAGATATGAAGGGTGAGGCGCTTTGCGCCGGTGAGTTGGGGTCGAATACAAACTCTTTTACTCCGGAAAGGGGGGTGCGGGGGGACGTGTCCTCTTTTCCACAGGAGGCTGAGCCTGCTGCCTATGACCCAGACCTGCATGAGCAGATTCAAAACCAGATCAGAAGCCTAGGCTGGTCTGTGGGCGTAATTCGCCAATTCATAGCCGACCGATTTGAGGGCAAGCGCTGGTCTGAGCTGACAGAGGATGAACGGTTCCTGCTGCTCTATCATCTGCGTGTGCTTGATTCTCTTGGGGCTGAAGAGCCTTCTGATATTGGAGCACCTTCAACAACCCCTCTCTTGAGGGGTGATCCGAATTCAGGGGGTTGATTGCCTATAGCTCCCCTTTGGCGATGCTTTTAAGGTGATTTGAATTGAGTCAAAGGGTGGCAATGATTATCTGTTACTGGAATCCATTGCAAGGTTATGGCAGCGGGTAACGGATAGACTGTTGTTCTGAGCGATAATACATACGTTCTATAGTGATGAACGGATATGGATACCCCAGATTTGACTAAGCAATTGCTGGCTTTAGCCGATTGTCTATCGGAACTAGGGCTCAGCGAGCTGACTATCCGAAAAGAAGATGGTGAACGCGTTCGTATCGTTGTGGGCGATGAATTTACACAGCTGAGGCAAGACTACAAAAAAAGACGCGATTGAGATGTCTTTTGAGGCTCTGTGGTGGTGCGTGCATGGGTTTTCGAGAGCTGGATCGCCACATTGGAGTACCCCAGCAAACCCTCACTACTAGGGTGACCGAAATAGACTCGGAAGATGGCTCGGCTAATTCACGCTTCAACTGCTTCATTCCCCTCCGACAGCTCATTTACTACCGCATCCAGTTCCATTTCTAGCTCCTCAATGGTGGGCAGGTTGGCCTTGAGCTGGTCTGGCAGGCTGTGGGTAGTGATGGCGATCGGAGTGTTGACGTTGCGCAGGGCGTATTCAGCGATCGTTTTATCCTTTGATTTACACAGCACGATGCCGATAGTGGGTTGGTCATCCGGGTGACGCAACAAATCATCCACTGCCGCGACGTAGAAGTTCATCTTGCCAGTGTACTCAGGGCGAAATTCCGTTACCTTCAGGTCGATGACCACATAACACCGCAGCTTGAGATGGTAGAACAGCATATCCATGAAGTACTCATTGCCAGAGACTTCCAATCGATACTGACTACCGACGAAAGCAAACCCGACACCCAGCTCCAGCAGAAAATCCCTGATTCGTTCGACCAGAGCCTTTTCTAGCTCTCGCTCTTGGGTAGAGGATGTCAGATTGAGAAAGTCGAAATTGTAGGGGTCTTTAAGCAGCTGTTGAGCGAGATCAGACTGTTCCGGCGGTAGGGTGCGCTCAAAATTGGTAACAGCTCCACCTTGACGCTGGAACAGGTTGGATTCAATCTGCATGGCCAGAATATTCCGACTCCAGCCATTCTTGAGGGTGCCTTGAGCATACCAGAGCCGTTCATTTGGGGCTTTCAGCTTATCTAGGAGAGCTTGATTGTGATACCAAGTAATTTGTGCAAGCACCTCCTGCACAATTGTCTGATCTGGATAAGCTTCCGCAAAAGCCCGCATGTATTTGAGGTTGCGTGGTGAAAACCCCTTCATGTCGGGGAACTCCCGCTTCAGATCTTTGGCGAGGCGGTCGATGACCTTTGCCCCCCATCCTTCCTGCTGCTGGCGGGCAAGAATTTCCCTTCCAATCTGCCAATACAAGATGACCAGCTCTTTATTGACGGCGAGAGCTGCCTTTACCTGCGCCTGGCGTATGCGTGTTTTGAGGTCCTTGAGAAAGACGTCATAATTGTCGGCGGGAAATAGGGAATTGTCTTGTGGCAAGGGACTTTTCCTTCATTTGCAGACCCCTTATTATCAGGCTAAGACGGCAACGAGCTACAAGGCTTTTTGGGAGCGCAAAGGTGGAGTCTATGCCCCAGCTAAGCTATGACCCAGCACAATGGCAGGAGCTGTTTTGGCAGCGGGGCGATCGCTATTACTGGTGCGCTCTACGCCAGAACCTATTTGGCGAGTGGGTAGTGCTGCGCAAGTGGGGTGGCCGCCGGACAGGTAAGGGTGGGCAGTGCGAGACTTTGTGCGCCGATCTTAAAGAAGGCAATCAGCTGATGCAGGATGTCCTTAAACGCAGGCGTTATCGAGGGTATGTGCTGGTCAGTTAGATCAACTCAGACTTGAGCTTTATGGCCTGTAACCCTCGCCATGCTAGTGCTTAAGGCAAACCGAACAGGAAAGCATTGGCCACAAGCGTCTAAACTTATATATGTCTATGTGTCTAGGCATATATAAGTTTAGACATATAGACATATTGATGTCTTGATATCAAGACGCTATCCTCAAAGCGCTGTTATAGGATTAGCTTTGTGAAAATCTGTTCAGCAATTTCTCTGTCTGGGGGGCAGGGAAAGACGACGACAGTGTTTTTTACCGCGCTGCTGCTGGCTCGGCAGGGCAAAAAGGTGCTGGCGGTGGATGCTGACCCTCAGGCAAACCTGACCTTCTATCTGGGTCATGAGGTGCAGCCCGATGAACCTAGCCTGTTTGAGGTGCTGACCAAGCAGGTCGAGGTTGAGGATGGGATTTACGGCACCCAGTACGAGAACCTATTTGTGATGCCTGCCGATCGCGGCCTGTTCAAAGTAAGCGATTTTCTCAGCAGCAGTGGGGCGGGGGCCTTCATCTTGAAGCAGCGGCTGCGCAAGATTCACGACATGTTTGATGTGGTGCTGATCGATGTGCAACCGTCGCGATCGCAGATCTGCCTCTCCGCCGTCGGAGCCTCTGACCATGTGCTAATTCCGGTAGAGGCCAATGTTAAAGGGGTCAACTCCCTGGTCGATACGCTGGATTTTTTGGATGAACAAGCTGAGCTAGAGGCGTTCACTGGGTCTGTGCTAGGTATAATTCCTTTTCGCGATCGCTGGGTGGGCAACACTCAAACTTTAGAGGGTCGGCAAAACATCGCTGCCATGAAAGAGTTCGCCGGTGAGGCCCCCATTCTGGCCTCCATCCGCGAGTCGGAGAAGTTTAAGAACGCTATTCGGCAGGGCAAGTTGCTCAGCGAACTGAACCAGCCCGACCTGCAATACCCCTTTGAGCAAATTGTAGAGGCCCTTACGCATGAGTGATGCCCTAGACCGACTCAAACAACGGCAGCGTCCTAAGGTCGCCCCCCGGGATGCCTCTCTGACCTCAAAGCCTCAAGATGTCCAGACGCCAAAACCTCAAGACATACAGATATCTAGACATATAGAAGGTGACGGTATGGCGGTTGACGCCGCTGTGCCAGGTCTTTCGGAGCTAATGATGTCTAGACATACAGATATCCAGATGTCTGAAACTTTTAAGTCTGGGATAGCTGTGGGAGCTTCTAGACATACAGACATTCAGGCATCTAGACATATAGAGATAGAGAGTGAGCCACCGACAAAGCGCAGCACCTTTCGGCTAGAAGCCGATCTGATCGAACGGCTGCACACGTTTTGTCGGCACCAGGGGCTAAGCCGTGAAGTGTTGATCGAGGCCATGTACGAGTATATGGAGGCCAACCCCGAGGCTCTAGCCCAGGTGGTGGAAAACGCTAGCCAGAAGCATGATAACCGGCTGCAGTTAGCTAACCGCAAACGGGCTGAGGCGATGATGAGCAAGTTTGGCCGAGATGCTTGATGCCTGATGGCAGCCCAAACGAGACGAGGGGAATGGCACGCTGTGGGTGAACTTGGGATAATACAATTACCACGGCGTTCCTCGTTGAAGGCTAGGACACCATGACCGTTGCAACTACCCGCATGGGTCTGGAGGAGTTTTTTGCCTATACCAGCAACCTCGACACCCTCTATGAGTTAGAAGGCGGGGAACTGATAGGCCAGGTATTGATTTTGTGTTGTGCTGGATGTGTACAGTAGCTTTTATTATCGTGGAGACACACTGGTGTCAGTAAAGCAGCAAAGCTAAAGTCAGCTTGCTTTTTCTGCCTTAAAGTAATAAAGAAGATTTCGTCAACGACACGAATTTGTCTCGATGTCATTCAATCTAGCGCTGTACAGCTCAGTCAAAGACCTCAACCGTCTCACCGTTCCAGCCATGAGGCAGCGCAACGAAAAATCAAAGGTTTCCAGCTGTCTCAGGTGAGACGTAAGCCGACCGCACGCCCCAATACCCGGAAAGCCTTATAAACCGTCGCTTTCTACTGTACGAAATCTGAATACTGTCTAGTAAAGCAAGGCAGGCACACCACGGATCCATGAGCACCAATGGCCAGGCGAAGGTACTAACCCACGACGAAATTGCCCGGCTGTTTGCGGCGATGGGCTCCCCACGCGATCGAGCGCTGTTCGTCATCCTGCTTTACTGTGGGCTGCGGGTAAGTGAGGCGATTTCACTCCAGCCTAGTGACATTAAGGGCGACGTGCTAGTGCTACCGGCGAAGGCGACGAAGGGTAAGCTGGCCACCCGGCAGATTGATATCCACCCCAAGCTGGCGGCGCTGTTAGCGGCCTATGACAACGGCGGGGCTGAGTACCTATTCCCCGGTCGGCATGGCCGGGGCCGGTTAGCGCGATCGTCGGCTGATTGGCTGCTCGACCAAGTGCTGGCCTATGCCGGGCTGGGTGGGCTGGGGATTAGCACCCACAGCTTCAGGCGCACAGCGCTAACCAACCTGAGCAATGCCGGGGTGCCGCTGCGGGTGATTCAGGAGATCAGCGGCCACCGCTCTCTTGCATCGTTGCAGCGGTATCTGGAGGTGAGCCCGGAGCAGAAGAAGAGGGCGATCTCGGCCCTGAACTATTAAGTAAGAATGCCGCGCATGGCTGAGCCTAGGATGCCCTTCTCCTCAGGAAAACGCCATAAAGTTCTCTGCCAGCAGATGAAAAGACAATAACCCTAGCGGCTACGAACCCCTTTAGGTGGCATCCCTATAATCTATGCTCCGTCATGGTAAAAACGCCGAGACCACCTCTTGAACTCATTGCCTGTGCGAGGTGCTCGCCCCCTGTTCTTTTGCCTAGATATTCCTAAGTCTCTGAAGGCTGTCTCATTAAGCTGTTGCGCATCCAAACTGCATACAATTTTTGCTAAACCCTTGCTGCCAGGATTGCAGGGCGATCACTCTTGTGTAGTTTAAATCCCTAACAGCTTAAGCCTCTTTTATTGCCGTGACTAATTACTAATAAGGTACCCGCGTGGGTGATGCCCTTGTTAGGCCTAAACATTCATGATTGAAAAACATAGAGGAAACTCTCTCCACCCCATCATTCCTTTAAACAAGGCAAACAATCATGGCATTAGTTGAACCCAGTGTACTTGCCAATTCTGTAATGGCAAAGCTTTACGATGTCTTGACTAATGGTGACGACACCGTTCCTAAATCTGAAGACAATTTCTTGAGCTGGAGTACGCCTGGCATTCCAGTGGATGAAGCCGATTTTGACTTCCTTTCCCAGGGACTAACGGGCGTTGTTAAAAAACCGGCCTTAGATGAAATGCGCACCACCGACAGTGAGGGTAACACCACTAACCAACCTGAAATAACCCCAGCTTTGCTAGAAGGCATGCGCGCTCAAGATACGGCCCGCCTTTACATGCAGGCTGAAGCCTTTGCTCGGTTAGTCGATTTTGTGCCAGATCTGGCCAAAGGTACTAATGAACAGTTCAAGCAGCTCAGTGTTATGAACAACGAAGGTTCCCTGAGCGATCGCTACGAATATATCCTACGAATGAGCCAAGTCATGCAGGCAGAACTGCCTGAGGCAACCAAAAAAAAGATTGAAAAATTTCGGGGGCTTTTGAGCGTTATTCGTACCAAAAAGAACCTGATTGATGACTCAGAAACCCAGGTCGCAGAGCCTAGTCCTCTGGTGCAGATCTACAACGAAAAACTCAAGGCCTACGAAGATGCTGCCTTGGAGTACAACTCCCATCGCATTGACGCGCTAGCTGCCGACAATGCCAAGGCCATTCACTACTGGGCCATTAACGCTAATATCCTGCGCAATCGGGTCAAAGGAGCGCTGACCGACTGGGTCACCAACGGCTACAAAAACGACTACGAGCAAATTGCCGCATTTATCGATCAGGTAATGCAGCGTGATATGTCTCTGCTCAAAGAACAGTACCGCGACGATCTGGCTAAAGCCAGACTGACCGGACTAGCCTCTGGCAGCGACTTTTACTACAGCTCCTTAGTGCCGGGCAACTTTATCCGCTCCTCAGGCTGGACAGAGTATGGCTTTAGCGCCTCTGACTACAATCAGCACAGCAATTCCAGCTATCGCTACGATCGGTCTTCTACTAGCGGTGGCGGCGGCTTCCTGTGGTTTGGTGGCGGGGGTAGCGCCAGCAATAGCAGTAGCGAAAGCACCTCCAACATTCGCTTTGATAGCGAGCACTTTGGTCTCAAGTTCAAAATTGCCCAGGTACCCATTGTCCGACCCTGGTTAAAAACCGCTTTTCTGATGAGCAAGTCCTGGCGGTTTGATCAAAACAACCCCGAGGCCCAGAGCGAGATGGTAAGCGACGGCGGCAGCCCGGCCAAAGGCTTAATTCCAGCCTACCCCACCTCCATTATCTTTATCAAAGATCTGGAGCTGTCCCTGGGTAAGAGCAGTGGATTTACTGACTTCCACTCCCAGTACCAAAGCTCCTCAGCCAGTGGTGGCGGCTATGTCTCCTTTGGCCCTTTCCACCTGGGCGGTTCCCACGGCAGAAAGTCCGCTAGTGGTGAACAAACCTCCAACTACCACTACGACGCCGACACCCAAACGATGAAGGTCCCGGGCACGCAGATTATCGGCTTTAAGTGCCACGTGCTGCCCAAGTCCCCCAACCCCCTGAGCAGCATTACCAGCTGGATCTAGGACATTTTGTGGGCAGTGGCGGCTAGGAATGGCAGCCACTGCCCCGGCCAGGTATTCAATCCCTTCATCGTTATTTTCACCGGGAGCAAAGCAATGGAGATTGCTACTCAGCTGGCTTTAATGGCAAAAGCCAAAAAGGTTTTTGGCACCGAGCAAACATTTTTGAGTTTTCCAGTTACGCTACTGCCCTTTACCAAGCAGCAGCTCAACTTTTTGGCCGATTTTAATATTCCAAATCTGCAAACCTTTTCCCTACTGGTCAATCAAATTCCGACCGGCGAAGCTTGGCTACCAACTGACCAGCACTACCTGTGGGATGCCTATAACGAAATTTTGGAGCAGGGAGATTTTGCCCTTTCGGTACGCACCGCTGCAGAAGAAACGGAATATCAACGGGCCCGCAGTGTCTATCGGAGCATCCGCCCCGATGGCAGTGAGGAAGATACGGCGATGTACAGAACCTACAAGCAGTACAAAGACGCCTTTTTGCTGGCCCAGCAGACCTACCTGGCTGCTAAGACCACAGCCGAGTATTCCACAGATGTCGCAGTCAGGCAGCAGTGGCAAACCGTGGATGAACCTCGCCTGCGCAACGACCTGACTTCTTGCGAAAAGTTGTGGACCGTAGAGGGCCACAAAAACGAGATCGAGGCGGCCCAAAACACTGTTTTTGCCCTCAGCTCTAAATCTCCTGTAGCTACGCAGCAAGAGTGGAAATCACGCTTCAGTAAGGATCTAGATACCCTAACCGATGCAGCCAGCCTGCTCTCGGTCTATCCCAGCAGCTTTTCACCGTCTAATGCGCTGGAAGAAGGCTCCTGGCAGCCATTTAAGCTGACTGCCGACGAGGCCAAAGCGCTGGTGGCCCAAGCCCCAGAAGAACTGCGCAACCGCCTAGAGGTGGGGGTAGGGGACACTGACCTCGTATCACTGTCGTTTGAGTTTAGCTCAGCCACTGTGTTGCGTCCGTGGCTAGCGACCGATGCCTTTAAGTCACGGTTCTGGCGGTTTAGCGAGGCTACCCAAGGGCTTTCAAACGGCGCTAGCCCGCCTGCAGGTACTTGCCCGGCTTACGTAACGGCGATTGTCTTTGCCCGCAACCTGACCATTACTCGGCAAGCCAGCGCCCCCGATAACAAGACCGATCTTGCCCATCAGGCTACGCCACTGCCCGACTTCCAGTTTCCAATTATGGTGCAGGCGGTGCAGCAACCGCAGGTAATCAGGCAGCCAGGGATCGAAAAAGTCAAATTCAACCCTAAATTTCAGGCAATGGGTCGAGTGATGCCGCTAATGCAGCCGATAGAGGCTAGCTCTACTTTCAACAGGCCTGCTTTGAATTTGACTGCTAGCAATCTGACCATCCGCAGCAAACCGCAGAACTTTAATGCCTCAATGGTCAGACGGATAGAGCTAGATCCCGATATGCAGCAGGTCGTAAGGGAGGATCGCCCAGCGCAGCGCGTGATTAATCAGAAGGTTTTCCGTGCCATTGAAGGGTCTACCTTTGACCGGCTCGATCCGGTCGTGTTGCAGGGTGGGTTTGGAACGGGCACTGCTACGCCGCCCCCACCGCCGCCGCCCTCTACCGAGGTGGACCCCAACATCTACATTTTTGCCTTTATCTGCAAACAGCTACCCCAATGCCCTAACCCGGATCCAAATTTGCAGTGGTAGGGCTAGGTTTACAGCTTAAGCCAAGTGGCTCTACAACAATCCCCCTGGAGAACTCACCATGACGACGAATACCTACGATGCCAGCTACTTTGAAGATCTCGACGAGCTAGATCAGCTGATTGAAGATCGCCGATCGCAGGACTGGATTACGGTCAGCGGCCAGGAAGATGCGATCGCACTGATCGAAGAGTTTCGCACCCGGGAAACCGACAGCCCTTGGTATTACCTGGATCGGCAAGAGATTGCCGATCGGCTGCAGCAGCTTGTGGAAAATTCCCGCGCCATCACCCAGGGCAACCTTAATCTCTGCGGCCCGGCCGCCCTGATTTGTATGTGGAATGGCCGCGATCCGCTGGGTTTTGCCACCTTTGCCACTGACCTTTACGACACTGGCACGGGCTACATCGGCAGACTGGAAGTTACCCCCAACAGCGACCTGGTAGAAGCCGACTTCTCCAAATTTAGCGACCGGGCTAACACCTGGGCGGCTGACTGGATGGTGCTAGGAGCCCTTCGCAACTCCCCAGACGTGTGGTGGCAGCCCAGCTGGAAAGGCGACCCAGGTCAGGAACTGGCAGGCCTAACCCGGCCTGAAGAACTGGCCGCCTGGCTAGAAGCTACAGGCATCTACGAAACGGTGGAAAACGAAGCCAACTGGGTCGAGGAGAAGGGTGTGCCCCATGCCCTCAACCTAGTGCAGCAGGACGGCCGAGACATTGCCTTACTACTGCATATCAACCTGATCAACTATGCCAAGGGCGGGGCGATCGATGAATCGTTGATTCTCAGCAGCTTCCCTAACCACTTTGTGGTGCTAATTAGTGACGTGTATCTCAACCCACAGCAAACCCACGTGAATTTGTCGCTGTGGACCTGGGGCGACACCAACCGGATGCTGAGCGTCCCGATTCGGGCGTTTGTGAAAAATTACTATGGGGCCGTGATTGCAACCCTGCCCTCGCAGGATTAGGCACTTAAAGAGCGAAGCTGCGATTTAGGGCAATTTAGTTCTTTTGTATTCACTGGATAGCTGTGCGCGCAGGCAACTACTCCTCTCGGCTCAATGCCTAATCGAATTTTTGTGTAGCAAGCAGTTCCGTACAGCTTTGCCCCTTAACCCGTACGGCAAACGATTTAATCGGATAAAGACTCGATACTTAGTCGATTTCCGCTGTTTGTCTTGCCTGTATAGTTTTTCTCGTTTTCACTTACAGGTGACACATCTTTTGCTCGGATTTCTTGCACCTGACCAACGATGAAAACAAGTGTAAAGGATTGTTTCGTTTCGCGCTCGACAAAGGCTTGCAGCAAAGACACCTGCTTGGGCGTGATCGGGTCTTGAGCACGCACATCTAAATATACTTCTGGTGGATCCGTTAACCAATTAGTCTGAATTTTCAACAACCCCAAGCGCTGAAAGGTCACGGTGCGATTGAGCAGTGCTTGTTTCAAGCTCGTTTCTAGCTGTGCCTGTCGCACAAGGCGAAAAAAACCAATACCCAACGGGACAAACAGCATGGCGGTTAATGCCAGTGTCCAGAGCAATGCCCGATGAGCGCGTCGCAGCGAGGCATAGCCAGTGAACAAAAACGCGAGCATACAAGCAAGCGTAATGCCCAGTAGGTTTGTGAGGTAGAGCAGCATGGCCCCCCAACTCAGCGACCAGTTCGCCTGCGACAGACCCAAGCCAATGACACAAATAGGTGGCATTAGAGCGACCGCGACCGCAGTTCCGGCCAAACTCCCCGATATCTTAGGCTGCACTTTGGCATAGCCACTAATGCCACCTGCCACAATCGCAATGCCTAAATCCAGCAGGGTTGGCGCTGAGCGAGCAAGCACTTCGCTATCATAGCTAGGAATACCGACCAGTTTCCCGAGACTAAACGCGATCGCAACTGCTAACAAAGTGCCAATGATGATGGCAATTATGCCTTTGCGAAACAGAGGGATTTCTCCCTGCAAAGCACCAAAGGCAAGTCCTCGAATTGGCAGCATCAGCGGGGCAATGATCATTGCCCCAATAATTACAGCAGCACTGTTTGCCAGTAAGCCAAAGGTAGCAATTGCACAGGAACCGATAACTAAAGCTAGGTAGGATGAGTCCAGTGTGGCTTCTGCTAGCAAGTCTGCCTGAAGCTGCTGTAACTGGACTAGTTCTGCCCCTCTGCGCCGAAAGTGCCGGAAACGTCTACGCAGGTCGTTCAGCAAACTCTTCTCCTTCTCAGCTTTAAGTTCCCGTTTGTCCTCAACATCCCACCCGCGTTTCTAACGGTCATCTAGAGCTAGCGGCCATGTAGAAATAGACTAAGGTTAAATGCAATTTCTTTATGAAATAATTCATTTTTGAACCTATGGCAGTTGAGTCCTCCTTGGGTGAAGTCGCGATCGAAACCAATCTCAAGCAGTTTCTGCTAGTACTCTCGGTTTCGTTAAGTGTGGCAACCTTACCCCAAATTTTTAGCTGGTTTCGCCACATTCCTTATACGCTGCTGCTAGTGATTGTCGGGCTAGGGTTAGCCTTTGTAGATGTGCGGCTGGTCAACCTTTCACCGGGGTTGATTTTATCGATTTTTCTACCGCCACTGCTGTTTGAAGCGGCTTGGAATTTGCAGTGGTCAAAACTAAAACACGATCTGATTCCCATCTGCCTGTTTGCGATTGTAGGCGTATTAATCTCCATTGCTGGGGTAACGTTTGGGCTATACCAGCTGTCAGGGTTATCCCTCACGACGGCACTTCTAGTGGGGGCAAGCCTGTCTGCCACCGATCCTGTTTCTGTAACGGCTTTGTTTCGAGAACTGGGGGTGGAGAAGCGCCTATCTGTTTTGATGGAGGGAGAAAGCTTATTCAACGATGGCGTAGCAGTCGTTGCCTTTGGTTTTCTGGTCGCGTTTTCCCTTGGCACAGGTGAACTGGCAGTTCAGCCGATTCTGCTTCAGTTCTTGCAAGTAGTCGGTATTGGCATCGGCGTTGGTTGTTTAATAGGGTTTGGCATTTCTTACCTAACTCAACGCTTTGATTTACCCCTAGTTGAACAGTCTCTGACGCTGGTTTCGGCTTACGGAACCTACTTGATTACCGAGGATCTGGGCGGATCGGGCGTGATTGGGGTCGTCACGACAGGACTAATTTTAGGTAACTTTGGTTCTCGTATCGGCATGAATCCCCGGACTCGGACAATCGTCAGCGAATTTTGGGAGTTTCTGTCGTTTTTTGTCAACTCGATCGTGTTCTTACTGATTGGGGATCAGATTCGGTTCGCCATTTTAGGTGAAAATTTAGACACGATCGCCCTCACGGTTGGGGCGATGATTGGGACACGAGCGATTGCCATCTACGGGTTGAGCTTTTTTAGCAATCGTGTTGTCCAATCTGACATTTCTGTCCCAGATCAAACAATCTTGTGGTGGGGTGGCTTGCGAGGTTCAGTTTCGATTGCGCTAGCGTTGAGTATGCCCGTGATTTTACCAGAACGAGAAGAAATTATTGCCACCGTGTTTGGCGTAGTGTTGTTCACGCTACTGGTGCAAGGCTTGACTATTCAGCCGCTCTTGAAGATGTTAAATCTGTTGGGCAACCAATCGTTACGCCAACGCTATGCAGAGGTACTTGCCCGTCAGACGGCCCTCCAGCGAGTGATGCAATATCTGAATAAGATCGAAACTCGTCCGGGCATTGACCCAAGTTTTTATCGATACCAAACAGCACTGGTGCAAGGTGAATTGGCCTCTCTCCAAACAGAACTTGATCAACTTCTGAATGAACATCCTGATCTACAAAATTTTGTTATGAACCAAGTGAGACTAGAATTGCAAGCAATTGAAGCAGAAACCTACGCTGAGTTTGTTAGGGCAGGGCAGCTTAACCAGGAACTTTCGCCTTTCCTGCAGCAAACGGCCGAAGGTGAAGATAAATAATCGATTGCACAGAACAAGATAACAGGATCAACTACTTACGATTCTAAAGGCAGCGAAAGCGTGAATACAGCCCCTTGACCGGGTTTGCTGTTGGCTATAATGTTGCCTCCATGCGCTTCAATAATGCGCTTGGCGATCGCCAGCCCCAGACCAACCCCACTTTGCTTAGTAGAGTGGCTTGTGGTGTAAAACTGTTCAAATATGCGAGGTAAATGGGTTTCAGGAATGCCACTTCCCTGGTCTCGAATAGAAATCAGGGCCTGTTGCTTGTTCCGAGAGGCCGTAATGAAAATACGAGCATTGGGGGTAGAGTACTTAATTGCATTGTCTAGGAGATTTAGAAACGCCTGTAATAGGCGTTCCGAATCGCCCATAACTCGAAGATCCTCAACATCAACTTGCACAGTCACGTTTTTAGCCTGCATGCGAACTTCCATGGCTCTGATCGCACGGGTAATGACATGGTGTAAAGCAATGGCTTGGATTTCTAATTGTGTGACGCCCGCTTCTAAGCGTCCCAAGTCCAGCAAATCATGAATCAAGCCCGAAAGTCGCTTCGTCTCCTCTTTGATGGTTTGAAAAAAGCGATCGCGCAGTTCTAGCTCATCCACAGCGCCACGCTCCAGCGCCTCGATAGTAACCTGAACATTACTCACAGGGGTTCGCAGTTCATGGGAAACATTAGCGAGAAAGACTCTGCGTTCCTCATCCAATGATTTCAATCGTGCACTCATGCGATTCAGTTCCGTCGCGAGCTGATCTAGTTCATTGCTCTGGTGAATCGTGAGTCTGTCATCAAACTGACCGCCACCCACGCGAATCGCAAAGTTTCGCATCACTTCAATGGGTTTAGACAGACTCCGAGCTAAGCGCTCGCTGACCAAGGTACAGAGAAAAATGGTAAGAACAAGGGCAGCTAAAACGGTCCAGGTTACGCTGGCGAACTGTCTCTGAAACTGTTCTAAAGTAATCGAGATGCGCAATATTCCTAATAACTGACCGTTGCGAGTTATCGGTTTGGCAATATAGATGCGATCGCTCGTTGATAAAACCCCTTTAGCAACACCTTGCGCTGCTTGACCGCGTAGTGCTTCTGAAACGCCAGGTATCGGTAGCCAATTGGTGATCTGTCGATCCGTTTGAGGATCAGAGGTGGCTATCAACGAACCTTGGGCATCAAAGACGCGGAGTGTGATGTTGGCGGGTGCCCCATAGCGCTGCACAATGTTCTGCACCCCTTGCGTATCTTTTGCTTCGAGGACCTCTGTAACGCTCTCACTCAGTGCCGTTGACCAGTTTTCTAAATCTGTCTGACGAGATTGCATGAAAAAGGCATAAAACGTCCATAGGATGTAGCCAGACATGAGCGAGGTTCCCGAGACGATCAGGAGTAGGTAGGTAGACAAGAGCTTCATGTGGATGGAATTCCACCGAAGGGACGCTAACCATCTACTCGTGAAGGAATCTTGGGAAAACAGTTTCATCAGTTCAAATATGGCTGGGTCAATGGCGCGTCTGTTGCAAGCGATCCTAACCTGGCGCAACAGTTTTTCTGGCTTGAGCCAACGGAGCCATCACCCTCTGCATGATGCCTTAACCGATCTTATGCAGAGTCCCCATGATGGCGGCGCAGCACAGCTTTAATCCGTGCGAGCAATTCACCCGTGTTGAAAGGTTTGGTCACATAATCATCTGCCCCTGCCTCTAAGCCCCGAATCTTATCGATGTCCTGGTCTTTAGCCGTTAGCATCAGAATAGGGACATCAGAAAAAGCTCGAATACGCCAACAAACTTCCATTCCATCAACTTCTGGCATCATCAGATCGAGCAGAATGACATCAGGTACTTGCTTATGGAATTGTTTGATTGCGCTATGTCCATCTGGTGCTGTAGTGACCTCATAACCTTCTTTTCTCAGTGAGTAAGCAAGACTCTCACAGAGAGGGGCTTCGTCGTCTATCAGCAAAAGATGTGGCACTAGTATAAACAGTTACACTGCATATCCAGAGTCTCAAAGCCAGGATTCACCGACATCCACCTTGGGAGGTAAATCCTTTTCCGCTCAGGGTTTGCTGCTTACAAACACCAAGCAGCAAACCGATTGACAGACTCGTGATCGATCATGGGTTGCAGTGGTTCAGCCTTCTTTAAACCTGTGCCTTGCCTTGAAGCGATCGCTTTCACGGCGGCGAGATTGCGATTCGGCTGAAACATTATTCTTACCGGACGGAGCCATCCTACGCTCAGTGAAACGCCTGTGGCAGAACCATGAGTCGGTTGCAAAGGAAGACCCCAGTGAAATAACTCTGAGTCCTGGGACAGCTGCCCCGCGCCACAGAGCATCATCACAATCTCTCTCAGCAGCTCTTTCGTGAGTACAGGCGTATGGTAAGCCAGACTGGCTAATTGCGCGCGCAGGCAACTACTCAACCCACAAGTCTTCAGCAGATTAAGGCCATTGAGCACTCGGCTTGATCGACAGTCACCTCAGCTATCTCCCAGCAGTGTCATTCTGCCCATTCAAAGTCGATATTTCAGGAAACAGGTTGATTGCGTGCGGTCTAAGGTTGCGGTTGCAGCGGACGCTAACAGCAATCAATGGTGATTCGCCTGATCTTCTGCTCTCGAAACCAGATTGTGACTCGAAGATTGTCGCGGCAAGCCTTTAACACAACCTCTTCGATCCCACGCTCGCACGCCTTAAACGCGTGCTCGCCCTCGCACGTCTTGAGAACAAACCCCTCGAAGCTGCCGAAGCAGTCGTAGAAAATCCGCGCGATTTGCCCAGTCGTTACATCGGGACGACCGGCATCGCCTGGCTGTTGACCCGGCTGGCCCCCGTCGCCTGGCCGCTCGCCAGGTCCCTCGCCGCCGCTAGGAGACGGGGGCACCTTGCCGGGATCGCCGCCCAAGCCGCGGACGCGATCGCCCACCTGGTCAAGGAGGCGATCCCAGATCTTGCGCCATCGGTTCGCGGCCGGGATCGACAGCCCAATGTGCCGCAGCACCGCCAACCGGCGCGTCTCCCGAGGTAGAATCTGGGCCGCCGTCGTCACGGGGATCGTGATCTGGAAGGCGCCGATGATCTTGCGCGGCAGCCCGCTAATCTGGTGGAGACTTACGGTGAACGTCTGCCCCGTCGTAACGGTCGGGGGCAGTTCGATTGAGATGAGCCCGGGGATATTGAGCGCACGCGGCCCGGGGATCGGTACGTAGGTCACGTCGCCGACGCGGCAGATGATCGTGTCAGGCTCGCGCGCGGCGAGCACAGGCGGGCCATTGCGCGCTGCCGCCGAGGCGACAACCTGCCGGGCGTCGACGTCGGGCACGTAGAGGCTCACGCGGCTGTCGCGCGGCAGGTTGTTCCACCGGATCATCAGCTCGTCCGGCTGCATGCGCGGACGCTTTACAGCTGCTACCGCATGCGGCTGTGCGACCGCGAGTGCGTGCACTGGCTGCGCACCTCTGGCCCCCAGCTGAGGACGATCGTGCGCGGCGGATGCATCCGGGAGCGCGGCGGGCAGCTCCGCCGGGTTCACCACGGTCCGACGGCTAGCGTTTGGCACAGGATCGGGCACTTGGACAAACGTCCCAAACGCCTGCGGCACCTGGATCGGCACCGCCGACGGCTTGATTTCGAACGTCGACTGCACGGTGTGCGTCGCAGCCGACCCAGGGTTGTCGGATTCGACCACGACAAGGTTGCGCTGGGAAAGGTTGTCGTGTGACCCGGGCGTAGCGCCAGCAGCGATGGGATCGGGTAGGTAATGAATCTCGGCGACCAGGCAGCAGTGATCGTTGCGCACGAGGTCCTGGATGCTCAGCAGCGATCCGCCGAACGCGCCGCCGCTGCCGTTGTGCGGGGGCGTCAGCGGGAACCGCGCCGTCGCCTGGTTGAAGTCGAGCCAGCAACCGAAGTACGCCGTGACTTCAGGTGCGCCAGCGCCTTCAATGGTCCGGCGGTTCGTGGCGTCGACCTGGTTCCGCATGTCACCCTGCCGCGCCTCGGCAAAGAAGGGGATCGAGGCGATTTCTGCGCCGGCCATTCCAAGTAGCGGGACGGCCAACGCGCCGTCGCCCTGCCGAGGGTACAACGTTCCGTTGAACTCGAGCCCCGTTACTGCCACGTTGAAGAGGCGGAAAAACACGCGCACGTTGTCTGCATCCACGTCATCCGGCGCCCGATAGCGGATCTTCGCAACCGCGAAGTTGAAGATCGGCTGTCCGGCGACGTGGCTTGAGAGCTCAAGCCGGCTTTCCTGCAGGTCGTCGCTGATGTCGAAGAAGGGATGGTCCTCGTCGGTGGGGGTCGCGTTGAACTGCGCGAGGAGCTGCTGAATGAAATCGACCGGCGCGCTGCTGCCGCTGCCATGTGTGATGCCGGCCCGGGTCAACCCAGGGCGCATCGTGAAGACGCGAAGGTCGGTGCTGAGCCAGTGCACCTGGCCGTCGCGCATGTAGGGGTTCGGGTTCTTGCTGAGCGTCATCACTGACTGCTCGGTATTGCCGCCGTGCTGTGCCGTCACGAGGATGTTCTGGGCCGAATCCGCCGCTGGAATCTCGTTGAACGCCTGGAGGCTCGTGAAGCGGACATTGAAGACGAAGGTGATCCGCTGCGCGACATCGGGCGGCACCGTGTCGTCTTCGTAGAGCAAGCGGTTGAGCGCGACGCTCATGCCTGGCACCGCGGATCCGTCCGGGCGCGTGAAGGTCAGCGTCGGCGTCACCGGCGGATTGCCGGCTTCGCTCGGCAGGAATCCGTCGAGGATGACGTAGAGCGCGTTGGTAAATACGGCCGTCGTCGTGGGTACGCTGAGCGCCTGGACCTCGTGCGTCGAGAACGTGCTGCGGTCGAGGACTATCTGGATCCGCTGCTCGCAGATGCGGATGAAGCGCGCCTCTTGGCACGGCAGGTGGTTGTTGTCGAGCACCCAGAGCAGGTAGTAGCCAGGAGGAGCGATACGGCTGTTGGGTGGCGCGGTGACGCGGAGGAGATCCCCCTCACCGCGCTGGAAGTTGAGACCGACGTAGCGCTGGTCGCCGTCGAATGCGTGCGTCATGCTGCCGCACCGCGTCAACGCCACGCGGCGGATCTGCGCCGCCTGCGGAGTGCGGATCTCGAACGCCTGTCCGTAGCCGGCGCTCGGGGGCGCGTCAGTGATCGCTGGACGTCCGGCGGCGCCATCGTAAGCGGGCTGAAACAGCTCGATTCGCAGCTCGCCGACCAAGGCCGGGTCTCCCTGGTCCGCGTTCTTGCTGGAGCCTGCGACCCAGACACGCCCGTTTGGCATCAGAAGCGCCGAGGAATGGTAATTCCTCGCGACCGTGGCGGCGTCGGTGCTGACCCAGCTCTCGGCCGCCGTGTACAGCCCGCTCGCCCAGTCGACGCCGGGCGTGTAGATCTCTCCCTCGCGCACGGCGTTCGCATCCGAAGTGCCGCCGTCGATCCCGCCGCACACGAAGACGTCGCCGGTGGGCAGGATTACCGACATGCCGAAGCGGCGCTGCCGGCCGGCGGCCGCGCCGGTGCGGGGCATAGTATTAGCCCAGGCCGGCGACGGCTGCGATAGGTCGATCCGGCGCGCGTTGGCCTGGCCGCAGATCATCACGCGCGCGCGATAGCCGTCCTCGGGCAGCAGCGGCAGCAACGTAGACGGAAAGTCCCAGCTCGAGTCGTACGTTCCGCCGCCCGGAGCGCCAATCGTTCCGCCAACAGTCGTGCCCGTGAACGGGTTCCAGATGCGGCAGGCGTTGCTGACCGGGCTGACAAAGAACACGTTGCCGTCGGGCAGCAGGTGGAACCGCGGGTAGTACCGGCTGCGAATCCCAACGTCCAGCCGTTCGCCCGGCAGCAGCGTCCACCAGTCGCCGCCGAGTGAGTAGCGCTCGGGCGAGTCGTTGTTGTGCCGGCTGTCGGGCTCGTCGGGGTGGCCAGCGACCGCCAGCGACTCGCCGTTGGCCAGCGTCACGAGCGTCGGGTACCAGCGCCCGCCGCCCGCCGTGCGTCCCGGCTCGAAGATCAGGTCACGGACGCGGCGCCACTGCCGCGCGCGCGGATGGTAGATCCACGTTCCGTGCTCCCCGAGGAAGTTCAGGTTGTGCCCATGCCCCTCATGTTCGCCGCCCCATTCCTTGGTGCCACCCGCGACGAGGACGCGACCGTCCGCAAGCATCGAGTGCCCCGCACAGAACACGTCCGTCGTCGGCGAGCCAATTGTCTCGATCAGCGTGCCCCCCGAGAGGTTGAAGAGCCGTGAGTTGTCGAGGTCCGATGCAATGCCGCTCAGGTTCTGCGCGGCATTGTGCTCGCTACCGCCGAACATGAGTATCTGATTCGTGGGTAGCAGCGCGACGTGAACAGCGAGGATCTCCGAGTTGTTCGTGGCGATGGTCCAGGGCATGAGTATGATTCTCCTATGTGCTTGGCTGTTGTCGGTTCTGCCAGCGGTCTAACGACGAAATTGAGCGGCTGCAAGCATTATTTAACGGGCTAAGGAGAACTGGGTCAGCCCGCTCCAATGACTTGTTAGCTAGATTGAGCTAGGGATCGACCCCACTACGCCCTCATCGATAACCTTCCCTCACCCTCTCACCCTTACCAATCCTCTTCAAACACTGACCTCACCAGACACCTCCTGGACGCTAACTTCAGCGCCCGCACCAAGAGACCTCAGTCGCCCTCTCCAATCTCAAGGTTTGTGTTGTTAGGCTAAACCTATTTTCTAATAAGAAATCTAATTGAACAGTTAGGTGAATGTGCAGCAAGAAAACGTTTAGCTTATTCATGTTAAATGCAGTGGATGCTACTGCAATAATTGCGCTTCTAATACTAAGAAATATAGTTAATCAAACTTATAGCTCAACTGCTCACAGCGGTCTCACTTCATTATTTGAAGCTTTTCCCACGCTTTGCGTAGCTAACTCGTTATTAGAGGGAAAATTTCCGTCTAATATCCCTACAGGGGTGATTATGTAGAAATTTGTCAGTCTAATTCACCTCTAAAGAGAATTAGATGGAAAACCGTCGACCTAATTGCCCTATAGGGACGATTAGGTAGAAAAAGTCAGCATAACCAGCCCTTCGCTCCGGCCGCGATCGCATTAAAATCTTTACCCTCCCACCAACCCAGAACCACTTCGGTCTAACGGAAAGAAAGCTAAGGCCCCGGCCCATGGGAGGAACCCCAGCAGCATAGCTGCCCCGCGCCGCAGAGCAGCATCACAGCCTCTCTTGACAGCTCTTTCGTGAAACACTCCAAAATTTGTCCAACGAAGCGTTGGACAATTACCCTCCAGCTGCATCGGCTAGCTGCAAGCGCAGGCAGCTACTCAACTCACCCTGTCCTTAACTTGCCTAAGGCCGTGGAGTTTAGGAACACAAACCCCAACAGGGATGGCGTCACAGGTACCCAAAGCAGAACCCCCACGGGCCAATGGTGTCG
>JAHHHQ010000075.1 GCA_019359285.1 Nodosilinea sp. WJT8-NPBG4
GTCGCCTCGGTCAACAGCAGCAAGCGCTTTTTCGCGCAGATCATTACTATAAGCGGCTGGCATCGTTACTCAAGCAATAGTCCTACTCTCCTAGAATGTCCTATCTACGCCTTCATCTGCAATACTGGTGGATTGTACCCAGGCTCAACGGGCGAGTGATGAGCCAAGTGCTTGCGGACTTCGCGGCTCATTTTGACCTTGGCCCCCAGAAGCGCGTCGTCCTGGTATTAGATCAAGCGGCCTTTCACACCACCGCCAAACTGGTTGTTCCTGAGGGTGTCCATCTGTTGTTTCTGCCACCCAAGTCTCCTGAACTGCAACCGGCAGAGCGCCTTTGGCCTGTCACTAATGAAGCCATTGCCAACCAGAGTTTTCAGTCTTTGGATCAACTTGAAGCCGTGGTCACTCAGCGCTGTCAGGTTCTGTTAAACCGCCCTAGGTTCATCCAAGGACTAACCGGCTTTCACTGGTGGTTAGAGGCGCTTAATCATGCCTAAATAAGCGGAATTGATATAACGCTCCGTAGTTAGCATCGCAAGTTGTCTTGTAAATCTCTAGAGTCATTTGGAGAGTGAGCCTCTCTGAATCACTGATTGAAGCGTCTTCTTTTACTAACCGATCAATAAACTCTGTCCTCAACTCCCTTGCGTACATCGCTGTCAAAGCAATAGCATCGTTCTCTTGCCGGTGAGTAAGGTACTTTTCAGTTTTTTTGAAGTGAGAAATTTGTTCACTAGTGACAAAATCAAGCGTTCTATATAAAGCTTGAGCTTGCACAAAGAGGCTTTGTACAGCTTGATAAGCAAAACTTTGCTGGCCTTCCAGACTTATTTTATCTTTTACAGCTTCATCAAACTGGCTGGTACTCGGTTTCATTGTCTTGGGGTTGAAGTGCTTCATCGTTGCTTCTCCTAGAGCAAAATAAAACTGTGTCAATGTTTCCGAGCTACTTGACCACCTGTAGCAGAAGAAAGACACTAATGCTTAAGAAATCTTCGGGTTGACTTTTTAAGAACTCGAAAGTAAGTTCCGAACAGCACAAATGACAGCACCAAACAAATCAAAGCATAGGTGACGCTAAGTGACACCAAGATTAAAACAGGTATGAACGTTGTCGCTAGAGCAAAAACCGAAAGGAAGGCGGCAAAAGTAGATCTGTAGCTTTGTAGAAGTTTTGCTTCTTTTTCAAGATTCAAGCCAAAAACACCTGACCCCTCAATTACACTTAGCTCTTTTCTAATTTCTTCTTCGTAGCTCTGGAGGTTATCTGCAAAAAAGATAATGAAAGATTGCTTGATCAAATTCCAAAATCCTATGATGGCAATGATTAGCAGCAGGCTGAGAAAGCCTAAAAATAGCAACCCGCTAGCATCAATCTCAGGCTTTGCCAGCGCAACAAAATCGACGATGGGTTTCCAAAGAGCGATGGTAGCCCCAATCACTCCCATCAACTTGAGATCTTCAAAGGCGCCTTGGATATAGTTTTCTGCCTGCTGGCTTAACCGCACATATTCTTTGTAGAGATAGTCCAATCGTTGTTCAGGTTCCATGGGCGTGTTTAGAGCAAGAGTTACTCGACTATATTCAATATTGCCCATCAACCGGTCTATCAATCTGCAAACCAGAGTTAGCCGCCAATAAACTTGCCACTTGTTAGAGAGGCACGAGTTAACGAACAACTTTGAAAAGCTCAACCACTCACCAAAGCTTCGACAAACTCGTAGCTGGAGAAAGGCCGCAGGTCTTCGATGCCTTCCCCTGCGCCAATAAAGCGGATGGGTAGCCCCAACTGCTCGACCACTGCCAGGGCGACGCCGCCCTTAGCAGTGCCATCGAGCTTGGTGAGCACCACGCCACTGAGGTTAGCGGCTTCGGCAAAAACTTCTGCCTGGCGCAGGCCGTTTTGACCCAGGGTGGCATCGAGCACGAGCAGCGCTTCGACATGGGCATCAGGGGCTTTTTTATCGACGATGCGGCGAATTTTCGCCAGCTCATCCATCAGGTTCTTTTTGTTTTGCAGACGCCCAGCGGTGTCGACCAGCAGCAGCTCGATGTTGCGAGACTGGGCGGCGGCGATCGCGTCATATACCACCGCTGCCGGGTCGGTGTTCTGCCCTGGGTTGGCAATCACCTCCACATCGCTGCGGGCACCCCAGGTTTTGACTTGCTCGACGGCAGCGGCGCGGAAGGTGTCGGCGGCGGCAATTAGGGTGTTATAGCCTGACTTTTTGGCGATATGGGCGAGTTTGCCGATGGTGGTAGTTTTGCCCGCACCGTTGACCCCGGTCATCAGCCAGATGTTGAAGCTGCCTTTTTCGGGAGTAAACGCCAGGTTGTGGGAGTCAGCCAGGGGCGCATCCAGCATGTCCCGCAGAATGGATTTAAGGTAGGCGATCGCCTGATCGGGCGGCAGCACCTCCTGGCGCATGCGGGCTTGCAGGGCCTCAATCACTTTATCGGTGGCGGCGACCCCCACATCAGCCTGCAACAGCAGGGCCTCAATTTCCATTACCGCGTCGTCGTTAAGCGGCCCCTGACCGACGATGGCTTTGAGCTGGTTGACCAGGCCAAGGCGGGTTTTATTTAACCCCTGACGCAGTTTGTTGAGCCAAGTGATCTCTTCGGCAGAGATGTCGTCGGGGCGTCGCCCCTGGGCAGCAAGCACTTCTGCTGACCAGAGAAAGGCTTCGTCTAGATCGATATCGGGCAGAACGAGAGCGGGAGGCGCAGCGACAGCGGCTGTGGGTGCAGGCTCGGGCTCGGGTTCTGCGATCGCCGTTGCCTCTAGCTGAGCCAGCCGCTGCAAGCGTTCTTCCTCCGCCTGTGCCCAAAAGGGGCGAGGCGCAACGGGTTCGGGCTCGGGTTTCGGCTCCACCGCTGCTGGTTCCACGGTGGGGACTTCAGCTTCGGCAGCGGGTTCGACGGCAGATTCGGCGGTTTCTAGGGATTCTGAAATGGCCAAATCCGGCTCAGCTGCCGATGTTTCCGCTGGTTCTGCAACCTCCGCCTCAACGACTGGCTCACCAGCCGCAGGCCCTTCAACGGCTGCGGCATCAGTCTCTGCCACCGCAGCGGCAGTCTCCTCTACCGCTTCAGCGGGCTCTGCTGCGGCAGCTGTATCTTCCGTCTTGGCCTCAGCCTGCTGTTTCTGAATGTTTTGGTAGGCGGCCTTGGCCCACTTCAGATAGTCTTCTGACGATAGCTGCGGGGTGGCCGGGGTCGGGGCTTGAGCGGGTTCTGGAGCTTTAGCCTCAGCCTGTTTAGCATCAGCATCGGCGCTGTCAGACTTGTCGAAACCGCGCTGAAACCAATTGAACCCAGCCATATCAGAGCTACCTTGGACGTTGTTACTGTTGTTAATAGTATCGTTCTCAGGGCGAACCACGGAGCCGAACCACGGGTACGTTCATCCACACCCAAGCAAAGCCCGATACGCCCTGGCGGGATAGACGGCTTCAACCAAGCTCCAGCGCGCTGTTAACCCCCTACCCATCCACCCCCTACCCTCTACCCATCCACTCCCTACACCACGGGGCTATCGGCCTCTACTTCCACCTCACCCTCATCCCCTCGGCTCACCACTCGACGCAGCACGCCATTGATAAAGCGGTAGCCATCGTCGTCGCTGTAGCGCTTGGCTAGCTCCACCGCCTCGTTGATGGCAACTCGGTCAGGGGTACCCAGGTAGTTCATTTCGACCACGGCCAGGCGCAGAATGTCGCGATCGATGCGGGGTAGGCGCTTGAGATTCCAGGCCACCATGGCCTCGTCGAGAATGGCATCGACCTGGGTTTGGTATTTAGCGGTGTTGGTGAGCAGTTCTAGGGCAAAGGCTTCGATCTCAGACTGGTTGCTGAGGCGAATGAACTCAGGTAGCTCGACCGCGTGGGCCAGCCGATTGATGGCGGTCTGGGTGAGGGCGATCGCCTCTTCGACCATGGCCCGGCCTTTCTCAACATCGCTGGCGCGGGTGCCGCTGTCGAGCAGGTGCTGGTTGCCCCGCTTCAGCTCATCAGAGGCGGTTTCGAGGGCATCTTTGGCCTCGGCAGTCAGGGTTTGAATGGCTGACAGCAGCAGCTTCTCAAAGTCTGGGGGCGCTAGTCTGCCGGGCTTGTCAGAAAGCTGGCTGAGGCCCAGTAGGGCCAACTCGCGAGCCATACGGCGAGCTTGCATAGGTCATGTCTCCCAGGAGCGGCGGTGCAGGATCTTCCCAAGGCAAAAATGACCCGGCGAAGTTTTACGCACACCGACGGCCAACCTCACCCCAGGGCTAGAACCAGGCTATATCTTAGCAATCTTCGTCTACCGGCAAGACGGAAAGTTGCTGGGGATAGTCAGCCAGGTCAGGGACAAGTTCGGAGATGCCTAGATCTAGAGCAATGGGGGCCGTAGCTTGACCTTCATTGTCTATGGATACTACGCGATCGGATGGCACCGCCGCCGCCAGGTTTGGCCCGACAATACCGCCTGAGAGAATCAGCTTGAAGGCATCTTCAATAGATATCGACAGGTTGACAACGTCGCTTTCAGGCACGATGGCGTACCAGCCGCTGGTCGGGTTAGGGGTTGTGGGCACAAAAATGCTCAGCATCTTGGGGGTCGCTGCGGCCGTAGCCGTCATGGCTCCGGTGACAAAGGCAACGGCCCAAATACCCCGACGGGGATACTCCACCAACACTGCGCGCCGAAACCGCGTACTAGAGTCTTGAAAAACAGTTTGCAGCAGCTGTTGCAGTGTTTTGTACACCGATCCCGCCAGGGGAATTGACTGCACCACCTTTTCGCCCACATCTAGCAGCCAGCGCCCGGCAATGTTGCGGGCCATCAGGCCAATAATCAAAATGGCCAGCAGGGGAACCGATAGGCCAATCAGCAGGTTGATCAGGTCGACCAAAAAAGGGTTGAGACCATCAAAGGGGGTCAGCTGCTTAGGGAATCGGGTAAGCAACCGCACCACCCAGGCCGAAATGGTGATCGCTAACCAGATGGTAGTTGCCAGGGGAATAACCACCACCAGGCCGGCAATTAGATCGTTTTTGAGGTCTTGCTTGATCTTTTGCAGCACAGGGGGCTCAGGGTGATCGGGGCTGGAGAGAGGAGGCTTGTTCAGGGTAGGCGAACCGTTTAAGTCCATAATCCCAAAATACTAGCTAGGGATGGCTGAGGCTGAGCAGGCGAAATTATAAACTGAGCTAGCTTGAAAGAACTTATTTAAGTATGGGCAGCCAGCTAATCTGATCTGCAATGACCTTTAGGAATATTGTAAACATTTGTATCGAGAACCGGGCAAAAAGACCGCCCGATCAACTCAAGTCTGGCTTTTATGTTCTTCTATCCTAAAGCAAATGAGTAGCGGGGCTAACACAACGGCCCGAGGCAAAGGGATTGAGGGCAGAGGCTGAGTTTGGGATTGTTGGATACGGGTATGATCCAAAAACCTCGATCCCTTGATCTAGGCCAACCCCAGCATGTGGCGGGCCAGAGTGAGGTAGAGCAGCACCCCCAGCACATCAACAATGGTGGTAATAAACGGAGCCGACATCAGAGCTGGGTCGAATTTTAGGGCATCAAATAGCAGGGGCAACGCTCCTCCAGCCGTAGAGGCCAAAATGGAGATGGCTACCAGGCTGATGCCTACAGTCACGGCCACGGGCAGGTTGCCCTGGAGCACGTAGGCCCAGACGGTAACTACCGCCCCCAGCATGAGGCCTAGCACGGTACCGGCGATCGCTTCCCGCCGAATCACCGAGAGGGCCTGCTTAGTGCTAATTTCTTCGGTGTTGAGGCCGCGAATCACCACCGTAGACGACTGCGCCCCCACATTGCCGCCGCTGCCAATCAGCAGGGGAATAAAGGCCGCCAGGGCCACCACCTGTTGCAAAATATCTTCCTGGCTGCGAATGACGGCGGTGGTGACGGTATTGGTGATCAGCAGCACCGAAAGCCACACCACCCGCTTGCGGGCCACATCAAATAGGTTTGACTGAAAATAGCTGTCACCGCCGCTCTGGACGCCGCCCAGGGCGTAGATGTCTTCGGTGGTTTCGGCCTCAATCACATCGATCAAGTCATCGACGGTGATGATGCCCACCAGGCGGTCTTCGGTATCGACCACGGGCACCGCCAGAAAGTCGTAGCGCTGCACCAGGCGGGCAACGTCTTCTTGGTCGGCGTCGGTGCGTACCGAGATCACGTCGCGGGTCATCAGGTCGCCAATGGTTTGCTCAGGCTGGCCGGTGACCAGGTGCCGCAGCGAGAGAATGCCGGTCATGCGGCGGGCGGCATCGGTGACGAACAGGTAGTAGATGGTTTCGCTGACGAAGGCGCGGCTGCGAATGTAGTCTAGCGCCCGCAGAACTGTCCAGCCTTCCTTGAGGGCCACGTATTCTGGGGTCATAATCCGCCCAGCGGTACCGGCTTCATAGCCCAGCAGCTGGGCGGTGGCTTCGCGCTCCTGGGGGCTGAGCTGAGACAGCAGACTGCGCACAAACTTGGCGGGCAGCTCGTCGAAGAGCCTAGCTCGGTCGTCGGGCGACATTTTGTCGACAATGTCGAGCACGTCCTGGCGCTTGAAATCTTCGATTAGCGCCTGTTGCACACTGGTGTCCAGGTTTTCGTAGACCTCGATCGCCTCACCTTTGCCCAGCAGTCGAAAGGCGATCGCCTGCATAGCCTCGGGCAGCTCCTCAATGGCCTCGGCAATATCGGCAGGCTGCACCGGCACCAGCAGCGCTTTGGCTCCTGGCAAATTGCCCTGCTCCAGCAGCACTTGGAGCTGCGATCGCACTAGCTCTTGCAGCTCCCTGCGGTCTACGGCGAGGGTACTTGGTGTATTTTGCGTTTCACTCAACGCCTGTGCCCCAGCTACAACAATGCCTCTAGTCTAGTGGCCCCTGGTCTCGCAGAGAAGCCAAACCGCTAGGATTATTCTCTTGGCCCCGACAAAGACAAAGTTAAGGGCTACAACTGGCTCAATACGGCGGCCTCAGATGCACCAGCCGTTGGGATTTAGTCTTAGCAGGAATTGGTCAGCGCCATAATAGGAAAGCATAGGCCACAAATTTTACTCCTGCCATGGAACCGACCCAGGCTACCAGCGCCATCATCGACGGTCGCTATCGAATTTTGGGCCGCCTAGGCCAGGGCAGCAGCGGCACGACCTACGCCGCCGAAGTGTTAGCGAGTGGGCGTGTCATCGCCCTCAAAGAACTTTCCCTGCGCGGTCTGCAAGACTGGAAAAAAATTGAGCTGTTCGAGCGCGAAGCCCGCACTCTCAAGACCCTCAATCACCCCGCTATCCCTCAATACATCGACTTTTTTCAGGTCGATACCGCCGACAACCGCTGGTTTTATCTAGCTCAAGACCTAGCCGAGGGCACCTCTCTGGCCGACTGGGTCGAAGGCGGCGGTTGGGTTGATGAGGCCGAGGCCCGCCGCATTGCTACCGCCGTTCTAGACGTGCTGATCTACCTGCACGGTCTTAACCCACCCGTCATTCATCGCGATCTCAAGCCGCAGAACATCATTCGCCGTGACGATGGCCACATTTACCTGGTCGATTTTGGTGCGGTGCAAACCGTCTACCGCGACAGCCTCCGTCAGGGCAGCACGGTGGTGGGCACCTACGGCTATATGGCCCCCGAGCAGTTTCGCGGCCAGGCCGTGCCCGCCACCGATCTCTACGGGCTGGGGGCAACGCTGCTGTTTTTGCTCACCCACCAGTCGCCCGCCGATCTGCCCCAGGAGCGGCTGCGCATCAACTTTCGCCCCTATGTGGCGGTGTCTGCCGCCTTTGCCAACTGGCTCGACCAGCTGCTTGACCCCTTAGTCGAAGACCGCTTTGCTTCGGCGCAAGTGGCCCTCGCGGCGCTGATCCAGCCCGCCCCGTTTGCCCCACGCCGGCTGGCCCCACGCCCCCCAGCGGGCACCCGCGTGCGGGTGCAGACGTCCCCGGCTGAGCTATCTATCTATATTCCGCCACCGGGTCTGCGGGGTGAAACCGTAGGTATTGGCCTATTTGGTCTATTTTGGAACGGCTTTGTGCTGGTCTGGACAATTGGGGCCGTCACTGGCGGCGGGTCGCTGCTGTTTGGCCTGATTGCTCTCCCCTTCTGGTTTGTCGGCTTTGGCATGATTGGCGGCGTGGTCAATGCCCTGTTGGCCCACGTGCATCTGCGCATCGATCGCCAGCGATTTTCTCTCACCCGCCGCATGCTGGGTCGCACCCGCCGGATTGAGGGCTATACCGCCGACCTAGCGAAGGTAGAGCTGCAAACCGCCTACACCCAAAACGATCGCCCCGTGCAGACGATCGCCCTGCTAGAAGGCATTAACCAGCATAAGTTTGGCACTCCCCTTCAAACCGTCGAAAAAGTCTGGCTGGTGGACGAAATCGAGGCGTTTATCCAGCAGACTGGGAAAAATTCTAGGCTGCCTGAGAAACCTCAGGATTTTAGATAGCCCTTTGGGTAACTGCTAAGGGAATTTAACCTGTGCAACCGGACAACTTACCTAAGCTCAAAAGGTCGTGCCTTGACAATCAATCACCGCATCTCCCTAGTGACCGGCCCGGCGCGATCGGGCAAAAGCGAGTGGGCCGAAACCTTGGCCGCCAATTCTGGTCAATCGGTGATTTACATTGCCACCTCTAACGTTGATCCGACAGATTTAGACTGGCAAAAACGAGTTGAGCTGCACCGCGATCGCCGCCCCGCCCACTGGCAGCTGCAAGAAGTGCCCGTCGCCCTGCCCGAGACCATTCTGGCCGCCACCGCCCAAGACTGCCTGCTGATCGACTCCCTCGGCACTTGGCTGGCCAACCTGCTAGAGCAAGACGACGACACCTGGCAAGCCACTGTGGACTCACTGGTCGAAAGCCTGCGGCAAACCCCCAGCACCGTGGTTCTGGTTTCTGAAGAAACCGGTTGGGGCGTGGTGCCCGCCTACCCAATCGGGCGGCTGTTTCGCGATCGCCTCGGCACCCTCACCCGCCGGGTCGGCACCGTCGCTGGCGTGGTGTATCTAGTTGTTGCAGGCTATGCGGTGGATGTGAAGGCGCTGGGGCAGGAAGTTGGTAGAGAGTGTTGAATTTTGATTTTTAAGTTTTGAGTTTTGGACTATACGGCCTGCATTCAAAATTCAACACTCAAAACTTAAAACTTTCTTCCCTCCTCGCCCCTCACTCCCTACACCTCAAACCCCTCCATCTCATACCCCTTCCAATCGCCGTCGTACTTTTCAGCCACCAAAGGAACGATCGTCAGCTTGGGCGGGTTTCCCTCAGCTATATCGACCCGCAGACCTGAGTAGGGGCGCTTAAGGCGACTGCGGGTACCGTCGCGGCCCAGGTAGAGGTGAGATTTGGCCACGGCGCGGGTGCTGCCATTGTCGTCTTCCATTAGCTCAGGGCCATCTCTTCGCTGACGACGCAGGCTGTAGCCGCTGCCACCGCAGATCACCCAGGGAATGTTGGCATCGCCGTGGCCGGTGTCGCCCGTGCGCACATAGTCTAGGCAGTGAGCATGGCCGTTGAGCACTAGATCGACCAGAGGGCGATCGCGGGAAATGTCTGCCACTTCGGCGGCAACGGCGTCGAGCACCTGGCGGATGTGGTGACGCACCGCCAGGGTTTGCCCCTGGTCCCACTTGGTGGCTTCGGTGACGTAGGGCGGGTGATGAAAGAACAGAACGCGCCCGCGCGCCGCTGGGTTTTGCCAGGAGGCAATCAGGCGATCGCGCAGCCAGTAGAGCTGTTCAGTATCCACCGTTTGCAGTTGAGAGCTGTTGAGCTGCTTGGTAATGTCGTTGATCTGCTCCTCAATGGCTTCAATGCGCTCCGTGAGTTCTTCTTGCTCGTCTTCATCAGTGGGAGTGAGCGCCTTAATGCCCGCCTGCCGCAGGAGTTCATCTTTCTTGGCCTCTAGCAGCTGACATTGCTGCTGCAACTCCTTGCGACCGGCTTCGCCATTGGCCATAGGCAGCGGCTGGTTGAAGGTGTTGGAGTCGAGGGCAAAAAAGTCGATGCCGCCGTAGCGAAAGGTGTAGTAGCGGTTGGGCAAGCGGGTAAATTCGCCAGGGCGGTAGGTCAGCGCCCGCGCGTCGTCCAGCTTGCTGCTGTAGTGAGTATCTAAATGCGCTCCCAGCCCAGTCTCGGGCACCGCCTTTAGGTAGTCTAAGAAAGCTCTGGCGTAGGCATCTCCCCGGTTGGAGCCGCGCCAGCTCACATCTAGATCGAGGTAAGAGCGCAGGGCATAGCGCAGCGGCCCACTAATGCCCGACAGCAGCCCTACCACACTGCGCAGATCGTAATAGTCGTGGTTGCCCAGTACCGGAAGAATTGGGTGCTTAAACACCATGTGATCGTAGGCAATGTGTCGGTGGTCGTCGCCCCCCACCAGCCACTCCTGGTAGGGTTTGATGAAGTTGGACCGATACTGATCGCGAGACCCCACCAGGTACACCACATCCCCAGTGTGCAGGGTAAACCGGGCCGAGTCGATGTGTTTCAACAGTTGCTCGGCCACCTGCCGCTGGGGGCTGCCGCTGCGGTGCCGCCCAGTGCCGCTATCGCCGACCACTAAAAACGAGAACGTTTCGTCCTCTGTGCCCGGCTGATCAATCACTAAGCCGGTTTGGTCAATGCCTCGCTCGACGATCTGACGATGCTGCCACCGCACCCGCTGGTGCATCCGCTCAATTTTGGTTTCGATGGAAGGCTCAGTGACCAGTTTTGGAGGCATAGTTGCTTTGGTGCGGTGAGTGGGCGGTGTGTAGAATAACCCCGTAGCATGAATCTCGCTAGACCAGCGAAACAGCAGCCACTATGGGCCTTTATAACGACAGAATTCTGCCTTACCTGATTGAGCTTTCCATGGCCGATTCTATTCTGGGCTCCTATCGGCGGGACGTATTGGCCGATGTGAGCGGCGACGTGCTCGAAATTGGCTTTGGCACAGGGTTAAATTTGCCATACTACCCCGACCAGGTGCGCCAGATCGTCACTGTAGACCCCAACCCAGGAGTGCATCGCCTGGCCCAACAGCGCATCAATTCCTCACCTATCAAGGTAGACCATCGCATGCTCAGCGGTGAAGCACTGCCCATGGCTGACCAGAGCTTTGACAGCGTCGTCAGCACCTTCACCCTGTGCAGCATTCCCAACATTGAGCAGGCGCTGGCCGAAATCTATCGGGTGCTGAAGCCCGGTGGTCGGTTCTTTTTTGTCGAGCACGGCCTCAGTGATGAACCTTCAATTCAAGCCTGGCAGCATCGCCTAACGCCGCTGCAAAAGCGCATCGCTGGAGGATGTCACTTTGACCGCGACATGGGTCAGCTGATCGAGCAGCAGTTTGACCAGGTTGAACTGGAAGCTGCCTACGCCAAGAAGGTACCTAAGTTTGCCGGATACTTTTATCGGGGTGTTGCGCTTAAGCAGTAGCGATCGCGGCGGTTGAGTAGTCCTAGGCACTATGCCATTAGGCATAGGTGCCGTTAGGCTAATAAGCACACCCAGCCTCAGTACCCTCAGCCCATTCCTAACTGCACCCGCCCGACGCTATCCCCTAGAAGACTCTGCTTGCTATGGCCACCCGCCTCTGGAATTTTCTCACCACCGACTCCGACCTGGCTTCGTTGGAGACCGCCGATAGAGCGGCTGATGCCGCCGATGCTGTGCTGGGCCTGGCCGAGGTGCTAAAGGAAGACAGTCCTAACCTGCGGCGAGTCGCTGCTTTGGTGGGTCAGCTTGACTCGCTGCTGGAGGCGATCAATGCGCCCCTGGGCAAGCTCATCGGCGCAACGCTACCTTTTGTTTCCATCAGTACCGGGCTGCTAAAGGTTTATGGGGAGACTACGAAAAAAGAGCCAACCCTAGCTCAGGCGGTGGCCCTAATAAGTCAGGCGGCCTATTTGGAAAGTTTGCGAGAATTCATTAAGCAGCATCCCAAAATTGAGCAGTGGGTGATTGCCAAAGACAGCACCCCCCAAGCTAGAACTATCACCCTCCCTGTCAAGGCGCTGGGCATCTTTGAGCTAACGGATCAAGAAGCTCGCCTCGCTACCCGGCATTTCCATCAGTCAGCTTTGGCCGAAGCGTTTAACCATGCGCTACGGGCACGATTGCTACAGTTAGGGACAACCTCTGAGCAAGCCGAGCGGATTACCAAAGTTGTTGCCAAAAACACGAATCGACACATGAAAACGGCGATCGCCGACGCCGGCGACTCGCTTAAGCGTCAGCTTGAAGGCGACCGCCTGTAGGACGCTGTGACATCAAGCAGGTTTTCACCGCTAAAGACTTAGCTGTTTAGGCACTACTACCGCTGAGCCTCTTCCAGCAGCGGATACAGGGTGTCGAAGGCAAACTCGTTGATCTGCCAGCTCAGCCAATCGATCAGAGCATTCTGCTCAGGAGGAATTTGAGTGAGCAGATGGGTGAGCCAGTCGCCGTCGAGTTGCACCGTGGCCTGCTGAAGTTGGGCCAGCAGCGGCGGCGGTAGGGACCGCAGCTGGGCGATCGCCGCCTCAGCGGACAGCATGGCCGCATTGCCCAGGGTGGCGAAGACCGGGCTATAGGTGTACTTGACCCCCAAATGCTCAGTCAGCTTAGCCAGCAAATGGTCAAACTGAAAGGGCTTGCGCACAAAGTCGTCACAGCCCGAGGCCAGGGCGCGGGCGCGATCGTCTTCAAAGGCGTTGGCCGTGAGGGCAATGATTTTGGTGGGAGCTGCGCCCGCGACCTGCTCCTGGCTGCGCAGAGCGCGGGCCGTCTCGGGGCCACTGAGCATAGGCATGCGCATGTCGAGCCAAATCAGCTGGGGACGCCACTGCTGCCAGAGGTCAAGGGCGGCCTGGCCGTTGTCGGCCTCGCGCACCTCAAAGCCCACCGCCCGTAAGAGCTCACCCAGCAGATGCCGGTGAGTGCTCTCGTCGTCGACTACCAAAATACGGTAGCTGGGCTGCCCGGTCGCCAAGCCCGTGACGCAGGTGGCTGACGGCGTTTCACCATCTCTCCCGTCAGCCACCGGCATGGTCAGGGTAAAGGCAAAGGTAGATCCCTGGCCGGGCTGGCTTTCGACCGTAATATCGCCGCCCAACATCTGCACAAACTGACGGCTAATCGAGAGGCCTAGACCGGTGCCTGCCCCCTGCCCCACCTGCACAAAAGGCTCAAATAGGCGATCGCGATCGGCAGCAGTGATGCCAATGCCGGTGTCGACGACGGCAAAGGTCACCGCCAGCAGGGCACCTGGTGGGGAGGACGGGGGCATGGGCTGGGCTGGAGTGACTCGCAGCGTTACCTGACCGGCTGGGGTGAACTTAATGGCATTGCCGAGCAGGTTGATCAACACCTGGCGCAGTTTGGGCTCGTCGGCGACCAGGTAGCGAGGCAGGGTCGGATGGCAGTCTAAGACCAGCGCCAGTCCTTTGTCTTGGGCACGCAGGTAGAGCAGATCGCCCAGGGCCTTGAGCAAGGCGTGGAGATCGAAACGGACGGCGTTGAGGCTGACCTGGCCCGCCTCGATTTTGGCCATTTCTAAAATGTCGTTAATCAGCATCAGCAGGTGCTCGCCGCTGCGGTTGATAATGCTGAGGGCCTGACCATGGTCGCTGCTGAGGGTGGCATCGCGAGCCATGAGCTGGGCAAAGCCCAAAATGGCATTGAGGGGGGTGCGCAGCTCGTGGCTCATGGTGGCCAAAAAGGTGCTCTTGGCCTGGTTAGCCGCCTCAGAAATCGCGACTGCCTGTTCTAGCTCCCAGGTGCGCTTTTGCACTCGCTGCTCCAGCTCTTGGTTGAGCTGCAGCAGCGACGCTTCCACCTGTTTGCGGGCAGTAATATCTTCGTAGCAGCCCAGCACGCCGATCACCACATCGTCGGCGTTGGTGAGGGGCACCTTGCTGGTCAGGGTCCAAAGGTCTTTGCCACCAACCGTGGTGGCGCGATCTTCGTAGCCCAGTTTGGGCTGGCGGGTGGCCATCACCTGCCGATCGTCTGCATGGTAATTATCGGCATAGCTGCCCCAGGGTAATTCAGCAGCGGTTTTACCGATCACGCCATCTGGGGTCAGCCCGTAGTCGTTGGCAAAGGCTGGGTTACAGCCCAAAAACCGCGATTGGCGATCTTTCCAAAACACCCGTTGGGGAATCGTGTCAAGCACCAGCTTGAGCATATTGCGAGACTCTTGCAGGGCCTGCTCGGCCTGCTTGCGATCGCTGATGTCGGTCACCACCCCCAGCAGGTGTTGCGGCTGGCCCTGCGCATCTCGCACCACCGAAACCGCCAGCGCTGCCCACACCGTTGTTCCGTCAGAGCGCACGTAGCGCTTCTCGATCATAAAGCTGGACAGGTTGCCCTTGAGCAGCTGCTCGACATTGGCCCGATCGAGTTCCACGTCGTCGGGGTAGGTCAATTGGGTATAGGTCATGGTCAGCAGGTCGGCCTCAGAGTAGCCCACCAGGCCGCAGAAAATTTGGTTGACCCGCACAACGCGCTCGTCCATATCGGCCTCGACAATGCCCATGGCCGACTGCTCAAAGATGCCGCGAAAGAGTTCCTCGTTTTCCCGCAGCGATAGCTCCGCCCGACGGCGCTCGGTGATATCGGTTGACACGCCAACAATGCGGTCAATCTCACCAGCCCCGTTACACAGCGGAAAGGAGCGAACGTGAACCCACCGCAGTTCTCCATCGGCCCGGCAGATGCGATAGGTGTTGTCATAGGGAGTGGTGGTGGTAGGCTGCGGGATAATCGACGCCGCTGAGCGATCGTCGGGGTGGATACTGTCTAGCCAGGCCTGGGGCGACCGATAGAGGGTTTCGCAGGGAATGCCGAAGATCTGCTCAAAAGCGGGGCTGACGTATAAAATCTGACTGGAGTCTGCCGTGGCCATCCAAAAAACCTCTTGAATGGTTTCGGCAATCTGGCGAAAGCGGGCCTCGCTCTCCTGGAGGGCGAGTTCACCCTCTAGGCGTTCGATTTCACGGCGTTTGCGATCGCGAATATCGCGGCAGACGGTACCCAGACACAGGGGCGCCTGGGTGTCGGGGTCTTTCACCAAAAATGCCACCTGCTCCACGGCGATCGCTTCGCCGGTGCGCCCGTGGCAAAAATCAACCTCGCCCCGCCATACCCCCTCCGCTATCACCGTGGGCAGCACCTCCTGCTCCAGCCGCAGCCGAGTTTCGGCGGTATGGAGTGTGCTGATGGGCCGACCGGCCAAGGGCTCATCCTCCAGCCCCACCAGGCGGCGGCCGGCCTGGTTGAGGTAGAGCGTGGCACCGCTGAGGCTGGCGGTGCCAATCAAGTCAGTGCTGTTTTCGACCACGGCGGCCAGGGTTTGCAGGGTTTGGGTGCGCTCCTGCACCCGCTGCTCAAGCTCCTCGTTGAGCTGTTTGAGGGCCAGTTCGGCTTGTTTGAGCGGCGTAATGTCGGTGGTGGTGCCGAGGAATATCGTGGGCCGCCCTTCGGCATCGCGGTGCAGTTCTCCCCGCGACAGCACCCAAATTGTCGATCCATCGCGGTGCTGCAGGCGGTATTCAAAGAAAAATTTTGCGCTCTCACCGCTAAAGTAGCGCTGCATGGCGGTCTCTAGGGGACCCTGATCCTCGGGGTGAATGAACTTCAGCCAGTCGGCCAGGCTGTCTTCTACCTCGCTGCTGTCATAGCCCGCCAGGGCCGCGATGGTGGGGTCAAGGTAGCCCCTCTGGGTCTTCAGATCGAGCTCCCACACGCCCGTGCGGGCGGCCTGGGTGGCGCAGCGGTAGCGTTCCTTGGCCTGCTCTAGGGCCAGCTCCGCCTGCTTGCGATCGGTAATGTCTTTGACCGTGCCCACCACCCGCAAAACGGTGCCCGCCGCATCGGCAATCGGAAAAGCCTGGCAATGTAGCCAGCGCACCTCGCCATCGGGGTGCAGAAAGCGATACTCACAGTCTGTGCTGGTGCCCTGCATCTCCTGGGCGGCGGCGGCGGCAATGCGATCGCGATCCTCAGGGTGCACCCCGTTTAGCCAGTGGTCCAGGTCGTTGACGGCGGCGAGGTCAACCCCCAGGATGGCGGCGTAGGCAGGGTTGAGGTACTCGTAGCGCATCGCCACCGCGTCAAAGATAAAAAACCCCTCCCGCACCGTTTCGGCCAGCTGCCGGAAGCGGGTATCGCTCTCCTGCTGGGCCTGTTCTGCCTGCTGGCGGTCGTAGAGCGCCTGCTGGCGATCGCTGATGTCGCGCACCAGCACCAGCACCTGATCGGCCTGGTAGGGCACCATGCGCACCACCTCGTACTGAAGGCGATCGCCGAAGCTCAGCTGCTGTTCAAAAAACTGGGGGACACCTGTGGTCAGGGTGCGCTCAACCGCTGTCAGCCACTGGTGGGCGAGGTCAGGGGGCAGTACGTCAGCCAGGCAGGCGCCCACAATGCCTTGGACTACCTGGGGCAGGAGTTCTCCCGTAAAACGGTTGTAGGCAAAGTCAAGGTACTGGCCTTGAGCGTTGACCACCGCCATCAGGTCGGGCACCGCTGAGAGAATGGCCTGGTTTTTGGCCTCGCTCTGCCGCAGCGCCAGCTCCGCCAGCCTGGCCTCGGTGCGGTCTTGGCCGGTGCCCCGCAGCTGCACTACCTGACCCTGGTCGTTGTAAACTGCCTCACCCCGGCCCAAAAGGTAGCGCACCGAGCCGTCAGGGCGAACAATGCGGTGCTCGACCTCGTAGGGCGCTCCAACGGCGATCGCCTGCTCAATGGCCACCTCCAGGGGCAGCCAATCCTCCGCAGGAATCATCTGCCGCCACTGTTCGTAGCTGGGCGCAGGCTGAGCCGGGTCGAGCCCGTAGATGCGAGACAGCTCCGCCGAGCAGCTGATGGTTTGGCTGGCCAGGTCAAACTCCCAGCTGCCCAATTGGGCAATGCGCTGGGCCTCTGCTAAGCCGCTCTGGCTCCGGCGCAGGGCCTGCTCGGTCTGAGCGCGATCGCTGGCGCTGGCCACGCCCCAATCAAGCTGCACCATCAGCGCCGACATCCGCCTTTGCAGCACATCTAGCTGCCGGTGGGCGTCGTTTAGGGCGACTTCGCTCAACGTTAGCTGCTGCCCCTGGCGGTAGTGCTTTAGAGCGGCGGCCACCGTAAACAACAGCTCGGCATCGGTGCCGGGGTAGGGCAAGCGGCGGTAGATTGGGCCTGGGTAATCGGTACCAGGTTGAGCGGCCAGGGGCACCGCTGGGTCAAGCACGATCATCAGCGCCTGGGGAAAGCGATCGCAGAACGATCGCAGCTCTCCGGTGTCGAGCCAGCTTGAGGGGGCGATGGCGATCGCTACCTCGTCAGCGCTGAGCTGTTCCAAGCCGGTCGCTGCCACCGACTGCGGGGTACTTGCGACCACGTGACAGTCTGGAAATTCAGCCGTCAGCAGGGCGGGCAGCGCAGCGGAGGCATCGACACAACAGAACAGAGTGAGCGGACCCATGGAATTCGAGGAGCAGTGGGGTAGTCAGACGAAACTAGCTGTCATTGCCGGGGGCAGCCCGCAGGGTGAAGTAGAAAGTGCTGCCCAACCCAGGCTGCGACTCGGCCCAGATCTGGCCGCCGTGGCGCTCGACAATCTTTTGACAGGTAGCCAGGCCTATACCGCTGCCAGGATAGCTTTGGACATCGTGGAGGCGGTGAAAGGCCTCAAAAATTTGCCCCAGGTGCTCGGCCTCAATGCCAATGCCGTTGTCGTGAATGCTAAATTGCCAGGCCTGGGGCAGGGGTTCCACCGCCAGGGTGATCTGGGGCACCGTGTCAGGTCGAACAAATTTTAGGCCGTTGCTAATCAGGTTTTGAAACAGCTGCATGAGCTGCACTTCGTTACCCATCACGGTGGGCAAATCGCCATAGCACAGCTGCGCCTGGGACTCGGTCAGGGCCACCTTGAGGTTGAGAATTACCTGTTCGAGCAGGGCGTTGCCGTCAACCGGGGCAAAGGTGGGCTGGGCCTGCCCCGCCTGGGCGTAGGCCAGCCAGTCTTGAATCATTTGCTGCATGCGATCGCTGGCATCCAGAATGCTTTTGAGGTAGGGCTGGGCTGGCGATTGCTGCACGGCGGGGCAGGTGAGGCCAATCAGTTTGGTGTAGCCCAAAATGCTTTGCAACGGCTGCTGTAAATCGTGGGACACCACCGACGCAAACTGTTCCAGCTCTCGGTTAGAGCGCACCAGCTCTTCGTTTTGAGCCACCAGCTGGGCCTGGAGCCGCCGCAGCTCTAGCTGGTGGGCAATGCGCGCTAGCACCTCCGCCTCCTGAAACGGCTTGGTGATATAGTCGGCCCCGCCAGCGGCAAAGGCCTTGACCTTATCGATCGCGTCGTCGAGGGCGCTGATAAAAATCACCGGAATAGCTTGGGTTAAGGGATCAGCCTTAAGCCGCTGGCAGACTTCGTAGCCGCTCATCTCCGGCATTTTGATGTCGAGCAAAATCAGGTCAGGGGGGGCGGCCTGGGCAGCGGCGATCGCCCACTGACCGGTCAACGCCTTGCGCACCCCCAGCTGATGCCGTCCCAACATAGCTGAGAGCAGCCGCAAATTGTCGGGAGTATCGTCGACAATCAAGATGTCGCCCTTGACGACCGCATCGTTAGGGGAAGTCATAGGGTACCTCCCGCCTCGATCTTGTACACCGTTCACCTCCGTTCTCTCCTCTGTTCTATCGCTCTGCCGATCGCCGTCTTAGCCTCAGCCTACCGATCCTCACCTTAGGGTGAATCCAGCTAGGGGAAGGCGACGTCTACCTACACCGCAGCGTCTCCCTGACGGGTCGCATCGACCCTAGGGCGCAGACAGTCAAGAATGCGATCAAACTCAAAGTTTCTGGCCCAGCCGGCCAAGGTTTGAGCCACGCTAATCGGAGCGTCGGGCATCTGATTGAACAGCTCAAGCAGACGATCGTCGGAACCAGCAATAGCCGCCTGGGCCAGACTTTGTTGCCACTCAGGGGACATAGTTTGTAGCCACAGCCCGAGTTCCACTGGCGCGGGTGGGGCCACGCCTACTCCAGCCTCCCTAGCATTGCTAGGGGAAGGGGGATCGTCAGCCTCAGCGGCGTAGCGGTAGCGCACCGGCAGATAGGCGGCGATCTTTTGCAGTATCGCCTGCATCTGAAAGGGCTTGCGCACAAAGTCGTCGCATCCAGCGGCTAAGATTTTAGCTCGCTCTTCTTCAAAGGGGCTGGCGGTGAGGGCAATAATCACCGGTTTAGGGTCAAGGTGCAGCGCTCGAATCTGGCCCGTGGCAGCGTAGCCGTCGAGCCCGGGCATGCGAATATCCATCCAGATCAGGTGAGGACACCAGCTGCGAGCCTGGTCGACGGCGGCATAGCCATCTTGGGCGGCCTGCACCTCAAACCCCGCGGCGGTGAGCAGGCGCACCAGCAGGTAGCGATTGGCGGGGTGATCTTCAACCACGAGCAGCCGCCAGGGGGGGTGATTTTCGGCCAAACCGACAATTGGGGGTTCGTCGAGGGCCGGAAACATCGCCGATCGCTCGATCTGTTGCACGGGCAGCACAAAGGTAAAAGTTGACCCCTGATTGACTTGGGTTTCAAGGGTGAGCTCGCCCCCCATCAGCTGCACAAACTGTTGGCTAATGGGCAAACCCAAGCCGCTGCCCTGGTGCGATGGCCCCAGACCGGCCTCTGACCAGCGCAGCCCTGCCGCACTTTGAATAAAGGGCTCAAACAGGCGGTTGATATCCTCAGGGTCAATGCCGGGGCCGGTGTCAACGACGGCAAACTCTAGGGCAATGTTGGCTGCGGGGTTAGTTACCACGGGCTGCTCTAGAACTGGCTGACAGCGCACTCGCAGCATCACCCGACCGGTCTGGGTAAATTTGATGGCGTTGCCCAGCAGATTGATCAACACCTGACGCAGTTTGCCCTCGTCGGTGGCGATGTAGGTGGGTAAGGCCGGGTCGAAGTCGAAGCTCAGGCTGAGCCCTTTAGCCTCAGCCTGTAGGGTGAGCATGGCCTCTAGGCTAGACAGCAAGTACGACAGGTCAAAGGTGGTGACATGGAGCGAAATGCGCCCGGCCTCAATTTTTGACATCTCAAGCACATCATTGATCAGCGCCAGCAGGTGCTCGCCGCTGCGGCTAATAATTTCTAAGTAGTCTTGGGCCTGGGTCTCTAGATGGCAATCGCGGGTAATCAGCTGGGCAAAACCGATGATGGTGTTTAGGGGGGTGCGCAGCTCGTGGCTCATGTTGGCCAGAAAGATGCTCTTAGCCTGATTGGCGGCATCGGCGGTTTCGCGAGCCTGACGCAGGGCGTCTTCGGTCTGCTGGCGCTCTAGCTCCGCCGCCGCCCGAGCGGCAAAAATGCGCAAAATTAGCTCGCGGGTGTGGTCGTCGACCATGGGTTTGTCGTCGACCACCGCCAGATGGCCAATCACCTGGGAGGCCGCGTCCACGAGGGGAATGCCCAGGAAGCTGATCGCCCCCATCGACCTCAGCTCAGCATCGTCGGGGTAGAGCACTTGCACCCGCTGGGGTACATAGATCACTTCGCCCGCCACCAGCCGCTCATAGGGGGTGCCCGCCAGGTCATACTCCAGGCGATCGCCCAGTTGACCATGTTGCCAAAAGGCCAGGGTACGGACTCGGCCTGGGTCTGCCGGCAGCCGTTGAGTGACGAGGACATGGCGCACCTGCAAAATATCGGCCAGATAGCGCACCAGCGATTCAAAGAAATCGCTGCCCGTTTTAGCGGCAGTGCCCTCCACAATCAGCCGCAGCGACTCCTCCTGGCGCTTCACCTGGGTCAGATCTTCGGCCACCCCCACCAGGCGGTATACCTCCCCCTGCTCGTTGCGAATGGGAAAGGCCCGCACCCGCACCCAGGCGGGCTGCCCCAAGGGGCGAGTGATGCGAAATTCTTCGTCGTAGCTGAAGTGGGCCAACGCCTTGGGATCGGGGCGGCGGGGCAGGCCCCGGATTACCCGATCGCGATCGTCGGGATGCACTGCCTCGAGCCAGGCCCGTGCGTTGTGATAAAGCTCTTCCCGCTGGCGACCCCAAATGCTCTCGTAGGCGGGCGAAACATAGCTGAACTGGCGCTGTTGGGGCTCGTAGATCCAAAAGACGCTATCGATGTATTCCGCCAGCTGGCGAAATTTTTCTTCGCTCTGGCGCAGGGCGGCCTCGGCCCGCTTGCGTTCGGCTTCAAGCCGCATCCGTTCGCTGATGTCGCCGGTCGAGCCCACTAGCCGAATCGGCCGACCCTGCTCATCCCACAGAGCCTGACCCCGTGAGATCACCCACTTGTAACCCTGGTCGCGGCAGCGCAGCCGATACTCCACTTCATAGGTCGGCAGGCGACGCTGAATCAGGTAGGCATGGTGCACCGCCATGACGCGATCGTAATCGTCGGGGTGAATGCGTGACTCCCAGCGCAGGTCGTCGTCGCTCAGCCGTTCGTTGGTAGCCAGGTCGCTGTAGCCCAGCAGTGCCCGATAACGCTCGGAGAAAAACGCCGTCTGAGTGCGAAAGTCGAGGTCATAGATGCCTGCATTGCTGCCCTGAATGGCTAGCTGCCAGCGCTCTTCACTCTGCTGTAGTTTGACCCTGGCCCGCTGTCGCTGCTGCTCTAGTCGCTCGGTGCTGATCACCTTGCCAATGCTCTGGGCCATCAGCTCAATGATTTCGGTCTCGTGCTGATTGAACCCATGGGGGCGCGGGGTGGTGTCAAAAAAGCACAGGTTGCCATAGACCTCGCCCTCCACCCAGATCGGGGTGCCCAGGTATGACTCTAGCCGCAGCGCCTGATACAGCGGATATTGGCGCAGCTCTGACTGGGC
The DNA here is from genome assembly GCA_019359285.1 of Nodosilinea sp. WJT8-NPBG4. Classification (GTDB taxonomy): domain Bacteria; phylum Cyanobacteriota; class Cyanobacteriia; order Phormidesmidales; family Phormidesmidaceae; genus Nodosilinea. The sequence continues at coordinate 21,813 of JAHHHQ010000075.1, forward strand.
ACCAATGTGGGTAAAGCCCACGGTGCCCTGTTGCTGAATAGCGAGGCCGCAGAAGGTGTCATCGACGGGGCAGCGCAGGTTGGGCTTTAGCCCAGGCAGGGTAGCCTCCATAGCAATCGCCACATAGTCACTGCCGTCGATCTGGCCCACCAGACCACCGGCAAACCCCAGCACTTGGCGGCCGGTGTCGAGGTAGTCGTGGAGCAGGGCATCGAAGCTGTCAAACTGGGTCAGGCTGAGGCGGTGCAGCTGCTTCAGGCTCTGGCTAAAGTGGTTGAGCGCCTGGGAGTTTTGCAGCAAAATCTGCTCGGCCTGCTTGCGGGCGGTAATGTCGCGGTACTGCCAAAGGTGGCCCTCCAGGCCGCGATCGCCCATCAGGGGCACATAATCTCGCTCGAGGGTGCGACCGTCGGCCAGGGCAATCTCTTCGGCAACCACCGGCTGCTGGGTCTGCCTCAAGGTTGCTATGCGCCGAGTGAAGGCGACGGCATCGATCCATAGGCCGGCACTATCCTGGGCAAAGGCTTGGCCATCGGCCCCAATCAAAGCGGCTGGGGGCAGATCTAGGCGAAACAGGTCGCAACAAGGCTGGTTGACCATGACCACTTGACCGGTTGGGGTCTCCAATATCACCCCCACCTGGAGGTGCTCAATCAACGTAGACAGCTTGGCCGTCGCTTGGTGAAGGCTGGTCTCAGCCTGACTGCGATCGCAGATTTCCTGCTGAAGCTGCCGGTTCTGGACCGTCATGCAATGCTGTAAGCGCCGAATCGTCAGCTGGTTGGCTACCCGGGCCAGCAGTTCTTCGACCTGAAAGGGTTTAGTGAGATAGTCAGCAGCCCCCACCTTAAAGGCCTTAACCTTGTCGAGCGCCTCATCCAGGGCGCTGAGAAAAATCACCGGGATGGCCTGGGTGCTGGGGTCGGCCTTCAGCCGCTGACACACTGCGTAGCCATCCATCTCGGGCATGCGAATATCCAGCAGAATCAGGGCGGGCTGGGTAGTCTTCACAGCCAGCAGCGCCATGGCCCCGCTACGAGCGCACCGCACCCCATAGCCCTGGCCCTTGAGGGTCTTGGAGAGAAACCTGAGGTTTTCTAACGAGTCATCTACGATCAGCAGAGTTTCGCTAGCCACAACTCGATCGGCGTAGCGTATTGCAGGGTCGGGGCAGGGAAGCGGCATGACTCGAGGCGTTAGAGCAAGACCAATGTAGCCAAGATTCCCGATCTAGAGGGGTTTCGCCCAAAATCAGGCGAACCGCTAGGGGCGGCAACGGGGAATTTGGTTTAGGGCCTCAAGCATTTCCCAGGCCAGCTACGCCACTACCGTAGCTAACCCATAGCTATCAGGGAGGGGGGGTAGACCCTCTCCCCAACAACTTGTCTTGCCCCAGGTCGGGCTGTAGACAATTGAACGGAACTCCTGCTCCCTTGATGTGACGCTGTCTTGGGAACATATTCATGATGGGCGGCAACTGTGACAACAGAGTGAACAGCGGCAGCAGCAATCCGATCAAGCTGGGGCGGTGCTGCTGTCGCGGAAATTCTGCGATCGCTGCGGGCATTCTAAGCTATGCACCCCCTGCGACGGCTGAGGCCACCATGAAAATTCTTCTGGTCGACGACGACGAGGTCTTAATCGACCGGCTGACCAGCGATCTAGTCGCCCAACATTATGTTGTCGACACCACCACCAACGGGCTCTTGGGCTGGGAGTATGCCCGATCTGCCCCCTACGATCTGATTGTTTTAGACATTGATCTACCGGGTTTAGACGGGCTGTCGCTGTGTCGTCGGCTGCGCCAGACGGGCTATGCTGGGCCAATTTTGCTGCTGACGGGGCGCGGCAGCAACAGTGACAAGGTCGAAGGGCTCAATGCCGGTGCCGACGACTACCTGATTAAACCCTATACCCTGACCGAGCTAACCGCCCGCCTGCGCGCGCTGCTGCGCCGCCCAACGGTGATGAGTAGCCCCACGCTGCACTGGGGCCAGCTTCGGTGCGACCCCAACGCGAACCTGGTGACGGTGGCAGACCAGACGGTGGTGCTTTCCCCTAAAGAGTATGGGTTGCTGGAGCTGCTGCTGCGCCATCCCGATCGCATTTTTAGCAACACAGTGCTGTTAGAACGGCTGTGGAGCGCTGACGACTCCCCTGGAGAAGAAACCATTCGCACCCACATTAAGCGGCTGCGGCGCAAGCTCAAGCAGGCCGGAGCCGACGATATGGTCGAGAATGTCTACGGCATGGGCTATCGCCTTAGGCCCGCTCCACCGGCCGCTGAGCCAGAGTTGACCCAGCCCGATCCCTCCCTGGAGCAGGCGAAAGCAGAGGCCGCTCGAGCAGCGGCGATCGCCGCCTTTGACCAGTTTCGGCCCATCCTGGGCGATCGCATGGCCGCCCTGCGCCGGGCCGCTGCCGCCTTGCGCCAGCCTCCCCTGTCCGATGAGGTGCAGTCAATGGCCCAGGGGGCCGCCCACAAGCTAGCCGGCTCCCTAGGTCTGTTTGGCCTAACCGAGGGCTCACACCTAGCCCGTCGCCTGGAAGACTGGCTCGTACAGAACGATGCAGCCCAGAGGGCTGAGTTTATCGCCCTAGTCGCTCAACTCGACGCTCAGCTGGCCGCCGGCCCCAGGGAGATCTCGGCACCCCCTGGCGGGTCACGTATCGTCCCCCTGGCCGTAACGCCTCGCTCCACTGACACCCGGCATCGGGTGCTGGCCATTGACGACGACCCACTGATTTTGGCGCAGCTCCAGCGCCTGCTGCCCCCCTGGGGCCTCGATGTAGTCACTCTCAGCGACCCCCGCCAGACCTGGACCGCCCTGGAGGCCAGCCCTCCTGACCTGGTGCTGCTCGATTTAGATATGCCCCATGTCAGGGGTGTGGAACTCTGTCGGCAGCTGCGCCAGCAGGAACGCTGGCAGACTCTGCCAATTTTGTTTCTCACCGCCTGCCGCGAGGCCACTGCCGTCTACGAACTCTACCAGGCGGGGGCCGACGACTATCTTCCCAAGCCCATTCTGGAGCCAGAGCTGGTCAATCGCCTGTTTCAGCGGCTAGAGCGGGGCCGCCTGCTGCAAACCTTAGCAGGTACCGACCCGCTCACTGGCCTGGCCAACCGCCGTAAGGGCACTATTGAGCTTGACCTGCTGCTGCACCTGGCCCACCGCTACCCGCAGCCTCTCAGCTTGGTGTTGCTGCACCTGAGCCCTGATCTGGCCCTCACCGACTCAGCCAAGGATCTAATGGTGGGTTTGGTGGCGGTGCTGCCAACCCTCACGCGCCGGGGCGATGCGATCGCCCGCTGGGGACCTCAAGAAATTTTGATCGGAGCGCTGGCCCCCGACTGGTCCTCCCCCCAAGATGCGCTGGGGCCACCCCTGGCCCAGCTCTTAGCCGACCGGCTACGCTCAAGCCCGGGCAATCTGGGCCCGCCCCTGGGCTTACACTTAGGCGCAGCCACTTTTCCCACCGATGGCCAGACCCTAGACCGCCTGTACCAACAGGCAACTCACCGTCTGGCTTCCCTTGGGTAGACTGACTGAAGACTGGCTCTGGGTGAGTTAGCCCTGTAGTTATCTAGTTATGGCGCTCCGTATTTTTTAACCAGCACCGGCATTTGTATCATGGTCACCAAACGCATTTTGATTATTGATGACGAAGCCGACGTGCGCGAGATCGCCAAGGTTAGCCTAGAAATCACCAAAAATTGGGAGGTCACGACCGCCGCTTCCGGAGATGAGGGCGCGGCCTTGGCAGCCACCTACCGTCCCGACGCTATCTTGCTCGATGTGGTCATGCCTAAGGTTGATGGTCTCGCCACCCTGCTCAAGCTCGGTGAAAATATTGAGACTCAGCACATTCCAGTCATTTTACTGACGGCAACCCTGCGGCTGGCCACTCAGCAGTCCTTTGTGGCGGCGGGGGCGCGGGCCGTGCTGATCAAACCCTTTGATCCCGGTCTGCTGGGCGGACAAATCGAGTCCGTTTTGGGATGGCAGTAGGGCCACTGTGGGAAGATTTAAGGTGTTCACATAGCTGTCACTTTTGTTTTCTATTCTGAAGAAGACGTCTTGCCAGCAGCCCCGCTATGCTCCCCCTGATAGTGGTCGAGGAGTTTGTCTCGCCCTTTAAATTTTGGAATCAGGGCATCCACGACGGCATGCTCTACCGGAATGACTTTTACATTAGCTTGCAGCAGTTTCCCTTAGCTGACCGGCTCCAGGCCTACCGCCAAGCTACCCATGAAAGCAATAAAGGGTTTAAGGTGTGCATCACTGTGTCAAAGACCCACTACACCATCTGGGTCGAGATGCGATCGCAGATCGCCTAGCCGCCTGCCCCCGGCCCTGCTTGCTCCACCTATTTCTCGCCCCCAATGTCTCAACTCACTACCGTTTCTATAGTCTTAAGCATCTTCCATGGCGTACTCCAACTCGGCTCAGCCCAGTGAGGATTTGTGTTCGATTGCCGACTGCTCAACCCACCCCTTTGACGACATCTCGCTACTAATTTGTCATGAGCTACGCACTCCCCTCGCCTCAATTCAGGGGGCGCTTAAGCTCTTGGGGTATCAGCAGTCAGGGTCGCTCTCCGACGATGGCCAACGGCTGCTGGCGATCGCCATTAACAACGCCGATCGCCTCAATCGGCTGGCCAACGCCCTAGAGAATCAGCCCACACCTCTGCTGACGCTGCTCTCAACTGCCGAGCTAGAGCTGCTTCAGCTCGAAAACGACCTGCACCAGGCGGTGGAGCAGCAGGTCATTCACCTGGCTTACCAACCAATTGTGTCAATCGAGCACAACCAGATTATTGGCTTTGAGGCGCTGGCCCGATGGCAGCACAGCAGCCGGGGCATCATTTCGCCAGAGGTGTTTATTCCCCTAGCCGAAAAGGCTGGTCTAATCGACACCCTAGGGCTGTTTTTGCTCGATCAGGCCTGCCAACAGTTGCACCAGTGGCAGACCCAGTTTCCGGCGGTGACTCCCCTCAGCGTCAGCGTCAACCTCTCAGCAGTGCAGCTGCGCCATCCCCAGCTGGTGGAGCACATTGGCCAAATTCTTGAGCGCCACCACATTGCCCCCCACAGCCTTAAGCTCGAAGTCACCGAGAGCGCACTGATTGAAAATAAGGACCTAGCCCTCAGGGCCCTAGTCGAACTGCAACAGCTGGGCATACAGCTCTACATCGACGACTTTGGCACGGGCTATTCGTCCCTAGGGCGGCTGCAAGACCTGCCCTTTGACACCCTCAAAATCGATCGATCGTTTATTCGCAACAAAAACTGGGCGATGAGCGAGGCCATCTTTATGCTCGCCGAGCGGCTGCGGCTCGATGTAATTGTTGAAGGAGTAGAAACCCTCGACGACCTGATGGCCCTCAAAGAGCTGGGCTACAAAAAAATGCAGGGCTACTACTTCTCCCGGCCCATCGACAGCTCGGGGGTTGCCTGCCTGCTGATGCGCCAAGTGCTGGACGGTCAGCTATCGTTTACGCCTGAGCTAGCGCGGGTCGCCTAGGTAACCCCACTCCCCTCAACCGGCCGGGAAAAGCACTCTACAACTGGTGCCCTGTATGATGACCCAAACTAAAGAGACTTCGTGCCAGGAGCGGGAGGACGATTACCCCCACCTGGCCCTGCTGATTCAAGACGGTGAGCACCGCCAGATTATGCCGTTGGGCAAGCGGTTTTATTCGATTGGCCGCGATCGCACCAAAGATATTCGCCTGGTGTCTGAGGGGGTCTTTGGTCACCACGCCAGCCTAGTGTGGCTTGACCACTGCTATGTCATTCACAGCGACGACGCTACCGACCGCCCCAGCTATCAGCGGCTGACGCTCAACGGCACCCCGGTGCAAAATAGCCCCCTCCGCCCCGGTGACGCCATTGGCTTTTGCCAGGGGGTACGCGCCCGACTGATTACCGTGCGGTCTGGGGCTCCGGTCGCTCCGCCCCGCTGCCTGCTGCCGCCGGCCCTGGCGATCGCGCCTAGTGCCAGCCTGCTGAATCACTTCCCTGACTTGATGCTGAAGTTTGACGCCAACGGCTCCATTCTCGATGTTAAGCCTTCTGTAGACCCCGACCTCAGCGAGTTGCCCATCGACGTGGTGGGCAACTCGATTGTGAGCTGCTTTGAGCCGAGCTTTGCCGCTAAGCTGTTTAGCTACGGCCAGATGGCCAGCCGCACCCAGTCACTGCAATGCTTTGAGGCCGAGTTAACAGTGGGGCAGCAGCAGATTTTTTGTGAAGCCCGCCTGCTGCCCACCGAGCAAGGTCACCCGATCGCTATTATTCGCAACGTCACCGAGCGCAAGCAGCTGGAGCTGGAGCTGCGATCGGGGGCAATTCACGACACCCTAACCAGCCTGCCCAATCGCCGCTTTTTCATGGAAAAAGCAGCTCAGGCGATCGCCCTCAAACGCACCAGCGCCGCTTATAGTTTTGCGGTGTTGTTCATTGACCTGGATGACTTCAAGGGGGTCAACGATAGCCTGGGTCACCGGGTGGGCGACCAGCTGCTGGTGGAAATTGCCCTTCAGCTCAAAGCCTGCCTGCGCCCCCAAGACACCGTGGCTCGCCTTGGAGGGGACGAGTTTGCCATTTTGCTGCACGAGATGGCGTCGCTCGAAGCTGCCGTTGCGGTGGCCACCCGGATTCAGCAGGCGCTAGCCCTGCCGCTGCTGCCCGACCATCCAAAGGTGTGTTCCAGCGCCAGCATTGGCATTACCCTGGGTACCAAGGGCGAGGATAGTTTAGAGGCTATGCTGAACCACGCTGACATGGCCATGTATCGAGCTAAAGCCCAAGGGGGGGCGCGGTTCGCAGTGTTTGATTCGGCCATTGATCCCGCTTGAACGCGGCCAGTGACAGCAGGGGCCAACAGGTAGGAGAGGCGAGTGGGAGCTGGCACTGCCCATCGCTACCCTTTGGCCGGAACTCATCCCTCTTCAGTCACTAAAGAGGGCTAATACCCATGATTCAGATTGAGAGCCATAGCAAAAGCCCCTCTCCTGATGGCAAAGGGGCTTTTGCTTCGCGACACTGGTAGATCCGACTAGGGGGCGTTAGGAAGCGATCGCCTCTTTGACCAATTTTTCCTCCCATCGGCGCGGCGGGCTGGCGCGGCGAATGTTGCGCCAGATCTGGGTGGCGGCCAGGGTGCCATCGGCTATAGCGACCGAGACCTGGTTCAAGCCCTGCTTGAGATCACCAATGGCAAAGATGCGATCGTGGGTCGTTTGACACATGGTGTTGGTCATCAGGTTTTCACCATCCCACTCTAGGTTCGGGATGCCCTTGAGGTATTGATTGTGGTAGATCGAGCCCATGTTGATCAGGCCAGTGGTAGCTTCGACCACGGTGCCGTCAGTCAACTCTACCCCGCTCATCTTGTGGTGCTCGCCGAGGAACTTAGCGATGGGCGCCTCGTAGAGGGGGTAACCGTAGTCGGCTAGCTTGGCCCGCATTTCATCACCAACGGTGCAGAGACCGTGGGTAAGCACCGAGATGTAGGGCGTAAACCAATCCAGCACGAAGGCCGCGTTGATCTGCGACTCTTTGCCGGCAATCAGCACCGCTTTTTGATCCCACATATCGAAGCCGTCGCAGATCATGCAGACGTGCAGGGTGTAGCCTGCGTAGTCGTAGACATTCTGCATGTCGTCAAGCTGGGGCAGCACGTCAATCACGCCCGAGGCCGCAATTAGGTATTTGGCGCGAAATACGGGGTAAACACTGTCGACTTTACCCACTTTGACCTGCACCGCCAGATGGTCGCCTTCGTCGACCACGTCTTCGACGTAGCCACGGAGGTAGTCTGCCCCCCAATCAACCGACTGCTGAACCCCGTGGTTGAGCATTTCGCGTCCGGGGGTGTCGGGGCTAACCCCAACCACGTTGCGCACCTCCTGCATCCACAGCGATCGCCCTTTACCCTTTTCCACCACCAGGCACTTGAGGCCATAGCGGGCCAGATAAATAGCTGCTGACAACCCTCCCATACCACCGCCGACAACGATGGCGTCGTAAACCTGATCGATGCGTTCGTGTAGATTTTTGCGGGAGAGTTTCATAGCGGCAACTGAGCGAAAGGACTGCAATTGAGCCTAAGCAGCGATGGGTAGAGCCATGCTTCTAGGCTAAAAGGTTCTGCAAGCATCGAGATAAGAATCGACAGAGTCTTTAATGAATAAGGCCTGTACCTTGCCAGAGTTCAGCCAGGACAGTAGCTGAGAAGTTCTGTGAAGATCTCTGTACACCTGCTCTCTACCATTAAGGCAGAGGTAAGGGTTATTTGCTTGAATACTCAAGACTCGTGACCAACAGGGAACAATTCTGCCCTCAGGTCGGCTAGGATGGGCCCCGATCTAAAAAGGCAAAGGGGTCGAAATCCCCTTTGCCTAACACTCACTGAGGGTGAGACAGGGGGCGGTTAGCCCACGAAGGATAGACTGGGCGCAGAGACACCGGCAGACTCGGTACCCTTCAGGTAGGCCAGCATGGTATCGGCATCAGAGACCTCAAAGGGGTCGATGGGGCAGTTGTCGCCAAAGTCCGGCTCAACAAAGATTTTTTCGATGTTGCCGTCGTTGGCGAGCATGGAGTAGCGCCACGAGCGCATGCCAAAGCCCAGGTTAGATTTGTCAACCAGCATGCCCATTTTGCGGGTAAATTCGCCATTGCCGTCGGGCAGCAGGAAGACGTTTTTAGCGCCAACCTTTTGACCCCACTGGAACATCACAAAGGCATCGTTCACGGAAACGCAGATGATGGTATCAACGCCGTGAGCCTTGAACTCTTCGTACAGCTCTTCGTAGCGGGGCAGGTGGTTAGAGGAGCAGGTGGGGGTGAAAGCGCCAGGCAGAGAGAACACAACCACTTTCTTGCCAGCGAACAGATCGGCGGTGGTCACATCTTGCCAGCGGTAGGGGTTGGACCCGCCCACCGACTCATCCCGCACGCGGGTCTTGAAGACGACTTCAGGTACGCGTCCCGTAGCAATCAAAGCAACCATAATTACCTCTTTCGTAGTTCTAAAACAGTTAACTGCGTTTCCAGCCTTCGCTGCTTAACCCAGAATAATTCTGAGTTAAGAAATCTTCAATAAGTATATTAACTCAAAAATCATTTTCTTTACGAAATCAGACTAATTCTTAGACCGGAATGTTAACCTGTTAAGTGTGAGCTACTGTAGTATGTCCAGCCTAGGCTGGTGTTTAGCAGAGTTGTCGTAGCGCTGAAGTTCCGGAGCCAGGGAAAATGTTGTCCCAAGCCGATCAAATCGTCACTATGCTGAAGTCTCGGGGGCTGCGCGTTACGCCCCAGCGCTTTGCCGTATATGCCAACCTGCTAGGTCGCTGTGACCACCCCACCGCCGACGATATTCTTCACGACCTCAACCAGAACGCCCCAACGTCGTCTCAGGCGACGGTCTACAGTTCACTGCAAGCGCTGCGCGGTGCCAACCTCGTCCGCGAAGTGCTGCTTGAAGAGGGGGTGTGCCGTTACGACGCCAACATTGGGCCTCACCACCACTTTCGCTGCCAGAGCTGTGGGGCGATCGCCGACATTCCTTGGGAAACCCTGGCCAATGTCAACCTGCAAACCCTCAGCCCCCGCTGGCAGGTCGAGAGCTATGAGGTGACGGTGCGGGGTGTGTGCGATGGCTGTCAGCCCACCCCATCCCATGACTAACCCGGTAACTGAACCCAAGGCTGTCACCAGTCCCTGGCAGCTTAAACCCTGGTGGTGTCAACCCTGGTCAATTGTGCTGACGGGAGTTGCGATCGTAGGCGGCAGCTGGCTACTACTGCATCGTCTCTGGCTTACGGCCCTCGTTGCAGCTCCCATTGGTGTATGGATGGGCTTTTTCTTACTGCTCTGGCCACGCCTGATGCGAGAAGCTGGACTGCTCGATAATCCGCCGATTGACCAGTAGCCCCACTAATTCTTCCCAGTAGATGCTCCCGATCGGCAGGCACCTGATGCGCTGCTGCCAATGCTCCAACGGCCACGCAAAAAGCAACGGCTTAAAACGGCAGCTTTTTTTTGCTGGCTTTTTCGCTGTCGTAGTCGAGTTCCTTCAGCTTTTTCATGATGCGGCTAAAGTACTCTTGCATATAGTCTTCGAGGGTGGTGATTTCCTCCTTGGGAATACCAAACACCTGGTAAACCTCATCCATAGGAGCATCTAGGGGTTGACTGCCGGCGACCACTTCTACAAAGGCGAGGCGATCGGCAAAGTTCCAGCCCCATTGAAAGAACTGCGCCACTTTGCGAATCGCCCGCAGCAACTCGAGGGAAATGCGCGAGACCCTAGCCTCTTGACCGCATTTGCGCTCGCATAGGCGCATGATTTCGTAGGCTCCCCAGGCGCGGGTACCCGCCAGGGGAAAGCTGCGGTTCTCCGTTTCGGGCACCGATAGCGCCCTAACCGCAAACCGAGCAATATCCTGGGTATCCATGTAGGCGATGGGGGCGGCTTCGCCCATGACCCAAATCGGCTGTTTTTCGAGCACGGGGATGGCGTACTGACCAATCAGCCCTTGGAGAAAGCCGCAGGGCTGCAAGATGGTGTAGCTAAGCCCTGACTCGGCCAAAAACTTCTCGGTGCAGCGCTTGACGTTCATCAGCGGCACGTGGGGAAACTTTTCGGAGTTCAGAATAGAGAAAAAGATGAATCGCTTGACGCCAGCGTCGCGGGTGGCTTTGATCAGATTGACCTTACCTTGCCAGTCAACCTGCAGCACCGACTCAGATGGCCGGGCTGTAGAAGCATCGATTACCGCATCAACACCCTCTAGGGTCGGAAGTAGGGTCTCTGGCTTAGATAGGTTGCCCCGCACCAGTTCCACCCCCCACTCTCGCAAAAAGGCAGCTCGCTGGGCGCTCCTCACTAGGCAGCGGACTTCGTGCCCCTCATCCAGGGCACGGCGAGCAATTTGCCTGCCAAGGGTGCCAGTAGCGCCAACGACCAATACTTTCATGAGGGAATTGATACAAAAGTTTAACTTCCTCTAAGAATATCAGATGGCTCCACTGGTTACACCCCTGAAGCAAAATCTACTCTTCGCCGCCCTGCACCCGTAGCAGCAAAAACCCAATCCCCAGACCCAATAGGGTCAGGGTAAAGATAATGATCGCCGTATTAAAAATTTCGCCGCCCATACGCTCTCCTTCCACAGCACTATAGTAATTGAGCCAGTTGCCCAGCCCGCCGGAGATTGGCTTATCCCCTGGCCGCCCTCATTTTAGACCAGTTTGGTATCACCCCCTGCGCTATGACTACCCCTGCGACTTTGGTCTCTAGCCTATCTTTGCCGCGCCCTCGGCTGGCAATTCCCATGGGTGACCCAGCGGGCATTGGCCCTGAAGTGGTGCTCAAGGCGTTGGGAGCAAGGGATTGGTCTACGATCGCAGCCGTCACCATTTTGGGGACGCGATCGCTCCTGCACCAAACCCTGGTTGCCCTCCAGCAATCCCCCTACGCCGGGCCGCTGCCGGCTTTAGACTCTCTAGATTTTGTGGATATTTCGCCGCCGCTGCCTTTAGAAACGGTGGCCCTTGGCCAAGCCAGCGCCGCCACTGGGGCCGCCAGTTTTGCCTATCTACAGACTGCCATTGAGGGTGCTGTGGCGGGACAGTACGATGCGATCGTCACCGGGCCAATCGCCAAATCAGCGTGGAAAGCGGCTGGGCACCACTACCCTGGCCAAACGGAACTTCTGGCAGCAGGGGCTAAAGCAGAGCGGTTTGGCATGGCCTTTGTAGCCCAGTCTCCCCACACGGGCTGGTGGCTGCGCTCCCTCTTGGCCACTACCCATATTCCCCTGAGCCGGGTGCCCGAGGTGCTGACGCCAGAGCTACTCACCCAAAAGCTCGATCTGCTCATTCACAGCCTGAAGCAAGACTTTGGCCTGACGCAGCCCCGCATTGCCGTGGCGGGCCTCAATCCCCACAGCGGCGAAGGCGGGCAACTGGGCCGCGAAGAGGTGGACTGGCTGATCCCCTGGCTGGAGGCTCAGCGCCAGCGATATCCTCAAGTGCAGATCGATGGCCCGATTCCGCCCGATACGATGTGGGTGCGACCTGGGCAGGCCTGGTTTGGCACCGAGGGGAAGGCTCTAGAAACGGCCCACGACGCCTATCTGGCCCTCTATCATGACCAGGGGCTGATTCCAGTGAAGCTGATGGCCTTTGATCGCGCGGTGAATACTACGGTAGGACTCCCCTTTGTGCGCACGTCCCCAGACCATGGGACGGCGTTCGATATCGCTGGCAAGGGGATTGCTGATGCTAGCAGCATGGCGGCGGCGATAGAGGCAGCGGTGGCGATGGTGGAACGACGGCGGTGAGGGAAAGGGGAAAGGCGAGAGAGTTCTGAGTGATTAATTTTGAGTTTTGAGTTTTTGGGATGAGGTATGAACTCAATACTCAAAATTCAAAACTTGGAACTGAGTTGTCTAGCCTATCTTCTATGTAGTGTGCGGTAGTGGTCTGAGTTAATGGCATCTGCGGCGGGTATGGCAACTTCCAACGACCTCTACGACCAGCTCTATCGGCTCGACGGTCAGGGGTATGGAGCGTACAAAGGGCTCCAGGGAAAGTATGACTTTGAGAATTTTATGCTGCACATTGACCATGTGCAGGGTGACCCCTTTGCAGCTCCGAGTCGGGTGCGGGTGGTGGTGCCGCAGGCGGTGGCGGGGTTCCCTCAAGACCTGTGGGAGTTGCCCTGTAGGGCGATCGCCTCAGCAGACTATCTCACCCGTGAATTTTACCGGGCAACTCAGTCGAGCCAGCGCCCATCGGGTTCGGGCAAAAGCGGATTGATTAATATTGTGCGCCCCAGCCAGGCCATTCTCAACCGCAGCGCGGCCAGAGTAACCGGGGAGGCCGTAGAGCTGCGGTTTACGGTGGGTTTACCTGCCTTTGGGCGGCGGATTGCGGGGCGGCAGACAGCGGAGTTGCTGTGCCAGTCTGTTCCCGACTTGGTTGAGAAAACCTTGTTTTACAACGCGCTGGACGGGGCGAAGCTTCGGCACCATGCCGATACGGCTGAGGATGCGGAGGAGCTGCGATCGCAGCTCCCTAACCACAACCTGGTGGCCTTCGTCTCTGATGGCGCAGTCCTGCCCCGGCGCAGCGGCGTGGACGATCGCCCGCTGGAGGATCAGGCTATTCCCTTCAAATCCCCGGAGTCGCTGCGGGTGACGTTGAGTTGTCCCCATGGGGGAGAGATTGGCGGAATGGGCATTCCCAGAGGCATTACGCTGATTGTGGGGGGCGGCTACCATGGCAAATCGACCCTGCTGCGGGCTGTTGAGGCGGGAGTATACAATCACGTTCCCGACGATGGGCGGCACCAGGTAGTCACCGTCCCAGCGGCGGTGAAGGTGCGGGCAGAGGATGGCCGCAGCATTTCGGGGGTGAATATTTCACCGTTTATCGGCAGTTTGCCCCAGGACAAATCGACACAGAATTTCTCAACGCCCAACGCCAGCGGCAGCACCTCCCAGGCGGCCAACATCATTGAGGCGATCGAGGCCGGGGCAACGGCGCTGCTGGTGGATGAAGACACCTCGGCGACGAACTTCATGATTCGCGATCGCAGAATGCAGGCGCTAATTGCCAAAGATCGCGAGCCCATCACCCCTTTCATCGATAAGGTGCGGCAGCTCTTCACCGACTACGGCATCTCCACCGTGCTGGTGATGGGGGGCAGCGGCGACTACTTTGATGTGGTCGACACGGTGATCGCCATGGATGAGTTTTGCCCTCAGGATTTGACCGAGCGAGCCAAAGCCATTGCGGCAGAGTTTAAGACAGAGCGCGATCGCGAAGGCGGCCAGTGCTTCGGCACCCTCGCACCACGAATCATCCGGCCCGACAGCATTGACCCTAGCAAAGGCCGCCACAGCGTCAAACTTAGAGCACGGGATGTCGACCAGCTTCAGATTGGCACCGAGGCAATTGATCTATCAGCGGTGGAGCAGCTAGTGGAGCCAGGGCAGGTGCGAGCGATCGCGGCTGCGATCGTCTATGGCCAGCGCTACCATATGACCTCAGCCACACCGCTACTTGAGGTTATTAACGCAGTCATAGCCGACATCGATCAGTATGGGCTAGACTGTCTGACCGAATGGCCCATGGGCGATCTAGTTAGGTTTCGCGGTTCAGAGCTAGCTGCAGCTATTAACAGGCTGCGTACCCTCCAAACTAAGTAACCCGCTAGTTAGAAGCGCAGCTGTCATCTCGCGCCCTAAAGAACGAAGACTAAAACGGTCAGCAATTTTGAGCTATTTAGCCCACTGTAGCTTTGCACTAGCCGGTGTATTCCGGTTTTTAGCTACTTTACTAAGAATGCGCTCTAGGTGACGACCGGCACAGGGGTCAGAAAAATGCTCCTGGGCATAAGCGCGGGCATTCTCACCAAGTTTCTGGCGCAGGGCATCGTCGTGCCAGAGTAGGTCGATGGCCTCGGTCATGCTCTCTAAGGAGTTGGGTTCGACTAGCCACCCGGTCTCGCCGTGGATAATATAGTCTTCGGCCCCGTAGAAGTTGGTGACAATCAGCGGTCGGCCCATCATCATGGCCTCTACGAGGGTAACTTGCCCGGCTGCCGTGACCCCTTCTTTGGGCTGTAGCGGCACAACATTTAATCGAGCCTGCTGAGCTAGACGCAAGCACTCGTCCTTGCTGATGCCAAAGGGCAGTTCCACTTTGTCGGGAATTGTCATGCCCTCAACGGCAGCCTGGCCAGTAGCCACCACAGTTTTAATGTTGAGCTTTTTAACCGCTTCAAACAGAGTGGGAAAATCGCGATGGGCAGACCCAAGGGAGGCTATGAAGGGAGTATCTCGATCTTCCTCATACTCGATGGGGATCTCGGGCACCTGATAGGGCAAAAACTCGAACCGATTGGCGGGCAATCCTAGCCACTGGCTATAAAGTTCAATCTCCTTGCGGGTATGCACCACGAAGTGATCAACCTGACTCAGGCTAGCTCGGGCAAGCTTCTGACGCAGACCTGTCCTACAAGTGCCCACATTGAAAAGCCACGCCACCACAGGCTTGTTGGAAAATCTCAACTTTTGCTGTAAACCTACCGCCGAAGCCACCTGAGGAAACACGGTGATAACGCCATCGGCATCTGAGTTAAGAGCGTCAGCGGCCTGTCTCATATAGACAAACCAATCGTTAATCGGCGTAAATTTAGACTTGCGATCGTGCCACTTTGGCAGCGGTTTTTGTCGCGGAATGAGCTGAAACTCGTGGGTATCGCCTGGCACAAAAGGCTCTAACCAGTTGACAGTATCGATATTATCAACATCAAAAAATGGTGCAGCGATCGCCCATTTCATAGTCACAACCTCATTGGCAAGCAGCAAGAAAATCTGTCGATATCAGCCTGTAACTCTCAAGACACTGACAGCTTATCAAGAAAACCCTTAGAGGCTTTTCTCTAAATCATGCTTGAGCTGAACTCTCGTGGAAGGCATTGATAGTTTGGTGCTAGAGAATCACTAAGATAAGACTCCACCCGTACATCAGCACCCATGTCGATCTAACTGCTCCAGCGCACAGTATAAGCTAGAAACCAAGTGAAAGCTTTTACTCAGTAACTATCGTTAGATACTATAACGTTCCTCACCTGACCAAGAATCATCACCAATCAGATCAGTCCAGAGGAATACCAATTTTTCGCAGACAGTCTACCAATAGAAATACAAAATAGGGGGCGTAGAGTTTGATCTACGTCCCCTATTATCTAGTCGGCTTGTTGCCCTAGCCTAGAGTAACCAGAGCATTGGTTAAACGAACTTGTGGCGATGCCACTGATACGATAAATCACTAAATTGGTCTTGCTCGTATAACCATGGGCCGAGCTGGCGTGGCGCTGCTAGCAACCCGTTGCAGCAATCGGGAAACCTGCTCAATATGCTGCTCACTCGTGTGGTTTTCCAAATAGTGCTGGTAAGCGGCCTCTGCTCTAGCACTCGCCTCCTCAGGGTGACTTAGGACATATACAATAGCGGCTTTTAACTCTTCAGAAGAGCCGGGTTGCACGCCCCAAACGAGACCTTTCTCAGCCATTTCTGTGGCCAAACCCATAGTTTTGGTAATGATTACCGGTCGGCGGCAAGCCATTGCTTCCATCAAAACCGTTAGGCCAGCGGCATAGGTGTTATTGATTAGGCTAACTACGGCAATATCGGCACTGCGATAGAGATCGCGCAACTCAACCCAGTCGAAGTACCGCATTTCCATGTTTTGGGGCGGTTGCTCAGGAATTCTGCACCGAGTCTTAGAGGTGGCATTAGGTGATACAGCGCAGACTTTGACATCTAGATCCAACTGGTGGGTAGCATTAGCGAGAGTGACATAGTCTCGCTGCTCCAAACCAGCACTGGCAATCAACGGACGATGCTTCTCAAGCGTGCCAGGTTCGGGGTAGAAGAACTGCTTGTCGGTCTGCTCAGCCAAACAAGTCACACCATCCTCGGCTAGGTTGAGCATGTCTTTCAAGGTTTGGGCCTTTAAAGTCGTGTTGACGGTGAATGCAGTAATACTGCGATGCAGCTGAAACCATTTGAGCAGCAGTTTGGGTCGCGACCGTTCCGGACACATCACATTGACAACTGACCGAGGTCGATCTTTCTTGAATAATGCGAGCAGGGCTAAGGGTAGACCAGCGTCTTCGCCACAGCAGTAGACAACATCATCGGAGTCGGTTTGGGCTAAAACCTGTCTTGCTAAGGCCCATTGATGCGGTCTGCCAATTATTTTAGAAAGAAGTTTGTCGAGGCCATTGACCAGACTGTCATCTTCAAAATCTGGCTGGTGGACTTGAGCATTGAGCCTTTCTTTGAGCTGCCAAATAGTGTGCCGCGGCCCTTGACCCTGGGCGGCGCGGTTAACGAAGTGCTCGAAGTCAAATTTTGTGCTAGTTAAAATGTGGAACTTTGAGGTGTTGGCTTGGCTAGGTAAGGATGTCATGGCGGACTGACCTAGGATTTGTAGATGAGCAGTGGAAGTTAATGCGATCGCATCTTCTCAAGTAATTCTCAAAAGCCTTAGAAGGGTAATTTTTCAAGCCCGGCAGAAAAGACTTTTGGAGACTAAATGTGCATTGAACTGCCTATCTTAAATCTGTGGTCTATAGCTGCATAAATAAATATTTCAACATCTATATCGGCGTGAAAAGTAAAACCCATGGCTCGGTGTCTCCAAAGATATTCAAGCGCTATCCCTAGCATGAGGCCAAGTATAAGCATTTGAGATGCTTCGCCTGACTGTAGGGTCAAGGAAGGCTTATGTTTTATCATTAAACCTTTCCAGATAGAGTCGCCGAAGTTGCAAAAACCTACGGCTGGCATAACGTTGACTACAGATTATGCGTAAGCCCATCTAGCTTTTGCCTGGTCGGCGTACTAGCTGAACAGGCAAAACTACAGATTAGCTCTATGCACATGGATAGCCCGTCATGAATAACTACAGGATTGGTTAAGTCTCTGCCAAAGTTATCACGCTTACCTCGTTAGTACATACCAATACTTACGTGGGAAACGCAATCTTAATCATTCTTGGAAGGCTTGGGCGTTTTATGAAGCTCTTATATCGAAGCCCCCAACCCCTCAAGGGCTTATGCAGACACAATCCAGCTATTAAGGCGAGATAAGGCTATTTTCTCAATTTCCAGGAAAGCGGTAGACATCTCTACATCCGTGGAATTGCGTAATCTATCCACAAAGTTTTTTAAGATTGATATTTTGGTATGTCCTGCCACAGCCAATATAAAGGGGAAGCCAAATTTATCTTTGTACTGCTGATTAAGGGCTTGAAACCGATGATATTCCTCGCTAGTAAGATTATTAAGCCCAGCTTTGCTCTGCTCCGACACTGAGGCTGCGGCCATAGTAACCCTTGTGCCTAAGTCGGGGTGGGCGTTGATTAAGGCCAACTGATCTGCGGGAGGCATTGCCCGCATAATGGCAACCATGCGCTGGTGTAGATGGGCTACGGAAATGAAGGGGCGCAAAAGCCAGACCTGGGCGGCGATCGCAGGCGTTTCTTCGAAAGCAGGGCCGATGGCAGCGACAAAATCAGCCTCGGCCATGGCGTTAAGCTGGTCTAGGGTGTAGGGCATGGGTCAATGGGACGCTGTCTTAGGTTCGTTAGCTTGGTCGGTGGGCTGATGGATTATGCCCCGTACCAAACAGCCTCGATCGCAGCGGCAGCAGCAACAGGGTCTGCCGCTGCATCGAGCCGCAGGGTTATGTGCCCCAGCTTGCGTCCAGGGCGGATGGCTTTGTTGTACCAGTAGAGAGTTGCCTCAGGCCATTGTTTTAGGGTCTCAAGCTTGCGGTGGTGGCTGGATTCAGGTTCATCTAGCCCCAGCAGATTGACCATGATGGAGTGGGGACAATTGAGTGCGGTGGGGCCAAGGGGGCGATCGCTCACAGCCCGCAGCTGCTGCTCAAATTGGGAGGTCTCACAGGCCTCGAGACTGTAGTGGCCCGAGTTGTGGGTGCGGGGAGCAATTTCATTGATCAGCACTCGGTCATCTGGTGTGAGAAAGCACTCAATACCGACGATGCCCACCAGCTGAAGCTGCTCTACCAAAGTGCGGGCAATGCTAGTCATTCTCGCTGCAACCTCGAGATTAACCTGGGCTGGGGCAAAGACGCGGCGACAGATTTGCTCGACCTGCTGAGTTTCTACGGTGGGATAGACAGCGATCTTCCCAAAGGTCGAGCGGGCGACCATAACCGCCAGCTCCTGTTTGAAGGGCACAAACTCCTCTAGCAGCACCGGGGCGCGGTTAAATTTGTCCCAGATGGCGCTGAGCTGAGCCGCATCGTTTACTACTGAGGTGCCGTGACCGTCATAGCCCAGGCGGCGAGTTTTGATCACTAGCGGAAAACCGATGGCCTCGGCCTTGGCGGCGAGTTCGGCGTCACTTTCGTCGCCGTCTAAAAAGTCGTAGCGGGGGTTGGGTAGGCCGATACGGGCAAAAAACTCGCGCTGGTGCCGCTTGTCGAGCACCAGCGCCAGTACGTCTAGACCAGGGCGAAAGACTATGCCCTGCTGAGCCAGAACCTGAAGCCCCTCGCAGTCGATAAATTCGTTCTCAAAGGTAATCACATCGCACTGGGCCGCGAGGGATGCGGTGGCGGCGGCATCGGCGACAGGGGCCAAGATGGTGGAGTGGGCGATCGCCACTGCCGGGTCAGTGCTCTGGGGAGTTTGCACCACTAGCTCTAGACCCAGCTGTTGCGCCGCTGGCCCCATCATCCAGGCGAGCTGTCCGCCGCCAATGACACCGACTCGCTGAATGAGGTTGGGGGTTGCTTGCTCCATGCTGCGCCTACCGTCGTGCAAACCCCCATTATCCTACGGCACTTTAACAGAATATTCTGTTGACCAACAATCCTAGGCGACCTGACTCATTCGGCGAATTTTGAGCACGTCGGTCATCTTACGAATTTGCCCAAAGGTTTGTTCGAGGTGGGCGTGATCTTTGACGTCAAGCCCCAGATCAATCTCGGCGGTTTGGCCGGGGAAGGTTTTGACCTGAGCCTTATGGACGTTAATTTGCAGGTCCGACAGGTGGGAGAGAATATCTTTGAGCACGCCTACGCGGTCAATTACCTCAATGCGCACCTCCACCGGGTAGGTGTGGCGAGAGCCACTGTGGTCAACCGGGTTCCAGCTGACGGGGATGATGCGATCGCCCGGTATCTCCGCCAAGTTTGGACAGCCTTGGCGGTGGATGGCAATGCCCCGACTGCCCAACGATACGCTGCCCATAATTGGCTCGCCGGGCAGCGGGTTACAGCAGCCCGCAATATGGTGCACCAGCCCCTCAATGCCTAAAATCGGATCTTTAGAGGGGGCGGGGCGGGGGCGGTGGGGGTTGGCGACAGCCCCCGCCAGAAACCGATCAGAATCTTGCAGCGACGACTCGGGCGACAGTGTTTCTAGGGGTTGCTTGGCCTTGATAGCCTCCCGCAGGCGGTTGACAAACGAGTTGAGCGTCACCTCGCCGTAGCCCAGCCCGGCTAGAAAGTCGTCGACGCTCTGGTAGTTGCAGCGCTCAGCGGCCAGCTGGGCGGGTTCAGACTTGAGCAGGGCGTCAAAGCCGCTGCGGCCCAGCTCTTTTTCGAGCATGTCGCGGCCTCGGGCGATGTTTTCGTCGCGGTGCGATCGCTTATACCACTGGCGAATGCGGTTGCGGGCGCTGGGAGTAACGACAAAATTGAGCCAGTCGAGGCTGGGGTGGCCGTTCTTGTGGGTGAGAATTTCGACGATGTCGCCATTTTCTAGCAACGTGCCGAGGGTGACGATGCGGCCATTTACCCTGGCCCCAGTACAGTGGTTGCCCACTTCGGTGTGAATGCGGTAGGCAAAGTCTACGGAAGTTGCCCCCCGGCTTAACGGCACCACATCGCCATCGGGGGTAAAGACATAGACATCTTCGTCAAACAGGTTGCCCTTGACGTTTTCGAGAAATTCCTTGGCGTCTTTGAGGTCGTTTTGCCACTCCAGCAGCTGCCGCAACCAGGTGAACTTCTCGTCATCGGCGTTGATGCGGGTGTTGGTCGATGCGCCGGTTTCTTTATACTTCCAGTGGGCGGCGATGCCGTACTCGGCGATGTGGTGCATCTCAAGGGTGCGAATCTGCACCTCAATCGGCTTACCCTTAGGGCCAATAACCACCGTGTGTAGCGACTGGTAGCGGTTGGGCTTGGGCAGGCCAATGTAGTCCTTAAACCGGCCGGGAATGGGGCGAAAGGCGTCGTGGACAATGGCCAGGGCGCGGTAGCAGTCTTCGTTACTGCCCACAATCAGGCGGATGGCGGCAATGTCGTAGATTTCGCTGAAGTCTTTTTGCTGCCGCTCCATTTTGCGGTAGATGCCGTAAAGATGCTTGGGGCGACTGTTGACATCGACCACCTGAATTTCAGACTGGTGCATGCGCTGGCGCAGGGTCTCGGCCACCTGCACCAGCCGCGCCTCGCGATCGGCCCGCTTTTCGGTGACGTGGCGCTGCATTTGGCGGTAGGCGTCGGGCTCTAAATATTTAAACGACAGATCTTCCAGTTCCCACTTAAAGCGGCCGATCCCCAGGCGGTTGGCCAGAGGCGCGAAGATCTCCATGGTTTCGCGAGCAATGCGGCGGCGTTTTTCGTCGCTGAGGTGCTCTAAGGTGCGCATGTTGTGGAGGCGATCGGCTAGCTTCACCACAATCACCCGAATATCCTGGGCCATAGCCAAGAACATGCGGCGAAAATTTTCGGCTTGGCGCTCGGTTTTGCTCTCAAAATTAAACTTCGACAGCTTGGTGACCCCTTCCACCAGCTGCCGCACCTCATCGCCAAAATGACCCTCAAGTTCTTCGGGAGTGATGTCGGTATCTTCGACAATGTCATGGAGAAAGCCAGAGGCAATCATGGCGCTATCGCCGCCTAGGTCGCGTAGCAATCCGGCTACGGCGATGGGGTGGCAAATGTAGGGCTCGCCCGAGGCCCGATACTGCCCTTTGTGCAGGGTGTAGGCAAACTCAAAGGCCTGGCACACCAACAGGTTATTAGATTTATCCTCCGGGTCTCGGGCAGGGTCATCTTGACTGTCATCGTGGTGGGTTAGCACGCAAGTTTCGAGCCAACCGGGCAGGGTGCAGTCATCGGGGAGGGGTGGATGAACTGTTGCAGTCATAAGAGTGCCAGTGACCTATCAGGGATTGCGGGTGGACTAGAAAATTGCCAAAAACAGGAATTTGTATTTGAACACTGTATTTAAGTCTGGGCAAGACTCAAAGAGTGGAGCTATTAATAAAATAAAATCGCCTCAGGACAGACAAGAACGTCTACCGATCTGCCCAAGTTTGGAGTAAAAAACCCAAACAGAAATCGTACAAACGTTCTGTCAACCGGCCCAGGTAATGGGGCTACGACAAAGTAGCTCGCCGAGATAGAAATAACCTACACCATAACTTTGAGAAAAATCGCATCGACAGCTCAGGCCGCAATAAATACTTAAGGCTGACTGGGGGTCGATGGATAGTTATGTATTAACCTTAACATTTGTCCTCGATAAGGGGAATCAGCATTTTATCTCTAGCTATCGTAAAACTATTGTCAAGCCGCTACCGCTACGGCCCTAAAGGGGTGATCTATCCATGAAGAATGCCCTAGAAACCCTGCGATCGCACCTCCAGACCCTGGTCGATCTAGCCCAGTCTGCTAACCCTGACGGACGCGCGCTACAGGCACAGTTTTTGCTGGCTCAGCAACAGTTTCAGCACCAAATGCTGCCCCTGGGAGAAGATCTGCCCAGCGCTCAGCCCGTGCTAACTGAGATCAACCGCACCCTACGGCTGCTGGCGATGGATGTGGCGTTTTTGCAGACGGCTCGTCAGTCGACTACAGCTCAGCAGCGGCAGCAGCAGATGCTCGAAAAACTGGGTCAGTTGCTGAGCTTTTGCCAGGCTTTGGAGCAGGCGATCGCCAACCCGACTTAACGCCCCAGCCTAGGTGGTTTAATATTAGGGGTTCGTTGGGTTGATGGTTGGGAGTAGGTGCTTTGTATCAGTGCCCAAAGGAAGGGGATATTGACCTTCAAGACAGTCAGCTAGCACCGGGGCTAGCGGTCCACAGCTGCCCCAGCTGTGGCGGCAGCTGGATTCCACCGGAGAACTACGCAGACTGGCAAAGGCAACAGAATGACCCGGAGGAGCCGGTTCAAGTGGCGGTGCTACCCCTGTCGCTGAGCACCTCGTTTCAGCCCGCCGCGCTCGACAACCGAGCGGCCTTATGCCTCGACTGCCGCAGCTATTTGGTGCGGGGGCGCATTACCCTGCCCCAGGGGGCGTTTTATGTCGAGCGCTGCCCCAATTGCAACGGCATCTGGTGCGATGGCGGCGAGTGGGAGGTCTTACAGCAGCTCGATTTGCAGGCCCATATCAACTATATTTTTTCTGCTGATTGGCAGGCTCAGGTGCGTGAGCTAGAGCACACCGAGCGAGAAAAATTGGCCACTATTGACAAGCTAGGACCCGATGTTGCCCAGCGCGTTTTTGAGCTGGCTGACCTGCTAGAGCAGCACCCCAACGGGGATTTTGGGGTGGCGTATTTGATGCGGCGGGTGGATCAATGAGTGGATGGGTAGGTGGGTAGATGGGTGGATGGGTCGGATCACTGACCAGGCATTTGCTCTCTCCAGGCTGCATTTTTCGCACCCCTCCAATCCGCTACTACCGCACCCCTTACCCATCCACCCCTTACTCATCCACCCCCTACCCCTCCATGCCAGACTCCCTCCTTGCCCTCGAAAGCTTCTCGGTCACCTACCCAGGCCAGGAAGCGCGCGCGGTGGATCGGGTGTCTTTAGACCTGTCGCCGGGGGAAAAGCTGGGTCTGGTGGGCGAGTCGGGCTGCGGCAAGAGCACCCTGGGGCGGGCGGCGCTGCGGCTGTTGCCCAGGGCCACGGAACTGGGGGGGCGGGTGTGGTTTAACGGGGAGTCAGTGCTCGACTTTAGTCCCCAGCGGCTGCGGCAGTTTCGGGGTGAGGCGATCGCCCTGGTCTTTCAAGACCCGATGACGCGGCTCAACCCGCTGATGACCATCGGCGACCACTGTGTAGAGACGCTGCGGGCCCATCGCCCTGAGGTGTCCTACGGTGAGGCCAAGGCGCGGGCGATCGCCGTTTTAGAAAAGGTCAACATTCCCCCCAACCGGTTTGGCCAGTACCCCCACGAGTTTAGCGGCGGCATGCGTCAGCGGGTGGCGATCGCCCTGGCAATGATTCTAGAGCCCAAGCTGATCATTGCCGACGAACCCACTACCAGCCTGGATGTGACGGTGTCGGCCCAGATTTTAGATGAGCTGACGCGGCTGTGCGACGAGTTGGGCACGGCCCTGGTGCTGATCTCCCACGACCTGTCGCTGGTGGCAGAATACTGCGATCGCGTCGCTGTCATGTACGAAGGCCGGGTGGTAGAAGAGGGTACCGCTGCCACGGTGTTCCAAAATCCCAAGCATAACTACACGCGATCGCTGGTGGAGTCGGCCCTGCAAATGCAGCAAGCCGAGGGACTTTTCTACACCGCCATCGCTGTAGAACCCATTTTGCGGCTAACGGATGTAGAACAGCACTACACCCTGGAGGCCAACCCGATCGCTCGGCTGCTGGGCGGTCAGGAGTCTAAGGTGATCAAAGCTGTGGACGGGGTAACGCTAGATATTTACCCCGGCGAGGTGGTGGGGCTAGTGGGCGAGTCGGGCTGTGGCAAGAGCACTCTGTCGCGCACCATTCTGCAACTGGTGAAGCCCACCGCCGGGCAGGTAGAGTTTTGCGGCACTGACCTCACCACCCTCTCTCGCGAGGCCATGCGGCAGCAGCGGCGACAGCTGCAAATGGTGTTTCAAGACCCCCACGCTTGCCTCAACCCAATGATGACCGTGGGCAAAAGCATCGCCGACCCGCTGTTGATCCACGGTCTCGCCACCGCTGCCGAGGCTGAAAAGCAGGCCCACGACATGCTCGCTCGCGTCAGCCTCAACCCCACCGCCGACTATTTCAACCGCTTTCCCGGTGATCTTTCGGGAGGGCAGCAACAGCGGGTAGCGATCGCCCGCGCCCTGATCACCCATCCCAAGCTGGTGATCTGCGACGAGCCGGTGAGTATGCTCGACGCCACAGTGCAAACTCAGGTGCTCGATCTGATGATTGCCCTCAAGCACGAGTTTGATCTTACCTACCTATTTATTACCCACGACCTGTGGGTGGCGCGGTTTATGTGCGATCGCATCGCCGTCATGCAGCAGGGCAAAATTGTAGAAATTGCCCCCACTAAAACGCTGTTTGAATCGCCCCAGCATCCCTACACCCAAACCCTCCTGCAATCGGCTCCGGTGCTGGCTAGAGAAGCTTAAATCACCAGGTTTTTGAGCAAGATCTAGGCTAAAAGCTTCGGCAATAAAATACAGCCGTGGCCACTAAATTCCAAGACAACAGCCACCGCGCGGTCAAAAACCGAGGCAATACACTTGCGCACAACCATTGCTTTGAGAAGCGATGCAGACTATAGCAGGTGAAGTCCGAACGAGGACAGCCTGAAATGCCAGGATTCGAACGTTCCAACGTTTTTTCATGTTTCGCTCTTCCATCTTCGTTTTTTTGTTATGGGAAGTGATACAGAACGTCTCAATCGAGCTGGCGATGGAGATAGCTCAATCGCTATCTCTACAGCAGTTTTGTAATTCTAAGCTCCCGAAGCTTTGAAAAGTTTTCGGGAGCTTAGTTCGTAAAAAGCTCCGTAGAACTGTATCTATTTTCGTGAACCACAGGGTGCTAACGCCAAAGCTTTCGACTACTCTCCAGAAACTCCTTCTGTGCAGTCTCCCAGGGCATCTATGAAACAGCTTCCCTTTATTATTAAAAAATTTGTTTTTGCAGATAAAAATCTAGCCAACATCGTTGATCTAGATGACACCAGCGGGGTTGAGGGTAAAATTCCTGGCTACTTCGTCATGAGTAGCGCCCCACCCGATGTTGAAGATGCCGGGGAAGACAGCGAAAGAATTCAGCAGCAGGCTAACCAGGGCATTGCTGACATTGCCGACCACCTGCACCGCATGATGGGAAGCGCCGCCGATGGTTTCGCCGAACTCGTCATTACGGTGCACGGCTACAACACTAGCCTCGATGGGGTGCAGGCTTGGTACAAGAGTATTTTTAAGTATGCCAACCGCCACGATCCGGCCATTGGCAGCAGCCCCCACCGCGTTTTTATTGGCTATCGCTGGCCCTCTGAAAATGTGGCGCTCAGCCAGCCCAAAAAGGTTTTGGAAGCCTTGGGTGCCCTACCGCCTCTGCCGCGAGACCTGCTGTTGACCGGAGCAATCTGTGCGCTAGGGCTGCTGATTCTTGAATTACTCAACGCCCTGGAGACATCAACCTGGGGAGTTTTAATTAGCCTTTCTCTGATGCTGTTGCTCACCCTGGGGCTGCTAATGGCGGCCCTAGTTGTGCTGCGACTGATCGTGTATTTTCGCGACAGCTATCGGGCCGACAATTTTGGCGTGCTAGATCTAGTCGAACTGCTGCGCCAGATTGATCAGGCAATTGTACAGCGCACGGCCAATGCTCTATTTCCTCTGGCCAACACTGAGCACGAGCAAAAACAAGCGCGGCTCAAAGCTCGAGAGTGCTGGGCCCAGCGCAGCCGCAATAAGGTGAAACTCAGCTTTATTGGCCACAGCATGGGTGGGTTTGTAGTAACCAATGTGATTCGCATTTTGTCGGATGTGTTTGACACACGATCGGTAAATAAACAGCCGCCCAGCGATGTGGGTGATGTGTATCGTTTGGAGCGATTAATTCTTGCATCTCCAGACATTCCGGTGCTGACGATTGTGTCGAGCCGGGCTAATTTTTTGTCGTCGTCTCTGCGACGATTTTCAGAATCGTATCTGTTTTGCAATGAGGGAGATATTGCACTGCGTATTGCCTCTACGGCGGCCAATTATATTGCTTTTCCCAGCCGCACTCAGGCCAGAGGCTATCGCCTGGGCAATGTGGCGCTGCAAAACAAAACGGACAGCATCAACGACTATGGCCTGGTCAATTTAGCCTCTCTCGATCGCGACTTTCCAGTGAATTTGTCCGTCGGTGAGGCAATCGCCCAGTCAAGTCAAAAGGTCATGGAAAATCTATTTCTCACCTACGAGCGGTTTCAGGCTCGGGGGGTGGTCACCCTGGGTGATTTGTTTAAGGTGCAGTCAAAGCGAGACAACCAACGTGCTACGGTGGCCGATTTCTTTACCTATTTTGACTGCACCGACTACACCGATCTGAAGTTTGATCTGCAGAGCAATAGTTGCTCTATCCAGCCGACGGGGCTCTTGACCCGCGCCCTGGGGCGATCGGCCCTGAGCCCTTGGGACTATCTGATGCTGACCCTCGACTACGGCACCGGCAAGCGAGACGTGCACGGCGGCTATTTTGATGGCCAATTTAGTCAGCAATTGCTCTATCGGCTAGCGTTTTTGGGGTTTAGCGGCTATCTCGACACGCTCGATCGCGATCGCCAGGTCGCTCTTAGCCAGCTCCATCTCGATTGCCAGAAGTTCAAAATTCAGGGCTATCTATCGCCCATGCGCTACCGGGTAAGCGTTCAGGGCTGCAGCGTAGATGGCACGAAGACGGATATGTTGGATGCGATTCGGACACCTCGGTAGGGGAGTAGGAGTGTTGGAGGGTAGGGAAGTGGGAGGGTGGGGTTTACCAAATGGGGGTTTGGCCTTGGCCCCAAAAGCCGTCGTATTTGGTGACGGTGATATCGCCTAGCACTTGGGTTTGACAGGCGAGGCGCAGGTGGCGGGCGGGATCATGGGGAGGGAGTGACCGGCGGGCCTTGTCTTTCCAGTTGGTCGCTGACACCTCACCTCCGATCGCTACCGCGCAGGTGCCACAGGTACCAAGACTGCGGCAGTTGATCACCTTCGCCTGACCGTTGTAGAGATCGACGCCATGGGCTAGCAAAACTTGGCGCAGGTTAGTTCCGGCCTTGCACTGAATGGTCTTTCCCTGGGCGGTGACGGTGGGCATGGCATTTCCTGGCGGACAAAGAATATCTACGTTTTATAACGCGATCGCCCCGATTCTCTCAAGCTAGCCCGAGCCAGAGCTTACTCTAGATAACTGTGACACCATAACGAGACTAACCTAGGGCACCACTGGCTATGGCTGAGCGCAATTGCACCCCCCTTCACATCTACGACACCACCCTGCGCGACGGGGCGCAGCGGGAGGGGCTAGCCCTGTCGATCGAAGACAAGCTGCGGATTGCGCGGCGACTCGATGCCCTGGGCGTGCCCTTTATCGAAGGCGGTTGGCCGGGGGCCAATCCCAAAGATGTGCAGTTCTTCTGGCAGCTCAAAGAAACCCCCCTCACCCAGGCCAGCATCACCGCCTTTTGCTCGACCCGCCGCCCCGGCAAAGTCGCCGCCGAAGAGCCAATGCTGCAGCCGGTGCTGGCCGCCGGCACCGAGTGGATTACGCTATTTGGCAAATCATGGGATCTGCACGTCACCACCGGCCTGCAAACCACCCTGGCCGAAAACCTGGCCATGATCGACGATACCATTCGCTACTTTCGCAGCCAGGGACGCCGGATCATCCACGACGCCGAGCACTGGTTTGACGGCTATAAGGCCAACCCCGACTACGCTCTAGAAACCCTCGAAGCGGCGGTAAACGCTGGGGCCGAATGGCTAGCGCTCTGCGACACCAACGGCGGCACCCTGCCTCACGAAGTCGGCGCGATTGTGACTGCCGTGAACACCTGGCTTCAACAGTTCCCAGCCCCCCGACCCCAGTTGGGCATTCATACCCACAACGACAGCGGCACGGCAGTGGCCAACGCCATGGCAGCAGTGGAGGCAGGGGCCACCATGGTGCAGGGCACCATCAACGGCTATGGCGAGCGCTGCGGCAACGCCAACCTCTGCACCTTGATTCCCAACCTGCAAATCAAGCTGGGCTACCCCTGCATTGCCCCGGCCCGGCTCGAAACCCTGGCCGAGACTAGCCGCTTTATCAGCGAGGTGGTGAATCTGGCCCCCGACGACCACGCGCCCTATGTGGGGCGATCCGCCTTCGCCCACAAGGGCGGCATTCACGTCAGCGCCGTGGAGCGCGAGCCCAAAACCTACGAGCACATCAACCCGGCCACCGTAGGCAACAGCCGCCGCATTGTGGTGTCGGATCAGGCGGGGCTGAGCAATGTGCTGGTCAAGGCCCGTAGCTTTGGCCTAGAGCTCGACCGCCATAACCCGGCCTCGCGCCAGCTGCTCAACCGGCTGAAAACCCTAGAGCACGAGGGCTATCAGTTTGAGGCCGCCGAGGCCAGCTTTGAGCTGCTGATGCGCGAAGCCCTGGGCGATCGCCCCCGCTTTTTTGACCTTAAAGGCTTCTACATCAACTGTCAGCACCAGGGCAATGGCGACGACCACAGCAGCCAATCGCTGGCCACGATCAAAGTCATGGTGGGCGAGGAAGAAATTCTCGCGGCGGCTGAGGGTAACGGGCCAGTGGCGGCGCTAGATACGGCCCTGCGGAAGGCACTGCTGACGTTTTATCCGGCGATCGCAAACTTTCACCTCTCTGACTACAAGGTGCGCATTATCGATAGCGGTGCGGGCACAGCAGCCAAAACGCGGGTGCTGGTGGAGTCGGGCAACGGTGCTCAGCGCTGGACAACGTTGGGGGTTTCGACCAACATTATCGAAGCGTCGTATCAGGCCGTCACCGAAGGGTTGGAGTATGGCCTGATGATGGAAACAGCGCGTCCCTACTGTGCGATCGGTGGCGAAATCGATCGGTTTGACGCCGATGCAGCTCTGAAAAAGACCCGTGAAACGGCTCTGGCTAAGCTCAAGCAAGAGCTGGGCTTTGAGTAAGTTCAGCAAGGCTGAACATAGGTTCTGCTCTGTGGAAACAAAGATTCGCACTGATGGCGGAATGATCTGCGGTGGTGGAAGAAGCTTTCGCAGTGCCGAATGAAAGGTTTGGGTTGGCGGAGGAAAGGTTTTGATTGGCTAAGGCCGCTTTCGCGCGATCGCAAACAGGAAAATGGGCCACTATGGCTTTCTAGTTCTGGCACTTCCTGTCCCGCATCAATTGTGCTGTCCACTATAGTGAAAAAGACGAAGCTGGGTTTTCGCCAGCGGGCAATTGGATAGCAAAACGATGCCAACCCCCCAAGACTCGACAGATTACTACGCAGTTTTGAAGGTAGATCGACAGGCGAGCCTGCTAACCATCAAACAGTCTTATCGAAAACTAGCCCGCCAGCTTCACCCCGACCTCAACCCCAACGATACGTCAGCGGCAGAGCAATTTAAAGCTCTAAATGAGGCCTACGAAGTGCTCTCAGATTCGGCAAAACGCCGCCAGTACGATCGCTATGGTGCCCAGTGGGAAAAGGCCAAGAAATGGCATACAACCACCAGCCAGTCCGTCAACAGGCAAAATGATGACTTTGACGAAATGGAATTTGGTCGCTTTGGCCGCTTCGAAGACTTGCTCGGGGATTTTCTAGACCGCTATAGCTAGAGATTTGTCTACTTTCTATCAGCTAGTTAGTATAGCTACAGCCATATGGTTTAGGACGTAAGTTATAGGCAGAGACATTTTCCTCCCAGTGCTATGCCCAAACCCTACAGCCTCGATTTGAGGCAAAAGGTCATTGACGCCATCGAGCTCGATGG
>JAHHHQ010000076.1 GCA_019359285.1 Nodosilinea sp. WJT8-NPBG4
CCAGGCAGCCAATCCTTGATTCGTTCCCATTGGTCATCGCGTAGGGCGTAGCGGCGGGTTGGCATCAGTATCACAAACCTGAAACTCAACTTCTCCCACCTTACCTAATTGATGACACGCCCTAGAGCACCGCTAGTTTTAGGTCTCTAGGGGTTCTATGGGATAGCAGCTCAACCCAAACAGTGCAGGTAAAGGCCGTGACGCATACCTGAGACCTACCATTTACCAATGGGTCTTTAGCCCTTGCAGCCGCATCACCTCCTGTAGCGATCCCATAGAACCGCTGGGGATCACATAGACTGGCTCCTTGACAGGCGCGCCAGCTGACACTAACCAGCCTGCGGTTACCCCGGCGGCAGCTCCTACCTGCCACTCGCCGTAGTGGATGCGGGTTGAAGCGCTAGCGATGTGGGTAGCCGCTAGGGTCTTACCACCTATTAACAAATTGTCGACCCCCTGGGGAATCAGACTCTCTAACGGCAGCTGCACAGGCTTGACTCGGGGCTCCTGGGCTGGAGCGGTAACGGCTTCTCCCGAGGGCAGCCAGTTGCGGTAGCGACAGCCGTGGATATCGATCGCATAGTGGGTCAGCCCGACGGTTGTAGAGCTAAAGTCGCGCTGACCAGGGAAATCGTAGCGCAGGTCGTTTTCACGAATCATAAACTCATCCTGACCATGGGCGGCGCGGCCCACAATCCGCCGCCCCTCGCGAAAGTAAGGCACCATGCTGAGGCCCGACAGCGTACCCATAGGGCTATCGGCCCCGTAGAGGTAGGCCAGAGGGTAGTTGGGACCGGACTGGGTTTCAAGCAGCCAGCGGGCAAACATCAGCGCATTTTCTTCGCCAAATTTAAGCGCCGACGTTGATAGGCCCCCCATCCAGTTTTGGTGCTGGCCAGCGGCCTCTAGCTCAGCGGCTTTGAGCAGGAGTGGTGGATCCATCCAGTTCCAGTCGTTGCCTTGGTTCCAGTTGATCATGGAGATGTCGCCCGCGACGGGAGACCCGACGTAGGGGTTGCCCCGGTTTTGGCTGACGATGCGCCGGTAGTGAAAAACGCTCTTGCCCGCGAAAAACGGAAATCCCTCTAAATTAAACGAGGCCTGATGTTCATGGATGCCGTAAGTGGGCTGAAGCCGCGCCAGTGCAGCTAGACTGTCGCCCCCGTCATCATGAATGCCAAGGGCAAAGGGGTAGGTAAAAGCCTGGGTACAGTCGGGGTTGTCAAAGGCGGCGGCGTTGGGCTCCCCTGTGGTCGCCTTTGATTCGGACCCCACCCGATAGGGTACCTTGGCCCAGGCCACCAGTTCGCCAGTGTCAGTGGCGTCGATGACAATCATTGACTGGCCGGGGGGCGGCTGTAGCTTGACAGGCACGCGATCAAACTCGGCGGTGGGCGACCAGCTATACCAGTCGGCCAGCTCTGCCGACAGTCGCCCCAGCGGCCGATAGCCAGGGTCCTTCGGAATGCGCCGTACCCCATATACTGCGGTGATGCGACGGCCCGTAGCATCAAACTCAGCTCCCTTAAACGCCGTCATCGCAGCCCAGCGGCTCGCGGGGGCGCTGGGGTTAGTGTCGGTTAAAAACTGTTCTGCGGCCTTGGCACCGGCCTGGGGCGGAAAGCACAGGGTGCCTACCCAACAGCTGTTAATGTCGGCCACCGATCGCGAGCTGCCGCTTGGGCTCCAGGCCGGTAAGTTGACCACTTGTTGATTAATTAGCTGTCGGAACCGCATCCAGCTAGGAGATAGATTGTTGGCTTGGCGCATGCGCAGCGATTCATCGAGGGCAGAGACGCCCTGGGAGCTAATCTGCCCCCCTAACCAGGGGGCAACTTCGATCAGACAGGTGGTAGCACCACTGGCCATGGCGTGGCCCGCAGCAGCCACCCCGCCTAGAGAACCGCCCACCACTACCACCTGACATTCCCAGACCTCTTTAAACTGAGGCATCGGATCGATGCGCGGGCGGCCGTTAAACACGATGGGCTGCGGCACACCACTCAGTCGCAGGGCGGGGGTGATATCGCCTCCCGCCCCCGGCGATGGTGCAGGCGACCAACGCGATGCGGTGAGCCCAGCGATCGCCCCAACCCCAAACATGATGACGGCTAGCCCTGGTAAATGTCGCCACCGTCGTCTGATTTGCCGCTGAGTCTGCTTGCGATCGCCCTTCACACCTAAATCCTGGTTAACGCTGCCAAGGTTTTAGCACACCTTTCCCACCAGCGATCGCCCTTTGGCACGCTCCGTTACAGGGCACTCCAGACCTGGGTGAACCTGATACAGTAGCCACAGATCCGCTACGTTCTACCCTATGCCCCCCGATTCGCCCTTTGTCTCCAACTCCGCTGACGGTGCCACCTCTGCTTCAACCTATGGATGGACGGGAACCGCCGAAGACACCGGGGTGCTGCTGTCGGTAGACGCGGTGCAAAAATACCTCAACCGATCGCGGGCCTCAGTATACCGCTACGCCAACACCGACCCCGACACCCTTAACCCTCCCTACGACAAAACCAAGCTCAACCCTGAAGTGCGCCGCGACAAAGACGATCCCCTCGAGTTTCGCCCCCAGGAAGTGCGCCGCTTCGCCGAAGAAGTGCTTGGTCTGCACCCCACCATTCAAGTGCAGCCTCCAGAGGAGACGTTGACCCATGACCTGATGCGGCAGGTGTTGCAGGAACTGCGGGCAATTCGGCAACTGTTGGAGGAGCGGGGGAGTGGAGGGTAGGGGAGTGGGATATCCGTAATTTCTCGATGCCGTCGGGAATGCTAGATTCAGAATTGGTTTAAACCTGTGAGCTTGGTTTGGCCAAAGGTTAAGCCTTTGGAGTGATCAATGTCATGGATTGATTGCTATAACCTTGCATATAGTTTCAATGGAACCGTTTTCCATTCCGAGATCGTCGATACTCTCGTCCAAGATGAGTACACGCCGGTGGTAGCCTCAACCGAGTCTACCTACGAGGGTTGGATATGTGGGACGGTCTGAGCTTTCTGGCCTTGGCCTCGACCTCAGATTTGTATCCCTTGTTGAGTTCAATTATTTCACTGTATGGATTCTGCCAGTCAACCGGATACCCCTGCGGGGGAACCTCCTAGTCCTTCATCTAACGTGTTGGGCGTTTTAATCGCGGTACTAACCCTAACTCTGCCGTTGTTTGTAGTCGCCCATTTCTCAGCAGCAACAGCAGAACTAGAACAACCCTCAACCTTCTCGGTACCAGCTTCGGCCGGGCGGTAGGGCAATGCCCAAGACATAGTTAGGGCGCACTGTAGGGGCGTTCACGAAGTGTCCACAAGGGGGAATCGCCCTCTCTAAAGCCGCTGATTTGTTTGGGTCGGTGGGCTAAACCATGCGGAAAAGGGGCCGCTGCCCCGTAAAATACTATGTCGGAAGGGCATTTGTGGAAGCCTGGCGACCGTATTTAGCAGTGCGCTGGGGGAGCTTGAGCCTTCTGCCCTGTACATTCAGCTTTTTATTGATTGGAGTAGTGTTGTGGACCTATCTCGTATTCCAGCTCAGCCTGAGCCTGGACTAATCAACGTGCTGGTGGAGATTACCGGCGGCAGCAAAAACAAGTACGAGTTTGACAAAGACTTAAACGCGTTTATTTTAGACCGGGTACTGTTTTCGTCGGTGAAATATCCCTACGACTACGGCTTTGTGCCCAACACCCTGGCTGACGATGGCGATCCCCTCGACGGTATGGTGCTGATGGATGAGCCCACCTTCCCCGGCTGTGTGATTGCGGCACGGCCCATTGGCATGCTGGAGATGATCGACGGCGGCGATCGCGACGAGAAAATTCTCTGCGTGCCCGCCGCTGACCCCCGCTACACCAGCGTCAAATCGCTGGACGATGTGGCCCCCCACCGCCTCGACGAGATCGCTGAGTTCTTCCGCTCCTACAAAAATTTGGAGAAGAAGGTGACTGAAATTCTCGGCTGGCAGAACGTCGATAAGGTCGCAGCCCTGGTAGAGCAGTGTATCGCAGCGGCGAAGTAACCCCTCTGGTGCGCGCTTAAAGCACTAGCTACAAAAAAAGGATGCTTCGTCGACGAAGCATCCTTTTTTTATCAGAAAACCCGTTCGGAGACCTGGCCCCGCTGCGCGAGACCAGGCGCTTTAGACCTAGTAGAGTTCTTCTTCTTGGTGGGTCAAGATGGTGCAGTCGGAGGTGGGGTAGGCAACGCAGGTCAACACGTACCCAGCGCCGATCTGGTCATCATCTAGGAAGGACTGATCGGATTGATCAACGGTGCCAGCGGTGATTTTGCCAGCACAGGTGGAGCAAGCCCCGGCCCGGCAGGAGTAGGGCAGGTCTAGACCCTGCTCTTCAGCAGCGTCAAGAATGTAAGTATCGTCATCGACATCGATGGTTTGGTTGAGCCCTTCAGCCTCGTTAATGAGCGTAACCTTGAAGGTTGCCATGGTGCTATCCTCTCGTCAAATACAGATTGCAGATCGATCTTTAAGCTACAGAACACCCTTCGGATAAGGTTTCCAGGATTTGCCCTGAGCAGACCTAACACAACTTTGATACTACGGGAAAACCTGAAGCCTGTCTTGCCTTTTTCGCTCCTGGTTGAACGGGATTCGTAATCAAACCGATTGGTAATGGGTTGATTTGCTTATACCCTGTTAGGATCCCAAACGTCAGACAGTGACGATCGCCCGAGCAAACGGGCACAGCTTTTCTAAATAACTGTTCACAAAAAGAAGGGCAACCCAAGGATTGGGCTAGCCCTAGCAGAAGTAGTCTGTCAAGCCAAGGACGACTGGTTAGTAGGGGTTCAGGGTTCAAGGTCTTAGGCGCATGATCTGCCCTAAACCGTACACCTTAAACCCTGAACCCAATTCCTCAGAGCCCGTCACAATCCCTTTAGCCAAACCCTAAGCCTTGCGGCTATTGTCAGACAGTTGCAGGTTGAACTCGGCCTGGGTCAGCAGGGCTGCGACCTGGCAGGCCGCATCGGGCGACAGGGCCGGCTGACTCTCGGTGACAAAGTCGAGGTAACCATTAAAGGTGCGCATGATGATTTGCTTATTTTGCAGCATAGTTGATCTCCTTAAGGTGAGCCGCCTACCAATGGGTGCTGCCCCATGATAAAAGCTGTCTAACCCGAGCAGCCAATGTCGTTATACTGAATCGGTTTGCTGAGCAAGGGTGAGCTGCATCTATGGCCGATTTACTGTTGTTTTGGCACCGCCGTGATCTGCGCTTGGGGGACAATGTGGGGCTGACAGCGGCGCGCGATCGCACCCCCCAGGTGGTCGGTGTATTTTGCCTCGACCCCGGCATTCTCAACAACGGTGATGTGGCCCCAGCGCGGGTAGCCTACATGATCGGCTGTCTAGAGAAGTTGCAGGATAGCTATGCCCAAGCCGGCGGCCAGCTGCTCATTCTCCAGGGCGATCCCCGCCAACAGATTCCGGCTCTGGCCAAGGCATTAGCAGTAGACGCGATCCACTGGAACCGCGATGTAGAGCCCTACTCGCGCCAGCGCGATACGGCGGTGGTCGAGGCCCTTAAAGAAGCAGGCATTGAGTTTCGCACCACCTTTTGGGATCAGCTGCTGCACGAACCTGGAGACGTGCGGACTGGCTCAGGCGCACCCTACACGGTTTACACCCCCTTCTGGCGCAACTGGGTAAAGCGCTCTAAGGCAGCGCCCCTACCGGCACCTGAGGGGCTGCAACCCCTCAGTGCCCAGCAAGTCTATGTCGCCAAGCAAGCGGGCTGTATTGAGCTGCCCAGCGCGGCGGATTTAGGCTTTACCTGGGAGAACGGCTTTCCCGTTGAGCCGGGGGAGCAGGGTGCCCTGGAGCGGCTGGAGGAGTTTTGCGATGGCGATTCCCGTAGGGATCGCTTCGCGAATCGCGCCATCGACAGCTACGACGAGCAGCGCAACTTTCCGTTTGTAGATGGCACCTCGCGGCTCAGCGCAGCGCTGAAGTTTGGGGCCGTGGGCATTCGCACGGTGTGGGCCGCCACCGAGGCCGCCTACCAACAAACCCGCAGCGACGAAACCCGTGGCGGTGTGCAAACCTGGCAGCAGGAGCTAGCCTGGCGCGAGTTTTACCAGCACGTGATGTATTTCTTCCCGGAGCTGGCCCAGGGGCCTTACCGCACCCCGTTGAAAGACTTTCCCTGGGTGAACGACGAGGCGCAGTTTGCTGCCTGGTGTGAGGGGCGCACCGGCTACCCAATTGTCGATGCCGCCATGCGCCAGCTCAACGAAATGGGCTGGATGCACAACCGCTGCCGCATGATTGTGGCCAGCTTTCTCACCAAAGACCTAATTGTCAATTGGCAGTGGGGCGAGAAATACTTTATGCAGCATTTGGTGGATGGTGACCTGTCATCCAACAACGGCGGCTGGCAGTGGAGCGCTTCTAGCGGAATGGATCCCAAACCGCTGCGGATTTTCAACCCCGCTAGCCAGGCCCAAAAGTTTGACGCCGAGGCAGAGTACATTCGACAGTGGGTGCCGGAGCTGCGATCGCTAGATACCGAGCTGCTAGTGACAGGAAAGATTGCGGAGCGCGATCGCGGCGACTACCCCGCCCCCATCGTCGATCACAAAATTCAGCAGGCGCTGTTTAAAGATAAGTACAAAGCTCAGAGGGCTTAGTACATGACCAAGTTGATGGTGACAGGAGCCCCTAGGGTTCAGGGCTTGAGGTGTACGGTTCAAGAAAGGCCGTAGACCGTACACCTTAAACCCCACTCACTTGTCATCTTTAGCTTGGCAGTCTACTAACTACAAAAGCTTTAGACCTTGAGCACGACCTACCGTCGCCGTCGCGGTCGCACAATGCTAAACAGCAGCCACAGCCCAAAGAAACTAGCCGCCGCAAACAAGATGATGCTCAAGATCTGCCCCTGGGATGTCTGCTGCCCCGTTGACACGATCGCCGCCCCAATGATTAGCGCCGCCA
Organism: Nodosilinea sp. WJT8-NPBG4; assembly: GCA_019359285.1. Lineage (GTDB taxonomy): Bacteria > Cyanobacteriota > Cyanobacteriia > Phormidesmidales > Phormidesmidaceae > Nodosilinea. The sequence continues at coordinate 6,950 of JAHHHQ010000076.1, forward strand.
CCACGGTGCTAAAGGCATGGCGGTTAGAAGATTCATCCAGGCTGCGGCGCAGGTCATCTACCCCCTGGATGCTGAGGCTAAACTTAAGCTGCTCTGAACTGAGGCGATCGAGCAAAAAGCCCAGCTGGCGCGGCGAACTCAGCGACAGGTTACGAAACTCTAACCCCGTGCGCAGCAGCGCCAGCAGAGGGTCATCCCCTACCATCTGCTGACGAAACAGATCAGCCATCAGCGGGCGCACCTCCTCGAGTAGGTTAACGCCGGGGTTAAACTGCCGGGTCGCCCCCTCTAGGTTGGCGAGGGATTTGGTGAACAACCCCACGTTGGCAGGCCAGCGCAGGTTGTTGCGAATGCCCGCCGCCAAGATTTCGCCAAAAATTTCGGCGGTGTTGATCTGCTCTAAGCTGAGACCGTAGTAGCGGCCTAGCAGACGGGTATAGTCGCTCTCTAGACGAGCTAGGTTGACGGGTTTGAGGGGTTCAGCCAGCTGTAGGGTGAGCTGGCAGCAGCGCTGGGCGTCGCAGTTGGCAATCGCCAGCACCATCTCGGTCATGGTATTGCGGGTGCGGGGATCCATATGGCCCATCATGCCGCAGTCGAGTAGGGCCAGGCGACCATCTGCCAAGTAAAAAATGTTGCCGGGGTGGGGATCGGCGTGGAAAAACCCGTCCACAAAATACTGTTTGAGGAAGACCCGAAACAGCAGCGTAGTGGCGGCCGCTCGTAGGCCAACAACATCACTGTGGGCATCTTCCACCAGTAAATCGGCCTTGAGCAGAGGAGTGCCCTCCAACCACTCCATGGTCATAATTTTTGTATTGGTCAGATCCCAATAGATCTGCGGCACGATTAGCTGACTGGCGTCGTACCAATCGCTTTTAGACAGGTTGCGCCGCAGCTGGTCGGTGTAGCCCGCCTCCGTAGTGAAGTCGAGTTCAGCATTGATAGCATCGGCAAACTCTTCGGCCAAATCCACTACGTTGTAGCGCTGGCCAAACTGGGTGACTGACACCAGCTTGGCCACATCGCGAATCAGGGTCATGTCGCGCTCGACCTGGCGCTCGATGCCGGGGCGCTGTACCTTCACAGCGACCTGCCGACCATCTTTGAGCACCGCTTTGTGAGTTTGAGCTATGGAACCGGCAGCGATCGCTTGATAGTCCAGCCGTTCAAACAGCTCCTCGGGGGGTTTACCCAGGTGCTGGCGAATGTAAGCCTCGATCTCCTTGGGGTCTACCGGGGGTACAGTGGTTTGTAGGCTGCTGAGCTCCTCAATATAGGCCGGGGGCATGAGGTCGGGGCGAGTGCTCAACAACTGTCCCAGCTTGACGTAGACCGGCCCCAGGTCTGTCAGAATGTTGCGCAGCACCGCCGGGGGCGGAATTTCGGGCTCATCGGCTTTGCCGCCTACCAACAGCCGCCGCATGTAGTCCCAGCCGTTGCCGAGCACCACTTCAATAATTTCTTTTTGCCGAGCCAGACGAGACGATGAAACCATTGGGGGCAGAGGTAGATTTTGCTCGATGCTAGCGCACCCAGGGCAGGGCGTTGTCTACCGTGTGGTGCGCCAGGTGACTATTGATAAACCAGCGGCAGGGCCGGATTCACCCGGTGCTATGATGCTTGGGCGCTGTCGGTTCCGGTGGGGATCAGCCACTGGAGGTAAGGGGGAAAGTGCAGTGCAAGACTGCCGCTGTCCCGCAGCTGTGAAGCTGTTTTGGTGTTGAACGGAGTATTTCGTCAAACACAAAGTAGCTGAGCCAGAACGCCCGCCGATCGCAGTTCTATTTTCCACTGTTCTTTCTTCGTCTGCGAGGTACGGATGAGTTATCGCGTTGCTGCCTTGAGATCTATCAGAACCGGTCTGCTATCAAAGCCTGCGGTGCGGAGCACGGTGGGGGCACTGGCCTTACTGCTGCTGCTGCCCTTACCCAGTCTGGCCCACCATCCGCTGGGGGGCCGAGTGCCCGCTAACTTTGCTGAAGGATTTTTGTCGGGTTTGGCCCACCCCGTCATCGGCCTCGACCATCTGGCCTTTGTAGTAGCCGTGGGCCTACTGGCAGCCGTTAGTACCTGGGGGATCGCGATTCCCGCTGCCTTTGTGCTGGCAGCGATGGTTGGCACGGGGCTGCACCTGGCGGAGATCACACTACCGGCAGCAGAGTTTGTGATTGCTGGATCGGTGCTTGGGTTTGGGGTGCTGCTGGCGCTACGTAACCGTCCGCAAAGTGGCGTGGTTACAGGCTTGGCGGTGCTGGCCGGACTGTTCCATGGATTTGCCTACGGCGAGGCAATATTTGGTGCAGAATCCATGCCGCTGGTGGCCTATTTAGCTGGGTTTACAGCAGTGCAGATGGGGATTGCGATCGCCGCCTTTTTCCTGGGCCGACAGCTCACCCAGCGGTCTACGGCGCACGTCGCGCAGCGGGCGGGCTTGGTGATCTGCGGCATTGGGGCCACGTTTCTCGCCACTGCGCTCCTCAACGGTCTGCTGCCTGCCTAAGAGCGTGAAGCGGGGGTTAGGACAACGCCATTGAGCGTCTGTCCTTCCTAAATCCTGCCAAATTCTCCCTCTTAAGCTGAGCCTGTTGTGGAATAGGCACAAAGGCTAGGTCTGACTGCTCGGTCTGGCGGTATGCTTAATCCGTTTGGTTGAGCCAGCGGTGCCTTTCCTATGACCCTATCTCCTGCCTGGGCGGCGGCCCTGTTTATGCCCGCAACGGTGGGGCTGCTGTATCAAGCGGTGCAGCCTCATCCCTGGCCTTATCGCCTGCTGGCTCTGTCGCTGTTGTTAATGAGTCTAGAGCAGGCCCACATGGCCCGGGTAGACCTGCGCCATGGCGAGATCGTGGGCCGGCGATCGCGCGATCCACGCCTGGTCCACTTCAGTCGCGTGGTCATGCTTGCGATCGCCGGTCAAGTCGCAGGCTTCTCCATAGCCGCCCTGGGCCATCTGGGTTGGGGAATGGGGCTAATCTTGATTAGCCTGCTGGGGTTTAATCTAGCGGCCTCCATTCGCTTAGAGCCCGCTAGCCCCAAGCCAATTCAGCCAGCGGGCTGGCGATCGCGCCTTGATGTGCTGGGGTTGGATGCGATCGCCCTTGTTCTCGCCCTCCTGTGGATTGCCCAGCGGGCCCAGGGCTGGGTGGCTGGGGGCTTGTTTGCCATTACCGTGGTCTACGGCAGCAGCAAACTGGTGGCCTATGTCACCGCCGCCCTGCGCTCAGGTTCAGCGGTCCATGTCGCCCACGCCGCTCAAGAGCATCCACAGACCTCCCAGCAAAATTAGCAGCGCTAGTCCACCCATCAGTCCGTCTAGCCAGGGGGTTGCGGCCATTAAATATCTCCTTCTCCCTCAAACAGCGTCTCCAGGGGCATGGCCTCTAGGTTCAACGATTCTTGCAGATAGCGCGACACCACGTCTGACTGACCGTGGGTGACGTACACCGTTTTAGCTCCCGTATCCTTCACCGTTTGGATCAGCCCCGGCCAGTCGGCGTGGTCAGAGAGCACAAAGCCACGCTCGTAGCCCCGTCGCCGCCGTGCCCCCCGCACCGCCATCCACCCCGAGGCAAAGGCGGTTTGGGGATGCTTGAACCGCTTCATCCAGCTGGAACGGTGGCCCGAAGGCGGGGCCAGCACCAGATCGCCCGTATAGTTGTGAGTGCGGGGCATATCTGAGGTGCAGATGGTGGGCACCATCGCCACGCCCTGCTCGCGGTAAATCTCGGTCAGCACGTGAATCGCACCGTGGACGTAGACAGGCTGATCCGTCAATTGAACCAGCTCACTCAGCACCCGCTGGGCCTTGCCAAAGGCATAGCAAAACAAAATTGATGGACGCTCAGGATCGCCCTGCCACCAGTCGTAAACTTGGCGGGTGGTCTCAGCGCCACTCTCCCACCGGTAGATCGGCAGGCCAAAGGTGGCCTCAGTGATGAACGTATCGCAGGGCACTACCTCAAAGGGAGCACAGGAGGGATCAGCACCGCGCTTGTAGTCGCCCGACACGACCCAAACTTCGTCCCGATGCTCAACCCGAATCTGCGCCGAGCCCAGCACATGCCCCGCCGAGTGAAACGACACCCAGGTTTCTCCCAGCTTAATCGCTGCTCCATAGGCAACTCCCTGGAGCTGAATGTCTTCCCCCAGCCGCCGGCGCAAAATGCCCTCTGACTGTGCGGTGGCAATGTACTGAGTCGAGCCCGATCGCGCATGGTCGCTGTGAGCATGGGTAATCAGCGCCGTCTCCACCCCGCGCCAGGGGTCGATATAGAAGCCGCCTTTTTCACAGTAGAGCCCCTCAGGGCGCACGGTAATTAATGTCATCGGTTTAGAAGGTGGGCAGGCTAAGAGATTGACAGGTCGATGAGGGTTCAGAGTTTAAGGTTCGCGACCTGCCTTAGACCTGAAACCTTAAGCCGCTAGAGCTTGTCACAATCAGCTTGGTCAAGTACTAATCTTTCTTCTCCAGCCGAAACAGCAGCACCACAATCCCAATTACCCCAAGCTGCACCCCCAAGTTGGGCAGAGCGCTGCCGACATCGCGCCCAGCTAACAGCTGGGTAAAAAATACAAACGCCCCGATCGCCCCCGATGCCCCTACAGCCCCATAGACAAACTTACGCAGACTCTTGTAAGGCGCTTGAGCTTCAGCCTTCAGGCGGGCATATTTTTCAGGGCTCATGCCCTTGGGGGGGGTGTCTGGCAGTTGGTCAGGGCGGCTATATTCAGGGCGCATCAATCGGGGCCTTCATCAGGACATACTGTCATCCTACAAGGCATTCCCTGAGCAGTGACGGCTGACTCAGCTGCCCTGCGCCTCGACAGTTACCCTAGGAATTGCTCCCTCAAATTGGCTTCTGGTGGGTCGCGCTACCGGAAATTGCAGGCTACTCCAGCCCACAAATCAGTAATCGTGCCGGTGGGTTCTGGCGAACTCAGTAGCCCAAAGAGATTCCCCGCCGAGAACTCGACCCCGAGGGAACTGTCCATCACCTCGACGGTGTAGGTCTTTTCTAGCTCCTCGCGGGTTGAGCCAATGCCAATGCCTGAGACGGTGGTCAGGGTAGTGTCGTCGTCACCAGATTGCATGGCCCAGCCCACAAAGGTGTCGTCAGCAGCATTCAACGCTAAACCATTAGACCATCTAGCGATCGTCAGCGGGCCAGAGGGACACTCGCTGTTCTCGCCAGTCTCTTCAGGTTCGCCCAAAACCCGCGTCACAACATCCAGGGTGGTAGCCATGTCAGTGTCAAAGGCTAGGGGTGTGGTCGATCCCGTTTGCAAATTCATCACCTGTAGCCCTTCATCCGTCAGCGTTAGGCCGACTTCCTCAGACTGAGGCGTTTCCGTGGAGGTTTCTGTGGGCTGAGGTGTCTCTGAGGTCTCTGCTTCGCTGGGGGCTGGTGCCGGGGCGGTACTGTTCCCTGTGCAGGCCGTGGTGGTCACCAGCAGAAAGAGCCCCAGCAGCACTAGGGTTTGAGAAAATTGATTTTTCTTGGACATCGCTTTAAAAGCTATGGGTTATGACTGGAGATATACAGCTTAGGCAGAAGAGCTTGTTAGGATCTGCCGCTATCCATCCATCAGTTCAGCTGCGCTGGATGCTAGCCCCAACGCACCTTCAGAATAGGCGGTGCTGGGTGGCGCGAAAATTAAGTCTCATTGCCAAACTCGATCCCTTGGGCAACCCCTTTTGAAACCGCATCTTTGAGGAAACCACCATGGCCGATGTCGCTGCCTTCTCCCCCGCCGATGCCGAAATTGTTACCGTGCGACCCCAGCACGACACTGCAACGCTGCAAAAGCTACCCTACTTTGTCGGCATTTCTGAAGCCACAGCGGGCTCTCACGGCATTTCGATGAATTTGGTGATTATTCCCCCTGGGGCGTCGGCAGAGCCCCACTTCCACAAAGACTACGAGACCGCGATTTACATTCTCCAGGGGCGGGTCAAAACGGCTTACGGCGAGAGGCTCACGAAAACCATCGTCAACGAGGCTGGCGACTTTCTCTACATTCCAGCGGGGGTGCCTCACCAGCCAACAAATTTGAGCGACAGTGAACCGGCGCAGGCGATCGTGTCCCGCAACGACCCCAATGAGCAGGAGAATGTGGTGCTCTATAACCCGTAATGCCCCACTGTACTCTACCTACCCACCCTCTTACTCTCTACCTACTACCTACTAGGACGAATAGCCGGCGTGGCAAAGGCCTGCCGAAGCTTACCCACCCGCTGCTCGGCGGTCTCCGGCGGTGGCGAAATCCACAGCGATTCGTAGAAGAAAAACGACATGCCAGAGTAGGCGCGATCGCGCACCGCCGCCATTTGGTCAGTGATAAAGTCCATCTTCACCGGAGCCGCCCGCAGGCCGCTGAGAATGCCAATGTTCACTGGAATTTTGCGCCGCGCCGCCTGAATTGAGGGCTTATTCATCTCCCACATAAAGCGGTTTTGGTCGCTGCGATAGACCTGAATCACCAGCTCATCGACAATGCCCCGGTTGACCCAAGTGGGCCAGTCTTGTAGGTAGTTGGTAAACGCAAACGGGTAGGGGTTAGGCGAGATCGACACCACCGCATTGGGCCGTCGCGCCTTCACCAGCTTGTGAACCTCGGCCAAGAAGTCAGAAATTTTGTTAGCCCGCCAGGTCATCCACTCGGCGTTTTGAGGGTTGTTAGGCGGGGCCTGACCGTTGTGCTCAGCCCGGTACAAGTTGATAGTGAAAGGGTCGTAGCCAAAGTCCACCGGCAGCCCCAGGTGGTCGTCAAACTGAAAGCCATCCACCTCGTAGTTCGAGACCAGCTCGTTAATTAGCTCCAGCTGAAACTTCTGCACCTGAGGATGAAACGGGTTCATCCAGCGGCGCGGAATCACGTTGCCCTCCATCCAAATGCCGGGGTCATTCACCACGTCAGGGTCAGGAAGAAAGTCGTCCTGGGCGAGCCACTGGTCGGCCCGCTGCTTTTCGCGGGCTAGATCGCCCGCTTTGGGGATATCCAAAGCAGAGGTTAGCTTGGCAGTCTGTTTAGTGTCTAGACCAGCGGCCAGTTTGGGCACATTCCCGGGTCGCGTGGAATCGCGGGGGGCAAGGGGTTCTGGCTCAGAGGGCGGTGGCTCAACTCGCTTTTGGGTAAACCAGTCAGGGTGGCGGCGGTAGAGTTCGTAATTGGCAGGGGCCATGAAGCCAAACTCAAACCAGGGCACCACGGCCATGCCCCGGGCGTGGCCCATAGCGATCGCCTCGCGCATCATGTCGCGATCGCTTTCGCTGGCGGGGCCGGGGGCGCGCAGGTCGCCGTAGAGATGCTGACTTACCCCCAACTCGCGCCGGGCGGTGGCGCTAGGGTAGAGGGTGTGGCCATAGTTCCACACCACCGGATAAATCGTGTTGAAGTTGAGGTCAGCTAGACGGGTTACCGCCGCTTGCAGCGCTTCGGTGGAAAACAGCACCTGGCTATCTACGTTGGTCAGCCACACGCCGCGCATCTCGCGAGCGGGTGAGGCCACAGCAGGGGTTTGGGCCTGGGTCACCCAGGCGGGGTCAATTGTCTGACGCAGAGCAGGGTTCGGCGCGGCGCGGCACAGCAGAGCCGCCGCTTCACCTCGGGTGAGCCGCTGGGTAGAGTTGAGGCGGTTGGCCTGGGGATAGTTCACCACCACGCCCTGGGTGAGGGCAGTGGCCACCCCTTCACGGGCATAGGGGGGCACCTGGCGGCCATCCTCCAGGCTAGCGTTGATGATTGTGTTGGCGGCAATTTGGTAGCTGCCGTCTAGCTTAGTGGCCAGGGCCATGATGCCTTCGGCCCGCACCAGGGGGCGATCGCGTTGAAAGTAAGCGTCGGGGTAGTGGGCCGCCACCGTGGGCGATGTTTGAACCCCTAGTGCCCGCTCTAGGGGGTTTGCCCATGATTGGGCTGGCCCCGCAGCTGAGATTAGGTTCAGCAGGTTCACGTAGTCACCCCAGAGAATGGGGTCATCGGGGTAAAACAGCCCCCTGGCGTCGGGGGCGATCAGACGCTGTTCAGTTAGTTCCGTGATGCAGTCTTTGGCCCAGTGGTTTTGAATGTCAGTGGGGATAACGACAGGAATAGAGGGCCGTGGCAGGATAGGCCTAGAATCCGTCTCGTCACTTAAGCCCTGCTTAGGGCTAGTAGCCTGGGCCACCCCAGCGGGAACCATCGCTGCCGCTGCCTTGGGCAGCAGGGGCAGTAGCCCTGAACCGCCCACTACCAGAATCAGCGCCGCGCCAAAGATCAGCAGCGATCGCCGCCACCCCCTACCCATCCACCCCCTACCCATCCTGCCCATACCCTTCAACCTCCGCTCCGTTTGGCCTGATAGCCCTTGGCCACCAGGAGTTCGACTAGCTTTTGAGCGTGGTCGCCCTGAATTTCAATCGTGTCGTCTTTGGCGGTGCCGCCGGTGCCGCACTGGGCCTTGAGCTGCTTGGCCAGGACGGTGAGCTGGTCGGGGCTGTGCTGAAACCCGTTGATGATAGTGACAGTTTTGCCGCCGCGCCCTTTGCGGCTAACCTGCACCCGCACAGTTTGCTGATTGGGGGCGCGATCGGGCACGCCCCGCGCCATGGGGTCGGTGGGGCCAAACTCGCGGTAGGCGTGACGGTCGCCGGTTCCAGAACTATTACCAGCCTTCTTGCCCATAGCCATTTTGTTAAAGCTGCATGATTTATACCACTGGCGGGGGCAACTCGGGGCAGTGCAGTGGGCCAGATCACAAGGAGGACGGTTTCAGGTCAAGGTGGCCTCACCAAAGCTATCAACTAGCCTTAGTCCCCAAGTGCAGACTGTAGATCCCCAAGCGCCACTCACCCAGCGTCCCCCAGATAGGAGGATTACACTAGGATCAGCAGCCTTATTCCCCCGCAGCAGTCCTCCCATGCAACTTCACCTCAAGATTTGGCGCCAAGTCAATGCCAACACCCCTGGCCAGTTCCACACCTACACCGTGGCCAATGCCCACCCCGATATGTCGTTTTTAGAGCTGCTCGACGTGCTCAACGAGCAGCTGATTCACGCTGGCGAGGTGCCGGTGGAGTTTGACCACGACTGCCGTGAAGGCATCTGCGGTTCCTGCGGCGTGATGATTAACGGCAAAGCCCACGGTGGGCTGCCCCAGACCGCCACCTGCCAGCTCTACCTACGCCACTTTAAAGATGGCGACGAAATCATCGTCGAACCCTGGCGAGCTAAGGGCTTCCCCGTCATTAAAGATCTGGTCGTAGAACGGGCCGCGCTCGATCGCATCATCATGGCCGGGGGTTACATTTCTGTCAAAACCGGCTCGGCTCCAGAGGCCAACGCGATCCCTGTCCCCAAGGCTAATGCCGACGCTGCCTTTGACTACGCCGCCTGCATTAGCTGCGGTGCCTGTGTTGCGGCCTGTCCCAACGCCTCAGCCTCCCTGTTCACTGCCGCCAAAGTAGCTCACCTGGCCCTGCTGCCTCAGGGCCATCCCGAACGCCACCAGCGGGTGCTGGCTATGGGCAACCAGATGGCCGTCGAGGGCTTTGGCGACTGCTCTAACCACGGCGAATGCCAGGCCGTGTGCCCCAAAGGGATCTCAATCGATGCGATCGCCTCTATGCGCCGTGAGTATGTGCGGGCGACGATAGGCCTCTAGAGTTTCAAGTTTTGAATGTTGAGTTTTTAGTGTTGAGTTAAGCACCAAATTCAAAACTCAAAACTAAGACCTCAAAACTAAGACCTCACTCCTCCTGCCAAATGCGCACGGTGCCGTCCCATCCGGCGCTGACCAGAGTCTTGCCATTGGGGGCAAAATCTACTCCCCAAACCCAGCCCTCGTGGCCATGCAAAATAGATATCAGGCGACCCTGCTCCATGTTCCACAGACGAATGGTGCTGTCGTTGCTGGCGGTGGCTAGCATCTTGCCGTCAGGGTTAAAGGCGAGACTGTTGACCGGGGCCGGGTGAGCCTTGAAACAGGTGGTCTGGCGACCGCTGTTGAGTTTCCAAAAGCGCACTGTGCAGTCGGCGCTGGCGCTGGCCAGCAGCCAGTTGTTGGGGCTAGCCGCCACCGCCAGCACTTCGCCGGTGTGCCCTGTAAGCACGTGGTTGCGCCCCTTACCTTGAATGCGATACAGGCGAATGGTTTGGTCTTGGCTGCCGCTAATCAGCGTGGTGCCATCGTGGCTAACGGCAATGGAGCGCACCCAGTGAGTATGGCCATTGAACTGATGCACGAGCGTGCGATCGCTCAGTCGCCAAACGCAAATCTTGTGATCTTGGCCGCCGCTAAATAGGTACTTGCCGTCGGGGCTAAAGGCGACAGCCCGCACCCAGTTGGTATGCCCCTCCATCTGACCCCAGGATTCTCCAGTGGTGAAATCCCACAGTCGAATGGTGTTGTCGTTGCTGACGCTGGCAAAGCAGGTGCGATCGGGGCTCACGGTGACAGCCCGCACCCAGGCCCGATGGTTGTCGATCACCCGCATGGTGTGGCCCGTGGCCAGGTTCCACACCCGCACGGTTTTGTCGCCGCTGCCGCTGACGATAAAGTTGCCGTCGGCGCTAACGACTACCGATCGCACCCAGCTGCTGTGACCCGTGAGCACCCGAGTACAAACCCATTTGGTGGCCCGGCGTGTTGGCACAGCGGTCGGGCCCCGGTCAAGGGCAGTGGCCATATCCACCAGTTCAAAGGCAGAGGGATCGCCATCCGGATCGCCCTGGGAAAGAGAGTCAGGAGACTGGGGGGGCATGGCAAGGGTACGCATCGGCATAGAGCTCAATCGGTCGTTGACGACAGCAAACATAGGCGCAGCTGGCCCCAGCCCGCAAATCACTGTCCAACTACACCCTGACAGCATCCTATTCCGAAATATTACTTAACATGAGGCTTGAGCGAATCTGTCTACCGCTCTGTTTTTTGAAGTCGCCATCTTAAACCGTCAAGGTCAGGCAATGCTGCCGCGCTTGCGAGCTTCTTTATAGGAGGTGCCGACATTCTTAAGCCCGGCGCGAATCATTTCTTGCTCAAGCAGGGCAAAGAATCGGCTGCGATCGCCCCCTTTAACCACCGCCTGATTGTGCGCTTCCGCCAGCGTCACCGGATATCCATACCCTTTCTGCACCTGAGTTAGCACCATCCTGAGCGCCATTTCACAGAGCGCTTCATCTGCCATCACCCATTGGGGCACTTCCACCCGCGCCACCTCAGGGCCAACATTGAGGTAGCAGAAGTACACCCGATGATCGCCGTACAAATCCAAAATGCTGGCGGTGCTGCGCCAGAAAGGGCTGCGTTCCCCAGGCGCTAGTTCTGTTGCCCAAAACGTTGCATCCCGCAGCGGCAAAAACCGACCGCAGGGGGCCCGGTCGGCCGGGCTGCCCTCGTCACTACTGCAATGGGTTTGGCAGTCGGGCTGAAGGAACGGGCAGGCCGCAAACCGCAAAAAGTTCATCGCTTCGCCGCTGCGGCTGGCGCTGAGGTAGCCCACTAGGGGAATGTTCTGCCGCCGCAGCCGCTCCCACGAGTCGAGGATGGGGGGGAGGATGCGATCGCGCGCTTCCCCCGGCAGCGCCTCCAAAAACCAGTAGATCAGCGACCCATCTACCAGGGCCAGCACGGGCACTCTCGTCGCCTTGGGGTTGGCTTCAACCAGGCTGTGGTGAACGGCTTCCCCCACTTCGGCCAGCACCACGGCCTCGGCGACGGTGCGACGATGGCCCATCCATTCTTCGGTGCTGATGCCCCACTGGCGCGACAGGTAGAGATCTTCGGCCCGATACACCACCTCAGGCAGGCTGTCGAGCAACGGGAATCGGCTCTGGCCATAGTGAAGCACGACGCGGCCCACGTTGATCAAATAGCAGTAGGCGATCTCATGGTGGCTGGGGGAAATTTGTGAGCCGTCGGTGGCGATGACGGTATGGGCCTCAGGGGCAGAGGTGATGGCGGTGCGAACGGTGAGAGCTTCGGTGGGCTGAGCAGCGGTGAAGGGGGCGCGATCGCCCCAAACTTCGGCCTGGGCGACCAGATCGGGCTGGCGGGTGGCGGCGATCGCCAACAGCTGACGGGCTGCTGTTATGCGCTCCTGGGCGGCAGCCGCCTCCTGGCTCAGGTGCTGGCTAATGCCCTGCATCTGCCGGGCCAGCTTCATCAGGTCGAGCATGGCAGAGTCAATTTGGTACGCTCATACTAACATCCCCTTTCAGCATTTTTTGCTAGAACCTGTGCCCTACGGATGTCACTTTGGTTCTCATCGTTATACTGTCGGGTGGCTTAGGTCTTGGTCGTGTTCTGGTCGTGCTTATGGAGTCAAGATGGCTCACCTTAGGAGCGTTAGCAACTCTGGGTGCCCTAGTTGTGGCTGCTCCCGCTAGGGCTGCAACCCTGCAATATTGGTGGTTTGATGCTCAAACCAACCAGCTGGTGTTCACCACCGACAGCCAGGTACAGCCTCGGGCTCAGCTGCTGGTTAACCCCACCCGCATCGTGGTTGACTTGCCTAACACCCAGATGGGCAGCACCAACGCTAGCCAGTCCGTTGGCGGTGCCGTGCGGGAAGTGCGGGCCGGTCAGTTCGATCGCCAAACCACTCGCCTAGTCATTGAGCTGGCACCCGGCTACAGCCTGAACCCTCAAGATGTGCGGGTTCAAGGGGTTCGCCCCAACCAGTGGGCAGTGCAATTGCCCACCCTCAACCAGGGAGCAGCGCCTGCCTCGGGGGCTCTACCGCCCCCAACCGCCACCGCCAATCGGGTGCAGGGCAACACCGGCACCGGCGCTGGCTCCATTCTCAGCGGCGTGGTCACCACCGGCGATGGCTTCCTAATTCGGCTCAGCGGCACTTCGCCCACCCCCACGGTGCAAATTACCAGCGACGATGCCGACAACCGCTTCGCCATTATCGATCTGCCCAATACCGCTGTAGCGGGCAACCTGCGTCCTGACGACCTGCCCAACTACCGCTACAGCATCATCGCCTGGGATGTTGCCCAGCAGCCCACCAATCCCCCCTCTACCCGCATTACCCTCAGGCTCTCTCCCACCAGTCCAGACTGGCGCGCCCTGCGCAACAACAGCGGCGTGATTGTGCTGCCCCCCAGCGGCGTCCCCCTCAGCAGTATTGCCGACGAACCGGCCCCCCTAGCGGCGGCTCCCGTGAGGCCGCCCCAGGCCCAGACACCCCAAGCTCAGACGCCCCCGCCCCAGGCCCAAACACCACCCAGTCCCACACCATCCAGGCCTATACAGTCCAGTCCCACACCGCCGCCTACGCGCTCCGCAGAGCCACCTTCCCTGCCCTCAGCGCTAAGCGGCCGAGTGGTAGTAGCTATCGACCCCGGTCACGGTGGGCGTGATCCTGGGGCAGTGGGCATTGGCGGTCTGCAGGAAAAGCAGGTGATTTTCCCTATCTCCCTACGGGTAGCTGAGCTGCTCGAAAGCCGGGGAGTTGTTGTAGTGATGACCCGGCGCGAGGACATTGCCGTCGATTTGCAGGCCCGAGCCGACATTGCCAACCGTGCCCAGGCCAATCTGTTTGTCAGCATTCACGCCAATGCCATCAGTATGAGCCGCCCCGATGTCAACGGCATTGAGTCGTACTATTCCTCAGAAAGTGGGCGTCGGTTAGCGGCTACCCTACAGGCCAGCATGCTAGCGGCAACGGGCATGCGCGATCGCGGCGTGAAACAAGCCCGCTTTGCCGTGCTGCGCCAGTCCACCATGCCCGCCACCCTGCTCGAAGTTGGGTTTGTCACTGGCGCTCAGGATGCTCCCCGTTTGGCTGACCCTGCCTGGCGCGAGTCTATGGCGCAGGCGATCGCCAGCGGCATTCTGCAATACATCCAGCAGGGGCTGTAGCAGCAAATGGCCTACTGGTTCGCCGGGCAGCTCTGCGAGGGCACCGATCTTGCCCTTGCCGTCAATGACCCTGCCCTGCTCTACGGAGCCACGGTGTTTACCACACTGCGAGTTTATGGCCAGAGCCTTGAGCATCCCCTCACCCACTGGGCCGCCCACCAGCAGCGTTTAGTTCATGCCCTGACCGATTTTGGATGGGACAGCCCCGACTGGGGCCGGGTGCGGCAAGGAGCCGAGGAATTATTAGAGGAGTATCCTATTCTGCGAATCACCTGCTTCCCCGACGGTCGCGAGCTGGTAACTGGGCGCAGTTTGCCCCAAGACTTAGAAACAATGCAGACCCAGGGCATTGCCGCCTGGGTAGCGAGGGGTGAGATGTATAGGCGATCGCAGCCTGCTTACAAAACCGGCAACTACCTGGGGTCTTGGCTAGCCCTACAGGCCGCCCAGCACCACGGTGCGCGCGAAGCGATCCTGATAAATGCTCAAGGTCAATGGCTGGAGACCAGCACCGGCAACCTTTGGGGCTGGGCCAATGGTCAATGGCATACTCCCAGCTTGGGGACGGGCCTGCTGCCAGGAATCGTGCGTGCTCACCTGATTGAACATTTGAGGCAGCAAGGGGAGCAAGTCAATCAGTCTCCCTGGCCGCCGGGGGTGATTCAGCGCTTTGAGGTGTTGGCCTATAGCAACTCGGGGGTGCAGATAGTACCTATTCACACAGTTTTGGGCGATCGCAGTAGACTAAAGGTTAACCCCAATCACCCGGCCCTAGAGGCTTTGCGGGTTGCATTCGAAGAAAATTAACCCCTATTCCAATTATCGATTAGCCCATTCTGACAGATGACGTTAACATAAGTTAATAACTCTCTAATCCTTACGGCCTACTCAAAAATTGGCCCCAAGCAAGTTTCATTAGAAACGGTTTCCAAGCAACAGTTCATCCCAAGAAGTAAGTGGAGGCATTAGCCCGGTGAACAAACGGTGGAGAAATGCAGGTCTATATGCCCTGCTGGTCGTTGTAGTCATTGCCCTGGCGACCGCAATCTTTGACGGTTCTGGCCCCGAAACCCAGACCTGGCGCTACAGCAAGTTTTTAGACGCGGTGCAAAATAACCAGATCGAGCGCGTCAATATCAGCGCCGATCGCACCCGCGCCCGCTTCACAGACCCTGAGGGTAACGGTCAGATCATTGTTAACCTGCCCAACGACCAGGAGCTGATCAGCACCCTGGAAACCAACAATGTCGACATCGTCGTCATGCCCCAGAGCGACGATAGCGTCTGGGTTCGCGCCTTTAGTACTCTGCTGATTCCCATCCTGCTGCTGGGGGTGCTGTTCTTTGTGCTGCGCCGTGCCCAGAGTGGCCCTGGCAACCAAGCCATGAACTTTGGCAAGTCCAAGGCTCGCGTGCAGATGGAGCCTCAGACTCAGGTCACCTTCGGCGATGTAGCGGGCATTGAGCAAGCCAAGCTAGAACTCACCGAAGTCGTCGACTTCCTCAAGAATGCCGATCGCTTCACCGCTGTCGGTGCCAAGATTCCCAAGGGTGTGCTGCTAGTCGGCCCTCCTGGTACCGGTAAAACTCTGCTGGCCAAGGCCGTAGCGGGCGAAGCGGGCGTGCCATTCTTCTCCATCTCCGGTTCTGAGTTCGTTGAAATGTTCGTCGGCGTGGGTGCTTCCCGCGTGCGCGATTTGTTCGAGCAGGCCAAGGCCAACGCTCCTTGCATCGTGTTTATCGACGAGATTGACGCCGTCGGTCGTCAGCGCGGCGCAGGCCTCGGCGGCGGCAACGACGAGCGTGAGCAAACCCTCAACCAGCTGCTCACCGAGATGGATGGTTTCGAGGGCAACACCGGCATCATTATCATTGCCGCTACCAACCGTCCTGACGTGCTCGATGCGGCCCTGCTGCGCCCCGGTCGTTTCGACCGCCAGGTTGTTGTGGACCGCCCCGACTACGCTGGTCGCCTCGAAATTCTCAACGTTCACGCTCGCGGCAAGACCTTCTCTAAGGATGTCGATCTGCAAAAGATTGCCCGTCGTACCCCCGGCTTTACCGGAGCCGACCTGTCGAACCTGCTGAACGAGGCCGCTATTCTCGCCGCCCGCCGCAACCTCACCGAAATTTCGATGGATGAGGTCAACGATGCGATCGATCGCGTCCTGGCTGGCCCCGAGAAAAAAGACCGCGTCATGAGCGAAAAGCGTAAGGAGCTGGTCGCTTACCACGAAGCCGGTCATGCCCTAGTTGGTGCCCTCATGCCCGACTACGACCCCGTACAAAAAATCAGCATCATTCCCCGCGGCCGTGCCGGTGGTCTGACCTGGTTTACCCCTAGCGAAGATCGTCTAGAGTCGGGCCTTTACTCTCGCTCTTACCTACAAAACCAGATGGCCGTAGCCCTCGGTGGCCGCATCGCTGAAGAGATCATCTTTGGCGAAGAGGAAGTCACCACTGGTGCTTCCAACGACCTTCAGCAGGTGGCTCGCGTTGCCCGTCAGATGGTGACTCGCTTCGGCATGAGCGACAAGCTCGGCCCCGTCGCCCTCGGTCGTCAGCAGGGCAACATGTTCCTGGGCCGCGACATCGCTGCCGAGCGTGATTTCTCTGAGGAGACCGCCGCTACCATCGACTCCGAAGTGCGGGGTCTGGTAGACCAAGCCTACACCCGCGCCAAGCAGGTGCTCACCAACAACCGCCACGTGCTCGACCAACTGGCCACCATGTTAGTGGACAAAGAAACTGTCGATTCTGAAGAGCTTCAGCAGTTGCTTGCTACCAACGACGTCAGCATGGCTTCGATCGTCTAACTCACGCTGAGTCTATTAACTGAATAGAAAAGGGGATGTCCACTAGGGCGTCCCCTTTTTTTGTGAGCATCCATCGCTAGGCAGGATGCCAATACGTTTGCCGATCGCTGGGGCCTGTGTAACGCTTTGCAAGCAATGCTGGGCAAACCGTTAGAAATCATCGACGCAAATGAGCCTAAGGGCTAGGGTTGTCGTTGTTTTATAGAGCCACAGGCCGCGAGATGACCGTTCAACCTCGATCTTCTGCACCAACTATCATTCTCACCAACATCGAAACTGTCCCTGGCAAAACCATTACGCAACACATGGGCTTGGTACAGGGCAGTTCGGTTCGGGCCAAGCACATCGGCCGCGACATTGCTGCTGGACTCAAAAACATCATAGGCGGCGAGCTCAAGGGCTACACCGAACTGCTGCAAGAAGCCCGCGAAGAAGCCACCAACCGCATGGTGCAAGAGGCCCAAAAGCGAGGCGCGAACGCCATTGTCAACGTCCGCTTCGCTACCGCATCGCTGACTCAGGGCGCAGCAGAACTGTTTGCCTACGGCACCGCCGTGCGAGTGGAATAGCCATGGATGAGCTAATCGTTTTTGCGGTATTGCTAGGGATCGGATACTTTTTTGGTACCCGAACTGAAAAACAGCACTTTCGTGAGTTGCAGCAGCGAGAGCAGGCGATTCAAGGGTTAATGCTCAGCACTGCTGGAGCTAAAGTGTCTCTGCCAAAGGCACGTCAGGCGCAACTATTCACCGGTAGCGTGGTGATATCATCCGACTTTTTTAAGACATTTATTGCAGGGGTATTGAATTTCTTTGGCGGACGCATCAAGGTTTACGAAAGCCTGCTTGAACGGGGCCGCCGCGAGGCCATATTGCGGATGGAAGAGTCGGCCCTGGCCTGGGGTGCAGACCAGGTGGTCAATATCCGCATTCAAACCGCTGAGCTGAGCGGCAACAACGGCAAGGGTGTTGTTGCCCTTGAGGTGATTGCCTATGGCACAGGCGTTCGCTAGCCTGCCGGGCAAGCTGGCCTCACCGCTAGCTTGCCCTAAACCATTTCCGCGGCGGCAACTAGGCCAAAGATGACAAATAGCAGCCCGCCAACGGTCGTTAGCCAGCGCTCTGAAATGCGTCCGGCGATGAGTTTGCCGCAGGCGACGGCGATCGCAGCACACACCGCATGGCCTAGGGTCGACCCCAGCACCACTCCCACCGGATGGTTAGCCGCTGCCAGGGCAATGGTGGCAAACTGGGTGCGATCGCCCCATTCAGCCACAAAAGTCAGGCTAAAAGATTGAATGAGCACAGCTTTGACCGACCATTTTTTGACCTCAGCCTCACTTTCTTCGACGGCCTCTAGTGCCTCGGCCTGCTCGTCGGCCAGGCTACCGCCTCCAACCATGCGGCTAGCGTCGTACAGCAGCTTGAGGCCAAATCCTAGAAAAAGGGATACGGTTAGCCCCTGAACGTAGTGCTCAGGAAAAATAGTGACGGCCTGCCCAATCGCTACCGACAAAACTGTCATGACAAACAGCGCGGCTGTAGCCCCTAGAAATACCCAGCGACGGGGGTGCCGGGTGGCTAAAATCATGCTGATAAAAAAGGTTTTATCCCCTAACTCAGATAGGGTGATGAACAGTAAGCCAGCGGTAAATCCGGTCAGTGGGTGCATGCTCGTCTCCAGGACTATTAGACCTGAGCGGGCATGATGGATGCTCACAAGAACTCCACCAAGCCCACGTCAGTTGTGGACTCAGTGAAGGTCTCGCTTGCGAATGCACAGTTCTAGTTAACGGCGCTAATTCGCCACCTGAACCAGGCTCATCGCCAGTATGTTGATTCAGGTGATTGGGTTAAAGACCCAAAGCTACTCCCCTTCATGACTTAAACAATACCATGAGCAAAGGATTTGAACCTAATTAAAAATACTGATTGAAGCTATAAGAAATATACTTTCATTTCATAATTCAATCATTTTCGAGATAGCTCCATTTCATTTTTTATTCATTTTCTACGGTTTGCTATGTAGGTATTCCCTGGCATACTATATTTTTCTGACAGATAAAACTAGATTAAGTTGGTGGGTAAAATGTCTAAATTAATTCCCTATCAGCCTTTGGTTTTAAGGCTTTTACACAGCATTGCTGGCTTGCTGGCCATTGGTGCCTTAATTACCGGCTTTTTGGTTTACAACACCTATGACGGCCGATTTGGCTCTATTCTTCTACCCTTACTGCCAAACATTCAAGGCATTCATGGTACGTTTGGCCTTTTCTTTTTGCTGATATTTCCCGCTCTTGCTATCTATAGTTTTCATTGGGGATACCGGCGATTATTGTTTCCTGACTTTTGGGCTCGGCTTACCCATCAAGTGGGTAAACCCGGCTGGTGGGTCAATCTTCAGCGACTGTTAAACACCGCTATGCTCTTGGCCGCTACGTTGTCTGTAGTTACCGGCAGAATGATGCAAGAGGCCTGGCTACCCGCTGGTGAGTTGTACCACATCTGGTACAGGCTACATTTGACGGCATGGTTAGTGCTGTTGCTAACTTTATTGGCTCACATCGCTATGGGTCTCAAGGTCGGCGGGGTGCCTTTATTGCTGTCAATGACTCAGACAGCATACCGTTCTGAAGAATCGCCATCGCTGTGGATAGGTTATCTTCGAGAAAAATTTCGCGATCGATTTGGGCGTTAAACATTAATTAATCATTCTCAGATAACTATGTCTATGAAAAGAAAAAACGCTCCCTTGAAAGCTGTTGAAGTAGTAGTAATCGGCGGCATTTTTGCCGCATTCATTTTGCCGCTGTTAGCCTATTTAGCTGAACTGTAGCTGCTGCACAGTTGCTGTCCAGTCGCCCAGACTTAGCGATCGCAACTTTTCACAAAACGAGTCATGCCATGACTCGACAGTACTGATTAATTGCAAGCTAGGGCCAGTCTGCGATCGCAGTAGTTGACTGCACCCGGTGCATGCCAGCCTCAGCAAAGCGCTGATAGGTATCCTCTGCCTGGTCAGTAAAATCGACCACACCAGGGACAACCACCGACGAGGCACAATCGTCGAGGAGATAAACTTTTTGGGCCAGGGCCGGGTCAGTGGCCTCAATGTCGCTCAGTAGATCGGCCACCGTCCAAGCAACGCAGTGACTTTTGGCCTGACCCGCGACAATCACTCCATCAAACTCCAGCAGGGTTTGGATGAGGGGAGTATTTTTTTGCGCGATCGCCTGGCCCTGCCCATCATCCATAACCTCGGGGCTGAGCACCGAATAGTTTTCTGTCAAAGGATTGCTGCCCTTGAGCTCAAAACGGGTCTGACTCTGACGGGCGATCGTGTGAAAAAAGCAGGCTTCTTCGATCGCTGGCACCAGAGCATGGCCAATACCCCCCAACATCGAGTGGTAGGGCCAAATCGTGAGGGGGTACTTGCCCCGGTCATCTAGGGTTTTGGTGTAGTGCAGGGCGTACTCTTGCAGGTCGTGGGAGGAGGTGAGATTGGCGGCGATCGCCAGGTTGACCCGCCATTTGCCCTGCACCACCTCGTCGTAGTGAATCATGGTCATCGGCGGCGGATTTTCGCCTTCGGCATCGACCCAAAATTGGGGATGAAACACCTGCATCGCCTGGTGGGTATCGAGGGTGGCGGTAATGGTGGTGATCTGCCCCAGGTTGCGGTAGATAAACTCGCTCAGACGGCGGTTATCATCCACGGCTCCCTGGCCCGATCGCCCGCCCACATACAGCTCAAAGCCCGGGATGCAAAAGGTATTCTGTACATCAATCAGTAGTAGGCAGAGGCGACGACTATCCTCAGCGGCAAGGGCTATGTGATGGGCTTTTGCCCAAGCTTTGGCATCGGCGGCGCGCTGCTGATAGGGCACCGACCACACCTCACCGACCCGGCTGGGGTGATAAAAATCGGGTACTGGCAGCAGGGCTGAATCGGTCATTTTCCTAAAGCTCCGCAAAATGTCACATCGTCAGATGCTCTAATCTTAGGCTCAATGGCGGGGGCGCGACATTGGGCCAGGGTGCCAGGCTTACCAAGCTTCATACGTACCATATTCCCGCCGTTTGACTTAAAGAGCACTGCAACAAGCACCACATTTCAGGCGATAACGATTGCTTAAGTGCAGAAATTTCCACAAGGATGACAGCACGAACTGAAAGCCTCAGACTTTCATCGCTTTTCCCTGGCTGCTATTAAGTGGCATCTGGCCAATTGATTACCCTCCCTTCACTATCCCTTAAATAATCGCTAAACACCCGTTAAACCTCCCGTTACCAGGGCCACATAATATTTTTTCGTTACTCAAAAAAGCCCACTGGGAGCCCTGACCATGGCGAAGAAGCAAGATATCCGCACCATTCTCAAAAAAGTGGTCAACTTTGAGGATGAAAACCATAACCCCTCAAACAACGACTCCTTCAACCAAGTTTTAGACCGCGCTCGTCTAGGTCGGCGAGGATTTCTTAAGGGCAGTTCATCCCTGGCCGCAGCCGCCATGCTGGGGACGGGTTTGGCCTTGGTAGCCGATTCTGCCAAGCAGACTGGCAAAGCCGCCAAAGCCGCTACCGATTTGCGCTTCAGCTTCAGCCCTGTCGCTAAAAGTACTGCCGATACCCTAGTTGTGCCTGAAGGCTACACCGCTCGCGTGCTTTTGGCCACAGGCGACCCGATCAAAAGCAACGTCACCCCCTATAAAAACAACGGCACCGACAACGACTTTGAGGTGCGGGCGGGCGACCACCACGACGCCATGCAGTATTTCGGCATGAACCGCGCCGGCAATGGCTGGGACCCCAACGGCAGCGATCGCGCCCTGCTCTGCATCAACAACGAAGTCTGCGAAGACCTGGGCTTTGTGCACCCCAGCGGACCGACCAACTATGGCCCTGAGAGCACCGAGGCCCGCCCTGCCATTGAGATCGATAAAGAGGTCGCTGCCCACGGTGTCACCATCGTCGAAATTGCTAAACAGGCCTCCACCTACGCTCTCAACCGCGACTCGCGCTATAACCGCCGCATTACCGCCACCACCACGTTTGATATCGCTGGCCCGGCCCGCCGCAGCCCGATGATGGCCACGGCCTTTTCGCCCAGCGGTCAGCAGACCCGCGGCACCCTCAACAACTGTGGTCACGGCTATACCCCCTGGGGCACCTTTCTCAGCGGCGAAGAAAACTGGGCCGGTTACTTTAACCGGCGCGAAGACGATGCCGTCCGCACCGCTAAGGAAGTGGTCGCCTTCAAGCGCTACGGCATTGGCGGGGCTACCTCGGGTCGTTACAACTGGTCGCGAGCCGAGTCTGCCGGCAACACCGACCTTTACAAGCGGTGGGATGTTAGCAAAACCGGCAGCCGGGCCGAGCAAGATTTTCGTAACGTCGCCAACACCTTTGGTTGGGTGGTCGAAATTGATCCATTCAACCCCAACGCCACTACCAAAAAGCGCACTGCCCTGGGTCGGTTTGCCCACGAAGGCTGCTGGTCAGCCACGCCCGTTGCTGGTCAACCCCTGGTGTTTTACATGGGCGACGATGCCCGCAACGAGTACATCTACAAGTTCGTCACCGCTGCTGCCTGGGACCCACAGGATGCTAATCGGGGTGCCGCTGTGGGCGACAAGTACCTTGATGAAGGCACGCTGTACGCAGCCAAGTTTAGCGATGACGGCACTGGGGAATGGCTGCCCCTTACCCTGGATAACCCCAACATTGCCAACTACGCCAGCTACAACTTTGCCGACCAGGCCGATGTGGTGATCAACGCCCGCATTGCCGCCGATGCCGCCGGAGCAACCAAGATGGATCGGCCCGAGTGGGGCGGTTTCAACCCGGCCACTGGAGAGGTGTACATTACCCTCACTAACAGTGTGTCGAGCAGCAACGGTCGGGGTGTAAAAACTCCGCTCGATGCCGCCAACCCTCGGTATTATGCCGAGGAAAAAGAGACTACCGTTAGCCAGGGCAACGTCAACGGCCACATCATTCGCTGGCGTGAGTCAGACAATAACCCTGCCGCTATGGCCTTTAACTGGGATGTCTATCTCTTTGGGGCGCAGGCCGATGCGACGGCGGATGTCAATCTGTCGGGCCTCACTACCGAGAACGATTTTTCTAGCCCCGACGGCATTTGGTTTAGCCAGGCAATACCCGGCCTGCTGTGGGTGCAAACCGATGACGGCTATTACACCGATGCCACTAACTGCATGATGCTGGCCGCCCTGCCAGGGTCTGTGGGCGACGGTGAATCTAAGATGGTGACCAACAAAGCGGTGCCCAGCAACGGCAACGCCGACCAGCAGGTCAAGACCTACGTGGGCCAAACGGCTAGCCCCACGGTGCTAAGTCGATTCTTGGTGGGGCCGCGCGATTGTGAAGTCACCGGCATAACCGAGTCGCCCGATGGCAAGGTAATTTTCGTCAACATTCAGCATCCGGGTGAAAGCAGCGAGTCGGTCACTGACCCAGCGCAGTTTACAAGTCACTGGCCCGATGGCGGCAACGCTCGCCCTCGCTCAGCAACGGTGGTGATCACCCGCAACGACGGCGGCAAAATCGCCGTTTAGCTAGTGCTAGCTGATTCCTGATGCTGTTTGTTGAAGCAGTATTAGGCAAGTAGTGTCGGAGAGGGGAGCCTGGCTAACGCCACGTTCCCCTTTTTTCGCAGCAGATTGTCCTGTCAAATCCTGTTTGCTTACGCTCAAATCCGGCTGGGCAAACACCGTTTGCCCCTACATGCCACCATCGAGCTGGGACCCTTAGCCGACAATCTCTATTTCTCCAGTCGTACGACGTACCACTGCATGGCTTCACCAGGGCTGAGCTCTAGCTCGCAGGCGGTATCACGCAGGTGGAGAGCCTGCTCGGCGACGGTGGTGAAGCGCTGGATGTCACGAGGTAGGTCGTGCTGGCGATCGCCCAATAACCCAGTCAACCGCTCTAGCAGCTCCTCGGGAGAAAGAAATTCTTCGGCGGCACCGGGCATGAGCACGACGAACATCTCTTCCTGGTACATAATGACATCGGGCATGGTGTTGCTCCTGGGGGATTTAGTTTGATCCTAAACGGATCGGCTACCTTAGACAGCGGTGGCGATCGCGTTTGTCCACCCCTCCCTAAACCCCTCAGCCTCAAACGTTTCAAAAGCAGGCAGGAGTTCTATAGGAAACTGTGAACTTCCGTGGGCAAATTGCCCGAATCTTTGGATCCGATGGTAGGATAATGAAGCATTCACCGAAATCCCGACCGGATTACCGGTGAATTTTCGATTTTGTCACTGTCCGAGCTTTCCGGGAATAGGCCGCTTTGCGGTGCCATTGCCTGGATTTTTCTGTTTTAACGGTTATTGCCTGCCGCTATGGTTCAGACTCCTATCAAACCCAACCCCGCCGCCCCTGGGCCTACCCCTTCCAAAATGGAGGGCATTAAAGAAAACAGCCGCTTTTTGCGCGAGCCCGTGGCCAGCGAGCTGCTGCAAGATACCACGCACTTTTCTGAACAGGCCACTCAAATTCTCAAGTTCCACGGCTCGTATCAGCAAGACAACCGCGACAACCGCGCCAAGGGCCAAGAGAAGGACTACCAGATGATGCTGCGCACCCGCAACCCCGGCGGGTACCTTTCTCCGGAGCTATATCTCACCCTCGATCGCTTGTCAGATGAGTATGGCAACGGCACCCTGCGGGCCACCACCCGCCAAGGCATACAGCTCCATGGCGTGCTGAAGCAAAACCTTAAGGCCACCATTGGGGCGATCGTGCGCAACATGGGCTCTACCCTAGGGGCCTGCGGCGACCTCAACCGCAACATCATGGCTCCCCCAGCCCCCTACAAAAACCGGCCCGAGTACCGGCTGGCCCAGGAGTATGCCAACAACATCGCCGACCTGCTGCGGCCGCAGACTGGGGCTTACTACGAAATTTGGCTGGATGGTGAGAAGGCAGTCTCCGTCGAAGAGCACCCCGACGTGGTGGCGGCCCGCCAGCGCAACGGCAACGGTACCGTCGTGCACAACAGCGAAGAGCCGATCTACGGCACCCACTACATGCCCCGCAAGTTCAAATGCGCGGTTACGGTGCCTGGCGACAACTCCATCGATGCCTACACCCACGATGTCACCCTGGTGGTGATCACCGATCGCTCTGGGCAGCTAAAGGGCTTTAACGTTCTAGCTGGCGGCGGTCTGGGCCGCACCCACGGCAAAGACGAAACCTTTGCTCGCGTGGCCGACGAAATTGGCTACGTCGACAAAGCCGATGTCTACGATTTGATGAAGGCGATTGTAGCAACCCAGCGGGACTATGGCGATCGCCACGATCGCCGCCACGCCCGCATGAAGTACCTCATCCACGACTGGGGTGTCGATCGCTTTCGCCAGCAGGTCGAAACCTACCTGGGCAAACCCCTCAAGCCCTTCAAAAAGCTTCCCAAGTGGACCTTCTACGACTATCTGGGCTGGCATGAGCAGGGCGACGGCAACTGGTTTGTGGGCGTGCCCGTAGAAAACGGCCGGATCATCGATCGCCGTGAGGGCATTCAGCTCAAAACGGCGCTGAAGGAAATCGTGCAGCGGTTTAACCTGCCGATGCTGATCACTCCTAACCAGAGCGTGCTGTTCTACGAGGTCAAGCCCGAAGATAAAGCTGAAATTCAGACGATTCTCACCCGCTGCGGCATTGCAAACGAAACCGAGATCGACCCCCTGGTGCGCTACGCCATGGCCTGCCCCGCCCTGCCCCTCTGCGGTCTGGCGGTAACTGAGTCAGAGCGCATTATGCCCACGGTGCTAGGTCGCCTGCGTGCCTTGCTCACCAGGCTGGGTCTGGAAGATGAGCACTTTGTCGTACGCATGACCGGCTGCCCCAACGGCTGCGCCCGCCCCTACATGGCTGAGCTGGGTCTGGTGGGCAGCGCCCCCGAGTCATACCAAGTTTGGCTGGGTGGCTCACCCAACCAGACCCGACTGGCCCGCCCCTATCTGGAGCGCCTCCACGACAACGATGTCGACACCACCCTAGAGCCGCTGTTTGTGTTCTTCCGCGACGGGCGCAAAAAGGGCGAAAGCTTTGGGGATTTCTGCGATCGCGTCGGTTTTCAAGCCCTGCGGCAGTTTTCTGCCACCTACAACGCCGATCAATACACCCCGCGCCACACCAAAGAGGGACGGCACCGGCTGAGCATTTCCCACGATTTGTTCATGACTCTGCAATCCACCGCCGACAAAGAGGGGCGGCCCATGGCCCAGGTGATGGCTGATGCCCTAGCGGTATATCTGCAAAAGCCGGTACCTAGGGACTAGTACGAAAAAGGGGGATAAATCTGTATGATCCATCCCCCTTTTCGTGAAGTTAAGTACGAAGGGGTTGGATACTTAGGGCAACTAGCAAATTTTGCTGGTGCGACCCAATAGATACCTGACCCCTAATTTTGTTAACCCACGGGTTGGCTGCGATCAGGCAGTATCCATACCAGCATGGGGCAGACTACCACGGTCATCAGGGTGACAGCAGCAATGATTTCGAGTCCGGCAGCAAGAGCAGTGGTCATAACTAGGTTCGCCTCCCAAGGCAGAGAAGGGTTGGCGCGTTCATTCGAGAGGGTTTCTCTACTTCCGTCCTGTCCAGCTTCGGTAGCGATATCGAACAATAGACAGGATGAACGACATCTTCCTTTTGTATTCACTATTACAGTCTAACCAAAGCTTTTGTTGAAGATAGGTTTGAATTACAGCGAAATAGTTCGGATCACCGACCTATTTCGGCTTCTCATGGAGAGATACAACCTACTTTTTTGGCTCGTACCAGGGTTTTTATATTAAAGGGGAAGAAAGAGAGCTATCCTCCCTGCCGTCTCCTGATATTGGAGGGTCTACTATGACCTTAATTAAAGCTTGGACTAGCCAGAACTTGCTAGGTTTGGCTTCTGGCTAACCAGCGCCTTTGAGCTTGGCGTTGACACTGCCCAAACTACCGCTAATAAAGACGCCTGCCCTCCAGGTAACCCTAACCGACTTTGACCTAGAGATGAGCAAAGGGTTCGTGCGGGGTCATAATTTAGCCCTATCTCAGCCCAATTTCCCAGACTAATCCTTTGGCTAGACATGACATGATTCTGCCTGCTATTGAACAGGCAAAATTCTTTTTTCATATGCTTGCGGCTGCGTAAATCGCCAGTTTAGGGGTGAGGAGTTTCGTCCCTTATCACCAAAAGAAGGGCCGAAAAATGGCTCGACCAGATGACTTTCAGCGGCAAAAACAGGAATTTGGTATTGCAGAGGTTGTCGCTCCTGCGATCGCCCCTAGCCAAACTGCTTCTTGGCCGCTTCGTACACCTCAACAGTGATCTGACTCGTGCCCTGCTCTTGGGCAAACTTCTCAATTTTTTTGCGGGCAGCAGGGCGCACAAAGAAGGGAATCTCTTTGAGTCGGGCTTCAGCGTTAGCAGTCCATTCCATAGGTAGAGGCGCAATTTTGCGTAGAGCTTCAAACTTCTTTACGATATCAGGGGATAGAGACATCTCTAGCCCAAAGTCCAATTTCGTAACGATAGGGCCATAACCCATACCCCGTCCGCCGCAGGTTTTCTCCCAGTTAAGGAGACGTTAGACTCTAAAATCCTCTCGTCAGAGAGTTTTGGCTCTAACTATCTAAACGTGCTTTGTCGAAAATTAAGGAGATTGCAGTGATCAGGAAACTCTTACTAGTCATGTTAGCCGCCGTGATGACCACGCTAGTGGCAGTAGGCTTATCCTCTGAGGTCAAGGCCAATATCGTGGCCGAGCCAGTAGTCTACGACCTGGATGGGCAACCCTTTGAGGGCTATTTTGCCTTCAACCAAAACTTTGGCGAAACCCAGCCCCTGGTTCTGCTCGTTCACGATCGCGATGGCCTAGGTGACTATGAAAAACGCCGCACCCAAATGCTGGCCGAACAGGGCTATGCAGCCTTTGCAGTAGACCTCTTTGGCCAAGGCGTGCGCCCTACCAACCCCGACGAGGCGCGAGCCCAAACCGGCCCACTTTACGCCGATCGCGCTACCTTACGTGCCCGTCTGATGGCCGGCCTAGCTCAAGCCCAGGCCCAAACGGGAGTAGACAGCAGCCAGGTCGTGGCGATTGGCTACTGCTTTGGCGGAGCCGCCGTGCTTGAAATGGCCCGCGCCGGCATGGATGTGGATGGATTCGTGTCGTTCCACGGCAGCTTTGAAACCCCTGAAGGGCAAGATTACAGCCAAACCCAGGGCCGCATTCTGATTCTGCACGGCTCTGCCGATAGCGCTGCTCCCATGGCCGACATGGCCCAGTTGGCCACCGAACTCGATGCAGCCGAGGTTGACTTTGATATGGAGATCTACGGCGGGGTTGACCATGCCTTTACGATCTGGAGCGATGCCAATCGTTACGATGGCCTAGCCGATCGCCGATCGTGGCAAACCCTAATGACCTTTTTAGGTGATGTTCTGGGCTGACGCTGTAGCGCGGCAACCATCCTTTCTCAACGCAGAGTATTTTTATCAAACCCCGTAAGCTGAGCCTAGCCTACGGGGTTTTTTGACGTATTAGAGATATCTCAATCAAATTGGGGGCTCTAAGCACCAAAGGCTAGCGAAAGCTGCACGTTTACCAACTCTTAGAACTTGGTAGCGGTTGACTGACTTTGGGAAAACTGGGCTGGAACAACCACTTTTTTCAGCATTTTGGATTGCAAGGAGCCCCTATGATAGCTACCAAAACTCGGCACCGGTTGGTCACTCGCAGCGATTTTGATGGTCTTGTATGCGCCGTCCTGATGAAGGATATGGATTTAATTGATGACATCATGTTTGTGCATCCTAAAGACATGCAGGATGGCAAAGTTGACGTCAATTCCAACGATATCACGACTAATCTGCCCTACGTTGAAGGGGTGCATTTAGCGTTTGACCACCACTCTAGCGAAATGCTCCGCAATCAGGAACAGCGGGACAATCACATCATCGATCCCCAGGCCCCTTCGGCGGCGCGAGTGGTTTACAACTACTATGGTGGGGCTACCCGTTTTCCCGCTATTTCGGACGAAATGATGGTGGCAGTAGACCAGGCTGATTCGGCACAGTATGCCAAAGAAGACGTGCTGCATCCTAATGACTGGACCCTGCTAAATTTTTTGATGGATGCAAGGACAGGACTGGGGCGGTTTAAAGACTTTCGAATTTCGAACTACAACCTGATGATGCAGTTGATTGACTACTGCAAAAATCACACGATCGCCGAAATTTTAGCTCTGCTAGATGTGAAAGAGCGGGTAGAACTCTATTTTGCCCAAGAGCCTGAGTTTAAAGACCAAATTCTGCGCTGCGCTACGGTACACAACAACTTGGTCGTGCTTGATTTACGGCAAGAAACCGTGATTCACGCGGGCAGTCGCTTTATGGTCTATGGCCTGTTTCCCCAGTGCAATATCTCGATTCATATGATGTGGGGATTAAAGCAGCAAAACACCGTGCTGGCGACAGGTAAATCCATCTTTGACCGCACCTCTAAAACGAATATTGGCGAACTCATGCTGAAGTATGGGGGAGGCGGGCACGATGCCGCTGGCACTTGCCAAGTTGAGAACGAGCAGGCCGAGCAGGTGTTGGCAGACTTGATTGCCCAAATTAACGCGGACGGTTAGAACGTATCTCAAGAATATATTGACCTTGGCAAGCACACCGGCTAATTGCTGTGGCCCACAGGTACAACAATCAGCAGCAGGTGTGCTTTGCTGCATTATTGAGCCCATACTCCGTTAGATCTTCCAGTCGTTTTTTCATCAAAAACGACTGCCGACTTTTTCCGACCTATTCCACCGCGGGGAATGGCTACGCTCTAGATAGACCTTTATCGCTGTCGCGTTGGGTAAAACTATGGATCACTTTTCAACCCTAATATTGCTGCTGCGCGATCGCACTACCTTTCTAGAAGAAGTCCGCCAGGGCAAGAAGATTGAGTCTAAAATCTTGTCTCTGCTGGTGGTCAGCTCACTGTTTTTTGCTATCTATGGGGCCATTATTGGCTCATCCAGTGGCTGGCAACAACTGCTGGTGTCGATGGTTAAACTACCAGCTCTCTACTTGTTAACTCTGCTCATTTGCTTACCAACGCTGTACTTTTTCGACATCTTATTCGGCTCCAAGGCCGACTTTAAACAGTACGCGGTGCTCAGCCTCACCACCGTTTCGGTTATTAGTGTACTGCTGTTCAGCTTTGCGCCGGTGACACTATTCTTTTTGGTCTCTATTCGCAGCTATCACTTCTTTTTGCTGCTAAATGTCGCCATTTTCGGTCTCACGGGCTTCATCGGAGTGAGGCTGTTTTATGCAGGCATTCGTTCCGTGATGGATTTCACTGAAGATACTCCCCAGATTCGCAACCGGCTGCTGCTGTTTTGGCTGACGCTCTATGGCTTAGTGGGCAGCCAATTAGGGTGGACGTTGAGGCCTTTTTTTGGCTCGCCTGGTCAACCGTTTCAACTTTTCCGTGAGGTAGAAGGCAACTTTTACTCCCAGGTGATTCGCAGCATTGCCGCACTGCTGTTTGGAACTAATTGAGCGATGCTGCATGGGCAGGGGCAAATAGCTGCTTTTCCCAAAAGAGACATTGTATTTCTGATTCATATTTTCAATTGGCAAGCCCTGATGTTGCAAAGACGATGACCTCTGATTTGCAGGCGCTACGCATTACCCGATCTGAGCTCGATCAGCTTACGGGTTTAGACATTGACTCAGTCTTTATGGGCCGAATGATTCGCCCTTCTGTGTGGCGATCGCGGCGGCAACTGCTCTCCCTTTTTATTACAGAATGCCTGGTGCTGGGGACAATTTTTGTGGTTTGCCTGGGTCTAGGGCTGGTGCTGGTGAGTCAGCAAGAGGGCTTTAACCAGTTCGGCGCGCTGTTACTGGGGATTGCTGGAGCGATCGCGCTTGGCGCTGTGGCCTGGCATCTCTACCAGTGGCAGCGCTCTAAACGCTTTATCACCCTGGCTCGACTGCTGGATGAGTGCGATCGCCACAACGATATTATTCAAGCACTGCAAGTGATGGAGGAACTGGAGAATGCCCAGGGAGCAAGTCAAGGCCTCCAGAACAGTGAAATCCTAATTGCCCTTCAGTCCACCCGTGACAGTCTAATTTCAGCGCTGATGACCGAAAAGATTTTGCGTCGCCACCGAGCGCTGCTAGAGCGACGACAGGATTTGTTCACCACCATTGAGAGCAACCTGGTAACGCTGCAAACCCTTCAGGTCAACCACCAGGCTAGTGAGTATCGACAGTTCTTGCAGGAGGCACTAGACATTGGTCTTGCTGTGCAGCGGGAGATGGATGCTAATCCCTGTCTGCCTCCCGACCAGTAGGGGTGGGCAGATATCGCCCGCTAGAACTACGGCTATGAATCAAACGTAGAACTCGTGTAGTTCCTGAGATTTTACTCATCTCTATGACACAGCTACAGATGTTGCATTGGCCGCAAAACCTTGCTGCGATTAATTGCCTTGCTTACTGTGGATGCTCACTCCATCCGCTCCGCTAATTCCATCCAGCGTTCAGTGGAGGAGTCGATAGTAGCAGTAAGTTTGCCCAGACGTTCAGACAACTTTGTCACCTCGCTATAGTCGCTGGGCGGATTGCCGTAGAGCTGCTTTTCTAACGCCGCTTTTTCAGCCTCCATGGCGGGAATTTGAGTCTCTAGCTGCTCGTATTCTCGCTTTTCTTTATAGGAAAGTTTCTTGCCCTTGGCATCGGGAGTTGACTCTGCCTTAGCTACCATCTGAGCAGATGCAGCGGCCTGGGCTTTGCTGGCAGCGGCCTGTTTCCCGTTCTCCTTCTGGATGTCTGAGGCTGCTTTTTTGTGGTCTAAATAGACTGAGTAGTTGCCCGGATAATTTCGCAGTACACCGTTGCCTTCAAAGGCAAAGATGGTGTTGACGGTGCGATCGAGAAAGTAGCGATCGTGGGAGACCACAATCACGCAGCCGTTGAATTCCTCTAGATATTCTTCTAATACGCCAAGGGTTTGTACGTCGAGGTCGTTGGTGGGCTCGTCGAGAATTAGCAGGTTAGGGGCCGAGAGCAGCACCCGCAGCAAAAATAGCCGCCGCCGCTCGCCACCAGAAAGCTTCTCTAAAGGCGAATATTGCTGGTTAGAGGTGAACAAAAACCGCTCTAGCATTTGAGAGGCGGTGATTACGCTACCGTCGTTGGTAGTGACTAATTCAGCTGTTTCTTTTAGGTATTCGATCACCCGCTGGCTAGGGTTGGCGAACAGATCTTCGGAGTGCTGGTCGAAGTAGCCGACATGGATGGTGGTGCCAATATCGACAGTGCCGGTGTCAGGTTCAAGCCGCCCGGTGATCACGTTCATTAGGGTTGATTTGCCGACGCCGTTGGGGCCAATGATGCCGATGCGATCGTCGGGGGCGAAAGCATAGGTGAAATCCTTGAATAACAGGTGATCTTCGTAGCTTTTAGAGACATTCTCTAGCTCGATCACCTTCTTGCCGATGCGGCGACCGACGGTCGAAATATCCACCTTGCCAAGGGATTCTTTAAACTCGCGGTTTTGCATGTCGCCGATGCGATCGATGCGAGCCTTTTGCTTGGTACTACGAGCCTTGGGACCACGCTTCAGCCATTCCAGCTCGCGGCGCAGCACGCCAGCGTGCTTTCTTTGGGTGCTCTGGTCGGCGGCTTCAGCTAACGCTTTTTTCTCTAGGTAGTAAGCGTAGTTGCCTGCGTAGCCGTAGAGGTCGCCGCGATCGATCTCAAGAATGCGGTTGGTAACCTGGTCGAGAAAGTAGCGATCGTGGGTAATTAGCAGCAGCGCGCCGCGAAAGCCGCTGAGGTAGCTTTGCAGCCACTCTACCGATTCGGCGTCGAGGTGGTTGGTGGGCTCGTCCATTAGCAGGGCATCGGGGTCGGCGAGTAGGGCAGCGGCGATCGCCACTCGCTTTCGATATCCCCCCGACAAATCGCCTACTTTGGCATCAAAATCATCAATTCCCAGGCGGCTAAGAATGGCTTTGGCGGTGGTTTCCAAATCCCAAGCATCGGCGGCGGCAATTTTTTCGGATACCGTCGAGAGCTTGGCCATTAGAGCATCGGCATCGCCCGTGCCCTGGGCCATGTGGTGCGAGATGTCTTCGTACTCGCGAATCAGCGCCATCTGCTCGCCCGCATCGGCAAAGACCTGCTCTAGGACGGTGTGATCGGCTTCAAAGTCGGGCTGCTGGGGCAGGTAGACAATCTTAGCCCCAGGGTTGACCCAAAAATCGCCACCGTCGAAGGGCTCTAGCCCCGCAATCATTTTCAGCAGGGTCGATTTGCCGGAGCCGTTGGTGCCAATTAGGCCCACCTTATCGCCCTCATCCAGGCTAAAGCTGGCATCGCGGAGAATTTCCTTGATACCAAAATCTTTGGTGGCAGAGCGCAAAGTAAACAGAGTCATGGTCAGCCGGGTCATGAACCCTTAGATCATAGACCCTAGGGTATGCTGGCGGGGCGAAGTCGATTAGTTGGGCGTTTCCCCAGCGGTAGTTTGAGAACCAACCGCATAAGTCCCGAACAGCCGGGGCAGCAGCAACCCCGATCGCGCCTTGTAGTCTGCGAACTCGGGATAGCGCGATAGAGACTGGTCTTTTTTCCGCATGTTGGGCACAAACAACACAGCCGCGACCAGCCCCAAAATGGCAAAAGGCAGCCAGTGCATCGCCAGCAGGGCAAAGGATAGATAAATCAGGATCTCGCCCAGATAGTTGGTATTGCGGCAGCGGGCAAAAAGCCCTTCGGTAATTAGCCCCGGTTGATACTTGAGGGTGAAGTACTTTTGCGCGTCGCTGGCGTAGTGCAGAAATATGCCGAGGAGGTTGAGGGCGATCGCCCCTGCGACCAAAGGCAACGGCGGCTCCACCCCTCGGCTAACCAGCAAAAAAGGAGCTACCCAGTAGAGGCTGATCAACCCAAAGCCAATAATTCCAGTGGCTAGAGGAATGGTTTGCTCCCACTGCTTGTCGGGGTAGAGGCGGTCTTTCAGCAGCCATAGCAGGCCGTATGTGCCATGGAGGGCCAGGTAAATCCACGGCCCTAAGCCAAAGTTTTGGTAGGCCACCATCAGGGCCGCGACGAAAAGAGCCGTAGTGCCTTTGTGGAGGTTAATGACGTGCTTTATTTTCATTGCATTGTCCCTAGATGGCTTCACTATCGTAGCGATGACGAAAATATATCGCTAGGCGGAACAGGGCATACCCCTCGCGCCTATAGGCTAAAGCCACCGCAGGGATGGCCCAAAGAGGTCCATCTTCCAGCGAAGTTTCTCTCCGCCAAGACTACGAGATTTTCCTATGACGTTATTTTCCTTGTTCCGCTGCGATCGCATGGGACGACGCTTGCTAATGGTTGGGTTGGCGTGTTTCCTCAGCCTGACCAGTTTTTTAACCATTGCTGTACAGCCGAGTTTGGCCCAAATTCCCTTCGATTCAAAAGAGGCCCACGGTCAAACTAAAGACCAACTCACGGGTCGCACCGAGGGCAAACCGCTGAGTGCCGAAGAACGATTAAACCGGGCCTATGACATGAGCGAAGCGACAGGCATACGGGAAGAAATGCGCCAGGCTGAGGGCAAGGTTGACCCTGAAGAGGACAATGAAAGCTTGGTTGAAAAGGCTACAGATGCCGTTAAGCGAGTTACGGGAGCATCGGGTAAATCGAACTGAGAGTTGTGATCAACTAACCGCTGGTGCCCAAGCATTAGCGGTTAAAGCCCCTAGCCTGCTTTTGGGGCGGGCATGGCGTTGCTGATGGAATAAGGATTGCAACGGAAATTAGTGGCACATCCTGGTGCTCTGTCAATGCTGAAATTTAGGATGTGCCTATCTTTCGGTATGGTTTTTTAGTGGTGCATTGCTTTGTGTATAGCCCTCCGGGCATGGCTAACGCTAGGGCGGAGCCTCTCCTTAGCGTTATACACTCTACGGACCTATCATAGTGATGAAGTTGGTGTAGGGGCTAGAACCAGGCACATCAGCGCATCTCTTGCACCCATCGAGTGAGCACGCGCATGAGCTTGCCAGAGCTGTGGGGCATAGCAATGCTCCACTCGCTGACGTGGGCAAAGCCCCGCAGATGAAGAGTTTGCACGATAGTTTCGATGCCCTGAGCGCTGCCGATCACTATCAGATGTACAGGCTCACGACATTCAATAAGCGATCAGTGGATTGTGGCATGGCAGCAGCAGCAAGAAAAGCAGAGTGGCGGAGGTGGGAAGTTGCATTGGCAAGCGAACGGTTAGCTTGTGATATGGCAAAAACAGTGTTGACATATTGGCAGCACAAACGAACGCTGACATATTGGCAACATAGACGAGCCTAGTCCCCTCTGCCAGAATTTGGCCATGGGAAGGGCAGGCAGCGCACTACGGAAGGTTTTGGAGACTTACGGCATCAGCCAAAACAAATTGGCGGTGACGATGGGCACAGATCGCGCCAACGTGAACTGTTGGGTGAAAGAGTTGCGTGACCCAGCTGGAGACGTGATTTTCGAGATTAAGGAAGCTTTGAAGCAAATCAACCAAGATGCCGCTGATGAATTTGTTCGTTTATATTTATGCAACTAGAAACACGCGCTTTAGCAATTCAAGATAAAACGCTCAAAGTCTTGATTTATAAAAACTGAGAGATAAGCGTGGCCGAGTCTTAGAACTTATTCATCAGCTCAATTACCTGATCTAAATATAACCAAGAAGCTAAGGTCTTAGCTGAGCTGATTTCGTCATTTGTTTATCTAAACGATCGCTGTGGCAAAAACTTCCAGAGTCTTTTGTCAGATGAGCTAGAGCAAGGTTCAGATGATGAAACGCAGAAGCAGCAGGATTTTTTTCGTTACTCTGTAAAATAGTCAAAGTCTATTTTTTTGAGTTCATAGACTTTTCGGGTGTTTACTCCTACACCAAATTCAATCATATGTTGAGCTAGAGATTGCCCATCAATAAGAATAATCTTGCTTTCAATTCGGGAAACAAAATCTTTGGCCTCAGCGGTGAAAGAGGAGGATGTTATAAAAATTCCCTTTCTAGCTCTAAAACCTTGTAAAGCACCTGCGAATTTTTGAATCTCAGGTCGACCAACAGGGTTTTCCCAACGCTTAGCTTGAATATAGATAATATCCAATCCCAGCCGATCTTCATTAATAATTCCATCAATTCCACCGTCACCACTACGACCGACGGTTTTGCCAGCATCTTGACGAGTTCCTCCATAACCCATGCTAACCAACACATCAACTACAAGTGTCTCAAAAAAACTAGGAGAACAGCTCTTAATGTTCTCTAAAAGCTCAGATGCTAGATCTTGAGCTAGTCCCTGAACAATAGACTCCAAGTTTTCTTCTGGAGTCTTTTCCGGAACAGTGGCACCCAAGCTTTCTACTTCTGATTGCTCTCGTTTACTTTTCTTAAATTCAAGAAAATCAGAGAATTGCTCTAAGAATTTAACATCAATGCTAGATGGTTGTTTTTGAAGAACTGACTTGCCTCTAGGCGTAATTTGAAAGTACCCACGACGAGTTGACTGCAAAAGTCCAGCTTTTTTTAAATAAGTTCTTGCCCATCCAACTCGATTGTCAAAGGTAGCCTGGCGACCACTCGGCAACATTTCCTGACGTTGTTCATCATTAAGCCTAAAGTGCTGGGCAAGCTTCTCAATAGCTTCTCTCAGAGAATACTCCTGCCCATCAGCAGCCATCTGTATAAGCGGAAGCATTATGGATTGGTAGTCAGGTATAAGCACAAAAAAATACTGAAGTGGAAAGCTTCTGCCTCTATTTGTTCCTTATATTACCTGCTTAGCAAGTTTGTATAACTACTGCCTAAACGGTAAACACTTTGGCTGCCCAGTAGAGAAAATTTCTTCAATGCTGAGCACCAATCCTGAGGATATCGCAGGCTTTAGCGCTCCTCTTGAGCTAAACAAGCACGCTTGGTACTCTCCCCCTACCAGCCTGCTGGATTTAAATATTTGCGACGGTTTGAAGCGCCTAGGCCTGCCCATTGGCCACCAGCCACACGTAGGCCAGCACGCCTAGTGCCGCTACCCCTGCTAGAGCCTCGCCCTGCTGGTTGATGAAGGTTTGAGCGATCGCCCATGAGTCACGCAATAGCTGCCGCCGGGTTTGACCCAGCTCAACCATCAGCGCCTTAACTTCAGCGTTGACCTCTTCAATAGTTAGCTCGTCGCGCTGGTAGGCGGCTTCGACCTCATCCAGCTTGCGCCAGTAGTCTCGGGTGGCACCCATCAAATCGGGAAGCATCGGTTAACTTTTGTAACAGCGTTATTGACAGTTTAACGCTGCTCCGATTTCGAGGGGTCTATAGAAAGGGGGAGGGAGAGGTTAGGCCTTGGCCGCTTCGATCGGTTTTTTTGCTACCTCCTCTGGCGCGGGCGCGGGTATCTGCTCAGTGACGGCTACAGCTGCCTCATCGCCGTGGGCCTCATAAAAGACCAGAGCCGCCTCCACCTGAGCTTTAGAAAGACCATACTCTTCGGCAATCTGCTCCGTTGACCAGTCCCAATCAGTCGCCGCCATCACCACAGTTCGCACATGAATGCTGGTGCCGTGCACCACAGGCACCCAGCTATTCTCGGCATCGGAGCGGAAGGCAATATCTGGAAAGGCAGGGTCGGGTTCCATCAGGGCGCAGTGGGTTTCTTTTTGCAGCGAGGCTAAAACCGTATTCACGAGCTGCCAACGGTCCTCGACAGAGAGTTGCAGAACCTGATCTTGTAGTTCCTGGATCGTCATAGATGTGAGCATGGGTGCGGGTTGAACACTTCTATTAAACTGCAAATGCTGGGCCGGGTCTTGTCTGCGGTTGGCCACCCTAGGGGCTCAGAGCAACTGGTTTATGCTGATAGAGGTGCCTCTCGCCCGCAGGAGAGGTTTGCCAAGCCCCATTTCTCTAGTTGTTGCGCCATGTTTGCCACCACTGCCCCACCGCTACCCGTCAACCGCGATCGCATTCGCCTAGCCATTCAAGCTTTGCAAGATCAGTTGGTCACCTGGCGGCGCGGTCTGCACCAGCAGCCTGAACTGGGGTTTAAAGAGTGGCTGACCGCCGACTTTATCTGCGAAAAGCTCAGCGAGTGGGGCATTGACCACCAGCGCAACATCGCTCAAACCGGCGTGGCAGCGGTAATTGAGGGTACCCAACCTGGTCCTGTGCTGGGCATTCGCGCCGATATGGATGCCTTACCCATTCAAGAAGAGAACGCGGTGCCCTACTGCTCACAGCACGACGGGGTAATGCACGCCTGCGGCCACGACGGCCATGTGGCGATCGCCTTGGGCACCGCCTACTATCTCTCCACCCACCGTGACAGCTTTGCGGGCACTGTCAAAATCGTCTTTCAGCCCGCTGAAGAGGGGCCGGGGGGTGCCAAACCCATGATCGAAGCCGGGGTACTGAAGAACCCCGATGTGGAAGCCATGATTGGCCTCCACCTCTGGAACAACCTGCCTCTGGGCACTGTGGGTGTGCGCACCGGGGCACTGATGGCGGCGTCAGAATTTTTTACCTGCACAGTGCAGGGTAAGGGCGGCCACGGCGCGCTGCCTCATCAAACAGTCGATTCCATTGTGGTCGGGTCGCAGATCGTCAATGCGCTGCAAACCATTGTGGCCCGCAACATCGACCCCACCAAATCAGCGGTGGTTACCGTGGGTCAGTTCCACGCCGGCAAGGCCCAAAACGTAATTGCCGACACGGCCACCTTTGGCGGCACCGTGCGCTACTTTGACCCCGACTACGCCGACTACTTTGCCCCCCGTATGGAGCAGATTATTGCGGGCATTTGCCAGGCCCACGGAGCCAGCTACAGCTTCGACTACAGGGCGCTATATCCACCTGTGATCAACGATGCTGGCATGGCAGATCTGGTGCGATCGGTGGCTTTGGCGGTAGTAGAAACCCCGGCCGGAGTGGTGCCCGACTGCCACACCATGGGCGGCGAAGATATGGCCTTTTTCTTGCAGGAGGTGCCGGGGTGCTACTTCTTTTTGGGCTCGGCCAATTCTGATAAAGCGCTGGCTTACCCCCACCATCATCCCCGCTTTGACTTTGACGAAACAGCCCTGGGGCTGGGGGTAGAGATGTTTGTGCGCTGTGTGGAAGCGTATTTTGGGGAGTAGATAGGTAAGAGGGTAGGCGGGTAGAGGGTGGATGGGTAGGGGGTGAGTTTTCCTCTTTGCTTCTGGGGTGCTCTGCGTTGGCAATGCCTGTCTACTGGGGCAAGCGGGTTTGCTTAGGGAGCGCCCAAGATTAACTTCTTTAATAGAGAGAGTTCTCGGCCGGCAGAGTTGCTATGCTTGGCGGTTAGATAACGAGGATTCCACCATGGGGCAGCTGTTTCGGCGGTTTAGAGGGCTTGCGATCGCGGCGATCGCCCTAGCCGTGAGTATCGTGCTCACCCAGGGTATGCACCTAAGCAGCGCGATCGGTAACGGGGATGCAATTGCCCAAACTAATGCCCCACCGCCAGCTCTGGCTCCGGCCCTGCCGATGGTCAGCGGCAGCTTTGAAGACCCCCAGGGTCGGTTTCAGATCGGCATTTTAGACGGCTACAGCGTCAGTTCGGCGGGTGGTAGCCCACTGTTTCAGGCGGCGGATGGCAGTTTGGCCTACACCGTAGCGGTCGCACCCTTACCTTCGGCCCAGACTCCTGAAGCAGCCCTAGTAGCGGCGACAGAGAGCACCTTTGGCGCTGGGGAGGGCTTTGTCGCGGGCGACGACGTGCAGCCCATCCCCGGCGGCGGTATTCGCATTAACTGGACGGGTCACCTCAGTCAGGGAGCGGCCCCGCCCCAGCCCATTACCGGCAAAATCTTTGCCCGCCAGCGCGGTGAAGAAGCCTTTTTGCTGCTGGTAGCGGCCACCAACGCCGCCGAACCCCAGCTGTCTGACGCCATCAATGCCCTGGGGGGGACGCTAACCGTGCCGTAGGCTACAGTAGCGTTAGTTAAAAGGGTTTAGCAGGCTATGGGTATGCGCCGATCGACCTTGTGGGGGCAGCCCCAGACCTATCTATTGCTGGGGGGCACCGCCCTAGGGTATGCCTTGATGATGGTTTTGGCGGGACCAAAACCCATAGCTGTGCTAGCGGGCTCCGGCGTGGCAGCGGCCATGGTGGGCAGCTGGGCGGCAGGCTTTCGCCCCAGCGAAGCGACAGCGAATAGCGGTGACCTGCTCGACGCCCAAACCTTTGCTAGCCAGCTGGGTACTCTGGAGCAACGGGTGCCGCCCAAGGCCCAAAGAGCCTGGCGCGAAGTGCAGGCTTGGTCTACCGAGTCGCAACGCTTTGCCGCCCGCATCTACGATCGCGACCCCCTTCTACAAGTAGAACTGCTCGAAGCTCTGCACACCGTGCTCGATCTCTCGGGCCAAGTGGCCGACGGTCTGGCAGTGCTTGACCAGATCGAAACTCCCGCCTATCAGCAAATGGCCCAGCAGCGTCTGGCTGCCAGCCGCGATCGCCTTCAGGCGACCCACTCCCAGCTGCAGCAGCTTCAGGACCAGGTCGCCCTCTCCACCCTCGACACCGCTGGCGATAGCACCTTACCCCACAGCCTTCAGTCGCTAATTGAGGCCAACAAAACCATCCTCCAAGACAACCAAGAGTCCGCGTAATCCCTAACCTACAGAAACCCTCAGGAAAACACGCGATCTGTCGTGTATCTACTTCCCTAACCCCTAACTTCGCCTCAACTTCCTCACTCCCCACTCATCCACCCATCCACTCCCCGAAATGCGCCGCCTCCCCCTCATCCCATTTCTCATCAGCCTCTGCGCCGTACTGCTGTGGAACTGTACGCCGGACGCTTTCAATGGCACTCCCAAGGTTGATTCTGTGGAGAGCGCTCGGCAGGCCCTAGAGCAGTCAATATTGCCCAAGATTAGCGTTGGCGAAGAGCTGATCGCCGATGAGGTGGCCAGCCGCTACACCACCGACCAAATCGTCGATCCGCTGCCCGATGTCAACACCTTCCCGCTACACGCGGCTCAACCGGGTGGCAGCAACACCGCCTACGTAGAGATTTACAGCTCTTCTGAAAAGGCCAACGTCAATCGCCAAAACGAGCGCTGGCTGGTGGAAGTTGCCGAAGCTTTTAACCAGCGCAAAGAGACCCTGCCCTCTGGAGAGGTGATTCAGGTGGGGGTGCGTCAGGTGGCCTCGGGCACCGCCGCTCGGCTACTGGGTGCCGGAGCCGTCAAGCCCCAGGGCTACAGCCCATCTAATGACCTCTGGGTGGCCATGGTACAGAGCCAGGGGGTGAGCACCGTGCCCGTGGCCGCGCGCCTAGTGCCCAACACCGCCGGCTGGGTGCTGCCCAAGCCCGTCTACGATAGCCTGGCTGAAAATGGCACCGTCAGCTTTGACCGGCTGCTGAATGCGATCGCCTCGGGCGAAGTCACCGTGGCCTATCCCAACCCCTACAGCAGCGCTACCGCGCTCAACCTGCTCTACACGCTCTACTGGCGGGCAGCTGGGCACCAGGACAATGGCGGCCAGCTCACTGTGGCCGAGTTGCAAACTCCCCAGGTCAACTCGGTCTTCGACCAGTTTCAGCAGCAGGTGCTAATTACCACCCCCACCACCCTCGACCTGCAGGAGCTATTCCTGCGCGACCAGAGCAACCTGCAAGCCTTTCCGCTGGAGTACCAAAACTACCTGGCCCTGAAGGAGGTACCCGGTTTTAGCGACACCGAGTTTGTGCCCTTTGGCGTGCCCCACAACAATCCCCTAGTCGGCTTTGGCTGGAACACGCCCCAACAAGCGGCAGCCCTGCAGCGGTTTGCCCAGTTTGCCCAGTCGGCCGAAATGCAAACCCTGGCCCAGCAGCAGGGCTTTGTCGAAACCGACTACCTCAAGGCCAAGCAGGTGCCCCCCTTTCCCAACGGCGAGACCCTGCTGGCTGCTCAGTCGAACTGGAAACTACGCAAAGACGGAGGCCGCACCGTCTATATGGCCCTGGTGATCGACACCAGCGGCTCTATGGAAGGGGAGCGGATTCAGGCTCTTAAGGATGGTCTGCGGGTCGCCGCCGAGCAGATTAACTCGGGCAACTACGTCAGCATCGTCACCTTTGCCGATGCGCCCAGTCGCCGGCTGCCCTTGGCTCCCTTTGATCAGCTTCAGCACCAAAAGTTTTTGGCCACTATTGACAGTTTGCGGGCCGATGGTGCGACAGCCATGTACGACGGGGCCATGGTGGGCCTAGCCGACCTGCTGGCCCAAAAAGAAAAAGACCCTAATGGACGCTACTACCTACTGCTGCTCAGCGACGGCGAGGTCAACCGGGGCTACACCTTTGACGCTATCCAAGACGTTCTCGCTTACAGCGATGTGCGCTTCTACCCCATTGCCTACGGCGAGGTAAATCAGGGGGAATTGGAGGCGATCGCTGCCCTGCGCGAATCCACCGTGCAGCAGGGCACCCCCGCCAACGTGCAAACCCTGTTCAAAGACCTGTTCCAGGTGAATCTTTAGAATTCAAAATTCAAAATTGCCAATTTTGAACTTTGAATTGCCAATTTTGAACTGCCACCGCAATCCCCCGTCCCCCGCCCCTATGCGCAACCCCAACCAACGACTGATTCTCACCCTTGGCCTCGGCTGGTTGGCCTTTGCTGGTCTAGGGCTGGGGCTGCGCCAACTTTTGGCTGGCCCCGCGGTGACGGTAATTATCGATCGCAGCTACTGCGCCCCGGCTCAGTGGCAGCAGCGGGTGAGCGATCGTTACGCCAGCCTCTACACCGAGCAAGAGCAGCGGCAGCTCACCATCGACCAGGTGATTTACGTCAGCGACCTGGGCCAGGAGGTTGCCGCAGCGATCCCCGCGCCCGAAGATGTGCAAACTCTCAGCACCTACGGCAGACCCAACCCTACCCAAATGCAGCAGGCCACCACAGAAAATCCTGACGCGACGGTGCTGAGCTGCGGCAATTAGGTGAATGGGTGCGGGGTAGGTGAGTAGGGGGTATGACTCCGCCACTTACCTCGATTCAGACCTAAACTGGAGGCTGCGTCAACATTTGCATCGCCCCCATGACCGCTACCCCCACCCTCCCCAGCGACGACACCACCCGCCGCCCCGACAGCGACTGGCGGCTGTTTCTGCGCATGTGGCCCTACATTTACAAGCACCGCAACGCCCTGGTGATGCCGCTGGTTTTGCT
This sequence comes from Nodosilinea sp. WJT8-NPBG4, assembly GCA_019359285.1. Lineage (GTDB taxonomy): Bacteria > Cyanobacteriota > Cyanobacteriia > Phormidesmidales > Phormidesmidaceae > Nodosilinea. Next base: position 49,867 of record JAHHHQ010000076.1, read on the forward strand.
GGTGCCCCTATCGCTGGCCAATGCCCTCCAGCCGGTATTGATTGGCCAGGCCATTTCCCTGATTCGCCAAGAGCCGGTCATGTTTTTTCTGAAGGGTGCGACCCTTCAGGGCGGGCTAAATTTGCTGGTGGGGTTGCTGGTCGTTACCGTCCTCATTCGCCTGCTGCTAGATGGCTTTCAGAGCTATTTGGTGCAGGCCGTGGGCCAAAATATTACCGCAGACATTCGCAATGACCTGTTTACCCACGTCACCTCGCTGGCGGTGCGCTTTTTTGACCGCACCCCCGTGGGTAAGCTGATTACCCGCATCACTAGCGACGTCGATGCCCTAGGCGACGTATTCTCCACCGGGGCGGTGGGCATCATCACCGACGTGGTTTCGATGCTGGTGCTGATCGTGGTGATGTTTACCATGCAGTGGCAGCTGGCGCTCATGCTGCTGGCCCTGCTGGTGCCCGTCACCTGGCTGATTATTTACTTTCAGCAGCAGTTTCGCAAGGCCAACTACAAATCCCGCGAGCACCTTTCAGAACTCAACGCCACCCTGCAAGAAAACGTGGCGGGCATTAACGTGGTGCAGCTATTTCGGCGCGAGCGCTACAACGCCGAAATGTTTCGCCACACCAACCAGAAATACATCACCGCCGTCGATAAAACCATTTTCTACGACTCAGCGGTGTCCTCCACGCTGGAGTGGATTTCGCTGGTGGCGACCGGCGGCGTGCTCTGGCTCGGCGGCCTGCTGGTAATGCAAAACGCCCTCACCTTCGGCACCCTGGCCACGTTTATTCTCTTTGCCCAGCGCCTTTTCGACCCTCTGCGCCAGTTTGCCGACAAGTTTACCGCCATCCAAGCCGGTCTCACCGCCGTGGAGCGCATCACCGACCTGTTTACCGTGCCGGTGGAGATTCGCGACCCGGAGAAGGTGGGCGGCGATGGGGAAGCAAAGGGAGATGAGGAAGGTAGAGAAGCAAGGGGAGATAGGAAAGCGGCGATAAGGCTTGGCAACAACGGTAACGGCGTGAAGGAATTAATAGCTAAAGAGACCGACAACTCAACCACCCTCCCCACCACCTACCCATCCATCTCCCCCACCTCCTCATCTCCTCCATCCTCCTCACCCGCCCACCCATCCACCCACCCACCCATCTACCCATCCACCCCCTACCCCTCCAAGGCCTCCGAAATCTGCTTCGACCACGTCACCTTCGGCTATAAGGCCGACGAGCACGTGCTCAAGGACCTCACCTTCACCATTCGCCCCGGCGAAAAAGTGGCCCTGGTGGGGCCGACGGGGGCGGGAAAGAGTTCGATCATTCGGCTGCTGTGCCGGCTCTACGACATTAGCCAAGGGGCAATTTTGCTAGATGGGGTCGATATTCGCAATTTGCCCCAGGCGGAGCTGCGGCGGCGCATGGCAGTCATTTTGCAGGATGGCTTTCTCTTCGCTGGGGATGTGAAGAGCAACATTACCCTGGGGGAGGAGTATCCCCTGGAAGCGGTGATTGAGGCGGCGAAAAAGACCAATATCCACGAGCTGATTGAAGAACTGCCCCAGGGCTACGACACTGAGCTGCGGGAGCGGGGCACCAACCTCTCAGGTGGCCAGAAGCAGCTGCTGGCCTTTGCCCGAGCGGCGATTCGCGATCCGGGGATTTTGGTGCTGGATGAAGCCACAGCCAACCTGGACGTGGGCACCGAGGCGATGATTCAAGAGGCCCTAGAGCGGCTGCTGGAGGGACGCACAGCGATTATTATTGCCCACCGCCTTTCCACCATTCGCCATGTTGATCGCATTCTCGTACTCAAGCATGGCGAGCTGGTCGAGCAGGGCAGCCACGACGAGCTGCTGGCGAGAGAGGGGTTGTATTCAAGCCTGTATCGTTTGCAGCGGTTGGGGGTTTAGGGAAGAGGTAAAGGGTATAGGGTTCAAGGTTTAGGGGTCGGGAGTTCTTCTAAAACCCTGTACCTTATACCAATTACATATGAGTGTGCGTCAAAATGGAAGGTACTGCTAGTGCTTGAGGGAAAAGGCATGGGACGCCCGTTCATCGTTGAGATTGCAGAAAGCGAAGCGCAGTTGAAGAAGACGCTTC
>JAHHHQ010000077.1 GCA_019359285.1 Nodosilinea sp. WJT8-NPBG4
TCCTCGTCAATCTGGTCTCGGGCCTGATTGCCTACGCCTACCATCCCGATAAGCCCTCGTTGGGTATTCCAGATTTTGAGCTTAAAGCCTTGCCACAAGCTGCTTTTTAGCTGTCGAACTCAGGTTAGTCTAAGGAAGTCTGCTGTATTCTAGGGAGGGCATTAGGGGCACCTTGTATGGCTTGGCAACGTCCAGATGGTCGGCAACCTCACCAGCTGCGGCCAGTGAGTTTTGAACGCCAATTTACGAAATTTTCAGCGGGCTCTGTACTCACCCGCTGCGGTAACACCCAGGTGCTCTGCACCGTGTCTGTGGAAGAAGGGGTGCCGCGGTTTTTGCAGGGGTCGGGCCGGGGCTGGCTGTCGGCTGAGTACCGCATGTTGCCAGGGGCTACCCCCCAGCGGCAGGCTCGCGAGCTAATGAAGCTATCGGGCCGCACCCAAGAGATTCAGCGTTTGATTGGACGTAGCCTGCGCTCGACTCTCGATTTCGAGCTGCTGGGGGAACGCACTCTCCTGGTAGACGCCGACGTGCTTCAGGCCGATGCAGGAACCCGTACGGCGTCGATTACGGGGGGCTATGTGGCCCTGGCTGATGCGGTGCAGGGTTTGGTAGCGCAGGGCTTGCTGGCGCGATCGCCCCTAGTGCACGGCGTTGCGGCTGTCTCCGTTGGCCTCATTGAAGACGATGTCTTGCTCGATTTGCAGTACGACGAAGACGTGGCGGCAGCCGTAGACTTCAATCTGGTGCTCAACGAGGACCTCAACATCATTGAAGTTCAGGGTACGGCCGAAGAGGGCAGCTTTAGCCGTCAGCAGATGAACCAGATTCTAGAGGTGGGTGAGCTGGGTATTGAGCAGCTCTTGGCGGCTCAGCAGGCGGCGTTGCTGTAGGTACCCCACTTGAGTCGATTGGCTGTTTTATCTAGCGCTGCCCTGCTAAGACTGGGCGGTGCTTAGAGTTACGATCGTTAGGCACCTTTCTCTTGGGTCAAGAAGTAAAACTAGTTCCTATCGTTAAGAAACGCATCGAGACTATCAGCTGAATTTTGCCCTTGGGCAGTCTGAAATTAGGCCACAGTCTGGAATCGTAGTTTTCTCGCGCAGGAAGGTTTGCCATGACATCTATAGATGCGTTTTCAGTTAAAGAAATCACGGTGAGTCGGCAGTCTCCGGGAGAAGAGCGCCAGGCAGCCCTACATCAAATCTACGCACAGGTGCTCGAACGCCAGCCCTACGGATTTGAACGCAAACAGCTCGCCAAAATTGAGGCAGAGTTCCTGCGGAACAAAATTGGCGTCAAGCGGTTTCTGCGTGAATTAGGCCACTCTGAGGTGTATCTCAATGAGTTTTACTACAATTCTTCTAACCTAAAATTTATCGAGCTGTGCTTCAAGCACTTTATTGGCCGCGCTCCCGGTGGGCATGCAGAAATGCATCGCTACTGCGACATTCTGATGCGTCAGGGCGTTAAGGCAATGATCACTGCCCTGCTCGACTCTGAAGATTACAGTAAGCATTTTGGCTGCTTTACTGTGCCCCATGCTTGGGCTGAGGACAGCTACCCCTCTCCGAGAACATTTTGGGAAACCGAAGTGCTGCTGCATGAGCTGCACGGGCGGCGCGGCTGGATTGTGCCCACCATGACCTGGCACAACCTTGAGCTCAATTGCGACGGCGGCAGCTGTAGTTTGCCGAGGACCTCAATACAATCTAGCCATTCCCTGCGGACAACGGCAGCGGCTACAGTAGCCATATCGGGAGCAGAGGCGCTGCACCAGGTGCTGAGCACGATGGGGCCTCAGGATTTGGAAGCCTTTGCCGCAACCCTCTCTGCCACTGAGCGCGATAAGCTGCGCCACTTGCTGATGCAGCCCGCCCGATAGGTAGTCGCGCCAATTACATCATTTAGCAGCGCAGTTCCATGGTGGTGGGTTCGAACTGACCTGGGGGTTCGGATTCACCGTGGGCTGTCAGGAGGTGAGGCGGGCAAACTTTTTCTTGCCCACTTGCACCACTTTGCCGAGCAGTTCGGCGGCGCTAACAAACTCCTGGTTGGGGTCGGTCATTTTCTCGCCGTCAAGCTTCACAGCACCTCCCTGAATTTGGCGGCGGGCCTCGCTACTGCTGGCGCACAGCGGTGTAGACCCCACCAGATAGAACAGTTTGGCCGGAAAATTAATTTCGGCCAGAGAGAACTCGGGCACGCCAGCTGCAGGTTCACCAGTGCCTTGAACGAGGCTAATGGCAGCCTGCTGCGCCTGCTGCGCCGCCGTCTCGCCATGGAACTGACGGGTGACCTCTAGGGCCAGCAGCTTTTGGCGATCGCGCGGATTTTCGGGCAGGGTATCCAGCGCGAAGGGCGTCAGCAGCTCAAAGTAGTCTCGAATCAGGGCATCGGGCACTTTTTCGAGCTTGGAGTACATGCTCAGGGGATCTTCCTGTAGCCCCACATAGTTGCCCAGGGATTTCGACATTTTTTGGATGCCGTCGGTGCCCAACAGCAGCGGCACGAGCAGGCCAAACTGGGGCAGCAGGCCAAACTGGCGCTGCAAATCGCGCCCCACGGCAATATTGAATTTTTGGTCGGTACCGCCTAGCTCTACATCGGACTGTACCGCTACTGAGTCATAGCCCTGCATCAGCGGGTAGAGAAACTCGTGGAGAAACACCGGATCGCCCTTGCCGTAGCGCTCGGAGAAGCCTTCCTTGGCCAGCATCTGCCCTACGGTCATGGTGCTGAGCAATTCGAGGATTTTGCCTAGGTCGAGGCCAGACAGCCACTCGGAGTTGTAGCGCACTTCCAGCCGACCGGGTGTGTCGAAATCGAGAATAGGGCGCACCTGATCTAGGTAGGTTTCAGCGTTTCTCTTCACGTCCGCTTCCGTGAGCTGGCGGCGCACCTCCGACTTGCCGGTGGGGTCGCCGATGCGGGCAGTGAAGTCGCCAATAATCAGCACGGCGGTGTGGCCGGCATCCTGAAAGGCGCGCAGCTTGCGTACCGGAATGCTATGACCCAGGTGAATTTCAGCGCCGGTGGGGTCAATGCCCAGCTTGACCCGCAGGGGGCGATCGCACTTCAGCAATCGCTGTGTCAGATTCTGCTCTGGGTCGCTAGAGTCGGGCTGGTGGGGAAAGACCTCGCTGATACCCCGATAAATGCTCTCAAATTCAAGCGGGGAGGAGCTGGGGTTAGCTTGGGTCATGGTGAGAACTGATTTTATGGGATAGGGACGGTGGGCTGGTACTGCCCAGGGACCAAAGAAAACAGGCTTAGGGGACCAAAGCCACTGACTTATAAGTTGTGGCAAAAGTGGCCCTTAGCTTCTCCTTATAACCATCTGTAAGGCTAGGATAGGCGTGCCTGCGATCGCCCTCAAGCAGCCTTTGAGGCCACCGCTGGCGCTCACTTATCTAGAGGGTCATTATAATGGCCTAACCGTCACCTACCGACGGTCATCTACGCCCTACGACATAGCCCTCCATCGCTACGCCGCACCGTCGTTCTATAAGCAGCCTTTAAGAGCCAACGTGTCAACCAACACCATCCGCCGCAAAAGCCGATCTCAGCCTCAGCCCCTGCGCCGAGCACCCAATGCGCTGAAGTATGTTCAAGACGTAGGGCAGGTAGCGGCGGCAGCCCTGCTTGGCACCACCATGATCGCCAGTTCGGTACTGGCGGGTGGGCTGGTGGGCCTGGCCATCAGCTTTCGCAATTTGCCTGACGTGCGGGTACTGCGCAACTACGTGCCCAGCGAGACCAGCTATATCTACGACATTAACGGCACCCTGTTACACAGCCTCCACGACGAAGCGAATCGCGAAGTCATCGACCTCGACGAGATGTCGCCACACCTCAAACGGGCCGTGCTAGCGGTAGAAGACAGCTATTTTTACTCCCACAACGGCATCAACCCCAGCAGCGTAGGTCGGGCCTTATTAGCCAACGTAGAAGCCGGGGGGACGGTAGAAGGCGGCTCGACCATCACCATGCAGCTGGTGAAAAACCTGTTTCTCACCCCCGAGCGGGCCGTCAGCCGCAAAGTGGCCGAGGCCGTGCTGGCTCTGCGCCTAGAGCAAATCTTCAGCAAAGACGAAATTCTGGAGATGTATCTCAACCAGGTCTACTGGGGCCACAACAACTATGGGGTCGAAACCGCTGCCCAGAGCTACTTTAATAAGTCAGCGAGAGACCTCACCCTATCCGAAGCGGCTGTAATGGCAGGCCTGATTCAGGCTCCAGAAAGCTACAGCCCCTTCTACGACTATGAAGCCACCAAGGAGCGCCAGGCCGTCGTACTTAACCGCATGCGCCAGCTGGGCTGGATCTCCCCAGACGAAGAGGTGGCCGCCAGAGATACGCCTTTGCTGGTGGGCGAAGTGAAATCATTCCGCAGCAGCATTTCTCCCTACGTTACCGAAGCGGCGGTACAGGAGTTGAAGCAGCGCTTTGGCAACGAAGCGGTAGTGAAGGGCGGTATGCGCGTGCAAACCACCGTCGATCTCAACATGCAGCGCATGGCCGAGGCTACGGTGCAGCGACACAATGCCCGCATTGGCCACATCGCCGATCAGATGGCTCTAGTCTCTATCGACCCCCGTACCCATTTTGTGAAGGCTATGGTTGGTGGTGTCGACTATCAAAGTAGCCAGTTCAACCGGGCGATTCAGGCGTACCGCCAGCCGGGCTCAGCGTTTAAGCCGTTTGTGTACTATGTGGCCTTTGCCACGGGGCGCTATACCCCTGCTAGCAGCATTGCCGACACTCCGGTCAGCTATCCCGATGGCTATCGCTACTACAGCCCCAAAAACTATGACAGCAGTTTTATGGGAAATATTCCCATTCGCACGGCGCTGGAAACCTCGCGCAACGTGCCAGCGGTGAAGCTGGGCCAGGCGGTCGGAGTGAACCAAATTATTGAGCTGTGCCGCACCCTCGGCATTGACAGTCCGATGCAGCCGGTCACCTCGCTGCCTCTAGGTGCCGTGGATCTCACCCCCATAGAAATGGCCGGAGCCTATGCCACCTTTGCCAGTAATGGCTGGCACTCTGAGCCGACCTTTATCGTGCAGGTGAGCGACAGCAGTGGGAACGTGCTGCTTGACAACACTCCCCAGCCTCAGCTAGTGCTTGACCCCTGGGCGGCTGCATCGCTGACCGATGTTTTGCAGGGAGTAATTGCTCGGGGAACCGGTAAAGCGGCTCAGATTGGGCGACCAGCAGCGGGCAAAACCGGCACCACCGACTCCCAACGAGACGTGTGGTTTGTAGGCTATGTCCCTCAACTTTCAACCGCCGTGTGGATTGGCAACGATAACTACTCGCCAATGCGCTCTGGCACTACGGGCGGCACCTATGCTGCGCCAGTGTGGCGAGACTTTATGCAGCAGGCTCTAGCCAACACGCCGGCCGAAAACTTCAAGCGACCTTCGGACTTTGTGCAACCCTAAGGACAGTTAGAGATTGGCTTCGTCGATTTGGGCGAGGACGCGATCGCGAAATTCTGGGTCGCTGTTGGCCAGCCCCAGCAGTTCCCAGTAAGCGGAAAGGGTGAGCCCATTGGCCTGAATCAGATCGAGGGCTGCAGCCTGAATCTCCTGCTGCATCTGGCGCGATTCGGTGTCGGTCTCGGCTCGCTGCAAGCCGAGTTCGCGTGACTCGATCAGCTTGACAACGGCCATATAGGCATTAACAAAACGGCTAACGGTTTCTGAGGGAATATCGTTGGCGTCGGGCTGTGCGGGGGAGACCGCTGGCGCTGGTACGTCCGCCATGGGTAATGAGGAGACAGCAAGAGTGGGGGTAGCCATACCCAGCAGCAGCAGGATGACTGCGCCCAGATACGCTACCCGATGCATCAGGCGCTGGCTTTGCCTCCCCAGCGAAGAATTGCTCCAGGTTTTGCACCGCTGTTTCAGATAACGAACGTAGGGCTCAACAGCAGCAGTCATCCACTCAAAACCCATAGACCGACGGCTCAGAACGCGTTTCACCAGCCTACCCCAAACCAGATGGCTTATAGTAGTACTAAGCCTAAGCATAAATACATAATGACGAAGGAAACAGACTGTCATGGCAAGCGATGATACGGCTCCAGTGCCTGGTCAAGGAAGTCTCTCTGACCGAGAGCTACAGATCGTTGAGCTAGTGGCATCGGGGCTAACTAACCAAGAAATTTCAGAGAAACTGGAGATTAGCAAGCGCACCGTCGACAACCACATCAGCAACATTTTGACCAAGACCGCCACGGGCAACCGGGTGGCTCTGTTCCGCTGGGCGCTCCAGTCGGGCAAGGTCTGCATCGACGAAGTTAACTGCTGCCTACTGCCTCAAGTCAAGGCCGAGAGTCAGGAGGCTTAGGCACCGCCGCCGGCCAACCTCAGGCTATGATGGGTGTTCTGTATTTCCCATTAAGAGCACCTGCCCCGTTATGGAGTCGATTCAATCGCTGCCCGGAACCGAAGACATTTTGCCCAAGGCGCAGTTTGTGGGCCAAGATTTAAAGGTGGCCGACATTCACACCTGGCAGCGGGTGGAAGCGACGGCGAGAGAAATTTTGGGCCGGGCCGCCTACCGCGAAATTCGCACTCCTACCTTTGAAGCCACCGCTCTGTTTGAGCGGGGCATTGGCGAAGCCACCGATGTGGTGGGCAAAGAGATGTACAGCTTTAAAGATAAGGGCGATCGCGGCTGTACCCTGCGTCCTGAAGGTACCGCTGGTGTCGTGCGGGCCTACGTGCAGCACAGTCTCTACGCCCAGGGCGGCGTACAGCGCCTTTGGTACACCGGCCCCATGTTTCGCTACGAGCGTCCCCAAAAGGGTCGCCAGCGCCAGTTTCACCAGGTGGGAGTCGAGGTGCTGGGCAGCGCCGGCCCCCGCGCCGATGTGGAAGTGATTGCCCTGGCTACGGATATTTTGCAAGCCCTGGGGCTCAAGAATCTGACGTTTTACTTGAACTCGGTGGGCGACAAGGGCGATCGCCTCCGTTACCGCGAGGCTCTAGTCGACTATCTCACCCCCTACGCGGCGGATTTGGACGAGGATTCGCGCGATCGCCTCACCCGCAACCCCCTGCGCATTCTCGATAGCAAAGACGAAAAAACCCTAGCCATTACCCAGGCGGCCCCCAGCATTTTGGACTACCTGGGCCCAGACTCTAAACGCCACTTTGACCAGGTGCTGGCCCAGCTCAATGCCCTGGGCATTGTCTACGAACTTAACCCACGTTTAGTGCGAGGGCTCGACTACTACACCCACACCGCCTTTGAAATTCAGTCAAGCGATCTAGGGTCTCAGGCTACGGTGTGCGGCGGTGGCCGCTACGACGGGTTAGTGGCAGAACTGGGCGGGCCAGCTACTCCGGCGGTGGGTTGGGCCATTGGCCTGGAGCGCCTCACCCTGCTGCTCGAAGCCCTGGAGCAGGGTAAGGCCACGGCTCCAGATATTTACTTAGTCTCTCGCGGTGAGCAGGCTGAAGCTAACGCCCTGCAGCTAGCCCAAAAACTACGCCATCGGGGGATAGCGGTAGAACTAGACCTCAGCAGTGCCGCCTTTGGCAAACAGTTTAAACGGGCCGATCGCAGCGGGGCCGCCGCCTGCCTCATCATCGGTGACGACGAGGCAGCCCAGGGCACTGTGCAAATTAAGTGGCTAACATCGGGCGATCAAACCAGTCTCTCTCAGGCAGCATTGCTTAGCGATACTGACGGTTTTTTGCGGCAGCTTCAAAGCCGAGCATAGAGACAGTTAGAGGTCAGAGCGGTTTGGCTCCCCTTTTGGGGAGTAGTTTCCGTCGCCCGGAAGACCCCACCTCTCTAAGAAATTCGTTACGATTGTTTACATTGGTATTCTTTGTCCAACAACTAATTTATTTGCTGGTTGTATGCCTGACACCATCACAAAACTGGCCTACCAAGCCTTCCAACAGGGCAAGAGCTACTTTGGGCTAGCCCACAAAGCCGTTAGCACCCAGGTTATGCAGACGGTCAGTCCACCCAAAGACCTGCAAACTACGCCCTTAGACCTGAAATCTCTGCAACTGCTGCAGCAGCGCATGGGTGACCTGCTAGAGCGCGACTGGCAAGATGCAGAGGCGGGAGTTTATCCCCAAGAGTTGCTGTTTGATAATCCCTGGGATGACTTCTTTCAGTTCTATCCTCTGGTTTGCCTCGACCTACCCAAAATTTGGGAGCGGCTAAACAAGCGCGATCATCACAGTTTTTCTGACAACATTGACACAGCGGGGTACCCCAAGTATTACCTGCAAAACTTTCACCACCAGACCGACGGCTATCTGAGCGATATGTCGGCTAACCTGTACGACCTCCAGGTCGAGATCCTCTTCAACGGCACTGCTGACCCCATGCGCCGTCGCATTCTGGCTCCTCTAAAGCAGGGTTTGGCAGCGGCTGGCGTCGAGAACGGGGCTAAGGTTTTGGATGTCGCCTGTGGCACGGGGCGCACCCTTGGCATGATTCGCGATGCCCTGCCCAAAACGTCGCTCTACGGAGTTGACCTGTCACCGGCCTACCTACGTAAGGCAAACGAAGATCTGTCGGCTAAGCCAGGAGTATTGCCGCAGCTTGTACAGGCCAATGGTGAAAAACTGCCGTTTGTGGATAACTACTTTGATGGCGTAGTGAGCGTCTTCTTGTTCCATGAATTGCCAGCAGTGGCTCGGCAGAATGTGATTAACGAGATGTACCGGGTGGTGAAACCTGGCGGCACGGTGGTGTTGTGCGACTCGATTCAACGGCTTGACTCCCCTGAGTTTGAGGCGGCGATGGAAAACTTCCCGGCCATGTTCCATGAGCCTTACTATCGGCACTACACCACCGATGATCTCAATCTGCGCTTGACTGACGCAGGGTTTGAATCGGTCAGCAACCAGGTGCACTTTATGAGCAAGTACTGGGTGTGCCGCAAGCCAGCGGCGGCTTAGGCATGGAGCTAACCAAATAGGGCCTCTGAGGCTGTGAGCCCTCGATTATTCGGGGGCTTTTTGATTAGGAATGTGCCACAGATAAAGCACCGACTCTTCTTCCGATTGTTGTAAGTGCAGGGTGCGGTGGGGTGCCCAGTCGCCCATATCAAACATGTGGGTGATGATGCGGCTGCCAGGTCGCAGCTGGGCCTGGAGCCGAGGCCGCAGGCGCAGGTTGAGATGAGGCAGTAGATAGATGAACACCACCGTGGCGTTGCGGAGATCGGTTTCAAACAGGTTTTCCTGCCGAAAGGTGAGGCGATCGCCTACTCCCTCTTGCTCAGCCCTAGCCTGAGCCTGTTGCAGCAAGGCCGCGTCCACATCGACCCCAACTCCCCGAACGCCGTAGTCTACAGCAGCCCGAATTAGCAGCCGCCCGTCGCCACAGCCCAAGTCGTAGACTACATCGTTGGGGCTCAGATCGGCTAGGCTGAGCATGGCCACCATGGCATCACCGGGGGTGGGTATAAAACCAATGTCGGGGCGGGACGCTGGCATTAGGCAGGGTTGAGGGTGGCCCAGTGGGTCTCGATATCCTGGATGGTGAACAGAGCCTTGAAGGGTAGACCGTGGCTCTGATAAAGTTCGGCACCGCCCTGCTGGCGATCGACTAGGGCAAGAATCTGGTTAACTTGGTACCCAGCTGCCTGGAGGCGATCGACGGCTTTAAGGGCTGATTGGCCCGTGGTAACGACGTCTTCGAGCACGGTGACAGGGCTGCCTGAGGGTAGCTCAAGCCCTTCAATATAGGCGCGGGTGCCGTGGCCCTTGGCCTCTTTGCGAATGATCAGCGGGAAGAGGGTGCGTTGTCTATCGCCATAAACGCCCACCAGACTCACCGCCGTGACCAGGGGATCGGCGCCTAAGGTGAGCCCAGCCACTGCTACGGTTTCCGGCGGTACGAGGTCGAGCAGGAGGCGACCGACCATCAGTGCCCCCTGGGGGTGCAGCGTCACCAGCTTGCCGTTGATGTAATAGGTGCTGCGCTGGCCTGAGCTGAGCACGAAGTCCCCCTCTTGGTAGGCACCCCGGCAAAATAGGTCGAGCAGGGGCGATCGCAGCTCATCGGTCTTGAGGCTGAGCAGGGTGGCGACGGGCACATCAATCAAAAGCTGATCCATGGGTGAGTAATTCCTTTAAAAATGCTCCGGTTTTTTGCGATCGCGCTATAAAGGACATGCACTGGGTGATCGGTGCGGCTAAGTTTCGCGTGATCGCAGGGCCTTGGGGCTCTAGATAGTGCGAGGCTTGGGGTTTGAGCACCACCAGAATCGCATCAATCCAACGAGTTGAGGAGGCTTGGCCATGGGCATTCAATTAAATCATATTTCTGGGCTGACGCTGGCGCTGCTAGCCGCCGCCGTTGTTGTGGCTCCGGCAGGGCAGAGCCAAGAGACCCCCCAAACCATTCCCGAGGCGATGGACGAGCTGACCACAACCTACTCTGGCGATTACTTCAGAAATCGAGGCATCACCCGTCAGGCCAAGCGTCTGTTTGGCCTCGACTTTCCCGATCGATCCCTCGACTGGGATGGTGATGCTACAGCGGCGGCGGTGAGAGATATTTTGCTGCTGCAAAACACCTCTGATCCCACCATTCGAGTGCCTGACTTGGCGAGCCCCTACACCACGACTCTGCTCACTCAGCCCAGCAGCAGTGTGCCCTACGTCGGGTCTGAGTTCATTTTTGAGGATTTTTAACCGCTGAGCGGGCATTTCCCCGCTAGGCAGGTTTGGCGTCTAACCGCCCTAGAAGGGTGCTCTGATAATGAGTGCTAATCCAGGGTGCAGGAGTTGAACCTGCCTAACGCGAATTATGAGTTCGCTGCCTAATCCGCTCGGCCAACCCTGGGATTTATGACCTTACCCAATGGTAAAACATGTCCTATTGTAGGGCTTGAGCCCAAAATCAGATCTTAAAATTTTGTTTGAGGCTCAAACCCTATAATTGAGGTGCGTCTAAGTCTGTTTCAGACTGAGCTTCATAAAGTATTTTTGTTCTAAGGTTTTACCCTGCCCCTGCCATGAACCCTGCTGTAGCGTTTACGTTGATCTTGCTCTCGCTGATGCTTGGCTCTGGGGTGGTGAGTGCGTCTTGGGGGTTTACCTTGGGGCGACAGGCGCTAACCGGTGTGCGTCAGCCAGAAACTCGACCGACTAGTGGTTCTCCTGTAGCCCGCGAGGCGGGTGCAGCAAGCCACGGAAGTGTGGTTTTAATCAACGAGGCTGAGGTTTTGGAGCAGGTAAAGGCTCGCGTTAATGGCGGTGGCCAGTAGCTTTTAGGCGCTGGAGCATGGGCGTTTTACCTCATTTATTAACCGTCTTTATTCCTGAGCAGCTGCCTGCCGCTGCGATCGCGTCTCGACTGTTGGCGGTGTTGCTGCTGATTAGCATCAACGCCTTTTTTGTAGCGGCAGAGTTCTCAATGGTGTCGGTGCGGCGATCGCGCATCAGCCAATTGGTCTCCCAGGGAGATGTGCAGGCGAAGACGGTGCAGCAGCTCCAGCGCAGCCTTAATCGCCTGCTTTCGACCACCCAGCTGGGCATTACCCTATCGAGTCTGGCTCTGGGGTGGGTGGGCGAAAGCACGATGGCTGTCACCCTCGCCTTTTGGATTACTCAAACTCCCCTGAGCGCTGACCAGAGCGAGGCCTTGGCCCACGCACTGGCAATCCCAGCGGCCTTTTTTCTAGTTGCCTATTTGCAAATCGTGTTGGGAGAGCTCTGTCCCAAGTCGGTGGCGATGCTCTATCCCGAGCAGCTAGCCCGGTTTCTGGGCCCTCCCAGCCTCACCATCGCGCGGTTGTTCAACCCCTTTATCTGGATCTTGAACCAGTCGACCCGGCTGCTGCTGCGACTGGTCAATATTCAGTACAGCGACCAGGTAACCTATAGCCGCCTCACTCCCGAAGAACTCCAGCTGATTATTCGCACTACGGCCGAAACTCCAGGCTTAGAGGCCGAAGAGCGCGTGATCCTCAACAACGTGTTTGAGTTTCGCGACGTCACGGCCGGAGAAATCATGGTGCCCCGCACTCAGATCAATGCCATTCCTCTAGCGGCGACCTTTGGTGAGCTGATCGAGGTGGTAGCTGACACCGAGCATTCTCGTTATCCGGTGATGGGTGACTCTCTAGACGATATTCAGGGCATGGTTGAGCTGAAGCAGTTTTTGCAGCCCCTGGCCCACCAGCAGATTAACGCTGACACCCTCATTCGTCCCTGGGTCAAGCCCGCCCGCTTTGTGCCCGAGTACACCTCCCTGCATGAGTTGCTGGCTACGATGCAGCGCACTGGCGAGGAGTTGGTCGTGGTGGTCGATGAATTTGGTGGCACTGCTGGTCTGCTCACCCTGCGTGATTTGACTACTGAAATTATTGGCGAAATCCACGAGCCCGACAGTGATACTGAGCAGCCCGTACAACTGCTCGAAGACCAGTCGTACCGTGTTAAAGCCCACACCGATCTTGAGGAGGTCAACACGCTGCTTAATCTCACGCTGCCCTACTCGGACGACTACCAAACCTTGGGAGGGTTTTTGATCTTTCAGATGCAAAAAATTCCCAATGCGGGCGATCGCCTAGTGTTTGCCGATCGCGAATGGGTGGTTTTGTCAACCGATGGCCCCCGTCTCGGCGATATTCTGGTGCGATCGCTCGATCTCCCCCCAGCGTCTGGACGCGGGTCTAATGCTTCGACAGCGGCTGCCACCGACTCCGATGGCTTTCCCCTCAGCTAACCTCACCTAGACAGCTTAAGAACTGCCACAGCTTATTGAGCACCCCGGCTCAGTCTCGGTAAGGTGAAATGGAACAGCGAGAAAACCAAGAAACGGTCTGCTAGACCGCGATCGCGCTATAAATCCGTGGTTCTCAATCAAAGAATGTCGCTATTCTTTACAGTGTGAAGCATTGTGATAGTATCTGAGTAATTTTACCTGGCCGTCTCAGTTCTCCACTCGCTCTGACGTTCGCACTATATCAACTGTCGGCGTATCTTTGTCTCCTAGAGGAAGGACAGGCGTGCAAAACCCCATATTGTCATCTGCCTTAGACATGCACCTATCGCGAAATTTGCCCGATCCCATCCGCGTTGGCGTTATTGGTGTAGGTAATATGGGCCAGCACCACACTCGCGTGCTGAGCCGCTTCAAAGATGTCGAACTGGTGGGTGTGTCTGATGTCAACGTAGAGCGAGGCCTTGACACCGCTGGCAAGTATAGAGTGCGGTTTTTTGAAGACTACCAAGAGCTGCTCAAACACGTCGATGCCGTATGCGTAGCAGTACCCACCCGACTGCACCACACCGTGGGTATGGCCTGCTTGCAGGCCGGGGTTCACGTCTTGATCGAAAAACCCATTGCCGCCAGCATTGCCGAGGCAGAATCGCTGGTGAACGCGGCCGCCGCCGCTAATTGCATTTTGCAGGTGGGGCACATCGAGCGCTTTAATCCCGCCTTTCAAGAGCTCCATAAGGTACTGAAGACCGAAGAACTGCTGGCCCTAGAGGCTCGTCGCATGAGCCCTTACTCCCAGCGGGCCAACGACGTGTCGGTGGTGCTTGACCTCATGATCCACGACATCGATCTGCTGCTAGAGTTAGCTGGCTCTACAGTTTCTACCCTAACCGCCAGCGGCAGTCGCGCCTCTAATTCTGGTTACCTCGACTACGTCACTGCCACCCTGGGCTTTAGCAACGGCATTGTGGCCACGCTGACCTCCAGCAAGGTGACCCACCGCAAGATTCGCAGCATTACAGCCCACTGCAAAAACTCCCTGACCGACGCCGACTTTCTCAACAACGAGATTTTGATTCACCGGCAAACCACCGCCGACTGCTCCACCGACTACGGCCAGGTGCTCTACCGCCAAGATGGCCTGATTGAAAAGGTCTACACCAGCAATATTGAGCCTCTCCATGCCGAACTGGAGCACTTTGTGAACTGCGTGCGCGGCGGCGAAAAGCCTTCGGTCGGTGGCGAGCAGGCCCTCAAGGCGCTGCGCCTGGCCAGCTTGATTGAACAGATGGCCCTAGACGGCAAGCCCTGGCATCATTTTGACCCCACTGCCCTTGGCAAAGAGCTGACGGTAGCTGTATAGGTTCTATCGTGATTCAACTAGGGCACTACTTTAATAGGAGTGCCCACTTTGACATGGCTATACAAGGTGTTGATGTCGGCTTCGAGCATGCGCACGCAGCCGTGGGAGGCGGCCTCGCCGATCAGGGTTTCCTGGTTCGTGCCGTGGATGCCGATGTGATACTGCCCCTCCACCAAGAAGCCAATCCACCGCGAACCGAGGGGATTGCTAGGCCCAGGGCCAATGGCCTCTTTGGTAATCGGGTGTTGCCACACCGGGTCGGTACGCATGTCACGGATTGCAAATTCACCCACTGGGGTTTCCCAGTCGTCTTTGCCAATGGCTACCGAAAATTCGCCCCGCACTTCGTCGTTTTGATAGAGGGTGAGCCGCCGCCGACTGAGGCTAATAACCACGCGGGTGTTAGCGGTCATTAGGGTGTCTGGGGCCTGGGTAATGACGGTGGCGAGCCGCACTAGGCGGGTGCTGGAGAAGGGTTCTTCAAACTGCCAGCGAGAGCTAACCTGGTCTTGCCAGGCCCCAGCGGCCAGCAGACCCGCTGCGCCGTAGCACAGCACCATGAGACAGTGGTTTAGGGGAGAGGGCGCATCCATCGAGTTGGTGTAGTCTCCCGGTACTCTTCTCCAGCATAACGCCATCACCTAGGGGCAGAGCGCAGTCCCAACAAGTGATGCTGAGGGTTGATATGATGAAAGCGCAAACACAAGGTCGGGGTTGGAGACGGTGGCGGTAAAACCAGAGTGGCTACGGGTTAAAGCGCCTCAGTGGGAACGGGTGGGCGAGGTCAAGGCAATTTTGCAAGACCTCGGTCTCAACACCGTCTGTGAAGAGGCCTCATGCCCCAACATTGGCGAGTGTTTTAAGGCCGGTACGGCCACATTTTTGATTATGGGGCCGGCCTGCACCCGAGCCTGTCCCTACTGCGACATAGATTTTGAGAAAAAGCCCCAGGCCCTCGACCCTACCGAGCCCCTGCGCCTGGCTGAATCAGTGCGGCGCATGAAACTCAACCATGTGGTCATCACTTCGGTCAACCGCGACGATCTGGCCGATGGTGGAGCCAGCCAGTTTGTAGCCTGCATCGAGGCGGTCAAGCAGACGACTCCAGACACCACTATTGAGGTACTGATCCCCGACCTGTGCGGTAACTGGCAAGCGCTGGGGACGATCTTGGCGTCTCGGCCCCACGTGCTGAACCACAACACTGAGACGGTGCCTCGACTCTATCGACGAGTGCGGCCCCAAGGGAACTACAGGCGCTCGCTCGAACTGCTGCGCCGCAGCCGTGAGCTGGCCCCCTGGGTCTATACCAAATCGGGGTTAATGGCGGGTCTGGGCGAAACTGACGCCGAGGTGCAGCAGGTGATGGATGACCTGCGGGCTGTAGACTGCGACATTTTGACCCTGGGGCAGTATCTCTCGCCGGGGCCAAAGCACCTGCCCGTAGCGGAGTTTGTCACCCCGGCCCAGTTTGACGCCTGGCGACAGGTGGGCGAGACCAAGGGATTTTTGCAGGTGGTATCATCGCCGCTAACGCGCAGCTCATACCACGCCGAAGACGTACAGCGCCTGATGGCCCAGAACCCCCGTTAGAGCCTGCGATCGCTGCTGAAATTCTAGCTTTGCCTGTAGCCCTATACCTGGGCATCTTAGGTGGAATCAATGGAACCGCGAATTCTGTGCTGCCGTCAAGGGGATGGCAGGGTCGTCTATCGCCGTTAATCATTCACCTCAGGAGTCCCCATGCACCGATGGAAGGTTTTAGTCACCAGGTCGGCGGGCGTTGCCCTACTAGCGGCCGTGGGGGCAGGACTGTTACCGGTGGCCATAGTGCCGGCGGCGATCGCCCAACGCCCGCCGGTCACAGTAGCCCAGGCCGATGTGACGATCGCCCAAGAGATTCTGCGCCTGGTCAACGTCGAGCGCCAGCGGGTCAATGCGCCGCCTCTGGTGCTCAATGACAAGCTCACCACCGCTGCCCAGCGCCATGCTCAAGATATGGCCACGAGCCGCCGCATGAGCCACACCGGATCTGACGGCTCAACTATGCGATCGCGCATTGACACCACCCAGTACAACTGGTCAACCATCGGCGAAAACGTCGCCATGGGGCAGCCTACCGCCGCTGCCGTTATGGCTGCGTGGATGAGTAGCCCTGGCCACCGCCAGAATATTCTTAATCCTGCCTTTATTGAGCTAGGGGTGGGCTATGCCACGGGGGCAAATCGCCCCTACTGGGCTCAAGTGTTTGCCAGACCGCGCTAGGCCCACCTAAGGAATGTCTTGGAGGGTAGGCTGATCCAGCCTAGACCAGTGGCAGGGGTGAGTGTTCTAAGCGCAGTAGCATCGCTATCGCTCTGAGTACTCATCCAGCCATAGCCACTTTTGAACAGGCTTTCAACGGTATACCAGGCTACAATGTTGCGCCATATGAACAAACGTTAAGGATGCGTAGCAACTGCTTCGCTCCCTTTTGTTGGGGTTGCACTATGTAGTTGGGGTGGTAAGTAGATATCCTCATTGCCATCCAATTATTGGAGGGCAATTCCATGACCACTACAGCATCTAATTCGACCCTGACTCGGCATTACACCTTAGACGACATTCGCGATGAGGCTAAGCAGCTTGTAGACTGCGGCAGACTAGATCGCTGTCAGCCCATATGTGCGCTGTGTGGCTACATTGCCGCCCGAGAGTGGCCGTTTATTGAGGCTGAATTGGAGAATCACGACTACGGTCTGCGCGATCGCATCGGCGATCTGATCCCCCACGAAACCTGGAGCAATGACTAACGACCTCTAGAACCATAGAGGGTGGTAGGGCGCTTCCCAGGGCGATCGCTTCGCGAATCACTGGGGCTATGCACTAGCCAATGCTCACCCACCTGGTTAAGGGCTGCCATGATGGGCTGCACTTCTTGCCCTTTAGGGGTGAGTGAGTACTCAACCCGTGGAGGAACTTCAGGAAATACCGTTCGCTTGACCAAACCGTAGCTTTCTAGCTCTCGCAGTCGAGCAGTGAGGGTTTTGGTGCTAATGCCAGGCAGGGCCGACAAAAACTCATTGGTGCGGCGGCTGCCTTGAAACAGCTCTTGCAGGATGAGAATGGCCCACTTGCCGCCAATATATGACAACACCAGATGAACCGGACAATCGAGCTTCGTACCGTTAAATGTGTGAGGCATAGGCATCACTCCGGTATGGGTGTCATTTTCCATTGTGAAGGATTATTTTGGGGACGTTGGTTACTCTGGCACCGAATCTAGAGAATTTAAGCTTCTTTTTAGATCGATCCCCAAAACTCTTAGGCTGGGGCTGCCATGAACCGCCGAGGACTTAGGCTAAAGGAGTCCGACTACACCTGCTGGTGGAAAAGTAGCCAGGCTCTTGATCAATAGCAGTCTGAGGGGTTGGGGCTTTTGTCACTCTTGCGTTGCCCGCCCAGATCAGTACTTAGGCAGTCGGCCTGCAAAAAACAGGAATGATAGGGTAGTCGTACGCCGTGCTAGCCTAGGCTTTCTGCTTAATTTTTTGGTTTTTAACTCCTACCAGGTGTGGCCATGTCGTCCCAAAAGCCTTTCCGCAACCCTAACCGTTCTTCTGGGCCGGAGCCTCGCCAAAATGCTGAGGGTTACCGAGGCGGCAAACCCCGCCAGGGCGGCGAGGGTAAGCCCCGTTATGACAGCGATAAACCTCGCTATGACAGCGGTAAGCCCCGTTCTAAGGATGACAAACCTCGCTATGGTGAGGGCAAACCCCGCTACGAAGGCGCTAAGCCCCGCTACGGCGACGAGAAGCCTCGCTATGACAGCGATAAACCTCGCTTCAAAGATGACAAGCCTCGCTACGAAGGTGGGAAGCCCCGTCAAGGGGGCGACAAGCCTCGTTATGGGGATGAAAAACCCCGCTATGCTGGCGACAAGCCCCGCTTCAAAGACGACAAACCTCGTTATGACAGCGGTAAACCCCGCTTTAAAGACGACAAGCCTCGCTACGAAGGTGGGAAGCCCCGTCAAGGGGATGACAAACCCCGCTATGACAGTGCTAAGCCTCGCTTCAAAGACGACAAACCTCGCTATGGTGGCGATAAGCCTCGTTATGAGGGTGACAAACCCCGTTATGGTGGCGATAAGCCTCGTTATGAAGGCGGCAAGCCCCGCTATGACGAAGGTAAGTCTCGCTATAAAGGCGGCGATCGCGCTGCCGCTGCTCCACGCTCGTTGGGGGTCAGCAGCCAGGGGGCGGGGGATGGCGACGATGTGCAGGACGAAACCGATTTGATCTACGGTCGTCACGCTGTAGAAGCCGCTCTTCAAACTCAACGGCCCCTAAATCGCGTGTGGGTTAACGATCGCATTCGCTACGATCCCCGGTTTCTACCGCTGATTGATGAGGCCAAGGCCAACGGCGCAGTGATTGATGAAGTAGACACTATCCGGCTCAACCAGATCACCGGTGGTGCTAACCACCAGGGGATCGCTGCCCAGGCCGCTGCCCACAACTACCATGATCTCGATGAGATGATTGAGACCGCCCTGGGAGCGGCTAAGGTGCCGGTGATTATTGCTGCCGACAGCATTACCGATCCCCACAATTTGGGGGCGATTATTCGCACCGCCGAAGCTCTGGGTGCTCAAGGGATCGTGATCCCCCAACGGCGAGCGGTAGGGGTGACATCAACTGTGGCTAAAGTGGCCGCTGGCGCTTTAGAAAGTCTGCCCGTGGCGCGGGTCATTAACTTAAAGCGTGCCCTCGATACCCTCAAGGAAAAGGGATTTTGGATCTACGGGCTGTCCTCAGAAGCGAGTCAGCCGGCGCACCGCACCACTTTTGATCGCCCAACGGTGATTGTGGTTGGGTCTGAGGGCAGCGGCCTCAGCCTCACTGTGCAGCAGAGCTGCGACACGCTGATATCAATTCCGCTGCGAGGAATGGTTCCTAGCTTAAATGCATCGGTGGCTACAGGCATGGCTCTCTATGAGATCTATCGTCATCAGTGGGTAACCCAGGAACAAGTTTCCTCTTTGCAAAATCAAAAGCAAGGCAGTATAACCAAAAATGGTGCGGCATTGCCTAAAAATGGCCTAGAGCCGTAGCTAACCCTTGAGAAATATTCAAAACTAGGCAGATAGGCAGGAGCTATGAACAACCTTTTAGGTCGATTTTTAAGTAGCATTTTAGGCCCCAGCAAAGCCTGGTGGGTCGAAATTAAGACCAGCCAGCCCGCCTGCACCTACTACTTTGGCCCCTTTGATAGCGAGTCTGAGGCCCACGGCGCCAAGGGCGGTTACGTTGAAGACTTGGAGCAGGAAGGAGCGCAAAACATTCAGCTGGTGATTTCGCTGTGCAGCCGCCCTAAGCAGCTCACCATCACCGATGAGTGGGATACTCCAGTGGGAGAATTTTCGACCCCTGCCTTCAGCGGTCGGCCTTAGGGAACTGTAGTCATTGCCAGATCGGTGAGGACATTTTGCATAACTCCTTGGAGCGATAGCTATAAACAGTGCGCTGCCCTAGTTCTTGCCAGTGGTAGTGACTCGTGTCTCAAGCGCAGTGGCTAACGCTATGAATCAGTTGCTTGGAGTTTTTCTCCAAAAAGCGTTCTAGGGCAGAACGCATACTCATTTTGCTAAGCCTGTTGTGATTAAGCTCTGGACAGCTATGGCGTTTGAGCGGGCTTATCTCGATTGGCTGTCAGTATTTCTCAGCGTTAGCTCGGCTTCATGTTGTTCTAACCAGATATCAATATCGGCCAGCAGCTGATCTGGAATTTCCCAGGGCAGCAGGTGGGCCGTGTTGGGGTAGCAGTAGCTTTCTGCCCTAGGCAGATGGTCAGCGGTTTCGAGGCTGGCTTGGGCAGTAATGTGGCAGTCGTCTGCTCCACAGAGTACTAGGCAGGGCACGGTGATCGCCCCTAGATCGGGCAGGCGGTTATAGCGGCGGCCCAAGGCGCGGTTGAGGGCACGGTTCGCTAGAGGGGAAGTGCTTAAGTAGGCCCAAAAGCCTTCCTTTGCCAAACGGTGGTAAGCGTGAGGGGTATGCTGCCGCAGCAGGTAGCGGTAGAGCGATCGCGGCCCCAGACCGTAGCGCACCAGCTCGTTACCAGGAGCGATCACATTTAGGATTGATCCTAGACCAGTGTTGACCAGCTCTAGCCATGTGGTGGGTGGGTGGGCGCCCACGGGGCGGGCGGCTGTGGCAATGAGAATCAGCCCCACCACCCGTTGGGGGTAGCGCAGGGCCAACTCCATCGCCAAAATGCCCCCCAGCGACCAGCCCAGCACTAGGCAACGCTCAATGCCCAGGGCATCGAGCAGCTCTACTAGATCTGTGAGGCTGTCGTCGAGGTCGAAGGGCGATCGCGTTTGGCTAGCGCCGTAGCCCCGCAGGTCAGGGGCTATGGTCTGGTAGCGATCGCTCAACCGTTCTGTAAACACCCCCATGGTTTTGGCTGATCCTGGGTGCCCATGCAGGCAAAGAATAGGAAAGCCCTGGCCCTGGATGGCGCAATGAAGTTTCATAATGTGTGGCGATCCCCGCTGTAGCGCACCCGATTTACCATAGCTTGGCTAGGCGGGATGCTGCTAGACAACCTTGAGTTGGCACTCAGCAAAACGGCTTTAGTCTAAGGCGGCAGGATCGGTGGTAGCTAGTTCCGGGGTGGAAGTGGGCAAGCCCATGCAGAGTTCGGTAGGATCGTCCTTGCTCAGAGCGTCTAGATCAAGGCTGGGATCGTTCGGGCTGGAGGGGCTGAATTTTGGCAGTGATGCTAATGAGCCTTGAGCTTCAGCCGCAGTGGGCAAGAGCTGACCACTAGGCGATAGGCAGTAGGCAATCGACAACCCCTTAGCGGGAGTGCCGGCTGTCGGAATTAGGTGAACTGTTTCGGGATCAATCTGGCTTTGGTGATGTGAGACTGGCGCTGCGTCGTCCCTGAAGGCGGTGGCTTCAAGCTGAGCGTTTGAGTTGAGGAGAGTGCCTGCTGGATCAGCGGGTGAGGGCGCGATCGCAGCTTCTTCCGCCAGCGTGATCCCTGGAGCAGAGCTGACATCAGCTGTCGATGGGGCAGGTTGGGGAGGAACAAGCTGAGTCCGGAGGGTCGCCGCGTTGAGGGGTAGGCTCTCGGGAAGGGCTCCGGAAGGAACCGCTGCGCCAGTTACTACCCCTGAGCGGACCGATTCCCACAGCACGGGCGACTGACCGACTGGGCTGGGGTTTACCGGCGCTGACACCACCTGGCTCTGGTGGTCGGCGGTGCCTGTTTGGCTAACTGGGCCTGGGGTAGGGGTCAGAGCTACGCTGCCACTAGACTGATGGGCGGCAGACTGGGCGGCCGGGGCAGGGGATGCTGTCCGCAAAGCACTAACGGGTGCCGGGTTGCTAACAGCAGTGGCATTAGGCGGGCTGATAGCCTCAGAGGGCACGGCATTCTGGCGGACGGCAACCTGAGGAATTGTGGTTGCCCCAACGGCAGGGTCTGCTGGTCGGGATGCCACAGTTCCCCCGTGAAGCCTGTTGGTAGCGTTAGAGGCTGTCTCTGCTTCAGCCTGGGCTAGGGTCAAGACGGGAGCCTGCTGTTGGGATCGGGCGCTATAGCCCTGGTGCCCGAGTGGGGCAATGGGATAGGTGCGGGCTACGCTGGCCGACTGCGCTGGGTGTAAAGGGGCGCTGCTAAAGCTAGGAGTATTGACGGGAGAAGGATTCGCCTCGGGGGCAATGGGCGTAGGCCGGAAGGGTGTGGGCAGAGGGGCGATCCCCTGAGTGTTAAAGGTGTTGCCCTGGGTAACGTTAACTGGATTTCTCGCAACCTCTGCTGTTGGCTGAGAGAGTTTCGGCCGGGCCAAGGTTGCGGGCTGGGGAGCTGTCGCCAGCGGTGTTGATGACGATAGACGAGCACCCTGCTGGCTCCGCAAGCGCTGTAAGCGATCGCGCAGGGCCGCCGCTTGGGGAATGGTCTCCCCATTGCTCCTAGCTGTGGTAGAGGCCGCGCCCACAGACGGGTTAAGCCGATAGCTGCCCTGAATGGCCTGGCGAGGGCGCACTTCGGGGCGGGCCATGGGGCTAGAAGCTGTGGCTGTGAGCCCTGGTTGAGCCTTGATTTCGGCGGCGTCCCCATCGGGGGGGGCCGTGCTCGGGTTAGGAGAGCTGGATTGTTCGGCGCTACAGGCAGCCAAAGCCAGTAGCCCGCTGCATGATGCTAGAGCCCAGACACGCATAACTCAAATTTTCCTAGGATTGGTCAGACTGTCTTGGTTCTCTCTACGGCGATCGCCTCCTCGATCAGCACGTTCCTGGGGCAGAAGTGTAAAGATTCTGTTGCATTCCGCTATGGTGGCATTACGCAAAATTTAAACGTTGTAAAGCAGGTCTTACCTAGTTATGCGAGGTGAACTAGCGGCCCTGACCGCTGCCTTCTTGTGGGCGGTGGCTACGGTGGTGTTTGGGCGGCTGGGCAAGGCGCTGTCGCCGCTGGTGCTCAACTTGGCCAAGGGGGCGATCGCCCTGGTGCTGCTCTCCCTCACCCTGGTGCTGATTGGCCAGAGTGCGGCGGGCCTAGACCGCCAAGCCGTAAGCATTTTGGCCCTCAGTGGCGTGATTGGCATTGGCTTGGGCGATACGGCCTACTTTGCCGCCATCAACCACCTCGGTCCTCGGCGGGCGCTGCTGCTCGAAACCCTGGCTCCGCCCCTGGCGGCCCTGCTGGCCCTGGTGTTTTTGCAGGAGACCCTCAGCGGGCGGGCCTGGTTGGGTATGGGGCTCACCCTGGCCGGGGTGGTCTGGGTAATTGCTGAGCGAGTGCCGGGGGCAGCCCCTGTCCGGGCTGACTACCGAGGCGTGCTGTACGGGGTGCTAGCAGCTCTGGGGCAGGCCACCGGGGCGGTGATGTCGCGGGCCGTGCTGGCCGACACCGAGGTTGCCCCCATGTGGAGCTCGCTGCTGCGGCTGGGAGGCGGCTTCGTTATCATTGTGGGAATTTTGCGCTGGCAGGGGCCAGTGGTAGGGCAGCTAAGACCGCTGCGATCGCCCAAATTGCTGGCCGGGGTAGCCCTAGCGGCTGGCTTTGGTACCTACCTGGCGATTTACCTTCAGCAGATGGCGCTGAAGTACGCCGCTACTGGTGTCGCCCAGGCGCTGACCTCCACCAGCCCGCTGTTTGTGCTGCCCCTGGCGGCGGCCCTGGGCGATCGCGTCAGCCTTCGAGCGGTGGTGGGGGCGGTAGTAGCCCTACTGGGCATCGGCGTTCTAGTGAATGGCTAGGCAAAACGACTAAGCCGAGGCATTGTCGGGGCCGGTTTGAGGCGGGCCAACCAGCTGACTCAAATTCTCAGGGTCAACGGCGTAGGCAGCCCCAAAGCCCATCACAAATCGTCCGGCCTGAGGCTTGAGGCAAAAGATTTGAAAGTCATCGAGCGATCGCAGCATGGGGATAATGTCGCCAAAGCGCTGCTCAAAGCGATCGGCCACCGCATCCCAGGCGGCGGTACCCCGAGGTAGCAGGCTGGCATGGCAATCGTAGGCAATGCGCTGCCGGGCAAACACCTGAGGGGCAACCGCCTCGTCTTCGATCAGCAGAATGCTCGCCAAACCACTGGTTTGCAGGTTTGCCGTGTGGGCTGACAGTCCGCTGGTAAAGATGTAGATCTGGTAGTCCGCATCCATGACATAGGGCGCGTAGCTAGCGCTGGGCTGCCCAGCGTCGTTGACGGTGCTCAGCATCAGGCTGTGTACCCGGGTGGGCAAGTCTTGGTAGGCCGCTAAAACCGCTGCAAAACTAGGCATTGGCGAATGGCATTAAGCTATAGAAACAATGGAGTAAGGCTGTGCCGCCGCTGCGGCTTAGCGCTACAGTAATTGAGTTTTGGCACTCTGGATATTATGTCGCGTTTATCTCGTCAGGTTCAGCCCGCTGAGGCCTATCTAGGCAAACTAACCCCGGCTGATTGGGCGACTCTAGCCAAACGCGATGTGTTGGTGAAGGGCGGCAAGGGCCAGTACGGAATTATGGCGGCAACCACCGTGTCCCATGCCATGGCTTGGAACGTGCTGACTGACTACGACAACTTTTACCAATTTTTGCCAACGGTGGTGAAAAGCCGCGTGGTCGAGATTGACGGCGATCGCACCGTGGTCGAGCAGCTCGATCGCCGCCGCATTCTGCTTTCCACTATGGAATCAACGGTGCTGACCGAAAACCTGGAGCTAGACGGTCAGCAGATCAGCTTCCGATTGCTCAAGGGCAACTTGGAGTACATGTACGGCCACTGGCGCATTGACACTGCCACCCTAGCCCCGGGTACCGATCCGGTGCGATTACTCTCGCAACAGGTGCGGGCCGAAGCGGATGTCGGTCCTTTTAAGTCAATGTTCTATAACCTGTTTGAGGCGGGCCTAGTCGATACCATCAAGGCCCTGCGCGGTGAGATGGAGCGCAGAGCTACTTCGCCTAATCTTTAGGAAACATAAAAACTTAGGCATTTTTACGCAGAGCAGAGCAAAAAGGTCGACGAGCCGTCGCAACTTGTTCGATACTAAAAAGCAATGATCCCCAACGCTTTGCAATATAAGCGTTAGGGTAGTCTTATCAGAGCCTCGCCCAAACTCAAGGCCAATTCCTTAAAGTTTGTAATGTTTATCCGGATGCGATTGTTCCGGGAATCCTACGAAGTGATTGTAAGGAATTCATAAAGACCCCTTAGATTGTGACCCTGGCTATGGGTACTCTCAAGGAAGGTGAAGGTGCTGCTGCCGGCTAATCGTTCTTCTGGTCGTTTGATTCTGGTCTTTGGGACATGCAAACTCCGCTTTCCACTAACCTCAGCCGCTACGCCCCAGCCGTCGATCATCTGCTGTTCTACAAGATCGTCCCTGATGCCGACGGCATCCGGTTGCGCATTTGGGAAAGTGCCACTGAATTAGATCAGAGCCCCTCTCCCTACCTCTACATTCTCAATTTGCGGGTAGAGTCCATGGCAGAGGCTAAGAAGCGCTTAAAGGCTCACTTGGCGCTCAATGGAGGAACTCTATCCGTTGGTCAAGAACTGCCTCAAAAAGGCAAAGTCAAGCTTCTGCCCTATCCCACTTGGGATGGCACTGAAGGCATGGAAGACAGCTATTAACGTACTTCAGCAGGTTGAGAGACGAATCTATCTTTGGTTATAGATTCTTAGGTTATTGACCTTGGCGAGTTGGCTGCTCTAATCAGCTGGCTACTCTTGGCAGACTTTGAACGAGCGGCCGCTCCACACCTGCTGTGCCGGGTAGTAGCTGGCCACTAAGGCGATCGCCATCCACCACAGTGTACTGATTTGAGGCCGATACATCACTGTGTCGGCAATGCCTTGGCCGAGGATGCCGCTGATCGAGGCGATCGCCCCCATCAGCCAGTAGCCCTGCTGATCCTGAGTGGCCCGCAGCCGCTGGAGTTGCACCCAGCCCTGGTGAAAGATCAGCAGCAGTAGCCACAGAAACGCCGTCAACCCGATGATGCCCCCCTCTACCAGCACCTCCAAAAAGACTGAGTAGGCGCTCAGAGCGGTGTAACGAGGCCGCTGAAAGAGGGGATAAACCGCGTTAAAAGCATCATTGCCAGGGCCTATGCCCAAAATAGGGCGGGCGCGAATCATGTCAATGACGGCAGCCCATACATTCATCCGGAAGTTGTTGCTGCTGTCAGCCCGGCCAACAAAGATACTTAACACCCGCGCCCGCAGCGAATCAACCGAAATTACCCCTGCTATGACTACCGCCGCTGCTCCACCCAGCAACAGCGGCAGCGCCCAGCGCTTCCAAAAAGGCGAAAACCCAACACTCCAGTACTGCACCACCAGTATCATCAGCACAAAGCCAGCGATCAAAAAGCCAATCCAGCCGCCGCGGCTCAGGGTCAAAATCAGGCACAGCGTGTTTACTAGGGTGGCTAGAATGGCGAGCCCCTTTGGCACCCAGCGCGGCCAGGCAAACACTGCCGCAGCACTCAACATCACCCCTGGAATGAGGTAACCCGCTAGCAGGTTAGGGTTGCCCAAGAAGCTGTACACCCGTGTCACATCAGCCACCGCCGACTTGCTGTCTACCCAGGTGGCTAAAGCGGTCGCCCCAAAAAAATATTGCCGTAGACCATATATCGATACGGGCAGGGTGGTCAAAATGTAGGCCAAAATCAGCAGGCCCCTAGCCCGGGGCTGTCGCGCTACCCGCGCAATCAGCAAAAACAGCAAGATATTGAGCGTCAGCTTGATCAGCCCGCTGACGGCCGCCCCGCGCACGGGCGAAAAAGCCGTGGCCAGCACCATCACTCCCCAGTAGACCGCCACCGTCAGGTGAACCGGCGACAAGCCCGCCCCAGCTTCATCGGTGAGGGTGAGCAAGGCCCACAGGGCCGCCGCCGCCAGCAGTAACACCCCAATCAGCGTGGTCGAGACGTAGGGGGCCAGGGCAAACAGCAGCACCACAATGGCCAGACCAATCCAGTCGCCCCAGCGCAGCAGCCAGCTGCCCTGCCGCCACCGCCGCAGCGGGGCCAGCAGCCGGTGGATCAGGCTGGCATCACGCCACTGTTCTAGGGCAAAACCAGAGAGGGTGAGCTGTTGCCAAAAGTCAGTCAGCATTGATATGGAGGGGCGATCGCCGATAAAATTCCCCCCATCATGCCAAGCTTTGACCGAATTGACGCACTCGATTAATTTTTCTCGGTAGCGGAAATTTTAGATGGAGGGTTCAAGGTGGCGTCCTAAACCCTATACCTTGAACCCTGAACCTTTAAGAAACCGTTAGGAATAGGGGATCGTTTAGGGGGGACACAATTTTTTGTAACTGCCCTGTAGCTTTAACTAAGGGTTAATGCCCGGCTCAGAATCCCCTGTTTACAATGGGGATAACACCAGAAATCCCCTTTTGCCCCCAAATTTCAGGAGAAACCCATGGCCAGCCTCTTAGAGCAGCTTCGGCAAATGACCGTCGTTGTCGCCGACACCGGAGACATTCAAGCCATTGAGAAATTTACCCCCCGCGACGCCACTACCAACCCTTCACTGATTACGGCGGCGGCGCAGATGCCCCAGTACCAGGCCATTGTCGATGACACCCTGCTTAAGGCCAAGGCCGATGCTGGGGAGGGAGCGTCGGATAAAGACGTGGCTAACCTGGCCTTTAATCGCTTGGCGGTCGCCTTTGGTCACAAGATTTTGGGCATTATCCCCGGCCGGGTTTCCACCGAGGTCGATGCTCGTCTCTCCTACGACACCGAAGCCACGGTATCCACCGCCCGCGACATCATCGCCCAATATGACAAGCTGGGCATTACCCCTGAGCGGGTGCTGATCAAGATTGCCTCCACCTGGGAAGGCATTAAAGCCGCCGAGATTCTAGAGAAAGAAGGCATTCACTGCAACCTGACCCTGCTGTTTGGTATTCACCAGGCGATCGCCTGTGCTGAGGCCGGCACTACCCTGATTTCTCCGTTTGTGGGTCGCATTCTGGATTGGTACAAAAAAGACACCGGTCGTGAGGAGTACCCCGCCCCCGAAGATCCCGGCGTACTGTCAGTGACCGAAATCTACAACTACTACAAGAAATTTGGCTACAAGACTGAGGTAATGGGGGCCAGCTTTCGCAACGTCGGCGAAATCACCGAGCTGGCGGGCTGCGACCTGCTGACCATCTCACCCCAGCTGCTGGCCAATCTCGACGAGACCCAGGCCGGCCTGCCCCGCAAGCTCGACCCCGCTAAGGCCACGTCGCTGGATATTGAGCAAATCTCCATTGATGAAGCGACTTTTCGGTCGATGCACGAGAGCGATCGCATGGCCACCGAAAAGCTCGATGAAGGCATCAAAGGGTTTAGTAAGGCGCTCGAAACCCTAGAAGGCTTACTTGCTAACCGGCTGACCCAGCTCACCGAGAGCAACGGCACGACCACCACCGCTCGGGATGACCAGTTTGACCTGTTTAGAGCCTATGACTTAGACGGCGACGGCTTTATTACTCGGGAAGAATGGCTCGGCACCGATGCCGCCTTCGATGCCCTTGACCTTGACCACGACGGCAAGCTTTCCTCTTCGGAGATTGTGGCCGGGCTGGGGCCCGCCTTTGAGGTTGCTCAGGTCTAAATTTTCTAGGGCTGAGATAATCTAGGCCTTTGAGAACCTGAGTTTTTCCCGTCGTCGGTACGGACATGGGAAAATTCTGAGTTGGTTAGCGATCGCCAGCTGAGCCCAAATGCAGGGTTCGGCTGGCGATTACTTTAAATAGTTGCCTGCCCCGATATTGCTGGGCTGGGTTTGGTGGCTCTGCCAGGGTGTTTCCGCAAAACCGTATTGAGCGCTACAGCTTGACGCGCCCCTACCCCAGTATTGGTTAGAGCTACTGAGCTTCTCTCGACCCCTGAGAAAGGCCCTGCCCCATTCCTATTGCTGTGCTGACTGGCCACCCGGGCACCCTATAGAGATGACCCCAACCCTGGATTTTTAGGAGACCCCCGGTGCTATTTGACGCCTACGACCCCGGCGACTTTTTTGACGAGTTATTTTTAAGCCAGGGCCAGCCCCGCCCCGAAGCCGAGCTGCTAGTGCGGCGGGTCAACGCTATGTCGTTGGTAGAGCTACAGCAGCGGCAAAAAGCGGTGCAAAACGCTTTATTTAAGCTAGGTGTCACCTTTAATGTCTACAGCGACAACCAGGGCACCGAGCGCATTTTTCCCTTCGATGTGATTCCGCGCCTTGTGCCGGGACATGAATGGGAATGGATCGAAAAGGGTCTCAAGCAGCGGATCTATGCGATCAACTGCTTTATTCACGACGTTTACAACGATCAGAAGATTTTGAACGATGGCGTGATTCCGCGACATGTGGTGGAGTCGGCTCCCGGGTTTCTCAAACCCTGCATGGGCCTCAATCCGCCCAACAACATCTGGTGCCACATCACCGGCACTGACCTGGTGCGCGACAAAGAGGGCACCTGGTACGTGCTCGAAGACAACATGCGCTGCCCCTCAGGCGTCTCCTACGTGCTCGAGAACCGGCGGGTGATGAAAAATACTTTTCCCCACCTGTTTGCGGCCATGGATATTGCAGCGGTGGATGACTATGCTAGCCAGCTGCTAGAAACGCTGCTGAACCTGGTGCCCGAGACGCTAATTAACCCTCGGGTAGCGGTGCTCACCCCCGGCATGTATAACTCGGCCTACTTTGAGCATTCTTTTTTGGCCCAGCAGATTGGCGCTGAACTGGTGGAAGGGCGCGACCTAGTGGTCTCAGATGGCTACCTCAAAATGCGCACCACCAAGGGTCTGGAGCGGGTCGACGTGGTGTATCGCCGCATCGACGATGACTTTATCGATCCCCTGGCCTTTCGGCGTGACTCACTACTGGGGGTGCCGGGGCTGATGGAGGTGTATCGGGCTGGGCGGGTGGCGATCGCCAACGCCCTCGGCACCGGCGTCGCCGACGACAAGTTGATCTATGCCTACGTGCCGCAGATGATTCGCTATTACCTCGACGAAGACCAGCTGATTCCCAACGTGCCGACCTTCCTGTGCGAAGACGCCACCCAGCAGGCCCACGTGCTCGATAACTTAGACCAGCTAGTGGTAAAGGCTACCAACGCCTCTGGAGGCTACGGCATGCTGGTCGGCCCCCACGCCACCGCAGAGGAGCGGGCAGAGTTTGGCGATCGCATTCGCGCCAACCCCCGCGGCTATATCGCCCAGCCCACGCTCTGCCTGTCGCGGGTGCCCACCCTGATTGATGGCAGCTTCGAGGGCTGCCATGTCGATCTCCGGCCCTACATTCTCTACGGCCAGGATATCTACGTAAACCCCGGTGGTCTCACCCGAGTCGCCCTACAGCGCGGCTCTCTGGTGGTAAATTCTTCCCAGGGCGGTGGCAGCAAAGACACCTGGGTGGTGAAATCCATTGATCCCAACGCCAAACTGCCCATCCAGCTCGACGCAGCGCCTGTGTAGGGGAGCGAAGACGTAAAAGAGCCTTGTCTCTCCTAAACCCACCTACATCCACTCTCCTACTCCCTACCCTCCTACCCCCTACCCCCATGCTGAGCCGCGTCGCCGATTCGATCTACTGGCTAAACCGCTACGTGGAGCGGGCCGAAAACGTGGCTCGCTTTGTAGATGTAAATCTGAACCTGCTGCTCGATGCCCCTCCCGGCATGGAGCAACAGTGGGAGCCTCTGGTCAGAACTACCGGCGATCAGGCGTTGTTTAAGGCCCGCTATGAAGAGGCCACGGCGGAGAACATTCTAAAATTTCTCACTTTCGATCGCGAGTACCCCAACTCGATTATCTCCTGCCTCAGGTCGGCGCGGGAAAATGCGCGATCGGTGCGGGAGATCATTTCCTCAGAAATGTGGGAGCAGGTAAATTCGTTTTACCTAATGGTGAATGAGGCTGCCGATGGCGGGCTACTGTCAGAGCTGCACAACTTTTTCCCGGAAGTGAAGATGGCCAGTCACCTGTTTGCTGGGGTGATGGATGCCACCATGGCCCACACCGAGGGCTGGCATTTTGGTCAACTGGGGCGGCTGCTGGAGCGGGCCGACAAAACCGCCCGCATTCTCGATGTGAAGTACTACATTTTGCTGCCCTCGGTGACCGATGTGGGCTCGCCCCTAGACGATTTGCAGTGGATTGCTCTGCTGAAGTCGGCCAGCGCCTACGAGATGTACCGCAAGTGCCAGTACCGCATCACCCCACGCGGAGTGACAGAGTTTTTGATTCTCAACCGGGAGTTTCCCCGCTCCATTCAGTTTTGTCTAATTGAGGCGGAGCGATCGCTCCATCAGATCTCCGGTACCTCAATGGGCACCTGGCGAACTGGTAGCGATCGCGCCCTCGGTCGCCTGCGCTCCGAACTCGACTACCTCACCATCGACGAAATTACTCAGCGGGGCCTGCATGAATTTCTCGACGATCTGCAGACCCGGTTCAACACCGTTGGCGAGAAAGTATTCTCTGACTTTTTTGCCCTAGAGCCGGCCTCACTGCCCTAGCGCACCAGCACTAGCACCAGGCTCAGCAACAGTAGCCCTCCCAGGGCCATCAGCCCCGGATGACTGCGCAGCCAAAAGTTTATCTGCTGACCGAACGACGGGTCGGGCAGCGCCAGATCTTCAGCCGGCTTGACCGAGCGGTAGAGGGTGCAGGTCGTGGCCGTGGGGCGCTGGGGAAAGTTGCAGGTGTCGTCGGTGTCATAGAGGCAGGTGGCGCAGAGAGCCTCATCCCCCTCGGTGCGGTGCAGTGTCATACCGGGATGCCCGTGGGCCTTGAGAGTCAGCTGGCAACGGGGGCACTGAATTGCAGTGGGTTCGATCGGGGCTTGGCAGCGGGGGCACGAAAGCATGGCAACGGGGACAGCGTCATACCGTCAACAACTATGGCCGTATGCTAGCGCAGGCCAACGCCTACCAGACGGCGAAACAGGCGATACCCAACCCGTACCCAGTCCAACATGAAGTAGGGCATCCGCAGGCCCAGGGGGCGAAAAAGAGGCCGATAGAGCCACCGATAGGCCCGTTTTACATCTTGCCAGGCCCGGTCGGGTGCTGAATTCAAGAAATCAGACACATCAACTACCACCCCGCGCCCTTCGTGCTGCATCACGTTGCGCCCGTGGACATCGTGGGGAAACAGCCCCCGCTGGCGGGCGTAGGCCAGGGCAGCATCGATGTCTCGAATTACCTGGGGCGGAATGTCAATGCCCCGGTGCAGCGAGTCGTATAGGTTGATCCCGGGCAGGCGCCTCAGAGTTAAAAAGGGAGGTTCGCTAAAGTAGCACTGCGAAAAGGCGGGATGTTCGCCCAGACGGCGATAGACCTCCACCTCGGCCTCGATGCCCGGTCGGCCCGGCGCATAGACTTTGACGACTTGATCGGGATAGTCGGGGTGCACAAACACGGCGGCATAGTTGCCGGTCCCTAAGCAGATCCAGGGTGCTGGCAGCCGATGCACCACGACTGGATCGCAGGGGTCGATACTCTCGAGGTGTAGGTTTGGCAGTAGCTCTTGGCGAACGCGTTTTACTAGCGCCTGAATCAGATCCAGCATGGGGTGAAATGAATTGCCGGTTAGGGAGAAGGGTAGCGCCGCACCTGGTATTCCCGGGCATCGATCATGCGGTAGGAGAAACTCACGGCGTCGTCAAACTGCTTTTCGATCGCCTCTAAATCGGCTTGAGGAATGGCCTTCCACTGCTCGCGAGTTTGCCAGCGAATAACGTACACAACCTGGTCGAGCAAATCGGGCGAAATCCACACTTCCTTGGAGATAAAGCCGGGATACTGGCTCAGGGCAGCCGTCCAGATATCGTTATCAAGACGAACAAAGGTTTCACGGTTTTCAGGATCGACCGCGAAGGTGAGCCATTCAATCACCATTAGGATGTTCCCTCCATAAGACGCGCAATCTGTTCTTCAAAGTAAGTCTGTTGGGTGCCGAGCACGCGTGCCAGCACCAGCCCTTCACGGTAGGCGGCTAGTGCCGATGGGGTAGCCCCTAGCTGCTCGTGCACCTGGCCCAGCTGGTCATAGGCCGCCATCATGCCGTAGGCGCTGTGGGCCTGCTGCTCTACCAGCAGAAGCTGCTCATAAAGGTAGCCCACATCGGCCCAGCGGCCGAGGGTTTTGTAGATCTCAGCCAGGTCGTTAATGGCGATCGCGGCAACTTCTAGCTGCTGCTGCTCGATCGCATTGGTGTAGGCAATTTGGTACTGGCGGGAGGCAGTGTCGAGATCGCCCACGGTGCGGTAGTTGTTGGCAACCCGGTGCTGGAGGGCAGCAATTTGCGGCCACAGGCTGGCATCGCTTTGGTAGAGGGTGAGCAGGCGCTGCTGTAGAGCGATCGCCCCAGCAAAGTCCTGGGCCTGCTCCAAATTCTCGGCTTGGAGCCCCAGATAGCGAAGCTCGTCGTCGTGGTTGCCAGCGGTTTGAGCCAGGGCTACCAGCTCACCATAGACCTGGGCCGCCTCAGGAAAGTAAAACCAGTCGGCCCGCAGCACCGCCAGGGCATCGAGCTGGCGGCGGTGCTCAGCGACATTGCCCCCAAGCAGGGCGGCATCGGCCAGGTCGCGGCGAATTTCGGCGGCGGCATCGACATCCCCCAGCACCTCGTAGCTAGCGGCCATACCCTCTAGCCGATCGCCGTCGTCCGGCAGCGTGAGGTCGGCGCGAATCTCATTGAGGCGCAGGGCGTAGAGCTGTAGGTCGGGGGTGGCGTTGCGATCGCGCAGCACTTGGCCTACCCGCCCAATGGCAGCCAGCTCGGCCTCAATGCCCAACAGGCGACGCAGACGAATCTCCCGCCGCCAGAGCAGGCGGGCCGCTTCGAGCTCCCCCGCTTCGTCTAGGGCTACGGCCTCCAGGGCTAGCTGGTCAAGTTCTTGCTCTAGGGCGTAGAGCTCTAGCGGGCTAAGGGGGCGAGGCACCGTCTGCCTCGGCGGCAGTAGCGGGTCGAGGGGGTTGTCTTGCAGCGGGTCGGCCAAAAAGGGAAAGCGAATTTCCGGGCGCAGCGCCTGGGCCAGCGCCAGCGGGGTAGTGCCGAGGGTGAGGGCGATCGCCATAGAGAGGCCGCCCAACAAACGACGGAGCGACCTATTTCTCGGTAAAAAACGAGGTGCAAAAAACTGGCGGGGCAACGGTTTTTCCCAAGCTGCTTACCCATCATAAACGCCGTCAACCCCCTAATGTGACAACCCCGTAACATCTCTGAAAGGCTCACCATAGAGGGAGCCGCATCCTGTAATCTGAAGATTCGGCAGTGATTTAACTGCCCTACCCATAGCGCTGTCCAAACTGCTTAAGACCGTTTGCCTCGGTCTGTTGACCGAGACGGCTGTTTGGCTCCCAACTGCCCTAGGCTGATCTCCCAGGACTGTCCTGATGTAAGTGGCGGTTGTAGCGCTGTTACTAAACCCTTTGCAAGCTTGTTTCAGACTATGCAATCCACCGCATCCCCCACTGTTTCGACTTCCCGGCGCACCGTTCGCATCGTGTCTCGCAAGAGCCAGCTGGCGCTGATTCAAACCCACTGGGTGCGGGATGAGTTGCAGCGCCACTTCCCCGATCTCGCCTTTGAGATTGTCACCATGGAGACCCAGGGCGACAAAGTGCTCGACGTGTCGCTCTCCAAAATTGGTGACAAGGGCCTGTTTACCCAAGAGCTGGAAGACACCATGCTGCGGGGCGACAGCGACTTTGCCGTGCACTCCCTCAAAGACCTGCCCACCCGTCTGCCCGATGGGCTGATGCTGGGCTGCATCACCCACCGCGAAGACCCGGCCGATGCCCTGGTCGTCCACGAAAAGAACAAGGACAAGACCCTGGCTACCCTGCCCGAGGGCGCGGTGATTGGCACCTCGTCTCTGCGGCGGTTGGCCCAGCTGCGCCACCACTATCCCCACCTCACCTTCAAAGACATTCGCGGCAACCTCAACACTCGCCTGCGCAAGCTGGATGAGGGCGGCTACGACGGCATTATTCTGGCGGTAGCCGGTCTACAGCGCATGGATATGAGCGATCGCATCCACGAAATTCTCCCCGCCGAAATTTCTCTCCACGCTGTGGGGCAGGGTGCCCTGGGCATTGAGTGCCGCACCGGCGATGAGGAAATCCTCAAGCTGCTGAGCGTGCTTTCCCACGCACCCACCACCGCCCGCTGTCTGGCCGAACGCGCCTTTTTGCGAGAGCTAGAAGGGGGCTGTCAGGTGCCCATTGGCGTCAACACAGACCTGGTGGGCGATACCCTGACCCTCACCGGGCTCGTAGCCAGCCTCGACGGCCAGCGGGTAATTAAGAACGTTGTTCAGGGGCCAGCGGCTGAGGCCGAAGCTCTCGGTGAACAGCTGGCCCAGCATCTGCGAGCTGAAGGAGCCCAGGCCATTTTGGACGAAATCAACGCCACTAGCCGATCTTAGGTAAGCTGCGATCGCTTCCCAAGACTAAAGTCTGACCGTCGCGGTCTACTAACTCGCTGAGGGGACACCCAAATGCTTAGTCGGCTGGCATCAGCTTGAGGTAGCCAGGGGGCCAATTTGAAAAGCGGCCCCATTTACCCAGCAGAACTAAAGAAAAGCCTAAAATCTCCACAAAGTAGTCTCTGCATCTGGCCAAAGAGATAAATCATCAGGCACAATAAGCTCAAGATTGGCCGGATGTTTGTGGCCCCGACTCGTCTTCCCTCCGTGTCCAGGCTGGTATTAACCCGATGTCAATTCCCTCCCTTCCCCGGCTACTGTCCCTGGTGCAGCCTTCCATCCTAGCCTTTGCTTCCCTTGCGTTTGCCGCTGTGGCCGCTGAGGCAACTTTAGCCGCTACGCCACTAACTGAGTTTGAAGACAGCCCTAAGGTTGTGATCGATGAAGCCTGGCAAATTATCAATCGCGAGTACGTAGACGACAGCTTCAACCAGGTCGATTGGCAGGCCCTGCGCCAAGATCTGCTCGGGCGAGAATACACCTCTCAAGAGGCGGCCTATGGGGCCTTGCGGGCCGCTCTCCAGCAGCTCAATGACCCCTACACTCGGTTCCTCTCGCCGACAGAATACGCTGACCTCACTGAGCAGACCTCTGGCGAGGCCTCGGGGATTGGCGTGCGGCTAGAGCGCAATAGCCAGACCGGGGCGGTAGCGGTGACAAGTGTAGCTCCAGGTTCGCCAGCGGAGGTGTCTGGGATTGTGGCGGGCGATCGCATTCTGCTGGTTGATGGCCAAAGCACCGAGCGGCTCACCGCCGAGGGCGTGCTGCAACAGCTGCGAGGCAACGAGGGCTCACAGGTAACCCTCACCGTTTCTAGCGACGGCGGCGCTCCCCGCACCGTAATCATGACCCGCGCTCGGATGGATCTGCCCACCGTTGAATACTCCCAAAAAACGGTCGGTGGTCGCCCCATTGGCTACATTCGGCTGATTGAGTTCAACGCCAACGCCGCTACGCAGATGGCCGACGCGATTGGCAGCCTGACCGAGGCTGGGGTCGAAGGGTTTGTGCTCGACCTGCGCGGTAACCCCGGCGGGTTGCTGATGGCTAGCGTTGACATCAGCCGCATGTGGCTGCAGCACGGTCAAATTGTGCGCACCCTCGATCGCCTGGGCAATGACGAAGCAATTTCGGCCAATCGCACTGCCCTCACCGACCTACCGCTGACCGTACTGGTCGATAGCCGCTCGGCTAGCTCTAGCGAAATTTTGACTGGTGCCCTGCGCGACAACGACCGCGCCACGGTGGTGGGCAACACCACCTACGGCAAAGCCCTGGTGCAGTCGCTCCACGGGCTCACCGATGGCTCTGGCCTGACTGTGACCGTGGCTCACTACTACACTCCCGATGGCATCGACATCAGCAGCCGGGGCATTACCCCCGATGTTGAGGTGGGCTTGAGCGATCGCCAGCGCCGCGAGCTATTTAGCAACCCCGCCCTGCTCGGCACCGATGCCGATGCCCAGTACCTCCGCGCTGCCGAGGTGTTGGAGCAAACCATTCTTGCTAGCCAAACGCGACCTACCACTGGAGCTAGTCGTTTGGGTCTCATCAACCCGGCTGAGTAACGGCCAAGCCAACTGTTTAGGGCGGGAGGGCGCAAATCTTGCACCCTCCCGTTCTTGTTTTGGAGCCGTCCGGCTTAGAGACGCCCGGCGTAGGCGGTCACCGGCTCTTTGATAAAGCGAACGTAGAGGTGCTTGAAGGTGGACTTCACCACCCGAGGCAGGCCAAAGTCGATGGGCATGAGTTCGGTGGGCAACTGCCAGTCAGCCACCCGCAGGTCATCAGGAGTGAGCAGCGGGAAAGCCAACTCCTCCCAATCAGGACAGACTCCTAGGCGCATCGACTGAGCCACGGTGGGCACCGCCAGCGGATCGACCTCCAGCACGGCGACCATGGCGCGATCGAGGGCAAACACGTTAGCAGATGCCCCTAGCACGCCTAAATCTTTGGGCTCCCCGCCGCTGGGGCCATTGCCCTCGTGGCCTACGATGCCATCCACAATGGTCAGCTCAGGATCGATCAGCCGCGCCGTCTCTACCAGCATGGTGCCAAAGCGCTGCACGTCTTTGCCCGCCTCCATGTGCCACCAGGCTTTCATTTTGCCGGGCACGCAGCCAAACAGGTTTTTGACCCCCAGTGTGAGGGTAAGCTGCACGTGGGACTTGACCTTGGGCAGGTTGATCACCACGTCGGCCTCCATCACTTCTTTGGAGAGGCGCAGATGGTCAAACTCAGGGTTGTCGGTGGGGTAGCGATCGCCGTGCAGCTCTACGATCGGCAGCCCGAGTTCCTGGGCCAGGGGCAGCAGACCGTTGGCCTTGGCCACCCCCCGGGCGCTGCCAAAGGCGGGGCTGTCGCCCAAAAAAGGCTGGCCGCCGGCGGCCACAACCTGCTGAGCCACGGCATAGATCAGCTCAGGTCGGGTAGTACATTCTTTGGTGGGCCGAGCGCTGGTCAGCAGGTTGGGTTTTAGCAGCACGCGATCGCCCGGTTTGACAAAGGCCGCCATGCCACCGAGGGGCGCGAGCAGCTGAGTGAGCGATCGCTCCAGGTCCTCCCTCTGGTAAGACTGGGCGCGCATCAAACTGACTGGCACCACCATGGCACTCTCCCGGAATAAATGGTCTGATTGGAGAATAACGCGGAACCGAAGCGCCGCGCATCTACTGTCTGCCCAACCACCCCCGTGAGGACTTTACTATGCTCAGCCTGTGGGCCAAAACCAGCGGCACCTGGATTAACGTCGCCACCATTCTGCTGGGCACAACGTTGGGACTCATGCTGCGCAGCCGCTTGCCTAGATCGATGCAGCAGATTATCACCCAGGCGGTGGGGCTGATGACCCTGGTCATGGGGGTCTCCATGGCCAGTAACCTGTCTGATATCGACGCTGGCCCCATCGACGGCATCATTCTGGCGCTGCTGGTGATGGCGGGGGGGGGGATGCTGGGCGAATGGTGGCAGATTGAGAAACGCCTCTCGGTATTGGGCGACTGGCTTAAGGCAAGGGTGCGGGGCGGAGGCCGCTTTACTGAAGGGTTTGTGGCGGCCAGCCTGTTGTTTTGCATTGGCCCCATGGCTATTGTCGGCAGCCTCAACAATGGCCTGTCGGGCGACAATGCTCTGCTCACGCTGAAGTCCACGATGGATGGACTGGCGGCGATCGCTCTCACCGGCACCTACGGCGTTGGCGTGGGCTTTTCGGCCCTCAGCGTGCTGGGGTTGCAGGGGGCTCTGTCGCTGTTGTCCAGCTTGTTGGGGACTATTCTGGCTGACCCGACCACGAGTCCTCAAGTTTTGCTGATCACCGGCACCGGCGGGCTGATGATTTTGGGCATTGGTCTGAATCTGCTCGAAATTGGCCAGGTGCGGGTGGCCTCGTTTTTGCCAGCGCTGCTGCTGTGCCCGGTGGCGATCGCCCTGGCCCAGCGTCTATAGCAGCCATTCAATAAATCGGCTTCAACAACAATGCCGGGCTGTATTGCTACAACCCGGCATTGTTGAATCAACCCATAGGAGTTTGATGCGGATGGCGAGACTCGAACTCGCACAGCATAAGCCACACGCCCCTCAAGCGTGCGTGTCTACCAATTCCACCACATCCGCTGGTGATGTTCTGAACTGTACTAATTAGGCAACTCTGAGGGAATGTCACCCAAGCACCGGCTCAGATATATAAGAGTAAACCATAATGGTCCCCTTGTTAGAGCACATTTCCAGCAATATTTGTTGCACTGGCTGCGTGATAGAATC
The DNA here is from genome assembly GCA_019359285.1 of Nodosilinea sp. WJT8-NPBG4. Classification (GTDB taxonomy): domain Bacteria; phylum Cyanobacteriota; class Cyanobacteriia; order Phormidesmidales; family Phormidesmidaceae; genus Nodosilinea. The sequence goes on from JAHHHQ010000077.1 coordinate 38,823, forward strand.
AGCGACCGTCGTCATCGTATGATGCTGAGGATGGTCGGTTGCGGCAGTGGGCTGGGGTTGCTTAGCTGGGCTGCTACCCCACAACTCAATGGTCTGTTGCTATTTGCCCTACGTACATGCGCTTTTCCAAGATTCTGATTGCTAACCGAGGAGAAATCGCGCTGCGCATCCTCCGCACCTGCGAAGAAATGGGCATAGCCACCGTTGCGGTTCACTCCACCGTCGATCGCCATGCCCTCCACGTGCAGCTGGCCGATGAAGCGGTGTGTATTGGCGAGGCCCCTAGCCAAAAAAGCTACCTCAACATTCCCAACATTATTGCCGCCGCGCTCACTCGCAACGCCAGCGCCATTCACCCCGGCTATGGCTTTCTAGCCGAAAATGCTCGCTTTGCCGAAATCTGCGCCGACCACCAGATTGTCTTTGTTGGCCCCTCCCCCGACTCCATTCGCAGAATGGGCGATAAATCGACGGCGAAAGACACTATGCAAAAGGTAGGGGTGCCTACGGTGCCTGGCAGCGGTGGCCTGCTTACCGATGAAGCCGAGGCCTATGCTGTGGCCAGCGAAATTGGTTACCCAGTGATGATCAAAGCCACCGCTGGGGGCGGCGGGCGCGGCATGCGTCTGGTTAATAACGAATCTGAGCTGGTCAAGGCCTTTATGGCCGCCCAGGGTGAGGCCCAGGCCGCCTTTGGCAACTCTGGCGTGTACATGGAAAAGTTTATCGATCGCCCTCGGCACATTGAGTTTCAGATTTTGGCTGATAGCTACGGCAACGTGGTGCACCTGGGCGAGCGCGACTGCTCGATTCAGCGGCGGCACCAAAAGCTGCTTGAAGAAGCCCCTAGCCCTCGCCTCACGGCAGATCAGCGCGAAAAAATGGGGACAGCGGCGGTACTGGCGGCTCAGTCGATTAACTACGTCGGAGCAGGCACCGTCGAGTTCCTAGTCGATAGCCAGGGCAACTTCTACTTCATGGAAATGAATACCCGCATTCAGGTTGAGCATCCCGTCACCGAGATGATCACCGGCATTGACCTGATTGCCGCCCAGCTCACCATTGCCCAGGGCGAAAAGCTGCCCTTTACCCAGTCAGAGATTCAGATTCGCGGCCATGCGATCGAGTGCCGCATCAATGCCGAAGACCCCGACCACAACTTTCGCCCCAACCCCGGTCGCATTAGCGGCTACCTCGCTCCCGGCGGCATGGGCGTGCGGATGGATTCCCACGTGTATACCGATTACGAAATTCCGCCCTACTACGATTCGCTGGTGGGCAAGCTAATTGTCTGGGGGCCAGACCGCCCCACCGCCATTCGCCGCATGCGCCGCGCCCTTCGAGAGTGCGCCATCACTGGCTTGCCCACCACCATCGGCTTCCACCAAAAAGTGCTGGAGAACGCCAACTTTCTCAGCGGTGATGTCTATACCAACTTTGTCGCCGAAATGATGGCAATCAAGTAGCTTAAGCTGGGACAACTTTGGCCTAGACTATTCATGACCTTAAGCCAACCATGACGGGCCAGAGGCCCATCTCACAAGAGAGTGGTCTTGTTCTTGGGGCTATAAAGTAAGTCTTGTGGGATAGCCGTCCCGGCTGTCTACTCTCGGCCAAGACGCACCGCTTGTCACATTAAGCGAGAGAACCTCTAACCGAGCATTCTTAATAAGCCCTGCTGCCCCACCAAAATCTCTCGCAGCAGGGTAACGATACCCACCCAAATGACCGGGGCAATATCGACGCCACCAATGGGTTGGACCAGCTTGCGCATGGGCACCAGCAAAGGCTCCGTGGGCCAAGCGATGAGCGAAAAGGGCAGCTTAGACAGGTCGGCCTGGGGATACCAGGTCAGCACAATGCGAAAGATAAACAGCAGGGTCATGAGGCCCAATAGCAGGCTCACACCTATATTCAGCACCTGGGTGGTGGCCATGGGTTAACCCTCCAAAATACGCCGTTGTTGTAGATGTCATTCTAAAGCCTTCTTCGACTGATTCTCTAGGCCCTGGCGGCTTTGGCTGAGGTGTGGGAGTTGCCGTCGTTGATGAGGCGATCGCGTTTGTCGGCCAGAGCGCTGATGAGGCGAGCGTGGTTGAGCAATAATGATCAATAATGGTCAATAACAATTCGGTTTCAATCGTTAATCAGGATCAAAAGATATGACATCGTCTTTAGCCAACTTCTTGCTGAGCCTGCTGGCTGGTGCCGTGATTATCGTCGTCCCCGCCACGATTTTTCTCGTGTTTGTGAGCCAGCGCGACAAGATTCAGCGCCAGTAGTCTCATAGGGCTGTGCCCGCTGGCATAGGTCAGAGGGCACAACCTGATAGTCTTGCAGTCGGGGACCCTGCGGGTGTTCCCGATTTTTTCGTTAAGTCGGCTAGAATTAACGTGTTCGGTTGGCAGAGGCGATCGCCTAAGAGGAATTTGCCGTGAATTTTGGTACCCCCGTCCCCCTGCTGCTGGGCATCTTTATGGTGATTTGCGGCGTGGCGCTATTTTTCTTAGAGCGTCTCAAGCCCGGCTATGAACGTGACTCGGACAAGGTCTACGCGATTTTGTTTCTGCTGGCAGGGGTGTTTCTGCTCGGCAACCTGGGCATGGACGTCATCTCCTCCTTTCAGCAAATGCTGTTGGTAGGCATGGTGGTGTCGCTGATGATTCAGAACATCAATTCCAGAACGCCGCTTGCTAAAGCGGGCTTTCAGGGCGATGGCGGTGATTTTGGCGGCGGCGGTGGCTATCGCCCAACCCGAGGCAGTCGTCCGCCGGCTTATGCTCCTGACAACCGTGCAAACCTCCGGGCCGAGCTAGATCGCCGCGACTACGGCCCCGCTGACCCCTACAATCGTCCTCGGCCCATGCTTGAGGGGCGCGGTGAGCCACCTGTCCGCCCTCCCTACACCCCCGATGTGTACGGCGATGGTCGCCCCATGCGTCGCGAAGATATTCCTACGGATCGGCCTGGCGATCGCCCTGTAGACGATCGGATGAATCGCCCTGTGGACGGCCGCTTCATGGGCGATCGCCCCATGGATGGTCCCGATGGTCAGCCCTATTACGACAATAATCCTCGCCCTACCGACGATCGGGTGCGTCGCCGCCGCCCTCCCAAGAACCGCGGCGAATACAACGATCGCTACCGCATTGATCCCGGCCCGCAGCCACCTCGGCCCGACTACCGCCCCGATCGCGACCCGCTCTAGACGCGGTGAAAGCCTTCAACTTCGGCTAATGTTTTGGCCCCGCTCTGGTGACTGCTTTGTCGTCTTTGCCCGTTGATTTCGATACCGCCACCATTGCTGGCACTGCTCTGTGGGCGATCGCACTGTACTGGGGCTTTTCGCCCTTAGCCGACCGAGTAATTTCAACTTTTGAGGGCTGGCTAGGCACGGACTCGCCTGCGGCGTCGCTATTGAGCGTCTTGCCCTTTTTGGCGGTGGGTGGTTTAGCGCACTACGGTCTCACGCTGTCGCTGGGCGGCAGCTGGGCAGTCAGTTTGGGGGTACTTTCTGCGATCGGCTGCGGCGTGTACGAGCTAGGCCGACGAGACGGTCAGGCGCCTGAATAGAGCTTACCGTTGACCCACTTCGCATGAGTTGTGTGGATCTAGCTACTTGGCCATGGGCCAAGGTTTTTTGCATATTCTTCAAAAATTTATGTTGGCAAAGTCTCGTGCGATCGCGTCTTCATAGAGCTGAGCAGACGGAACTAAAATTGACCACCGAGGGGCACCCAAGTAAGCGATGCAGGGTATTCTACCGACAAGACACATCGCCCTAAAGAGTTTTTAAAGCGAACGATTACTAAATTTATGAGTAACTCTGACTCTGCCCCCGAAACGAACAACTTGAAGTCACTGCTGCTTAAAGGGTTGGTTGGTACCGTCGCTTTGGTTGGCACTACTGCTATTCCAATCGTGGTGCAGCGTTCTTTGCAAGCCCCACCTGCATCTCCACCTAGCTCGGCTGAAACGGTGCCGGTTTTTCCAACCCAACTCTCTCCACTGCCCGATTCGCCTCAGGTAAACTCTGCTATAACCCTGCCAGTCATTGATGGAGATGGAAAAGAGGATTCGTCTGAGGGGAAAGGCAAGAAGAAGGGCGGGGACGACTAGAAACCCAGCGCTTGCCGGTTAGGGGAAGACTTTTAGGAGAAAACTGTTGGTTGTAGGCTATCTCCCGCCTGGATTGGGCAGTTTGAGGCTTACCTGTTTTTTCTATTACCATCGCTGAGCCCAATCAGGAGCCTCCATCGGCTCGGGCTCTAATGCAGATAGGTCAGCCTCAAAAGTGACTTTAAACGAACGCATCTGTAACTCGCGATTTGCAGTTTGCCACTGCGAGTAGCGACCAGCAGTTGCCCTTGGGCAGCCCAGTCAGCCCACTGCACATCATTTAGAATCTCGATGTCTTGCTCAGATTCAAGGGCATAGACTACTCGCAGGCCGTCTACCGCTTGGTCAACCCCAAACTCGCCGCCAGCCCGGCCTAGGCTTTCTAGCCGCAGCGAGTAGGGGCCTCCCGGCTGCGGTTTTTGCAAGCGAGCATTGCGGTTTTCATCCCAGGGGCCACCGACACTACGAGGTGGTGAATCGCGGGCTTCTAGCCAGCCCCTCCGCCGTTCGTTAGCGAACTGCTCAACCGAGATGAACGTGAGCCCATAGAGAATGGGGAGGGTGGCAGCTTTTGAGTCTGCATGGCTGTCACCCGTCGTGAAGTAGTAACCCCGAGTCCAGGTGCCGCAGGTGGCGAAGGCATGGAGGGCCGTTAGCCAGGGCAGCTTGGATACGGCGACGTAGGCTTCTCCATATTCCCAGCGAGCTTTGGGGTTGTGGGCAAAGTAGCACAGCCAGCGCCCATCAGGGGAAATGTCTGAGCGCCGAGGGAAAATGCGTCCCCGTAACCAGCCTCCCGGCTCGTAGCAGTTCTGAGCTAAATCCCAGCGACCGACGTGAGCCCACTGACTAGGCCCACGCCGAAATACCGCTACCACTGGAGCGGCGGTAGCGGGGAGGCAGTAAATGCGAGGTGGAGACGATGGCATGGAGATCGGGTAAACGAGATCAAGGGTGTACTCATCACCGTTACTCGAAGCCTAACTTAGCCCAATGGTCATTCTTCGTCTGCCGTTAAATGAGTTTAAAGAACTCAGGTTTTAGCCCTTTGACCTAGATGATGAATGTAGGGACGAACAGCGGGAGAAGGATATTGCCATTCTATGAAAACTAAGCAATTTATCCTATTGGGCCTTCCTGGCGTAGGGCTAAGGGCGCAAGCGGCTGCGCTAGCTGAACGCTGGCAGGTTCCCCATGTGGCTATGGGGGAACTGGTCCGCGGGGCGATCGCCGCAGAGACTGCCATTGGTGTTGAGGCTCGCCCCTACGTAGATGCGGGCGAGCTGATTCCCGATGCTCTGGCAATGAAGCTAATCCGCAAGCGGTTTGAGCAGCCCGATACTATGCTCAAGGGCTGGGTTTTAGAGGGATTCCCGCGCACGTTGGCCCAAGCCCAGTCGTTTGATGAGTGGTGGGCAGCGGTGGGCCAGCCACCAGCGACGGTGGCCTATCTCAAAGCGACGCCTGAGTTTTTGATCATTCGATTATTAAATGAAAGCAGCGAAAAGCCGTCGATTTCTGCTATCCGAGACCGCTTAGAAAGCTTTCAGCAGTCGTTAGAGCCGTTGCTTGAGCACTACCAGCAGCGATCTCAGCTTGCCACCGTCAATGCCAGCCTATCGTCTGCGGAAGTCGCCCGCGCCTTGGCTGAGCTAGGCCAAGAAGACACGAGTGCGGCTAAGTTGATTCGCGATGAAGCCGAACTCGATGCGCTGTTGGCCAGTGAGCCACTGCTAGTAGTTGATTGCATGGCGTCTTGGTGTGGCTCTTGCAAACAGGTGACGCCGTCGATCGATAAGCTGGCTGAGGCCTATGGCGATTCTGTCACGGTGATGAAGATTGACTTTGACGTCAATCGGCAGATCACCAAGCGATTTGAGCTGAAGGGAATCCCTGCGGTAATGTTCTTTAAGAACGGTGAGCGGACAGAAACTCTAACTGGCGTCAAGTCTTACCAGGAATACAACGCGGCGGTAACTCGTTTGTTGGCCTGAAGCCAAACGTAGAGGAACCGAGACCCGCTGCTTATCGCCCAACGTTGGGCAGCAGTAGGGCCTCGGTCTTTTTAGGCGGCTTACCCAGTGAGTACGGTCTTGGTCAAGATGGCCATCTGGCGGTTCTCCGTTCCCGGAAACGCTTCGCGAACGATTCCAGCTAGGCTGCCGTAGAGAATGTGATGCACCTTAGGGCCAACTGGTGCTCGCTCAGTTGACAACACTGTTGCAACGGATTGTTGCTGTTGGATGCTGGTCTAGATATTTGAGTGCCTTTGCCCCAGCTTTTATCCTGGAACAGCAGGCACATCTCGGAGCAAGTCTGGTTCGGTGTGTACAAAGGTGATTTGCAATGTCCCAACTAGCTCTTGCTCTTTTAGCATCGAGTCATGAGCAGGCGTGAGTTGCTCTAAGCTCTTTTGGCTCAACTGCAACCCCGTTTGTTGCAGCGTTGCAGCAAGTTTGCCCAAGTTAGCGATCGGCACCTGAAAGTTGATGCAGATTGAAATGTTTGAGTACAGGTGAAAGTCAGTAATCCAAGCTCCTGCTCGGTTAATCGCTTCACTCACACGGTCGCTCATGCCAATCCGTTCTGCTTGGGTAAATCCGTCCAAGCGCAGTAACTGTTGCCTAACCACAAGCCACCATCCAACGTGAATCAACTCTAATCTAGCCAAAGCATGCGAGAGCAGAGTCGCCTCCTAACAAGTGCGTTGCGGCGAAATGAGACGGTTTTGGTACTGGTGTAATAGCCCTGCATCCTCTGAACGCAACCGTTAAACGGTGTTTCGCAGGTATGGATTCATCCAACGACATTCCAAAAGAACTTCTCTCTCGTTCTCTCTCGGACCGTGAGATCGTTCTCCCATATCCAGATGTCATTGCGACCATTCATCGTTTGCCGGAGTTTGGCCTTCGCCTGCTTGGCTGGGAGGGTTGGCTTCGGTATCCCGATGGCCGCTGGGGTCATTCTGCGCGGCATCAAGGCACGGTCGATCTCTCAGACATTCCCGCGCAAGAGGCGATGGAGCTTTGCATTCGCACGCTTGAGCAGGCACACGCCGAGGCGAAGCGCGAGCCAGAGGTAGGAGAGCTTTACTTTTGTGTCATAGTTAGCGCCGCTTAACTATGGGCCGCAGCAAACCCGATCATTGCGTTCTGGTTACAATCCACGTGTCTCGCAGGCCGGGTCGCTGAATCCAGGTCGTTAGGCCAATTCTCGATGGCGGAAACAGTCTGTGGTGTGGTCGTTGACCATTCCTGCTGCCTGCATGTAGGCGTAGCAAATAGTGGTGCCTACAAATTTAAAGCCGCGCTGTTTGAGGTCTTTGCTCATGGCATCGGAGGCGGCGGTGCGAGTCGGGGCATCAGCTAGGGTCGGCCAGACATTTTGCACGGTTGCGCCATCGACAAACTGCCAAATGTAGCGATCGAAGCTGCCGAAGGTCTCTTGCACCTTGAGAAACGCCTGGGCGTTGAGAGTGGCGGCGGCAATTTTGAGGCGATTGCGCACAATGCCCGCGTTCTGCAAAATCTCTTGGTGCTTGGTCTCGTCGTAGCCAGCGACGATCGCAGGGTCAAAGCCATCAAAGGCGGCGCGGAAGTTTTCGCGCTTGCGCAGAATGGTGATCCAGCTCAGCCCGGCCTGGAAACCATCGAGAATGATGAACTCGAAGTGCTTGCGATCGCAGTGCAGTGGCACCCCCCACTCGGTGTCGTGGTAGGCGATTTCAATCGGGTCGCTGTGATGCACCCAGCTGCAGCGGGGTAGAGCATCTGGAATGGGGGGCATAGGCCGTTGCCAAAAACGAAATCAATGCAATTGTACTGGTTTGGGCAGCGCAGTGGTCAAACCCTTGCTGGGGCCATACTTCCTTCTCTAAACAATCCCAACCCTGAGCGCCATGACTCCAGATTCATCGCTAGTATGGAAAATGTCCTTGCGTTTAGAGAGCACCCATGTCTACCGCTGCGCCCCCCATCCAGCCCCAGGCCATGGATGACATTAAACACGGTCTGCCCGTCACCATCATCACCGGCTTTTTGGGCAGCGGCAAAACCACCCTGCTCAACCATATTCTGGCCAACCAGGAAGGGCTTAAAACCGCCGTGCTAGTGAACGAATTTGGCGAAATCGGCATCGACAACGACCTGCTGATCGCCACTGAAAACAGCGACGACACCATGGTCGAACTCAGCAACGGCTGCATCTGCTGCACCATCAACAACGACCTGATGGAAGCGGTGTACAAAGTGCTGGAGCGCCAAGACAAAATTGACTACTTAGTAGTGGAAACCACAGGACTGGCCGACCCGCTGCCCATTGCCCTGACCTTTTTGGGTACCGAGTTGCGCGATATGACCCGGCTTGACTCCATCGTCACCGTAGTGGATGCCGAAAACTATAGCCTGGATCTCTTCAATAGCCAGGCGGCCCACAACCAGATTGCCTATGGCGACATTATTCTCCTCAACAAGGCTGACCTGGTTGATGACGCCGATCTCGATCTGCTGGAAGTCAAAATTCGGGACGTCAAAGAGGGCGCTAGAATTCTCCGCACCACCAAATCGCAGGTGCCTCTGCCGCTGATTCTCAGCGTGGGTCTGTTTGAGTCAGATAAATACTTTGGCGGCAATAGCGCTGAGGCCGATCACGACCACGACCATCACGGGCATGATCACCACGACCACGAAGCCCACGATCACGCCAATTGTGACCACGACCACGGCCACTGTGAGCACGACCACGATGATCATGACCACGCTCACGGTCATGCCCACGGGCACCACTCTGACCACTTGGCCATCGATGGGTTTACCTCTCTGTCGTTTGCCAGCGATCGCCCCTTTGCCATTCGCAAGTTTCAGCACTTTCTCGACAACCTGCTGCCCGAGTCGGTGTTCCGGGCTAAGGGCATTCTCTGGTTTGACGAAAGCCCCAAGCGCCACATCTTTCACCTCAGCGGCAAGCGCTTTTCGCTAGATGATGACCAGTGGAAGGGCGAACCCAAAAATCAGCTGGTGCTGATTGGCCAGGGGCTAGACCACGACACTCTGCGCGAACAGCTCAACGCCTGCCTAGGGATTCCTTCGCCAAAGCGGGGCCAGGGTTTTGGCAAATAGAGGAAAACAGAGCCTATGAAGCGTCGAGAGTTTAACAATCTGCTGGCGCTGGGGTTGTTGGCTAGCTCGCTGCCGGTGGCGATCGCAGCCTGTCAATCTGACTCCACCTCTGAAGCAGGTTCGGAAGCCGAGGGTGGGTTTATTCCCCTCGGCTCCGTAGCTGACCTAGATGCCCAGGGGAGCCTTGCCAACGAAAATTTGCAGGGCAAAAATCTGGCGGTTATCCGCGACCCCAATGCTCCAGAGGCTCTGATTGCCGTGAGTGCAGTCTGTACCCACGCTGGCTGTACTGTGACTTGGAATGGCGATCAAAACCTGTTTGCTTGCCCCTGTCACGCCAGCAATTTTAAGCCAGATGGCACGGTTGACTCTGGCCCGGCGCGGCAGCCTCTAGCGATTTTTGAGGCAAAGGTTGAGGGTGATCAGGTGTTGGTAAAGGTATAGGGCGTCTGGTTGAGGGTTTAAGGTCTGGCCCAAATTTTCCACCTTCACCCTCTGTTCTCCGTTGCCTCGTCGTCCCCACTTTAGTAGGAGGCTTAGGCCATGACCGACAAAGGAGCGCAACTGCATACCGACTGTCTCGCCTGTCAAATGTTGGCGGGCGCTGAGCCGGTACCGGGTGGCATCATCGCTGAGAACCCCTGGTGGGTCGCTGACCACTGCGTGGGCCCCTACGGTTTGGGGTCAGTGGTGATCAAAACCCGCACTCACCGCGAAAACCTGTGGGATTTGTCGATGGCTGAGTCGGCGTCATTAGGGCCGTTTTTGCAGCAGATGTCAGAGGCGATCGCCTTGGCTATGGCCTCTGAGCGGGTTTACGTCAGCCTCTGGGTTGACCAGCCGCCCTACCACGTTCATTTTGTGCTGCAACCCCGCTACCCGGATCACCATAACCCTCAAGAGCTGGGTCTGAAGGGACTAGAGCTTCAGGTGTTTCGCACCCTGGGCCAGCCGCCTAAATCAGCTGAGATGGCCGAGGCGGCCGATCGCATTCGCACGGTATGGCAGCAAAAATTTGCTTCCCAAGCACCGTGCGAGTCGTAGTGCAGCGGGTGACGACCTCCACCGTCACCGTAGACGAGCAGGTTGTGGGGAAAATTGGTGCAGGACTCAACCTCCTGGTGGGCATTGCGCCTACCGACACCGCCGCCGAACTGACCTGGATGGCGCGCAAATGCTTAGATTTGCGGCTGTTTCCGTCACCGGGCAGCGATCGATGGGATCTCTCCATTCAAGAGATTCAGGGCGAAATTTTGGTGGTCAGCCAGTTCACCCTCTACGGCGACTGCCGCAAGGGACGACGACCCTCCTTCGATGGGGCCGCCCCACCAGCCCAGGCAGAAGCGCTCTATAACGACTTTGTGGCCCTGCTGCGCACCAGCGACCTGCGGGTAGAAACCGGCAAATTTGGCGCGATGATGCAGGTCGAAATCCACAACGACGGCCCTGTAACCCTGATCTTGGAACGGGATGCCCTTGGGTAACAAACCCAGGGATATAGCGTTGGCCACTGCGCCTAGGACACGAGTCACTCCACCAGTGTTGAACCAGCGCAATTCAGCTCAAGGTTCTGACCCATCGGGTAAGCCTTAATTTCTGCCAAGACGGCCATCAGCTCGCTGGCGGTATGAAAGGCGCGGCGCCCTGCTCCACTAGGTCTCGATGCATGAGCCCCCGGTGCTGGGCTTGCTCATCAATCAGAGAGGGTGAAGTTCTAGGCAAGGGTGCCGGTGGCTTGAGCCCGCTCTAGGGCGCTGTAGCTCCCGAGGAAATAGTATTCGTAGATTAAGTCAAAGGGGCCGGTGCGCTCCAGCCCGGCGTGCAGAACAGGGTTGAGGGCCGGACACCTACTTGCGCTGGCCAGGCTGCCCTTGGGGCACAGGCAGCGGCTGGTGTAGGGGAATGCTAAGTCCTCTAAGGGGGACCCCCAGCCTACGTCGCAAAGAGCTCCACCGTTGCCCGCTGGTGGTACAGAGCGCGAGTCATTTCCTGCACATGGATAGAACAGACCTTTTGACCAAATACCGAAATGCGCGAACCGGCGTAGACATTAGCAAGCCGTGAGACCCTTTTCATAAACAAGACCAACTTCCCCAAGTTAGGGCAGTGGTCATTTTGAGCTAGGGTTGCTAAAGTAAACATGCTTTGATTTTTGTAAATAAATTATTAATAAAACTAATGTCAGATTGTACGTAACGCGAATTCGCCACCAGCGGTGAGGAGTTTCTGGAGTCTATGTCTGCGATCACTATCTTTTGCGATTTTGACGGCCCTATCGCCGATGTATCTGAGCGCTACTACGCTACCTACCGCCAGGGTTTAGCGTGGGCTCAGGCCAATGCTCAGGCCCAGGGCAACCCAGTCTCCGTGCGTTACTTATCAAAATCCCAGTTTTGGACTTTCAAGCAAAACCGGGTGCCCGATCGGCAGATAGCCCACTGGTCGGGGCTAGATGGGGCCAACATCGATGCCTTTTTGGCGCAGGTGAGCCGCATCGTTAATCAAACTACTCTGCTCGATCGCGACCAGGTGCAACCCCAAGCTCGGGCAGGCTTAGATCTCCTACGCCAGTTCCAGGTACGGGTGGTGCTTGTTACTCTGCGGCCTCCCGATCAGGTTATGGACTTTCTAGACCAGCACGATCTCCGCTGGGCCATCAGCGATCTCTACGGTATGCCCCAGGTTGACGCCGCCTATATCAACCAGGCGAGCCACAAGGTAGAGCGGCTGCGGGCGGCGATCGCTACCCAACAGCGCCAGGGCTACGACCTCCGTCAAAGCTGGATGGTTGGTGATACCGAAGCCGACATCATGGCTGGCCAGACCCTCGGCCTAGAGACAGTTGCGGTTACCTGCGGCATTCGCAGCAGCAGCTATCTCCAAGGGTTTCGTCCTACCCACCTGCTGCCCAATCTGTGGATAGCCTGCCAAAAACTCCAGCAGCGAGTCACCCTAGGCGGGTGCGCATAGGCAATTTTGTCTAGGAAACTGTCCCGCTAGGTTTGATGGGCAAGCAAAATTTGCCTAATTCAACCTGAGTTCGACAGCTAAAAAGCAGCTTGTGGCAAGGCTTTAAGCTCAAAATCTGGAATACCCAACGAGGGCTTATCGGGATGGTAGGCGTAGGCAATCAGGCCCGAGACCAGATTGACGAGGA